>CAVXQL010000004.1:0-480076 GCA_963763995.1 uncultured Verrucomicrobiae bacterium | reverse complement strand
CCGTGCACCAGCCTTGAGAGGGCTGTGTCCTAACCACTAGACGAACGCGCCAGCGTCTTTGCGGGGAATCTAGCATACCGTCGCAGGCACAGGCAAGCCGGGCGCGGGGACAAGATATTCGTTAGGCGATTTGGCTCCGAATATCATTCAATGTTCGGGACTTTTTGCCGGGGTCGGTGTTGGTCGCACGCGCGGTTGCGCCAGAAGCGCGAGATGGGCGTTTTTCGTCTGGTTCACGTATGCTTTCAATTCCGGAGTGGCAGCCAGCGCTTCCATGCGGCCGTAATAAAGGTTGTAATAGAGCCTCAGCCTCTCGCGTTTCTGCAGGTCAGTCTTCGCCGCTTTCGCGGCCGCTTTCGCGGCGACGATATCGGGATCGCTTACTACCTGGTTTGCGAGTTTACGCGATTCCAAATGACGCTTGAGATCATCCGCCTCCTTGCCCATTGAGGATTGCTTGAACAACGCATCCAGTTGCGACAAATCTGGGATATTCGCGGGGGCGGGAAGAGCAGGCTCGCCGGTTGGCCCTGGCAGCGGCGACGGAATCAGCTCCGGCCGCGCGGAAGGCGTGGGGCTGGTGGTCGAGAGGGAAGAAGGGAGAGAGTCCTGCGCCGCCAGGACCGCAGCTGCAAGAAGGGGTGCGCAGCCGAGGGATCGAAAAAGAAATTTCACCGTCGAGTCTCTTTGGTCGGAGGTGAGTCGCCGCGGTGACAACCTGCGACCTGTCGCCGCAGCGACCGCTCAATAAAGTTGATCCAGTTCATCGCGACCACGACCCGTCTTATAATAACGCTCCTTTCGCACAGCTCTCCGACGCGTCGAAAAGCTCTCGCGGTGGAGCAGTATCCATGGAACCCCATGCTTCGTGGCTTTCGATTGACCGGCGTTGGCGGCGAAGACGATCATCTAGATTCTGACATGATCGAACGTAACGCCGCCCTGTTTTCTGGCTCTTGAGAATATACACGGAAAAATTGCTCAACAGATCGGCTGCTACCAAGAGTGGTCGGGGTGACAGGATTTGAACCTGCGACCTCCTGGTCCCAAACCAGGCGCTCTACCAAGCTAAGCTACACCCCGAAAGTGCGGGTGATGCTTAGCACGTCGCGCGGCGTCTCGCACCCGAAACTTCATCGGCCCTTGACGATTGGGCGCGGAACGTGGGGACGCTGCGCTGCAATGTCCGAGATGGTTGCTCCCGAAGGAAGCTGCATCGGCTCAAGGTTGTGCGATGCAAATCGAACGGCGCAGCGCGCCGTCCCGACCAGGACAATATCGCCGCTTGCCGCCCCCGGTTTTTCGCGTCACAATGCCGGAACGCGCTCGCGTCTTCTTGGTTATCGTCCTCGCTCTCGCGTTCCGTCTCCATGTTTAAGCACGAAAAACTCAATGTCTTCATTTTCGCGATCCTGATCCTCTTGCAGGTGCTTGGCGTCATCGGGTTGATGACGCGATTTCACCTTTCCTATCTGCCGGTCATGGTCGCTCTTTATTTTTGGGGCGGGTTGAGCACGACCCTTTATCTCCATCGTTATCTCACCCATCGCGGTTTCGAGATGCCGGAGTGGCTTAAGTTTATTTTCGCGACCGGTTCGGCGGTGACGTTGGCGGGCGACCCGGTCACCTGGGTCGGCGACCATCGCTATCATCACTTGAAATCGGACACCGACGAAGACATTCACAGCCCGGTGCACGGATTTCCCTATGCCCACATGATGTGGTTGATTCGCAAACCCGAGAAGTTCCGCGGACGTTCGTTGCGTTACGCGGCCGACGTACGCAAGATCTGGTACTGTCGTTTGTGGGAGCGCAGCTACCTCTACGTCCTGCCGCATCTTGCGGTCGCGACGACGCTTTGGATCGTATTCGGTTTCACCGGAATGCTTTGGTGCCTCTACGTTCCGATGCTCATCATTTACAACATGACCTGGGCGGTGAATTCGATCTGTCACATGCCGAAGCTCGGCTATCGGAGCTTTGATACCTCCGATCAGAGTCGCAACAATTTTTGGATCGGGGTGGGCGCGTTCGGCGAAGGTTACCATAACAATCATCACGCCAAACCACGCTGCGCTGCGCACGGATTGAAGTGGTGGGAATTCGACCTCACGCGTTATTTTATTCGGTTTCTGGAAAAGTGTGGCCTGGCCTGGAGCGTGCAGTGGCCGAAGGCGGACGCGGATACTGCGGAACCCGATGCGGTTTCGGCTGATGAAGCGGGCGCGCTGCTCCTTTTCGGCGCGCAAATTAACGATCCCTCTCCGCCGCCGGAGGCATCGGAGAACACTTGAACTTCAATAGTTCAAGTTCGGATTCAGCCATTTTTCGATGTATTCGTTAGGCCGATTCTTGCGGCGCGCGTAATCTGCGACCTGATCGCGATCGATTTTTCCGACCCCGAAATACTTCGCTTCGGGATGGGAAAAATAGAGTCCGCTCACACTCGCGCCCGGGTGCATGGCAAACGATTCGGTCAACGTGATACCAGTGTTTTTCTCTGCCTCAAGCAGTTCGAACAGCATTTGTTTTTCGGTATGATCTGGTGACGCCGGGTAGCCCGCGGCCGGACGAATGCCGCGATAACGTTCCCGGATCAATTCCTCGTGCGAAAGTTTCTCCGTCGCCCCGAAGCCCCACGCGATGCGTGCCTGTTGATGCAGATATTCCGCGAACGCTTCTGCGAGGCGATCGGCCAGTGCCTTCGTCAGAATGGCGTTGTAGTCATCGTGATCGGCCGCGAATTTCTTTGCCAGTTCATCGGCGCCGATGCCCGCGGTCACCGCAAATCCGCCAAGGTAGTCGGCAAGATTGCTCCCTTTCGGAGCGACGAAATCGGCCAGACAATGGTTCCATTGGTCCGCCGGCTTCTGCATTTGCTGGCGGAGGAAATGAAAAGTCGTTAGGGGATTTGACCGCGTTTCGTCCTCATAAACTTCCACATCATCGCCGACCGAGTTCGCCGGCCAGAACGCATATACTCCACGGGCGGTAAGCAATTTCTCTCGCACGATTTGATCGAGAAGCTTCTGAGCGTCGTCGAAAAGTTCGCGTGCCTGTTTCCCGACCGTCGGATCGTCGAGGATGGCTGGATATCGGCCGCGTAATTCCCACGTATGAAAAAAAGGCGACCAATCGATGTAAGGGACAAGTGTTTCGAGCGGCATCGCAAGGGTTGCGTCCCTCGAATCACTCGCGAAAACCCGTATGCCTGGAGAGTCCGGTTTTGCCGGTTCGTATCCTTCCCACGCGATCGGGGTGCGTTTGGCGCGCGCTTGCTCGAGCGTGAGAAGCTTTTTTTCGTTCGTCTTTGCGGCGTGCTCATCGCGCAGCCGCGCATGATCGGCTCGCGTTTCCAAATCAAAATCCGCTCTGAGCTCGTCGCTCAAGAGTTTGCTCACTACGCCGACCGCGCGTGAGGCATCGAGCACGTGCACCGTGCTCGAACGATAGTGCGGTGCGATCTTCACTGCGGTGTGCGCGCGGCTGGTGGTGGCGCCGCCAATCAGTAGCGGCAGCGAAAATTCCTGGCGCTCCATTTCCTGAGCGACGTGCACCATCTCGTCCAGCGACGGCGTGATTAATCCACTCAGGCCGATCAGGTCAGCTTTTCGCTCCCGCGCGGTTTCCAGAATCTTCGCAGCCGGCACCATGACGCCAAGATCGATGACCTGATAGTTATTACATTGCAGCACCACGCCGACGATGTTCTTCCCAATGTCGTGCACGTCGCCTTTGACAGTAGCCATGACGATGCAGGCACGAGGTTTCGCGTCCACCGCTTTTTCCGCTTCCATGAACGGCAGTAGATACGCGACCGCTTTTTTCATCACTCGCGCGCTCTTTACGACTTGGGGAAGAAACATTTTTCCGGCGCCGAACAGATCACCCACCACGCTCATGCCAGCCATCAGCGGACCCTCGATCACATCGAGCGGTCGCTTGCTTTTTTGTCGTGCTTCCTCGGTATCGGCTTCGATGTAATCGATGATGCCTTTGACCAGGGCGTGCGAAAGGCGTTCCTCAACCGGGGCCGAACGCCAGACCTCGGCATCGACCGGCGTCTTGCCCTTCGCTTTGACCGTCTCCGCAAAATCAACCAGCTGCTCGGTCGCATCATCGCGTCGATTGAGGAGCACATCTTCAACGCGCTCGCGCAGCTCCGGTTCGATCTCAGCGTAAACCGCGAGCTGTCCGGCGTTGACAATTCCCATATCCAGACCGGCGTGGATGGCGTGATAAAGAAACGCCGCGTGCATCGCCTCGCGGACGGCATTGTTTCCGCGAAACGAAAATGAAATGTTGCTGATGCCGCCGCTGACGCGCGCGCCCGGCAGGTTCGCTTTGATCCATCGCGTCGCTTCGATGAAATCGACCGCGTAATTTCGGTGCTCTTCCAATCCCGTGGCCACGGTCAGAACGTTCGGATCGAAAATGATATCGTTAGGCGGAAAAGTCGCGCGCTCAGTCAGGATTTTGTAGGCGCGTGCGCAGACCTCGATTCGGCGCTGGAGGGAATCGGCCTGACCGCTTTCATCGAAAGCCATCACGATCACCGCCGCGCCGTAGCGCCTAACGAGCGACGCTTGCCGTAGAAATTCCTCTTCGCCATTTTTCAAGCTGATCGAATTCACGACCGCTTTGCCCTGGACGCATTTCAAGCCCGCTTCGATCACGCTCCATTTTGAGCTGTCGATCATGAGGGGAATGCGCGCGATTTCCGGCTCGCTCCCGATCAGATTCAAGAAGCGCGTCATCGCCGCTTCCGAGTCGATCATCCCTTCGTCCATATTGACGTCGAGGATGTTGGCGCCGTTTTTCACCTGCTGCCGCGCCACGGCCAGCGCTCCATCGAAATCATCTGCCAGGATCAGCTTGGAAAATTTCGGTGAGCCGGTGATGTTGGTCCGTTCGCCTACGACCACGAAACCCATCTCGGGTGTAATGTTGAGTGGCTCGAGACCGGAGAGCTGCAATGGGTAAACGCGATCAGTGTCTGGCGTCTGGGGAGCGCGCGCCGCTGGCGTGCCCGGCTCGGCGGCTCGCCGAGACGCATCATCGACAAATGCGGCCGGCGAGCCACCGGCCACTGCACGCGAGCCGCGTGCGCTCCCCGGAATTTGCCGAGGGGGACAATGGCGCACACCTTCTGCGATCAGGCGGATGTGATCCGGTGTCGTTCCGCAACAACCGCCGACGACATTGAGCCAGCCATTTGCCACCCATTCACGCAGCTGCGGCGCAAAGCTCTCCGGCGTTTCCGGAAAACCGGTCTCCGAAAGAGGATCGGGCAGTCCGGCATTTGGATAGGCGGCCGTATAGCCCTGCACCATCCGCGAAAGCTCTTCGACGTACTGCTTCATTTCGTTCGGGCCGAGCGCGCAATTCAATCCGATCACGAGCGGCTTGGCGTGAGCGATGGAAGTGAGGAACGCTTCCACGGTTTGGCCGCTTAGAGTTCGCCCTGAAAGATCCGTGACTGTCGCGGAAATGATCAGCGGCACGCGTTTCTGAGCGCTCTCAAAAACCTGCGCGATCGCCGCGAGCGCGGCCTTGGCGTTCAGGGTGTCGAAGATCGTTTCGATTAGAAGCAGATCGACACCGCCCTCGAGCAGCGCGGCAGCCTGCTGTGCATAGGCACGCTGGATTTGATCAAAGGTAACGGCGCGAAAACTTGGATCGTTTACATCCGGGGATAAGGAAGCGGCCACGGGCAGGGGCCCCAACGAGCCGGCAACAAACCGGGGGACTCCGGTCTTGTTCGCCATCCCATCGGCCGCGCTTCGCGCGAGGCGCGCTGCTTCAACATTGATCTCGTGCGCGAGCGCGCCGAGATCGGCATCGTCGACCACGCGCTGGAAAAATTCCGAATCTTTTCGCCCGCTTGTTGGTTCGCCCTGAAAGAGGAAGTCATGCAACCCAATTGTCGTCGCGCTGAAGGTGTTGGTTTCGATGAGGTCGGCACCGGCCTCGAGATATTGTGTGTGAATCTCCGCGACGACTTCCGGTTTGGTGAGCTGAAGCAGTTCGAGGCTGCCCTTCAGATCCTTGCCTTTCCAATCGCGAAAGCGCTCTCCGCGATATTCCGTTTCGCCAAAGCGGTGACGCTGGATCATCGTACCCATCGCGCCGTCAAGAATGACGATGCGCTCGCGCAAGAGCTTTTCGAATGGGTGAAGTTCGTCGGACATGGCAAGTCGGTAATTAAAGACTGTTTTGGCCTCGTGGGCAAGAAACAAATTGACGCATCATGATGCGTCAATATGTCAGAGTTAGGGAGCGTAGGCGGCTCGCGTGCTGGCACTGGCGGTTCGCAGTGCGAACTTTGTCCGGCTACGTCACGGAGGAAGCCCGGGCTTTCGACCAACCGCCGTGACAAGGCCATTTCGGCGAGCCGCCGAAACCAGCACGCGAGCCGCGTGCGCTCCCCGGAACGCCCACGATCGCTGCCGCGGGGAATATGCGCAATTTGCCTGTTAAGTTTTCTTTCTACGGCAATCTTGAGGCGGTGTGCCGACGAGCGCCCACGCCTCGTCGAATCGAAGCTTCCAAATTTCGCAGTCCAAAAGTTAAATGCGGCATGGAAGCGTGGCAGTTGTTCAAGTCCTTGAATCGCGTTCAGCGCAACACGTTCGTTGCCTGCTTCCTGGGATGGGCATTGGATGCGCTCGATTTCTTTTTGCTCACTTTCGTTTTCTCCGCGGTAGCGCGGGATTTCGGAAAGACGATTCCCGAAGTCGCTTTCACCAGCATGCTCACGCTGATGATGCGACCGATCGGTGCCCTGCTTTTCGGAATGCTGGGAGATCGCTTCGGCCGGCGTGTGCCTCTGATGATCGATATCGTCTTCTATTCGGTCGTCGAATTGCTCACCGCCTTCGCGCCGAACTTTACGGTGTTTTTGATCCTGCGTGTGCTTTTTGGGATTGGAATGGGCGGTGAATGGGGATTGGGCGCGTCGCTGGCGATGGAAACGCTGCCGGTGAAGACCCGCGGTCTCTTCTCGGGAATTCTGCAGCAGGGCTATGCGTTCGGTTTCTTGCTGGCGGCAATAGTTTACGCGCTCGTCTTCCCGCGCTTCGGATGGCGCGGACTTTTTGTGGCGGGGGCCATGCCGGCGTTGCTCGTCATTTTCATTCGTGCGCGGGTCCCGGAATCCGCGGTTTGGCAACGTCATCGGACAAATATCGCAGAAAAAATTGCGCGGCCCCTTTCGCAGACGTTCCGCGAGCATTGGCGCCTCTTTCTCTACGCGATTCTGCTAATGACTGCTTTTAACTGCATGTCGCACGGCACGCAGGATCTCTATCCGACGTTTCTCGAAAAACAGCGCGGCCTCGGCGTCAACCAGGTACTGTTGGTCAGTATCATATACGCTCTCGGCGCGATCTGTGGCGGCACGACCTTTGGATTCCTGTCGCAGAATTGGGGTCGGCGCCGCTCCATCATCATCGCGGCAGCGGCCGGCGCTTTCCTCATTCCGGCCTGGATTTTTGCACCGCCGCTGGCGCTGCTCATTGTCGGCGGCTTTTGGATGCAATTCATGGTGCAGGGCGCCTGGGGCGTGGTGCCAGTCCACTTGAATGAACTCTCGCCGCCGGAGTTGCGCGGGACTTTTCCCGGATTCGCTTATCAGTTGGGCAACCTTTGCGCTGCGCCTATCGCGGTGATCGAGGCGAAACTGGCGGAGCATTTCGCCGGCCCAGGCGGAGTCGCGGGATATGCTACATCGCTTGCGATCGTCACTGCGATTATTTTCGTTGCGCTGATTATCCTCGCAGCGATCGGGCGGGAAGCGCGCGGGATCGAGTTTTAGGGCGGAAATGGCCTGGGCGAAATGAGACCAGGACCCTGCGCCATCGGCGCAGACCGGGCGTGATACACTCCGGAACCGAAACGCTCCTCGACAATCGCCTCTGCAATCTTGTCGGCGAGCTGCTCGCGATAGCTTTCGCTACCCGCTTCATTGCGGTCTGAACGATTGCTGAGAAAGCCGCATTCCACGAGGACGGATGGATAAATCAAATTGCGGAGCACCCGGAAATTCGCCCGATGCACTCCGCGGTTCACCGCACCCGGGATCGTAGTCAGTTGCCCCTGAATCCGCTGCGCCAGGTCTAACGAAGCGGACGAATGATAATAGGTTTCGAAACCATGAATCACCCGGCGCGGAGAATCATTGAAGTGGATGCTGACGAAAACGGAATTCTGTTGTGCGTTGCCGATCGCGACTCGCTGGTCGAGCGGAATAAAGACGTCACCGGAACGCGTCATCACAGTTTTCAACTGCGATTCACGCAGCTTGCGGTCCAGGCGGCGCGCCACGTCGAGGGCCACAGCCTTTTCGGGTGGGCCGTTGCGGCGGTACGCTCCGCTATCCTTCCCCCCATGGCCGGCATCAACTGTCACCGTCTTGAAGGTGTGGCTTGTATTCTTGGTGACGGTCCCACATCCCGCCAGGAGACCGACGAGACCGAAAGCAAGAGGGAAGCGAATCGATCGCGACATTCGGATTGTTAAACGAAGAGAAACGATCTGCAAAATTTTTGAGCCGACATCGGTAGCCTACGATTTGTCACCGATCCAGCAGGTTTCGCGCTATGGGCGATTCTAAAAAGCGCTTGTATTTTGCGTGACCGCAACTAAAGGCGTTAGCTCATTCATGCTCACTCGATTTGCAGTTATTCCGTTGCTTCTGGCGCTCAGTTTTCCGACATGTAAGCGGAGCGTTAAGCTGAGCGCCACTCCCCAGTCTCCCAGTCCGAGTCCGGCAGCGAGCGCTGTCGCCGCTGCTGTGCCCCAGGCTACCGCGACGCCGCAAAGCACCAAGCCGCCAATCGACCAAACGGCGCAAGTTGTCGTCTTCGGCTATCACCGCTTCGTCAACAAGGTGAGACGGCCCGACACGGAGATCACGCCGGCCGCATTCGAAGCGCAGATGCAGGAGTTGAAGGACAAGGGCATCGCCGTGATCGGGATGCAGGATTTTATTGCGTGGAAACGGGGGGAAAAAGCGATCCCGCCGAAATGCGCAGTCATCACTTTTGACGATGGTTGGAAATCTCAATACGAAGTGGCCTGGCCGATCCTAAAAAAATTCGGCTATCCGCTAACGATGTTTATCTACACCGAAGGAGTTCGCGGTGGAAAATTTGGCGGTGGTGAGGCGATTTCCTGGGAACAACTGGCGGAGATGCGCGATGCCGGTGTGGATATCCAGGCGCACTCAAAGACACATCAAGATTTGCGAAAACCCTACGACAAGGTGACGAAGCGGAGGCTCGCTCCTGCGGAATATGAACAGTGGCTGGAGGGCGAAGTCGCGGGCTCCAAGGAAGTCCTCGAACAAAAGCTCGGCATCAAGGTGAATTGCTTTGCCGTTCCTTACGGCTACTACAATGAGCACGTCAAGGAAGTTGCCCGAAACGCCGGTTACGAGGCAATTTTCACGGTTTACGGCCAGGCGCTTCCGTTTAGTTCATCCATGGATAATCTTGGTCGTTATTTGATCGAAGCGAACAAGCCGAAGGTTTTTGAAGACGCGATCAAGTTCGGGGGTAGTTCAAGCGCCAGCAGCGTCCCCGTCACGGAAATCGCGGCGGCGAATATCAAGACAGAGCCGCCCGACGGTGCAACGGTCGCAAGCTCGCGACCATTGCTGAAAGCGAATCTCAGTCCATTTGGTGCGGTTGATCCGGGCAGTATTCAGATGCGTGTGAGCGGGCTCGGTTTGGTTCCGGCAAGCTATGACGCCAAGACGCAAACCGTTTCCTATCAAGTCACACAAAAACTTCGGGATGAATCATGCGTCGTGATTCTCAGCGCGAAAGCCGGGGGCAAGAAAGTCGAGGCGCACTGGTCGTTTACGATCGATGAGAATGCGAAAGCGAGCGCATCACCGGCGCCTTCTCCCGTTAGCGCCGCGTCACCAAAAAAACCGTGATGGTGGATTCCGGGGAGCGCACGCGGCCCGCCGCGAACTTTTTCTGCGGAATGATAGTTGGCGCGCGCAAGAGGATATTTCGGCGAGCCACCGAAATCAGGACGCGAGCTGCGTGCGCTCCCCGGATTGAAGCCCGCCGTTCCGTTATTCGTTAGTATTTAGCATGTTTTCGCAACTCGGCGATAAGCTTCAGGACATCTTCAAGGATCTGCGCGGTCACGGCGCGATCACGGAGACGAATATCAACGACGCCCTGCGCCAGGTCCGCCTGGCCTTGCTCGAGGCCGATGTGGATTTCCAGGTCTCAAAAAGCTTCATCGGGCGCGTCAAGGACAAGGCACTCGGCGAAGATGTGCTGCGGAGCATTACGCCGGGGCAGCAGATCGTTAAGATTTTCCACGACGAACTGACCGCGCTCCTCGGTGGCGACGCAGCTCCGCTGAATCTCGAAAAACCGGCCCGGATTCTGATGGTGGGATTGAATGGCGCCGGTAAGACGACTTCATCGGCCAAGCTGGCGATGCTCTTGAAGAAGCAGGGCCGGAATCCGCTTTTGATTGCATGCGATTTGCAGCGACCGGCGGCGATCGAGCAACTCGCGACTCTCGGACGGCAAGTCGAAGTGCCGGTGTACTCGCCGCCCCCTAACGAGAAAGATGTTCGCCGCGCGGCCGCCGCCAGCCTGGAGTGGGCGGCCGGGCAAACCGGTAACGTGCAGATTTTCGATACCGCTGGCCGGCAGGAAATTGACACCGCGCTCATCGAAGAAATCAAAACGCTCCGTGATTTTCTAAAGCCGCAGGAGATTTTGCTGGTTGCTGATGCGGCCACCGGACAGCAGGCCGTGAGCGTGGCGACGCATTTTCACGAGGCGCTCGGCATCACCGGCATCGTACTGACGAAGCTGGATGGCGATGCGCGGGGCGGCGCCGCTCTCTCAATGCGCGAAGTAACGCAGCAGCCGATCAAGTTTGCCGGCGTCGGCGAGAAACTGGATCAGTTCGAGGTTTTTGTGCCCGACCGTCTCGCTGGCCGGATCCTGGGAATGGGCGACATCGTTGGCCTGGTCGAGAAAGCTGCCGAAGCGATCGACGAAGAAGAAGCCGCGCGGATGGAGCGGAAGCTGCGGAACGCATCCTTTGATTTCAACGACTTTCTCGCGCAATTCAAAATGATGCGCAAAATGGGACCGCTGGAGAATATTCTTGGCATGATCCCGGGGATGAGTAACGTGCAGGGCCTCTCCGTTGACGAGAAGCAGATCAAACGGACGGAAGCGATTGTGCTTTCGATGACCAGCGAAGAGCGGACGCGGCCCGACATACTAAACGCTCGGCGCCGCCAGCGCATCGCCCGGGGCAGCGGCAGCACCGTTACCGAGGTGAATGATTTGCTGCGGCGGTTCAATCAGATGCGAAAGATGATGAAGAACGCCGGGAAAATGAAAAGAATGATGGCGCAGATGGCGCGAACGAAAAAATAAGAATATGGCAGTTTCAATTAGATTACGCAGGGAAGGCGCGAAGAATCGCCCCTTCTACAAAGTCGTGGTGGCGGACAAACGCAGTCCGCGCGACGGCAAATTTATTGAGATCGTGGGGCACTACGATCCGAAGAAACCCGATCACAACAGCGTGTTGAAATTGGATCGCGTTGAGCATTGGATCTCGCGCGGCGCTCAGCCTTCGGACACGGTGCGCAGTTTGATCAAGAAGAACCAGAAGCAAAGCGCAGCCACTCCGACGCCGACCTCGGAAACGGCCGAGCCGACACCAGAAAATGCTGAGCCTGCGGTCGGTGCGGTCTAGATTTTAGTGCGACCGCATCGGTTCCCAATTACGGCCATCTCGACCGCGGACGAGAAATTCCCGGGGCATCGCTATTTCGGCTGCTCGACAATTCCCGCACGGCCACTATTCTCGCATCGTGAAACAATTCCTTGAGTTCGTCATTCGTCAGCTCGTCGAGTTTCCCGATGAAATCATGCTCTCCGAAATACCGGGCGGAAGGATGACTGTCTTTAGGCTGCAAATGCGGCGAAGCGATGTTGGCCGGATCATCGGTCGCAACGGCCAGACGATTCAAGCGATCCGCGCTTTGCTTGCCAGTTCCGCTGCGCGCCACGGGCAGAGGGCGACGCTCGAGATTATTGAGTGAGGCCCATCTGCCGCCAGAGACGGCGGCAGCTACATTAACGGATTGGACGTTGAGCGTTGGACGTTGGACGTTGGCTCGATGCGGATCGACATCCTGACACTTTTCCCGGAAATCTGTCGCGCTCCACTCGGCGAAAGCATCTTGAAACGTGCGCAAACCAGCGGGGTGCTCGAGTTGCGCATTCATAACCTGCGCGATTGGACGACAGACAAGCATCACATTGTAGACGATGCGCCTTTCGGTGGCGGGCCGGGAATGGTGATGAAACCCGAGCCGATTTTCGCGGCGGTAGATTCGTTGCGCACCGACAAGAGCATGGTCGTGTTGATGACGCCGCAAGGACGCAGATTTACTCAAAGTGCTGCGTCCGAGTTTTCCCAACACGAGCACCTGATCGTGATTTGCGGACATTACGAAGGAATCGATCATCGCGTGGCCGAGCATCTAGTGGACGCGGAAATTTCGATTGGCGACTACGTGCTGACAAATGGTGCGATTGCCGCCATCGTTTTTGTTGACGCGATCGCACGTCTCCTGCCCGGAGTTTTGGGTCACGAACAATCCGCCGCCGATGATAGTTTCAGTGCAGGATTGCTGGAAGGGCCGCAATACACGCGCCCGGCCGAGTTTCGCGGCTGGCAAGTCCCCGAGATCTTGCTCTCGGGAAATCACGCCGAGATCGCAGCCTGGCGGGCAGAGCAGGCGATCAAGCGTACGCGCGAGAATCGTCCGGATTTGATGTAGCTGCCGCTGTCCTCAGCGGCAGATCGTATGTGGGGTGGTAACGCCTGCGGCCGTGACGGCGGCAGCTACAATATCCGACATGCGGAGTCCCTCATCGTCGTCGCGACTCGGGATGACGTGCGTTTTCTACATGCGCCCCAACACCACCGAAGAGTTAATTCCTCCGAAGCCAAACGAATTGCTCATGATGTGATTCAGCTCCGCCGCACGTCCGTGATTCGGAACGACATCGAGATCGCATGCCGGATCGGGATGGTCGCGGTGCAACGTCGGCGGAATCCATTGTTGATCGAGCGCAAGGGCGCAGAGCGCCGCTTCGATTGCGCCGGTCGCGCCTAACGGATGGCCGGTGTATCCTTTTGTGCCGCTCACTGGTATCCGAAAGGCGTAATCACGAAACGTTTCCTTAATCGAAAGCGTTTCCGTACTGTCGTTCAATTGCGTCGAACTGGCGTGCGCGTTGATGTAATCGATTTGTTCAGGTCGCAGCTCGGCGTCACGCAAAGCATCCTGCATTGCGCGAATGCAACATTCTCCGGTCGGCAATGGCGACGTCATGTGAAAAGCGTCGTTGTTTAAACTATAACCGAGTACCTCCGCATAAATCCTGGCGCCGCGCGCGCGGGCGTGTTCCAGCTCCTCGATGATCAGCGAGGCTGCGCCTTCACCGATCACGAACCCGTCGCGCAAAAGATCGAATGGCCGACAGGCGAATTCGGCCGGATCGCCGGTGAACTGGCTCATGGTTTTGATGATGGCGAAGGCGCCGAAGGTGAGGGGACTCAGTGGAGCTTCCGCTCCGCCCGCTACGACCACGTCAGCAAAATCATCGCGGATGTAACGAAGAGCCTCGCCCACCGCGACCGTGCCGCTGGCGCAACTGTTTGAATTCGTCGTCCCGACTCCGCGAAATCCAAATTCAATGGCGATATTCGTATGTGCTGAGCCGCCAAACACCTGGAGCGCCAGGGTTTGATTCACGCCGCGCGTTCCTTTTTTCAAGAAATGCGCGTGTTGGACCTCCGCATTGGCAACGCCACCGAGCGCAGTGCCGAAGCTGACCCCGACTCGGTGCTGGGGTTTTTCACGGGAATAGACAATGCCGGCGTCCTCCAACGCCAGTTTCGCTGAGGCCACTGCAAATTGCGCGTAGCGATCAAGGCGCTTCAATCGATGCGGCGGAAAGTAATTCTCCGGAACCCAGTCGAGAATTTCTCCAGCGCAGTGCGCGTTGAAAGGCGAAGTATCGAAGCTGGTCACACGCCGGATACCGCTCTCTTCCGCTCGCAATCCGCGCCAAAAATCTTCGCGACCAACACCGATACATGTCACCGGGCCCACACCGGTGATCACCGCGCGTCGTCTCGCGCCATTTTTCATTTATTTGATCCTTCCAGATACGCCTTCATGCAACGCAACGTTTTGTTCGCGATATGATGAATGAAGAAATCGCCGACGATAGGTTCCATGATGGGCGCCAGTAACGGAGCGCGAAAGTGAAGGTCGTGCAAAATTTCAACGAGTACCCCTGCAGGCGTTTCCTTAAACGTCCAAACCACACGCATGCCTTTCGTCCACGCTTTCAAATGATGAAAGCGGACTTCGACTTGTTCCCGATCGATCAGTTGCTCCGAGGTCCAGGAAATCGGAATGCCGGAGCGGGTCGCGGCCATCACGACGACGTTGCGTTCCGGGCTCCGCTCGAGGTAACGGATGTATCGGTAATGCGGCAAGATTTTTGGCCACAACTCCAAATCAGCAGCCGTTTCGAAGATGGTTTGCCTCGGAGCGTGCATAATAATGGAATTGCCTTTGTGCATGAAGATCGGCGTATTCGAGCAGAGCGGAGAGGATAAGCTCTCCCGCAGACACCGCAACGAAAGGAAAGAATTTTGGCACTGGAAATGAGAGACGCTTGCGAGAAGTGCGGGAAACCTGTCGCACCGAGCGATACGGCGTACATTTGTATTTACGAATGCACCTTCTGTCCCGGATGCGCGGAGGAGATGCGCCAGGTTTGCCCGAACTGCGGTGGCGAACTCGTCCGGCGACCGCGCGCTGGGAAGGCGGCTGATGAGTAGTGCAACGACGTTCGTGCTGCGCTCCCCAGAATTGATTCAGCGCCGCGGCCTAATCCGGTAGGTAAGGAAACATTCGTCGCCGACGGTTCGCATTTCTACGAGCGAACAGTGCACGCTGGCCGGCAAGAAATCCTTGCTCAATCCAGTTAGCGTAGGGGCATCTCGCCCCCCGAAGAGATAAGGAGCGATCGTGAGGTTGAGTTGGTCCACCAAACCCCCTTCCAGCAGCGCCCGAAAAAGCGAAGCGCCCCCTTCGCATGCCACCGTGCGAATTCGGTATTCACGCCAAAGCTGGTGAAGCATCCATTCCAAATCCACCGAGTGTGCGTCACTCAAATGGAGCGTGGCCTTTTCGCGAAGCGCGGTTTGATATTTCCTCGGCATTCGAGTCGTGGAAAAAATAAGGATCGGCGAAAAATCCGTTTGGAAAATATTGAGCGTTGGATCAATCCGGCCTTCGTTTGAGACGATAACGCGAAGCGGGTAGGCGGATTGGCCACGGGCCAGACGGGCCTGGCGAAGTTCTTCACGCGCGATTCCGAGTCGGACGTTATCGCGTTTCAGCGTGGTGTGGCCGATGAGCACGGCGTCGCCGAGCGCTCGCTGCCGGATCAATTGCGCTTTGTCTTCCCGCGAAGTGAAATCAATCGGCGAGAGATTTCGCGTCGTGATTTTTCCGTCTGCTGTCATGGCAAAGGTTACCGCGACAAATGGACGCTTAAGAATGCGGGAGGCACTTTTGCGCCTCTCCTTGTTCTCCAAAGATCTCGATGAGGACGCCGACGATCCTTGCCGATTCTTCCTACTCGCCTTCGGTGATCTCATGCTCCAACGTCGCCACTTCCTTGCGCATCTCTCTCAACTTTACGTGCCCGGCCTGGCCGCTCGGTTTGTAGAAGAAATAAACGATCCCGCCCGGCGCGGAGCAGGCAAGCATGACGAGAAAGCTCATCGACCCGATCAGGACCGCCGCCGCTTCCGGCACGCCGCAGAGCCCATGAAGCATGATTTGAAAAATCTTCTCGCGCAGTCCGACGCCGGCGACGCTGATTGGGAGCGACGAGATCGTGCGCTCGACCGGCATGATCGCAAAAAAGTCGACGACCGCGACCTTCGCGTGAAAGGCGTAGGCAACAAAAAGAAAGGTCGCAAAGGTTGAGAGATGGGCAATGACCGACACGCCGAGGGCGACGCCTGTCGCGCGCCAATGATGGGCGTAGAGGTGATACGCGGCCGAAAGCTCGATCAGCTTCTCGCGGCCAGGAAAACGTTGCGGCAGCTTGTGCGCGAGATTCAATCCGCTCACGACAAATGAAGTGAGCAACATCAACACGCCGCTGCCGAGCACCGCCAACAGTCCGTGGACGAGAACTCGCGTCTCGGGAAGTTGCGTCAGCCAGTCGTAGCGCAGCGCGATCAAAGTGCCTGTTATGCCAATAAGCGCGACCAGACCAATCATGCGATCGAAAACCACGGCGAGGAGCGCGCCAGTTGCTTTTCCTGGTGTCTCTTTCAGCAGTAGGTAGCTCTTCATGATGTCGCCTCCCGTGCCACCGGGTAGGAATTGATTGTAAAACATCCCAATCAAAAACAGGCCTAAAACGCGCGGCACACTCAGGTGAATCCCTTGTACCTTGAGCAAGATTTGCCAGCGCACGCAGGCCGCGAATTCGACCAGGAAATACGCAATCATGGCGGCACCAATCCACAGACGATCGGCCGCTCGAAGCGCAAGCCACATTTTCGCGCGCGTCTGCGGATCGTGAAAGACCCAGATCAACACGGCGACTGTGACGGCGACTTGAAACAGTGTGATGAGAACTTTTTTCATCCGCCGAAACGCTCTTTCCAGGTGACAACAGAGCGCCGGATTTCCTCCGCCGTTTTGCGTGGGCTCATTTCCCAGACAAATAAGCAGCTCGGCGGCAGAAGCGGAACAAGTTTCTCGAAATCGACGTCGCCAGCGAATGGCGGCTGGTGATCCTGCGCCGGCCAAATGCAATCCTGCAGGTGACAGCCGAACGCGCGCGGGCCAATTTTCTCCAGCCACTCGGCGTGATCGAGAAACCTCAGATTCTCCTTGATCTGAATATGACCCATGTCGTGCCAGTAACCGACATGCGGCGAATTCAATTCGTCGAGGATGACGGGCAATTCGCGCTCGCTTGGAATTTCTTCGTAGCCGCGGCGTCCTTCCACGCCGAGCCGAATATTTTTTTGCACGGCGTAATCGGTGATCCGGCGCATGCAGTCTTTGACGCGCTCAAGGTAACGCGGTGCGATAGCTTCACGCTTCTGCACCGCCTTCACTTTCTTCCGCACGAATTCTCGCGAGAGCAGTTTGCCCGCCTTCGCCAACTCAATGAGCGAGTCAGTGATCGGTGACATCGGTACCGCTCCGAGGTGCATCACCACGAAAGGCGCACCGAGCCGTTCTGCGAAATCGATCGTTTGGAAAGTTTGCTTGACCGCGCGCTCGCGCTCCTTTGGATCGAATGCGGAAAATCTGTAGCAGTCGGGCGAGGCCACCATCACTTCGACGGGCAGCGGGCAAAAGTTGTGCAGGCTGCTGAATTTGATTTCACCCGCATCGTACATTTTCTGGATGCCGGGCATGAGCGAAATTCGAATGCCATGACCGAGTTCGACGAGATCGAAGCCAAGCTTGTCTTTGATCTCGCGGAGCATCTCATCGCCGGCTTGGTGCCGGCCGGAATTCCAGCAGGTCGAAAATGAGATCATGCGATCAGGCTGAAACGGGGGAGGGCGACGCTTCCGCGGAGCCGCGCGATCTAAATGCGAAGGTTAGCATTCGTTAGGCGACGGATGCGACTTCCGGCTCTGGCTCGGGTGAGACGGGCTTGTCGCATACGTGACGGCCCGCTGCGCTGAGGACGAAAAATGCGCCGATGCCGAAGATGATCGAGGAGACAGCCAGCGCGGTGCGCATCCCGATCAGGTCAGAAAAACCGGGAATGAGAAGGCCGCCGATCGGCATCAGACCAAAAAAGCTGAGACCGAAGACAGCGGAGATTCGACCGCGCAAAGGTCCGGGCGCGCG
Source organism: uncultured Verrucomicrobiae bacterium (assembly GCA_963763995.1). Lineage (GTDB taxonomy): Bacteria > Verrucomicrobiota > Verrucomicrobiia > Chthoniobacterales > UBA10450 > CAVTTH01. Next base: position 462,090 of record CAVXQL010000004.1, on the reverse strand, counting down.
TTCCTGCACGATCGTGCTGGCGAGGCCGAAATTCATCGAGAGCCCAATGGCGAGGAAGCCCATCGCGAGGGCGGTCAGCCAGAAACTGGTGGATCGCGACATGCAAAACATCGCCACGGCGACAGCGATGGCGTTTCCAGTCATGAATTTCAATCGGTTTTCGCGCGCAATGCTGAGCAATCCGAGCGAGCCAGAAAGCGAGCCGACGCCCGAGACAGCCATGAGCAAGCCCATGCGATCGGGACCGAGTTGGAGAATATTGCGCACGTAAAGCGGAAGCATCACGGAGATGATCGGAAAGACGAAGATCGTGGTCAGCGCGATGAGGGCGATCATGCAGATCATGATTCGATCGGAAGCGACGTAGCGAAGACCGTCTTTCATTCCGCTTCGTCTCTGTTCTTCCTCTTCCGCCGAGCCGGCGACGCGGGCCGGAAGTGAAATGAGCGCGGCGATCAACGCGAGAAAAGAGAATGCGTTTAGAAAAAATGCAGAAGCCGCGCCCCACCAGGCAACGATCAATCCCGCAATGGAAGGTCCGACCAGACGCGAGCCGTGAAAAACTGAGCGGTCCAGCGCTACTGCGGTGGCGATTTGATTGCGCTTAACCAGTTCCGGCACCAGCGCCGAAATAGCCGGCATTTCGAACGCGATCGAAACGCCAAGAAGCGCGGCCACTACGAGTACGTGCCAGATGTGAATTCGATTCGTCAACACCAGCCAGCCCAGCAGGAGAGCCAGGGCGATCTGGACCACTTGCGTTGCAATGAGAATCAACCGCTTGTCGTACCGGTCCGCGGCGGCTCCTCCGATCATGGTCAGCGCGAGTGTCGGCAGGCCGGCCGCGAAATTTACCGTGCCGAGCAGAATCGCTTTGTTGGTCAGCGAGCTCATCACCCACGCTTGCGCCATCACCTGCATCCAGGTGCCGGTGTCCGAAATGGCTGAGCCGATGATGTAACGGCAGAACGGGCCCTGGCGCAGCACCTCCAGCGCGCGCGTTGAAAAAGGGGTCTTCTCCGTTTCCATGGACGAGACTGATACGCGGAGAAGTCGGGTGCTGCAACGCGATCAGCCGTCTCCGCGCGTGCTATCCACGCCGCGGACACGGGATTGCCTGCGGTCAGTTCAATCCGGCGAATTTCGGAGCTATATTGTCGGTAGCCGCCAGGGCTGCATCATTGCGGCCGGGAACCGGGCCCGGGCGCGAGCCCCGTCCCCGTCGAGGGGCTTTGCGTATTAGCTGCTGCTGCCGCCGCTCTCTTGGCAACCCATCGGGCTTTCATTGCCGCCGCAAGTTGGGCCCGGCGCTCTGGCGTGAGATTGAGCGTCCTTTTCACTTTTTTGGCAACAATTGGTTTCTCAATCGGAGCCATTTGCATTCGAGATTTCTTTCCTGCGCCGCCCGCTTTCGTTTGGGCCGCAAGCTTTTGTTTTAGTTTGGCCAGCTTCTTCGCGCCCTTTTGCAGGCGAGCTTCCAAGCTCCGGATTTTCTTGCTGAGATTCTTATTCTTCATAGGGATTAACGACCAGAATGGATACCATTAAAGCCCGGCTTGCCGAAGTTCTTTTGTGGGCGTGTTGTCAGGCCGGCCAGAAAGAAGGAGACCAGCTGCCGCCGGGAAAGACAAGAATAAATTCCAAGGGGAAGCACTGAAATGCCCGATACCAGAGGAGGCAGCCCGGACCGGGAGCAAGGCCTCATCCGAGGGGAACGAGTCTAATCTTCTTTTGCGCGCAGTCGGGACACAAACCATGGCTGAAATCGGCTTCAGAATGCTTGGCGATATATGTTTCGAGTTGCTCCCAGCTTTCGCCCTCGGTGCGGACGCGCTTGCAATACATGCAGACGGAAAGCAATCCCTGGAGGACTTTGATTTCCCGGGTTTGGCGAGCCACGCGGGCGACGAAAAACGCGAGCAAGCCAAGGACTGCGACTCGGATGAGCGCGTTAATGATATTAACGGTGATGATGGCGGAAGTATCCCTGAAGGCGGCAATCAAGAAACGGCCGACCGGAAGAAGCACGGCTAGCACATAGGCCAGGCGCGCGCTGCAAAACCAGGCCGACAGAACCACGGGGATAACGAAGAGAATCGGAAAACTCAGAAACGGCCCGGTGAAGAGATCCAGCACGAGGATCGCGATGCCTGCAACGATGTAGGTTGCCGGGTTTGCCAGTAACCGGTTCGAGAAGCGTGCCAGCGGCCGGAGGCGTGCGTCAGACGTGATGCCGGAATTGCTCATAAACGTCAGCTGGATGGGGTGCGCACAAAGGCCTAACGAATCAGGGAATTAGCTACCGTGGCCGTGAGCGAGTGTCAAATGCTTCGGATGGCGGCCGTTTACGGCATCGACTCCCGGCATGGAGTCAGGCTTTTCTCTTCGCGGGAACATTTTTCGACCCAGCCTCAAGAGCCGCGCGCAATAGGTCCACTCTCGCCGAAGCGAGGTCGACACTAGTGGATCCCTGCTTCCCCCAGGCGCCGGCGCAAGGTCGGAAGACGCCTGGCGCTTTCTCTACAAACGCGCGCTGCTGTTCTGGAGTGAGCTTCACCATCCCGTGGTCTACGTCGGGATATCCGAGCGTCGCGAAAATCCTTCCTTCGATGCGAAAGTCAGGATGCCCCATGTGCGCTGATTCCACCGCTCCCGGAATCTCCAGCGCCAGACTGCGAAACTTTTCAGGCGTCATTGGTCGTTCCTTTTTTGCCTGACGCCGCCCTTCCGCTGCGGATACTCATATGAAGCTGGATAACACGGCGGCTCGCGGTTGGCTCCAGCGACGATGGGTTAGATGTTTTGGTTGCAACTCTGGAAGCGTCGCTTCGCATGCTTAAGAGCTTGTTGTGTGCACCACCGCTGATACGGCAAACTGAAAACGCCACCGCCAAGCCGCGAAAGCCAATGTGCAGGCTCTGAGTGCGTGTGAATGACAAAGAAAAGTTCGTCGGAACGCCGCTCGAAGTAAAACTCCGATACGCCTCGCTCTAAATGACCAGTGAGTGTGTCGTATGCGAAGCCGAGCTTGCTCGGCTCGCTTATGAGCGCTGAGATCCGCACGGCAAACTCTACGCAGAGCCCGAAACCAATCGGAGGCAAAACGGCGCGCTGCACAATGATATCGCCGACACGCATTGCTCTGCCCTCGCGAATCCACTGCGGCTCCGCCCGCATCAGGAATCGCGGAAAGATGTCACAGGCGAATAGAAAATCCGTGCGGTAGGAACTGATGGGGCCGGAACAACCGAGCGGGATTTCGCTGGTCTTTTCTGGAAGCGTTGCCGCGGACGAAAAGTTTGAAGCGAGTGAGCGTGCTTCTTGAAGCGTCAAGCTAGGTCCGAGTGCACAAGGAAGCAGCTTCATCGAGATTACATCTAACGAGACCAAGATAAAGACATGGCTACAAAACACCCAATCAATGTTTCCTTACTAACTAGCAAATGTTGCACTACAAAGTTGAGCCTAGGCCTGTAGTGTTACTTAACATCTGTGATGTCGAAGTACATCGTGCGCTTACCGTGGCTGGTGGGCAGCGTCATGCAGTCGAGATGTCTACCGTGATAGTCCTCAAACCACATCGAGCCTGATAAGAAATTGGCATCGGGATATCGGCGACGGAAGGCGTCAAGCTTCTTCGCGCCAAGCGCTTCGCGCGAACCAGTCATAATGATGGCGCGGTCCTTCGTGGTGCCATCTCGCGATCCGCGCTGACTCGGCTCTTTTGCGACACCGGTGGCAACTGTGAGAGCAATGATGAGCAGACAAATAACGGTCTTCATAGGTCTAATCCGCTTGCTTCCCTCGTGGAGAGTCGATGAAAACGGATTCATCGAACACGGTTGTGGACCCGCCGGCGACCGAGGGCAAGTCGAAAACGAAATTGCTCGATGAAATGCGTGATGTGATGAGCTGAAGTGCGACAGCCAGCGCACGGAGTGGTCGAAATAATCAGGACTGATCAGACGATTCATTTCATTTAAGAGGCGAGACCGCGTAAGAATCTCAGTCCGGAGACAGCGGACGACAATAATTTGCGAGCACCGGCAGATTGCTCACGCGGCGGCATTCGTTATCCTCAGAACATGCGAGTCGAGAAATTTACTCAAAAAATGCAGGAGGCTCTGCAAGCGGCGCAGGACATGGCCTCGCAATCGCAGAGCAGCGAGATGACAAACGAGCATTTTCTGCTCGCGCTCCTCGAGCAACCCGACGGAGTGACGCGGCCCTTGCTGGAAAAGCTCGGCGTCGTCCCAGCCGATTTGGAAACGCGCATCCGCGGAGAACTGGACCGCCGTCCGAAAGTGAGCGGGGCTGACGTGCGGCTTGGCAATGAATTGCGCAAGACGCTAGACGCTGCTGAGCGTGAGATGGCGAAGCTGAAAGACGAATTCACGAGCGCGGAACATTATCTCCTCGCCCTAACCAGTGAGAGTGGTCCGGCGGCGAAGGCGCTAAAGGATCTCGGCGTCAGTCGCGACAAATTGATGCAAGCGCTTCAACAGGTGCGAGGTTCGCAGCGCGTGACGGACCAAAACCCTGAGGGAAAATATCAAACTCTCGAAAAGTACGGGCAGGATCTGACCGAGCGCGCACGGCGGGGAAAGATCGATCCAGTGATCGGGCGCGATAACGAAATCCGGCGCGTCATGCAGGTACTTTCGCGGCGGACGAAGAATAATCCGGTGCTGATCGGCGAGCCGGGCGTGGGCAAGACGGCGATCGTGGAAGGTCTGGCCCGCCGGATCATTTCGGGCGACGTGCCGGAGTCGCTCAAGAACAAACGGCTGATCGCGCTCGACATTGGTTCGATGGTGGCCGGCGCAAAGTTCCGCGGCGAATTCGAAGACCGGCTGAAGGCGTTCCTGAAAGAAGTGACTGATTCGCAGGGGCAGATCATCTTGTTCATCGATGAGCTGCACACCATCGTCGGTGCGGGCGCGGCGGAAGGTTCGGTGGACGCGTCGAACATGCTGAAACCGCAACTGGCGCGGGGCGAACTGCGCACGATCGGCGCGACCACGCTCAACGAATATAGGAAATACATCGAGAAAGACGCGGCGCTGGAACGGCGTTTCCAGCCAGTAATGGTGGATGAACCGAGCGTGGAGGACACGATCGCGATTCTGCGCGGACTAAAAGAGCGCTACGAAGTGCATCATGGTGTGCGCATTCAGGACGCGGCGCTGGTGGCGGCGGCGGTGCTCTCGCACCGTTACATCAGCGATCGTTTTTTGCCGGACAAGGCGGTCGACCTTGTCGATGAGGCGGCCTCGCGCCTGAAAATCGAGATCGAGTCGATGCCCACGGAGATCGATGTGCTCGAGCGCGAGATCATGCAGCACGAAATGGAGCGACAGGCGCTGAAGAAAGAAAAAGATCCGGCGAGCAAGGAGCGGCTCAAGAAATTGGAGAAGGAGCTGGCCGACCTGAAAGAACAATCGGCCGCGCTCAAGGCAGAGTGGCAAAAAGAGAAGGCCACCCTCGACGAGCAGCGGAAGTGGAAAGAACAGCTCGATGCCGCGCGCACGGAATTGGAGCGCACCCAACGCCGTGGCGAACTGGCGAAAGCGAGCGAGCTGCAATATGGCAGGATTCCCGAGCTGGAACGGAAACTGGCGATGCTGGCTGCGGAAGAATCAAAGGAAAAGAAGCCCACACTGCTTCGCGAGGAGGTGACGGAGGAAGATATCGCGGAGGTTGTTTCTAGTTGGACGCACATTCCGGTGTCGCGATTGCAGGAAGGAGAACGGCAAAAGCTGGTGAAAATGGAGGAGCGTCTGATGCAACGCGTGATCGGGCAAAAACAGGCGATCACCGCGGTCTCGAACGCCGTGCGCCGCGCCCGGGCCGGATTGCAGGACGAGAACCGGCCGATCGGCTCGTTCATTTTTCTCGGTCCGACTGGTGTCGGGAAAACGGAACTGTCGCGTGCGCTGGCGGAATTCTTGTTCGACGACGAGAACGCGATGATTCGCATCGACATGAGCGAATACATGGAGAAGCACACGGTGGCACGGTTGATCGGCGCGCCACCGGGATACGTCGGTTACGAGGAGGGCGGGCAACTTTCCGAAGCCGTCCGTCGCAAACCCTATTCGGTCATTCTTTTCGACGAGATCGAAAAAGCGCATCACGACGTTTTCAACGTCCTGCTGCAAGTGCTCGACGATGGACGGATCACGGACGGGCAGGGGAGAACGGTCGATTTCAAGAACACGGTCATCATCATGACATCGAACATCGGATCGCAATTCATCATGGAAGAATCGTCGAGCGAAGCGCGGACCCGGTTGGTGATGGACGCGTTGCGGCAGCATTTTCGCCCGGAGTTTTTGAATCGCGTTGATGAGATCATCATTTTCGATCGGCTGAATGAAGAGGAACTGAAACAGATCGTCGAGATCCAACTCCATCGCCTAACGAAACGTCTGGAACAACAAAAGATCACGCTCGAACTGAGCGATCCGGCCCGGGCCCTGATTGCGCGCGAAGGCTACGATCCGGTTTATGGCGCGCGCCCGCTAAAACGCGCGATCCAGAAGTTCATTCTCGATCCGCTCAGTCTCGAGATTCTCGAAGGCAAATTCCACGAAGGCCAGACCATCCGGGTGAGTGTGAAGGATGGCGCGATGCAATTCCAGGCAGCTTAGAGTGGATCGCAACATCGGCGATGGTGGTGCGGCCGGAAATGTTTTGAACAGTTTACGTATGAGGGCTGTCTGACCCCGTTACCATGATCATACTCAAAGGTTTGGCTTTAGTGGCGGCGATTGCATTTGCCGCGGCATCGGTGCAGGCGGGCGATATGAAGGGTTGCTGTGCTCAGGGCGCGAGCCGAAAGGCATGCGCTAACAGCTACGCGAAACTGAATCTGTCAGCCGATCAGAAAACGAAACTCGATGCGCTTCAGGCTCAGTGCGACAAAGAAGGTTACACGAAGGCGAGCATGCAGAAGTTCATGAAATCAGCGGAAGGCATTCTCTCCCCGGAACAATTCGCGACCTTAAAGGCCGAATGCAACAAGCAGCAAGATAGGAAAAACCGGAGCTAAAATTTTCAGGTTAGGGATCGCGGGGCGAGAGAGAAATCTCTCGCCCGCTTTTTTTATGATTAGAAGTCCGCGGGCCGGACACGCGGCGGCCGGCGGAAAATCTTGCGGACTGTTTCCCGAATTCGATCGAGTGCCTCTGCGATGTTGCATTGGAGCAGGCGGAGCGAATAATTGTCTCTCGCTGCCGGAAGACACGCGAACGTTGCGCCATAAGCACGTCGATGTCCCGTGGGAGATGGCGGCGTCCGTGTGCTCGAATCCAGGTGCGAATACTGCCGCACCCACTCCGGATCATCACTCAGGAAGGCAGTGCGCAGATAGCGATCGACGAAGCGCCGAGCCGGAAGACCGAGCCAGAGATCGTGTACGAAAACGGCGCGCGGTTTGCCCGTGCGGAGAAGTCGTAAAGCCAGCTTGAGTGCGCGAAAATCCTTCGGACCGTCGATGAGGATGACATCACCCGGTCGCAGCAATTCTGGCAGAAGCTGGCGCGAATCGCCGAAACGGCAATCCACATTGCCGTAGGGTTTCAGCCTTTCCGTGGCGATCCCGACATCTGGCGATGAGGCGTCGGACTCGATACTGATGATTGCCGTCTGCGGAAATAATCGAGCGAGAACGAGCGTGCTCTGGGCCCGCGCCCGTCCCGATTCGAGGATCCTGGCGGGCTCGCGGTCTGCGATCGCAACGTAGAGAAAGAACAGCTCGCTACTCCGAATTCCTTTCCTTTCGTGAGAGACGCCGGCGGTTCGTTGCAGGTAATTCGCTTCGTGATCCCTCGCGCGTTCGAGCAATCCTGCCAGGCTGATCGTTTCGGTATTAATTCCCGTGTTCAAAACATGAGCAGAAATCGCGGGAGCGAAATCTCGCACGAGCAAACCTACGGTCGATCGTGGAAACCGTCCGCCCCGACTACTTGTCCGTCATGAATCAAGGCAGCATGTGCCTGCATTTTTCCGGGGAGACCCGCACCATCCTTTGAACTGAGTCCAAAGGTCACGAGATAGCCGTAGAGTCTGGCGCCGGATCCATTCGGCAGATCTGCCGGCTTGGGTTGGGCCTGCCATTGAATCAAAGTATTCGTGGGATCGGGCAGCCTGGATTTCAGCCAATCTTTCACGATCTCCTTGTAGTTTTGCGGATATGCGCCGTAGAGAGAACCACTCGTTTGGGGGGCCACCGGTGTCGCGCTTGTGAGCGAATCCGGTGAAGGGCTCGCCATTGCTGCGGTCGTCGTCGGAGCCGAAACAGCCACGCTTGGATTAACGCCGGGGGCCAGTGCTTTTTCGAGCAGATCGGCGAGACGCCAACCGGCTTTGTGCAATTCGGCCTTCACGATTATCGCGGACCAGGCGCGGTAGGAAAGGTGATCGGGCATCGGTTTTTCGCGCGCGGTCCCGGCTGCGAGGGTTGATCCATCCTCCTGTGGAGTGGGAACGACGCCTTGAAAAGTCAGACGGTCATGGGCTTGACGCGCGATCGGCAAAATCTCGTTTGCCCAGGCTTCGGCGTAGTCTTTCAGTGCCATGTTGGCAGGGAGTCGCCAACCCACTGGCTCCTGGGTGGCAAAGTTGTGGACCAGGACTTTTTCCGCGGCATCCATTTGCGTTCTGCGCGCGTCTTTTTCTTCGATCACGGCAATGTTCGCTGGAAAAAGCGCGGTCACGGGGTCGCCGTCCCAAAAGCTGTGAAGTTTCTTTGGCCTTCCGGAATCGGCACCGGCGAGCTCCAGTGTAATCGAGTTCCCTCCTTGATCTTCGAGGGCGGGTTTCCCAAGGTCCGGATTCATCTTGTGTCCATTCTGATCAAAATATTCCGCGCCGACATGGAGCGGCTGATGGATATCACCGACATAATGGGCCAGCAAAATCACAGCTACGGCCTTCGTAATCTTGCGCGGATTGTCCTCGGGAATTTCCCCTCTGATTACGGCGATACAATAGGAGATCATGTGGACGATGTCCCATTGGCTTCGTCCCGTTTTGCCGCTGGAATAGCTGGCCGCTTCCACCGGCACATCGGTGTAATGGAACCAATGATGCGAAGGCATCGGTGAATTCGGATCGTGCGTTGGCTGATTTGCTTTCCAGAATTCGCGGAGTTGGACAGCGATCCGCGGACGCGACGAAAAATATTCGGCGTTCTTGGGGTCGTCGACGCCCTTCTTGTCCCAGCCTTTGATGGTATCGGGGACTTGCGCTGCCTCTCGCAAGGTCATGCCGTCGAGAAGCTGTGCGACTTTTTGGCCGGTGGGCGTATTCGCCAATCGCTCGTCCGCGATTGCGCCGACGATGTGGTGTCCGTCCGGTCCATAGGCCAGTCCATGATTCGCCAGAGCGACGAAAGCGAAAACGAGAAGTGATCGAAAGAACGCGGGCGGGCGCATGTCGCGGGTGAGCATACGAAGAAGGTTGGAAACGTAAACCTTGGGAATTGCTGCGCGACGATCCGTTCTGCTCCGTAGCGCCAACGACCTTCTTCAGCTCTCATCAATTCTCATAAAGCGCGCCTTGAGGTAAATTGAGAGGTTCTTCGCTGCGCTCAGAATGACAGCGCTGTTTATGAGACGGCTTGTATTGAAATGGCTCCCGATCCGGGCGCGGTCGGGGTCACTTCTGCTCGAAGAGCGCGGTCCGCCCCACGCGTTCGCCTTTCAGCATAACGAGTGAGATGGAAGAGAGAGCATGCACGTCCTGGAGCGGATTTCCGTCAACCACGAGAAGAGTTGCGTCTTTCCCTTTCTCAACCGTGCCGATTCGCGAGCCCGCATGCAGCAGTTTGGCCGCGTTGTAAGTCGCCGCCTGCAGCGCCACCTCGGCGGGAATTCCGGCCGCGACCCAGAGCTCGATTTCGTGCTGCACCGTCGGCCCGTGCATGACCAGAAAATTCCCGGCATCAGAACCGGTCACGAGCATAACGCCGGCGCGCCAGGCCTTGATTAGATTATCGCCGCCGATTCGCAACGACATCGGATAATGGCTCAAGCCTTCGCGCACACCTTTGAACTGATCGCTCTTCGCCGCCTTTTCAGTTCCGTCGAGCAAATCCTTCGGCGTTACTTGTTGGACCAGCGAACGCTTGAGCAATGTGGTATCGCCTTTCGCAAAATCCATGAAGCCTTCGACCACGCTTAACGTTGGATCGTAGGCGATCCCCTTCGCTTTCATTTCCGTCATCGCCGCATCGGGAATCTCATCGATGAACGAGCCGTGTTCGACCGAATCGGTCCCGAGCGCGATTGCGTCCAGCACGTCCTTGCTACTTCCGGTATGAATGGCGACCGGAAGTTTCCGCTCGTGTGCCTCTTCCACGACCGCGCGCAGAATGTTTACGTCCATCCGATTAAAGGAATACCCGGGCACGCCGGCTTCGAGCACGCCTTTGATGGTGTCGACATGCTGCGCTGCCAGTTCATCGACTTCCTTGCGGGCTTCCTCTGTCGTCTTCGGCGTGCGCACGAACTGCGCATTGAAGGATGCGCGCATCGCCTCCGGCATGTACTTCGCATACTCGGTTCCGTGCCCGCCTTCAGCCGTGAAAAGCGGTCCGCAGAAGAACAGGTCCGTGCCTAACTTCTCCCCCGTCCCAAATTTTGCTCGCAGTTTCAGCATGTAGTCGAGCCGGTCGCCGACACTGCGGACGGCGGTTGCGCCGCAATACAAATACGCTTCCAGGGCATGCTCGGCCGCTTTGGCTGGATCGAACTTTGTCCAGTCTTCCGGGAACCCGCCGGTCGCACCAAGATGGACGTGCATGTCGATCAGACCCGGCAGCACCGTCTTGCCGGCGGCGTCGATCGCCTCAGCATTCAATGATTTCGCATCCGGAGAATTTCCCTCGTAGACATGATCGATTTTGCCGTTGCGCACCAGGACCGCGCCCGATTCGATGACCTTGCCGTTGCCGACGAAGATGCGTGCGTTCTGAATCAACCAGGAGTGCCTGCGAGCCCGATCGCGCGCGAGAATTTTCGCCTTGGTTAATTCCTGCCGGCTCCATGCCTGATAGGTGCCGAGTAGAAAGAACGGCAGTAAGACAACCAACACCCAAAGCTTCGCCGAGGCCCGTAGCTTCTCTTCCTTTTCCCAGCGAAACAGTTTCGTCGCAATGAAGAGAGCGACCAGCAGGGTAACGATGAGTGCGAAGACCGATTTCGAATTTTGCAGGATCGATTCGCTGCGTTGAAGGATTCCGGACATTCCCGTCACGAGATAGCTCGCGGGAATGAACTGGGTGACGATTTGTAGCCAGTTCGGCATGAAGGAAAGCGGGAAGGTCGCGCCGCTGAGCAGAAGCATCGGCATGTAGACGATCTGGATGAGAACGTTTGCCTCCTGCGTAGAATTGACGACCGCGGCGATGATCAAGCCGAGGGAGCGAAAGGCCGCAGCCCCGCAACAGACAAACAAGAAAAGCGAAAACAAATTTCCCGGCATTGCCATTCCGTAGAGGTTGTGCGCGAGAAGAAGCATCAACGCGACGGTGGGCAGATAAAGGATCACGCCAGTCGTGATGGAAGCGAGGAGGAAGGGCACCGGCGTGATCGGTGTCACTTTGAAACGCCGCAGAATGTTCTCCTCACGCTCTTGGACCGCGCGCATGCCCGCGCCGAAGAACCCGCTCCCGAGAATGCCAATCGTCGTCACCATTGTGACCACGATCACCGCGGTGCTTCCCTGTTTTGCATCAAAGGCGTAACCAAAAATGAAAAAGAACATCAGCGGAAAGAGATAGTTGAAGAAGAGGACGGCCCGGTTCCGCATCGCGAGCTTGAGGTCGATCTTGAGGAAGGCGAGAAAGGCTTTCATTTCAGTCGCGCAGTTTTTCCATCTCGATCTGAATCGGCAAACAGAGTGCGATCATTTGGCAGGGAAGCTTTCCCGACCATGCCCCCATTGCAAGCGGGCGGCCTTTCGACCGGATACTACTTTGTTGTCCTGGAAGCCGGACGAAAATACCTGAACACGAACAAGAGCAGACCGCCCACCATGAGCACGGCGGGCGCGGGCTCAGGCACGGCGTGAATGTTGTCGATCCCAAGCTGACCGACAACAAAGTCGCCATTTAAATTCGTTGCACCGGCTTCATTGATAATACGCGCGTCACCGATCCCGGTGGAAAAGAATGTGTTGTAGGCGACCGGGCCACCGATCGGAATCATGTTCGCGGCCGCGATCGAAATCGAGAAATGCTGCCAACCGCTGCCGACCGCGAGTGTGACCGGAGCGGACAGATAACCGGGCGCATTCATCAGGTTCTGTGATTTGAAAGCGAGCCGGATCGAAAGCGTAACCGCGCTTTCGTTTCTGAGATCGAGCTCGATCGTGGTAACGCCTTGGGCAATATAATTGCCGAGCCACTGCTGGAGGTTAAACGTGGTCAAGCGACCGCCGGAGCCCATGCCATCCGCGATCAGCTCGAGATAATGATCGCCAGCGCCAGCCGGGCCACCGGTGGGTACGCTGATCATGTAACCCGCCCAGCCCATGGACGTGCCGCCTTCGAAATCATCGAGTTGACCAAACACGATTGCATTCGCCGGACGCGCGATGAAGAGGACTGCAAAAGCAAAAAACACGAGGTTCACGAGAGTCCTTTTCATGACGGCGAATGTTTCATGGGGCGGCCTGCCGTGACAAGATGAAAATTGTCTTCGCGCTGTCACGGATCAGTCGCGCAGTTTCTTGCCGGTCAATTCGATGAAAACGTCTTCGAGGGTCGGCCGCGAAAGATGCACGTCGTCGAGTTCGAATCCGTTGGCATCGACCCATTTCACCATTTCGACCAATGTCCGGGCCGGTCGCTTGGAATACACGGTGATACGATATCGATCCTCGCTGATCACGCTGCGAATCGAGTCGGTCCAGTCCGGGAGCGCGCCCTCTTTTAGTGGCTGAGTCAATCTTATCTCGATGGCCGACTGGTTGGCGCTTTTCTCCTGCAGCTCGCGCGGCGTCCCCATGGCAATGATGTTTCCAGCGTCGATGATCGCCACGCGATCGCAGAGGCGCTCGGCCTCCTCGATGTAATGCGTCGTTAGCAGAATGCGTGCGCTTGTCCGCCCGCAATTCTTCGATCAAATCGCGAATCTCGAGGCGGACTTGCGGGTCGAGTCCGGTGGTGGGTTCGTCGAGGAACAGGAGCTGCGGTTCATTGATCAAAGCGAGCGCGAGGGCGAGGCGTTGCTTCTGGCCGCCGGACAGGGTCGCGTAGGCGGCATCTTTTTTTTCCTCAAGCTGCAAGCGTTTCAGCAACGCTTCGCCGTCAGCGTTGCGGGAATAAAACGCTGCGAAAAGATCGAGCGCTTCACGCACGGTGATCTTGTCGGGAAGATTCGTCGCTTGCAGACAAACGCCGATGCGATCCTTCAGTTTTTGCTTTTGGCGGTCGGGATCGAAATCAAGAACTTTCACGTCCCCGGCGGAGCGCGGTCGCAGACCCTCCAGGATTTCGAGCGTGGTGGTTTTGCCCGCGCCGTTCGGTCCGAGGAGGCCGAAGACTTCTCCCGATCGCACTTCGAAATCGATGCCTTTGACTGCTTCCAAGGCGTCGTAGGATTTGCGAAGTCCGCGGACATAGATGACGAAATCGTTGTTCATGGGTTTTCGACCTGGCACTACGATTAGCGAGCGCGAGCCGTGACGCACGAAAATTCGCAGCGACTATGTTGCTTTGCCTCGCCTAACGAAACGAAACAGCACAAACACGAGCGTCGCCAGCGTAATGCCAACACAGAGTTTTGCGAAGAGTTCCCCGTGGCGCACGTAGAAGGTCTGTTCGGCCCCGGTCGGAATCGCGACCTCACCAATGAGGACGCCTTCGGTAAATTGGCTCCCGTTGTCGTCCACCAACCTCTGCGTAATGCGTCCGAATTCGTTAATGAGGCAGGTCACACCGGTGTTCGCCGCGCGGACCATCGGGCGGCGCGTTTCCACGCAGCGAAAGATTGCATTATCGATGTGCTGCGTGGAACCGGCCGAACGCAGGAACCAGCCGTCGTTGGTTACGTTCGCGAGCAGGTTCGCGCCGCCGAGCACAAACTGCCGGGTCAATTCACCGATTGTGTCTTCAAAACAAATCAGTGGGGCGACCCGCGCCTTCCCGTCCGTTAGGCGAAAAACCGTGTATTCGGTTCCGAACGCAAAATCGTCCGGCACCTGATCTCCGACAATCTTCGCGAGCAGCGGAAGCGTGTGCCGGCCCGGAACGTATTCGCCGAAGGGCACAAGGTGCACTTTGCGATAAATCTGGATTCGCTCCCCGCCATCGGAGACGAGCAAAGCTGCATTGTAGGCCCGCGTCCCTTCTATTTCGATTGTCCCCAGGAGCAAATCCGTTCCTATGGAAGCGGAGAACTCCATAACGAATTGATTGCTCGATTCGTCCTCCAGCACTGGCCCGGGCATCGAGCTTTCCGGCCAGACGAGGAGGTCGGGCGGAGATTCGGGCCGCACGGCGATTTCACTGAGCCGTGTAAATTGGTCGAAAACCGACTGCGCGAATTCACGGTTGAATTTATGCTCGCGCGGGATGTTTGCTTGAACCGCGGCGACGCGCAGGTTCTTGGCCGGCCGGTGAATCTGGAGCGCGTGCAACCCGTAGGCCATCAAACCGACCAGCGCCGCCAGTGTCAGTGTTAGATCGAAGTGCGGCCGGATCGGGCGCGCGTGAATTTCAAGGAGGAAGCGTCGCGCCGTAGCCATTGCGATCACGTTTGCAAACGCGACGACGAAGGAAAGACCGGCCACGCCGGTGAACTCCGCGATCTGGATCATCGCGAGCTGGCCGTGCAACGCGCTGCCCAGGCTATTCCAACCCCAGCCGGTCAGGACCAGGCTGCGCAAAACTTCCTGTGTGACCCACGCGCTTGCGAGCAGAAAAGCGAGTAAAAGGTTATTGCTCGAGCGAAGCCACGGCGATGGATTGGGAGGCAACTCGTTAGGAGAAGTAAAGCTATAACCGCCACTTTCTGTTGAGGCATCTTGGGATCCTTCCTCGACGAGTGGACCGAGCGCCGCACCGACTGGAATCTTGGCAACCCTCGGCCGGAGCTGACCACAGAGCCAGCTCCAGAGCGCGAAATAAGTGGCCATGTAAACGCCGACCAGCACCCAACCCGGGATGGTCACGGTTCGCAGCCAGAAAAACACCGTCCAAAAAAAAGCGAGACCGGCGACGTAACCGAGAAACAAATCGCGCAGCCAGCGGCGCCTGGCATTTTCGCCGGAAAACCAAATCGCGGCCAGAAGCGGCGTCAACGCGATCCAGCAAAGCCACGTTTGAGCGAAGGGCGCGAAGCAGGCGGCGCAGGAAAAACCGCTCGCGATCGCCGCCAGCCAGGGCCACAGGCGCAAAGCTTTCACCGGTTCGAAAGCGACCTCAATTGCGTCGTCGTCGTCGCTCCCTGACCTTGGTGCGACTTCCCGCCGGGACGACGGCCTCTTTCAGATCACGCGCATGGGTCGGACTGACGCGGAAAAGCGCAATTTCGACTTCCGCGAGATTGCGCACGTTCACTCGATTCGAAACCACGTACCCGAGATCGAGCAGGCCCACGAGCGTATCGAGAAATTCGGCGGGCTCCATCTCTCCGGCCCGTTCGATCAGCATTTTCCCAAGAATGGAACTCCCCGATAGACCCATCGCTTTCAGGACCGTGATCTCTCCTCCGTTCAACTTAATTTCAGCCGCCATGCCACAAACTGTCTCTGCTTCGGGCTGGATGTCGAGATGGTTATGCAGACAGGCGCCTGGCCGCATCTTCGCGCAGCCATTCCCAAAGCAAATCGAGATGCGCTCCCACGACAGTTTTGATGTCCCGCAATTGAGCGGCAGTGAATTTTCCGTCCGTCGGCTGCCGCTCGGCAAACAGATAGTACTTGATCTTTGGTTCCGTTCCGGAACCGCGCACCGCGATGCGTGTCCTGTCGGCGAGTTCGAAGATTAGCATTTTTTCCTTTGGAATTTCGTCGCCTTCCACATCGTAGAAGGTTTCCTTCGCAAAATCCTTCATCTGCGTTACGTCGGCTCCGAGTATCGCCGAAGGCGGGACACTGACGTACGATTCCACGAGACGCTTGATCTTGTCCGCCCCTTCCGCGCCTTCGAATGTGAGCGCGGCATTCTTTTCCTGATAATAGCCGAACGTTGCGAAAACCTCGTCGAGCAACGCAGCGATCGTCAGATCTCTCGACTTCGCGTATGCCGCTACTTCGCAGAACATGATCGCCGCGCCGTTGCCGTCCTTGTCACGCACGAAGTCCGCACCGCTGTATCCGTAACTTTCTTCGCCGCCGAAAACGTAGAAGGAAGAATATTCGAGCCGAAGTTTGCGGGTCTCTTCTTCCGGCAGCTCGCGATATTTTTCGACTACCTCCGCCGGGAGCGCGCGCTCATATTTCCCAAGTTTCGCGCCGATGTACTTGAAACCAGTGAGCGTCTCGACGCAGCGCAATCCATAACGCTTCGCGATCGCTTTTTGCAGATCGGTGGTGACAAACGTTTTGATGATTACGGCATCGCCGGCATTCTCCTTGTTTAGGACGCCCGCTTCGAAAAGCGTCTTCGCCCGGTAATAAGCGAGCAGCGAACCGATTTGGTTTCCGGTCAGCAACTTCATTTCATCTGATGCGGTCCGCACTGCAACGCCCATTCGATCGCAATCCGGATCGGTTGCAATGACAAGGTCTGCAGCGCTTCTTTGTGCCTGCTTGATCCCGAGGGCGAGTGCCTCCGCGTTTTCCGGATTCGGTGATTTCACCGTCGGGAAATCGCCATCAAGCTGGTCCTGTTCCCGGACCGTTTCGAAACTGAATCCGAGACGCCTGAGCATCGGCTTGATGATGGCACTGCCCGTCCCATGGATCGGAGTGAAAACGATGCGCAACGTTTTCAACTCGCCTACCAATGCCGGATTGAGCACCAGCGTTTCCAATCGCGCCATGTAAGCTTCATCGATTTCGCGGCCGAGTTGCGCGACCGATCCACACTCGTTAGGCGAAAGCGGCGGGAAGGATTCGCTCTCGATCGCGTTCACCTTCCGGATGATTCCACCCGCGTGCGGCTCCACAACCTGCGCGCCGTCATCGAAGTAAACTTTGTAGCCATTGTCTTGCGGCGGATTGTGGCTCGCGGTAATGACGATTCCCGCGCTTGCTTTCAAATGGCGCACCGCAAACGATAACTCTGGTGTTGAACGCGGTCCGTCGAAGACGCAGGCGTCGCAACCATTCTCCGCTGCCACATTCGCCGCGAGGTCCGCGAATTCCCTCGAGAAATGCCGCGTATCGTACGCGATTACGATTTTCGCTTTTCCGGCGATCCGTTCGGCCGCGCGCCACTCCTTTACATAGGCCACCAACCCCTGAGTGGCGCGGCTGACGTTGTAAAAATTCATCGCGTTTGTGCCGATACATGGGAACTCCGGTCGCTGCTCCTTGCTCGCGCTGCCCCGTTCCGCTCTCGTCACAATTCTTCCGATCGTTCTTCCACGCAGACCACCCGTACCAAATGCGAGTGTCTTGTAGAAGCGATCGTTCAATTCACTCCACGCTTGGGCTTCGACCAGTTCGTTGATGACTTCCCGGTACAACGGCGGTGCGCCACGGAGCAACGCGGAGATATTTTGCGCGCTCGACTGGTTTAGCTGGCCCGCCGCGGCTGCGCTAACGATGCGTGAATTCAATTTTGCAAAGTCGTCCGCCATCGTCGCTCACCTTTCCGGTGCGGGTTGGGCTTTGCAAGGCGTTTACTTTCCAAACGATTTGAGTCGTGTTCCCAAACTCGTTTTTTTGCCTTTATGTTCGTGGCGGTGTCTCGTAATGGAGTCTTTCCATGGATAGAACAGCACCGGACGATAAAACTGAGCCTCAAGGTACGCCTCCCGGCTCTGATCCTTCCCTCGGGAGCGGCGAGGCCGCGCGACGACGCGGGCTCACGCCCGAACAGCGCCGTCTTCTCGGAAGCGCTCGGACACGGAGTGATCGTCCGCAGGAGCCTGCGCAAATTCCCGCACCCGAAAACGAAGCGCCTTCCGCATCGCCCGAGCCTCCGGCGAAGGAAAGGATCTCGGCGAGCACTGAGTCGGCCGACGAAAGCCGCCCTTCGGCGCACCCCGTCACAGTCTTGCGCCCGGATCAAGAATCTTCCCGCATCTTCGAGCTGCAGAAGGCGGTCCTCATTATCGGCTGTTTGTTGCTACTCGCTGTTGTTTTCTACCTCGGCACCAAAGTCCCGTACTGGCTCTATCTTTACCGGTCGCACCAGAAACAAAAGGTCGAGGCGTCCAGGCCGGAAAAATTCCCCGGGGTCTCGTCAGACGACCTCGTCGAGGAGGCGCTCAGAGCGAATGCGGCCGGTCGGTGGCGCGAAGCTGGCGAACGGCTCCTCGAAGCGCGGCGCAAGAATAGTTCGTATCGCGGAATTTTCCTCATGGTCGGAATGCTTTGTTTCGAACACGGGGACCTTGGTACAGCGGACTCCCTCTTTGCCAACGCAATCACCGCTGGGGAAAATCTGGATGGTGCCAATTCGTTTCGGGCGCGGATTGCCATGCGCCGCAATGATGATGCAGCGGCGGAGCGCTTTTGTGAAGCCGCCGCCGCAGCAGCGCCGTTTGTTTGGGGGAACTATTACCAGTGGGCAGAGGTTCTGCGGATGAATCGCAACCCGCGAGAGGCGATTCGCCGTTACGAACAAGCGGCGCTACGCGCTCCCCGCGGGTCAGCCGTCATCGATTGTCTTTATAAAGTCCGGCTTGCGCGGATTGAAGCCAGGGACAGCAAGGTCGGCGACGACATTGCCGAAAAAGCAAAGGAAGGCCCGCTCCCGGCAGATTGGCTCGTTACCGATGCCGCCCTCAAGATAGACCAGGGAAATTTTGCCGAGGCATTGCAACAGCTCACAGCCGCGCGCGCTGCCACAACGAAGGACTCTTTCTCCTTTTACGTCAGCGACATGTTTTTCAAGAATGCTGCCGATAAGGATCCCGGGATCGCTGCGATTTGCCGGACTGACTCTCGCCCGGCCAAGCCATTTCCCTAGCGCTCAACTCCGGGGATCGGGGCCGGACGCGTGATCGGTGTTACAATCGGAAACCGAACGAAGCTGTTGCACCGCGTCCGCAAAAAAATCTGGACACACCGGAGCGCTCCGGGAATTGCAATTCGAACTGAATCCGAGTTAAACGAAAAAGCTTGCACCAACAAATTGAAGGATCAGATGGCGCCGTCATCTCGCTTTCGCTGACCAATGTGGATCTCGCGATTGATTATCGCGCACCAGATCTGGGTCGCGGGCAGGTGATGCTTTGCGTGGCGATCAGGACGCATCGCGCGGTCGGCTCGGCGGTGATCCCATTCGCTCGGAATTTCGAAGGATCGACGGTTTTTCTTCCGTTCAAGGCAGATCTTTTCGTCATGTTCGATTCTTTCACCGAGGCTGACGCCTGTTTTGCACGGCATTGGGACAAGTGGAAATGGAGCGACCGGACGCTCGAAAGCGACGTAAAGTTGAGGGGAGCGAGAAAAATCATTCTTCGCATACCGCGAGGCCGATTGGGCAAAGCGACGAAATTAGACCTCGTTGTTTATGCGAAGGATCTTTCTGAAAATGATGGATGGGGCCGGTTCTTTGGGTGCATCGATCAGTCGGTCATCGCTGGACATGGCGACAAGTACATCCCTCATTACTATGAGCTGGATCTGAAGGCGCAGCACTCGCCTTTTGCGAAACGGCGAGGACGTCTTGGCACCGATCAGCAAAAGATTCGCATTTATCAATTGTTTGTCCGTCTGTTCGGGAACACGAATGAAACCCGAAAGCCCAACGGCTCCCTTCTCGAGAATGGCACCGGCAAATTTACCGATATCAACGGCGCTGCGCTGCAGTCTTTGCGGGAAATGGGATTCTCGCATATCTGGCTGACTGGATTGCTGCGACAAGCCAGCGGTACGGATTACTCAAAGATTGGGCAACCGCGCGGATGATCCCGATTTGTTGAAAGGCGTGGCCGGTAGCCCTTACGCGATCAAGGATTACTTTGATGTCTGTCCGGATTATGCCGTCAATCCCGCCGCGCGGCTGGACGAATTCAAGGCGCTGCTCGCCCGCCTGCATGATCACGGATTGAAGGCCATGATCGACTTCGTCCCTAACCACGTGGCGCGATGTTACGACTGCACGGTGAAACCGGAATTCAACTTCGGCCACGGTGACGACAAATCGAAGTTCTTCGCTCCGCAGAATAATTATTTTTATCTAGAGCCGGACGCCGATGGCCCACCGCTGCAACTCCCGACCTGGCGGAATGACGAACCGATCAGCCCGACCTGCCAGCTTCCCGGGATGAAGTGTGATGGCCGGTTCGATGGCGAACTCGATCACGGCCGTGCGACCGGAAACAACGTCGCTAGTTGGAAGCCCCAACTGAATGATTGGTATGAGACGGCAAAAATTAACTATGGCTTCGATTTCACCGATCCCCAACGCCTGACTCGCGAGTATCCGAATGCGGCGACTCCTGACAAGCCGACTCCGGATACCTGGGAAAAGATGGACCAGGTCATTGCGTACTGGCAGGAGATCGGGGTTGATTCTTTTCGCTGCGACATGTCGCACATGGAGCCGCCGGAGTTTTGGAACTGGTTGATTCATCGCGCGCGGGAACGGCAGGCAGACACCGTTTTCATCGGCGAAGCCTACGATAATGATCCGGCCAAAGTCCCCGGCAGCGATCCGGTGCTGGCGCAACTTAATTACGGTCGCGGCAACGTGATGTTCGACCTTCTCGATGCCGGCTTTAACGCTGTCTACGACGATCCGACTTATCGCGCGATCAAGAAGATTTACGAAGGTCCAGGGTGGGCGAATGACATCGACAGCGTCGGTCACGACGCATTCATCTTCGACAATTCACTTCACTATGCGGAGAACCACGACGAAGTCAGATTGGCGACACCGACACAATGGGGCGGCATTGGAATGGAGGTCGGGCGCGCAGTCTCGGCGATCCTGTTCGGATTATCGCGGGGCCCATTGCTCCTCTACAACGGACAGGAAGTCGGCGAACCGGCGATCGGTGCCGGAAGGATTTGGCGGCGACGATGGGCGCACCTCGATCTTCGACTACTGGTCGATGCCCGAGCTGGTGCGTTGGGTTAACAAACACAAGTGTGATGGCGGCCGGTTATCCGCTGAACAAAAAGCACTCCGCGCGTTCTATTCGCAACTTGTGAATATTACAGCTGAACCAGCCTTTCGCGACGGCGTCTTCTATCCGCTTAATCCGGTGAATCGCGACAATCCGAAATTCGGTCGGATTGGAGACGAAACGGTGAGCGGTCATTGGTGTTATTCTTTTTTGCGGTTCGATCCGGCGAGCCGGCAGCGGTTTCTGGTTCTGGTTAATCTCCATCCAAACTCAAGCCTGCACGACGTACGGGTGATCATCCCGCGTGCAAGCCTGGAGTCTCTCGGATTGGCTGAGGAGGAGCCGCACCTGTACTTCACCGATCGACTCGCATCCGAACGTCCGTTCACAACCGCTTGCACTCTGGAAGAGATTGATACGACCGGCATTCCCATTCCGCAGATCGCACCACTTGGCGCCTACTACTTGGAGTGCTCATCGCATCGCATTGCCTCCGGATTGGGGAATATTTCCAACGGTCTGTCGTAACCACAGAGAACGAGGAAAAGATTTTCGTCGTCCGGGCAGATGTAGCAAAGAAGAGCCGTCGTTGCTTGTATGAAAACCGGATTTTCGTAGTAAGATAATGTACCGTGAAGCTTCCCGCACTGCTGATTGGCGTTGTTTTTCTGACATTAATGCTTGCCGTGTCTGCCCAGGGGCCCCGTCAGGCTTACACTCGACCCATCCGCACGAAGGCTCCGCTGACTGATCGCAGCAGACTTCCTCCGGCGTTACGAAACGTTCGGCTCGATCGGCTCTCCTCGGGCGCGTTAATGTTGCTCGATCGCGATGGCGACCTCGTCGAACGGCCTGCCGCTTCGACTACTCGCCCGCCATATCTGCCACTCTCACCGGAAGTCGCCCTCGATCCGCGAGTCGGCATGAACATTCGTCTCGGTAATGATCCCCCTCAGCTTCCGCCCGGGATGCAGGCACAGGCTGAACCGCACATCGCGCGGGCGCCGAACAATCCAAACATTCTCTTGGCGACGTTTCAGGAAGGCCGCTTTACCACGGCCGGCGCGGTTGATTGCGGTTTTTCCGTCAGTCAAAATGCGGGACTGAATTGGACGCGAGCCTTGATCCCCGGCCTAACCATGACTTCGGGTGGTCCATATTTTCGAGCAACCGATCCGGTCGCGGGCGTGGATGCTAGCGGAAACCTGTATCTGGAAACCCTTGCGGCGGTTGACACGAATTTCAATTCGGGTGTCGTGGTCGTTAGCCGCTCAACAGACGGCGGCGTAAGTTTCGGTCCTCCGCGCGTGGCCTATCAACCGCCAAATAACACTGTTTTCCCGGACAAGGATTGGATGGCGATCAACACATTTTCCGGCACCCCGACTTTTGGTCGAATCTTTGTGACTTTCACTTTGTTTACCAACGCCTCGGTCGAAGGCGCCCCGATTGCAGGCACCTACAGCGACAATGGTGGGATAACCTGGAGCCCGGCGGCATTTATTCATCCGGCCGATACGAATGCTCAGGGGTCGCAGCCGGTTTACCTGCCCGATGGAAGGCTGGCGATCGTTTATTGGAACTTTGGGACGCCGAGCAGTCCGGGAGAACGGCTCGAGGTTGTTGTTTCCAATACAGCCGGCACGGTGTTTGGCGCGCCCGTGCAGATTGCCAATGCGGTCGAATACTTTCCACCGAATATTCGCAGCGGGTCGTTCCTACCGTCGGCGACGGTCGATCGGACGACGGGAAATCTCTACGTGGTTTACCAGGCGTTTTTTGCCGGAGCGCCACGAGTGCTTTTCACGAAGTCGACAAACGGCGGGGCCAACTGGACAGCGCCGATTGCAATCAGCAATAACACGACGAACACAGCTGTCTTTAATCCGGCGATCGCTGCTTCACCCGGCGGCCAGAGATTGAGCGTCGCGTTTTACGACAAGCGGGTTAACCCCGGCAACAACACTCTGGTCGATATGTTCATGGCGTTCTCCTTCGATGGCGGTGACCATTGGCAATCAAACATCCGGCTCACCTCTGTCTCGTCCGACGCGTCGCTCGCGCCTCTCACCAGCGAAGGATACATGTTGGGCGATTATCTCGGTGTCGCGGAATCAACGAGCCCGGATGTGCCGGCTGTTCCGGTTTGGGTCGACACCCGGACGGGAAATCCGGACCCGTTCGTTGCGCAAGTTTCAGTAGAGCCGGTACTCGCTCCGTTCGATTTTAACGGCGACGGCAGCAGCGATCTCATTTTCCAAAACAACTCCACCGGACAGCGCGCTCTGTGGCTGATGAACGGGACCACACGGAGCGGGACGGCATTGCTTCCGTCTGCGGCGACGGAATGGAGCATCGTGGGGGCGGGAGACTTCAACAACGACGATCAAAACGACATAGTTCTGCAAGACTACAATATGCGGAAAGTTGCGGTCTGGTACTTGAACGGCACGACCTACAGCGGCAGCGCTTATCTCCCAGATCTCCCACGCAACTGGAGCGTAGCGGCCGCGGGGGACTTCAATGGCGATAATAAACCTGACCTTGTTCTGGAGAACTTGGCCACTGGTCGACGGGCCATTTGGCTCTTGAACGGCATCGTGCTCACAACCGGTGTTTATATCCCAACCACGAGTCTTCAGTGGAAGATTGTCGGCACTGGTGATTTCAATAACGACGGCCAGACCGATATTCTATTCCAGAATAATTCCACGCGACAGGTGGCTGTCTGGCGAATGAACGGAACCACTTTCGTTAGCGGTGCGTATCTGCCCACGCCAGCGGCGCAATGGCAGGTGGCCGGCACGGGCGATTTCGACAATGACAGCCAAGCCGATCTCGTGCTGCAAAATATTTCTACCGGCCAACGCTCAATCTGGCTGATGAACGGGACCCTTCTCAGAAGCGGTGTCTATATCCCCAGCACCTCGGTACAATGGGAGATTCGCAATCGGTAAGAGTTTTTTGAGCCGCACGAATCGCGTCGAGGCGGGTCGATCATCACACTTCTATTCGTGTGCTCTCGTTTCCTGCGCCGCGGGTTCCCTTTTTGCCTGGCGCCTCAGAAGCGTGATCTGTTTGATTCGCGCGGAGTCGGACGGGCTCCAGGTTGCCACGTCGGGATCATCTTTGAAAGCGTTGTGCACAATGCGGCGTTCGTAGGAATTCATCGGTTCGAGTTGAAGTGAGCGGCCCGTGATACGCACGCGTTCGGCCAGCTCTCTCACCCTTTGTACGACCTTGTCTTCGCGCATGGAACGATACATCTCGCAGTCGACAATGATTTTTGGCGCGTCTTTATTTTTTGCCTGAATCATGCGGTTCAAAAGAAACTGGATTGCCTCAAGCGTCTCGCCATCGCGTCCGATCAATGCCCTGCTTTCTTCGGTGTAGATTTGCAGCACCGGATTGCCGCCATCGCTTTGGGTTTCCTCGATTTCTACGACGAAACCGAGATAGCCCAGAATCGTGTCGAGCAGTTCTTTGGGACTCATCGTCGTTTCTTTCGTGTTTTCTTACCAGCAGTCGCAACCTTTTCCAGAACGGGAATCGGTTGGTTCCGGGTCTGGTAGAGCTGCAAAATCGTGAACAGGTTCTGAGTTGTATAATATAATGCCAGCGCCGCCGCAAAATTGTAACAAAAAACGACGAAGATGAGCGGCATAAACATCATTACCTTCTGCTGCGTGGCGTCGCCGCTCTTCGGCGTAAGGCGCATCAACCAGAGATTGGTCGCGGCCATGATGAGCGGCAGAATGTTTATCGGCCAACCAAAACCTGGGACGTGGGCAACCGTGTCCGGTTGGGAAAGATCGTGCACCCAAAGGAAACTGGCATTCCGCAGTTCCACCGCCTGCCGCAGCATCGTGAAGAGCCCGAAGAAGATCGGGATTTGAATCATCATCGGCAAACAGCCGCTCACCGGATTAACACCGTAATCCTTGTAGAGCTTCATCACTTCCTGATTCATCCGCGTCGGATCGTCCTTGTACTTGTCACGCAATTCCTGCATTTTGGGCGAGAGCGCAGACATGCGGCGCATCGATTTGTTCGCCTTGTTTTGCAATGGCCAGAGAAGCAGCTTGATGATCGCGGTCAGGGCCAGAATCGCGACTCCGTAGCTTCTTAACACGCCGTGCAATGAGTTCAGCGCGTTGAGCAAGACTTGAGAGACAATTTTGAACATCCCGAAGTCCATGATCTCGGCTTCGTTGTGATCGAGCTGCGCGAGGCGATGGTAAAGTTTCGGACCGACGTAGAGCTGGAATTTCGTCGTCGCAGTTTGGCCAGGCTGCAATTGGAATCCGGGCATGCCCATGGCGCCCTCAATGGCAAAAATACCGGGCGCTGGCGGGGGAGGAGCCGGTTCAACCTCAAATCGCCGCGCCCAAATTTCTGTCGCCTTCGCGTCGAGGGGCGTGATCAGCGTGACAAAAAATTGATTACTCACACCTGCCCAATCCGCGCCGCTTAGCTTCTCCGAATAGAATTCCTGCGCCGGGCGTTTTTGCAGACCGAAAAACTTGTTCTGCTCGGCGAACCAGTTCACATCCGTGTACTTTGCCTTTCCAGCCACGCACCAGGTGACCCGTGTGTAGTTTGTCCAGTCTTTCTCGTGAGTCGGCGCTGCCGAGCCCAGGGCGATAAAATAGCCGCCGTTGACGTATGGTTTCTTGCCCTCGTTTTTGAAATTCACCTCCAACTGCGCGACGTAGTTGTCCTTCTGGTTAGGCGGCGCGGGCAGTGATAGTTTTTTACGTAATGTTACCTTCTCGGGCAGGTCCCGCTCAAACTGAACGCTGCCGTCCGTCTGACGCGCCATGCTGAATTCCTCGAGCACCGGTGTCGCAGGTTTCTGCAAAATCGCGCCGATCGGGACTTCGCTGTTCGCGTTGATCTTTACATGGGCACCATTTTCGACCACGTGCTCCCGCAGGACAGCTTCCTTAATACCGCCGCCACGATTAGTCAGGAGAAGCTCCAGATCGGAATTGCGCAGGATCTCCGTCTTCTCGACGAAAGGGATCGGAGTTGATGCCGGCTGATTAGGTGCGGGGCGAGATTCTGTCGAACCGCTTGGACTAATCGACGCCGAGGGCTGCTCCGCTGGAACGCCTGTTGACGCGCTTGCCGCGGGAAGTGGTACTGCTGGCGTAGGCGAAGCAATCGTGCGCGCTGGCGGGTGACTCGTCATGTAAAACTGCCAGGCGATGAGCCCGAGAACGCAGAGCGTAACGGCAATCCATGCTTGTCGATCCATAAACCACGCCGGGACGGCTATTCACAAATAAAGTGAGACGCGTGATCTTTCGCTGGCTCCGGTTTCGGCACGGGATCGTATCCCTGTCCGCCCCAAGGCTGGCAGCGCGCGAGCCGTTTCAACCCTATCCAGCTCCCGCGAGCGACGCCGTGCGTTTCGGCAGCTTCAAGAAAGTAAGCGGAGCAAGTTGGCTCAAAGCGGCAACCCGAACTCGGGCCGCTGAGCCATGAGAGTAATGGCGAGATCGCATGTTGATAAGCGCGAATCAGAAACCGGACGAGGAGAAGCATCAGAGCGCTAGAATAGAAGCGCGCTTTGCCAGACGCAACCACTCATCTCGCAGCTCTGCATAGCTCGCCCCCGCGGCTCCGGTTCGTGCGATCGTAACGAGCCAGAGGCCTCGCCTGAGTTCCGCTTGATAGAGACGGACGATCTCGCGCAGACGGCGCCGGATGCGATTTCGCACGACGGCGCTTCCCACCCGCTTCGATGTGACAAAGCCCGCGCGAAATGACGGGACATCATCGTCAAGCATGACGCCGAGCATCATCAGGTTCCCGCGAATTGAACGGCCTTTCGCTCGAACGCGAGCGAAATCCGAGGAGCGAACCAGGCGCTTGGATTTGCCAAGAGTGAAGTCCGGCCGATCTGGGTCAGGTTTCATCTGCGGGACTCTCTCTTTCTTGTGTACAGCAAAAGTCTTCCCGCGAACAGGCCACGGGAAGACCTCGCAAGAGAAATGGAGCCCAGTTCCGAAATTACGGAGTAGGAGAAGCCGAAACTGCGGGCATAGCCGAAGCGTCGCTCGGGCTAGTCGCTGCCTCTGGAGTCGCGGCCATGGTGGCTTCAGCAGTAGGAGCCGGAGTCGAGGCCGGGGTCTCGGGCGTACTCGAAGCAGCCGGAGCGGTGGTGGTGTCACTCGGCGAAGCGGCCGGAGTGACGGTTTCAGTTTTTTGCTCGCATGCCGCGAGAAGAGCAGCGCTTGCCAGGATGCAGATGTATTTCTTCATAAGTTGTGGATTGAAAGGCCATCATGAGGCCAACCCCGATTCGGAGCAAGAGAAGTTTTCGGCCCTGCCCATGAACCAGTTCCGAAAGCTAGAAGGGCGGCTCGTAATTCAAACCATGGGCTTCGGCCACCGCCTTGCAGGTTAGTTTCCCGTCGCGGGTGTTAATTCCGCCGGTTAGGGCAGGTTGTTTCTTGCACGCATCCTCCAGACCATCGTTCGCCAAAAGTTCCACGTAACGCGCCGTACTGTTCGTTAAGGCTTGCGTCGAGGTCCGTGCATAAGCGGCCGGCATGTTTGCTACGCAGTAATGCGTTACACCTTCTTCGACGTATACCGGATCGAGGTGCGTCGTTGGCCGCGAAGTTTCCACGCATCCGCCTTGATCGATCGCGATGTCGACCAGCACACTGCCCGGCTTCATCTTTCTCAACATTTCGCGCGTGATCAGTTTGGGCGCCCTTGCCCCCGGCACGAGTACGGCTCCGATGAGAAGGTCGACCGTCGGCATCAGTTCCAGCAGATTCGCTTCGTTCGAATAAAACGTGCGTGCGTTATTCATGGTGAGATCGAGAAAGCGCATCCGTTCCAGGTCCAGCTCGAGAATGGCCACATCGGCGCAGAGTCCCATCGCCATGCGCGCCGCGTTTACGCCCGAGGTGCCGCCCCCGATTACGACCACGCGTCCCGGCAGAACACCCGGTACGCCGCCGAGCAATACGCCACTGCCGCCATTGTGTTTTGCCAAATAATACGCGCCCATCACCACAGACATGCGGCCGGCGATTTCGCTCATGGGCTCGAGTAGCGGAAGCTTGTTCCCGATTTGAATGGTTTCGTAAGCAACGCCTGTCACGCCTGATTTGAGCAGGGCTTCAGTGAGCGGCTTGCTCGCTGCCAGGTGCAGATACGTAAAGAGGATCTGGCCTTTCCGGAGCAAACCGAACTCGGCTGGCAGCGGCTCTTTCACCTTCACGATCATCTCCGCTCGCGCGAAAACCTCCTCCGCCGTCTCGACAATTTTCGCCCCCGCCCGGATGTATTCCTCGTCGGGATAACCGGAGCCCGCTCCGGCATTTTTTTGCACCAGGACGCTGTGACCACGGCGCGTCAATTGGGCCGCGAGCGAAGGCAACAGCCCGACGCGATGTTCCTGCTGCTTTATTTCCTTGGGCACTCCAATAATCATTTCAGAGAGTGATAAGTGACGAGTGACAAGTGACAAGCCTAAAGCGAGCGCCGCAAGAATTTCTTCGCGTCACTCATCACCTGTCGTTGGTCACTAATTTAATGACGGATCGTCCGGCGCGGCGGCGAGCATTTTGTACCACGGACCCAAACCGCGCATGATTTCAAACCACAAATTCGGGAGAGCGTCGGCCTGCAAAGTCGCGGGACTCGGCTGTTGCACCAGCCACGCATTCTGTCTCATCTCGGCTTCCAATTGGCCTGCGCTCCAGCCCGCGTAGCCGACGAACGCGCGAATCGAAGCTGGATCTTCGTCGGCGCGTTCGTTCGCTTCCTTCATGTCCACATTATGATTCAATCTCAGCCCGGTGCCCTCCTGCCATTCAAAGGCAGCGAACATCAGCTGGTTCTTCCCCACCGGGCCGCCGAGAAATACCGGCACGTTTCCCAGTCCTTCCGGTGGTGCTTCCGCGACGAGATCAGCCACCTGCTTGTCGAGTGGCCGATTGATAATCACCGCGCCGGTCCCGTCGACCAGATCGTGGGAGTAAACAAACAGAACGCTGCGCCGAAAATTCGGATCCCGCAGATCCGGATGCGCGACCAACAGAGAACCCGCGAGGCTTTGCGACGCCTCACCCATGTTACGCATGAGAAAATAAAACGCCCGCCTGCGGCGAGTGCAAGTGGAAGGTTGGGTTACACGGTTTTCAAATTTTGCGTATTACTGAAACGCTGCCCAATCCCGCATTTCAAAAACCGGTCCATCGACATTGGCTTTCCGCCAGCTCAGCGTCGTTGCGGTAACGAATTTTTGAGATTCGTTAGGCAAGTGCGCCAGCAGAGCGTTACGCCGGTCCGGATCGAGTTCGCCAAAAATGTCGTCGATTAGCAAGAGCGGTGGCGATGCGCCGGATTCCTTCGCAAAAAGACGGGCTTGCGCCAGCTTCAGCGCGAGCGCGACTGTGCGCTGCTGTCCCTCTGAGGCGTACTGGAGCGCCGGCTTTCCCTGCACTGACATTTCCACCTCGTCTCGGTGCGGCCCGACGACGGTTTGCCGCAAGCGCGTTTCTTGCTCGCGCGTTCGCTCCAATTCGTGCGCGAAATCATTCGTGCTTCCGGGTAAGAATCGGATGTGCAAGACCTCATCGCAGCCGCTGATTTCGCGATGGACTTCGGCGGCCATGGGCGCGAGTCGCGCCACCAAAGCGGCGCGCATCGACATCAATTGCGCTCCGTACGCCAGCAGCGGCGCATCGAAGGCGGCGATTTCGCGAAGCCGTGGTTGCGGTGATTTCAACAAAGCGTTGCGTGAGCGCAGGGCGCGCTCATAACTCCGCAAGGTCGGCCGATAGAGCGGCTCGATTTGCGCGCCCACGAAATCGAGATAGCGCCGTCGCGCCTCCGACCCGCCGCGGACGAGTTCAATGTCAACGTTTGCCATCGAAACGACCCGGGCGAGCTGCAGATATTCAGAGAGCGAGCGTTGTTCGACTTCATCGAATTCGACCTTTCGACGCAACCCGCTGTAGCAAAACTGAAGGGCGTGATCGTCGTAACGACCCATCACGAGTAATGATTTCGTTCCCAGTTTGATCAGCGGCGCGAGCGAGGAACTGCGCTGCGATTGGAGGCGCAGGAGAACGCAGGCCGCTTCCAGGATCGAAGTTTTTCCCTGGCCGTTTGCGCCGACAAAAAAATTAAAGCCCGGCTCCAACTGCAACGCGATGCTTTCGAAGCAGCGGAAATCTCGCATCTGCAACTCAGTAAGCACAGGATTAGGTTTTCAAAGATGGATCAGCTCAAGCCGGCTCGTCATTTGAGAGGGGATTGTCTCGCGATGAAAATAACTGCCGCTGACTGGGGTGATGTCGGCCGGGACAAGGCCGACCGCCGCACTGATAAAATTGTGATTGGAAAAGACACCATTCGTCGCGTCCAATCCGATCCATCCGGCTCCCGGGAGAAATACTTCGGTCCAGGCATGGAGCGACCCTTCGGCGCGACGCGAGTCGGCTTCGGTTTCCCGCAGATAACCGCTCACAAGGCGCGCGGCCAGTCCCAGGTCCCGCAGGATTTCTGCAAGAAGCACCGCGACATCGCGGCAGGCGCCGCGCTTCGTGCTCAGTGTTTCCAAAGGCGGCCGAGGCCCTCCTTGCTCACGCCGTTCGTACCCGATTGACTCGTGAATGGCTTGGTTCAGCGCGACAAGCGTCGCTACCGTCGGCTTACGATCTTCGCGGGTCGGCGATTGCCATCCCGGAACCTGCAAATCTCCGGACGTGCGCCTTTCCCGATACGCCGCCAGAATCGGGAGTAGCGAAGATTCGTACGCGAACGGCAGATCGACGGCGCTGTTTTCGAGAAGGAAGTGGAAGGGATCCTTTTCCTCCAACTCCAGATCGATCGCGAGCTCCAACTGCAACTGAGTCGCGCGTTCGGGGAAAAAACAAGCTGCCACAATGTTGTCGAAAACGTCGTGGGAAAAGCGAACCGTTGCGTTGGGTTTGGTGTTGAAACCAAGGGAACGCACCCGGACGTAGCGGCCACTCCGCGGGAACAGACGCACATCGTGAGTCGAAAAGCTGACTTTCTCGCGGTAACGATAAATTGTTTCGTAGCGAATCCCGAGTTTCATCCCTTCATTTCCGTCAGCCTTGCAAATGATTCGCACAACTTAACAGAAAAAATTGTTGCGACGATTTGGTAGATCGTTTAGTTGCCCAACAGTTTTGCAAGATTGTTCTGGGGGGAACAGCCGCCCTTCACGTCCTTCGGGCGTGGGGGGCGGTACTTTTTTGGGGCCGAAAAAGAAAGCGTTTGCGTTGAAGATCCAAAATCCAATGTCGCGCTCAGCAATCTCGGGACGGATCTCCTGGCCGATCGCATTCACGCTTGTGGCGTTGATGATCGTCGCGGTCGTGCTCCTCATTTTTCTGCGTCTGGAAAGCTGGCCGGCGCGGACCGCAGCGCAGGGAACAGCCCAGCTCGAAAAGCTCGGGCGCGATCTGCGGGCCGCGTTTGTGGACATCGCGCACCTGCAGCCGCGGATCACGATCAAGAACCGTGTCTACTTCGAGCAAACTACGGAAACGGCGGAGCTCGCCACGGTCACGCGGCGCACGGAAGTCGAGCACGAATTTCTTCACACCTGGGCTGGAAGCACCAAGCGAATCAAACTTCACGGCGTATTCCTGGTCAAAGCCGGCTTCGATTTGCATAAGGATTTTCTGGTCGACGTACGCGACGACCAAATCCGGGTGCAGCTGCCGGCGGCGCAAATTCTCGGCGTTGAGCCCGTGCAAACAGAAGTTCTTGCCTACGAAAACGGTCTATGGAATCGGATCTCGGCCGAGGATCTGGAAACTGAATTGAACGCGCTGCAACAACTAGCCCGGAAAAAAGCGATCGGCGGAGGGTTGACCGCGGATGCGGAGCGCACCATCAAGTCAGAGCTGGAACAGAAAATCCAGACGAAGCAGCCCGTCCATGTCCAATTCATCAGCTCGATCCCGGCGGGCCAAAGTGGCGGTTAGGAGCCTGCCACCGCAAAAGCTTTTGAATCGGCTGCTCGTTAGGGTGCAGTTTGAGAAGCGGCTTTCCCCGGGCCGCGTTTCCCGGTAAACAAAGGGACGTCCATGGTTTTCAAACGACCGCTGCTTCTCTTGCTGCTCGTGCTCTTGCTCATCGGCACCGCGCTTGTTCTTTTCGCGCCGCTGCTCATGCCCGCCGGGATTCGCCTTTTGGCGCGCTGGCAGGCGAGCCGCCAGCAACTGAAGATTACGATAGACAAAATCAACGCCCCGCTTTTCCGGCCGATCGAGCTCAGCGGGATTCGTATCGTCAGCCAGCCTGGTTGCGCCTTTCAGATAGACCTCAATATCCCGCGCGCCGAAATGGATCTCGCTCTAGGCGCTGTGATCAGAGGCTCGCGCGATCGTGTCCTGCGCCGCTTGTCCTTACACAGCTTCACTGGTCGTGTTCGGCACGCCGCCGAATTGAACTCCGCTAATTGCCGTCTTGATTGGGGCGCGCTTCACTGGCTCCTGCCTGATGAGATGGAAATCTCGGACGCAAGTTTGCACCTGGAAAATGGAGCGTTGGAAATGGATGTCCGCGGCCTGGACCTTTCCGCCAGCGAGATCACAGCGGGACGAGTATTGGTCCGCGACATCAAAATAGCCGCGCCCTTTTTTCACCGGGAACTTCATAACTTGCGCGGCGCAGCTTCCTGGGAAAATGATCGTCTCACCCTCGGTGCCATCGAGATCACGCGCGGGATTGATCTCGAATCCCTCACCGCCGATTTCGCGCGTTTGAAACGCCGACAAGTAGGGCTGGAAATGAACCTGGATGCCTTCGGCGGGAACCTGCGCACCAGCATTTCGATTGAAAATCAGAACAATGTGACGACGTGGGATGTTGCGGGCACCGGTTCGGCGATTTCGCTGAAGCAAATGTCGGATGCGGCCCAGCTGACCACGCCGGCGCAGGGCTCAATTCGCGCAAGCAAGTTTACTTTCCGAGGAGACCTTCGCGATCTTTCCCACGCGACTGCCTCCGTCTGGGCGGAGGTAGCTGGCCTTACCTGGCGCGATCGGACGGCGGAGACAATCATGTTCGGCGCGTCGCTCTACAATCGTCACATCCAGGTTGAGCAACTTTACGTGAAGCAACTCCACAACGAAATCACGCTCACAGGAGAATATCTTCTGGCCGAGAAGTCATCGGATTGGTTGAGTCCGGATTTCCAGGGAGATATTTCTGCCTCGATCAGCGACCTGGGTGACTTCGCACGGCTGTTCGGTGGGGCCGGAACTGATTTCGCCGGCGTTCTTTCGATCCGGGGGAAGGTGAGTGAGCGCGATCGGAAAATTAGCGGTCAAGTCGCGGTCGACGGAGAGTCTTTGCGAGTTTTTCGAGCGCCGGTTGATGTGCTGACAGCCACCCTCAGCTTGCAAGGTTCCGAGCTGCAGGTGGACAAATTGGAAGCTGTTCGCGGCAACGATTTCTTTCGCGTGAAGGGGAGTCTCAATTTCGCTGGCGAACACAAGTATTCAGGAAATGTCAACGGTTACGCCGAGAAAATTGCGGACTATGTTGCGATGCTTCCGGCTTCATGGCAGCGGTTGCAGCCCGATGGCGCGTTGACGTTCACCTGGATGGTGAACGGGAATTCCGCAGCGCACTCCGGCGATGTCCACGTGCAAGTGCAACATTTGCAGATCAGGAGGGGTTTCGATCTTGCTCCGTTCGATTTGGTCGTCAATGGAACCTATTCGCCGCAGAATTTCTTCTTCCGCCAGTTCCGGCTGTCGAACGAGCACGCCGCCGTCACCGCCTTCGTCACGGTTGCCGGAAATTATCTGCAATTGCAAACCTTGCACCTGGACTTGAATGGAGAACCAGTCCTGCAAGGCGACATCTTTCTTCCGCTCCAATTCACGGATCTGATCCGCGACGGTGATTTCTTCGGTGCGCTCGACGCGAGTCGTAACTTCGACGTCAATCTTTCGCTCGGGATGACGGATCTCGCGGAATTCTCGGCCGCCCTCACCGGTCGGCCCGGCATTTCTGGAACGCTCGGCGGAGCATTGGAAGTTTACGGCGCGCTCGGATCGTTCCAGTTGAATTCCAATCTGGTCTTGCAAAATCTCGCTGTGACAAAGGATCCGGCGTTTGTCTCAGGCGAGGTCCATGCGAAAACCGAGGCTAATGTTCTCAAGCTGCAAGCGCAGGCGCTTGTGACCGGGTCGGACGCGATCTCGTTCGACGCGGCCTTGCCACTTCTGCCAGCGTCGAAACGAACGCCGGCGCACGCCTTGTTCGCATATGATCAGCCGGCCACCGGCACGCTCGATTTTCCCGCGGTCATGATTGCGACGCTTCCGCGTTATGTGAAACGGGACAATCTTGTCGACGGGATTCTTAGCGGCAATCTCGCGCTTGCCCAGACGCTCCGAAATCCTGAATTGATCGGCGATGTTCAATTAATTGATGGTCGATTCCGCGATAGCCGATGGCACACTTTTGGTGCGAGCAGTCGAATCGTGTTCGCCGGATCGGGAGCGAAGATTGAATTCATGAATCTACTGTCCGGCGACGGTTCTGCGCGTTTTCGCGGAGACGCGGACTTCACGGACCTGGAAAAGATTTCCGTCCGCGTCCAACCGGGGTCTCCGATAGCCAATCTTTCGCACTACCCGCATGACGGATGCATCGATGGTTTGAGCGTGTCCTCGATAGGCCGCGTCGAATCTGGTCGCAAAGATCGTAAGCCTGCACCATCGGGCGTGGCTGACATCGCCAACTTTTTGCCGGAGCTTTCGCAAATCGATCTGCGCGGTGCGGTCTCAACCGGGCAATGGACAATGACGCTAACAGAGCGTTCGTGGGACACCTTCCTTGAATCCGAAAAAGAAACGAAGACCGCACATTCAATTTGCCGCGGTGAAACATCCAGAGGAAATGCCCTTCGGCTCGGGCTGCCGATTGTTCCGAAGTCCGATTTCGGGGACGATGCACTCACAAAATTTCGAACGGGACGCTAGCGGCAGTTGGCCCGTGCGGAGCTGCTCAGTAGGCGCCGCGCGCCGTCCTAGGCGATTGAGTTGATCGCATCGACCGAATCTTCCTCGCGCGCACCTGTCGCGGGAGATAGCCAGGGCGAAAGTTTCTGTTCCAATTCCGGCGTCAGAGCAATACGAAACTCCTGCCCGGCATCAACACACAGAACTTCACCAGTCGATCGTCCGAACATTAACTGCACACGCTGTGGTCCGGGGGAACTCGTTAGAATTTCCCGCACCTCGCGCAATTCGTCGGGTGTCGCGCCCACCGAAAAGCGCAATCGCACACGTTCCTCGCTTTCTGAGAATTCGTTAGGCGAAGTCTTCTCGTGTTTTTCGGTTGTGAGCACTTTCGCCTTTTGCGCGGTCGCGCGGACGGTATCGTCCCGTTTGTCGAGCGTGCCTTTGAGCGCGATCACAGCTCCGACCTGGAGCGCGTCCGACACTTTCACGAAGACCTCATTCCAAAGAACGACTTCGATCGTTCCAGTTAGATCTTCGAGCCAGACGACTGCGAACGGTTTCCCCTCTTTTTTCGTAAACTTGCGATCGACCTGCGCGATGACCCCGGCGATTCGAAACATCGCGCGGTCCGGCAGCTCGCCCAATGACGAGATTGGCTGATATTCTTCCGCCGCAAAAAGAGAGGCGTATGCGTCGAGGGGATGGCCGGTGACGTAAAAGCCGAGCAACTCTTTCTCGTACGTCATTCTTTCGCGCTCGCTCCATGGAATGACTGCTTTTTTGCGACGTGCCTGACCCACCTGGGGCAGTTCATCGAAAAGCGAAACCTGTCCGGTCGCGCGATCGCGATGAACAGCGGCCGACGCGGCCAACGACTCTTCGATGCAACCAAACAACTCGGCGCGGTCTCGGTCGAGAAAGTCAAATGCGCCGGCCTTCACCAGGCTTTCAAGCATCTTCCGATTAGCAACGCGGGAATCGAGCCGGGCGCAAAAATCCTCCAGGGAAACAAAATCGCCTCCGGTTTCGCGTTCTCGAATGGCCGATTCCATTGCGCCTTCACCTACATTCTTGATTCCGGCCAGGCCGTAACGGATCGCCATGCTTCCCGCGTGCGTTTCGGGCGCAAATTTCAAGGCGCTCCGATTGATGTCCGGTGGCAAAATCGTAATGCCCATTCGCTTGCATTCACCGACGAAAACCGAAATCTTGTCGGTGTTATTGATTTCGTTGCTGAGCAATCCGCAGAAGAATTCGACCGGATAATTCGCTTTCAGGTAAGCCGTCTGGTAACTGATCAAGCCGTAGGCGGCGCTGTGGCTTTTGTTGAATCCGTAGCCGGCAAATTTTTCGAGCAAATCGAAAATCGCGTTTGCTTTCTTTTCTCCGATTCGATTCGTGCGAGCGCAGCCTTCAATGAAATTGGCGCGCTCCATCGCCATTTTCTTCCGATCCTTTTTTCCCATGGCGCGGCGGAGCAAATCAGATTGGCCTAACGAATAACCGGCAAGCTTGTTCGCAGCCGCCATCACCTGTTCCTGGTAAATCATCACCCCGTAGGTGTCGGCGCAGACTTCCTCCAGCAGCGGATGCAGATAGCGAATCGGGGTCGTTCCCTTCTTCGCCTTCACATATTCCGGAATCAGATCCATCGGGCCCGGCCGGTACAGGGCGATGAGGGCGATGATGTCGTCGATCTTCTGCACATCGAACTGCTTGGAAACGCTGGTCATCCCGCCGGACTCCATCTGGAAAAGGCCGAGCGTTTCGCCGCGGTTGTAGAGCGAGAAACTGGCAGTGTCATTGAGAGGAATGTCTTTCAGCGAAAATTCTGGTTCCCGTCGACGAATCAGCATCACGGTGTCCTCAATCACGGTGAGTGTTTTCAATCCGAGGAAATCCATCTTGAGCAGACCGAGGTCGTTCAGGGGTCCCATCGCGAATTGGGTAACGACATCGCTTCCCTTGGTGTCGCGACAGAGCGGCACATACTCGGAGAGATCTCGATCGCCGATGACGACGCCAGCGGCGTGCACTCCGGCATTGCGCGAAAGTCCTTCGAGTGTGACGGCGTAATCCCAGAGCTGTCGCGTAGCGGGTTCCGTCTCGATTGCGCGCTTCAACTCAGGCACTTTTTCTGCGGCGGCCGCTAGCGTAATGTTCAACTCGTTCGGAATCATCTTGGCGAGCCGATCCGCGTCGCCGTAGCTTAAACCGATCACCCGGCCAACATCTCGAATCACGCTCTTCGCTTTTAGTTTCCCGAAGGTGATGATCTGTGAGACGCGGCGTTCGCCATATTTCTCGCGCACGTAGCTGAGCACTTCGCCGCGCCGCGCTTCGCAAAAATCGACGTCGATGTCTGGCGGCGAAATGCGATCCGGGTTCAGGAATCGCTCGAAGAGAAGATTGTATTGGAGCGGATCGACATCGGTGATTCCGAGCACGTAAGCAGCCATTGATCCCGCGGCCGATCCACGGCCTGGCCCGACCGGAATCTTTCTTTGCTTCGCGAAATGGATGAAATCCCAGACAATCAGCAGGTAACTGACGAATCCGGTTTTCTCGAGCACGTCAACTTCGTAGTCGAGGCGTTTGATTACTTCGCGATCCGTCGTTGCGCGTTCGCCGTAGCGTTCGTGCAGGCCCTTGTAGCAGAGTTCACGCAGATAACCTTCACGCGTCTTCCCTTCCGGCGCCGGGTAATCGGGGTATTTCGAGCGACCGAATTCCAGCACAAGATTGCAGCGCTCCGCGATTTCGAGCGTGTTCGTGATTGCCTCCGGATGATCCGGAAAGAGGGCGCGCATTTGATCGGCCGATTTAAAATAAAGCTCGGGCGTGTAATGCATCCGTCTCTCGTCATGCACCATTTTTCCGGTACCGATGCAAATCATCACGTCGTGCGCTTCGTGATGTGACCGCTCGAGGAAATGCACATCGTTTGCGGCGACCAGACCGATCCCAAATTCCTTTGCCAGCTGCGGCAGGACGCGATTGCATTTGCGCTGCGCTTCGATCCCGTGATCGTGCATTTCGAGAAAAAAATTCTCGGCACCGAAAATGTCCCGGAGTTCCGCGGTGCTCTGGCGTGCTTTGGCCAGGTTATCCGCCTGGATCGCCATGTTGATCTCGCCTTTCAGGCAGGCGCTCATTCCGATCAATCCGGTCGCATGGGCGGCAAGCAGTTCTTTGTCGATCCGCGGCTTGTAATGAAAACCGTCGAGATGGGCGGTGGAAATGAGTTTGACGAGATTTCGATAACCGGTCGCATCTTTCGCAAGGAGGGTGAAATGATAGGCCGCATCGCGTTGCGAATTCGGGCGATCCTTGATCGAACCCGGCGCCATATACGCTTCGCAGCCGATGATCGGCTTGATGCCCGCCTTGTCCGCTTCCTGATAAAATTCGATCGCGCCATAAAGATTTCCGTGATCGGTGATCGCGACTGCCGGCATCTCGAATTCCGCCGCCTTTTTCATCAGATCCTTCATCCGCACCGCGCCGTCGAGCAGCGAATATTCGGTGTGGAGATGAAGGTGAACGAAGGAATCGCCGGGCATTGATGTCACTATAATGCGAGCACTTGATGCGGCAAGAAATCGGGGCGATCCGTGTCCATTCTCGACGGGGTGGCGCCCCGACAAAAAATCTTTCATCGCCATCAAAATGGATGCTTGCGCATTCTCGCGCCCGTTGCTAAGACAGCGCGTGCCGCGATTCTCAGTTGTTTTCACATTGAATCGCGGCGCTACGCCGGAAGCTTACTCCAAATGAAAAAACTCGAAGCGATCATCAAGCCGTTCAAACTCGAAGAGGTCAAAGAAGCTCTCGCTGAGCTCGGCATAGAGGGCATGACCGTCACGGAGGTAAAAGGGTTCGGGCGACAGAAGGGCCACACCGAGATTTACCGCGGCAGCGAATACACGGTCGATTTCTTGCCGAAAGTAAAAGTCGAAGTCGTCCTGGCCGACGAAATGGTCGACAAAGCCGTAACCGTTGTCGTAAGCGCGGCCAAGACCGGCAAGATCGGCGACGGAAAAGTTTTCGTTATCCCGGTCGAACACGCTGTGCGCATTCGCACGGAAGAAATCGGCGAGAAGGCAGTGTGACGAAGTCGCGCTGCAGCGCTATCGTCCTTCCAAGCGCAGTCGAAGACTCCCGTAGCGCAAGCTCCAAGGTAACGCAAAGTTGTGTCTTGGAATCCTTCGGCTTTGCTCAGAACGACCTCCATTTCCAGTTTCAATATAAACCTCAACCATCAACCTCCGACTTAATCCATGGCCAAAGAAAAAAGCCCGTCCGATGTCACCAGACTAATCAAAGATCACGGCGTAAAGCTCGTAGACTTCAAATTCACCGATCTGCCCGGCGCCTGGCAGCATTTCACGACTACGCTGACCGAATATAACGAAGAGATTTTCACGGAAGGCCTCGGTTTCGATGGCTCGAGTATCCGCGGGTGGCGGGCAATCAATGCCAGCGACATGCTGGTCGTCCCGGACGCGGCGACCGCCTGGATCGATGTCTTCAACGCAGAGCCCACGCTCAGCCTCATCTGCACGATCGTCGATCCGATCACGCGCGAGCCGTACGATCGCGATCCGCGTGGCGTCGCAGAAAAAGCGGAGGCCTACCTCAAGAGCACCGGTATCGCCGATACCGCCTCGTTCGGTCCGGAGGCGGAATTCTTCATCTTCGATGAAGTGCGTTATAGCTACACTGGCAACTCATCGTTCCATCTCGTCGACAGCGTGGAAGGACATTGGAACAGCGCTCGCGAAGAGTTTCCGAACTTAGGGTACAAGATTCGCGCGAAAGAAGGTTATTTTCCTGTGGCTCCTGCGGACAGTTTGCAGGATATCCGTAATGAAATGTGCCTTGAGCTGGAGAAAGCCGGCATTGCGATCGAGCGGCAGCATCACGAGGTGGCGACAGCCGGTCAGGCAGAAATCGACATTCGATTCGCGCCGATGAAAACGATGGCCGACTACCTCCAGTATTACAAATACATTATCCGTAACGTTGCGAAAAAGCATGGTAAGACCGTCACATTCATGCCGAAACCGCTCTTTGCCGACAACGGCTCCGGCATGCATACCCACATGTCGCTTTGGAAAGATGGCAAGCCGCTTTTCGCCGGAAATGGATACGCCGGTCTCAGTGAAATAGCGCTCTTTTTCATTGGCGGCATCCTGAAACACGCGCCCGCGCTCACCTGCATTACCAATCCCACGACCAACAGTTACAAGCGGCTCGTCCCGGGCTTCGAAGCGCCGGTCAATCTTGCTTATTCCGCGCGGAATCGTTCCGCCGCCATCCGCATTCCGACTTACTCGCCGAATCCGAAATCGAAGCGGATCGAATTTCGCACACCCGATGCGGCGGCGAACCCCTACATTGCATTCTCCGCGCTCCTTCTCGCCGGGCTCGATGGAATTCAGAACCGTATCGATCCCGGCGATCCGCTGGATAAAAACCTGTACGAGCTTCCGCCCGAGGAACTCGCGCAGGTCCCGAGCGTGCCCGATTCGTTAGGCGGCGCGATTGCTGCGCTGACGACTGATCATTCCTTCCTGCTCAAAGGCGATGTCTTTAACGCCGACTTCATCAAGAACTGGATCGAGATGAAACAGAAGGAACACGACGCGCTTCGCCTCCGGCCGCATCCGTACGAGTTCGCGATGTATTACGACGTCTGAGTTTCTTTCTCCGCTCGTTAGGCCTGGATAAATTCAAGATATGAACGGGCGACAGAACGTCGGCGTCCGAATCGGCGTCGTGATCTCTATCGGGTTCTTGTTTTTGTCTCGCTCAGCCTGTGCTGACGGTATTCCTCCGGATTATTTCCTTCGCGTTCGCACGGGTCACCATTCGCTAAGCTACGTCTGGACTTTGATTGCGGCCCTCATGCTCATTAACTACGCATGGAATTTCGCCGTTATCGGTTGGCCGGCCATACAATTCGGCGCTGCGCGCCCGCGTGGCGTTGGAATCGGACTTATCTTTCTGACACTTTTGGGTCAAATAGCCGACAGACTTGGCGCAATTGCCGCCTTAATCGCTACGGGTCCGATTGAAAGAGCATATAACAATTACCTCATTCACCATTTTCGCCAGGAAGCGGGAAGCGAATTTGGCGAGTGGATTTTCAATCACCGATGGTTTCTCGAAGGATATTTGGTTGTCTGCAACTTCGCTTTCTCAGGAATTATGGTTAGCTTGCTCGCTTGGGTCTTTCTAAAACGTTGGTCGGTTGCCCGCTCGACGACGTGGAAAATTATGGTGGCCGCAGCCATCTTCGCGAACCCAGCTTGGGTACTAATGTTCCTCCGGCCTTAGCTCCGTGAATTACCTTGCAACTTTCGAGCGCGGGCTCATGTTCATCCTAGCTTATGAGTTTCCTCGCCAGCTTGATGAATCTCGGCGGACCGGATTTGATCGTTATCCTGTTGATCGTCCTGGTCCTGTTCGGAGCGAAAAAGTTGCCCGAGCTGGCGCGTGGAATGGGGCAGGCGATCAAGGAATTTCAAAAAGCAAAGGACGAATTTAGCAACGAACTGAACACTGCTGGCAAGACGGATGTCGCGGGATCGAAAACTGATATTCGCCCTGCGGGCGGGACGATCCCTCAAATCGAGAATGCCCCCGGCGGTGACGCTCGACCCGAACCAGATCGAAAGGTCGGTCAGGGCGATCAAGCCTGACGGTTCATGCCTGCGACCCGTTCCGGGTAGCACGCCGCGATCGTCATTGACATCGTCCGCGTTTGCGACAATTTCGCCATCCGAGTTCCGCAGGTTGACTAACGAACCTGGCAGCTTCTTATGTCCGAACCCGATCTTCGCGCCCGCATCAAGGAAATGTTAGTCAACAATCTCATGTTGCAGACCACTGCCGACGAGATTGCCGACGACCTTCCGCTCTTCGGTGCAAATGGACTTGGCTTGGATTCCATTGACGCGCTCGAGCTCGTCGTCAGCATGGAGAAAACCTTCGGCGTCGGCATTCCGAATTCCGAGGTCGCGGGCAAGGCGCTGCAAAGCGTGAACACGATTCACGACTACATCTTGGAAAAGAAAACCGAGATGTAGTGGAGGCGGTGTCAGCCGCCGACAGCGAGGTTCCAAGTAAACTCAGCTTTTCTTCGCTTCCGCCGGCGGTTTCCAAAGCTCGATGCGATTCCCTTCGGGATCCATAATCCAGCCGAAGCGCCCGAATTCCGAATCTTCAAACTTGTCATCGACGGCAACGCCTTCGGCTTTTA
This sequence comes from uncultured Verrucomicrobiae bacterium, assembly GCA_963763995.1. GTDB lineage: Bacteria > Verrucomicrobiota > Verrucomicrobiia > Chthoniobacterales > UBA10450 > CAVTTH01. The sequence goes on along the minus strand of CAVXQL010000004.1, from coordinate 419,632 downwards.
GTTGCGCGAGGATTTCGTCGAGGTTGGCCACGCGGAAATTGATCATGAATGGCTTCTCGCTTGGCGCGAAGTAATCGGTGTCCTTTGCAAAGGGGGACCAAATTGTGTAACCTTGTTTCTCTGGTTCGGCGAAATCGCGCCACCTGAAGGTCGCGCCATATTCATCGCTCTCCAGTCCGAGATGTTTCCCGTACCAATCGCGCAAGCCGTCGGGATCATTCGCTTTGAAAAATATTCCGCCCAAACCGGTGACGCGTTTCATGGGTACGACTTTGAATCGCGAGTCGGTACGGATCAAGTTCCGTGTGTCGGCTGATTGTTAGTTGCGGTGAGGTCCTGCTTGCTTACGACGACATCTTGGCAGGGACGGTGCGCTGCGCCGTCCGATCCGGATCGTTTGACCTCAAGTCGACGAAACGTTCTTCCCCGTGATTGTGCCTCGGACGCCGCAGCGCGGCGTCCCTACCACTTGATTCTTACGCCGTGTCAACCGGTTGAAAACGCGCCGCCTCTTTGCCACTTTTGGAAAGCACTTCGGGCCGCCAGCGAAATCTATGTAAAATCGGATTTGGTTTGCCCTCGGCAGCGTCGGCAATCAGTTCGCCCAGAATGGGAGCAAACTTGAATCCGTGTCCACTGTCGCCGGCCGCGACGATCAATCCCGGGCGTTCGGGATTGGGCGCAATCCAAAAGTCGCCGTCGTTCGTGTCGCAGTATAAACAAACGCGCGTGTAAACGATCGGCGCATCTGCCAGCGCGGGAAATGTCGAGGCGAGAAACTCGCGCAGCTTTTTTTCTTCCTCCTGTGTTACGACACGATCGGGAGATTCGGGCGACATCTCTCGGCCCGGTCCGTGATTCGCGACTTTCACCACGCCATCGAGATTGAGCGGGAAGCCGTAGTAACCGGTCCTCGAAATATCCGCACCGAAAACCGGAAAACGCTCGGGCTGAAAAAGCTCGGGCCGGTAAGGTTTGAGATGAAACACCGGATGCCCGGTCGCTCGAAAAAATTCCTTCGTGAACGGAAGGACGAATGGCGTCCACGCCCCGGTCGCGGCGACGACGATATCTCCCGCGATCCGTTGTCCGTCTTCGAGCACAACGCCTTTCACTCGATCATCGCTCTCGTCCAGAGCGGCGAACCGGTGGTTCTCGCGCAATTCGACGCCGAGCGATTTCGCGCGATCGAGGAGCGCAGTCACGACGCGCCCGCTTTCGGCGTAACCGCCTTCAGAAACAAAAAGACCATCGCAAAAGCGTTCCGCGTTCCAGGCAGGGAAACGTTTGCGCAACCCGGCTGAAGTGATTCGCTCGACCTTGCGGCCGCGCTCCTCGAAGAGGCGAAGACTGTCGTATTCAAAATCACCCGCCTGCATCGCCGCTTGCCTCATGAACAGGTAACCGACTTCGTGATAGGGCGGGACATCGAATTCGTCGTTCCACTTTCGCCAAAGGTCGATCGAACGTTCGGCCAGGGCGGTGTACGTTTCGTCAGCGCCGTAGGCCGCACGAATCGCTTTGCTAATATCAGTGGAGGCGGCGAGAGGATGCGGCAGCGGCCCCGGGTCGATGAGAACGACTTTGTGGCCGCGGCGCTTCAATTCGATCGCAGCCGTAACGCCATTAATGCCTGCTCCTATGATGATGACAGCGGGCATGTCGCCGTAGTCTACTTACCGAACTCGAAAATGATTTTGCCGCTGCGTTTTCCTTGCGCGGCGCGCATCACCGCCGCCTTCACCTCAGCCAGCGGATACGCTTTCTCGATTTTCGTTCTCAGCAATCCGCGCTTCGCCATCTCGAAGAGCGCTCGAAATGCTTCCATCCGTTCCTCGGGCGTGGCGCGATCGTACCATTGATTGATCCAAATTCCGCGGAAGCGCAGGTCTTTGAAAATAAGCAGCCCGTTCGGGATACGCAGCGGTTGCAAGCCCATTGCGCCGTACGTCACCATCGTAGCGCCGGGCGCGAGCGTGTTGGCCAGTCGCAGCGCGCTCTCGCCTCCGACCGCGTTCAATCCCAGCCGGATTGCTGCGCGCCCCGTCGCTGCCGCAACTTCGTCGCGCAAGTTTTCGCCATCGAGCAGGACGACATCGCCGCCTTCCGCGCGCAAACCTTCGATCAATTCTTCACGACGAACGACATTCACCGTTTTGTAGCCCAACTCGCGAGAAATCTGGATGACGGCGCGTCCCGCCGCGGAGTTTGCGGCATTCTGAATCAGCCAATCGCCGCGCTCGAGCGTTACGTAACCGTGGAGCAGACGCCAGGCGGTGAGGGGATTGATCTTCAACATTGCCGCTTGCACGAAATCGATTTCGTTCGGAACGACAACCACATCCGCTGCCTTAACAGCACCGGCTTCACGCCACGTTCCGAAATTGTGCGGCAAAATCACATGTGCACCGACGGACAGGTTCTCAACATTCCGGCCGAGTTCCACCACGACGCCACTACCTTCGAAACCTGGTGTCGCTGGCAACTCCGGACGAACCGGATATTTCCCTTCGATCTGATTCAGGTCCGCCGGGTTTATTGGCGCTGCTCGCATTTCCACGACGACTTCGCCCGCACCCGGCGTTGGCCATGGTCGCTGTTCGATTCGCAGAACATCAGCCGGATTTCCGTGCTTATCGTAGATGACCGCGCTAATACTCTTGCTCATCGATGCCTGCGGCAGCCCATCCTACATCGAGCACTCCACTGAGCAATCTGCAAAGCGGCGCACGCGTTGCCTTGCTCGGCATGGTGATTAATATCGTGATCGCGTCGGCAAAGATTACCGCGGGATTGATCGGAAATTCGTACGTGCTGATTGCAGATGGCGTTGAGTCAGCGCTCGATGTTGCCGGTTCGTTCGTGATTTGGGGTGGACTCAAAGTAGCCGCGCGTCCACCGGATGCTACGCACCCCTATGGTCACGGGAAGGCGGAGCCACTGGCCGCCATCATTGTCGCGCTCGGAGTGCTCGCGGCCGCTTTCGGCATCGCCTTCCAAAGCGTGCGCGAGATCTTCCTGCCGCACCACGCGCCGGCGCCTTTCACGCTCCTCGTTTTAATCATCGTTATTCTGACGAAGGAATTGCTCTACCGCTACGTCATGCGGATGGGCCGCGATGTGGAAAGCACGGCTGTCCAAACCGACGCCTGGCATCATCGGACTGACGCGTTGACTTCCGCCGCGGCCTTGATCGGGATTTCCATCGCGCTCATTGGTGGTCCGGCATGGCAAACCGCTGACGCATGGGCGGCGCTTTTCGCCTGCGCGCTTATCGGAGCGAACGGCTATCGGTTGCTCTCGCCCGCGATCCGCGAAATCATGGATACCGCCCCCCGCGCAGAAATCAGTTCGTCGATTGCGCGAGCGGCTCGTGCGGTGCCTGGCGTATTGGAAGTCGAAAAATGTCTGGTCCGAAAAATGGGCCTCGATTTTTACGTCGATCTTCACATCGGAGTCGATGCCAACATCTCCGTGCGCGACGGGCATCGAATCGCGCACGCGGTTAAGGCGGCTATTAAGGAAACGAATACGCGCATTGCGGATGCGCTGGTGCACGTGGAGCCGGCTGCGTCATTCCCGCGGAATTAGAATCGGTCGCTGCGCAGCAGCTCGACGAGCGCGGAAGTTAGCGCCTGCCGCGTCCGGGAAATTTGGCGCGCGAATCGAATCAGACGCGGAACAGACATGGGATGTGTTGTTAGGTAAAATACCATCGCCACGAAGGGAGTTTCTTGCCGCTCGAGATCAAACAAGATGGCGGGCGGCGCGGGAAACGGATGAAGCGGAGTATCGCTGAGCGCTCTGAGTGAAAGCAATGGAATGTTTCGTTCGCTGCATGCGCGTGCGATGAAATCCGTCTCCATATCGACCGCCATCGAGTCGGTTTCCACTGCGAGCGTCACCCGCTGGTTCGCGTCATCGATCATTGTTGCTGCGGTGTGCAGGTTGCCATACTTCGCACGATGATTCTCGAGAAGGTCGCGAGCGGGACCTAACAAGTCCGGGCTGGTAAAATTTTCTGCGATCAATAAATCCCCGACGGAAACGCTGTCACGTAGTCCTCCGGCAAAACCGGTACTGATTAGACAGCTGATTGACTGGGCGCGCAGAAAATCTGGCATGCGGCGCTCGCAAATCTTTCGTCCCACGCCGGTGTGAAGGATAGCGATGCCTTTTCCGTGGATCTCACCATGAATGATCTCAACGCCACTTGGTGAAATGCGTCGAACGTTGGTCAGCAGGCGTCTGATGCCCGAACTTTCGGCAGGTAACGCAAAGGTGAGCCCAATCATCCGCAGGTGAGGATTGTGGGAAACGGCAGATTGAATCGCACCTGTTTACGGAGCCTTTGCCGGAGGGATGGTCGTTATGCGAACCTCGAAGAGGATCTTTTCGTCAGGCGTTCCCGCCTTTTCTGAAGAAGCATCCGGCGTCGGAGCGGGCCCGCCGAGAGACACGAGAGCCTGGCGAAAAGCGGACGCACGATTGCCCGGCAGTTCTGCGAGGACGTTCATACCCTCGTCATTGGGTAGCCCTTTATTTCCGGCACCACCTAATTCCGCGGCCATCGCAACTATCTTGTCGGCTGTCGCGTTCCGTTGTGAAGCCAGAGCGGTGATCTTAATCTCCCTGGCCAAAACCGGCGCCGGCAATGCGGCGTTTGCCGCTTTTTCGAGAGATGCGGTCAATTGTGCCCGAATCGATGCTTCCTCGGCCCCCGCATCCGGCGTCTTTGCCTTTCCGTGGCGGGCGATGATGACTCCAATTCCAAAAAGAACGTTGAGCAACGCCAGAGCGGCAAAAATGATGGCGAACCTGCGGCCCAGAACTCCGGCCCGTTGTTGTTTGGCCACATCGTCTGCTGTTCCAACGGCTTCGCGTGATCCACTCCCGTGCTTATGGATTTCCCGTGCGATCGCGAGCTCGCGTTGCAGTCGAGAATCGCCGGCAATCTCTTGCTCCAAGCGATCGCGCTCGGCCTTTGGCAGGCTGCCGTCGAGGTAGTCGAAAAGCTTGTCTGGATTCATCGGGCCACAGCAGCGTCACGCGTGAGTGGGTCGCGCGCAACGCCTAAGGCATGAATCTCGGGCAGCGGTTGCTCTTTACCCCTCAGGAAATAGAGTGAACTTCTCGTGGGAAACGACGATGAACAGCCGATTGCGAGAATCTCGAAGAGGCCGCGCCGAAAGGTCGTCTTCGTTTGCCTTTTGTTACTGGTCCTCCTCGCAATCTTTCATCGCCCTATTCTGCTGACGATTGGCCGAAAGGCGGCGCTGCATTTTGCCGCGAAGGAAAACCTACGGGCCGATTTCCGTTTGGAAGGCACGATCTTTACCGGGCTCATCGTGCGCAATCTGCACGTCGTTCCGATTGGGCCATCAGCGGTAGAATCGGTTGATGCGGATTTTATTCGCGCGGACTACAGCCTTGTTGCCCTCGTCTTTCATGGATTGTCCGAATTCCTTGGCAACGTCGAGGCGAGGTCGGTTTCGATTGTTCTCGATCCGGGCAAAGCACCGCCACCTGCATCGCCGGAGCCGAAGAAGGGCCCGAAGTTGCCGGGTCTTTTTCCCGAACAACTGCATCTGGCGAACGTCAGTCTGCGGATTCGTTCAAAGCCCGAAGATCTGGTAGTGGACAATCTCGATCTGGACCTGTCTCCGGATCGGGAAGGAAAACTGGCAATCAAAGAGCTGCGGATTCCCGGCGTGCATGGCTGGTCCAACATCTCGGCAACGACATCTTACAAAGATCGGAATCTCTTTTTGCGAAATCTTGTGCTGGATCAGCAAACGAGTTTTCGCGTCGTAAATATCGATGCGTCAAAAATCAGCTCGAAGACCTTGAGCGGCATGCTGGAAGGAGCCGTTGCGAACGGAACGTTGTCGAGTTCAGTCACGCTGGAGCAGAAACAAAAGTCTTTGGCTATCGATCTGCAATTGCAGGCGAACGGCATTTCTCTTGAGGCACTCGGCAAGTATCTCGGTCGACCGGTCGACGGGCTCGCAGGGGACGTTAAGCAAATCAAGGTCGATTGGCGCGGCGTTTTGAATTCACCAAAAACTTGGAACGGCTCTGTTGCCGCTCATGCTGAAAATGTTCGGCAAAACAAAATGGTGATCGACGTCGCCGATCTTCAGCTGAACGCAGTCAACGGCACTGCGACTGTGCGGAATGCGCAAGTCATGGCGAAGGACAGTCAGGTCCAGGTAACGGGCAAGATAGAACTTCCGTCTTCGCTCGAGGAATTTGGTCAAACGCCAGGAAATATGGTGCTCAAGGTTTACGCTCCAAATCTCGAGCAGCTAACCGGTTTCTTGCAGAAGCCGATTACCGGCGCCATGCAAATTGAGGGCAGGATCAACATCAAAGACGCAATTGTCACTGCCAACCTAAGAACGACTGGCGAGCATCTTGGATTCGCCAGCGGCACGGTGGAGAAGCTTTCCGCGACGATCGAGGCATCGAAGAAAATGCCATCGCCGAAATCGTCTCAACCCTATTACGCAAATCTCAAATCCACCATCCGCGTCGATCTGATCGATCTGCGTTACGATCAATATTTGCTCGACAGCATCCATGCCGATCTCCGAAGCGACGGCAATTCCGTCGCCTTGGAGAAAGCGACGGTGATTCGAAAAACGAACCAGCTCGCAGTCACCGGCAAATTTCAGCTGCCGTCGCCTAACGAGAATCTTCTCGATCAACCCGGCAATGTTGAGTTCACGTTACAGGCGCCGGAGTTGGCCGATTATTGGTCGTCCGAAGATCCGGACGGAATAAGTGGCTCCATCCAGGGAAATGGCCAGATTTCATTTCGGAACAGACTGGCGGAAGGCCAGTTCTCGCTCTTTGGCACCGATATTCGGGCAAAAGACCTGCTGATCAAACAACTCACGACTCAGGCAACAATCGCGCGCAACACTGTTTACCTGAATGATCTTCGCGCGAGCCTGAACGAGAAAGATTACGTTGGCGCGCATGGAAAGATCGCTTTGCAAAAACCTTTCCCGTATAGCGGGAGTTTGATCGCGGACCTGCAAGATCTCTCGACGCTTGAGCCGCTGCTGCGCGCGCTGGGCAATCCAAACCCGCTCGCCGGGTCGCTGAACGTGACCTGGGAGGGGAGCGGCGATGCGGCCACATTCCAAAACATCGGCCAGCTAAAATTGAATCTGGAAAAGGGGCGCTTCGCGAATCTGCTCGGACTCAAGGCGAAGATCGAAACTAGCTACACATCGGATGGGATGAGTGCTCCGATCATCTACCTTCAAAGCGACAAGATGGATTTCCACGCCACAATGGAAGCGAAAGGATCGCGCTTGGAGATTAGCGAGATTCAGATCAACCAGGGCAAGGCGAAATACGCGAATGGGTATGTCTCAATCCCGTTCATTTGGAAGAACCTTGGAACTGGCAGATCGCTCTTTCCGAGCGATGGAAAAGTAATCGTCGACATCCAGTCCGAGAAACTCGATCTAAGAAAGCTCTTCGAAGATTTCGGCATGACGCCGCCGGTCCAGGGTGAAGTGAGTGCGAAATTGAATGCCCAAGGCACGCTCGATGAACTCACCACCGCACTCGATCTGCGCATGACGGGATTGCGTTCGGAGAAATTTGCCGAGCTGCAGCCGGCGACCTTCGACCTCGGAGCACGCATCCAGAACAATCGGCTGACCATCTCCGGCAAGTTACAGCAGGCTCGCGTCGAACCGGTTCAGATCGACGCCAGCCTTCCGTTCAACGTCTCGAAAATTATCGAAGCGCGGAAGCTCGACGAGAACACTCCGGTTGTTGCCTCGGTCCGAATGCCGCGGAGTTCGGTGAACTTCGTCAGGCAGTTTGTCCCGGCACTGCGGATAGTGGACGGTAACCTCGCTCTGGACGCGAAGGTGAACGGGACAATCGCCAAGCCCGTCTTAAGCGGAACGGCTGACATGAATATCGACTTCATGCGGTTTGAGAACACGACACTGCCTTCCCTAACGAACTTCAAGGCGCTCATCAATTTCCGAGGCGACACTCTCAGTTTCGACCGCTTCGGCGGCGATCTCGCGGGCGGCCCCTTCACTCTCACCGGCAAAGTGACGCTGCCGACGTTGACCACGGCGAATCTCGCTCTGCGGCTGCAGGCGAAGAGCGTGCTCGTCGCGCGCAATGACAATCTGACCGCCCGCGTCGATGCCGACATTAAGATCGAAGGTCCGCTGAAAAGCGCGACTTTAAGCGGTAGCGTCGCGACGACGAACAGTCAGTTCCTGAAAAATATCGACATCATTCCAATCGGTTTACCGGGTCGCCCCGCACCGCAGCCGTCGGAATCGGCGCCCCAGCTCTCCCTCACCAATCCGTTACTGCGCGATTGGAAATTTGACGTTACCATCAAGAGCAAGGATCCGTTTCGCATCCACGGAAATCTCGCGAACGGAACCGCGATCATCGATACGAAAGTCACCGGCACCGGACTGCATCCTGTGGTGCAGGGCCAGGTGCGGCTGAATAATTTCGAGGCGACATTGCCGTTCAGCACGCTCACGATTGAGTACCGGCTTCCTTTATTTTGATCCGGACGACCCGCTTGATCCGCGAATCGAGCTGCACGGGACGTCGCTGCTACGTGACTACACGGTGCACGTCTTCGTCTATGGAACGGTGCGAGCGCCGGTAGCGGTTTTCAACAGCGAGCCACCGCTCCCGCAGGAAGAAATCATCTCACTGCTGGCGACTGGAGTGACCCGCGGAGAATTGAAGGGAAGCAACAACATGATCGCGGGACGAGCCGCCTTGGTCTTGGTCAAGCAGCTTTACCGGAAGATTTTCAAGAAGAGTGGGACGACAACGAACGATTCGGTCTTTAACCGGCTCGACGTCGAGTTTGGTAATGTTGATCCGCGTACCGGGCAGCAAACGGCGACGGCGCGCTTTAAGGTGAACAACAATGTCGTACTCATCGGAGACGTCGGCGTAGGAGGAGATTTCCGCGGTTTGGTGAAATATGTAATCCGCTTTCGTTGAGATGAGGATATTTCTTCCCATTGCGCTCGTGCTTGGTCTAACGATCGCGTCGGTCCCAGCGCAGAACGCAATCAAGCTGCCGCAACAGGAGGAGAAAGAGAAGCAGGCGAAAATCGTCGGGGAAGAAGAGGAGAAAGTCGCACAGCAGGCGAATATCGAGATTCGCGGCAACACCGCCTTCAGTGACAAAGAGCTGCGTTCGCAACTGAAGGAGCAGATCGGAACGATCGAGCAGTACGGCCTAACGAGTGCGCGGGGAGACGATGCGGCCTTTTTTCTGGAGCTTTTCTACAAGAAGCACGGCTACGCGAAGGTGAACGTCCGCTACACCCTGGAGGGCGGAAATCGACTGCGGCTCGACATCACAGAGGGGCCGCTCGTCAGGCTGGGCCGGATCCAGTTCATCGGAAGCAGAAGCCTGCCTGAGAAGAAGTTATTCGAACAGGCGGTCGGTCCAACGCACGAACGTTATTCCAAGCTGCAATCCTCGCTTCCGTTTGTTAGTGCCGATCTTGATGAAGGCGCGGATTTGGTGGAGCGTTATTATGTTTCGCAGGGCTTTGTCGATTGCGTGGTCGATAAACCACAATACGACTACGGCAACGGCGACCTGGTCAACGTTCGTATCACCGTGCACGAAGGGCCGCGGTATTTTTTCGGCAACATCAGCTTTGCCGGCGATACGATTTACGGACCGGAAACATTGCGCGGGCAGTTAGTCGATTTGCTCAAGCAACCTTATACCGAGGGGCGGCTGGCTGATATCCCGCGTCGGCTCCAGACGTTTTTCAAAGCCCGCGGATATTTCGCGGTGAAAGTAGACGCGTCCGCCGATCCGACGCTGGCCATCAACGGGCGGGTGCCGGTGCGGGTGACGATCGCTCCGGGCAAGATTTACTATTTCGACGGCGTCACGGTGAAGGGGACGCGAAAGCTGCGGCCGAGCTATCTCGTGAACCGCTTTCGCGGGCTCAGCGGCACGCCCTACAGTCCGGAAACCCTCGACAAAAAATTCCGCGAGCTGATGCGAACGAGCTTGTTCAATACCCTCCAGATCAATCCGACGCCGGTGGATGGCGATCGACTTCGTCTCGATATCACCCTCGAAGAAGCGAAGCCGCAGGAATTCGGCTTTTCCGCCGGCTATGGTTCGTTTGTCGGCGGAATTCTTGGCGTGCAATACAGCAATCGCGATCCCTTTGGCTACGGCCGACCGATTACGATGGCGGCGGAATATTCCACGCGTGGTTACAAAGGCGATGTCTCTTTCGATGACCCCCATTTGTTTGAAAGCGATAATGCATTCAACGCTCGCCTGCGGGCACTAACGTTCGATTTCCAAGGCTACACGAAATTCGAGATTGCCGGTCGCCTGGCGCTCACTCGCAAGCTCACGGAACAGTACGAAGTTGGCCTGATCTTCTCGGCGCGGCACGTCGAGATCACATCGTCCACCATCAATCCGATTTTGCTCGGAGATACCTCGTATTGGGTGAACGCGATCGGCTTCACGCAAACGCTCGATCTTCGCAAGGACCCGCTGGTTGCGCCGCGGGGATTGGTCGTGGACAACACCGTCGACTTCGCCGCGAGCGCGTTCGGAAGCGAGATCAATCTCGTCCGCACCACCGGGCGGGCGAGCTACTATCTTTCGTTCGCGCCGGAATCGCCTCCCGTCGAGGGCACGGAGGAGCTGACGAAGTCGGGATTGCAACGCTGGTTTGAGCGCAGCTTGCTCTCATTCGGTGCGCGTGGTGGCATCGTCTACCCGCTTAATTACAGCGGGAGCGAAGCGTTGGCGTTGCCGATCGACGAGCGATTTTTCAGCGGCGGCGCAACAACGGTGCGCAGTTTCGCTGAGCGCGATTTGGGCCCGCACGATTTGAAGGGCAACCCGATTGGCGGCGAATTCTTTACGGTCTTCAACGTCGAGTACGATTTCCCGATCTACGGTGAAGTGCTTGGCGCGGTCTTTTTCGATGCCGGTAACCTGCTGCCGAGTGCGGGCTCGCCATCTCTGAACGACATGCGCTACGGTATCGGCGCGGGCTTGCGCTATAATCTGCCCATCGGGCCGATCCGGCTCGACTACGGCGTCAACCCCGACCCGCGCTTTGCCGAAGCGTCCGGCGCCTTCCATTTCAGCTTCGGCTTCGCGTTTTAGAGCGGCTTCGGTTTTTACAAAGTTGCGACGGTTGGAGGGGGACTGAGTCTTCCCTTCGGTTTCCCCTCGACGTGAACGAGGTAAGGATAATAATCGGAACACTTTCTTCCCATGTCCGCCGAAGTTAAGAAAGAGATCGATCCGCTGCGGAAGGATCCGCGCTTCCAAAAATTGATCGACGACGGTGACGCGGCGGAGCTGAAGCCATGAGCAACAAGCCTTCGTTCTTTGCCGAGCTGAAACGGCGCAACGTTTACAAGGTTGCCGTAGCCTACGCGATCGTGGCGTGGCTGCTCATCCAGATTGCGACGCAGGTTTTCCCGTTTTTCGAAGTTCCGAACTGGGGCGTACGCCTCGTCGTCTTGCTCATCGCCCTGGGATTTCCCATTGCCCTGGTTCTCGCCTGGGCATTTGAACTGACGCCGGAAGGCATCAAGCGAAGCGAAGCAGTTCCTCCTAACGAGTCAATCAGGCACGACGCCGGACGCAAACTTACCGCGCTCATCGCCGTCGTTGCAGTCGTGGCAGCGGGTTTACTCTTGTTTCAACTAGTGCGGCGCAAGCCCGCGTTTGCCACTGGAAATCCCACCGCGGCTTCGATCGTTCCCACCGCGGCGGGAGAGGTCATTCCCGAGAAAAGCATCGCCGTTCTGCCATTCGAAAACCGAAGTGAAGACAAAGCCAATGCTTACTTTGCCGACGGCATCCAGGACGAAATTCTGACGCGCTTGTCGAAGATCGCCGATCTGAAGGTGATCTCGCGGACATCCACGGAGCATTACAAGAGTGCGCCGGAAAACCTGCGTGAGATCGCGCGGGAACTCGGTGTCGCTCACATCGTGGAGGGAAGTGTGCAGAAGAGCGGTGACGCCGTGCGCGTGAACGTGCAGCTGATTAAAGCGGCCAATGATTCCCATCTTTGGGCTGACACCTTTGATCGCAAACTGACCGACATCCTTTCGGTTGAGAGTGAGGTTGCCAGGACCATCGCGGACCAGTTGCGAGCGAAACTCACCGGGCAGGAAGAGCAAATCATCGCCAATAAACCGACAGACAATCCTGAGGCTTACGATGCCTACCTGCGTGGACTGTCTTATAGTCTGAAGGCGCAAGCGACCCAGGCCAACTCGCTTGGCGCGCAAAAATATCTCAGGGAAGCGGTGCGGTTGGATCCGAAGTTCGCCCTTGGTTGGGCGCTGCTCTCATCCGTCGATGCGGTCGGTTATCTCACACAGAGTCTTCAGCCAACGGTCGCTCTGCGTGAAGAAGCACGGCAGGCAGCCGAGACGGCACTCACTCTTCAACCCAATCTCGGCGAGGCCGTGTTGGCCAAGGGATATTACCACTACGCTTGTCTGAAGGATTACGACACCGCGGTGCGTTACTTTGAGCAGGCGCGTCAGTTCCTTCCGAATAGCAGCCAAATCACTGAATCGCTGGCTTATCTCTCGCGGCGGCGAGGGGAGTGGGATCGGAGTGAATCATACTTCAACGAAGCGGAGCGGCTGGATCCGCGTAACGTTAGCCTGCTTACCCAGCACGCGCTTTCGTACATCGACCTTCGACGTTTTCCCGAAGCGCTGCGAAAGCTTGATCAGGTTCTCGAAATTACGCCGGACGACGTCGATATCCTCGTGCTCAAGGCGGGTATTGCACAGGCCGAGGGCGATCTGCCGCGTGCTTCGGCGCTCCTCGCTCCGCTCCACCCGGCCGCCGACAACTCGAGTGCCGTGGAAACACAAGTGTATCAAGCGATCCTGGAACGCCGCCCTGCACCAGTCGTTCCTCGGCTGAAGGAAATATTGACCAAGCCGGATCCCGAATTGGGTTACTACGTCGGCGAACTGCGCTTTTGGTTAGGCTGGGCCCAGGAAGTCACGGGGGCTGACGCCGCTGCGCAGGAAACCTGGCAACAGGCGCGCAGTGAACTGGAACCTTTCCTCAAGGAACAGCCTGAGAATTATACCCTCATGGGAGATTTCGCGCTGACCAATATGGGACTTGGTGAGAAGGCCGCCGCATTCAAACTGATTGAGCGGGCCATGGCCGTGATGCCGATCGAGAAGGACGCGATGGCTGGTCCCCAGCCGATCGAGATCCTCGCCCGGGTAGCGGCGCAGCTAGGAGAGCCCGACCGCGCCATCGCTGCTTTGCAGAAGCTCCTCTCGATCCCGTACGAAGGCCCGCTGGCTTCGACCGTGCCGCTCACGCCTGCGCTGCTCCGGCTCGATCCGATGTTCGATCCGCTCCGGAATGATCCGCGGTTCCAGGAACTGATCAGCGACGGCGACGCCGCAAGAATGAAACCATGAGCGACAAGCCTTCGTTCTTTGCCGAGCTGAAACGGCGCAACGTTTACAAGGTCGCTGTCGCGTACGCGATTGTGGCGTGGCTGCTCATCCAGATTGCGACGCAGGTTTTCCCATTCTTCGAAGTTCCGAACTGGGGCGTACGCCTCGTGGTCTTGCTCATCGCCATAGGATTTCCCATTGCACTGGTTCTCGCCTGGGCATTTGAACTGACGCCGGAAGGCATCAAGCGAAGCGACGCGGTTGCTCCTAACGAGTCGATCACGCATCACACCGGGCGCAAACTTACTGCACTCACGGTAATTGTTGCAGTCGTCGCAGCGATCTTGCTCTTGTTTCAGTTGGCACGGCACAAGCCCGCAGTTGCGACGGGAAATCCTACCGCCGCTTCGATCGTTCCCAAGGCGGCGGGGGAGGTCATTCCCGAGAAAAGTATCGCTGTTCTGCCGCTGGCAAACTCCACCGGCGACCCGGCCAACGAGTATTTCTCAGACGGTATGTCAGAAGAACTGATCTCGTCGCTCTCGCGCCTGAGCGGAATCAAGGTCATCGGCCGCACCTCCTCGTTCCAGTTCAAAGGCAAGACCGAGGACAGCAAGGCCATCGGCGAGAAGCTCGGCGTGGCCTACCTGCTTGACGGCAGCGTGCGTAAATCTTCCGACCGTGTGCGCATCTCCGTGGCGCTGGTGAGATCCGCCGACGGCGCCAATGTCTGGTCGGAAACTTACGACCGCGAGCTGAAAGATATCTTCGCGGTGCAGAGCGAAATTGCTGGCACCGTCGCCAGCCAGCTTCAGGTGGCGCTACTCGACAATAATGCGCAAACCGCGCAGCAAGCAGCCGCGGCCGTGCCATCGAACCAGAACGTCGAGGCCTACACCGCCCTGCTTCAAGGCAACTTCTATCTCCAGCGGCGCACGGCCGAAGACTACCGCAAGGCGATCGCCTACTATGAAGAGGCGATCCGGCTGGATCCGCGTTATGCGCTTGCCTATGCGAAGCTGTCGATCGCGGCAAGGCAGGAAATGGGTAATTTCAGCGGCATTGTGGGGAAAGAGGGGAAAGAGGCTGTCGCAAAAGCTCGCGCCGCCGCCGAAACCGCGCTCCATCTGGACCCGAATCTCGCTGAGGCGCATCGGGCGCAAGGCTTGATCTTGGAGCGAATCGATTTCAATTTTGTCGGCGCGGAAGCGGAATGTAGCCGCGCGGTCGAACTTGCGCCGCAGGACTCGGGGCCAGTGCAGGCGCTCGCCAACCTGAAGGCCAGTCTTGGGCGGTTGGACGAAGCGGTCGCGTTGACGCAGCGGGCGATTGCGCTCGATCCGCTGCGCAGCGCATCCTACTACGACTTGGCGCTCTATCTCACGCCGCTCGGCCGCTACGACGAGGCCGAGGCGGCGCTGCGCAAGGCCATCGAGCTGCAGCCGCGGGCTGCCCAGAACTACGGGCAACTGGCCATTATCCAGATTCTGCGCGGACAATCTGCCGCCGCGGTCGAGCTGGCGAAACAGGAGACCGATCCGTTCTGGAGCACCTATGCGCTGGCTCTGGCCTATCATGCGCACGGCAGCCGCGCCGAAGCCGATGCCGCGCTGCAGAAACTCATTGACGAAGACGCCGAGGACGCCGGCACCCAAATCGCCACGGTCTATGCTCTGCGCAAGGCGCCGGACAAGGTTTTCGAGTGGCTGGAACACGCCTGGGCTACGCACGACGGCGGCGTGGCGGAAATTCTCAACAATCCCTTCCTCCTCGCCTACAAGAACGACCCGCGCTTCACCGCCTTCGCGAAAAAAATTGGCGTGATGCCGGAGACCACCAGATGAGCGCGAGGCCCTCCCTCTTCACCAGAAGCGCTTCCAAAGCCTCGTCGCCTCCCCCTCGCGCCAAAATAGGTAGGGGACAGCGGGCTGCGCTGTACGGGACGTCGCAGCATGGCGTCCATGCCGAAGCAACCTTGCGAGGCGCGATTGTCGATCTTATATTTGGACGCGAGTCAACCAACGGAAGGAATCTTATGCCAATTACAATCGCAGCTCCGAAAAAGGCTCCAGCAGCTGAGGTCGATTTTCTGCCGCTTCAGGGAACCGATTACATCGAATTCTACGTCGGCAACGCCAAGCAGGCGGCGCACTTTTACAAGACGGCTTTTGGTTTTCAATCGCTCGCGTATTCCGGGCCGGAAACGGGAACGAAAGATCGAGCGAGCTACGCCATTCGACAGAACAAATTGACATTTGTTCTCACCACGCCGCTCAAGCCGGACCATCCGATCGCCGATCACATCGCCAAACACGGCGACGGCGTAAAGGCGATCGCGTTGAAAGTGGAAGACGCCACTTCTGCCTGGAATGAAACAACGAAACGCGGCGGCAAGAGTTTTCTGAAGCCGACGACGTTGAAGGACGATGACGGCGAATTAGTCATGAGCGGCATTCACACTTACGGCGATGTCGTTCATCTCTTTATCGAGCGCGAAAATTACGACGGCGTTTTTATGCCGGGCTTCCGAAAATGGGAGTCGCCGTATCGCCCGAGCGAGACCGGCTTGCTTTATTGCGATCATTGCGTCGGCAACGTCGGCTGGAACCAGATGAATCCCTGGGTGAAGTTCTATGAAGAGGTGATGGGGTTCCGTAATATCCTCACCTTCGACGACAAGGATATCTCGACCGAGTACTCGGCTCTAATGAGCAAAGTGATGAGCAATGGAAATGGATTCGTGAAATTTCCGATCAATGAGCCGGCCGAGGGCAAAAAGAAGTCGCAAGTCGAGGAGTACCTTGATTTTTACAATGGCGAAGGCGTTCAGCATGTTGCCATCGCGACCAAAGACATCGTCAAGACAGTGACGGACCTGCAGAGTCGCGGCATCGAGTTCTTGAATATCCCAACAAGTTACTACGACACGCTGCCGGATCGCGTGGGTCACATTGATGAAGATCTGGAGCCGTTGAAGCGATTAGGGATTCTCGTCGATCGCGACAACGAGGGGTATCTGCTCCAAATATTCTCCAAGCCGGTGGAAGATCGGCCGACGCTCTTTTTCGAAATCATCCAGCGCAAAGGCGCGAAGAGTTTCGGCAAGGGCAATTTCAAAGCTCTGTTTGAGGCGCTCGAAAAAGAGCAGGACGCGAGAGGCAATCTCTGAAGGAGGAACGACATGCCCTACTATCAAAAGCTCGGTCAGATGCCGAAAAAGCATCATATCTGGTTTCATCGCAACGGGGCGGCGCCGACCTACAAGAACGAAGGCATCGCCTATGAGCACGTCTTCACCACGGAAGGATTCGATGAGGCGTATTCGATTGTGTATCACCTGCGGCCGCCCACGCGCGTGCGGAATGTTGAGTTGATCAAACATTGGGAGCCGAAAAAAGTTACCGACAGTCCGCTGCGACATCATCATCTCAAGACGGCGGACATTCCGCGCCGGGGCGATCTCTACACCAGCCGCATCCCGATGTTGTTCAATCAGGACATCATTGCGTATCGCGCGCGGCCGGCGAAAACGTACGACAAGTTCGAGTATTACAAGAATGGTGGGGCGGACGAAGTCATCTTCGTCTTCAAGGGCGGCGGCACATTGGAGACCGTTTTCGGCAAGCTGCCTTACCGCGCGGAAGATTACATCGTCATCCCGCGCGGGATTACCTATCGCCTCGTTCCCGACAAGGTTGAAGACGAAGACTATCTTATTCTCGAATCGGTCGGCCCGGTGCGAATTCCAAAACGGTATCTCAATCACGAAGGCCAGATCAAAATGGGCGCGCCCTATTCCGAGCGCGATCTGCATGCACCGACGGAGATCATCACTGTCGACAAAGAAGAAGACGTCGATATTCTGGTGAAAGACGGCGGACGTTTTACGCGCGTGACGATGGCCCATCATCCCTTCGATGCTGTCGGTTGGGATGGCTATCTGTATCCGTTCACATTCAACGCCCAGGATTTCGAACCGATCACGGGCACGGTGCATCAGCCACCGCCGATCCATCAGACCTTTGAAGTGCGCGGCTACGTCATCTGCACGTTCGCGCCGCGCCTGCTCGATACGCACCCGGAGGCGGTGAAGATCCCGTGGGTCCATGATAATGTGGAAGCGGATGAGGTTTTGTTTTATGTCCGCGGAAATTTCGGATCGCGCCGCGGCATCGAAAGCGGATCGATCACTCTGCACCCGCGAGGGATTCCGCACGGGCCACATCCCGGCACGATCATGGCGAGCAAGGATGCGCTCCGCACCGAAGAGCTGGCAGTGATGTTCGACACTGCGCACACTCTCGAACTGACCGAGGAATCACTCGCGCTCGACGATCCAAAATATCCGCTGAGCTGGCTGGACTAACTGGATATCGATCTTGCGAACTCCAAGCTCTGTCCTTGAAAATAGCGAGCGCCTAACCCGCGACGCAGATCGACTCGGCGACGAGCGACTTGAGAAACTCGAGGAATCGTTTCACGAGTTGCTCGAAGCAATCGGTGAGGATACCGATCGTCAGGGATTACTCAAAACTCCGAGCCGGGCCGCGCGCGCATTCGAATTTCTCACCCAGGGTTATCGGCAAAATGTGGCCGACGTGATCAACGGCGCGATCTTCGATTCGGACGCGAGCGAGATTATTCTCGTCAAGGACATCGAACTTTATTCGATGTGCGAACATCATTTGCTCCCGTTCATCGGCCGCGCGCATGTTGCTTACATTCCGAGTGGAAAAGTCATCGGCCTCTCCAAAGTTGCGCGCATCGTCGATCTTTTCGCGCGCCGGTTGCAGATTCAGGAGAATCTGACCACGCAGATTGCCGAATCGCTGATGACTGCGCTCCATCCCGGTGGCGTCGCGGTCGTGGTCGAAGCGAAACATCTTTGCATGATGATGCGCGGAGTGGAGAAGCAAAACTCGGTCATGAAAACTTCCTGCCTGCTTGGTTCATTCAAGGACGACGCCCGAACTCGTTCGGAATTTCTCTCGCTCCTGAGGGAATAAGAGCTTCGTCAATCCGAGCGCAGCGCAGCGGAAGTCGAGGAATCCCGTTGCCAACCTCGAACGCCGCAGCACGGGATCCTTCGACTTTGCTCATTGATGACACGCGAGTTGCGAGATCATCTTCAGGGTGTTTGCTGAATCATGCTTCTGACGGTCAGCAAGCGCCTTGAATTTTCGGCTTCACGCCGCCTCTTTGTTCCGGGCTGGACCGACACGGAGAACGTGGTTGCATTCGGACCCGAGACGCAGGCAAAGCATGGGACCGGTCGCAATTACATCGCCTATTTCGTCTTCACCGGAACGGTTGACCGCGACACCGGCATGCTCATTAACATCAGCGAGATCAAGGAGCGGGCTGGGCAAATTGTCCACGAGCGTTTCGATCACAAATTCCTTAACGAAGATAATCCGGCCTTCCGCGACACGGTTCCAACCGTTGAAAATATCGCGCGGCAACTTCATCTCGAAGTGGCGCCGCTTTTTTCCGGCATCAATGCGCAGCTGACAGCTTCTCACCTCGTCGAATCGCCCGAGCGCAGCGCAACTTATTATTCGGATGGCGCCTGCGAAGGAAATTATTGGTTTGAATTTTCCGCGGCGCGCCGGACCTGCTCTCCGCATTTGAACGACGCCGAGAACGCCGCGCTCTTCGGCCACGCCATTTCCATTCACGGGCACAACTATCGGGCGCGTCTCACCTTTCGCTCCGAAACCAGACTGGATGACAAACCGCTCGTTCGTTATGACGATATCGAGCGTGGAGTGCGGTCGCTCAGTGCAGAACTCGATCATCGTTATTTGAACGAGGATGTCGCGGCCATGAAAGATCGTCCGACGACGACAGAAAGTCTGGCGGGATATATTTATGAGCGGGTCAATGCCCTCGTGCCACTCCATCGCATCCGCCTGCATGAGCGGGAGGATTTCTTCGCCGAAGTCTGGAACGACGAAAGCATTTTTCTGGGAATGCGCCGGCCATTTCATGCCGCTCACCGTCTGCACGTGCGGACATTTTCAGACGAGCGAAACGCAGCGCTCTTTGGCAAATGCGACAACGCGCGCGGCCACGGTCACCGTTATCTGACGGAGGCGACGATCACCGGGCCGTACAACGAACGCACCGGCACGCTGTATGATTTTATCGCGATGCGGCGTGCGATGGATGAATCGATTAATCCGTGGCAGGACAAACATCTCGACCTGGAAACGGAGGAATTTCGAGAGTGCCCTTCAACCGGAGAAAACATTGTTCGCGCGCTCTGGCCGAATATGAATGCGCGGTTGAGCGATCACCTCGTGCGGCTCAGGCTCTGGGAAACGCCCAATAATCGCTTCACGTTAAGGAAGCTTCTGTAACGGTGCTAGCTGTCGCAGCTACTTCGGCGACGCCTGCATTGCCGTCTGGTATTCCGGATTCTTGTGGTACTCAACCAAGCGGAAACCCCAGCTGATCAGCGTCGATAAATCCTGAGTTGTCGCCTTCTTCTGATTTAGAAATTTCTCGATGTTCGCTCTTAACTCGGGTTGCTCATCAATCGTGTCGAGAATCTCGAAAATCTCCATCGATAACAACCAGTCCCCCGGATGATCCGCCCGCTGCGTCTCCCAGATTTCGCCAAGCCGTTCGTATCCTGTCTTGCTTTCGCGAATCTTGCGCACCTGCGCGTAAAGATTCTCCAGTCGTTTGCGTTTTGCATCCGATGGAACTTTGATTGTCCGCTCCTTCGGAACAAGCGCGACCTGGTTGTAAGCGTCCTTGTCCGACGCACCGTTGAAGACGGAATTGATTCGACCGCCGACCGCCATGTCGTAAGTGCCCCAGGAAGGTTCGAAAAGAATCCGATCCTGGTACTTCACTGTGCAATCTGAAAAACTGATAAGGACCAACTTGCCGTCGCGCCTGATTATCTTCTCGACTTTTCCATCGACTGTTACGCCGCTGACAAATCTTATCGTTGATTTCCCGCCGGCCTCGATGCCCAGGCTGCTTAGCTCGTCGTCGCTCTGTTGTTCGGGCCCTTTGTTTACTGTTTTCCAGTTACCGATCGGCGAACCGAACCCGTCCTTGTGGTAATCCCGTCCGTGTCCGGGCAATTCGTTACCGGCGTAGGCAAGCGCGGTCGGCCCGGTGGCGCGCAAGTAAATCGGCGTCTCCCCCTGCGTGATCACTTCGGTAAATGCGCCGCTCACCTGCAGGCCCGATGAATATTCACAGGTCGTAATGTTCCCGCACTCGATCGCTTTGTTGATTCCTTCAACTCCACCGACCATGAAGGCCATCTTGCCGGCAAATTCCTCCAGCACATCGCTGAGGTGCTTAAAGTCGCGACAGACAAAGAGCTGAGGCTGTTTCGTCGTGATATCGAACCGCGTGTTCGCGGCGTCGATGGAGTAGGGGACTTTCCCTACTTCCTGTTCGAGGCAGCTGACTGATTCGCCGATCGAGGAGAGCAATCCGGCGCCGTAAATCTTCGGGTTTTCCATCGTGCCGATGAGCCCGTATTCGACCGTCCACCAATGAAGGCGGGAGAGGAGGGCCATCTCCGAGGGCTCGCCTAACGTTTTCTGTCCGTGCTCAACTTCCCTCGTCGCCTCCTCCACTTCTTTCGGATCGGAGTTCGGCAGCTCCTTCAAAATCGAGAGGTGCCGGATCGCCTGATAAAGTTCGAAATCCTTTTTCGACGACATCGCTCTTGCGCCGACCTCGCCGAAGCGCTGGAGATAGTTCGAGTACTCGCGATCGACAATGATTGGCGCGTGCCCGGCTGCCTCGTGCACAATGTCCGGGGCGGGAGTGTATTCAATGTGATGCAGCTGCCGCATGTCGCAGGCGATCACGAGGACCTTGTAGGCCTGAAATTCCATGAAGGCCGCTGGCGGAATAAAGCCGTCCACCGCGACCGCACCCCATCCTATCCTGGCCAGGATGTCGTTCATTTCCTGGATGCGCGGAATGCGTTCGAAGGAGATGCCGGTGTCGAGCAGGCCCTGGAAATACACCTTGTGGGCGTACTCTTTTAGGAAAAAAATGTTCTGCCGCATGATGAAGCGCCAGACTGCGTGATCGACCGGCGTGTAATCGTCGTAGCGCTGATCAACGGCGAACTGTAAAAGATGCTTGGGCAACGCAGCCACGGCCGCGTTATTGGTGGGAATTCCGCTCTCCGTTTTCATTCGCAATATTTCCACAAATCCGCAGAACTTGCCGCTCTGCCCTCCTGCGGAAACCCTGAGACAACTCTATTGCTGAAAGTGAGACGGGCAAGCGGGATTCAACCAACTGGGTGCTGATCGCCGTCACTGTCACCGTAATCGAAGCCGGCCGGTCAATTGCGAAGAGCCTTGACGCTGGATACGTTCAACCATGCCCAACGCGCCGGAACTGGTGACCGAGTCCGCGCCCCTTCTCGCGAACAGCGTTCGTTATTCGCCGGCCGTTTGGTTGAATCTATTCTGTCTCGACGCCCCTATTGTCGCGGTCAGCTGGCAGTGGCTCTTCGAGCACACCTTTGGGGCGCATCTCAGCCTGGTACTGCGCGCGCTCCTCTTCCTCACTGCCTGGTTGATCTATCTCGCCGATCGTTTTGCCGATACGATCAAATTGCCAGTGGGCAGTCCGATGTCGCTCCGTCATCAGTTTTGCCGGAGACATATGAGCAGTTGGCGGATCGCCATCCCGGTGATTTTCGTGGTTGATGTCTCGCTCGCCGTATCCACCCTTGACCTGCAAATGCTGCTGCTCGGCGGCACGCTCGCGGCAGTCTGCGTCCTCTACTTGTTTGTCAATCACTCGTTAGGTGGAAGATGGCGACCGATTCCAATGAAAGAAAAATCGATCGGCGTTCTTTTCGCCGCCGGCACGACGCTGGCCGTGGTCAGCCAGCTGCCCGGCCTGACGATCTCGTTCGGCATTGCCGTCGTTCTTTTCGCCATCCTTTGCACTTTTAACTGCCTCTCGATCGCGGTCTGGGAACGCGAGCTTGACGCTGCCCAGGGGAAGACGTCCTTCGTAACCGGATGGCCCGCGGTCGCGCGAGCGCTCAAACCGATCGGGTACTCTCTCGCACTCGTCGCTCTCGTTCTTTCCGTATTCTGGCGGCACGCTTTTCCGCTATGGTTCTGCCTTGCCGCGAGCGCGCTCTTTCTCGTTAGGCTAAATACGGCCGAAGATGTGGCGCGCGACAATCGCACCGCACTGGCTGATCTCGTTCTGCTCACGCCTCTGGCAGTGTTGCTCTTCTCACTGCCGTGAGCTTCGATCTCGTCGCACCATATTATCGCTGGCTCGAAACACTGGCATTCGGGTCTGCGCTCCAGCGTGCGCGAACCGCTTTCCTCGGCGTGGCGGCGCCCGGACAACGGGTGCTAATCGTGGGCGAGGGGAACGGGCGCTTTCTGCTCGATCTGCTGAGGAAATCCGAAACTGCTCAGGTCGATTGTGTGGACGCCAGTGCGACGATGCTCGATCTTACTCGTCAACGGCTTGAGCGGCATTTTCCTGCTTCGCTCGATCGAGTGACGTTTGTCCATTCGACAATTGAGGACTGGGTTCTGCCTGAACGGCGCTATGGCCTGATTGTCACGCATTTCTTTCTCGACTGTTTCCCGGCTCCGCAATTGCAAGAGATCGTCGCGAAATTAGCACGGGCAGCTGCTCCAGAGGCGACCTGGCTCCTGGCGGATTTTCGCTATCCTTTCTCGCGGGTTAGACGTTTGCGGGCCGAGCTTTGGATCAAAGCAATGTACCTGTTCTTCCGCGTGTTTGCCGGCATCGAGGCGGGCGCGCTCGTTGATCCTTCGCCTTTCATGCGACTACAGGGCTTCGTCTGCGCAGAGCGAAAGGAATTCAAGAATGGGATGATTAAAACGGAAGTGTGGAAATATCTGTCCGGGGAGCGCACGCGGCTCGCGTGCTGATTGCGGCGGCTCGCCGCAATCTCTCTTTGAGGATATCCGGAGGGCGGGCCGCGCTCCCCGGGTACATTCTGCAAGCGAATCCCTAACGATTCATCGCGATCCGAAGTTTGCGCATATCCGTGGCGCCAAAACGCGCCAGATCCAATCCGGTGACCCGATAGTTAAATTCACGAATCGGTTCACTTGCATAGGCTACTCCATCGCCTGATTCCAGAACTCGACGGAGCTCGGGTGCGGCGATCGTGTACGTGTAATGGTTATGCGTTTGTTCGTCGGGTGCGAGGACAGTGATCACAGGTTGCCAGGCCCCAACCACTACGACGTTCCGGCCCGGCAGCGTTTCTTCGGCGAACGCGATGAATCTGGTAACATCCCGCATCGCCCTTTTTCGTTCCTGATGATCGGAAATCACGGCACCCGGTTTAATTGAGTTTGCAGAAAAATCCACCCAGGGTGCCGCGATGAGGCAGAAGCAGCAAAATTGAAATGCCCGTCTCGGCGCAAATCTGGCGCACAAGAGAAGAACCCCAGGAACGATGGGCAGCAGATAACCAGCTTGATCTGGAAGCCGCAGATAGGCCAGCAGGTAAACCCCAACCATTATTACGATCGCCGGAACGATCCACGGATTGCGCCCGCTCGGCGACGCGGTATCCGAAGGTCTCCAGAATTGCAAAATCATTCCACCCAATGCAACGGCCAGGCCGAGCAGACCGAGGCCTCCCCATACTTCCCATGTTCCGCGCATCGCGATCGTTCCGAGATCGGGTCGATTGTGATTTTGGTAAAATGCGAAGAGCCCCCAACCGTAACGCAGCCAGACCGGCAGAAAAGTTAGTAGCGCCGTTACGGTAGCGACGGCGGCGAAGCGAAACAACAACCGCCAGCGGGATGCGGAGCCGTCTTCGCCATACACAATCAGAGCGAGCGGAATCAACATCGCGGCGGAAGTAATCCGGCATCCGATCGCGATGCCTAACAAGAGTCCGGCAAAGACCGGCTTACCGGAGATGGCCGCCCACAACGCCAGCAGCACAAAAGCCAACGCCCAGATGTAATCTTTCGAGGTGACGCTGCTGATAAAGAAGATAGGGACCGAGGCCATGGCCACCGCGATCAGTAACGAATCACGGCATCCGAGCCGGCGGGCGATTGACCACATCGCGACGGCCGCAAGAACGCCGAAGGCAGCGCTCAATCCGTTGAGGGCGATCGGACCGCCTTTCCAAAACCAGGAGCTGACAATTTCCTGCACCGGATAGCCGGGAAACCGCGACACCTCATACTCACCGGTCTGATCGATCTCTTGCGCGACCTTTGCCACGCGCCACGCATCGACGTTCATCCCGTATCCAGCGTCGAGGAATGGCAGGCGACTGAGAGCGATCAGCGCAAAGACAAGCGCCGCGGCGCACCGGTAGTGTTTTGCTTCCACTCGCTCAACCGCAGCAGCCGTGGTGCCATAACATCCGCGATATCGGGACGCTGAGGCCCCGGCCACATTTCAGAAAATTTCGACCGTGTTTCCTTTGGTCACGAGATCCTTGATCCTGGCCGCATCCCAGTTTGCCGAGCGAATGCAGCCGTGGCTCCCTGCGCGTCCGATCGTTTCCGGGTTATTTGTGCCGTGAATCCCGATCCCCGGTTTGTTCAATCCCATCCAAAGAACACCCACGGGATTGTTCGGCCCCGGCGGCAAATTGAAAAAATTCTCCGTCCGCACGCCGTAGTTCAGGACGCCCTCGTCGTGTCGGAACCACGGCAACGTCACGACGCCGAGAATTTTCCATGTTCCCAACGGCGCCGGCAAAGTCTTCGAGCCGGGAGTGATGGGAAACTCCGCCACCAACAGGCCGTTCTCACGCACTTCGAGTGTGCGCTCCTTCGTATCGATAAAGATCTTTCGCGCGGCGAGGGCGGGATTTTCCGGGACGAAAGCCTCCGAGAGTTTTTCGATCTGGAATGGCAGCACATTCGGCACCGTCACAACGTCGCCCGGCTTCAGTTCATCGAGATTCTTGCCGACATTCAATTTTCGCAGGAACGCCTCGGAGGCGTGAAAACGTTCCGCCACGAATTCGAGATACGAACCGTAAAGGAGCTGCTTGAGACGCGCCTGTTCCGATGGCTTGCTCGCCGTGGCACCGACAAACTTCGCGTCTTCCGGCGTGATCGTATAGTTCGTTAGTGCGACGGGCACCTGGTCGATCAGCCACCGATCAACCGCACCAGTTTCCGGCATTCCGTGCGCGCGTTTGTACGCGATGAGCGCCTTGCGAAAAAATTCGCCCATCTCGCCATCGATCTTTCCCGGCCCAAACCAATTGTTATCGAGAAAAATCTGAAGTCGCGTGCTCGTCTCCGTGTCGTAATTCGGCAGCGCGACAAGCACCTTCGGCGTCGGGACAGGAGTGGGGGATGCCGGTGTTGCGCCTGGCTTTTGTGCCAGGGCTGGCTGCTGCGGGCGCCTTCCTATCGGTGGGCGCGGTTTAGACAGCTGCGCCTCCGCGCCGGAAATCAGCGACACGACCGCCAACAAAACAATTATCCTGCGCTTCATCGGCGGAAGTTATCCGCTGTGAACTCGCGTTGCGCAAATTGCGGGGCGGCCGTCCATCGTGAATAATTTCCGATCGGACGCTAATTCTAAGACTGTAACGCTTGAGCCGCTCCCGACAGAACCAGATCGTCATGCGCTCGTCTTCACCCAGCAACGCAGAACTTCAGCCACGCTCCACGCTTGTGCGATGCAGCCGCCGGCCATGTGTGGTTCGCGTGCATCATACACTTCGCTGATTGTGCCGAGGCCATTGTCACTAAGGTGGACCGGAAACGTTTCGAGAAATTTGCGCGCGCTCTGTTTGTCATTCGGATGCAGCTTCAACCAGGCGTCGATGAACGGCCCGATGAGCCACGCCCAAACCGTGCCTTGATGGTAGGCGCCATCGCGCGACCGAAGATCGCCGCCGTAAATTGGTTTGTATTCCGGGTCGTCCGGCGAAAGCGACCGCAACCCGACGGGCGTGACCAATTTCGTTTGCACAACGTCGACGACCGCGGCCCAACGCTCCTCGTCCAGAATCGGATGATCGAGTGAAATGGCGAAGATCTGGTTCGGTCGGCATGAACGATCGAAGGTTCCCTTTTGTCCGTTGCAATCGATGACATCATAAAGGTAGCCGCCATCAGCAAACCAAAAGCATTTGTTGAATGAAGCGCGCGTGCGAGCGGCCTGTTGATCGTAATGTGTTGCCGCCTCTTCATTTGTTTCGGAGAGCCAGGATGAGAGCAATCGGAGCGCGTTGTACCAAAGCGCGTTAAGTTCAACGGCTTTGCCACGGCGCGGCGTCACAACCCAGTCGCCCATCTTCGCATCCATCCACGTCAACTGATAACCCTCCTTGCCCTGGCTGAGCAGGCCGTCCTCCGGATCGACATGGATGTTGAATTTTGTTCCGCGCAGGTGGTGTTCGACAATATCGACGAGGATCGGCAGCAAGAGCTTGAGCGTTATATGATCGCTTGATGCTTTCAGATAACGGCCGAGCGCATGAAAAAACCAAAGTGTCGCATCGGCGGTGTGATACAGCCCCTCGTTCTGTCCATCCGGGAACATATTCGGGATCAACCCGTCCCGGACGTAATGGGCGAAAGTGCGCAGGATGTATCCCGCCTCGAGGAATCGTCCAGTGGTGAGCGTCAGCCCTTCGAGACTGATCATCGTGTCGCGACCCCAATCGGTGAACCAGTGATAACCGGCGATAACGGTCCGCACTTCATCGCCCGCGGCATGCGCCCGTGCTACGTCTTTCGCGCGGCCGGTCGGCGTGATGACGAATTGATCGCTTGCGAAAACCAACTCGGCGCCTACGCCCTCCTGCGCTTCGGGAGTCGCCTCAATCAGGAGACGCGCGCGTCGTTCCCGTTCCGCCGCGAGCACTTGTTCCGGACCCAGGACATCAATGA
Source organism: uncultured Verrucomicrobiae bacterium (assembly GCA_963763995.1). Classification (GTDB taxonomy): domain Bacteria; phylum Verrucomicrobiota; class Verrucomicrobiia; order Chthoniobacterales; family UBA10450; genus CAVTTH01. Next base: position 392,270 of record CAVXQL010000004.1, on the reverse strand, counting down.
TCTCCCACGGTTCGGTTGAGCCGATCAATGTAGCCGCTCTCTGTTCGCCGAGATCGACTCGAAAAAAGCCCGGGCTCCAGAGGTTGCCTTCATACGCGTAACCGCGCTGTTGCTCCATTCGATAAACAACCTGATGAATCTTCGAGGGCGCGATCGTAAAGTCGGAGTCGTGACCGCAAAGTCGCATCCGGAACACGGGTAACCTGCGGGGCGCGGATGCGATTTCGTAACGCCCATCGACCGCCGTTAACTTGTAAGGCGCACCCAGATCCTGGTTCACTGGCGCTTCGTGATGACGAAAGTGAAAAGCCGGACGCAGCTCGAGGCGGGGCGCCCTGCCATTCCCGATCACCTGATAGCTGATGTGCACGGTGTTCTGCAAATGAGGAAGCAGAACACGCTTCTCTATCGTTAGGTCGCGCACGCGATAAATCCAAACCGGCAATCCATCCTCCAGTCGAAACTCGCGTAGAAAATCGGCGCCCTGCAAATCGAGCTGGCCGCCCGCCCGCTCCTCCGCTCCCAGAGAAACGACATCGTTTTCGCTGAAACGGAGAAACTCCGAGACGTGACTCCACATCACCATGCGGCCGAGCGGCGCCGGCAGCGCTGCGGTCAGCAAACCGTGATAACGCCGTGTAATCGCACCGGAAACCGTGCCCGAGGCATAGCCACCGAGGCCGTTGGTCACAAGCCATTCCAGCTCGAGAAGATTTTCGCGCGACGATTGCTTGCCCGCCCACTTCAGGGATCGAACGACCGCCGGCACATGGGCGGCCAGATGCGTGGAAGAGTCATGCATTGTTATCGCGAAGCGCCCTGATTTTTTTTCGATGGTCTGCGTCGCGGACCTTTTTCTGGGACGGGATGCAGCGCCACCGTCGCTTCGCCCGGGATCAACCACCGTTCGTGGTCTGACGCCACCCGCACTTGGCCGGGCCCGTTGTAACGGCGCGACTCGCTCGTCCAGAGCGTCTCCCAGGCATGACCGAGCGGCGGCGCGAGCAACGGTTCGGGGATAGGCGTGAGGCGGAAGCCCTTGCCGAAATTCACGATCAGCAGACGATCGTCGTTGTGTGTTCCGAAAAATCGCAGGACAAAACTCGATTCGCCCAAAACCGCACCGTCCACGCCACCCGTTATTTGGTTCTTGAACCGAACGTCTTCGCGTCGCAGCCGGAGCAAGTCCTTGTGCAGATCGTAGAGCTTCTTCTCCTTTTCGCGCTCGGAGAAATCGAGTTTGCAGGTCTCGAAGACTTTCGGATCGGATGGTTCGGGAAGCTGCTGCTGCACCTCCTCGCTCGCCATCGAAGGAAACTGCGCCAGAAATTCGAAACGCCCTCTTCGAATAGCGGCGCGCAAATCTTTCGAGACGTCGCTGAAATAAACAAACCGGTTCGAAGCCCCGAACTCCTCGCCTTGAAAAAGGAGCGGCGACCACGGGCCGAGCAACAAGAGCGCGGTCATGGCCCGGTACTTTCCGGGCGATGTTTGAAAACGCACCCGTTGCCCATCAACCGTGTTTGAAACCTGATCGTGGTTCTCGATGAAGGAAACGAAATGCGCCGGACCAATATCGAAGGCCGGCATGCCGCGGGGAGCGTCCTGCCAGTGATAAGGCTGGCCTTGATAGAGATAACCGTATTTGGCTGCCGAAACGAATTCCTGCGGCGAGCCGTGGTAATCGGTGTAGTAGGCTTCGTTGCGATCGGTCAGGACGACGAGCGCGGTGTGATGCCAGTCGTCGTTCCACACCGCGTCGAGATCGTCGCCTTTTTCGCTGCGCGGTCGCAGCAGCTTCGTCTCCTGCGATTCGTTTTCCGCAACCAGCAAAATCGAGCGATCACCCGCCGCGGTGCGAGCTGCGCGACCGATCGCCCCGATGATGTATTCGTCGGAGTCATCGATGATGCTTTGCGTGGCGTCGAAGCGGAAACCGTCGAAATGGAACTCATCAATCCAGTAGCGACCATTCGTGATGAAAAACTCGCGCACCGGGCCCGAGTCAGGCCCATCGAAATTGATCGCGTCCCCCCAATCGTTCTCGTGCCGTTTCGTCATATAGCCATCGGAATAGATCTGGAGATAATTTCCCTCGGGCCCGAAATGGTTGTAAACGACATCAAGAATCACACCCAAGCCTAACGAGTGCGCTCGATCGATAAAACTGCGCAGATCGTCCGGAGTTCCGTAAAGATGCGTCGGGGCGAAAAGGTTCACCCCGTCGTAGCCCCAGCCGAAGGGACCGGCGAACTCCGCGATCGGCATCATCTCGATCACGCCGATGCCAATTTTCGCCAGCTCCGGCAATTCTTTCGCAGCCGCGGCCCAGGTTCCTTCAGGCGTGAATGTGCCGATGTGCATCTCGTAGAAGACCTGGCCCGGCAGTCTAATTCCGGTCCAGTCTTGATCGGTCCAACGAAACGTCGTGTGATCCACTACCACGGACGGACCGTGCGGACCCTGCGGTTGCAGTCGCGAAGCCGGATCGGGATAGCTTTTCTCATTGTCGTTGACGCGAAACCGATAGCGCGTGCCCGCGCCGGCTTCGGCTGCTCCGGAAAAATATCCGCCCTGCTCGCGCGCGAGAGGAACAATCGCACCTCGACCGCCGCCGGTTCGGTCTGATTCCAGCACCACCTCCAGCTTGCTGGCTTTCGGCGCCCAGACTCGGAAATGTGTTCGGCCATTCCCGAGGACCTCAGCTCCGATCGGGTAGCGGCGTCCGGGGATGGAAACGGTCACTCTGTTTTTTCGCCGATGATCGGCCTCGTGGTTGTGCGGCAGTTTTGTTTTCGTGTTCGGCATTGGGCCAATACAGTGGGAGCACGAAACTGCCGGAACCGCAAAGTCAAGGCTTAGGCGTGATCGAAGCCTCGGGCGAGGACCCCCGGCCCGTTAGTTCAGCCGCTCTTCCGTATGCGACGGGATGGAGCCACCCGGGAAACCGCTGCTACGGCAGGGTATGACCGGAATTTAGTTTGCCTTGAGCAACATCTGATGCGGTCACGGTCCCGTTGGCATTGATATCGGTGAGAAAGTTGGCGGCGGTCACCGGCACCCCGACTTGCATCTTGATTCGGTTGATGTCGGCTGCATTGACTGCGCGATTAGAGTTGGCATCCCCAATGAGCATATTCACGCTCACTGCCGTGTCCGGCAGGACTTGGGCGAAGGTGTCGGTTACGTTGTGCAACGTAACTGTGATCTTCTGAACGTCGGCCACGCCTGTCAGCTCTACCGTCATGGTGTGGCCGCTGAAAACAGGACTGCCGGCGACGCTCCCGATGCCGCTTGTGACGGTCGCGCTACCGCTTACAACCGGGGTACTGAAGGTGAAAACAAGGGTGTGGTCACCACCCGTGTTGCGGGATTCAATGCCAGGTTCACCCATGAGTGGTAAATTGATATCGAAAGTTCCGGCAGAACCATGAATCTTGCGCGAGGCGGCACTAACCAGCGACAGCTGAGCAGGATTTCCTACGATATTTATCGTTACCGTATTCGCGACGAGCGTGTGGTCATTATCAAATTCATCCCCGACGATGGCGCGATTATCCAAAAAAATGGTGTAGGTCCCGACCGGAATTTCAGGACTTATCGAGAAGGTCAGCCTGCCAACGAAATACTGGCCCGATGGAATTGGCACAGCGAATTCAGTGTAGCCACCCAGGTCATTATTGTTTACCGGGTCCAACAATCCGTTGGCCGGCGTGAACGCGACTGCATCGGAGGTGTTAAGGTCACTATATGGCGTTCCCATTATGTTTCGTGCGATAGCCGAGAAAAGTCCGCTGCCATTGGCTCCCGTCTGCATGAAATACGTGACGTTAAGCGAATTGAAGGGAACCATGACGTTCAGATCCAGCTGGAAGGTTGAAGTCGTCGAACGGTCAATGTCGAAAGTCGTGGCTCCTGTGAACGACTGGAACAGGAACCCGGTGGCATTCTGCGCGAATATCTTTCCGCCCACCAGAAGCGAGAAAAGGACTACCACAATGACGAGGTGGATTCTGCGCGCCCGGGCTTTCATTCCGAGTTCACCTTCTTGTTCGTGGGGTCATCCAAGGATTATCTCATTCTAATTCAGGAAAGCGATCATATTCTCCGCGGACCACTTCGCCCCAGATTCTCGCGTCCATTAGGCGTAACATGAAGTGACGCGAGCGATTCGCCATTGCTCGATCGTGTGAAAGATGAAACCGCCGAGATCGCAAAGTCCGCGGAGAGACTGTTTTGGAATTCCTCTCTTTGCGATCTCGGCGAACTCCGCGGTGCATTCCGTCCTCGCTCAGCGCGGAGTCGCTTTGCCTGCCACATTCTCCTCGACGGCAACCGGCGCGCTTGCCCTACAATGCGGGCAATGAATCCGTACGTCACGGTTGTCGATCATCCGCTCGTCGCCAGCCAGCTCACCATCCTGCGCGACAAGGTCACCGTGCCGGAAGAATTCCGGCGCAAGATGCAGGAGCTGTCAGCCCTCTTGCTTTTCGAAGCTTCGCGTACCTGGAAACTGAGAAGCATCACCGTGCAAACACCTTTGGAACCTTCCGCCGGCTCAGCGCTCCGCGGACCGGTCGCGATGGTGCCGATTTTGCGCGCAGGGCTGGGAATGCTGGAAGGAATGCTGCGTATTCTGCCCGAAGCTGGGGTTGGTCACATCGGTCTTTACCGCGACGAAATCACGCTGCGCCCCGTCAACTACTATTGCCGGCTGCCGACGAATCTCGCTGCGGCTGAAGTTCTCCTGCTCGATCCCATGCTCGCGACTGGCCACAGCGCCTGCGAAGCGGTGGCGATGTTAAAAAAAGCAGGCGCCCGCTCGATTCAATTCGTCTGCCTCCTTGCCTGCGCGGCGGGGATTGAGCAATTACAGGGCGCGCATCCCGATGTTCGGATTATCACCGCCGCGATCGATCCTGAACTAAACGAACACGGATACATCGTCCCCGGCCTGGGCGACGCCGGCGATCGTTACTTCGGAACGGGATAAACGCTCACGCTTTCCACGGCAGAAATCGAGCATGCCGCATATTGGCTGGAATTGCTCGCCGATGGAAATATTGTCATTGGTAGCAGCCTCGAATCGCTGCCCCAAACAACAGTGACGCCCCTTCCTAATTCTTCCTTTTTCCTTCTGCCTTTCCTGGCCGCCGACCTGGGTAGTGACATCACGGTCAACGTCGTCGCTTCCATTATCGCGTCCGCCATCCTTCTCGGAGCGGGTTTCCTCTTTGGAAAATACCGGGAGCGAAAGCAGTTCGGGAAAAAACTCGAGGACTACGATTTCTATCCCTACGGCGCCGATCGCAACAACTTCTCGGAATTCAGCCTCAAGGACTTTCGGCTCGGGATGTATTATTTCCTCCGCAACTTCGATCCGATCGCGGCGCGGCAACTCATCTTCATCGGCGAGCAGAACAACGTGCGCGCCCAGCTCGAGCCGGCTGAGCAGCAGGTCTACGCTCGCTTGTTCACCCGCTACGAAGGCGAGAAAATCGCCGACGACACCCGGGAGTATCTGGAGAACTATGTCCGGATCGTGCATCTGCTCGGCAAATCATTCCCTAACCAGGGGATTGAGATCCTGCTCCACGACCTCTCGAATCCATCGCGCTCGCTCGTCGCGCTGGAGAACAACGTCACCGGCCGCCACCTCCACGACGGCACCACCAATCTCGTCATCGACCTGAAAAAGCGGCAGGTTACGCAAGAGGAGAAATTGAACTACGATCTGAACATCGGCGCGCGGCGCTTCAAATGCACCACCATCCCGATCGTGCGCAAAGAGTACGGCGTCGTCGGCGCGATTTGCGTCAATGTCGACACCAATTATCTCACCGAGGAAGTCCTGAGCGCCTCCGACAAAGTCGTGAACTTCTTCCAGACCTTCTGTCGCACCGACATGCAGCTCGACGAGAACATCCTCAGCCGGGACGAATATGCGAAAGCGCTAAAAGGCAAGCGCCACTTCAAAGACGACCGGTTCGAGTAGGGGAAGAGCTCCGCATGCGCCGCGGGACCATTCGCGGATGGTATGAATTTTGGCTCGCGATGTGGTTTTACGGGGCCGGAGCCGGCGGTGCCGCAAGGCCGACGAAAATTATGATTCCATCACCGCCCGGATTCTGGCCGATGGTGTCGGCGTTGAAATCGGGTTTCCAATTATTGATGGTCCAGATGTTGCCAGCTTGATCGATCACCGCGCCGGTCTGGCGCATCATCGGGGCATAGCTGCAAGTGTTTGGTCCGTACAATGGCTCGCCGTTGTGCAGCAACACCGGGCTGCCTTCGGATGGCACCGTGTAACCTGTTGTGGGTGATATTGGATCACCTAAATGCTTCCCCGGCGGACGAGTGCTGGGATTGGCGCCGGCAAGCTTCGTGAGCCGCCCGTTCGTGAAATTGCTGCCCGGCTGCAAAGGACCAAAATTCGCGACCCACAAATTGTCTTCGCCGTCCACAGTCACGTCCCACGGACCATCCATCCCGCCGCCGTCAAAGCTGCCGATGATCATGCCGTACGGTCGAATCCCGTAAACCTTGTTGTCATTAAGCGAGCCGAACCACGCATTTCCCTTGGAATCGATCGCGATGCCTCTGAGGTTGTTGCCGACAAAACGAATGAAACGCCGGTTCAGAATCCCGTTGACGAGATTATATCTCGCAACGCTGCTGGGATGACCACCGTCTAATCCACCGCTATTGGCGACCCAGGCGCTTCCGTCACTGGCGATTGCGACATCGAACGGACCGGCTCCGTCGTATTGGTGATAACCAACAGATTGATTCGCGTCGCCGTGTTGAAACACGTAGACACTGTCGTTGCCGAAACTGCTGATCCAGATGTTTCCGTGCGCGTCAGAAGCCATTCCCTGGACTTTAAGTGGACCGTCGTAATAACCCTCAGGGCCCGAGATCGGCGTGCCTGATGCCGTAAATTGGGAAACGCTTCCGTTCCCGGGAGGGTTCGGGGTTGGTTGGCAGTAACTGCAATGGCCCCAGCCGAAGTTGCCGAACCACACAGAGCCGAATGGATCGATGGTAACCCCAAAACCCGTACCCAAAATTCCACCACCTGTGACGGGCGAGGTTGCCGTGCCGTTCGAGCCGTCGGCCGGTTGGCCATTGGGCTTAAGCACGACGACGTAATGGCTCGAGTCGGGCGTGCCCTGAACGACGTTGTTGTCGACCCATGCGTAGCCGCGAGAGTCGAAAGCGATGTTGCCAGGTCCGCCAATCAGAACGGTGTCGTCGCCGGAATCGTTTACCTTAACGGTCACCGTCCACGCATCAGGCATGCTGGTCACTGGCGGATCATATGAGTTCCGCAACAGCGTGAGGGCATAGATCTGGTCCACGTTTTGCCCCGGATTGCGGGCGAGGTTTGCCAGCGCCTCCGCAGTATTGCGTGGCACGCCTCCGCGTGGCGGTTTGGTCAGGTGAAAAAAATCCCGCGTTACATGTCGATCATGCACGCATGCCGCCAGCAAGTTGGCGAGCGATCGAGTCGAACGCAGTGAATTGGTCTGGTCGGCATTAGGCGAATCCAGCAACACCGGTGACGAGTCGCCGGTTGCCACCGTGACGATGTTGTCATTCATCCCCGCGGCAATCTGCAAACCGAATGCGTTACCCGAGATCACGCCGGTCCTGTAAAACTGCGCCATTGAATAGCTCGCGGCGACCGTGGTCAGCTCGTTGATGGTAACCGACGCCGGCAGGTTCGGACCGAGAACGGCGACGAACTCCACTCCTTGCCCTATGTCTGCGCTCAGGTAAAAAATGCTCGACGAACTGTTCTTGGGCGACGTGATCGTGAATTGACCCGAACCGTGCGTGGTCGCGTGACCCAGAACTATCGGCCGTCCACTCGTAGCCTCAAACAAAGTGACGTTAACGTTAGCGAGCGGTTGTATCAAAGTTGTGCCGCCTGTCTGGACGACACCATTCAGTGAGTAAGCGTTTGCCGACGAAACTACGCAAGCCGCTGCCAACATAACAGCTCCTATCAGCGCGCGCGTGGTTGTGAGTATGAGCGTTCTCATGGAAATTCACTAAGGTCGAAAAATGGACCATGCAAATTTGAAATCGCATTTGTTGAGTCGCTCGTAATCGTTGGGCCTGGGCGATTGCATTCTCAATTGGATTGACGCGCCGCAATCTGTCTTGGTCGCGGGAGTCAAAATCATTTCGGCATAATAGGCTCGATCTTTGGTCGGCGACCGCGCAGAATGAATTTCGCTGCCCCGGGGCGCCTGATTGCCGAGATTATGAGACTGACCCCCTTCTGCCCTCGTTTGCAACAAACCGGGCCTGAGCATCCGCAGCCCCGTGAGCGAACAACCCTCTCCCTCCCAGCCGTGATAGACGAAAAAATGTTCGCCTTTAAAGGCGAACATTCGTCTAATTCTCGTTAGGCCCAAAAGATGGAGCTATCGACGCTAATCCCCAAAAACCTCCTCAAGGAGATTTATACCGATCTCGCGAAGCCGGGCGTCCAAAACGTTGGAAAAGCCATTGGAAGCATACTCGGATTAGGAAATACCTTCTTATTCCGTATCCAATTGCTCAACGAGCGCGCCAAAATTATTGCGACCCGGAATCTCGATTCTTTTCGTGCTCGGCTGGAGCACGTCCGCCCTGAGTATATTATGGAGCCTGCTCCGGAGCATCGCTGTTCCGATTTTAGAGCGCTTGCTTTACGTCAGCGACGAGAAGATTGCGGGACTTTATGTTGCGCTCCTCGCCTCTTCCTCGCGCAGCGACTTTAAAGGGTGCGCTCATCCATGCTTTGTCCAGATCATTCAAGCATTGACGCCTGACGAGGCTTTGATTCTGAAAGCTCTCTCGAGAGAGCGAGGTCATCGGTTATGAGACGCTTCGCGCCGGTGCGGAACACGAGAGCGGATATGATCGCCGATCACGCGTTGCCGCATTCCCGAAGAGCCTGGGCTTGGCATTTCCTGAGAAGGCGACTCTGTATTGCGAGAACCTCGAGGGCTCTCGGTATCCTCCAGGATAGGGAATCCCCCTTGAAGCTCAATAGCCACTATGAGGCCGTCACCGAAGTTACCGAACCTATTCTGAAAAAGTGGAAGGAAGAGCAACCCACCCTATCCCTATCTCGCGTTCGCGGTCACTATCATTTGACGCGACTCGGAGCAGAGCTTGTTATCGCGTGCGGATACGATGATCCGGAAACCATCAAGACTTTACAACGCTTTTGGGCCTAACCATGCGATGGAGCAACGGCGGACCGCTCTGCGCGCCACTTTTGAGATCACTTCCTCACTTTGATATGGTCGCTCTGCTCCCATCCCCCTCTCGGGCCTCCCGTCTATGTCGCGGCTTGACAGTCCGTTCCACTCACTCCGAGCGACGCGCGCCCTCGTCCGCCGTCGCTCATCTTGTTCTCGTTCGATCTTGCAAGCCGTGATTCCGAAGCACGTCGATCCTGACGACGAGCACTTCATCTCGATCGGAGGCTACACGCCGTCAGATGCAGAACGGCTTTTTGAGGCTCTCACGGAAGCGCACATCGAATTTCGTGCTCACTCTTAACGACGGCATCTGGCCCGGTATAGTCTCAGATAGTCGTTCGGCCAGTATGCGAGAGTCCGGATATTTGTTGACCGTGACAAAGTGACAGAGGTTACCAAAATCGCAAACGCAACTCTTTGGGGGTCACGACCTAACCATACGATGGAGCGAACTACGGACCGCTGTACGCTTCACTTTTGAGATGACTTCCACACTTTCCACTCCGAACCACGCGCGCTCTCGTCCGCCGTCGCTCATCTTGTTCTCGTTAGATGGTGAGAGCATCACGCAAGCAGGTGGTTATCGCGGCGATCCGTATCTAGTGGCCGCTATCGCTGCCGTTTTTGCACGGCATACAATCGCCGATGTGATCCTTTTGCCCTTCCTTTCGGCCCCGGAAAAGAAAGTCATTGGGAAGTGGCAGGCCGAAATGATCGGTGGAATCAACGTGACGACGATCCACGCCGATCACACATGGAGCTCTGTCGGAGGAAGCTGCTTTGGGCCGGAATACGACAGTCCCGTTGTGGGCCAGCTGGAGAGTCGACGGCCCCGATCTTGTCCTCTCGTTCGAGCCACGGCAGTTTGGAGACTATCCGACTCCCTGATCCGAGGCGTCTTTCGATTCAGCGAATGATCGAAGGAGATCGGCGAGCACGGATCAGCGAATTGGAGATTCTCGGCGAAGTGACTTGTCTCGCGAACACCCATCTAACCAGGCGATCGAGCGAACGGCGGACCGCTTTACGCTCCACTTTCAACACGAGTTCCACACAATCCATCCGAGCGACCCGCGGCCTCGTCCGCCGTCGCTCATCTTGTTCTCGTTAGACGGTGAAGACGCTAACGTTGCTTTGTTTTATCGCGCTTACAGCGTGCGGTCGAAAGCATTTGCCGTCTCCTATCAGTGATCGCTGACCCTTGCAACCGACTTCGTAAGCACTCCGGATGGTCCGAAGCTTGTGCGCCGCGATGGACGAGCTCCTGGTCGAAATCCCATTCTACGCCGGCGGCAGGATACGAAGAAGCTGACCGATGGAGAAAGCTGCAGGACACGGACCGGTCGTGGCTCGAGTGGCATGCACGGGACGAGAGTTTATCATCCAGGCGTCCAGCAGCCTCAGGTGGGATCGCGGTTTACGTTGATTCGGTTGAAAACTCTGAGCGATCTCCGCGACTTATGCTATCAAGGACGAAAAGGCGAAACTTGCAGCACCATAAACCGTCTAACCAGTCAGTGGAGCTAACCGCCACCCGCTGTGCGCTCACATTTTCATATGATTAGAACCTCTTCACTCCGAGCAACGCTCGCTCTCGGTGGCGGTAGCTCACTTCTTTCTCGTTAGATCGTAAACGCGATGCCAAAGCGAACGTTCGTTAGCGGATATCCGTGGTGGTTCGTTACCGCATTTCTAAATATCGTGCTTCTTCGCGTTATTCAGCTTGGCAGCATTTTCGCCCGGCCTACAGTTCACGCTGGTCGTGCTGATTATTGGCATTTCCTTGTATCGTCTCAGCTCACCGCAGGTCTATCTCTACGATACTCCCTCCGCATCAGTCGCGTACGGTCGCAAGGTCATCGTTCCTCTTGAGCATGTTGCGAGCGTCGAGGAGACAAAGACTAAGTGGCCGTTTCGGCCTGTACTCCGCCGTTCTTCACTTCACGACCGCATACCCCGTTTGGTCGTTCGCTGTATCTTGGCTCGTTTGACAGCGTCCCGAGCATGACGTTGCCGTGGGGTTTAGAAGAGCTTAGACAGGCGCTCGACAGCAAACGATCTAACCAAGCAATGGAGCGAACGGCGGATCGCCCCGCGCCCACATCTTGAAATGACCTCCATGCTTCCACTCCGAGCGACGCGCGCTCTCGTCCGCCGTCGCTCATCTTATTCTCGTTAGATACGTGAAGGCTATACGTGGTCAAGCTGGTCGTCGGTTGATCGTTCTGGGGCATTGCTGACAGTTCGGCCTTATTCGCTGGGCCCTCTAGCGTTAACACCGGTCTCTACAGGCCGTGGGCGTCGCCGGTGAATGTCCTTGGGATGTTCTCCGCGATCGCAGTCGCGCTCTGCTCGCACTTCGGCCTGGCTCTTGGTCTAGCAGTGCTGTGTAGCGTTCGCGGTGAGCCATCCTTCGGTGCGCCTTACGCTCTGCGTGGTAGGCGCCACGGATTTATCTGGTCTTCTGTTCGTGAGCTATGGAGTTTGATCTGCGGTGGCTTACAGACCGCTCGTGACCCGCAAACAGCGATTGCGAACCCGCAACGCATCTAACCCCTATGAAGGGTGTCAACGGTAAGTTTCAAGGATCGCGGTTACATCGGTTTGTTAGTTTTTGAGGTTCGGAGCTGGTTTGGAACGTTTCCGCTTCTAGTGCGCGCTTTGGTTTCTTCAGCGGCTGATACTCCTATCCGCGCATGTCGATGTTATTTCTGACAGCGCAATGTGACTTATTCCGTCTCGGTGAAGCGGAACGCGGCGCGGTCCAATCTAAAGCGACGAAGCTCGTTCTTTTGAACGGTTCAGGTTAGATCCCGGACACATGCCACGTTCCAAAACTGTTCCCCTCGAACCATAATTAAATAGTTAGGCCGAGCCGAGCGGCGGTGCAGCGCCCGGTGTGCACACGCCACAGATCAACGGCCAGTCGGCGCGCCACGGCGACGATCGCTTTTTTGCGCTGTGCGCCGGTGGCGGGTGCGCCTTTAGCCAGAACGCGCAGACGCTTTTTCACTGGCGGATATTGCGGTTGGAAGCGCACCATGCGCCAGGCGCACTCGACCAGGGCGGCGCGCAGCCGCGGGTTGCCTCGTTTGGTCACGCTCCCGGGCACCGTTTGCTCCCGCTGCTGCGCTCGCCCGGACAGAGCCCGGTGTAAGAACTGATCGTGCGCCGGTTTTTAAATCGTTGCCAATTGCAGATCTCTCGGGTGAGCACCACGCTGGTCAATTTACCGATTCCAGTCGGGATAGAAGCTGGAGCGGTTGCTTCCAATTCACTGGTTAGGGCATCGATCTGCTGCTGTAAACTCACCAGCGCCGGTCGGGCCACCTCCAGGCGCAGCGTGATCCAAGCCGGCAGATGTTGACCCAATCGGCTCCAAGTCTGTTCTTTCCACCAGTGAGCCGGCGCCGGGAGCGCGTGATTGATCAACAGACTGCGCCCCTGCGCTTCGAGCTTTTGGCGATGATGCACCAACTGCTCACGCTGACGTGTGACATGCCGCGCCTGTTCTTCCTCCTCGCTCGGGACCCGGATCACGGCCAGTTCGCGGGTGTTGCCTTCCACATAACGCGAGAGCCGCTGGCACAGGGTGGTGGCATCGCGCGGATCGGTCTTTACCCGGGTGCACTGCTCGTCCAGCTTCCGCGGCGCAATCACGTAGCAACGCGTTCCGGCGGCAATGAGCTTTCGGTAGAGCGTGAACCCAAACCCGCACGCTTCGTAAACCACATGGACGGTGTGACCGGCCCGCCGCAGCTCTTCTGCCCAGGGCACGAACTCGCTCGGCGCGAACCGCCGCGCCGCCTTGGGCAGCAATTGATCGTACTGCGCCACCGCCACATATACCCGGGCATGGACATCCAGTCCGATCTTGATCACCGCCGGTGTGAGCTTTATCTTCTTTCCGGTCCGCTCGAGTGAGCAGACCCCTTCGTGATGAACGATTGTTTTATTCATAAGCGGGTGAGTCTAAACCGCTCACCCGCTCCCTTACATGCCATCTAATCGATGGAGCTGAACCGCCACCCGCCTTGTCTACACCCACGTTTGAGATAACTTCAACCTCTTCACCTTCTGCCACGCCTCGCTCTCGGTCGCCGTCGCTCATCTTGTTCTCGTTAGGCGATGAAGAAGCGAGCGGGACTAGAAAGCGCGTGATTGACAAGATCGGAAGACCGTTCATTGAAGGAGAATTCTTATGAGACGAACACTCGTTACAGCCGCCCTGGTCCTTACAGCGACCTCTATCGCCCTAGGGCAAAAGCAGATCGCAAACAGAGATCAAAGAAGCAGCGTCGAGCAGGCCATAAGGCAGCTGGATAATGAACGCATCCAAGCGCAAATCGGCGCCGATGCGCTGGCCCTTGATCGTATCTACGCGGACGATTTTATCGGCGTAGGACCAAGCGGCACAGTGAGAACCAAGCCACAGGTGATTTCGGATTTCACGTCGGGTGATTTGAAATTTCAATCTATCACGACCGACGAGGTTCAGGTGCGCCTCTACGAAAACACAGCGGTGGAGACTGGCCTCTCAACGATGGTTGGGCAAGACAAAGGCAAAGTCGTTCCCCGAGACACTCGGTTTACCAGAGTATGGGTAAAGCAGCAAGGGCGCTGGCGGTTGGTTGCCAACCACTACTCGTTACGAATTACGCAGCATTAACGTAGACTGACGGAGCATGGTCATCGTTAAAGCACGCCTAACCAAGCGCTGCAGTTAACCGCTGGCCGTTCCGATGTTTAGCTTTTCGATGACTTCAACATGCAACCCCGCAGCAAAGCTCGCTCTCGCCAGCGGTAGCTGAGCTTGGTCTCGTTAGATGTGCGACCTTGGGCGTCGCAATATGGAGCCAAGAATGCCCAACCAGTCGACCGAGCCAACGAGTGACCGAACTACGCGCGATCGCTCGTGGCTCATCTAAATCGTTAGGCCAGATATTGAAGTGATATGCATGGAGTTCGGATTAGCTACCTGATTGAGCACCCGGAATACATTCCGCTATTGACGCAATGGCTCTTTGAACAGTGGGGATCTGTTCTTGGCGAAGAAACCCCCGAGGCTCGAATGAAAAAACTGAAGGCGCACATGAATCGAGATCAGTTGCCTATTGCATGGGTTGCGCATGCGAATGGACAACTTCTCGGAACTGCCGCCCTTCGCGTGCATGATCTTGAGGGGCGCGAAGATCTGACTCCCTGGCTCGGCGGAGTATTCGTTGGATCACAGTTTCGTCGTCGGGGTATTGGCGCCGCACTCTGTGCCACCGTCGAGGACGCGGCCCGCGCGCGCGAGATACAGACTCTTTATTTGTTCACGCTCGACCAGCAGGCGTGGTATTCACGTCTGGGCTGGACAGGATTTGGCCCGTGCGTTTGGCAGCAGCGGCCCGGTGACATCATGTGCAAGCAGCTGCAAACGGCCTAACCAAACAATGCAGTATGCTTCAGCGATCAGAAATCGGATCGCACGCGATGCCGCATTGATTCGCCGCTTCCCAACATCTCGCGTCTTCGCGACTGACGGGGATCCCGATTACGGCAACGGCCAGAAGGCGCGGTAGAAGCGCCTGGGGAAACTGGCGGCATCCGTATCCTCGAATGTTAGGAATCCGTTCGCGTCGGTGTAGCCGGAGCCGATGCTGGCCCAATTGGTCAGATCCGTTGAGGCCTGAATCTCAAAGCCAGTGTTGGGGGTCGAAAACAATTTGAGCTGGAAATATCCGTTCGTATCAAAGCCCTGGGCAGTCAGAACGGGCGCGGCAGGCGCCGTCGGCACCACATTGTAATCTCCGACGACCGGATAATGATCGCTCCCGGTGAAGGTGGCGCCGCTGCCGGTGAGCTTGATATCGGCATAAACGGTCGCGTCGTTCGGGACCGTTCCGGCGAGGTCATCCAATGAATGATTGCCGGCGTCGGTCGCCGAGCGGTTTCGGGGCGTCGTTCCATTATTGCCGAAGGTTACGAACGCGTACGGGTATCGGGCGGAGGGAAAGTTTGAGGTGTCGAACGGGTCCGACGTGTCGGGCGCGAGCTGCACTCCTCCCTGGTTGTTGTAAACGCCCAGCATCGGGGCATTCACGAGCTGAACGTCGAGGCGCGAAGTCAGCGAAGTCGTCGAGTCGTTGTAGAGATACCTGGCATTGTCTGCGGCAACGTTTCCCCAGGTGGTAGTGGTCGCCGGCGTGGTCGGCGACGTGGGATCGTATGCCTGCGTCGGGTTGGTGTTCGCCCAGGTCGCGCTGCCGTCGCTCCAGTCGATGCCATCGGAGGTCGTCTGCCCCGTCAGACATTTGTAAGCGTTCTCGTCGCTTCCGTTGAACAAATTCCAATCCCCGGAATACATCACATGCGTCCCGGGCGGCAGGTTGTATTTCGCGTCGCTGCGGACCGCCTGTGCCTCGGCGTAGCGTGCGTCACCGACCGAGTTGTCGGTCGAGCTTCGCGCATGGCTGACGTACATGTAGAAATCGGCGCTCGATCCGTAACTGACCGGCCGGAGCTGATACAACATCGGCGCGCGGGTGATGCCGTTTATTCCGCCTCCGGCGGAGTGGGCCATCGTGTAAGTGCCGTTCGCCTGCAGGAGCACGTTCTGCCCCGTCCGCAGCGCTCGCGCCGACACAACTTGCACCGTCTGCGTGTTGTAAATCAGCCCGTCTGTCCCGCCGCCGGTAGTCGGATCGGCAGTCGGATCGAACGTGTAAGTCCCAGCGCCGTATATATTGTTGAGCTGCGCGACAAAGGCCGCCAACGTCGTCGAACGCAACTCTTCCACACCCAATACGTCAACCTGCTGCGCATTGCTGCCGATATGATGGAGCCCGATGGCCTGAATCACGGTCGGCAGGCTATGCGTCGGGCCAGTGATGTTGTTATCGCTGCCCTGGTCGGCGCAATCGATATTGTAGGAAACCACCCGGAGTGTTGTGCCCCACGCTCCGCAGGCACAAAGCACGATCCCCAGCATCGCCGCCAAAATTCTCCGGCTTCGATGCAACTTCATGTTTTCTTCGTAGCACCGGAAAGAAATTGGTTCCTGATGCGACTACGTGCGTCCACCGTTGCAGACTAGGGCATTATATCGTTCTCGTCGAGGAAACGTCGACTCCGTCCATGAGCAAGCGCACTTGCCATCGTGGTGCTCCTATCGAAAATAAGAAATACATTTCCATCGCAATTTGCGCTCGCCATCGCCAGCGGTCGCTGATCTGATTGACTCGTGCGCTCCCGCTTACTCGGCTTTCTGGCCGCCCCATCTACGCCGCTTGTTTCCCTGCCGTTCCCTTTCCTTAGATGACAACGAATCGTAGTCGCCTAAAACGCATTTTCCTGCTGCTTACGTTCTGCGTAATTGCCCTGGCACTGCTACTTGCGGCCGGGTTGTTGCGCGGGCGACGTCGCGCCGAGGAAACCATGCGTAAACTCGACGGCCACTGGGTTCTGGTGCAGACGCGCTTCCGTCCTTTCGGCGATACCAACGGTACGGCGGGACCATCATGGGAGCTTTCTTATGAGCCCCGTGATTTCGCGATTACCGCTCCGGTTACGCTCTCCGTGGGGCTTTCCGGCCGCGTCCTTACGCACACCACCAGCTACACTAAGAAACCCTGAATTATCCAACCAGCCAATGCAGCGCTGTCGGTACCGTCCTCGTTAGGCCATTATGCTCTTGAAGACATTCGTCCTTTTGATCGCAACCGTCACCGCTGCGACGGCACAATGGCCGTCACCCAAATCACCGGCCATACCCCAGGCGGACGGTTACGTCGAAATTCCGGAAGTGGCGCTGGCGCCGACGAAGCAGAGCAGATATCGAGCGGTCTTTGACGCCACCCGCCCGGCGGATAAGGCGACAGAGCTTGTCCCCGCGCTCAACATGGCTGGTTCCGAACTGAATGCGCTCGCTGCGGCAAACGTGTCTCTCTCGAATGCCAAATTCGCCATTGTTTTTCACGGGTCTGCCGTGGACGGCATTTTGGACAACGATCACTACAAGGCAAAGTTCGGGACCGATAACCCAAACCTGAAGGTCATAGCCGAAATGAAGAAACAGGGCGTGGAGTTTTTTGTTTGCGGGCAGTATTTGGCGGGCGAGAAGATCGATCCAAAAAGTTTAACACGAGACGTAGTAGTCGCGGCCGATGCGTTGCTCGTTCTCATGCAATATCAAAACAAGGGCTACGCGTTAATGAGCTTTTGACCGTCGCCCCGGCCAAACGCGCTCTGGTTGCAATCAGGCCACGCTGCGGATCACACATGCGGTTCGGCTTCGCTTTGCGGCGGCGCGCCGGCAATGAGAAACGCCGAGGGTAACGGCCCTAACAACCGTTAGGATTCAAAGATTGTGCATCTGTACGAAACACACCTTCCAGTCGCGAGCACCGAGGCTTCGAAGATTTTCTATGTCAGTGTGGTTGGATTGGAGTTTGCCCATCGCGATCTCAACCGGGATATCATCTTTCTCTGGGCTGGAGGCCGCACGAGCTCGATGCTGGGGCTTTGGGGTCCGGGCACGGCCTACGGCAGCGACCCGCATACATGCCACGTTGCTTTCTCCATGTCGTTGCCGGAGCTGCTGGCCGCTTGTGAACGCCTCAAGTCTGCGGGTGTTCAGACGCGAAACTTTGCCGGCGAAGAAACGGGCGAACCCTCAGTCATCGGATGGATGCCATCAGCCCAGATCTACTTTTGCGATCCTGATGGACATTCCCTGGAGTTCATCGCTCTTCTCGATGACGCGCCAGATCCGGAGTTTAATGGCCAGCTTTCGGCGTGGCGTAATATCAGCCCGCCGTGTAGGCTTGGAAACCGTCACTGAGACAATCATGCATTATCGGCCATTCTTGCGATGAACGGATTTGATCCTATGTAAACAGGTGAGCGTTTCACGACGCTCCGCACCGAAAACACACAACCGAAGGAACAGTCATGAGAATGCTATTGAACATCACAATCCCACATCAACAATTCAACGCCGCCGTGAAAGATGGAACGGTCGGGACAAAGTTGAATCGAATTCTGGAGGCCACGAAACCTGAGGCCGTTTACTTCACCGAGCAGGATGGTCATCGAGGAGTCGTGCTCATCGTCGATCTGCCCGATCCATCGAAGGTGCCGGCGCTGGCAGAACCATGGTTCCTCATGTTTCAAGCCGATGTCCGGTTTCGAATCGTCATGACCCCGGACGATTTGAAGAGAGCCGGACTCGAAGACGTGGGCAAGAATTGGAGCTAATTCATTGGACGTCGGATGCCCGACTGATAGACGCACCGAAGGACGGCAAGCGGCAATAGGCTTGCTTCCGCAGACGAAAAGTTTTGAGATACGGTCGTGACTGAGGCCGAAAGAAAGATCGAGATTTTCACGCCGTTTGGCGAGGCCTTCGAGCTGACGAAGAAAATTCTGTTTCAGCCGTTCGATATCGGGAAATGGTTCGTCATCGGTTTCGCTGCCTTCCTCGCGAATTTTTCCGGTGGGATGAATTTCAATTTCAACACGCGCGGCTGGAGAAGCGCCGATTGGCATACCCATTTCTATAGCCGTTCGTTTCACCAAAATGTATTCGGAGACGAAAGCACATGGCCTCTCTGGGTGGTTCCGGTCATCGTCGTCCTGGCTGCGATGGTGATTGCATTCGTTGCGGTGCTCCTGTGGCTCGGCGCGCGGGGACGATTCATTTTTACCGATTGCATCGTCAAGAATCGCGGCGCGATTGTCGAACCATGGCGGGAGTATCGAGTGGAGGGGAACAGCTTCTTTTTCTTTTCCTTGCTGGTCGGTTTCATCGCGCTCGCCATCATCATCCTCGCTACTCTGCCGATGGTGATCCCTGCCGTGATGCACGGCACCAACGCCACTTTCGGCATTGGCATGACGTTTGGCCTGATCTTCCTGGGCGCCGTCATCATTCTTCTGGCGTTCGGGTGGGCACTTTTCTCCCACCTCATGGTGCCGGTGATGTACCGCCAGCGTTGTCGCGCTCTGGCCGCTGCCCGCCAGGTGCTCGGTCAGATGACGACCCATGCCGGGCCGTTTATCCTCTATTTTCTTTTTTATTTTGTTCTGATTATCGCGATGGCGATCATCGGTTGCGTTTCGGTTTGCCTGACTTGTTGTGTGACGGCAATTCCGTACATCGGGACGGTGATCTTGTTACCCATCCCGGTGCTGCTGCAGAGTTTCACGCTAATGTTCGTTAGGCAATTAGGTTCCGATTACGATGCCTGGGGAAATATCGCTCCGCCGGAACCGCCGCCCGTTCCGGAAGCGCAGCCGGTATGATTGCGAAGCCAGAGGAGCCGCGGAATCTTTCTGCGCAGGCGGTTTGGCTCCGTCTCGGATGGTTAGGATCGCTTCTCGGTGGCGTTGCCCTCCTGCGCATCTTCCCGCCGAATCAGCTTTCGATTTGGATTCCATTTCACACTTCATGCGGAGCGATCACGGGTCTTCCCTGTTTGTTCTGCGGGACGACGCGGGCGATGCACCATTTGTTGAATGGAAATTTTTCCGCCGCGCTCTACTACAACTGGCTCGCATTTCCCATTCTGGCGGTGCGCTAGCTCTCAGTGCGCTTTTTCTTGCTGAGTTGATCGCAGGCCAAAGGCTGCTCGCGATTCGGGGCCGAATCCATGTGACGCCACGGGTACTTGCGGTCGGCCTCGCGATGATTCTTTCCCTCTGGTCGCTCCAGGTTTATCTGGCGGTTTCGCGACACAAGAGCGAACTGCTCAATCCATCGGGCCTGCTCTACGCGTTCTTCGTGAAGTAGCGCACGATCGCCCCGAACGGACACCGGCGAGGTAAATGCATCAGATTTCCGTCGCGGCCCAAAACTTTTGAAAGGCTTCGGGCCAACTCCGATCGGTCACGCGCTTCCGGGCGTTGCGGGACATTTCCATTCGCAGTTCCCGATTCTCGACCAGCGATCGGATGGCTTCCGCAAATTTCGTAGCGTCGAGCGCGCTGGTGATTAATCCGTTTACCCCATCTTCGACGAGTTCCTTCGGTCCACCCAGATCGGAGACTATCACTGGGAGGCCGGATGCCTGCGCTTCAATCACGACATTTCCGAAAGTGTCGGTCGTGCTCGGAAAGACAAAGATGTCGGCGGAAGCGTAGGCAGTCGCGAGTTCCTCGCCGGTCCGATAGCCAAGGAACTTTGCTTCCGGCAACGACTCCGCCAACGCGGCTGAATACGGGCCATCGCCAATGAAGAAGAGAGCGACTGGAACATTCGATTCTCGAAGCTGGCGATATGCGGTCGCGAGAACATCGAGATCCTTCTCCCGGGAAATTCGACCGACGTAGAGGAGGCGCACTTTATCGTCGGAGCATCCGAAACGTTTCCAAAACGCCGGATCGCGCCGCCCCGGATTAAACAAATCGGTATCCAATCCGCGCGGGAGAATCTTTAGCTTTTCCGGAGTGAACCCGCGATCGATCCAGCTCTGGCGATACTGCTCCGAATTCACGAAAACCGTATCGAGCTGCCCATAAAACCAATGCATGTAGGTCCAGGCAAAGCTTTCGAGAAAACTGTCTTCGGTCAGGATGCGAATGTATTGCGGAAAATCCGTGTGATAAATTCCGCTCGTCTGCAAATTGAGCATCTTGGCGGCGAGCAAGCCGGTTAGGCCGATCGGTCCCGGCGTGCTGATGATGATTTCGGTGAACTGTTCTCGTTGAATGTAATCGAGGATTTGCAGAACGGGCGGGAAGCTCAATTTTTGCAATTCGTATTCCGGAAGTTCGAATTCACCAATCGGCTGGAAATTCTTGATCGGGATATCGTTGATTTTCAATTCGGTGCGCGAGGTAACGACGATCAGCTTCTCGCCTGCGGCGGCGCCCGCAGCAGTCATCTTGTGAATCGTGGTGGCCACGCCGTTCACATCCTCGAGCGTGTCGGTGAACCACGCGCGCTTCCGGTTCTGCAGCGGTGGCGGAATATTCCCTGTCAACTCGAGACAAATTTCGCGGAGCCAGCGGCGCGACGGAGCCTGGCTATGGAAAGCGTAAATGTAGGGTGCGAGCACGACCAGAATGGGAACGATCCCACTCAGCGCCTGCATGCTTTCGACGATGTTTCCGCTCGTGATTTGCTTGATGAATTTTTCAAAAAGGCGAAACGCAAATCGTTCGCTGGCCAGGTTCGCCATCAGGAAAGCGCGCCGCTCCGGCTCGGGTACGCCATCGAGCGCCGTCGCCAGCATCGCCTTCACCTCCGGTCGCCCGAAATGACCGGAGAGGTCTTTCCAAAGCGACACGTTCCCCGGTTTTGCCAACTCGAAAAGTTTTCCTGAAATGACTCCTTGAGTGAGGAAGGTGGCTTTTTCCCGAAGGGTAAACTCCGTGGGATCGCGTCCTTCCATGAAACGCGAAAACATTTGCCTAACCAATGGCGCTCCCGGTCCCAGTTTCTCCGTAAAACGATCCTGGATGAAGCTGGAGAGCGTGTTGTAAAAACCGTGCGAGAGCGCGAGGGGCGTGCCACCGTCGCCCTTCGCTTCGCAGCGGCCTTCGCGGACATGGTGTAAAAACTCGTCCGATGATTTGGCGCCCGGGGTCTCCGTCCAGGCCGAAGCCGCGAACATGCCGCCGTGATCGTCGGAACCGCCGGTAAGGATCTTTTTCCACGGCTCGGGATGCGTCGGAGCCAGGTTGTGGCGATTGCTGAACTCCTCGATTTTTTGCGGAGTCAGTCCGCCGAGAAGCCAACGCGCTAAATTGCTCAGGAGCGCATCACGCAAGCCGTTGACGCCTTCGAAATGTTTGAAGAGAAGAATGAGCCGCTCAATGTGCGAGGCATCAAGCTTGCCGTTGATGCTGTAGAGCGGGTGGGCGACGGCGTGCGCGATGCGATTGTCTTGTAGATAAGCTTGAAGATCAAAAATGTTTGCACGAACGAATGAAATGACGCGGTGCTGCTCTCCGGATAACCCCCAGGCAAGTAGATTTATTTTACATGTATCTTGCGGAAAATACGTTGTAATTTGTTCACTTATAAATACATCATCGTATTCACTAATTTGCAGACAACCGTCGATGGTGTCGTGATCCGTGATGGTGACGAAATCCATCCCGCGACCCTTAAGATCCCGGTAGAGTTCCTGCGGCTCGGAGTAACTGTCGGGGAAATCGAAGCGCCGAAACAGCCATTCTTCGGACCTGGCGCTGCAGCGCGAGTGAATGTGAAGATCGCAGCGACTCATCGCCCGCTAGCTTCCGTTACGGTTCCGAACGCGCTCCTCGTCGAGCCAGTTCGCGTAGGTCGTAACTTTTCTCGCAGCGATCGTCGTCTCGACGACACGCAAGATCTGACGCCAGATTTCGGGGCAGCCAAAATCGGATGGATGAATACTGAGACGCACCAATGCCTGCCGGTTCGCGTATGGGAGGAGGGTGCCATTCCAGGCAAAACTGGCCGCTCTCCGCCATTGATTGCGGACGCTATAAACGAGCGAGCGAGCGTAAAAATCTTTGCCAGAACGAAAATCGCGAACCGTCCGGAGTCGCGTGGTGTATTCCAATCCCGCATCAATCGCGGCGGATTCGCCCTCGTCGCTTAATAACCAGGCAGGGGCGATGAAGCCGCGCGGTCGCAGTCCGATGCGTTGGAACTCATCACGCGCCCGAGTGATCCGGGAAAACGCCTCCTTATAACCGAGATCGTAGAACTCGCCTTCATCATTGGTGTAGAACCGTGTCATCAGCTTTGCGCGAAAATCCTCGTTAGGCTGGCGCGGCCGTTCGTGATAATATCCGTGAATCACCATCTCGTGTCCGCGCGCCTCCAGTTCCTGCAACCAGAGTGAGAATTCCCGGTTCTCGGCGGACGCACCGAGATGATGGTAATTTGGCACGACCAGAATTGAGCAGGCCGAGACGCCGCTGTGCGCCAGCGCGATCAGAATTTCTTCGCTGACCTGGTGGGTGACCGGCGCCACATCATGCAGCGAAACGACCAGTGATCCTTTCTCGAGCCGCGCCGTCGCCCCGAGAGGGAGGAACGTGGTCGCCGTGGCGGAACTCATGAAAGGATATGTTGCCGTCGCCGGACCGGGCGACAAGTGCAAAAGGCCGCGCTCATTTTCCCATCCGAACAATTTCGCGAAATTGTGGAGCGGTCAGCGGCTGGACCGATAGCCGTGATAGCCGGACAAGAATAATATCTTTGAGCTGCGGATTCGCTTTGATCTCCTCTAATGAAACCGGTTGCGGCAGCGGACGTTTCGGAACGAGATCCACCGCGCTCCAGTCACCCTCCTTCGCCGTCGGATCGCGGTAGGCTTCACGATGTACTTCCGCAATGCCCACGACCGCCTTCTCAGTCACACTGTGATAAAAGAGAACTTCATCACCGAGGCGCATCGACCGGAGGTTGTTTCGCGCCGTATAGTTTCGCACTCCGGTCCAACTGGTGCGGCCTTCGCTCACGAAATCGCTCCAGGAATAGGCGCTCGGTTCCTGTTTCACGAGCCAGAACTGTTTCATACGTCAGCGCAATCTAACGAGGTTTTCACTGCCGACCAACAAGAGCTTCCCTGGGGGCCCCAGCGGACATTCGACAATCGCCTGCCTCTGATTCACAATCGCATCCATGCCGCGCCTCCCATTCATCACTTTTGAAGGTTCGGAGGGCTGCGGCAAATCCACCCAGATCCAACGTCTGGCGGAGCGGCTCGAAAAATCCGGTGTTCCCTTCCTCGTCACGCGTGAGCCGGGCGGTACTCCCATCGGTGAGACGATCAAGGACCTGTTGCAATTCGCGCCGCACGGCTCCGGGATGACGTCCGAAACCGAGCTGCTTCTCTTCGAAGCCAGTCGGAGTCAACTCGTTAGGGAAACGATCAAGCCCGCGCTGGAACGCGGGCTCTGCGTCATCTCCGACCGTTTTTTTGATTCAACGACGGTTTATCAGGGCGTGGCGCGAAAACTCGACGCCCGTACGGTTGAGCAATTGAATGCATTCGCGACCGGCGATTGCGTGCCGCAGATGACGTTCCTTCTCGATGTGGATGTGGCAACCGCGCGCGCGCGCATGCTTCGCCGCGTTCGGCCCCTGACGTCGCCGGACCGGATGGAACAGGAGCCGACGGAATTCTACGAGCAGGTCCGTCGGGCATATCTCCAGCTCGCTCGCCGGGAAGCAAGACGGATTCATCTGATCGATGGAACGCAAGCCGCCGACTCGATCGCGGATGAGATTTGGCGAACGATCGTCTCGCGTTTTCCTGCGCTCGCGATCGAGTCGGAAATCGGAAATCGGAAATCGGGAATTTGAGATGGCCTTCTCTCGCGATGTCGCGTTGCGCTATTTGCGGCGTGCGCACGAACAAGATCGGCTCGCCCACGCTTATCTGATTTCGGGAGCGCCGGGAAGCGGGAAGCGGACGCTGGCTGCCGAATTAGCGAGCCTCGCCAATGGCACCCGCGTCGAAGATGTTTTTACCACGAAAGCTTCGGAGATTTTCGTGGCTGAGCCCGAATCGAAATCGCGGCGAATCGTGATCGGCCAGATTCGCGATCTCGAACATTCCCTGCAAATGCGCGCCTCGCCCGGCCGGCGCAAGGTCGCGATTGTCTCCGACGCCGACCGCCTCCAACCGCAAGCCGCGAACGCGTTTCTCAAGACGCTGGAGGAACCGCCGCGCGACTCACTCCTGCTTTTGCTCAGCGCACTGCCGGAGGTTCTGCCGGACACAATTCTCTCCCGCTGCATCGGAATCCCACTAGCTTCGGATGGTGCCTCTGGGATCTCGGAAGAAGAATCAGAGTTGATTGAACTCCTGCGTGCTACGGCTAACGCGACGGATTCCGGCGTGCAGCCCGCCTACGCGCTGGCGCAGGGATTCCATCGATTGTTTGGAAGAATCCGCGAGAGTATTCAAAGCGAGAACGCGGCGGCTTTGAAGCGCGATGAGGCGCGCTACAGGAATACGACGGACGGCGCGTGGCTGGAAGATCGCGAGGAATACTACAAGGCGCTGAGCGAAAGCCGCTATCTGCAAATGCGGGCCCGGCTCATTGAAACGCTCTACGCTTTTTGGTCGGATGTTTTGCGTGCGAACACTGGCGTCGCGAAAAGAGAATTGTCCGCCGCGCAAACGGAAACCAGCGCGCTGGCAAACCGATTGAAAACCGCGGAAATCTTGCGGCGCCTTCGCCGAATCGAAGAATTGCGCGACCACCTCGGCCGCAATATTCAAGAAGCGCTCGCGCTCGAGGTCGCTTTGCTGCGCGTTTTCGAGTAGGTCAAATCGAGAACTTCCGAGTGGAAGCGACGCGGGCTGGAAATTTCGCTAGGTCTCGCGGGAAGTGCGAAAGTTGAGCGTAGCCATTTCGCCGCCGCATCTGGTGCCGCCAAAACGGAGCGCGGGAGGACCTGGCTCGGGGAATCGATATTGCCGATCGAAAAGATTCGAGGCACGCCAGGCGCGCGTCGATTTCACGAGCAACACGCCGCTTGTCACGACGACAATGGTGAGTCCGGCGATGATCCAACCGCGCGGGATGGGCTTTGACGGCTTGGGTGTTTGCTCAGCTTGAGGAGTGGGCGTGTCCTGTGGCGTAAAGCGCCTTTCGTCAAAAATGGACGGATCGGGTTGCGAAAATGCCATCCGCACTGAGATCGTAAGACCGACGAGAACCAAAGCGAGAATGGCGCCACGCCAAACGGACGGAAAACGGAAAGAGGCGATCCACGATTTATTGAGCAGAACATTCATTTTATCGCCGAGGATGGGGTGTTACCGGTGGTGGTCATTTCAGACATCGACTTTTCCGACGCATTGTCGGCTTCCAACTGCATGGAAATCTCCCGCATGCGCTGCACGGCACGGTCGATGCAAATCGCGATTCCACCGGCGAGATCGCCTTCCCGAAACATGGGCTCCGCGCTGGACAGAATGTCTGCAAGGTCGGCTTCCTGAAGATATTTCTCGAGACCATAGCCTACCGTCAACGCGGCGGCGCCCGCGAAAGTATCAATCACCAGGAGTAGACCGAAGTTCTCCGATCCGACCACTTCGATCGAACTGAAACGTCCGCGATTCGCCAGCCAGAAAGCATATTCGCCAATCGATGTGTCGGGCGGAAGTTCGGTAATAAAAATCGAGAACAAAGATTGTGGGAATTTCCTCTCGAAGAGATCCAGTTGGCCGCGCAGCTTCGGCATTTCGTTCAGCGCCAGCCTGCCAGAGCGATCCGTTAGGTGACGCGAATGCAGGGGCGGCCGACCAAATTTCATGTCGCCTTTGCGCAGCGCAAACTTGCAGCTGGGGCATCGTTCCGCGGGCAGCGGGAGCGTCGTTCTACAGGAGGGGCACTTCATTAGGCGTTTCGAATCACAGATGGGCGAACGCCGAAGCATTCACTTTCAGTCGCGTCAGTATTCCAAACTATATAACAATTCTTCGCGCTTTTGCATCTTTGCATCCCATGACCTTGGTTGACATCGATCAGCGCAAGCGTTGAGGATGTCGAGGACCATGAGATTCGAGAACCAAGTTGCCATCGTAACCGGCGCAGGGCGGGGGATTGGGCATGCGATCGCCGTCCGGCTCGCGCGCGAAGGCGCGCGCGTAGCGTCGGTCAGTCGCACGGAAGCCAACGCGAAGAAGACTGCCGACGAAATCAACGCGGTCCGCGCTGATGCCGCGAAAGCATACACCGTCGATGTCTCGAACCATGCCGACGTGCAGAAAATCGGCGCCCAAATTCTCGAAGACTTTGGCCGCGTCGATATTGTCGTAAACAACGCCGGGGTGACGCGTGACGGTCTCAGCATGCGCATGTCGATCGACGATTGGGACACGGTCCTGAACACGAATTTGAAGGGCGCGTTTAATTTCGTGCAATCCGTCCAGCGCTCGATGATCAAGCAGCGAAGCGGACGGATTATCAACATTAGCTCGGTAATCGGTTTGATCGGCAACGCCGGCCAGACGAATTACGCCGCAAGCAAGGCGGGCTTGATCGGTTTGACGAAATCGCTCGCGCGCGAGCTGGCGAGCCGCGGCATCACGGTCAACGCTGTCGCGCCGGGTTTTATCGTCACCGATATGACTGAAGGGTTG
Organism: uncultured Verrucomicrobiae bacterium; assembly: GCA_963763995.1. Lineage (GTDB taxonomy): Bacteria > Verrucomicrobiota > Verrucomicrobiia > Chthoniobacterales > UBA10450 > CAVTTH01. Next base: position 364,921 of record CAVXQL010000004.1, on the reverse strand, counting down.
TCGGAGCAGGTCAAACAGGCAATCCAGTCCAGGATTCCGATGGGAACGCTGGGGCAGACTGAGGACATCGCCAACGCGGTTGCATTTCTCGCGTCAGCCGAAGCGAAATACATCACCGGTCAGGTGCTGACGGTGGATGGCGGGATGGTGATGTAGAGAGGAAGTAGCATCAAACTTGCTGATTGAGTTCGTAGCGCTTGTTAGGCGCATTCACGAACTTGAAATCATTAGCTGTCATCGCTGCGCTTGCGCTGGTTTGGCTCGGTTATCACGAGCTGCATCGCCCGATCATTTATTCGCCTGGTGTTTTGATCTCATCCGAACCGGTGCAAACAGCCGCCGATCCGTCGGATGGATTTCTCGATGTCGGCCAATTCCATTTGAAAACGCTCGCGCATTTTTCCCTCGATGCGCGGGTTCTGCATCGGAAGATCTATCGCTATGATCCTAGTGCCGCGCTGGCTCCGATCGACCTGGCGGTGGGCTGGGGACCGATGTCGGACCAGGCCGTGCTCGACCAAATGGAAATCAGCCAGAGCGCGCGTTTTTTTTGGTACGAATATCGACAGCCTCCGATTCCTCAGGACCAGATTATCTCTCACGCGACCAACCTCCATCTGATTCCATCGACGCCGAAGATCGCGTCGGACTGCAAATCTCTGCGAACCGGCGAACTGATTCATTTATCAGGTCGGTTGGTGGAAGCGACCGGGCCCGGGATCGGAACGTGGCGAAGTTCGCTCAGCAGGACCGATACAGGCAACGGTGCCTGCGAGCTCGTCTGGGTCGAGGAACTGCGCCCGCTTTCGTCTCCGTAGTTATGCGCATTTTGGCGTCCTGACGCGCTTCTAGTTGAGGGGCGCGGTTGCACCGGAGGGCTTCTCGCTTCATGGTGGAAAATGGAAAAAGCGACTTTCGGGGCCGGCTGTTTCTGGGGCGTGGAAGAAACATTTCGCAAGATCAAAGGTGTCATTTCCGCGGCTGTCGGATACGCAGGAGGCAGAACGGAGAATCCTACCTATGAAGATGTCTGCAGCCACGCGACCGGCCACGCCGAGGTCGTCGAACTCGAGTTCGATCCGGCTATAGTTTCATACCAACAATTGCTTGATGTATTTTGGGCGAACCACAATCCGACCACATTGAATCGACAGGGGCCGGATGTTGGTGATCAATATCGCTCGGTTATTTTTTATCACTCTCCCGAACAGAAAGCGACCGCCGAGGAATCGAAAGCCAATCTGGAGAAAAGCGGACGCTTTTCGCGACCGATCGTAACGCTGATCGAACCGGCGCCGAAATTCTATCGCGCTGAAGAATATCATCAGCGCTACCTCGAAAAACGCGGCCGCTCTCATTGTGCGGTGTGAGTTGAGAACCCCTGAAGGTCTTTCAGCGTTCAGCCGACCGAACAGATGAGTCAGGCACGCACGATCATCGTGACTGGATCCGCCGGGCTGATTGGGTCGGAGACCGTTAGGCGATTTGCGCGGGAGGGCTGCCGCGTGGTTGGCATCGACAACGACATGCGAAGCCGTTTTTTCGGTCCTGAAGCGTCGACCCTGAAGACGCGCGATGAATTGGTGGCGTCGGTGCGCAGTTACGAACATCATGACCTCGATATCCGCGATGCCGCTGCAATCAGCGCGCTCTTCAAGCAACAGGGGAAGATTGCCGCCGTCGTGCACACCGCTGCGCAGCCGTCGCATGACTGGGCGGCGCGCGAGCCGCAAACCGATTTTACGGTGAACGCGAATGGCACTTTGAATTTGCTCGAGGCGGCGCGCAATTTTTGTCCCGAGGCACCATTCGTCTTCACCTCGACGAACAAGGTTTACGGCGACACGCCTAACCGATTGCCGCTCCGGGAACTTCCCTTGCGCTGGGAAATCGAGAAGGGGCACGAATACGAGCCGGGCATTTCCGAGACGATGAGCATCGATTACACGAAGCACTCGCTTTTCGGCGCGTCGAAGGCAGCAGGGGACATTTTGGTGCAGGAATACGGCCGCTACTTCGGAATGCCGACCGCGTGTTTCCGCGGCGGTTGCCTGACTGGTCCCGCACATGCCGGCACCGAGCTGCACGGCTTTCTCTCTTATCTGATGATCTGCACCGTGACGGGCCGACCCTACCGAGTTTTCGGATACGGCGGCAAACAAGTGCGCGACAACATCCACAGTTACGACCTGGTGGAAGCCTTCGCCGCCTTCGTCGAGAGGCCGCGCGCGGGCGAGGTCTATAACATCGGCGGCAGTCGATACAGTAACTGTTCGATGCTCGAGGCAATCAATCTGTGCGAAGAAATCAGCGGACGCCGGCTAACCTGGAGCTACGAGGAGAACAATCGCATCGGCGACCATATCTGGTGGATCTCCGACGTGCGGAAATTTCAGGAGCATTATCCGGTGTGGAAATTCCGCTATGGATTGCGCGAAATCCTTGAGGAAATTCATCGCGCCGTGGCGGCGACGCACGCTCCGGCCTAATCAGTCGGTGCGTGTTTAATATTGCTCGCCTTCCTGGTGCTTCTCGGGCGAGACGCGATCGTCGATCGCGTATGCGTGAATCATCACGCCGATCCAGTAGATCGCCATCAGACCCAGGCCGAAACCCGCTGTTGCCGTCGCCGCCAGAGCGGAAGCTCCGACGGCAAACGGAATCCCGATGATGAGCAGAATCCCGAGAAGCCGGTGACCTTTATAGATATGGCCGAGCCCGGGAATCACGCTGAGCAGGACAGCGAAGGCATCACTCGCTTTGCCTTCCGCGCCCTCCGCCTGGCCGCGCCGCGTCCAGTCGCATCGATCGCAACTTTCCGCGTCTTTCGGGAGCATATTCCCACAGAGGGGGCAGGACATCATCCCGGCGGATGGCTGCATTTCACTTTGCGGGGCGTCAGTGTATTCCAAAATGTGCTCCTGTTAAGTTTATACGTTCGGCTATTCCTAACGTCACAAGTCGCGCGGAATTGGTCAAGAAAACTTGCAGTGGACAAGCTGTGGCGCCGATCGGTGCAATTCAGCGTGAATCATTCGTGCATTCTGTTGTAGTCCGCGCCAAACTTCGCGCATGGCGTCGGTGAAGGAAATCGTTGAGTACGCGAACAGCTATCTCCGAATCAATGAGATCGAAGATTGGCCGAATGCACTCAACGGACTGCAAATCGAGAATTCGGGACGCATCGCCAAAATCGGTGCGGCGGTGGATGCATCCACATCCACGTTTCAGATGGCCGCGGAACGCAGCATCGATTTTCTACTCGTCCATCACGGATTGTTTTGGCCGGGGCTGCAACCGGTGACTGGCGGTGTCTACCGTGAACTGAAGCTTGCGATGGCAAATGACCTCGCGCTTTACAGCGCGCATTTGCCCCTCGATCTGCATGCGGAGGTTGGGAACAACGTGCTGCTGGCGCGTGCGCTCGGACTCGAAACGACGGAGCCGTTTCTGGAAACCAAAGGGCAGCTCATCGGCCGAAAGGCAGCGGCTTCCTGGCAACGGGACGAATTGATCGCGAAGCTCGAGCAAAGTTTGGGAGGCACGGTGCGTTGCGTGGGTGCCGGTCCAAAACAAACGCACGTCATCGGAATCGTGACCGGCGGCGCGGGTTCGGAAATTTACGCCGTCGCGAGTGCGGGCGTGGACACTTTCATTACGGGAGAAGCGCCGCATTGGGCAGCGGTGGCGGCGGAAGAAGTGGGAGTAAACTTGTTGCTCGGTGGTCACTACGCGACTGAAACGCTCGGCGTTAAAGCGCTGGCGGCCCATTTGTCGGAGTGCTTCGGGATTCCGTGGGAATTCATCGATCACCCGACTGGTTTGTAGCGTGTTTCGCTATTGCCTTCCGGTCGTGAGATCGGTCACAGTGCGGATTCGATGGAAGCCGTCATCGGATTTCTCGTATTATTCGGCCTGGCGATTCTGATCGTTCCGTTCGTGATGTCCATTGCTCATGGGAGCAGACTTCGCTCAGTGGAGACGGCTCTCAAGAAACTGGGCGAGCGCCTGGCGCTTTTGGAGGCCAGAAAACACGAAGGTGGTTTGCAATCCGCGAAAGACACCGAGCCAGTAATTCCGCCGCCGCTTCCCATTCCGGCTGTTGCGGCCCAATACTCGCCCCCTCCGGCACCCCGCCCAGTCAGCCAACCGCCTCCGCTCCCAATCCCGCCGCCGCCCCTAACGAGCGCTGCTGTCTCCCCGCCGCCGCCTGCGCGCCCGGCGATCGATTGGGAAGCGTTCATGGGAGTAAAGCTTTTTGCCTGGATCGGCGGCTTTCTCCTTTTTCTCGGCGTCGTGTTTCTGGTGAAGTATTCATTCGAAAACAATCTGATCACGCCACCGATGCGGATTTCGATCGGGATCGTGATTGGCCTGGGTCTGATCGCGACCGGATGGCGCGCGACGAAGAAGAATTACCGCGTGCCCGGGCAGAGTCTCTGCGCCACCGGCATTCTCGTCCTCTACTCAAGCGTTTTCGCTGCCCACACGTTCTACGATTTGATTTCGCTGACGCCGGCTTTTGCGCTGATGTCTTGCATTACGATCGCCGCCTTTTTTCTCGCGGTCACGCTCGACGCGCAAGTGGTTGTGATCCTTGGGCTGCTCGGTGGATTTCTTACACCCATCCTGCTCTCGACCGGAGAGGATCGTCCCGCCACACTTTTCGGATACATCGCGTTGCTGAACGTGGGCGTCGCTGCCGTCGTGCTGCGGAAGCGTTGGGATTATCTCGTGCTCCTTTCGGCCGTCGGAACGGTGCTGATGGAGTTCCTGTGGGCGGCAAGATTCTTTGACACCTCTAAAGCGACCTTCGCGTTTGTCGTCTGTCTTGGATTTGAATTGCTCTTTCTCGTCATATTTTTTCTTCGGCGAAAAACCGCAGGCACGGGAGACTGGACGACGGCAGCGGTAGTTCTGAGCGGATTTGCTGCGCTCGGGTTTGCCTTTTGGATGCTTTCCTATCGACAACTGGCTGGACAGCCAACTCTCCTCTTCAGCTTTACCTTCCTTGCTGACATTGGGTTGTTGGCGCTTGCGGCCGCACAACGGAAACCGGCGTTATTGGCGAGCGCAGCGGGCGTCACGGTGTTCGCCTTCTTTGCCGTCTGGACGAGCGGCTATCTCACCGACTCGCTTTTGTGGTGGGGGCTCGGCGCCTATTTGGTCTTTGCCGTCCTTCACACCGGATTCACAGTCTGGCCAAAATCTGCGGCGGCGGAGCAAACGGCAGTCCGTTGGGAGAGTTTCATTCCGCTGTTTTCGCTCGCCCTGATTTGGTTGTGCATTTTCCGAAACGAAACATCGCCGGCGGTTTGGTTGTGCGTCCTGCTCATCGATCTCGTCGCCGTCGGCCTCGCCCTGGTGACATCGTCCATCCGTTCTCTGGCGCTCGCGTTGCTTTGTACCGTCATCGCTGCCGCGCTCTGGATCGGCGCCGCGCCCTCCGACATCGACAATCTCAATAGTTTCCTCGGTGTCACCGCGGGGTTCGGAGTCTTCTTTTTTACTGCGGCGATGTTCCTCGTGCGAAGACTCGCCACTTCGTCGGAGAGCTCGAACCGGAACACTCCCGCGCTCGCTGCAATACTGCCGTTCCTTCTCTTGTTGATGGTTATTGCAAAATTGCCGGTGGCGAACCCGATGCTTGTGTTCGGCGCAGCCTTTCTCTTCGCCATTCTCCTTCTCGGATTGGGAATCCTCTCGCAAACGGGCTGGGTCGCCGCCATTGCACTTGCTGGCGTTTGGGCGGTCGAGCGCACATGGCAGACCCTCCATTATTCCCCGCTCGATGCCGTGATTCCGCTCGGCTGGTACATTGCCTTTGCGCTCTTGTTTATTGGGTATCCCTTCTTTGCGTCCAAGAATGAAGACTCAGTGCCTTGGGCTGTATCATCGGTCGCCGGAGCACTGCACTTCTGGCTCATCTTTGAAATCTTCTCGTCCACCTATCCGTCGCTGTTGAACGGATTCCTTCCTGCGGCATTCATTCTCCCGTACGCATTTGGGGCGTTCTATCTCGTCCGAAAGCTTGGAATCAAACCCGCTTCTGGCGACGCGAAGCTCGCCTGGCAAGGAGGCGCGGCGTTGTTATTTCTCAGTCTCGTCTTCCCGATTCAATTCGACCGTGAATGGATCACGCTCGGGTGGGCGCTCGAAGGCTTTGCGCTGATCTGGTTGTTTCGAAAAGTACCGCATCGCGGTTTGCGCATCGTGGGAGCGGCCCTGCTTTGTGTCGCCTTCATTCGGCTCGCGCTCAATCCCGCTGTCCTGGAATATCACCGGCGCGCTCCCCACAGAATCTGGAATTGGTATTTGTATGCGTATGGCATCACAGCTGTTTGCTCGCTTCTGGCGGCGCGACTTTTCCAGGCGCCGCGGGAAAAGGCGGTCGAACGCGCCGCGCCACCGTTGCTCTATTCGTTAGGTGCGATCCTCGTCTTTCTCCTGCTGAATATTGAGATCGCCGATTATTTTTCGATCGGTCCGACGCTGACCTTTTCCTTCTCTGGCAATTTTGCCCGGGACATGTCGTACTCGATCGCCTGGGCGCTCTTTGCTTTTGCGCTGTTGCTCGTCGGAATGAGGCAGAAAAGCGGGGCGGTGCGTTACGCGGGACTGGGTCTTCTTCTGGTGACTCTAGTAAAATTATTCTTCCACGATTTGAACAGCTTGAGTCAACTCTATCGAATCGGTGCTTTCCTCGGTGTGGCCGTCATTCTCATTGTGGCCTCGTTCGTTTATCAGAGCTTTCTCGTGCCGAAAGGCGGGAAGAACGCGCCCTCGTAATGATTTCGCTTTCGTAGTTTGCCACTCCGCTGTTCTTTGGCGTCCGTGACAGCCCCCGCGACCACGAACAATCGAGTGAGCACACGCGCGACCGGCGTCGTCGGTATTGCGATTCTGTGCAGCCGCGTGCTTGGGCTTTTGCGGGAGGTGATCTTTGCCTCGCTCTTTGGCGCGGGCAAAAACATGGACGCATTTCTGACGGCATTCCGGGCGCCGAACATGCTGCGCGATCTGTTTGCCGAAGGCGCGCTTTCCACGGCGTTCGTCACGACTTTTTCGAGCCGCATCGCCACCGACGGCGATCAATCCGCCTGGAAGCTCGCGAGTAAGGTCGCCACTCTCACCGTTATCTTCATGAGCGGGGTGACTGTGCTCGGTGTCATTTTTGCTCCCGCCCTCATCACGGTCCTGGCGCCCGGATTCGCCCCGGACAAAGCGGAGCTGACGATCATGCTCACGCGAATCATGTTTCCTTTCATTCTCCTCGTCTCGCTCGCCGCTCTCGTTATGGGAATGCTGAACGCGAAACATGTTTTTGGAATGCCGGCAATGGCCTCGAGTTTTTTCAATCTCGGATCGATCATCGCGGGCGTCGGATTTGGCTGGCTGCTCGATCCACATTTCGGGAGTCGCGCTCTGATTGGTTTGTCGTTAGGCACGCTCGTCGGCGGTCTGTTGCAACTGCTCGTGCAGGTGCCGTCGCTCGCGCGCGTTGGCTTCCATTTCAAACCGGACTTCGATTGGCACGACCCCGGCGTGCGCAAGATCATCGCCATGATGGTTCCCGCGATCATCGCGGCGAGCGCCGTGCAAATAAACGTCGCAGTGAATAGCGGGTTCGCTTCCGGTCTCGGCGATGGCCCGATGACCTGGCTCAATATTGCGTTTCGACTCATGCAATTGCCGCTCGGTCTTTTCGGCGTTGCGATTGCCACGGTTACTCTACCGCTTGTCTCCCGCAGCGCTGCGCTTGGCAATACCGCTGAATTTCGCGGAGCGATGGCGCACTCGTTACGACTTGTTATGCTCCTGACGATTCCATCCGCGATCGGTTTGATTATTCTGGCCGAACCGATCATTAGCCTCATTTATCAGCACGGGCGTTTCAGCGCAGAAGCGATGCGACAAACGGCCGCGGCGCTGCGTTTCTATGCGATCGGTCTCGCCGCCTATGCCGGGGTGAAAGTTCTGGCGCCGGCGTTTTATGCGGTCGGCAAAAAGCAACTGCCGATGCTGGTGAGTTTGTTTTCGATCGCGGTGAATTTTGGTTTGAATTGGTTTTTTCGGTTTCAGCTTGGATTTGATCACCGCGGTCTCGCGCTTTCCACCAGTCTGGTAGCGATCACAAATTTTCTGCTGCTATATGCGATGATGCGACGACATGCGGTTCGCCTCGAAACACGCGTGCTGCTCCTCACTCTGGTAAAACTGACTATTGCCGGCTCGGCGCTCGCGCTCGTCTGCATCGGCGCGCAGTCGATATTTTTTCAATCGCTGCAGAGCTTGCGAATCTGGCAAAAGGCCATCGATGTCGTGATCACCGTGACGCTGGGCGGATCGGTGTTTTTCGGAGTAGCGTATCTCCTGCGCGTGGCGGAGGTGCATGATGTGGTGATATTGCTTCGCACCAAGTTGAGTCGCGCGCGGTCCTAGTGGCGGGATTGCTCCGTCGCCTTCCAATTGGAAGTTCCTACAACAACGCCTGCGCGAGGTCTTCGATCAGATCATCGGGATGCTCAAGGCCGATCGAAAGCCGGAGCAGACCTTGTGGAGTTCGCGGATCTTCGCCCTTTATCGACGCGCGATGTTCGATCAGGCTTTCCACCCCGCCCAAACTAGTGGCACGAACAAAAATATTTGTCTTCGCCGCGACCGCCATCGCAGCGTCCCGCCCGCCCGTTACCTCGAACGCCAGCATCCCGCTAAATTCGCTCATCTGCCCCGCCGCGATGTCGTGATCCGGATGCGATGCAAGGCCGGGGTAGTGGACTCTTTCGACCCGCTGATGTTCGTCGAGAAACTTCGCGACTTGAAGTGCGTTCTCGGAATGCGCCCGCATGCGCCATGGCAGCGTTTGCATCCCGCGCAGAACAAGCCAGCAGTCGAACGGTGACGGAATGGCGCCTCCGGTTGCTTGAATTGTGCGAATGCGTTGAAAGAAATCCCCGTTGGCTTTCGTGATAACCATGCCGCCGGTTACGTCCGAATGACCGCCAATGTATTTCGTGGTCGAGTGGACGATCAGATCTGCTCCAAGAGCGAACGGCCGCTGCACCACCGGCGCCCAGGTATTATCGCAAACGCACAATGCACCGGCCGCATGCAGCGCAGCCGCCACCTCCGCGATGTTCACGATCTTCAAGAGCGGATTTGATGGCGTCTCGACCCAGGCCAGTTTTGTCTTTGGGCGAAGAGCTCGTTTGAGTTCATCGATGAGCGTCATGTCGACGAAGCTCACTTCCAGGCCCCAGCCGAGAAAAACATCGCGCAAGAGTTTGGTCGTTCCGTGATAGGCATCCGCCGGAGCGATGATGTGATCGCCGGGGGCGAGAGCCTGGCAAACCGCCATTGCCGCTGCGGAGCCGGAACCAAATGCTGCCGCGTCCGCTCCGCCTTCCAACGACGCCAGCGCTTTTTCCAACGACTGCCGATTCGGGTTTCCGCTTCGGGAATAGATGTAACCGCTCGGATAATCTCCATCCCGACCGCGCTCGAACGTAGTCGAGAGATGAATCGGTGGGGCGACTGCGCCGGTCGTTGCATCCACCGCGTGTCCAGCGTGCACCGCTAGAGTTTCGATTCTCATTGCGCGATTTAACTTTCAGAACCGGCAAAGCGCAATCACTCTCGGGCCGATCAGCCTCACTCGATTCGATTTGACGGCTCAATTAGGCAAGCGCAAATAGCAACTGCATTTCCCGCCCGGGTGCTATAACCTTTCCGACTTGCTCCTATGAATATCTATCACGACGACGTGTTCCAGATGGCTTGCGATCAATTTGAAGTGATCGCGGATTACCTGAACATCGATCACAACGACCGCGATCGCCTCATGTATCCGAAGCGCGCCATTTCGGTCACGTTGCCGGTCCACATGGATGATGGCACCACCAAAACTTTCCAGGGGTATCGCGTTCAACACCATCTCACGCTCGGGCCGACCAAAGGCGGCACGCGTTTCGCCCCGTCTCTTTCCATGGGCGAGACGGCGGCATTGGCGATGTGGATGAGCTGGAAATGCGCGCTGGCCAATTTGCCTTACGGCGGTGCGAAAGGCGGCATCGCCTGCGATCCCACGAAACTTTCGCGTAACGAACTCGAAGCCGTCTCGCGACGGTACATGCAGGAAATGATTCCTTTCGTCGGCCCGTACACCGACATCATGGGCCCGGACATGGGGACGAACGAACAGGTCATGGCGTGGTTCATGGATACCTATTCGGTCCACCAGGGTTATTGCGTGAACGAAATCGTAACCGGCAAGCCGGTCTCGATTGGCGGCACCGAAGGCCGTCGTGAATCCACCGGGCGCGGTGTCGTTTATCTGATTGAGCGTGCGATGGACATGTTGAAGTTGAGTCCGGAAAAATGCACCGCCATCGTGCAGGGATTTGGTAACGTCGGTTCCGTTGCCGCCCTATCCCTTGCATTTAAGACTGGAGTGAAGGTCGTCGGCATTAGCGATGCGACGGTGGCCCTTTACAATCCAAAGGGTATCGATGTCGGGAAGGCGGAACAACATGTCTTGAAAAAGGGGAACCTCCGCGCTTTCGACGAGGCCGACCGAATCGATCCGAACGAGATGCTCATCATGCCTTGCGACGTGCTCGTGCCATCCGCCGTCGACCGCGTCATCAACGGAACAAATGCCGCGAAATTGCAGTGCCGGATTCTCGCCGAAGGCGCGAACGGACCTACCACCCCCGAAGCCGATCTTATTCTCAACGAGAGGTGGGACGAGGTCTTCGTCATTCCCGACATTCTGTGCAACGCCGGCGGCGTGATCGTTTCATATTTCGAATGGGTCCAGGGTCTACAGGCGTTCATGTGGAGTGAAACGGAAGTGACCGATAAACTTTTCCGCATTCTCGAGCATTCCTTCACGCAGGTCATCCGACGCGCCAAGGCGCACAAGATCTCCCATCGAACCTCGGCGATGGCGATCGGTGTCGAGCGCGTGATGAAAGCGAAACATGCGCGCGGTTTGTTCCCATGATCCGCGATGAAGTTTTCGCATTGCGAAGATAAGCGGGGCGATCGTCTCTTCGATGTTCTGACGGACGAAGAGAACGGATTTCGGCTGATTATCTCGCGGCTCGGCGCGGAACCAATCAGCCTGGCCCGACGCGATCCACACGGGAACTGGGTCGGGTTCTTGTATCGCGACAACGACATGACGCGACCGGCTCAAGGCTGGGCGAATCACGCCACTGTGATGGGTTACTATCTGCACCGCATCAAGAACGAGCGCTCGCTCTACCGAGGTCATGAAATTCGCGGCGGAACGCATAGTTTCTTGCGCGGCAAGCAGTGGCATTTCGTCGAGTCAGTCCGAAATGGCGCATTGACTTATCGCATCGCGCCAGAGGATTTTTCTCCGATCGAATATCCGCTGAACGTCTCGCTCGATCTGACATACCAAATAATCGAGAACGGTGTGCGGGTGATTTTTCGCTTCAGGAACGACGAGCCAGAGTTGACCGCGCACGTCGGATTCGGATTGCATCCCGGATTCTGTGCCACGTCGTTCGAGAGTTTTCGCTTCGAAATGCCTCCCGGAACCTACCGGCGCCATTTTTCTCCTGACAATTATTTGAGCGGCGAAACGGAAGACATTGAATTCTCCGGGGGCGAGATGCCTTTCCCGAGAGAGAAACTTCCTGGCTCGTACATTTTGGAGCTGTTGGATGTTCCGAATCGAGCGTTTCGATTTGCAGATCCTCCGAGCGGCCGCTCGGTCATTCTGAATTTGGAAGGAGTGCCCTATCTCACATTGTGGTCGGACGGCGGTCCGTTCTTTTGCGTCGAACCATGCTGGGGTCTGACCGACCATCACGAGCAACGCGCGTTCGAGGATAAGGAGGGCATTCAACAAATTCCAGCCGGCGGCGAACTGCGGGCCAATTTCGTCATGGAGGCAATTCTCGGAAATCCGGCCTAGCCGTGCATTGAGTTTACATCATGGTTGCTGCTTCCCTTCGCGTCCTGCTTGAGCATACGATTGATTACGCGGGACTTTTTCCACCGGCCAGTCTCGAACTTGAACCGGCCCTGAAAAATCACGCACACTACGTTCGCTCGAACGACGCGTGGATGCTCAACGCGTTTGTTCTCCCAGTTGCAAAGTTTGGCGCGGCCCGTCAGTTCCTGCCGCACTTCGACCCTCAACATCCGCTTCACGTTTCCGTGCTCGGACCAAAGACTGACAATGCGACTGCTTTTTGGGAAGCGCTCGATGAGACCGAGGCGGCGGCTCGTTCGTTCGCGGCGCACAATGTTGATCTTATCTCGATCAATCAGCTCGAGATGTACCTGCCGGCGGACGCCGATCTTGCCTTACTGAGCGATGCACGATCCATGATCGGAAGTTTGCCGGCGTTTTGGGAAGCGCCGGCGGAGAGAGCGGAAAAAGTGATTGCACTGCTGGCGGAGCATAACTCCAGTGCCGATGCGCCAACATTCGGCTACAAATTGCGAACCGGGGGAGTGACCGCGGATGCCTTTCCAACATCGATGCAGATCGCCAAGGCGCTTGTCATCCCGGCTACGCATCAGGTCCCGATCAAGTTCACTGCGGGGCTGCACCATCCGTTGCGGCAATTTCGCGACGAAGTGAAAACGAAAATGCATGGTTTTCTCAACGTGATCGGCGCAGCCGCAATGGCCGCTGAACACAAATGGAACGAACAGCAAACGGCCACAATGCTCGATGACGAGGATCCGAAATCGTTTTCGTTCGATGACGAGTTTTTTGCGTGGCGTGAATGGAAGATCGATATCAAGCGGTTGATGGGTCGCAGGCGGTTTGTCACGTCATTCGGCAGCTGCAGCTTCGATGAGCCGCGAGAAGATTTGCGCGCTCTAAATCTGTTGTAGCTGCCGCCGTCTCTGGCGGCAGTTGATTTTGGAAACACGGCCAGACTCTGCCGCCGAGACGGCGGCAGCTACAACGGGAGGATTTCATTTGGCGTCTGACACGGACTCCCTACAATCTTCTAGAAATGCCGCTCAAATCATTTATCGAGGTCGCGCGTGACTCGCATTTTCCGATTCAGAATCTTCCATTTGGAATCTTCAAGCCAGCCACCGGCGCGGCTCGAGTTGGCGTGGCTATCGGTGACTTTGTGCTCGACTTGGCAATGCTGGAGGAGCTCGATCATTTTCGTTTTCCGGAATTTCAAAATCGCCGCGTTTTCTCCGAAGGTTCGCTCAACGCTTTCCTCGCGCTCGGTCGTCCAGCCTGGCGGAAGGCGCGTGAGGTGATCCAGGACCTGCTCTCAGCCGAGACGGCGACTCTGCGCGATGATGCCGGTGTGCGCGGCAATGTCTTCCACGCTCAACGCGATGTCGTTATGCAATTGCCCGCGCGCATCGGCGATTATACGGATTTCTATTCGTCGTATCATCATGCTCACAACGTCGGCACCATGTTGCGTGGGCCGGAAAATGCGCTCATGCCAAATTGGAAATGGCTGCCCGTGGCATATCATGGTCGCGCCAGCTCCATTGTTGTGAGCGGCGCGGACGTGCGGCGGCCCCAAGGGCAGATCAAACCGCCGGACAAAGAGACACCAATCGTCGGTCCGAGTCGCGCCCTTGATTACGAACTTGAAACGGCATTCCTGATTGGTCCTGGAAACAGGCTCGGCGAACCGGTGCCGATCGATCGCGCGGTCGATCACATTTTCGGCATCGTCCTGATGAATGACTGGAGCGCGCGCGACATCCAGACCTGGGAATACCAGCCGCTCGGTCCATTTCTGGCCAAGAATTTCTGCACCAGCATTTCGCCGTGGGTGGTGACGCTGGAAGCGCTCGAACCATTTCGGAAACCGCTTCCGGCGCAGGATCCAGAGCCGTTGTCATATTTGCGCCTAACGAACGACTTTCTCTACGACATTCAGCTGGAAGTGCAGCTGCAAACCGGCCGGATGACGTCGCCGCAGATCGTAACGCGCAGCAATTTCCAAAATCTGTATTGGAGCATTTCTCAGCAACTGGCTCATCACACCGTCGGCGGCTGCAATCTGCGGCCGGGTGATCTGCTGGCCAGTGGAACGATCAGCGGTCCGACCGAAGATTCGCGTGGCTGCATGCTGGAGCTGACCTGGCGCGGGGCAAACCCGCTCAAGCTCTCCAGCGGAGAAGAACGAAAATGGTTGGAAGACGGCGATACGCTGACTATTACCGGCTGGTGCGACGGCGGCGACCATCGGGTCGGGTTCGGAGAAGTGAGCGGCCGCGTTCAACCATCAATCTGATTCCATCCGCTTGCTCAAATCGGGATATCTTCGGAGTTGGTCGGAGACCAACGACTGTGCTCTTATTGATATCAATACGGGCCTATAGCTCAGCGGTTAGAGCAGGGGACTCATAATCCCTTGGTCCCAGGTTCGAATCCTGGTGGGCCCAGCCTTCGCTTTGGAGCGCAGCGAAAAGCGAAGGCTGCCACGCCGTAACGAAGTGGAGGCGGGCTGTGTATTTAGCTTTTCGCTCAGCGCTCCAAAGACTACGGCTTGGCAGGCCAGCAGATGAAAGAATTCTTTTGCGTTTATGTCCTCGTAAGCAAGGCGAATGAGACCATCCACTATACCGGTATTACGCGTGATCTTGAAGCACGCTTGCGAGAACACAACCGAGAACGTGTACGCACACATCGAAGCATCGACCATGGCGAGTCGAAACGGCAATTGCGTTTAGATCTGAAATCAAAGCACGTACATTTGAAAAATATTTGAAGACTGGATCAGGTCGCGAGTTCTCTCGCCGCCATTTTTGACTTTCGCCTCGGTCCGAAAGTGAAGGCGGGCTCTGTATTTGATTTTTCTCTCGATGCTCCAAAGACTACGCCTTGGCAGGCCAGCCTAAATTTCAGATTGAAGATTTCTTTTCGATCCGTGCGAAGTGCAGCGTTGCTCGTCGTAGAAATTGCGATCTTGAGCGCTCTTATTCTGGCAACGCGGTGCGCGAATTATCGAGACGTCTTCATCGCGGGGAGTATTTATTTTACCGATGCAGATTGCTACGCCCGCATGACGCGCGTGCGGATGTGTGCGGAGCACCCGGGATTGATCGTACGTCATCACGACTTCGAGAATTTCCCGATTGGCACCTCCCCGCATACGACTGCTCCATTCGATTATGCCATTCTCGGATTGGCTGTCGCGCTCCGACCGTTGACAACTCATTGGCTCGATCTGGCCGGCGCGCTTGTTTCACCGCTGCTTGGATTGTTTGGCGGCTGGTTCCTATGGTTGTGGTCGCGGCGAATGCGATTTCGATTCCGCTGGGTCATGCTGTTGCTCTACGCCATCAGCCCGATTCTCGTTCACGGGACCGAGCTAGGCCGGCCGGATCATCAGTCGCTTCTCATTCTCCTGGTCACCATCGCGCTTTGCGCGGAGTGGACTTTGCGAACCACGGCGTCGCGCAAATGGAGCCTGGTTAGTGGCACTGCCTGGGGTTTCGCTTTGTGGGTTTCATTCTACGAACCGCTGGTTCTTCTCATAACGATTCTGGTGTGGTACGGAATCGCCGCCCGAGATCAATTCACTGCGCGTCATCGGCGGATCGGATGGATCGCTCTCGCATTCGTGATCTTTTTAATGTTGATCGTCGAGCGACGGATTCCAGGCTTCTCATCTTCGATCGATCCGAAGCTCTTGAAAACCTGGGCCGGTTCGATCGGCGAATTGAAACCGGTGAGAGTGAATGATCCCGTCTGGTTTCATTGGACCGGTTATTTTTTTCCCCTAACGATTGTGTTTCTAGCCTGGTCGCTGTTCTCCAGACGAAATCGCCCTCTGAACTTTTCACTGATCCTTCTTCTCCTAACCTATGCACTCACATTGTGGCAGGCGCGCTGGGCGTACTTTTTCGTTGTTGCTCTGCTCATCATCCTGCCAACGTGTCTGGCGATGATTGAAAGACGCTGGTTAGGCTGGATTGTCGCGACGGTGGCGCTCTTTCCCATCTTACAAGACTGGGATGGGAGCCTCTGGCCTAACGAAGCAATGATCGCACGCCATAGTCAGCAACGGGCTGCGGTAGTTCAGTTGCGCGAGCTGGCGAGCCAGCTCAAAGCCGATGGCGTTGACCCATTTCTTGCCCCCTGGTGGCTCTCACCTTCGATTAGCTATTGGTCACGTCAGCCCGCAGTGGCCGGGAGTTCGCACGAAAGTTTGGTGGGTATCGCAGATAGCGCCCGCTTTTTTCTGGCGACGGACTCGAGTGTCGCTGAAGCGATTCTGAAGAAGCATGAAGTCGTCTGGGTCCTGGCAGTTGATGCGGAGGATGTGGTCGAAAATTCCGCCGCCATCCTCCGGCTGAAGGCGCCGCCTTCTCCGCTCGCGCGAATTCTGGCCCGAACGCCCAGTCACGCGCCGGCATTCCTATCGCTCGCGGGGCAAAACGGCGCCGGCAGGATCTATCGCACAGTCAATCTTCAGTGAAAGTTGTCGATTTCCCAAGGAGAGTGTTTGACAGGAGGATATGATGGTTACAATACTAGGGCGTGCTGAAAAAATTCATTACACAAAAACCTGCGGCACCCAATAATGAACCACCGGCGAATCAAGATTTCGAAAGGAATGAGCGTCCCGTTCATTTGGAAGAACCAACAACATCACCACCTCCTCTAACCGATCACAGAAAATATATGGCCGAACATGCTGGGAAGGACGTTCTCTCGAGCGACGTCGAAATTAAGGGCTCGATCAAATTCCAAAAAGAACTCCTGATTGACGGCAAAGTTGAAGGGGAAATAAATTCCGACGGCGTGCTCACGATCGGAGAAAATGCGGACATCCGGGGCGAGATCAAAACGAAATCGATTACGGTGTACGGAAAGGTCCATGGCAACATTACCGTGGGTGAGCGCTGCGAGCTGAAGTCGCGGTGCGTCTTGCAGGGCGACTTGAAGGCGGCCCGCCTGGTGATCGAGGAAGGTGCGACGTTCATCGGCAAATCTGAAGTCACGAGTGGCAAGGTGAGTGGATCCGCACGGCCGGAAATTGTGCGGAATGAAGAGTCTGCGGCGCCGGTGAAAGCTGCTTTCGGGGCCAGGGGATAACGAAGAATCTTCACTAGGGACTCGTGGCTAAGTCGTTGCCTGCGAAGGTCAGTGTGGATTGCCCGCACTGCGGCTTTAAGCAGCAGGAGTACGTCGCGGCCAGGACCACGATGTGTCGCCAATGCGGCGGCAGCTATGCTCCATCCGCGCCGAGGCCTGAATCGAAGCCGAAGTTATTCGCGAAGCCACTACCTGTCGCGGCCGACAATTCCTCGATCCTGAGCAAGTTTGAGGGACTTTGGGCGCGGAAAAGCAACGCGATTGTCGAGTGCTTCGATTGCCAGGCGAAGCAGGAAGTTAGTGGGACCGCAAGCTCGACCATCTGCCCGGCCTGCAGTGCTCATATCGACCTTCAAGATTACAAGGTCACTACCAGCTTCAGCCGGACGATTCGCACCCAAGGCGAAGTGCATCTGACCCCAAAGGGCGATCTCAGCAGCAGCAGCGTGATTTGTCGCTCTGCCCTGATCGAAGGGAAACTGCGTGGCAACCTTCAATGCAGTGGGTTGGCCACGATCAATTTCAACGGCAAGATTCCGGGCCGCCTCACCGCGCGGCAGGTAATTATTGAAAGAAGAGCGGACGTTCAGTTCTTTCGCCGTTTGAACGTGGGCACTATTGAAATCCGCGGTCGAATGTCTGGCGAAATCATCGCGGAGTCCGAGGTGACAATTCGCAGGGGCGGATCACTTGACGGCGACGTGACCGCGCGATCGATCTCGGTGGAAAAAGGAGGAATGTTTTCCGGTCAGCTCATCATCGGGCAGGGAGCGTTGATGCAAGGGGAACTGCTCCCGATCGTTGCGCCGGCCGCTGGTCTTTCAGAAAAAGCGGAAGCTCCAACGGTCGTGACGCAGCCGTTGCCCTCAGCTTCTTAGGACGAGAGTTGAATGCAAAAGCTGCTTCCGCGTAGTCCCTACGCAAAGTTGGGTGGCTATGTTCACCTGCCCCGATTGATCGATAAGGCGAGGCTTCATCGAAAGGGTTTGCTGGATGGCTATAACTACAAGACGACGGGCTTCGATCAGCATCTGCTCGCGTTCGTAAGAGTTAATCCGGATGCCTTCGAGGAAGCGGCCAACAGCCTCGACGATGATCAGGCAATTCTCGATTGGGTGCAGGCAAACGGGATCGAGCATTCGAAGGAAGAAATCGAACGTTGGAACGAGGCGATGATCTCTCGTCATCCCGATACACCGGTCAAGAGAGCACGTTTCCTCCATGCCTTGAAAGAGGCGGGCGGGCAGGGAAGGAAAAACATCCGCACCTACTTCGATCTCATTGAGTTCGACGAGGGCCGGATGAAGTAGGAGCGTTCGCGGCGGCGAAGGTCCATGGATTCAGCGCGCGAAGCGTTGAAAAATTTGATTCGCCTCTTCGAGCGTTTCCTTGCTCCCGATATCGAACCACGTCCCGTGGATCTGAAAGGTCTTCACCGGCTTCCGCGTGTAGAGCCACTGAATGAAACGGCCTGGTTGATCGGGATTGTTCCCCGCGGCGACATAGGTTGTGAATAGAGGAAGAGTTTCTTTTGAAAAATAGTAAAGCGCGATGCCCGCCAAAGTACTGTGCGGATTCGCCGGCTTCTCTTCAAACTGCGTGATAACGCCACTCGCATCGATCGTGATATTGGCGTATTTCTTGATCACTTCCAGATCCCCCACGTCATAGGTTGCCAGCGTCGCCTCGGAACCTTTGGCTGCGGCAACGAATTCCGTCAGCGGTTCGCTAAACAGATTGTCCCCTGCGACAATGATCAAGTCCCTGGTCCCCAGTTCTTCTCGCGTGACGACCAGATTGATATCGCCAATGGCGCCGAGTTTGTCCGAGTCGTTCGTCGAACCGTCGTTAATGATCTTAAATCTCAATTCCGGATGGCGCTTCCTATAACCATCCGCCCATTCCTGGAACGATTGAGCGAACTTGTTGTTCGTGACCAGGTAGATGGTCTCCAGGTCGGGCGCGCCCGTCAGATTATCCATCACCCATTCAATCATCGGCTTTCCTGCGACTTCGAGAAGCGGCTTCGCCTTGTCGAGTGTGAGTGGATATAGCCGAGTGGCGTAGCCGGCGGCGAGGATGAGGACGTTCATGCGATGGAGTAGAAGGTTCCGGTACTGTCCTGATTTGTTTTTTTTGGGGCAGGAAAAATCGATCTGCTCAAGAAAGCGCGAGATTCGCAGACTGACGCCCCGGCTGATTACGAAGAGACGGTTAATTTTCAACTCGCACCGCCGCGCAGTCTCTTACGGCGGCGGCGGAGGTGGCGTCTTCTCCGTTCCGGTTTTGTCCAGGATGATTCGCGCGGCGAAATAACCGCCGTAGAAGTCGGGATTCGATTTCTTGTAAAAGGTCATCATCTTGTCGAGCTCGTTTCGGAAAATGCTGCGCACATCTGCAATCACATCGTGATTATGTTGTCTTGGTCTTGGGTCATAGTGCTGCGAATTATGCGCGCGTCCAAGCTGGCCTGCCAAGGCAAATCTTGCCGGACATTGAGCATTCATCCGGCGCCGTCGGGATTTGAGTTGGCAGCGGCGAGAGCGGGTTCCTACCGAGTCGAGGACCGTTCCGGCGACCCCGAGAAGTCTTCCGGCGACTCGGAGAGGCATCCCGGCAACGCCGAGACGCGTTCCGGCGACGCCGAGACTGGTTCAGGCGATCCCGAGTCGCGCTCCTGTCACCCGCGAGCATGGATTTGGACGGACGGCGAGCCGGGTGGGCTGAACGGAGATTCAAGTGGGCCGCGCCGAGACCGCCGCTCACGAGGGGAAACGCCCTCTTCTCGCTGCGTCGCCCTAAGTGCGAAGGCCGCGCAAGAGAGCACTCTTAGATTTAGCTTGCACTCATCTCCGGAGCACAACATTCTCGCGCTCTCAACCCCAGGCACTCCGCCTAAAACTGGCTCGCGGCCAGTTTGACCCAAGGACCTTCGAGCGAGGAGGCCCTCAAATCCAATCCAAATCCGGGACCGTCCAAGGCGAGTATTACTACGGCGCGACAGGCGTGCTCTTCAGCGGCATGACCGGCCGTCCGGCCTATTGGGTCTATCACTACCAGAATGGCGAAGGCAGCACGTCACACCTGGCGACAACGGGCGGCGCTTTGCTGGAATGGTACCGGTACGATCTTGCATGGCACGCCGATTTTTTAATACGCAAGCTAACTCAACTCTCACCTCTGCCTACGGCATACGCCATCTCTTCACCGGTCAGCAATGGTATAAGCGACCTGGGTCTGTACGATCTGCGCAACCGCTTCTACTCGCCTGATATCGGGCGCTTTTTGCAGCCCGATCCGATCGGGTTCGCTGGTGATCCCGAGCGAATCTTTACCGCTATTGCGGCAATAATCCGGTGAATAGGAGTGATCAAACTGGCGAATACGGTACACGCACATGGAACTTGGACGGAAGTTGGACAGTAGGTATTCCGATTTACTACACCGGCGCTGTTACTGACGCGGTTGTAGCGAGGTACGAGGCAGGGATTCAATCGCTTTCAGGAGTTTATGGGGGTATTCAGGTTAATTTCGAAGCAACTAGGATAAACGATCTTACGTTGGAAATTACCCGGAGAGGCGACTACAACGCGATCACGGTTTACTCAGGAAAAGGCACTACATTTTTCGGCGAAACCACGACGAAGCCGATGTCTTCCTTCGGTTCCGGATTCTGGTACGCAGAGGGCGCGTTTTTTGAAATCAATGGAACATTTAGAAACTATAGCGCAGAGTATGGCGCGTCCCACGAGGTTTTTCATTTGCTGGGGTTTATCGACGGCTATGATCGCCAGACAGGAAAGCTTAGGGACGGCGTGAAAGATTCCGATATTCTCAGCAATAGCAATTGCGGAAGACCTACTGTGGCCGAGGTAATGGGGATCCTCTTCAATGGCGGGGGAAACGGCGGATACGGGTTATACGACAGCAAAGGCAACGGATATTACATCTACGATCTTCAGGGCAATCCAGGCGACTACATTGGCCAAACCACGAACGGCAGATCGATCCTCGCAGGGGTACCATTTGATCTAAATGGGACTCTATTTAACAGCCTCAGCTCATATTTAGGTTATAGTATTTGGGGCGGCTCAACGCAGTCACGTATTCCGATCACCCCAGATCACCCGTATTAAATGGCAGTGAATACTTCCGACACATTCCAATAGGTGCTTGCCGTGTACCAACGTTTCTTCTGACGCTCGCGAGCCCAGAGTGGGCCATTCTCTCCTCAGAGATTCGCTGTTGCGCTGCTGGATTTAGCGTTGCGATCGTTTTCGCCCTGGTGTGCCTCAGTATTCAGCAACGCTCGCTAAAATGGGCTCCAATCTACGTTACAATTTTCGTATTCCATCCGGTTTGGTGGTTCGGACTGGATGGGTTTCTTGGCGATTTGTCACGTTTGATGTGGGTGGGGACATCACTTGTATTGGCAGCAATTTTGGTGGCACAGCTGTTTCGTCCTGGGCTCGGCCGCGGACGGTTCATCTTTTCTCTCTGCATAGTTACATGGATGACACTGTTCATCGCGAGCCTTACAAGGGCAGTCAGCTCTCCAGAGATCGAAGGAGGGCTAATGAGTCAACTTATCTCCGCGCTGGCATTATCGGAATGTCACTTGTCTACCACAGCTTTAGCGCTGACCCTATTGACTGTTTTACAAGGACCAGCCCATCGGTTCTGGATAAAATATGTTCTAAAAACTGAGCCCCGGAACGAGCAACAGGCAGATTCACTCCAGGCTAGAGCTGCCTCCAGACTACCGACGATTAATAGCAGGAAAGCTCGGCTGCGTTTTTTCTTCGCAATAGTTTTGCTTGGGCTTCTCGCCTATGTTATCGCGATGCCAAAATTGATCTTGCGAAATGGAGATCATGATGCGCTGACAGCCTTTTTCGGAGCTGTCGGGTGGGTCGTGATCTTACTCATTGCTCTAATCCGCGGCGAATTCCCCGGCTGGAGAGAGGCCGGGCGCCTCGCGTAACCAGGCAAGCAAAAGGCTCGAATCTCAGGTCCAATAGGAGCATCGAATCCACATTGCTAGGGGAACTATGATGTAGCCAAGGGAGGGACAGAAGGGGTCAGGTAGCATGAAAGCAGTTTGAGTTCGGTGTCGGCGTGGGGCAAACGACATCTGAAAGGAGAGGGGGAGAGGTGGGGTCGCGTCTAAACCTTGTACATTGATCGGTCGGGAGCAGAATGGTTTTCCTAATATTTAGTCGCGCAGCTTTTTGCGGGTCAATTCGATGAACACGTCTTCGAGAGTCGGCCGCGAAAGATGCACGTCGTCGAGTTCGAATCCGTTGGTATCGACCCATTTCACCATTTCGACCAACGTCCGGGCCGGTCGCTTGGAATACACGGTGATATGATGTCGATCCTCGCTGATTATGCTGCGAATCGAGTCGGTCCAGTCCGGGAGCGCGCCCTCTTTTAGTGGTTGAGTCAATCTTATCTCGATGGCCGACTGGTTGGCGCTTTTCTCCTGCAGCTCGCGCGGCGTCCCCATGGCGATGATGTTTCCGGCGTCGATGATCGCCACGCGATCGCAAAGGCGCTCGGCCTCCTCGATGTAATGCGTCGTTAGCAGAATGGTGCGATTGTCCGCCCGCAGTTCTTCGATCAAATCACGAATCTCGAGGCGGACTTGCGGGTCGAGCCCGGTGGTGGGTTCGTCGAGAAACAGAAGCTGCGGTTCATTGATCAAGGCGAGCGCGAGAGCGAGGCGTTGCTTCTGGCCACCGGACAGGGTCGCGTAGGCGGCATCTTTTTTTTCCTCAAGCTGTGGAAAAAGGGGGTCGGTCTGTGAATCTCGGCAATTGGGCTGGACGGGAATAGAGTCGGTCCGATAACGTGTGGGATGCCCAGGAAGGCCCGCGTGGAATTTCCCGGTGCCGTCTATCATCTGCTGGATCGCGGTGACCGGCAGGAAGCGATTTTTCGCGATGAGCGCGATCGGGAACGTTTTGTTAGCACGCTCGGCCAAGTTTGTGCCCGCACGGGCTGGCGCGTGCACGCATTTGTCCTGATGACGAATCACTACCACCTGCTTGTGGAAACGCCGCAGCCGAACTTGGTCGCCGGGATGCGTTGGTTTCAGACGAGCTACACGGTACGGTTCAACCGGCGTCACCGTCTCAGCGGCCATCTCTTCCAAGGTCGCTACAAAGCGGTGGTGGTGGATCCGGAGGAGCGAGGATATTTCGTTGCGCTGAGCGATTACATTCATCTCAATCCGGTGCGGGCGCGCATGATCTCGCTACACGAGCGGCTGTTCGATTATCACTGGAGCAGTTATCGCTTGTACGCGGCCACGGCTGGCCGTCCCGAGTGGTCGAGCCGGCGGGGGTGCTGGGTGAGCTCGGCCTCAATGACACACGAGAAGGCCGACGTGCTTACGCGGCGCGCATGCGCGAACGTGCAGTGGAGGAATTATCCGGCAAGAACGCGGCGGAACATGAACAGCTACGTCGCGGCTGGTGCCTAGGGGGCGCGAGTTTCCGTGAACGCGTGCTGGGTCTGCTGGAGACCACTGGTGAGAAGTTCAGCAAGGCAAAGGAAGTTGATAGCGTCGTTAGGCGCAGTCACGACGAAGGCGAAGCGCGGCGGCTCTTACAGGATGCAATAGCCCACTTCAGAATCGACGAAGGCGAGTTAGTGAGCTTAAAGCGAAACGACCCTCGAAAGCTCGCCATCGGGCATCTGATTCGTAGCCGAACGAGTGTTCCAAATCAGTGGATTGCGCGTGAGCTAGCACTCGGGCACGTGAGCAGCGTGAGCCGCTATTGTTCGAAGGGTGGTCGGGACGCGGGATTGAATCGGGAATTAAGCGATTTGCTTCAGAAGAAGAAAGGCTAATGAACGCTGCCGAGATTCACAGACTGACCCCCATTCCCACTTACTGGGGCGGGTCAACTCAGTCTCGTATTCCCGTGAGAGAAATACACTTATAGATGCAAGCGGGGACATTTTGATGACGCAAACTCCGTCTGGGAGCGACCAACAACTCAATTTCGACTTCAACGATTGCGCGGGGACGTGGTCCTCCGTTCAACATCTACCGAAGTTGCTATACGTTTTGATTCCCGTAGTCATTTTGAAAGTGTTGTTCTTCCGTCGGAGGGCTTATCGTCCGCACTCCGGGATTCTCGCAGGGGTTGGTGTCGCCAATGTCATTTCGATTTTTCTGGGCGTTCCTTTGGCTTGGATGATCTTGCTTTTTGTTGAATTTACTGTGGGGCTGACGGTAGAATTAATTTCCGGGCCGATAGGGCGAACCGGTAATTCACCGGTTTGGTCTTTCCTTTTTGACTTATTTATCGCGTGGTTCACGCCACTCCCGCGTGATTGGGCTTGGGTTTCTTGCGTTTCCCTAGCGCTTTTGGTTATTCCATATTTTTTTGTTTCCGTTTGGCTTGAGCGCCGGATTTACTGTCGCATGTGGAGAACGGCGAATCCTAGTGCACTCTCGCGCGACGTATTCCGGATCAACGGGACTTTGTGTGTGTTGCTGTTTTCGTTAGCTTGCGGACTGGCGATCTACAGCTTTTCCCGTAGTGGATAAGACTCGAGTCGAGTAGAGTAGAGGAGGACCACACCGACTGTCAAGCGAGGGAGGAGAATAGTGTCACATCCAAAGGGCGTTCGGGCGCCAATAGCCAGACCATTACTTACGACACCTACGACGCCGGGAATCGCCTCTTGCAGCAAACGGTCAAACAAACGCCCGATCCAGATGCCGTGACCAGATATACCTATTACACCACGGCTGATGGCGCGAATGCTCCGGTCGGGTTGCTCAAGAACATGAAGGACCCGTATCTCGTCGCCACGAGCAGCACGTATTCCTACGGTTACACGTACGACCTGATGGGCCGCAAAGTCGGCGCGAGCTATCCGCCGGGTTCGGGCTCGGCGACGAACGAAGCGTGGCATTACGATACGGCTGGGCGGATTGACACTTTCACCAATCGGAATGCGAAAATCCAGACCCTTGCCTACGACGCGCTCAACCGCCCGACCCAATCGAGCTGGAGCGACAGCACGCCGACCGTCACTTACGGATACGATGTGGCCTCCCGGCCAATCACTATCAACAACGCCAACTCCAATATCACTCGCGCATATTTTAACGATAACCTGCTCAAATCCGAGACCCAGGCCGTCGCCGGCGGCACTTCGAAACAGGTCACATACACCTACGACGCCGACGCCAACCGTGGAAGCAAAGGGGTCGGAGCTTCATATCGTCAACTCACCTATCGAAAAGAGAGAGGGGTCGGTCTTAGAATCTCGGCAATCGTGCTCGACTTGATCGGGTGGCTTGGCCCAGGATACGCAAAAAGAGCTAGGGAGCTGGGGATCAGATCAGTCTGTGAATCTCGGCTCGTTTCTCCAGCACATCGATTTTTCCTGGTCAAGAGACAATTAGGACACCGCCAGAGTCCGGGGACAGTAGACAGGAACTCAGGTCCCGGAAAGGATTGCCTGCTTCAACTCATTCTGGATTGAAGTGACCCGCTCGGGGTCGGTGATCTTGCTGCGCGTGAGAGCGTCGGCCAAATAGAAGGTGTCAATGGCGACTCCTTTCTCGGTGCTGATGCGGGACAACGCGATATAGAACCCGGCGCGGCCCAGGCACGAGAGCACATCGTAAAGCAATCCCAGGCGATCGGGCGTCTGAACCTGCACCAGCGTGTAGGCAGGATGGATCTTGTTATCAATCGTGATTTGCGTGGCAACGTCGATCTCATGCAATCTCGGATTGCCCGCATTTCGACGCGACTTCTCAATCAAGCGGCCGAAAGTCAAAGTGCTCATCCTCCAGGGAACGCCGCAACGTTTCTTCCACCTGGGCCATCTTCCTCTCGTCCGTCACAGCTCTCGCTTTCGCGTCGCACACCCGAAAAACATCAAGAACAAGATGATCGCCGCGCGTATAAATATCTGCGCTCAAAATGTTGATCGGGACGGTCGAGAATGATCCTGCGATTTTGGCAAGCAACTGCCGGCGATCCCACGTGCAAAACGAGGCAATGCTATGGCCTTGCCTGGGAAACGCCTCCCACTTGATTGCCGGAAGCAACGACGGGTGATTCTGATTGTAAAGACTCGCAAAAAAGTTTCGGAACAATCGCAAGTGCGAAGCAATGTCATCGATTTCGAAGGCGTGAAAATAGTTATCCGGCATGAATTCGAAATGGGCGTCGATTTCTTCGGCGTATTCTTCCCCGAGCCTGTCCAGGAGAGAACGGCTCAGCTTTTCCCGGTGAATCTTCGTTTCTTCGAGGAACGTCTTTTGGTCCGCGAGATAGTGAGAAGCGGCGTGATAGAGCTGCCAGACAAGTGATTCCTTCCAGTCCGACCACGCGTCCGCACTTGTTCCCTGCCCATCGGCCAGCGTGAGAAGCATGAGGGCGTCGAGGTTCTTCTGATCCTTGACGATCTTCGCGAGTTCGATGGCCGTCTCCGGATCATCCACGTTTCTTTGCTGCGCAATGCTGGAAAGCGTGAGGTGATGATCAACGAGCAGGATGAGCGATTTGCGCTGCTCGGACGAAAGTTGCAAACGGGCGGCGGCCCGCTGGGCGAAGACGGCGCTCGCTTCAGAGTGTGGCCGGGCGCCCACGGCTTTGCCGGTGTCGTGCAGGAGAAGGGCGAGGTAAAGCACAAGCGGTTCGTCCAATTCCTCGAGCAGACCTCGGTATGCCGTGAGCTTTGGATTTTCCGTCCGCATCAATTCATCGAGTTTCTCAATGCATACCAGCGTGTGCTCATCGGCTGTGTAACGATGGAAAAATTCGTGTTGCACCAGGCAGGTAAGCGGGCCGAACTCCGGGATGTAGCGGCCGAGAAAATCGACCCGGTGCATTAACCGCAGCGTGCGGCCCACCTCGCCCTTTTTCGTCAGGATTTCCTTAAAGATTTCGCGCGGCCCTTTCGCGTACTGGTAGGTGCGGGTGACGGCGCGCAATCGGCGCGTGAAGAGTTCGGCCAGGTCCGGGCTGATATCGAGATTGCGCTCCTGCGCCAGTTGAAAGGCCCGCATCATCCGTTCAGGCTCCTTCGCAAAAATATCGCTCTTTTCCGCGAAGAGCTTGCCTTGACGGCTGAAGAAACCTTCGAAATGCTCCTCCTTGATTTTGGGGAGGGGCAGAAAATTGAAAAGTGCGCGCAGCCTTCCCGAAGATTCGCCGCTCGCGAATTGCTGCGTGATTCGCTCCGTGATTCGAAAACTATTCCTCGTGTGATCGTAGTAATCTTTCATGAACGCCTCGCCCCGCTGGAGAGGATTCTTTTGCGCATAACCCAGCCGGGTCGCGAGACGTTCCTGGACGTTCAGGTGCAGGAGATCGCTCGCCCGCCCGGAGAGGTAGTGCAGGTCAGTTCGGACCCGAAGAAGAAAATCATACGACGCCTCGAGATCCCGCCGGTCCGCTTCGCTGAGCCAGTCGCGTCCGACCAGGTGCTTCGTGCTCAGCGCGCCCTCTTTGAAATAGGTCATCCACAGGAGATTTTGATAGTCGCGCAAACCGCCGCAGCCTCTTTTTATATCAGGTTCCTGCACGTAAACGCTGCTTCGATTCTTCATGTGGCGCGCGGCCTGATCGTTCATTCGGGACTCGATGTAATCGCGTTCGTGTCCGCGAACGCACTTGGCCCGGAACTGCGCGCGAAATGCCGAGACTAATTTGGCATCGCCGGCAATTTGCCGCGCTTCGAGCATTGCCGTCTTTGTCAGCATGTCGCGATTCGCCTGCGCGACGGCTTCCTTGATCGATCGCGTCGAATGTCCGACTTTGAATCCGATATCCCAAAGGAGGTAGAGAACCTGCTCCACCACTTGCCTGACGTAGCTGGAATTATCGGTGGTCCGGGCCTCGTGCAGAAACATCACGTCGACGTCGCTAAAAGGATTAAGTTCACCGCGGCCGTAGCCTCCCAGAGCGATCAAGGCAAGCCGGCTTTTTCGCACATCATTTCGTTTTTCCGCAAACGCAGCCGCTGCAGAAAAGACGTGCTGCAGCAGCACATCGACCAGTTCCACCCGAAGCGCGGAGACCTCGCGTCCACCTCCGCCGGCTTGGTGTCTCAGGCGCAGACGATGTTCTTCGAGCTTGAGGAATTTCTTGTATAACGGCAGCACGTCCGTCGGTCGCCGCTCTCTTGTCGAGAAAAGATCGCGCTCGGCGTGAGCCAGAATTTTGTCGAGATGACGAGACATTGCCTTTTGGTTTGAAAGATGCAGCGCGCTTCAACCAGGATCGCAATTCAAGAATCGCGACTGATCACAGCTCGATTCCATAACGCTTCATTTTGTTATAAAGCGTGGGGCGCTGAATACCGAGGACCTGCGCGGCCTTCTTCTTGTTGCCGTGGCATCGCGCGAGAGCATTGATGATCGCATTTCGCTCCATCTCATTGAGACTCTGCGGATCGCCCGGCAGATGATTTTTGCGCTCGGTCTTTTGCAGGACCGCCGGAAGCTGGACTTCGGCTGGGAGTTCCTTGATACTAATCACGTTCTGGCGGGCGAGGACGACGGCATATTCGATTGCATTCTGAAGTTCCCGAACATTTCCCGGCCAGGCATAATCGAGCAATTTCTGGAAAGCTTCGGCGATAATTTCCGGTTCGGCTTTCCCAAGTTGCTGGGCGAACTGCTTCAGGAACAACGAAACGAGCGGCGGGATATCTTCCTTGCGCTCGCGCAACGGCGGCAATTCGATTTGAAAAGTGTTGAGCCGATAGTAGAGATCAGGCCGCAGCCGGTTCTCCGCCAGCGCCTCGTGAATTGGCCGGTTCGTCGCTGCGACGACGCGAAAATTCGCTTTCATCGTCCGCGTGCTTCCGAGAGATCGATATTCGCGCTCCTGCAAAACCCGCAGAAACCGGGTCTGCAAATCGGACGGCATGTCTGAAATTTCGTCGAGGAACAGGGTGCTGCCATTCGCTTCCCCGATCATGCCGGGAAAATCATTCATCGCGCCGGTGAAGGCGCCTTTGACGTAGCCGAAAAGCTCGCCCTCGATCATTTGCTGGGGGAACGCCGCGCAGTTCAATTTCACCATTGGCCTGGCTGCGCGCCGGCTGCGGCTGTGAATGAGATTCGCGATGACTTCCTTCCCCACACCGCTTTCACCTGTGATCAGAACATTCGCTTCCGAGGGAGCCATCGCATTGATCAACTCTTCGATCTGTTGCATCGCCTTGCTCTTGAACACGGGCGCAAGACGCGTTTCGGCGAGCTCGAGGCGTTTCTCCAGCTGTTGCGCTTTCTGGCGAAGCTCCTCCGTCTCCCGCAA
Source organism: uncultured Verrucomicrobiae bacterium (assembly GCA_963763995.1). Lineage (GTDB taxonomy): Bacteria > Verrucomicrobiota > Verrucomicrobiia > Chthoniobacterales > UBA10450 > CAVTTH01. The sequence goes on along the minus strand of CAVXQL010000004.1, from coordinate 335,536 downwards.
AAGCGATCGCTTCTCCAGCGCTTTCTCGACCAGGCTGAGCAATTCCTCCGGCGCGTACGGCTTGCTGATGAAGTGGTAGGCGCCGCGTTTGATCGATTCGATCGCATTGCTTAACGAATCGTGTGCGGTCAGGATGATCACCGGGATCCCCGGTTGCTCCTGCTTGATCTGATCGAGCATTTGCAAGCCATCTGCATCCGGCAGCTGGAGATCGAGCAGGACAAGGGCAGGATTTTTCTCCCGCAGAGCCCGCAGACCGGAGGAAGCGTTGACCGCGATTTCCGGCTGGTAACCACGGCGACTCAGCAACGCTTCCAGCGTCATCACGACGGGGCGCTCATCATCGACAATGAGAATTCGGCGGTTTTCGGCGATCATGTTAAACAGTTTCGGAAATCTTGTGGTGCTCCGCTCTTCACCCTAGAGCAAACGATCCGGGGGAGAGCCGCGCTCGAATTATCACGCCGCGCCTGCGGCCAGCAGAGGGAGCGCGATCGTTGTGATGAGCGAAGAACCTTCATGTCGCGCTTCCAAATTGCCTCCGTGGGCTTCGAGAATAACGCGCGCGCGGTGAAGTCCAAGACCATAATGGCGTTGCTTCCCATGGTGGAGCGGCTCGCGTGCCCAGTTCTCGGTGGAGAGCGCGAAGCTCGTTTTCGGTTCGTCCAGAGCGAGGATCAGGCGGCCCCCTTTTGCTTCCGCGTTGACCGAGACCGGTCCGTCGGCCCTTTCGTGCTGAAAGGCGTTCGCAAAAAGCTCGCTCATCGCCTGCTGCAGTTGGTAGGGATCAATCTGCAACATCTCGTCTTGCAGGTTCCAGTTCCACTCGACTCCCTCGCATTCCCTGGGAAAGTCGGTTTTGATTTTGCTTTGCAGATCGTCCAGAAAGTCCGAGGCCTTGTACGGTATCGTCTGCAGCTGGATTTGGCCTAACGAAGTAGTGAGCTTTTCCAGCAGAGCGTTCATCGCGAACGTCGCCTCACGCAAATGCTTGATTTCGGTTTGCGCTTCGGCGTCCGTTTCCAGTTCCGCGAGGTAGGCGATCTGCAGCTCCATCACATTCAAATGATTGCGCAAATCATGGCTGATCTGCCGGATAAACCTAACCACGTCCGGCCAGGGGACGTCGGGAGTTTCGACCGACTTGGATGTTTTCGACTCGACAGGCATACGGGGCAGAATCTCAAATCTAGCCCAATGAGGTCGCGGTGCTACCTCTACCGATCCAATTTCTCGCCGGTTGGCAGAACACACGCGGCTCGCAGGCCGGGTCCGACGGCTCCCCGAAACTGCGTTATCCGGCAATCACCCACCGCCGCCGCACATCAATTGCTGCTACATCTGTGAGATCACGTTATCGCCGAACGCAGAGCATTTGATTTCCGTCGCGCCATCCATCAGACGCGCAAAATCATAAGTGACTCGTTTACTCGCAATCGCGCCGTTCAATCCTTTGAGGATCAGATCGGCCACTTCGTTCCAACCCATGTAACGGAACATCATCTCGCCCGATAAAATCACCGAGCCTGGATTGACCTTATCCTGATTCGCATACTTCGGCGCGGTCCCGTGCGTCGCTTCGAAGACGGCGTGGCCGGTGATGTAGTTAATGTTCCCGCCTGGCGCGATGCCGATGCCGCCGACTTGCGCGGCCAGCGCGTCGCTCAGGTAATCGCCGTTCAAGTTGAGCGTTGCAATCACGTCGAAATCTTCCGGCCGCGTCAACACTTGTTGGAGCGTGATGTCCGCAATCGCGTCTTTGATCACGATGCCGGCGCCCGGTTTTCCCACGGGAATTTTGCACCACGGCCCGCCGTCGATTTCTTCCGCACCGAAATAAGATTTCGCGATCTCGTAGCCCCAATCGCGAAACGCACCTTCGGTGAACTTCATGATGTTGCCCTTATGCACGAGCGTCACGCTCTTGCGCTTGTTTTGGATGGCGTAACTGATCGCGCTATGGATCAGACGTACGCTGCCGGCGCGGCTCACCGGTTTGATCCCGATGCCGACCATCACGTCGCTGCCTTCAGGCGCGCCGACCTCTTTCCAAAATTCTGCCGCCTTCTCCTTCGTCCCGAAACGAATCTTGTTAAACGCAGCCGGGAATTCCTTCTCGATGAAATCGAGCACCTTCTTCGATTCAGGCGTGCCCGCGGCCCACTCGATCCCGGCGTAAATGTCTTCCGTGTTCTCGCGAAAGATGATCATGTCCACTTTTTCCGGACGTTTCACGGGGGAGGGAACGCCCTTGAAATATTGCACCGGGCGCAGACAAACGAAGAGGTCGAGCATCTGGCGCAGCGCCACATTGAGCGAGCGAATTCCGCCGCCGACCGGCGTGGTCAGTGGACCTTTGATACCAATGAGATATTCGCGGAACGCCTCCACCGTGTCCTCCGGCAGCCAGCTATCGAACCTGTCCTTCGCCGCTTGTCCGGCGAAGACTTCGAACCACGCGATCTTGCGCTTTCCACCGTAGGCCTTTTCGACCGCGGCATCGAAAACGCGCTCGCTCGCCGCCCAGATGTCGGGTCCGGTTCCGTCACCGCGAATGAATGGAATGACTGGCCGATCCGGCACCGTCAATTTTCCCTGAGTTTTCGAAATCTTGTCGCCCGCGGGCGGAGTGATGTCTTTGTAAGGCATGGCGTGAGTGTAGAGGCGGCTGTGTCAGCCGCAAGTCCTGTCAAGATCAACTGTCTTAGGAGACAGTTGAAAAACCGCCGGGAAGCCGAAGGGCGAACTGTAGCGGCGGTCTGTGGCGGCCGAAGGCATGGACCGCCGGCCGCACCACCGTCGACTTCGATCGTTTGGAGGGCCGACCTCAGGGAAGTCCATCATTGCCCGCGCAGGGTTGCGCCGTTACGATTGCGGCGTGACCGAACCCAAGCCAAACGACGGAACACCACCCGAACCCTCCCCCGCGCCGGCAAAGAAGGTGGTGCCTGTCCCGCGGACCGAGATTCAAAAGCGAGAAGATTTGTTCCGGAAACAGCGGAGCGCAAAGGGCGGCAATCGCCAAAAGTGATCATACGAGGAATTATGGCGCATTCCTCTTTTGTCGCCTGACGACGAGGCGAGCAAGTGGATCAGACAGGATTATTCCGCAAAACGATACCGAGAAATTTCGTGTATGTCTCGTTAGGCGCTCTACGTGAACCGCGCTTCGATTACACGATGTGGGCGAAGATGTATTTTCTCGACGGACAGGTCTTCGACATCAAACAGTATACCCGTTGCGCAATTGGCGGCGTTGAACGCCTCCGACGGTACCAGCTTCGTCAGAGCCGATTCTGCGACCGCTTCCGATCATCTTCCGGTGCTTTCGGTATTTCAGCCCGGTGGCGACGCCACCGGCGTCAACCGTTTTCGAACTAGGCCGCGCACATCAGAAGATCATTTCGGCGACGTACACGTATGCAGTGGAATCGTCGAACGATCTAGCGAACTGGGCCACTGTGACACCAAAAGACGCTATTCTGGAACAACACGGCGACATCCAAATCGTAAGATCTACTATCGCGACCGACGCTTCGAGGAAGTTTCTTCCTGCGGGTTCGTCTGACCATCTCGCCATGACCGCAGGACGCGGCAGCTCCAGGGAGCAAAAAAGTCTTGACTTCCCTATGCCAATTCTTTCAAATTACGACTCAACCTCAAATTTATGAAACTACTCCCTAAGATTTGCCTTTTCCTGGTCATCTCGATGTGTGCCGCACTGATGCCTGCCGCGCGAGCCAACCTTATCAACATTACAAATGATCTCGGATCGCCCGCTTCCTTGGTCGGCGATTTCGACAAGGGTTTGATCGGCAGCATGGGGGATCAGAACGTGGCCAATTGGCTGTCGAGCGAGGTAAATAGCTACAACACTTTCCTTAATCCGGGGGCAGCCCTTCCGGCTCCTCTTGGCTTGGGCGTTTCTTTTTCGGGAACCAGTGCGATTAATTTGACGGGTTATTCCTACGCCGTACTTCATTATGGAAGCGGCCCGGGAGGGAGCTCAGGAGGCGGCGTAGTTGCCTTTTTCCTGAATGGCATGACGGGATTATTTCAGTTTGACCAGAACGGCTCGGGACCCAACGGCTTTGGCGGAGTTTCCTTTGTCCGCCTTTATGGTCCGGCCGGGAACCCGGTGCCGGAGACGGGAACGACCATTGCATTGCTGGGTCTTGCCTTGGCCGGGATTGGGTTGGCTCGCCTGAGATTTTGCAGCTGATCTGGTTGCAAGGCTCAAGAGGACAGCCTTAAAAAGCGGCCATGTGCCGCGACGCTTGCGTTTTCAACCGCGCGGACTTCAAGGTAAGAACGTCACTTAGCAGGCGGTCTTGGGATCCCACTTGGCAGGGCCAGGGAACCCTCATTCCTCGCTGCCAGGCCGAATGAAAACGAAAGCCGACATTGTCGCCAACTGGCTGCCGCGCTACACGGGCACACCAGCGAAGGATTTTTCGAAGTACGTGCTTCTGGTCAATTTCACCGACTATGTGAGTCTTTTTGCCCGGTGGCATGGCGCGGAGGTGCGCGGGCTGGATCGACCGATGCCCAACGCCACTGCCAAGGGGATCACCATTCTCAATTTCGGCATGGGCAGCGCCAGCGCCGCCACTCTGATGGATTTGCTAAGCGCCGTTCGGCCAAAGGCGGTACTTTTTCTGGGCAAATGCGGCGGCTTGAAGAAAAAAAACAAACTCGGTGATTTGATTCTTCCCATCGCGGCGATCCGGGGCGAGGGGACCTCGACCGATTATTTCCCACCCGAAGTCCCGGCGCTTCCCGCGTTCTCATTGCAGAAAGCGATTTCAACCACCATTCGCAATCATGGTCGCGATTACTGGACCGGCACCGTCTATACGACCAACCGCCGCGTCTGGGAGCACGACGAAACGTTCAAGAAATATCTCGCGCGTATCCGCTGCATGGGGATTGACATGGAAACGGCGACGATCTTTATCACCGGCTTTCACAATGAAATTCCTACCGGCGCACTCCTCCTCGTCTCTGATCAACCGATGGTGCCGGAAGGAGTGAAGACTGCGGATAGCGACGAGGTCGTTACCTCGAAGTTTATGGAACGCCATCTGCGAATCGGAATTGATTCGCTCAGCGAATTGATCAACAACGGCCTGACGGTGAAGCATCTTCGGTTTTGATTTCCGAAAGAGCATCGAGTTTGCAGGGAACGCCGCTGACGCCCCAAGGGAAGCGAACCGCTTCCTCTACGTTCCCATCTTGTGGGGCTAGCGCCCCGACCGGCAGAGCAGTGACTCAGGGGCCTGGCACAGCCGCCTCTACTGTCTTACCCCAACCGGTAAACGATGCGCGCTTTGTCGACATCGTAGGGGGACATTTGCAGTTTCACGCGGTCGCCAGTGGTTAGGCGGATGAAACGCTTGCGCATCTTTCCGGAGATATGCGCGAGAACCATGTGATCGTTAGCGAGCTGCACGCGGAACATCGTGCCGGCCAGAACGGCCATCACTTTGCCTTCAAGTTCGATTGCTTTTTTGGCATCCATATTTTAGTGCGAAGCCGGCGTTCCGCGTTAGAGAAACGCCGGCTCGCAAAATCAAAACCGCTGGATTATCGGCGGTCTCCGGCGAATTGACGCGGACGCTCTTCGCGTGCGCGCGCTTCGTTGACGGTCAGTGCCCGGCCGGAAACTTCCTTGCCGTTCAACGCGCCCATGGCGGCGTTGGCTTCCGTCGTGTCATTCATGGTCACGAATCCGAAGCCCCGTGAGCGGCCCGTCGTGCGATCCGTCATCAGCGCGACATCGGTTACTTTGCCATGTTGTTCGAAAAGATCCTGAAGATCATTTTCAGTGGTCTCAAAAGAGAGATTTCCTACGTACAGTTTCATTATCATTAATTTTGGAGCAATACCTGCCAGCCACAGAGCCGTTCCCGAGAATCGGGTTTCAAAATCACCACTGAGGAAATCTCAACTGACGATCTACCACGCAACGAACAAAACAGAACTTATCCAAGAGCGGGGAGGTTCGTCTTGTTTTGAGAAAAAGCAAGCAAGCGTTCTCGGAGCTGAAAAAGCCTATGGCAGTGACAGGTAGGATTCAGGGGGGCCGCGGTTCGCCTTTAAGCTTCATTCCCGCGCGTTTCTCATTTTTGGTTCGTCATCGTGAAGGCCGAAGATGTCGCCGCGGTCTTCGCTGTTGGAAGAAAATTGAAGTGTCTCGAACAGATGGAGCGAACTGCGATCGTATTTTGAAATTATCTGGACGATTTAACAGGTCGGTTGCGCAAACTTGGGCCTAACCGATGAAATGGGTGCGAACAAACGCAAGCTGCATCCTTCGGCGAAAGGCCAGCATTCCGATCTTGTGCGTTTGAGCGACTCAGGTGAAGGGTGAGTGGTGCCTGACGAGAAAAACATTGCATTGATTACCGGCATTACCGGCCAGGACGGGTCGTATTTGACCGAGCTGTTATTGGAGAAAGGCTACACCGTTCACGGAATCGTTAGGCGAACGAGCAATTTGCTCCGATCGCGCATCGAGCATTTGCGGAACGACAAAGACGTCTACGATAAACGGCTCTTCTTGCACTACGGCGATCTGTCCGACAGCACGACGTTGCGCCGAATTTTTTCCGAAGTCCGGCCGGCGGAAATTTATCATCTCGCCGGCCAGAGCCACGTCGGTCTGAGTTTCGAAATTCCTGAGTCGACTTGCGAGGAGGTCGGGATGGCGACCCTGTCTCTTCTGGAAATCGCGCGCGATCAGCCGCAACCAGTGCGCTTTTACCACGCCTCGAGTTCCGAGATTTTTGGGAGTGCAGAAGAGTCCCCCCAAACCGAAGACACGCCCCTGCAGCCCGCTTCTCCCTACGGCTGCGCCAAGGCGTTTGCTACGCAGTTGGTGCGTGTTTACCGGCAGTCGTACGGCCTCTTCGTCTGTAATGGCATTCTCTACAATCATGAGTCGCCCAGGCGCGGCGAGAACTTTGTCACCCGAAAAATTACCCACGCCGTCGCGAGGATAGCACGTGGTTTTCAACACGAGCTGGTCCTCGGCAATCTGGAAAGCCGGCGTGACTGGGGCCGGGCGCAGGATTATGTCGGAGCGATGTGGCTGATGTTGCAGCATGAAGTGCCGGACGATTATGTGGTCGCTACCGGCGACGCCCGCTCTGTTCGTGAGTTCGTGGAAGCGGCCTTTGCGGTGGTGAATCTAGTGCCGGAAAAATATGTGAAGCACAATCCGGTCTTTGACCGTCTGGCCGATCCTGCGGGACTGGTCGGCTCATCGGAAAAAATCCGACGCGTTCTTGGCTGGAAGCCATCGGGAAGTTTCCAGCAGTTGGTGCGCGAGATGGTGGAATCCGAGCTGACTGCGATTGACGCGCGAGAGCGCGCGGGTGCTTAAGCTTTTCCGCATTCATAACGCCGCTTGCCATTTAGGCGGCCCCTCCTACTGTCCCGCGATGAAAAAATCGAAGCGATTCCGCGGTCGGCGAAAACAGATTTCGTAGGCGTGCACGATTACCTGCTTTCGATTTTTCTGGGAGTTGTGGAGGGCCTGACGGAATTCCTGCCGGTCAGTTCCACCGCGCATTTGCGGATCGCTGAGGCCGCGCTTCATCTCGATCTGCACGACAGTTTCTGGAAAATGTACACAATCGTTATTCAGCTCGGAGCCATCCTGGCGTTACCAGTTTATTTTCGGGAACGAATCATGAAATTCGTCGGGACATTTCCTTCTGGAGAACGCGGCGACCGCAACGTTTTCACGCATCCGCTCAGCCTGACCATGATCGCGTTTGTTATCACGGCAGTCCCGGTCTGGCTTCTGAAAAAGCAGATTGGGCAGAACTTGGAAAATCTTTCCGTGATGGCGTGGGCGCTTCTGGTGGGTGGCGTCGTGATGTGGATCGTGGACGCGGTTTTCACGTCGCCGCGCGTTGACCGTCTCGAAGAGATGACCCTGCCGGAGGCGGCGTGGATCGGTGCGGTGCAAATCCTCTCCGCAGTTTTTCCAGGAACTTCGCGATCGATGTGCACGATCGCGGCTGGCCAGGTCGCTGGGCTCTCTCGCTCGACCGCTCTGGAGTTTTCATTTTTTCTTTCAATGCCAACGATGGTCGCGGCTACCGGTTACGATCTGCTCAAGACCGTGGCCCCGCATCATGAAGGAGGAGCAGCCGCGGCGATTGCACCTGCGACCATGAATCCCCACGGATGGATCATGCTCGCGATAGGGTTCATTGTTTCCTTTATCGTCGCGCTGGCGGTCGTCGCCTGGTTCATGCGCTGGGTGCGGGCACGCGGGTTCGCGCCCTTCGCCATTTATCGAATTGTTCTCGGCCTCCTTTTGCTGGTGTTCATCGCACGGGGACTGATCTAGAGTCACCAATCAAGCATGGAAACGAATACGATCATTCCGGACTTGCAGAGTTCCGTGCTCTGCGAAGACGTCCGCTGCGAATTTAACGGGATGCAGACGCTCGTTGGCGTGATCAATGTCATTCCGACGCCACAGCTGCCGATCAACTACATGCGGCTCTGCATTTGGTCACGCTGGTGCAGCGGCTCAGGAAGATTCAAGCAGAAGTCTCGAATTGTAGGAGTGGATGAACATCAGGTGATCGCGCAGGCTGAAGTCGAATTCGAACTGAAGGAGATGGAAGGGCATGCCACCAACGTCCATTATTTCGGCGGCGTGCAGTTCCAGCAATTTGGAATGCACCACGTCGAGATTTATCTCGAGGACGAGCTACGCGTCCGGTTTCCGCTTCCGGTCGTCCGCGTCACTCCGACGCAAAATCGTTAGGGCGTTCGGATTGATCCGCTTCACTCAAGCGAGCAGCTGAGCCCGAAACTTCTTGCAGCAGCCGACGCTCACTCTATTTTCTTTCGCCGTCCCGAGTGTGTCCGGCAGGATGCACCGGGACAATTTATTGCCCAATTCTTCGATTTCATGGCCAACACGATTTTGATTGGGGCTCAATGGGGGGACGAAGGCAAGGGCAAGATTATCGATGTCCTTACCGGCAAGTCCGACATCGTCGTGCGGAGCCAGGGAGGGAACAACGCCGGGCATACCGTCATTCACAAAGACACGAAGTATATCCTGCACCTCATCCCATCGGGTATTCTTCGTCGGGACAAAGTTTGTGTCATTGGCAACGGCGTGGTGATCGATCCCATCGCGTTGGTGGCGGAGATGGATGGACTGAAAAAGTTAGGAATCCAGATTGCGAAGAATCTTCTGATTAGCGACTGCGCTCATCTGGTATTGCCTTATCATCGCGTGCTCGACGAACAGCGGGAACTGCGCAAGGGACACGCGAAAATCGGAACGACCAAAAGAGGAATCGGGCCGGCCTACGGCGATAAGGCGGCGCGGACCGGATTGCGAATGTCCGACTTGATGCAGCCAGCTTTGTTTTCAAAGAAACTGGAAGCAAAGGTTCGCGAGAATAACAGCATTCTCTCGGCCTTGGGCGCAAAGCCGATAGACTATCACGAGGTCAGAACCGCCTATCTGAAGGCTGGGAAACGACTGGCGCCTTTCGTTGGCAATACCGTGGTCTACCTGCATCGAGCGATGCAGCACGGAAAAGAGGTGCTCTTCGAGGGCGCGCAAGGGACGTTTCTCGACATCGATCACGGGACCTATCCGTACGTCACTTCGTCGAACACGACTGCGGGTGGCGCTTGCACGGGGTCGGGGGTTCCGCCGCATCGAATGGATCTGGTTGTGGGTGTTATGAAAGCATATACAACGCGGGTAGGGGAAGGAGCGCTGCCGACGGAAGACGCCAAACTCGCGAAGATGTTGCACGAGATGGGTCGCGAGTTTGGGGCCACAACCGGGCGCGCGCGACGTTGCGGATGGTTTGATGCCGTCGCCACCCGCTACGCAGCGATGATCAACGGGATTGATGAGCTGGCCATCACTAATTTAGACGGGCTAGACAACGTCGATCCCATCAAGATTTGCGTTGCCTATCGACTGAATGGCAAGAGACTGAACGTCCCTCCCTGCGACGCGGATCACCTCGCAAAATGTGAGCCGATTTTCGAGAAGGTTACCGGATGGAATCGAGCTACGTCTGGTGCAAAAGAATTTGTGCAACTTCCTTCAAAAGCAAAGGATTATGTAAATCGTATCGTGGAATTAACGGGCGCGAAATTGAAGATTGTTAGTGTGGGCCCGACGCGTGCAGAGACGATTTTTCTTTAGGACAATCTTATGGCCGCGAGCGCGAAATCGATTCCACGTCACGTCGCCATTATCATGGATGGCAACGGACGATGGGCGCGGACGCGCGGCCTGCCTAGGATCAAAGGTCACGAGAAAGGCGCCGAAGCGGTCCGCGAGTGCGTCGAAGGATGCGGCGAGCTCAAGATTGAATTTCTCACCCTTTACGCCTTCTCGGCGGAGAACTGGCAAAGACCCAAAAGCGAGGTTTTTGCCCTGATGCGGCTCCTTGAACGTTTCCTGAAGGAAAAAACGCCCGAGCTTTTGGAGAAGAATGTGCGGCTGCAGGCGATCGGACGTTTGACCGATTTGCCCGCGAATTGTCAGCGCCAACTGCACGATTCGATTGAACAGACGTCGAACAACACGGGATTGACGCTCGTCCTCGCGCTGAGTTACGGCGGACGCCTCGAAATCATTGACGGCATCAAGAGCATCCTGCGAGGAATCGAAGCGGGCCATCTCGATAAGGGAATGATCGACGTGGCGATGTTCAGTAAACATCTCTACACGCGGTATTATCCCGATCCCGATCTGCTCATTCGCACTTCCGGTGAGATGAGGCTTTCCAACTTTCTGCTCTGGCAGCTTTCCTACACCGAGATGTACATCACGCAGACTCTCTGGCCCGATTTCACGAAGAAAGATCTTTTTGAGGCGGTAGAAGAATTTAGTCGGCGGCAACGAAGATACGGCGCGGTTCACGCCTAACGAACATATTCTGGCCTGTCATCCTGAGCCACCCGGACGGCGAAGGATCTCGTGAACTGGTCGCGAAGTCAGATAAACGCTTCCGCTACCGAATCGGCGAGGAGCTTGCCCGCGGGTGTGAGCAAGATTTTGTCCTCGGACTTACGCATCAGACCGAGATCAAGAAATTCCCGGATTTCATTGCCTTTCCCTTCGACCAGGGAGATGGGCACTCCGCCTCGGGTGCGCAACGAAAGCGCAATCCTCTCCCCGCGTTTCATCTCAGGCGTCAGCGTTTCGGTTGAAGCCATAATGGATCTTCCGGCGAATAGGTCGTCCGAGTACCACTCGATAATCGCAGACGTTCTGCCAACGTTGCAGCTCGACGGTTGAGAATGCGCTCGGCCCGATTCCCAGATAATTTTCCCCGGCCCAGTACCGACTGGTTATGCACGGAGGCAGATCCCGGTCGCGCGTAGTTTGAGATTTCATATTGCGAGTAACCCGCCGCTTCCAGAGTTTCGAACGCCGCGGTGAAAAACTCCGCGTCAGCCTCCGGATCCGCGCGCAACTCGCCGCGCGATTGACGTCGGAAAAATTCCGTGTCCTCCTCGTAGGTGAGGCAATAACAGGAAACGTGTTCCGGCTGCAGTGAGATGGTTTTTTCGAGCGACGCCTGCCAATGTTCGATGGCCTGGCCCGGAATGCCGAACATCAGATCGATGCTGATATTTGTGAATCCTGCATCGCGGAAGACTTCGAACGATGTCTCGGCTTGCGCCGCATTATGCTCTCGTCCGAGGCCCTCGAGCAATCGGTCGTCCCACGATTGCACGCCGAGACTAATGCGATTAATCCCGCCTTGATAGAGCGTTGCGGCTTTGCGCGCGGAGACGCTGCCCGGATTGGCTTCGATCGTCCATTCGACGACGTTGCTCAAATCGAGCCGCTCCCGAAATCCCGCTCAGGATGAATTCCAACTGCGCCACGGTCAGACTCGTTGGCGTGCCGCCGCCGAAAAAAATCGTCTCAGGTTGAATCGCAAGTTTCTTCTGGTGTTGATCCAGCTCAAGGAGCACAGCCTCGCAAAAGCGCTGCGTCTGCGAAGGATCGGCCCGTTCCTTGTAAAATGCGCAGTATGGGCAAATGCGAGCGCAGAAAGGAATATGAAGATAGAGGTGGCTGATCGCGCTTTCTCCATCCGCAATGTTGTAGAGTGCGCTCTTGTTCATAAAGTCCGTTGCCACACCGTTTGAATCTCTTGGTCTTCCGAACCCTAACCTGTCTTCTTTGCAGCGCAGCTTTTGTCTTCGCGCAAAAGCCGCGTCCGACCCCGGCCCCCTCTGTGGTTTACGCGATCCATGATTCGGCGGCCATCCAGCAATACAAGACGAACCCGGCCGTGGTGCGCGCGATGGTCAATCGGCTCGTGCTGGCAGTCACCGGGCAGTCTGATGTCGCAAAAGCCTGGCGTTCGCTGGTTGCGCCGACTGACAAGGTTGGAATAAAGATCTCGGCGACGGGCGGGCAGCTTTTCACTACGCATCGCGATGTGGTCAACGCCATTGTCGATGGCCTGGTGGCAGCAGGACATCCGCGCTCGAGCATTATCGTCTGGGATCGGACGCTGTATGGAATCGTGGATGCGGGCTACCGTCCCGGTGCGGAGGGCTATCAGTTGCTTTCCATCCTTCCGCGCGACGGATACGATCCCAAGGCGGTTATCACCGCGCCGTTGATGGGACAGCTGATTTGGGGCGACCTCGATTACAAGAGCGATCGGGGCAGGGTGCCGATTCTTTCCGACGCAGAAAACACGAGTGATCGGAGCTACGTCTGCCGGATCGTGTCGACTGGGGTAACAAAAATCATCAACGTCCCTGTGATGAGCGACAACGAAATGAATGGCCTCGCCGGCTGTCTCTACAACGTAACCATCCCGAACATCGACAACTGGCGGCGCTTCGGAGACAAATCCGCATTCGGCGCCTCCAGCATCCCGGAGATCTACAGTAGTCCGTTCATCGGAAAAAAGGTTGTGCTCAACATAATGGACGGCTTGGTGGCGGAATACGCCGGCGGTCCGCAATCCCAGACCAACTTTGCGCTCCATCACGCAACATTGTATGCCAGCAAAGATCCGGTGGCGCTCGACGCTGTGGCGTTGCGGAATTTGGAAGCATGGCGGGCGAAATATCATGTCGTACCGATCGGTCAAGCGGCCGGCTATGTAGAAATCGCCGCCCAGATGGGATTGGGAAATTTCGATCCTACCCGCATCCAGATTAGGAATGTCGGACGATGAACGAGCGGCAGCGGAGAATTCTGCGGTCGGTTTCGCGCTCGTTTTACCTTTCGATTCGCGTCCTGCCACGCGACCTGCGCGATCCGGTGGGACTGGCCTACCTCCTGGCGCGTGCCACGGACACGATTGCGGATACCGCGGAATTGCGCGCGACGGTGCGGGGTAAAAACCTGCAAGTTCTTGCGGATGCGATCCAGGGATTGTCTCCCACCGAGGCGACGAAAGAATTGCGTGAATCGTTTGCGCCGTTGCAGAAGAATGGCGCGGAACGCGCGTTGATCGAGAAACTGCCAACCTGCCTCGATGCACTGGAACGCACGCCGGAGTCGGATCGCGCCGACATTCGGGAAGTGTTGCGACAGATCAATCGCGGTCAGGCGCTCGATGTGCAGCGCTTTGGAGATCGGGAGCAACTGCGTGCGTTGGCCACTGCCGCCGAGCTCGACGAGTACACCTATCTGGTCGCTGGATGCGTGGGCGAGTTCTGGACGCGGATTTGCTTTCGCCACGTCCCGAAGTTCGCGAAGTCCTCGATCTCGGAAATGCTCGAACTCGGAAAGCGTTATGGAATGGGTCTGCAACTCGTTAACGTTATTCGCGACGCCGGATCCGATTTGCGCGCCGGACGATGTTATTTTCCGACTGACGAACTAGCTGAACAGGGACTTACTCCGGAGACGATCTTGCGCGAGCCGGAAAGAATGGCGCCGGTCATCAGGAAATGGCGTGACATCGCGATGTCCGGCCTTAGGGCCGGTGTCGATTATTCCTGCGCGATCGAAGCTACGCGCGTTCGTTACGCTACGGCCTTGCCCGCTTTGATTGGCGCGCGAACGCTCGCCCTCCTTCGCCATGTTGGTGCGGACGCGTTACGCGATCGAGTGAAAGTGCGACGCGCCGAAGTCCGGAACATTCTCGTTTCGACTGCGTTGACGCGGGCATCGCCGCGCTCGCTGCAACGAGCTTTCGAGCGTCTATCTGGTCTCGGTAACAGCGATCACAAGAAATAGTTCCGCTGCTTCTCATTGATCGGGCGCTCGAGCCGTTCGAGAACTTGCAGCATATCTTCCCAAACTTTTCGCTTCTCGGAGGGCGCTTGATTTCGCAAGAGATACGAAGGGTGATAAGTGATCATGAGTGGAGTACTTTCGTAGGAATGCCAGCGACCGCGGAGTTCGCGCATTGTTCCACGGAAGCCGAGCAACCCTTCGACCGCCGTCGCTCCGAGTGCGACCAGGACTTTCGGCTGAATGATTTCGATCTGCTCGGCGAGATAGGGCAAACAGGTCTGCATTTCCGACGGTGTCGGCGGGCGATTGCCAGAGACGCCTCCCGGCATGTCGGGCCGGCACTTCAATACATTGGCGATATAAACTTGTTCGCGGGCGAAGCCCATCGTTTCGATGATTTTCGTTAGCAGTTGTCCGGCGCGGCCAACGAAAGGTTCGCCGCGCCTATCTTCATCGGCACCGGGCGCTTCGCCGATGAACATCAAATCCGCGTTCGGATTTCCGACGCCGAAAACGGTCTGAGTGCGCGACCGCGCAAGATGAGGACACTTTTGGCAAACACTGACGCGCTCGCGAATCGCCGCGAGCAAATCCGATTTGCCGGGGGTCGAGCGGCAGAGCTGTGCGAGAACATGGATCGAAGCAGATGGCGGCCGGTCATTGTCTTCCCGGATTTTCTCGAGCGCGGACAAGATCATATCGAGTGCCGGTTGAAATGCCATCCGCATACCTTCGGAATTTTTGCACGGCGGGGCAATCCCTTTGATCGTGTGCGGCGATGAGCGCACGGCTTTCAGACTACGATTACGTTTTGCCGGAGCATCTCATTGCCCATCGGCCGCTCCCGCGTCGGCAGGATTCACGAATGATGGTTCTGCATCGGAGCAATCGGCGCATCGAACATCGGACGTTTGCCGATCTCGAGAGCCTGCTCCGGACGGGCGATCTGGTGGTTCTAAACAACACGCGTGTGCTTCACGCGCGAAGATTCTCCGATGATGGAAAGATCGAATTCTTATTTCTGGAACGAATCGATGCCAGACGCTGGAAATGTCTGGTTAAGCCGGGACGGAAAATGAAAGCGGGGAGCAGCGCGCAGGTTGCCGGTAGCAGCGCGCGGGTCGAAGCGATCCTGCCCGGAGGCGAGCGAATTATTGCGCTCGACCGCGAGATCGATCCGCAAGCTGGCGGCCTTCTCCCTCTGCCGCCCTATGTGGGACGGCAAAGCGATGCGGAGGATGAAACGCGTTATCAAACGGTATTCGCCCGGGTCCCCGGAGCATTGGCTGCACCGACGGCTGGTTTGCATTTCACGTCGGAAATCTTGAGCAGACTCGCGCATGCGTTCGTGACGCTTCATGTCGGAGCCGGAACCTTTCGGCCGGTGCAATCGGAAGACCTTCGCGATCACCGGATGCACGCGGAGCGCTTTTCGATTTCAGAAAGTGCAGCGAATAAGATCAATCATGCTCAGCGAATTCTCGGGGTCGGAACGACAACGGTTCGAGTCCTGGAATCAGCTCGCCGCGAAAATGACCTGCTCGTGGAGCAGGAAGGCGAGACCGGCATTTTCATTCGGCCGCCGCACGAATTCAGATCGATCGATTTTCTGCTGACGAATTTTCACCTCCCGCGATCGACCCTGCTCATGCTGGTGAGCGCGTTTGCTGGAAGAGAGTTCATCCTGACCGCCTACGCCGAAGCCATACGCGACAAATATCGCTTTTTCAGTTACGGCGATTGCATGTTGATCCTCTGAACGGCAGCTTCTCAAAAAATGAGCGACAACAAAACGCCGAAAGGCGAATTAGTCATTCGTACCATCGCGATGCCGAAGGATACGAATCCGAGCGGCGATATTTTCGGTGGCTGGGTGATGTCGCAAATGGATTTGGGCAGCGGTATCCTAGCTGGGAAAACTGCGAAGGCTCGTGTCGTCACCGTGGCGATGGAAGCGATGTCGTTTCTGCAACCGGTCTGGGTGGGGGACACCGTTGATTGCTACGCCTGGATCGAGCGCATCGGTCGAACATCGATGACGATTCCGGTGGAGGTTTGGGTGCACCGCAACCGACACGGAGAGCACATCCGTGTGACTCACGGGGTTTTTACCTACGTCGCGGTCGACGACACCGGCCGGCCGATTCCCGTTCAGCGCGATTTAGTCTAACGAGTGTTCGGCTACTGATCTGCCGGAGCGTCGCTGCCGCTGGTGACGGATTGCGGCCCTTCCGATACAGTTGTCGTGATTGTAGGTTCGGACGGGACTTGACGAATCGGCATGTCGCTCTTGCTCATGCGAAATTTCACCGCCTTCTTATATCGCGTCGAACTCGATTTCCGAACATAATGCTCGTAGGAGCGTTGTTGTCTTCCTTCTTGCGTCATCATCGAACAACCGCCGCTCAACACGGCGAGGAGCAGAAAACAAATGGCTCGGCTGGTCATATGCGTCGTCAGGCAACCATGGAGACAGCAGTTTTAGGACCCTCTCGCGGGGTCAGACTAAAATGCTCCGATCGAACAAGTAGGCTAACGATCTGATAGATCTTCAACTCGCAGACATTGCACTTCTCATACAAGCCGAAGAGTGTGATCGGCGCGCTATACGCTATTTGCCAGACTTGTTCGGCCTGGGGCTCAAGATCGCGGGGCGCGCTTGGCGGCCATTCGAAGTTGAGCTTTTGCCGCTGAACCAAGGTTGTGTTCTCACCCAGGTGCTTTCGAAGGACATGATACTCGTCGCGATGCTGCAGAGCATTAATCAGGAGGTCGCTGGGATGCCGATCGAGTTCTCCACCGATCAGAGTACTCGGTGCCGACCGCGTTCCCGAAGAAAACGAAAAAGTGCCTTCGAGCGATTCTTCCAGAAACAATTGCCAGAAAGCCTCTTCACCGTAGAGATGCTGGAATTGTCCGCGTCGCGGCTGGCCTTCTTCGAAGAAAAAAGCGGAAATGACCGCATCGTGATTGTCCATAATCCGAAGTTCGCCGGTCTGCGCGGAATGGGTGATGGTTTGATAGATCGTGGTCAGGTCGAAATTTGACAGGCTTCCGCTGAGTTCGAGGCAATTACTTCGGGCAAGCGGCACAACGTCTTGTCTTTGGAGCGATCGAAAGGCGAGCCGTTCGCAAAGATGCTTGAAGAACATCGGCACGCGACGGACGAGCTCCGGGAAATCACTGCTCTGGAAAGCTTGCAGACTTACCGGTTCCCTTGCGCGCACAAGATGGCTGCGAGGCTGACCAGTCAGGGCTTCCAGGTCGCCAAACATGTCGCCCCGCGATAGGTAAGTAGTTGGCTGACTGGGCGTCGCTGCGCCGTAATCCACTTCCACCACGCCTCGGTTGATGATGTAAAGTGCATTGCTCGGGTCGCCGGGCGAATAGACGACCTCCGCCTCGGACAAGTGCCAGACCTGCGAGAGTTCGCCTATCGCCTTTAATTCGATTGGCTTAAGGGAGGTGCAAAAGGCGAAGAAATCGCGGTCCACGGTTCGTTCTTATAGAGCAAAAGCCGTGCGGGAAGCTCTCGCGAGGCGCTGTTTAGCGGAAAATTGTGACGAAATCGGGTCTCCGGCCTTTGCAACTGGAGCTTCCATCGTTAAATCGTCCCAGTGACTGAGATCGCCTACGTCTTCGAACGCTTCCCATCTTATGTTCAGACGTTTTGCTATCGCGAGGTCATTGAGCTTCAGCGCCAGGGGGCTGCGCTGACAATTTTCTCCGTTCGTCCGCCGGAAGGTGAGGCCAGCCAGGATTGGGACCGGGCACTCATTGAGAAGGTTCACTACCTTCCGGATGAGGAAGAGCTGCGCGCCGAAGTTGATCGGGCGGTGCGGAATGGCCTGCTCTCAAAACCTGTTTCTCGCGATATCGAGAAGTGGGGTCGCCAGCGCGATTTCCTGCGCCTGTATCAGGCTGCTTACATCGGGCTTCGGCTGGAGAAAGGTCATTGTCGTCACGCTCACGCGCATTTTGCCGGGCTCGCCGCCCGAACCGTCTTCTGGATCAAACAATTCTTTGGGATTGGTTATAGCTTCACTGCGCACGCGAACGATATCTTTGCCCCGCGTCCATTTACAGTTGCCCTGGATAAACTCGTTGGCTCGGCCAGCGCGGTCGTGGCCGTGTCGGATTACTCGGCGAAGCTATTGCAGACCCGATTCCCGCAGGATTCGGAGAAAATCTTCCGCATTTACAACGGGATTGATCTCTCGCGATTTCAAAAGGCGGCCTTCGACGCTGCCATTCCCTTGATTATTTCGGTCGGTCGTCTGGTCGAAAAGAAAGGCTTCGTGCATTTGATCGACGCTTGTCGGAGACTGAAGGATCACGGTCACGATTTTCGCTGCGAAATCATTGGCGATGGACCGTTGGAGGAGTCGTTGCGGGCACAGATCGTCCAGAATGATTTGGAATCAGTCGTCAAGCTAACGGGACCGCAAACGCAGGACGAGCTTGCGCGACGACTTTCGGTCGCGACAGTTTTTTGTTTGCCGTGCGTAGTGGAGCAGGGCGGTGGAATGGACAACCTGCCCACCGTCATTGCAGAAGCCATGGCTGCCGGCTTGCCGGTTGTTTCCACTCCGATCGCGGGTGTGCCTGAGATGATCGTGAACGACGCGAGCGGATTTCTGGTGCCGCCAGGCGATCCAGCGGCCCTGGCAAACGCCCTTGAAAGGATCATCGGTGACAAACCATTGGCTCAACACTTCGGCGAGCACGGCCGGGAGCGGGCCAGTGAGATTTTCTCGGTCGAAGCAACCGCGCGTTCACTCAGAGAGCTTTTCGAAAGGTTATCGCAAAGCGCAGATTCCG
This sequence comes from uncultured Verrucomicrobiae bacterium, assembly GCA_963763995.1. Lineage (GTDB taxonomy): Bacteria > Verrucomicrobiota > Verrucomicrobiia > Chthoniobacterales > UBA10450 > CAVTTH01. The sequence goes on along the minus strand of CAVXQL010000004.1, from coordinate 316,485 downwards.
TTCAGTCAGAGTAAGTCGCGAACGCACTCGATCGCCCTCAGGTAAACTCGATGCGGTCCGCCGCGCCCTAGCTCTTCGCTCATCAGCGCGACAGTGTCGGCGCTACCGGCCGGGATCAACCGGCCCGCGCATTTGTCGCCGCCTTTTACTTGAAAAACTTCCAGGAGGTCGGAGCCGGCAAGATGCGAAATGGCGAACTCGATCTTCTTGCTCCGCATGGAAATTCTTCCAATTGGCTCGCCGGGTTTCTCAGCCAGCTCGAACGCGATCCGGCGACCCGACGAATCGACGAACTGAATCGCGTCGTCGCCATTCGTTGCTTGAAGCTGCCATTTCAGCTGTGTCGCCAACCAGCCGGCCAGCAAAACAGCCGTCGACTTGAATCCGCGACCGAAATCGATTTGCACTCGATCGATCTCGCTGAAATGTTGTTGCGCGGACGGGTGATCGAAGATTTGGGCGAGCGCAAGACGAATATGAATGATCCGCGTCCAGTTTAGATCGCAAAGCACGACGCGCTCTTTGGCTTCGGTCTGCGCGGTTTTGATCGAGCGCATCTGCGAATCAAAGTTCTTCCAAAGCTGGCTGTCGTAGATCAGGCGATCGACCCATGCCCAAAGTTGCGGATCCATCGGGTCATGAAATTCGCTCTGCCACCAAAGATAAAATGGGAGATCGGAGTCGAGATGAGAAAAGACAATACTAGGGAGAAAATTTGTGAAAGAGCCTTCGAGGCGAAAGGAAATCTGCTCGGAGCAAACTTGTTTGCTGCCGGCGCCGCCAACATGGCAGTGGGCACTGATCCAGGCTTTGACGTATTTTTCCTTCGCACCCGGATTTGCGCCGATTACGATCGCGCGACACGCGTGATTTTGCGTGATCCTGGAGATCAATTGCGTATTGGCGGAGAGCGACTCGGGAGCTTCGCTGTAGACGGCCAGATTAATCAGGGACGCGCGCGTCATCGCGCCGTCGCTCACTTCCCATAATTTCTTGAGTTCCCGGTCGATCTTGCCGATCTCGACCGGCATGCCCGGGGCGAAGGCCTCAGAAAGCTTGTTAGGCATATCGCGCACAGACCGTTACAAGGCAGTGATTCCGACCGAGGACGAGGGACCTCGCAATCGCAGTGTTGAATTCCTCCATCATTCCAAGATACGGAGTCCGCCCGCATTCGCTCGGAATGACAAACTTGCGCGTCCTCATCACGGTGCGTTCACAATCTGCGCCAGGCGCGGTCATCCCTCGCTAAGAGATCGTCGGCTTCTTCCGGCCCCCACGAGCCTGCCGGATAATGGCAAAGCGGTGGCGGGTTAGTCTTCGCCGCCCATGCTTCTTCGATTGGGTCGATAAACCTCCAGGCGTGCTCCACTTCATCGCGCCGGGCGAAGAGCGTGGCGTCGCCGCTCATCGCATCGAGGAGCAACCTCTCATACGCTTCCGGACTCGCCTTGCCGAATGACGTCCCGTAATGGAAATCCATCTTTACCGGTTCAATCCGAAGACTGATCCCGGGTATTTTTGCCTGCATCCGCAGTGAAATTCCTTCATCGGGTTGAATGCGGATAACGAGGACGTTTTGATCGAGCGCGGTCGACTCCTTGTTGAAAAGGACAAGCGGCGCTTTTTTGAAATGCACCGAGATTTCGGTCCCGGACTTCGGCAGCCGTTTCCCCACGCGCACGTAAAAGGGGACATCGGCCCAGCGCCAGTTGTCCACGAGCACACGCAAGGCGGCGTAGGTCTCTGTGGTGGAGTCCGGTTTGACCTTGTCTTCCTCACGATAACCGGGAACCGGTTTCCCGTTGATCGCGCCCTTCTCGTACTGACCGCGAACGACATCGCGGGCCACATCGTCCGCGTTCATGCGACGGAGCGAGCGCACGACTTTCACTTTTTCGTCCCGGATGCTGTCGGCGCTGAGATCGGTCGGTGGTTCCATCGCGACCAGGCAAAGAAGTTGGAGCAGATGATTCTGCACCATGTCGCGCAGCGCGCCGGCCCCGTCGTAATAACCGGCGCGGCCCTCCACTCCGAGCGTCTCCGCGGCGGTGATTTGGACATGATCGATGTAGCGATGATTCCAGAGCGGTTCGAAAATCGCGTTCGCAAATCGCAAGACGAGGATGTTCTGCGCCGTTTCTTTGCCGAGAAAATGGTCGATCCGATAGGTCTGCTCTTCAGCAAACGCGTTTTTTACTACTCGGTTCAATTCCTGGGCTGAGGCGAGATCCGTTCCGAATGGTTTCTCGACTACGACGCGGGCCCAGCTTCCTTCGCGGGCCTTGTTCAATCCCGCTTCCTTCAAGTGCTTCAGGATTGGTTCGAATTGCTCGGGCGAAACCGCAAAGTAAAAAAGCCGGTTGCCTCGGCTTCCGCGTTCCTGGTCGATTTTATCCAGACGCTCCGCCAGACTCTTGTAACCAGCGGCATCGGCGAACTCGCTCTGATGATAAAAAATGGAGTCGGCGAAAGTTTTCCAGAGATCGTCCCGGACTTCCTGGCGTGAATATTTTCGCGCGGCTTCCTCGAGATCGCTCCGAAATTCTTTATCGGTTTTCGGGCGTCGAGCGAAGCCGACCACGGAAACACCGGGTGGTAATTCTCCATCGGCCGCGATGTTGTAAAGCGCCGGAACGAGCTTGCGATGGGTAAGGTCGCCTGTGGCACCGAAAATGACAACGGTGCACGGGTCGGGCACGGTCCGGGCAGTCAGCCCTTCGCGCAGGGGATTCGGATTTGTCGGATCGCTCGCTTGGCTCATCGTTTCGAGACTATCAGGTCAATTATGACTTGGTAGAAAGAAAATTTCCTGATGGCGTGGCGTGTTTTTTCCGTTCGACGACCAGACACGCTGCGTTCGGTGGATCTGTAATTCATTGCGCGCTACAGGCACCTCCATAGAGTTGGCTACCATTTTGAGCAAAACCAAAGGAACGAATCCGATTGATGCGTTTTCGATGCCCTTTTATGGCGTTTGGGACGCAGTCGCTCGCTTCGCCGATCAAATTCGAAAGAGCACCTTCATGACCGAAATGGCGCGACGGCGCGATGCGAATGGCACTGATGGGCTGATGGGAGAGCTGGATTGCGCGACGCTCTACGCGTTGACTCGCTGGCATCGGCCGAGCGTCATCGTTGAAACCGGCGGATTCGTCGGGATGTCCTCCGCTTTTATTCTGAAAGCGCTGGTCGACGAAGGCCTAACCAATGCAAGGTTGCACAGCATTGAAATGAGCCAGGATGGCGATCATGGAGTATTGATTCCTGATGAATTGCGCCCGCAATTCAATCCCCTCAGCGGTAGAGTGGAAGATCTCGTCAAGCGCGGTGGACTTCCCGCCGCGATCGACATGTTCCTGCATGACAGTTCGCATCGGTACCGGCACATGCGCTGGGAGTTTCGGGAATTTTGGCGCCGCTTGCGGGATGGCGGTTTGCTCGTCTCCCACGATGTCCATTTCAACGCGGCCTTTCCGGAATTTATCGCCGGAACGTACTCGCATGACAAAAGAACCGGATTGATCGATCCGGAGCGAACGTCGCACTATGAATGGGGACGCTGGGGCTATGTGGGCTTCGCCATCAAGAAGAGCACCTAGATGCTGAGGAGAGATTGCTAATGGCAAACTGCAGCTGCGGTTCCGCCCGATGGCCTGAACGCGGCGCCACACCCCTTACGACGGCAGCGGAAACCGGCGTGTGAGTTCGCGTACTTTTGCGCGCACGCTTTCCAGGGCCGACGGATCATCGCGTCGACTCAATGCTTCCACGAGCAGATCGGCGATCTCGAGCATATCCTCTTCTTTCATCCCGCGTGTCGTGACCGCCGGCGTACCGATTCGAATCCCGCCCGGCCGGAAGATCGGATACGTGTCGAACGGAATCGCGTTCTTGTTCACCGTGATGCCGGCGAGATCGAGAGTTTCCTGGGCTTGCTTGCCATTAATCTCTTTCGGCCGCAAATCGACGAGCATGAGATGATTGTCGGTGCCGCCGGAGACGATGCGGAAACCGTGCTTGCTCAAACCAGCCGCGAGCGCCTTCGCGTTCAACACCACCTGCCGCTGGTAATCGCGGAACGGAGGCTGGAGCGCTTCGTGAAAACAAACGGCTTTCGCGGCGATCACGTGCATGAGCGGCCCGCCCTGAATTCCTGGGAAAACCATCGAATCGATTTCCTTCGCGAAACGCTGTTCGCAAAGAACGATCCCGCCGCGCGGCCCGCGTAAACTTTTGTGCGTCGTGGTGGTGACGAATTGCGCGTGCGGAACTGGGCTCGGATGCTGCCCGGCCGCGACCAGTCCGGCGATATGCGCCATGTCGATGAAAAGAAGCGCGTCGACTGAATCGGCAATCTGCCGAAGGCGCGGATAATCCAACGTTCTCGGATAGGCCGATGCACCCGCGGTGATCATGGCCGGTCTGGTTTCTTCGGCGAGCTTTTGCAGCGCGTCGTAATCGATCTGCTCGGTCTTTTCGTCTACGCCGTAATGCGTGACCTGATAAAACTTCCCGGAAAAATTTGCCGGATGCCCGTGAGTAAGATGGCCTCCATGCGCGAGATTCATCGTTAGAATTTTGTCGCCCGGTTTGATGGCGGAGAAGTAGACCGCCATGTTCGCCTGCGCACCGCTGTGCGGCTGCACATTAACGTGCTCGGAGCCAAACAAACGTTTCGCGCGATCGATCGCCAGCTGCTCGACGGTATCGACGTTTTCGCAGCCACCATACCAGCGCTTCCCGGGATAACCTTCGGCGTACTTATTCGTGAGCACACTGCCTTGCGCTTCCATCACCGCGCGGCTCGTAAAATTTTCCGAAGCGATCAATTCGATATTCTCCCGCTGCCGTTTTTCCTCGGCGGCGATGGCATCAAAGATTTCCGGGTCGACTTTGCGCAACCCGCCACTGTTCGCTGTGGCAGAAATTTTTCCGGCGGTTTCGGTCTCGCTGCGTTGTCGCAAATCTCCCATGGGATATGAAGTGATGAGGCCGGCGCGCGATGTTGCAGGCACGGCCATCTGGCTTTGTTCTACAAAAACAAGCACACTGGGTAAAGCGCTTTTAATCGTCGCGGCGCATTCCAGATAAATCTCGCGCCCCATGCCGATCGGGTCGGGTACGTCGCGCCAAACGGTGTTCTCCAGTTCTTCAAATTCGCGGAGGAGAAACGATTTTTCGGCGGCATGTGGAAAGAGCATTTGAATAGTATCGAGATGCCCGCTGGTCATCGCGAAAATATGGGTCGCACGATCGACCAGCGTAGCCGTCAACGGCTGGCTGCGGAGACCGCTGATGTCGACGCCTTCCTCCTCCAGCACATAAACCGCATGCAGACTTGGCGGCTGCCCGCGCACGGCGTGGACGCCAGCCGAAGCGACTTCAATGTCCTTACGATTGCCGAGCAGGTGCCGGAAAAGCCCTTCCGCCATTGGGCTGCGACATATGTTTCCGGTACAGACGAAGAGAACGTTTTTCACGGCGAACAGCGCGGGGGCGCTCTGTTTTATCAACGTAAAATCAAACGTCTTTAAGTCAAAGCGCTCAAGAGGGAGCTGTTCTCATAAGCCTGTCATCCTGAGCGTACGCGAAGGATCTCTGAAAATTTTTCCGGCCTGTGAGGCAGAGCATCAGCAAATGGTCAGAGATTTTTCGCCGCGCTCAGAATGACAACGACTTTTTTTGCAGAATGCTCTATCGCGGCAAAAAACGAATGGTCTAAAGAGACTTGCCGAACGGCGTGATAATGATCACGTCGTTGACGTGGCAACTCCTGTATGGTGGAAAAAGTTTCGTTACCGCCTCGAGTGGTGCGCGTTGTTGCTGGCGGTAAAAACCATTCCGCGATTGTCGCGCGAAGGTTGCTTTCGGCTCGCACAGATCGTCGGAACGCTTGGCGCGACTCTTGACCGGCGCGGACGTCGCGTTGCCCTTAGCAATCTGGAGGCCGCCTTCGGCTCGCAGTTTTCCGCAGTGCGACGTTCGGAAATTGTCCGTGAATCATATCAGATCTTCGTCCGCACGATGCTCGACTTGATGTGGACGCCCCGGCTCAACGCGCAGAACCACCGGCAGTGGATCGATGTCGAGAATCTCGACGAAGTTCTGAAGGAGATAGGACCGAGCGGAAATTGCATTTTCGCGACCTTTCACTACGGCAATTTCGAGTGGGCCGCGCAGGCTGTTGGTCATGCCGGTGTTCCAGTTTCAATTCTCGCCCAGGAGTTCAAGAATCCTTTGCTCGATCCGATTTTCGAGCGATTGCGCGAGCAGGCCGGTCACGAACTGGCGGGACGCGCCGGCGCGATCATGAAACTTTACAAGGCACTGCGGCGTGGTCGGAACGTGGCGATTTTGACTGATCTAACGCTGCGTCCGCAACAACCGAGCGTGATCGTGAGTTGTTTCGGCCTAAAGACCTGCGTGACGTATGCGCACGCCTGGCTGCACAAACGCACGGGCGCGCCCATCTATCCGGGGTACTGCGAGCCCTTGCCGAATGGACGCTGGCGTTTTGTCATGCAGCCGAAATTGGATATTCCGGAAAACGCCACCGACGCCGAGATCGCGCAGCTTTGCTGGAATCGTTTCGAGCCGCTCGTTAGGGTCAATCCAGCGCCCTGGCTCTGGATGTACAAACACTGGCGTTATCGGCCCGCCTCCGCCGACCGCCCATATCCTTTCTACGCTAACGAAGGTTGGGATTTCGAAGAACTCCTGACAATTCCCGGAAAATCATGAAGCTGTCAGCAGCGATCTGCTGGTAGGGACGCCGCGCTGCGGCGTCCGGTCGGCGCGGCGCACCGAACGTGCCAAACAACCGGGCGTTCATGGGCGACAGTTGACAAAACCCCTCGCATGCGCTTCTCCAATACTTACCCTATGCGACTAATTTCTCGATTGTTTCTCCTCGCGGCCGCGGCCTCGCTCGCGCTGTTTTTTTCCGGTTGCGAAACGCAGACGGCAAGTTCCGGCAACTATCACGTGACCGCGCATCGCCCGAGTGATCCTTCCAAGGTGCGAGTAAAGGTTTCACTTTCGCAGCAGAATGTTTACGTGATGGAAGGCGACCGCTGCCTGATGGCTTGCGCGACTACGGTGGGTATTCCGAGCAAACCGACTCCCAAAGGCAATTTCACCATATATTCCAAGCAGCCGGAAAAGCGCTCCGGCTCTTATGGATTTCGCGTCCAGGGCACTCACGTCGTTCCCGCCGAGGCGGGCTCACCCATTCCGGGACAGTATGTTGGGTATCCGATGGGATACTGGTGCGAGTTCGCGCCTGCCTACGGCTTTCATCAGGGGTTCGTTCACCTGCATCCGCGCAGTCACGGCTGCCTGCGCTTGAAAGGGGAGGCGGCTCCGAAATTTTATGCGCTGGTGAGAATCGGCACGCCGGTAAACATCGCCGAGTCGCAGCCCGAGGACGCGACAATCGGTCCGAAGATACAGCGTGTGGATGATTCGAAGACGCCCGATCCGCCGCCGAGTGTTTCGGTTTCCAGCGCGGCCTTTGAAAAGCCTGCCGGTCCTTTGCTGGACGATTAATGAAAGCGCGGGCCCGGCGCCTGCCACAATGTCGTGAGTACAAATCTGATTTCCAGCGGCACGACTGCTCGTGAAAAAGTGAACTTGCGCACGCCGGAAGTGATGACGGCGGTGCAGGAGCAGGTCGAGTCGCATTACCGAAGCGACATCGTTGACAAAATCCGACGCACCGGCGGCCTGCTTTCGGTCGGTGAGACGACCGTGCGCCTCGCGAAACAGTTTGGATTTTGCTATGGCGTGGAACGCGCCATCGATCTGGCCTACGCCGCCCGCAAGGTCTTTAAAGACCGGCGGCTTTTTATCGTCGGCGAAATCATTCACAATCCCGAGGTCAACGAGCAAATTTCCTCGTTAGGGATCAAGAACCTTCTGGGAACAAGCAAACAGGCCAACATCGAAGACTTGCAACCGGATGACGTCGTCATCGTGCCGGCGTTCGGCACCGAGCTGTCAACTTTGCAGCAAATCAAAGAGCGCGGCTGCCAGATCGTCGATACTACTTGTGGCGACGTCATGAGCGTTTGGAAGCGTGTCCGAAAATATGCGAGCGAATCGGCCACATCCATTATTCATGGAAAAGCGGAGCACGAGGAGACGAAAGCCACCAGTTCGCGGGCGCTCGGCGACGGGAAAGGCCATTATCTGGTCGTGCTGACGCTGGCTGAGACGGATTACGTCTGCGACTATATCCGTCACGGCGGCGACAAGCAGGTGTTTCTCGAAAGATTCCGCAACGCGCATTCACCAGGGTTCGATCCCGATGTGCATTTGCGTACCGTTGGAGTCGCGAACCAGACCACCATGCTGCGCGGCGAGACAGAGGAAGTCCAACGTCGCATCCGGCAGGCGATCGTTGATCGGGATGGTGCCGAACTCGCGGCGCAAAATTTTCGCTTCTTCGACACGATTTGCGGCGCGACGCAGGAACGACAGGATGCTTTGCGCGAATTGCTCGATGTTCGTATGAATTTGTTGCTTGTCGTCGGCGGCTATAACAGCTCCAACACTTCGCATTTGGCCGAGATGGGAGAGGAAAAATTACCGACTTACTTCGTCCGTAATGCTTCTCGATTACTCTCGGTAAAGGAGATTTTGCACTACAATCTCCACGCGAAAGACGAAGTCATCGCGAAGGATTGGCTGCCGAGCGGGCCGCTCGTTGTCGGCATTACTGCGGGTGCTTCCTGCCCGAACAATCTGATCGAAGAGACGCTTATTCGGCTCTTCGAGTTGCGCGGAATCAAGCGCGAACAGCTCGAGGCTGCGGCCTAAATCGAGATTCAGGGAGCGTCTGTCCCGCGGACGGGCGGTCAGCGCAGCTCTTCGAGCGCGTCGGCGATCGCGTTCTGCAACCTTCGCGGACCGACTCCACCCAGCTCCGTGTCGATCTGCTCGAGACGACGGATCAGATCAATCACCTCATTTCGCGCGAATGGCCCACCGGCGGCCGCGCAGAAATGGGTGCGGCAGCCGAAGGGGCGATCGTCGTAAATCAGACATGCGCCTGTTGCGGATTGAAGCATTGGACACGCATTGGCCGGATTTTCCGGGAGCGCTTTTCTTCCGGTGGCGCGAAGTGCTTGTGCCGCAAGCAGCGCCTCGCCTTTCGTTAGGTAAGGTGTCCGACCCGTGAGCTTGAAATGACAACATTCGGTCCTCCGCACGCAGTTGCGTTCGATCGGTCGCTTCGCGAGATCGGCGTAAACCTCGCGCACTGCCCCGAGGGCGTTCTGCGTTTTCTCCGGGAGAATACTGCGGCGACTCATCTTGTTGAATTTGCGTCGACGCCTGCCATCGCGTGCCCCGCGATCCAACCGGTCGTCCAGGCAGCTTGAAAATTGAAGCCGCCGGTGACGCCATCGATGTCGAGCAACTCTCCGGCAAAGTAAAGGCCGGGAGCGATTCGGCTTTCCATCGTCTTAAAATTGATTTCGCGCAGGCGCACGCCGCCGCAGGTAACGAATTCCTCCTTGTTGAGTGACTTTCCATATACCTCGAGCTCCGTTGCGCGCAGCTCGCGGATCAGCGCTGCAATTTCATCACGCTTGAGCGAAGTCCAAATGGTGTTGGAAGCAATCGCCGCATTCGCCACCAATCGTTCCCATAGCCGCGCGGGGAGGGACCCCACAGGCGAGTTCATCACGCGGCGATTCGGTTGCGTGCGTCGTCGTTTCTGGAACTCTTCGCGCCAAGCCTGGTCATTCATCTCGGGAATCCAGTTCACGCGCAATCGAAAATGATAATTCATCTCGTGCAGGATACGTGCACCCCATGCCGAAAGACGCAGGACAGCGGGACCGCTGACGCCGTTATGGGTGAAGAGCAATGGGCCGCGCTCGCGCAGTTTCTTGTCTGGAACCGATAACTCCACATCGCTCACCGAAATTCCTGGCAACGCGCGGATCCATGTTGTCGCCATATGCAACGAAAAGAGCGATGGCACCGCCGGTTCGATCGTGTGCCCGAGCGTCCGCGCAATCTTCGCGCCGAGGATATCGCGACAGCCTCCTGTCGCTAGCAACAGCCGATCGCATTCGAGCGATTCTCCATCGCTCAACATCAAATCAAAGCCACCTTCTGGCCGCGCGTTTGCAGCCGTCACTCCCTTGCGGGTGAAAAGGCGCACGCCGCCTGCCTTCGCTTCCGCGAGCAGACAGGCGATCACTGTTTCCGATGAATCCGTCACCGGAAATATTCGTCCATCGTCTTCACGCTTGAGGCGAACGCCGCGCGCCTCGAACCACGCGACCGTATCGGCGGCAGAAAACCGGTGGAGCGGCGAAATCAATTCCCGCTCGCCGCGCGGATAACGTTCGGTGAACGAGCGCGGATCGAAAAGAGCGTGCGTGACATTGCAGCGTCCGCCGCCGGAAATGCGGACTTTGCTGAGGAATTGCGACGTGCGCTCGAATAGAGAAACGTCGTATTTTGGATTCGCCTGCGCGCAAGCAATCGCAGCGAAAAATCCCGCCGCTCCGCCGCCCGCGATCACGATCTGTTCACGTCCCACAGCGGACTCTACCGCAAGACCGGTTTGTGGCCACGGATCTGCGGCCGCTCGGGGAGCCGCAACGGCATTCCCTAACCTATGGAAGCAAGAGCATAGCCCTTTACTCGACAAAATCGCGGTGACCGATCGACCTGATGTTGTATACGATGCAACGAATCAATATTCGCCGAAGTTTGCGATGATGTTCACAGCACCGGCAGTCGGTTTTCTATCGCTGTAGGCCGGAGTGAATTGCGCCTCTTTGATCGCGCCAATGAGAAAGTTACCCAAACCGATGTCCTTCGGATTCTCGGCGAGCACGGAGGTCGATGTGACTTCAGAATGTTCTCCCACATTAACGACCACTTCGGCGGCGCCCTTGGCTGGCAAATCGATGGTGGTGGTTCTCTCCGCTGCCTCCAGGTATCGGCGAAGCCCGCCGACCAGTTGCGGCTGGATGTAGTTGATTAGCTTGCCGACTCGCTCGCGATCATAGGTGGCCAACGAAATCACGATGGTGGGCTGTCCGTTTTGACGAAAAAAGAGAACCGTGCCGCCCAAGTAAACCTGGACCGGCTTGCCACCGACCGTCGCTGGTTGGAATTTTCCCCAGTCGAGTGCCGTCTGCACCGCGTTCTTGAACGCATCCTGATTGCTAACGACCGCGTATGTTGTCGCGACGGTGCCGTCCTCGGCGATATCGCAATAGAATTGGACGGCGCCCTCCATGTTGGCTGTTGCAGGGTCCTTCGGGAAATGGACGTATTTGGCAAACGAGTCCTCGCCCTGGCCGACGATTGCGGGAAGCATCGGTCCCGCCATTAAGGCGCTCTTTTGCGGACTGCCACCGGGCGTGGGCTGGACCTCAGTCGTGGCCGCCTTTTTTTTGCAGGCGGGAAAGGAGAAACCGGCGCAGAGAGCCAGAAGAAGTATGACCAGAGCGCGTAAAACAGGAAAGTTATTCATCGTCGAATTGGCTCCGAGTAACCTTTGCCGCGGTCTTGCGCAAGTTCGGCCAGTGCTCAATTTCAAATTGCGGATCGCGGGAAAGAGTTGCCAGCTCCGTCGCAACTTAGGTTTAATCGCTGCAAGATGAAACGACGCTTTTTGAATTTGACGGCAATTCCCCGGACGATGGCCGGCGTGTTGGTTATCCTGGCTCTGGGCTGGCAGAACGCGGCCGCGCAAGATTGGGCGAAGCCGCGGCTGGAGAAATCGCCAAGGCACCGCGAATATGTCGACATCAAATCGGGCGATCGAACGATCAAAGCGTTCGTCGTCTATCCGGAGTCGAAAGACAAGACGCCTGTCGTCCTGGTCATTCACGAGATCTTCGGGCTGACCGATTGGGTAAGAAGTCTGTGCGACCAATTGGCGGAAAACGGCATGATCGCGATCTGCCCCGATCTCTTGTCCGGGCAAGCTTATCCCGATGATGTCGACGGGGCGGTGAAAGCAATCTCGGCATTGCCGAAGCCGCAGGTAAAGGGCGATCTCGATGCGACAGCGGAGTATGCGCTAACGAAGATTCCCGCTTTCAACGGCACGCTCGCGGTTTGCGGATTCTGTTGGGGTGGGGGATGGGCCTTTAGTTACGCTAATGAAAATCCAAAACTGAAAGCAGCGTACTCTTTTTACGGAACCGCGCCTGATGAGGCGTCGAAGGTGGCGAACATCGCGTGTCCCGTCTACGGATTCTACGGCGAGAACGATGCGCGGGTGGACGCGACGATTCCAAAGGCCGAGGAGCTAATGAAAGCAGCGGGCAAGAAATATGAACCGGTGATTTACAAAGGCGCCGGCCACGGGTTCATGCGCGACGGCGAATCACCGACCGGTACCGAAGCGAATAAGAAAGCGCGCGACGATGCCTGGGCGCGCTGGAAGACGCTGCTGAAGCAGCTGTAGCGGTCGCTGTCTCAGCGGTTAGAGGGTGATTTGCCGCCAGAGACGGCGGCAGCTGTATCAGTTTATTTCTTTCCTTCCAGTTCGTCTGCGAGTGCACCGGCGTCATACGCTTTGCGCAATGTTTCGGTGATGGCGGCGGAATCCACGCTCACGGCCCGCGCTTTTTTGTCGGAGAAGATGCAGTCGAGCACGAGCGATTGGATGTTGCCGTCGAAAATGATACCGACGAATTCGTTATCCTTGTTCACGACGGGACTGCCGCTGTTGCCGCCGATGATGTCGGCGTCAGAAACGAAATTGAACGGCGTGGACAAATTCAAATTCGATTTCTTGTCGATCCATCGCGATGGCAGATCGAAGGGAGGCTGGTTGTCGTGCTCGGCGGCACGCTGATACAAACCTTCAAAAGTCGTGAAAGCCGGAACATGTTTTCCGTCTTCCTCGTATCCACGCACCGTTCCGTATGAAAGTCGCAACGTGAACGTGGCGTCCGGATAATTGCTCGTCCCCTCAACAACGAAACGTGCCTTTGCGATCTCGGCATACGCCTGCTGCTTTATCTCTTCCTGCGCTTCGTAGATCTTCCTCGCCTCACGCGCGAGGGCGTCGATCATACGCGCGATATCGAGCATCGGATCCTGCGCCGCTCGTAACGCCGTGGCGTCTTTTACATAAAGACTCTTTCGGATGTCGACGTCTTTTAATTTTGTTCCGGACACCAATTCGATGGCGCGAGCGCGCGGAGACTTTCCCGCAAGCACCTGTTTCACCAGCGGATCACCCGCGCCGAACTTCTCCGCGAAATCAGTCAGCGAATCGGTTAGTCTCAGAATTTCGTAGTCATCGTAAACGGGTTCGGTCGAGAAAAGCTCGAGCTCCAGCGATTCCCTGGCGCTGTCGCGAAACGCCGGAATGCGATCGCCGTTTGGTTTGGCGCGCTCGTCCACGGCGCGAGTGAGCAATCGCGCATATTTGAACAGCGTTCCGTAAAAGGCCCGCGGACCTCGATAACCGACGCTAATCGGTCGCTCTTGTTCGAGATAATCATACCGCGGCGCGATTTTCGCCAATTCCTCCTGAGCTTTCTTGATTCGATCGTACGCGCCCAACGCCGATTTCAATTTCGGATCGCGTGAAATGGCATCGCGCAGATTTTTCTCGCGCCCTTCAATAGCGCTCCAGATTTCCGGATCGAGCAGGCCGGCGATGTAACCATCGTAGCGTTTGCGATTGTTCTGATCGCCGAAGAGATCGTCGCGGCATCTCCTGGCGTTTTCGAAAGAGCGTTGCCCCCATGCGATCAACATAACTTCGCGTCGATTGAACAGGCGCAGCCAGTTCGGAACTTCGCGGTCGCGCCGGTCGGTCATCTCATCGACGGTGAGTTGTCGATCTGTTCGTCCCGGGTGGCCGCTCACGAAAGTCAGCTCGCCGCCAATCGGGCCGCTCGAATTCCATTTCAGGTAATTGTCAATCTTGGCCGGCTGTCCATTTTCATAAACGCGAAGAATGCAAATATCCAAATCGAACCGTGGATACTCGAAGTTGTCGGGATCACCGCCGTAAAATGCCATCTGCTGTTCCGGCGCGAAAACAATGCGAACATCGTCGTAGCGTTTGTAGCGATAAAGATGATAAACGCCGCCCTGGTAGAGCGTGACGACATCGGAGCGCAGCCCGGTCTTCTCTTTGCTCTCCTTTTCAATGGCCGCAATCGCATTCCCGCGCGCCTTGCTCGCCGCATCCGCGGACATGTCGGGCTTCACCGCCGCGTTCACGCGTGCGGTCACGTCCTCGGTCGACATCAGCACATTGAGTTCGAGATCGCCGCATTTGATTTCATCCGCTTGGTTGGTCGCGTAAAACCCTTCGCTCAAGTAATTGTGCTGCTCGCTCGAAGCCTTTTGCAACGCATCGGCCGCGACGTGGTGATTTGTAATTACCAGGCCAGTCGCCGAGACAAACGAGCCGCTGCCGCCGGAATTAAAGCGGACGCTCGATTTCTGCAGATGATCAAGCCACTGCGGGGTTGGCTCGAATTGATATTTCTCTTTGAGTTGCTTGAGCGGCGGCGAAGTAAAAAGCCACATGCCTTCATCGGCAAGAACAGAAGAAACAAGGCAAAGAGCAAGACCACCACAGAGCGCATGAACAAGAGCCATAGGCCGCAAGCATAAAACGCAGATTGCGAGCTGAACAGCCTCTTCGTTGACCGTGAAATAAAACCTTGCACGAGCCAAGCCTCCTCGCTGATCGTTTCAGATTCAGGAATGAGATGAGCAAGGAATCGTCGCCTAACATCTGGGAAGGAATGGCCGCCGGCTTTGTCGGAGGAATTGTTGCGTCCTACATGATGGGACAATTCCAGGTTCTTTGGGCCCATTACGCAGCGGAAAAGAAGAGCAAAGGTCGCGCAAGAAAATCGCGGAGAGAACCAACAACGGTAAAAGCAGCCTCGGCGATTTCCGAAGGAGTATTCGATCACAAACTAACGACAGCGCAAAAGAAACTGGCCGGACCGGCCGTGCATTACGCGATGGGCGCGACCTCCGGGGCGGTTTACGGGGCGGCGGCAGAATTGGCGCCGGACGTTACCGTGGGAGCCGGGCTCCCATTTGGCGCGGCAGTCTGGTTGGTCGCGGATGACATCACCCTTCCGGCCGTGGGTCTGGCAAAGTGGCCGCAGGAATATCCGCTTTCGACGCATTTGTATGCGCTGGCATCGCACCTTGTCTATGGCCTAACGACGGAGGCAGTTCGACGGGCCGTGCGAAGCATCTTCTAGGAACAAGATTATGTCTCCGACTCTCAAACAACCTGGCGGTAGCTTGATCGTACGTGAGAACAATCCACCGAACCTCGAAATGCCGTTCGAAGCTCTTGATGGTTTCGCCACTCCTAACGAAGCGTTTTATGTGCGCTGTCACTTTCCCATTCCAGAAATTGCCGAGCACGATTGGGCGCTCAGTGTCGAAGGTTGCATCGAAAATCCCTTCCAAGTCGACTATGACGAGCTGCGCAGGATGGAATCGCACTCCGCTCCTGTCACGCTCGAATGCGCCGGCAATAACCGCGTGTTTCTCGAGCCCAGGGTCCCGGGGGTGCAGTGGGCTCTGGGCGCAGTCGGCAACGCGACTTGGAAAGGAGTCCCGCTTTCTGTAGTGCTTGCTCGCGCGAAGATAGCTTCAAATGCGACGGAAATTATTCTGGAAGGCTTCGATGCCGGACCCGTCGAGAAAACGCCGCGGCCAACCGGCAATATTCACTTCGCGCGCAGCGTGCCGCTGAGAAAAGCAATGGACGACGTTCTGCTCGTCTACGAAATGAATGGCGAGCGATTGACGGCGGCACACGGATTTCCTTTGCGGGCCATCGTCCCAGGCTGGTATGCGATGGCCTCAGTGAAATGGCTCCGCCGCATCATCGTTACCGACAAACCGTTCGCCGGATATTATCAATCGATCGACTATGCCTACTGGGAGCGTCGTGGTGAATTGGCCACGCTCGTGCCGATCACATCGATGCAGGTTAAGGCTGAGATCGCGTCGCCGGCACCGGGCGACGTCCTTCCGAAAAATTCCGTTGTCCGAGTGCGCGGCGCGGCCTGGACGTCTGGTGCGGATATCACTGAAGTCGAGCTGAGCTGCGATGCAGGTACCCATTGGGACAAAGCTCAGCTTCTTGGAGAGCCCCGGAAAGATGCATGGAGACTTTGGCAGTTCGACTGGCGCACTCCGGATAGACAGGGAAAACAAACGCTCGTCGCGCGCGCCATCGATTCGTTAGGACGGACGCAACCTCTCGTCCATGATCATGATCGCGGAACCTACATGATCAGTCATCGTCTTCCGATTGAAGTGGAGGTGCGCTAGACTGCCAGCAGGTTGGAAGTTCCTAATTGACTTTTATCCCGTTTTTTCCGAAAAAAAGGGGGTATGAGCGTCCGGATTACCTCTTGCGATGGCATCCCAAATGAAAGCCCCATACGGTTCACTTTTATCCAACCCGCAGATCGCCGTAGTCTGACTAACCTGCGAGTAGCCCGATAGATCGTTAATCTGGCGCCCATGCCGAGCAGTCCGCTAACAGCGAGGGAGAGCCGGGTGATTTTCCAATGTGGACGTGACTATTCGGTCCGCGATGTGATTGATGCCGCATACTTCGGCGGAGAACTCAAGTCGCTCTGGGAGGAAATGCTTCGCGGCATCGAAGCCGAGAAGGAGGCGACCGCATCGGATCTTGAAGCGGATGATGAAGCTGTGGCATCCGCGTCCGAAACCTTTCGTTACGACCACGACCTGATCACGGCCGAGGAAACGGAACGTTGGCTGGAAGAGCGAGGCCTAACGCTGAGGGATTTCGGCGACTACCTCATCCGGCGGTATTGGCGAAACGCCTTGGATGCGAAGACGGAAGTCGAGCCCCTTGAATTTCTTTCGGCGTCGCCCGAGTTGCGGGAGTTGCTGGCGGCCGAGCTCATTTTTTCGGGAGCGTTCGATCAAATCGCCAAACGACAGAGCTGGCAAGTGGCGGCGAGTCGTGCTGTCGGCAACGGCGAACTCAATCCGGAGTTGATCGAGGCGGAGCGCGAGCGCTTCTTCGCTCAGGAAGGAATCGACGCGGAAGAGTTGCCTGGATTACTTGATCAACTGGAACGCGATCCGTCGTGGTTCGACGAAATGGTCGCGGTGCGCGTGAAATATCAACGCCAATGCGAAACGTTGTTCTCGGGATCCGCGCCTAACCAGGAATTGGCGGCTCTGCGGCTGCCGTTAACGCGCTTCGATCTCGAAATCGTGGAGGTGGAATCGCGCGATGCCGCGGCTGAAGCACTGCTTTGCGTCCGCGAGGATGGGATGTCGATGGAGGAAGTGGCGACCGAAGGCCGTTATCCGTACCGTCGTCGGACAATTCTGCTTGAAGACATTCCGCCTGACCTCCAGCAGAAATTTCTGAGTATTGCGGCCGGAGGGATCCTCGATCCGATTGCTCGCGACGACGGATTTCAGTTATGCCGAGTGACGGGAAAATCCGAACCAACGCTGGATGACGCAGAGGTGCGAACGCGAGTCGAAGGGCGGGTTCTCGAGCGCCATTTTTCGGAATTGACGGCCAGGCATGTTCAGTGGATTGGCGCGATCCCGACATCATGAAAACTCAGGATGAAGAGATTCTTCGGCGCTCCTCGATCTTCCGTTTTTTGCCTGATGACCATTTCGAGAAACTGCGTGCGGTACTCGAAGAAGAACATTACGAATTCGGCGATGTCATTGTAAAGCAGGGCGATCCGGCGGACGCATTTTACGTGGTGATTTCTGGCCGGGTCCGCGCCTTGAAAACGCATCCGAACGGCGAAGAGATTGCACTCGGGACGCTTCGACCAGGTGACAGTTTCGGCGAAGCGGCGTTAGCGGAGGGCGGGACGCGCAACGCTTCGGTGCGCTGCAGCACTGCCACAACGGTGCTGCGATTGGACCGCGCGGATTTTCTCGAGCTGGCCGAGGAACTTCCGGATCTCAAACATCACGTGCAATTGACAGAGCGGTATCGCTCGCTGCAGGGATTTCTCTACGAGTTCAGCAATTTTGGCCGATTGCCAACTCTGGCCTTGCGCAGCTTGATCGAGAAATTGTCTCCGATAGAGATTCCGAAAGGTCAGATCATCATCCAAGAGGGAGATAAAGCGGGACCGATGTACATCATTGAGAAAGGACGCGCTCGCGCGTTCGCCGCCAATAACGGTCAGGTCCGTAATCTTGCTTATTATCGTGACGGAGATTTCTTCGGCGAACTTTCGATTCTGAATGGATCGGAGCGCGCTGCGTCGGTCGAAGCATTCACTGATTGTCGACTCCTCGCGCTCGAGCCGGAGGCGGTGCGGGAATTGAAGCGACGGTTCCCAGAGTTCGGGCGTCTAATGGAAGAACGGCTGGCTCAGTACAAAGCAAAAACCGAAGCCCGAATTCCGCTCGATTTCACGACCGAGATGCTTCCGGCCGAAAGCGCGACGCATGACAAAGTGGCGTTGGATGGAGACCAGGCCCCGCCAAGCGACGATGCCGAGGAGCCATTCGTGGATGAACATGGATATTTTCGAAAGCGCAAAGATCGAATTCGCCGCTTCGAACATATCGAGCAGATCGACGAGATGGATTGCGGCGCGGCGAGCTTGGGAATGATTTGCCGCCATTTCGGCAAGCGCGTTAGTCTTGCCAAAATCCGGCAGCTTTGCCACACCGCGACGGACGGCACGAGTCTGAAAGCGATTTGCCGCGCGGCTGTCGAACTCGGGCTCGCCGCGCGAGCGCTCAAGGTGTCGCTTCGCAATCTGCCAATGATGCCGCTGCCGGCGATTGTGCACTGGGAAGGAAACCACTGGATGGTGCTGTTTGAGGTTGCCGACTCGTACGTGCGCGTGGCCGATCCGGCGTCCGGGATCCGGAAAATCGACCGGAAAGAATTTGAGCAAAATTGGTCGGGCTACGCTGCGCTGTTTGATTACACCATCGCATTCGAACAAGCACCGGAAGGCCGTGCCAGCGCGGCCTGGGTAGTACCATTTCTTGCCAAATTCCGGGGCATTTTGCTGCAGGTGCTGCTGCTCGCAATCGCGGTCAGTTTTCTCCAACTGCTCTTTCCCGTCTTCACCGAAATGGTGGTGGACAAGGTGATCGTGGAGAAGGACGTCAGCCTTTTAAAGACAATTTTGCTTGGAATGGGAGCCGCGATCGTCTTCGTGCAGCTCTCGACGCTCGCGCAGGAATATCTGCTTGCATTCGCCGCTGTCCGACTAGACACGGCCATCCTCGATTTTCTCAGCCGCCGGCTTTTGTCGCTTCCGATGAGCTATTTCACCAGCCGCCGAACGGGAGACATCCAGCGCCGGCTCGACGGTGCGCGCCAGGTCCGGCAGTTCGCGGTTGGAAGCGGCATCGGCGCGTTGCTGGCGGTAGTGCAACTCGCGGGGGCTCTTGTTCTGATGACGCTCTACAGCCCGCTGCTGATGTTCGCGTTTGTCGCGACGACGCCGCTTTACGGAGGGCTGATGTACTTTTCGCGGAAGGTGCTCCGGCCTTTGTTCGCCAGTGTCGAAGAGAGTCAGGGAAAATACAGTTCGCATCAGATCGATGCGATTAAAGGAATTGAGGCGGTAAAGGCGGCGTCGGCGGAATCGGTCTTTCGCGATACGATGCTGAACGAGTTTCTCTCCGTCTCGAAAAAAATATTCCGGAGCAGCTTTATCGTCATGTCGTACGACAGCGTGCTCCAGACCATCGGAATGCTTTCGACCGCGATTTTCCTTTGGGTCGGCGCGAACCAGGTGATGAACGGCAGCTTGAGCATCGGTGGCTTTGTTGCATTTAGCTCGCTTACGGCCATGGCCTACGGCGGAATCATGCGCACCCTCGGGGTCTGGGATAATCTGCAATTCGCGACGGTTCTGATGAACCGTCTAAACGACATCTTCGAACAAGAACCAGAACAAGGACGCGACCGCTCACGTCTCACGCCAGTTCATAGTTTGGAAGGCCGGATCGAATTGCGCGGCGTCAGTTTCAAATATGGCGGGCCGGAATCGCCGGACATTTTGAAAGACATCACGCTGGATCTGGCACCCGGCCGAATGATAGCGCTCGTTGGCCGAAGTGGCTGCGGAAAGACAACGCTGATCAAATTGATCGCGGGGCTGCTCGAACCGACCGAAGGAACGATCCTGTTCGACCGGGTGGATCTTAAGACACTGAACTATCGCGACGTGCGTCGTCAGATCGGAATGGTCTTGCAGGAAAACCACATGTTCAATGAAACGATCGCGCGCAATATTTCATTCGGCGATGCGGAACCCGATCTCGATCGTGTCCTGACGGCGGCGCAAACGGCGAGTGCGCACGACTTCATCATGCGTCTGCCTCTTGGTTATGAGACAAAAATTGGCGAATCCGGGCTCTCGCTCTCCGGCGGTCAAAAGCAGAGAATAGCCATCGCGCGCGCCGTCTATAACAATCCGCCGGTGCTTATTTTCGACGAAGCGACGAGCGCGCTAGACACGGAATCGGAGCGTGCGATCCAGAACAACCTCAGCCGCCTAATGACGGGGCGAACAACCATTGTAATCGCGCACCGGCTGAGCACGATCCGTGAGGCGAAGTCGATCGTAGTGCTCGAGAAAGGAATGGTCGCCGAAGTAGGAAATCATGATGAATTGATGGCGCAGCGCGGTCTTTATTTTTATCTGTCGAGCCAGCAATTAGGTGTCTGATCCGATGAACGCTCAACTGACAACGCGCGGCTCCCTCGACACTGAGTCTGAGATGCTGCCGCAAGATCCGCCCCCGTGGGTCGTGCGATTTTCAACCAGGCTCCTGCTGGCGATGTTCTTTACCGGCCTGCTCGCCGCCGTTCTCGTCCGCTTGCCCGAGACCGTCAGCTGCCCGTTTGTACTCGTGCCTAACGAGGGCGCGGATCCGATCCAGTCGCCGCGCATGGGCACCGTGAACCGCGTCGCCGTCAAGGAAGGTCAAACGGTCGCGGAGGGCGCCGAGTTGTTTGTCGTGCGCTCGGATGAGATTCGCGGCCTGGATACGGAGGCGCGAACTCTCGCAGAGGATCTACACACACATGAGGAAAGTCTGATCAAGGCGGATGCCGCGTACGTTTCTCAACTGGAAATAAAAGTGGGTGAAATCGCGCAGACGGAAAGCGAAGTAAAGTTTCGCGAGAAACACGCCACCGCCAGTCGCGAGCTCGTCCAGCGCATGGAAAAATTGTCGAAAACTGGCGGCATCTCGCAGGTCGATCTAATCAAGCTTCGCCTGGATCTGGCCGAATCCGAGAAGGATCTCAGTGTTACCCAACGGAGCTTGCAGCAAGCCAGGTTCGACAAAGAGCGACTGGAAGCGGATCACGCTCGGCTGCGTGGCGAGGAGGTTTCTGAGATTGAAAAAACTAAAATGCGTCTGAGCGCGCTGAAGGTTGATCTTGAAAGTTCCCGGCAGAATCTGTTGTCCATTCGCGCTCCCTATCCGGCAGTCGTCATCTCGCTCGCTCAGCGCAACGCCGGCAGCGTCGTGCAACATGGGCAGGAGCTCTGTCAGCTCGCCCGTCTCGATGCTAAGCCGCATGCTCGACTGCTACCCGCTGAAGCTGGCCTTTCGAAACTCGCCGTCGGGCAACAGGCGCGCCTCTTCTTCGATGCGTTTCCTTATCAGCGCTACGGCACCGTCAGCGCGAGACTGGATTGGGTCAGCCCATCCGCCGTTTCTTCACCGGAAGGGTCGCATTTCGTAGCCTCGGCCTCACTGGAAGAGGGGGCCTCCGGGCGTCGAAAGCCTCTCCCAGTGCGCGTGGGAATGAAAGGAGAAGCGCGGATCGTCGTCGGAAAGCGGACGCTCATCGAATACGCGTTCGAACCTATTCGACAGCTGCGCGAGAACGTGCGGTAATCGATTCCGATTCCCGATGATACGAGCCCCCTCCAATTTGAGAGTCGAAGATTTGACGACGACAAACAAGGCGATGGCCCGTTGTCTGCGTCTCGCGACGCTCGCGGCACAGTCGGACGTTCCGGTCGTGCTGCTGGGCGAGACCGGCACCGGCAAAACACTCCTCGCCCACGCGATCCACAATTCCTCCGCGCGCAGGGGCAAGCCCTTTGTGGCGTTTAACGCCTCCGCCATGAGTGATACTCTGCTGGAGAGTCAACTTTTTGGCCACGAGCGCGGCGCCTTTACCGGCGCGCAACAAACAGTAAAAGGAAAATTTGAACTGGCGAACAGCGGTACGCTGTTCCTCGACGAAATTGCGGAAATGAGTCCGCTGGCGCAGGTGAAAATCTTACGCGTGCTTGAATACGGTGAATTCGAGCGACTCGGTTCCGAGCGGATGCTCACCAGTAATGCCCGGATCATTTGCGCGACAAATAGCTCGCTCCGGGACAGCATTCGACAGGGCAAGTTTAGAGAGGATTTATTCCACAGACTCAACGGGCTTACACTTCTCATCCCCGCGCTACGCGAGCGGACCGAAGAGTTGCCTGCGTTGATCGCCGCCGAACTGAAAGCATCGGCCGCGGATGCGAAAAAGAAGATTACCGCAATTCATCCCGAAGCGATGCAGAAGCTGCTCATGCACAGATGGCCGGGGAACTTGCGCGAGCTCAATCATACCGTCCGCACGATGACGCTTTTTTGTGACGACTCGGTGGTGAGGCCGGAGCACGTTGTCTTTCCGCCGGATCTTGCTCCGCACGAACCAGACCTTACCCCGCAGAAAGTTGACCAGAGCGCGCTGGGCAGCGCACAGGAACCCGCCGGCCATGATCTCTCGCTATCGGGCGCGGTCGAACGGCATATTCGCTTCGTCTATCGGCAAGCGAACCAGAATCAGCGGCGGACGGCAAAGTTGCTTGGGATTTCGCGAGCGACTTTAGCGCGCCATCTCCGGGCGATGGATCGGAAGTGATCTTTCTCCAGCTGCTATCGCTCCCCGTGCTGGGACGCTAGTTTGCGTCGATCCACGAGGCGACAAAAAGAGCTTCGAAATCCTACGTTCCCGCGGCGGACTTTTTCGAGTGAAACCTTCCTAGGAACGAAACGTGGGCCACAGCTTCTTCGCCGTCGGCTAAACGTTCTTCGAGAGCTTCTTTCTTGATAGCACTCTCGCCCGTGAGATGGAATCCATATTCGTCTTCCACACCTTCCGGCGCTCTGCGGAGAGCCTCACCGATCAGGACGACGGAAGCGCCGACAATCACCAAAGCGGTAAGGGAAATGATCATGCCCATTTTAAAAGCAGGATTTGTTCCGTCCTCGATTTCAAAGCGGCCCAAGCTTTAATTAGGCCTTTTGCTGGGTAATCGCAACGTCTCGGTATGTTGCTCTTCGTTACACTCTGTCAATATTGACTCTTGATTCTGTCAATATTGCGATAGTCCGCCCCTCGAACAAGCCTCTGACGAAACAGACTGATTGAAATCGGGCATCAATTGGAGTCGATTCTTGGAGACGCAGTGGAGAGAACTTTAGGCGTCGATATTTCCGTTTCTACCTGACGCCCGAGAAAGTCAAGAAGTATTCGAACTCTTTCTTTCGCGGGCAGCACCCGGGTAACGATCGCTTCCAGCCCCTGGAAGGGGCCTTCGGTAACCCGCACTGATTGGCCGACCTGAATTTGGGGATCGATCGTGACGACCTCTTCATCCCCCGCATGCCTTCGGAGGTCCGCGATCACAGTTGAGCCCAAGGTCGCCACCCGATCACCGAATTGGACGATTGCTTGGATTCCAGGCGAATACGTCACGTTCCGGTGCTGCTGCAAATACACAAAGTGCGCGAACAAATATCCGGGGAACATGGCCTCTACGAACCAGACAGCGCCTCGGCGGGTCATCTTGCGAAAACGCAAACGGGGAGAAAAACACTCGATCTGCAACTGGCGCCGCAGACCCGTCGCGGCAATGTGCTCGCGCTTTGGCTGTGCTCTCAGGCAGAACCAGAACGGCGTTTCAATCAACGCAAGCTGAGTGGGGGAGTACGATAGACTTGGGGATTCCATAGAGATCGGCTAATCGCGAAAATGCCTGGTCGAAATGTATCGCGTCGTTATTCGGGCACACACACTACTGAAAAGGCGTAGCGCCGCCAACGGTGATGCAAGAATTGTGATTTGTGCAGTCGATTACCGACGCTGCCGAAACCGGCATCGACTGGGATTGGCGTTCGCCTAACGTACTATTGGCGGCCTGAAGGCGTGCCGATTCAATAGACAGTTGCGTCTCGCTCGCCATTCCCCCAGCTTGTCTGCCGCATGCCGGACACCTTCTACATCACAACCGCCATCGACTACACCAACGGGCCGCCGCATATCGGACACGCCTACGAAAAGGTGCTCGCGGATGTGATCGCGCGCTATCATCGCCTTAAGGGCGAGAAGGTTTTTTTTCTCACGGGCGTCGATCAACATGGACAAAAAGTTCAGCAATCCGCCGAAAAGGCTGGCGTTTCACCGCAGCAATTCGTCGACGAGATTACGGCGAAATTCATCGCACTTTGGGAAAAACTCGAAGTCCGCTACGACGGCTGGGCTGCCACGACTGATCTGCTACACAAGAAATGCGTCCAAGGAATTCTGCAGCGCCTCTACGATGAAAAGCAGATCTACAAAGACAAACAGGAGGGCTATTACAGCATCCGCCAGGAACAATTCCTTACCGACAAGGAACGCGGGCCCGATGGTGAATTCGGCGCGGAATGGGGCGAAGTCGAACACCGCATCGAAGAAAATTATTACTTCAGGCTGGCCGAGCACAAAGAATGGCTGCTTGGATATCTCCGCTCTCATCCCGATTGCGTCACGCCCGATTTCCGCCGAACCGAGCTGATCAATGCCGTCGAGAAACTGAGTAGTGATCTCTGCATTTCGCGTCCAAAATCGCGCCTCAACTGGGGTATCGAGCTGCCCTTCGATCGCGACTATGTCAATTACGTCTGGTTCGACGCCCTAACGAACTACATCAGCTTCATCGGCTACGATCCAGCTGCGAAAGATTTCGCTGCGCAGCCCGCCGAGTTCCGCGAGAAATGGCCCGCGCTCCATATCATCGGCAAAGATATCCTCATTCCCGCGCATGGCATCTACTGGCCGATCATGCTCCACGCGCTTGGTTTTCCCGACAACCAGATGCCGAAGTTCCTCGTCCACGGCTGGTGGAACATCAGCGGCGCGAAGATGAGCAAGTCGTTAGGGAACGTCATCGACCCGCATGCTCTGGCTGACAAATATGGCGCCGAAGCTCTTCGCTATTATTTGATGAGCGATATCGCAACGGGCAAGGATTCAGATTTCTCGGAAGAGCGGCTCGCTGGTCGCTACGATAGCGATCTCGCGAACTCACTGGGAAATTTGCTCAACCGTACGCTAAGCATGATCGCGCGTTATCGGCGGGGAACTTTGTCAGGGGGCGCGTCAGGAGCAATCCCTCTGATGTCCGCCTTTCGCGAGGAGATGGATGCTGGAGCGATCCATGCCGGTCTGGAGCGCGCAAACGTAACCGGCTGGAACCAGGAGATAGATTCGGAGAAGCCTTGGATACTGGCGAAGGATGAATCGCAAGCTGCAAGACTTGACCGCCTTTTGTACCGCGTGGCGGAGGGTCTCCGTTTTGCCGCTATCCTGATCTCTCCTGTCCTCCCGCAAGCCGCGCACAGCATTTTTGATCAGCTTAATTGGAAGATGGAGCCGGAGTTGGCCGGAAAGGAAGCGCGCTTCTCGTTAGCCGATGCGAAGTGGGGGAAGTTGCCCGATGGCCATGTTGTCGGGAAACCGGTACCACTCTTCCCGCGGATTGAGACACCAAGGGCGTTGTAGCTGCCGCCGTCTCTGGCGGCAGATGTCGGTAATTTCTGCCGCTGAGACAGCGGCAGCTACAACAATCACTGCGCACATTCTTCGTAAGCGGTCGGTTCGCCACGGAGAATAGCCAGCATTTCGCCGGCGAAATGCAGCGAGCCTGTGATCAAAGCGCGACGCGATTCCTGTCGCACGCGTTGGATGGCGTCAGCGCATGAAACGCAAGTTACGCATTCTTTGCCCGGCGTGACCGATGCGACAATTTGCGCTAGCTCTTGCGGCGCCATCGCACGTTCGCCTCGAAACGCCGGAAGCAAGACGGAATCTGCGATGCTGCTTAGCATTCGATAGATTTCGGCGGCGTTCTTGTCTCTCAATACACCGAAGACAAGCGTTGCTTTCTCGTCCGCGAAAAACTTCGCGCCATGTTTGCACGAGCGTTCGCGCTCCAGCGATGTTGTGGGCGCCGTCGATTACAATTTGATCGTCAAAGATCTGAAAGCGCGCAGGCCATTCGACGGCAGCGAGGCCACGCGTGACGGCGTCTTCGGAAATTTCTCCTCGCGCAGCGCGCAACGCAGCCACCGCGAGTTCAGCATTTTCTTGTTGGTATGCTCCGATCAATGCGGTGTGGCTTTTGTGCAGACCGGTAACGAATTGAATCGGCGCGTTGCATTCGGCGGCTCGAACGCGAAGCACCTTTTCTGCTTCCACTTTTTGCCTGGAAGAAACAACCGGAACTTCTCGCTTAATGATTCCCGCTTTTTCGCCGGCGATTTCTTCCAGCGTTTCGCCGAGCCAGGCTTGATGATCGAGATCGATCGGAGTGATTACGGAAACAACCGGCTGCAACGCATTGGTGGCATCGAGTCGCCCGCCCATACCGGTCTCGAGCACGATGATCTCGCAATCCTTCTCAGCGAAGTGCAGCAATCCCAGCGCGGTAGCGATTTCGAAAAACGTCGGATAGGGATCCCAATCCGCGATTCGGTCGCGAATTTTTGTGAGCCCGCCGGTCACGCATTCTTCCGAAATCATCTCGCCGTTCACGCGAATGCGTTCGCGAAACGTGACAAGGTGAGGGGAGGTGAAGAGACCGGTGCGGTAACCTTGTGCGCGACAGATGGAATCGATCATCGCGCAGACAGAGCCTTTGCCGTTCGTGCCAGCAACATGAATGATGCGAGGGTTTCCTTGCGGAAGTCGCAGTGCGCGCAGCAATTTTTGGATGTTCTCCAGTCCCAGCTTGATCCCGAAACGCTGGGTGGCATAAAGCCAGGCGAGTGCCTCTTTGTACGCGGCGAGTTGCTGCGAAGAAGGAGGCGGGATCGGTTGGCCACGAATGCTTTCCGGGCCCGGGATACAATATTCTCCCACGTTTACGCCGCAGTGAAGTAGCCGAGAAACTGCGCGATCTGCGGCCGCAATTTCCTGCGATGAACGATCAGATCAATCAAACCATGCTCTTCCAAAAATTCCGCGGTTTGAAAGCCTCTTGGCAAATCCTGATGCGTCGTTTCCTTGATCACGCGTGGTCCGGCAAAGCCCACCATGCTTTTTGGCTCAGCCAGAATGACATCGCCTAACGAAGCAAAACTCGCCATCACGCCGGCAGTGGTCGGATTCGTCAGCACAGAAATGTAGGGCAGCCTGGCATCGGCGTGCCGCGCGAGCGCGCCGCTGGTTTTCGCCATTTGCATCAAGCTGAGCATGCCTTCGTACATGCGCGCGCCACCGGAAGCGGCGACAATGATGACGGCACAATGATTCGCCGTGCCGTGTTCGATCACCCGCGTAATTTTCTCTCCGACAACAGAGCCCATCGTGGCCGCGAGAAAACTGAAGTCCATCACCGCGATTGCGACTTTGTAGCCTTCGATCATTCCGTAACCGCTCAGGACCGCGTCAACCAAACCGGTGTCGTCCTGGTATTTCTTCAGACGATCCTTGTACGAGGCCATTCCCTGAAATTGGAGGGTATCGAGAGAATGCAGATTGGCGTCCGTTTCCACGAACGTGCCGGAATCGAGCAAGCTCTCGATTCGTTCCCTGGCCGATTGGGCAAAGTGATAATCGCAATGCGGACAGACGCGCTGATTTTGCACGAGTTCGATCTCATGAATGACTTCCCCACAGGTCGGACATTTCTGCCATAGCCCCTGCGGCATTTCGCGCTTTTTGCGGTTCTGCGTTTTGAGCGAAGGTTTTTTGAAGATGGCCATGGCTAAGCGCGTGCGGCCGTGGCCGCATGAACAGAAAGTGCACCGCAATCCTTCAAAACTCGAGCGCACTCGCTCAAGGTGGAACCGGTCGTCAGCACATCATCTACAAGCAGCATTCGCAAGTCTCGCACGTCCGCGTTTTTCCGTAAACAAAACGCGTCCTTCAAATTTTCCATGCGCTCCTGGCGATCGTACGCGGTCTGCGTGGTGGTGTAGCGGACACGTCGGAGCACGTTGCGCAGCGGGATCCCGGATCGCCGGCTCAAAATCTCCGCGATCAATTCGGCTTGATTAAAACCGCGTTCGCGCTCACGCGCGGGATGAAGGGGAACAGGGATAAGCGCATCGAAATGACGGCCGTGAAGACGCGGATCGCCAAGCGTCTGGAAAAGCCATTCCGCGATCGGATGCCGGAGATGCTGTTGGCGTCCGTACTTGAACTCGTGGACCAGACGCCGAACAATTCCACGGCTGCGATAGACTGCGACGGCTGTCTCGAAGTGCAGCGAACGATGGGCGCAATTGGCGCAAGTGAAGATGTCGGTAATCGCTCCATTGAATGGCTCCGAGCACGTCGCACAAAAGGGCGGGCGGATCCGCGGTGCCTTTTCGCTACAGGAAACGCACACGTAAGAATCGGGCTCTACGTCGGTGGCGCAGATCACGCATTGGGGCGGATAGAAGAGCGACGCAATGGAACGGAGCGGCTCAAGTTTCGCGAGGGCCCTCATATTTTAGCCACCTGCGCAATAATGCCCAGCTGGCGAATGCGATCGTAAGCGGCACGATTCCAACGAGCAAGTTTTTACCCAGCCACGGAAGAGCAACGAGTTCCCGCTGGGCGGTCTTGCTAAAAACTCCGCTCACAAGAATCCAGCCCGCGTGCAGACCGATGGGCAGCCAGAGCGAGCGCGTTTGAACGCGCGCATCAGCCAAAATGCAGCCGAGAAAAAAAAGTGTGGTAAATCCGGCGAAGACCAGCAACGGATCGCTAAATTGCCCAAAGGAATTTGCGGCCGAGACAAATCCCGGAACTCCATTTTACCGCGCCGCTGGCAACTCCAGCCGCGGGCGTTTTTAGAAAATGGAGAATCGAGAAGAAAGCGGAAACGATGACAATCGACCATACGCGAGATGCACTGCGGAGCAGTAGTCCGAGAAAGAGCCCGCGGAAAAGCATCTCCTCGATAACCGGCACGGCCAGGGCGGCCAGCACAACGGCGCCGACTGCCTGCCAGGAGGTCGAAGCCTGCCAGCTGTAGACGTCCAGATAGACAAGGAGCAATGCGCAGCAGAGAAGGGGACCTGCGGCGATAAGAAATCCGAAGCAGAGATCACGCAGCCAATGTTCGTTAGGCGCAATCCCGAGATCTCGTTGCCGTCGCACGCGCGCCGATCGCAAAAGCGGCCAGAGCAGCACGACCGCCGCAAGCAAGAGCGCCCGATGGAAAAAGCTTTCGAAGTCGTAGCGGGCGAGAAACGCGAGTATGCCATGTGTCGCCAGCCATTGCGCCATCCAGAAAAGAAGAGGTGCGAGACACGCGCCGAGCAGCAAAGTTGCGGCGAAGTACGCGACCAATCTCGCTGCGTCTTTCAAGCGCTTAATGTAAGGTGACCCACCAATGCGGAGTCAACACATATGGACAGAGAAGGACGAAGAGGGCCGAAAACGCGAAGTGCGTGTGACAAAGTTTGGCGGTGTTTGGAAATTTCAGGCAAAGAAACAGGACGAGGAGCACTGGACGTATTACGATCGTCCGCTGCTGGAGGATTTGCGCGAGGCGAGAGACGTCGTCTTTCGCAAATATCAACGCCGCCGCGCATCGGCCGAAGACGTGGCAGCCTTGGAGAAACTCCTGCGCGATTACCCCGTTCATGAATAAAGGAAATATTATAATTCCGTATAAAGCTCTTACGACAAGATATATTGCTGCAGTTATTACGTTATTTACAGACGTGCGTTTTGCGACATCCGGTGGGAATCCAAGGGCGGAACGTCCTTGCCTGTGCTGCAGTCAAAGCGAATTTGGAATGGCTTGGGACCCCTGAGGCATGCGGAGAAAGCGCTGACGGGAGTGGCCATGTCAAAAAGATCGCGGCTGGATATAGCGCTCGTTGCCAGAGGATTCTTTGCCAGTCGTGAGCAAGCTCGTCGAGCGATCATGGCGGGTGAAGTAAAAGTCGGGACAACTGTCACGAGCAAGGCGTCGACGCTTGTACCCGAAGATGCCGACTTAACGATCATGACACCGCCACGGTTTGTTGGTCGAGGCGGCTTGAAACTGGAAAGCGCGCTCGATTACTTCGGAATCGATCCCGCGGGCGCGATTGCTTTGGACGTTGGCGCTTCGACTGGCGGATTTACCGACTGCTTGTTGCAGCGCGGCGCAGCGAAAGTTTATGCGGTGGATGTCGGGCATGGCCAGCTCGCGTGGAAGATTCGCGACGATCCTCGTGTCGTGGTCCGCGAGAAATTGAACGCGCGCTTCCTTTCTGTGGGCGATATTCCCGAGCCGGTGAACATTTGCGTGATCGACGTCTCTTTTATCTCGCTGACTTTAATCTTGCCGAAGGTCCTCAATTTGGTCACTCCAGACGGAGTGATTTTGGGATTAATCAAGCCGCAGTTCGAGCTGAGACCAGAGGACATTGGCCGTGGCGGCATCGTGCGCGACACCGCCCTTCACGAGAAGGCGAAACAAAGTATCCTTGATTTTACTGCACGTGAGAAACGGTTCGACGTCGTCGGTGTCGCGGCGTCTGCAATTACGGGCAGGGATGGGAACCAGGAATTTTTCATATGTCTCCGAAAAATATTGGCCTGATCGCGCATCCCGGTAAACCGGGCGTGGCCGAGTTGGTCAACCGTTTAGCCGAGGATTTCGAAAAGGCGGGAGTGTCTGTGCTCCTCGAAACAGCTACCGCCAAGGTCGCGGGCCGAGCGGGGTCAAAAGACATTTCCGATTTGGGACGCGAAGCAGATTTGCTTGTCGTTCTAGGTGGCGACGGAACGATTTTGAACGTCGTCGGCCAGCTGGGCGAGCGGATTAGACCGATCTTCGGAATCAATGTCGGTTCACTTGGATTCCTGACCTGTCTGAATTCTTCCGGCTATCGCCAGGCGGTCGAGTGCATCGTTTCAGGGGAAATCGCGTTTAGCGAGAGAACTCTTCTTGAAGCCACGTTGAAAAACAGGAGCGATTCAAGCGCCACGATTATCGGACTGAACGATGCGGTTTTCAGTCGCGGCGAAGTCTCGCGACTCATTCGGCTGAGGACTCGAGTGAACGGTGAAGATTTGACCGAGTTCAACGCTGACGGCTTGATCATCGCCACGCCCACCGGATCGACCGCGTACTCAATGTCAGCGGGAGGGCCGATTTTGGAACCCCGGTCGGGAGTGTTTGTAATCACGCCTATTTGTCCGCATGTTCTCACGAATCGTTCGCTGATCATCGCTGAAGATTCGGTGATCGAGGTGGAAGTCGCGGAAAAAGAACACCCGGTCTACCTAACGGTGGACGGGCGGGATCCAGTGCGGATCGAAGTCGGCTCGACAGTGCGAGTTGCCAAAGCCGGCAAGACGCTGCCCCTCGTGGTTCTTCCCGATGTTTCGTTCTTCAGCGTGCTCCGACAGAAACTTAAATGGAGCGGAAGCGCAGTGTGACATTTCGCAGAGGACCACGCCCGGTTGGAAACGGTTCATTCCGGACAATCGAAAATCCGAGAGCGAAACGTGGTGGGCCTGACTGGGCTCGAACCAGTGACCCTGCGCTTATCAAGCGCATGCTCTAACCAACTGAGCTACAGGCCCGGAAAATTTAGCAAATTAGCGAGTAAGCGATTTAGCGATTGGCGTCAACAAATCACTCAATCGCTGGATTCGCTAAATCGCTAAATGAACTGGAGGCAAGGGGATTCGAACCCCTGACATCCAGCTTGCAAAGCTGGCGCTCTACCAACTGAGCTATGCCCCCGTACGAGAATTCGCGAATGTCGACGCCGATGATAACCGGCCCCCCGGGACATATCAAATCTCACTTCGGGGTCGCCGATTCGCGCTTTCAAGCGAAACAAGAATGCCGAACGCAGATCATTTCCAATCCGCATTCGGCATTCGCGTTGTCAGCAATCAAACAAAAACTGAATTGTGCGTTACCGTTTCAGAGTTCTCCAAGCCTCGACGCTTTTCATTGTCGAGGTCTTAACGGCATCCCCGAAATTCCGAAGAACTTCGGTCTTAGCCGTCGACCTAAATCAACCTCGAACGAATTCGAGGTGAATTTCTCCTTAGAAAGGAGGTGATCCAGCCGCAGGTTCCCCTACGGCTACCTTGTTACGACTTCATCCCAGTTACCGCTCATAGCGTAGACGGCTGCTTCCATTGCTGGTTAGCGCGCCGGCTTCGGCTACAAGTGACTTCCATGATGTGACGGGCGGTGTGTACAAGGCCCGGGAACGTATTCACGGCGCCGTAGCTGATGCGCCATTACTAGCGATTCCGGCTTCATGGAGTCGAGTTGCAGACTCCAATCCGAACTGAGCCCAGTTTTACTAGATTTCCTCCACCTTGCGGTCTCGGATCGTTCTGTACTGGGCATTGTAGTACGTGTGCAGCCCTGGCCGTAAGGGCCATACTGACTTGACGTCGTCCCCACCTTCCTCCCCGTTTCACAGGGCAGTCTGAACAGAGTGCTTCCCAATCAAGGGAGTGGCAACAGTTCACAGGGGTTGCGCTCGTTGCGGGACTTAACCCAACATCTCACGACACGAGCTGACGACAGCCATGCAGCACCTGTGCAAATTGTGTCTTTCGACACTCGCCGGCTTTCACCGGTTTAGAGATGCATGTCAAGGCCAGGTAAGGTTCTTCGCGTTGCATCGAATTAAGCCACATACTCCACCGCTTGTGCGGGCCCCCGTCAATTTCTTTGAGTTTTAATCTTGCGACCGTACTCCCCAGGCGGCACGTTTAACGCGTTAGCTCCGGCGCGGAAGGGGTCGAATCCTCCCACACCAAACGTGCACCGTTTACTGCCAGGACTACCGGGGTATCTAATCCCGTTTGCTCCCCTGGCCTTCGTGCCTCAGTGTCAGGAACTGTCCAGAGACCCGCCTTCGCCACTGGTCTTCCTTACGATCTCTACGCATTTCACTGCTACACCGTAAATTCCAGTCTCCTCTCCAGTCCTCAAGCACCGCAGTATGGAATGCAGTTTCGGAGTTAAGCTCCGAAATTTCACACCCCACTTACGGCGCCACCTACGCACCCTTTACGCCCAATGAATCCGAACAACGCTTGAGACCTCTGTATTACCGCGGCTGCTGGCACAGAGTTAGCCGTCTCTTCCTCTTCTGATACTATCAAGTGGGCAGTAGTTACTTGCCCACACTTGTTCTCAAATGACAGGAGTTTACAACCCGAAAGCCTTCATCCTCCACGCGGCGTCGCTCCTTCAGGGTTTCCCCCATTGAGAAAAATTCTCGACTGCTGCCACCCGTAGGTGTCTGGACCGTGTCTCAGTTCCAGTGTGACTGGTCGTCCTCTCAGACCAGCTACCCGTCATCGCCTTGGTGAGCCGTTACCCCACCAACAAGCTGATAGGCCGCGGGCTCCTCAAAAAGCGCCAGGTTGCCCCGGCTTTGATTTCGGAAAGATGTCTTCCCTGATCACATGCGGTATTAATTCGCCTTTCGGCGAGCTATCCCCCACTTCTCGGCAGATTGCCCACGTGTTACGCACCCGTTCGCCACTGAATTATTCCTGTATTGCTACAGAAATAATCCCGTTCGACTTGCATGTCTTATCCACGCCGCCAGCGTTCGTTCTGAGCCAGAATCAAACTCTCCGTAAAAATTTGGAGCCGGTGTCATTGCTGACGGTCCGGACAAAGTTTGCGCCAGTCTTCGCTAACGAAGACCAAGCTGAAATCTGACCATTCTAAACTGGCAACCGCTCGTAAGCGGAAGCCAGTGTTCGTCCGATCTTTTCCAAAATAAGATCCCCGCGGTTCCGAAGAACCTTGGAAAAATTTTTAATCAAAAAACTCGACGTATAACGCACAATTCAATTTTCGCTGACTTTATCGCGTTCCAGATTTCCACGTCGTGTGTGCTGTTTGAAATCCAGAATTAAACTATCAAAGATCACCCGTTCACTCCTCGCCCTACGTACATAAACGCCGATCGTTCGCTGAATTTCAACAAACATCGGCTCGCCGTTTGAGCCAGAGAGAACACTCCGGGAAAACCGAAGCCGCTGGTGAGCGGACGATTAAAGTAGCGAAGTCCGAATCATCGTCAACGGGAAATCTGAGATTTTTCGGCGACAGGAAATGATTCCACTGAGTCGTCCCCGGGGACTCCGCTTCGAAGTTGATAGTTGATAGTTGTTGTTGAGGGTGCGGAATGAAGTCAATTTCCCGAACGCTATTCCTGCTCCTGATCGTCGCGGCCTTGTCGATCCCCCGTGCGGCGGAGGGCGAACCGGCAGAAAAGAAGAAAGGGGCGACCTTCGGAGAGTTGTTCGACACGATTGCGCGCATGGACAGTATGATGTTTGACGCGTTCAACGGTCACGATGTCGCTCGTCTCATGTCGATGTTTACCGATGATCTCGAATTCTACCACGATACCGGTGGCATGACCAAATACACGCAGACGAAGGAAAATTTTGGAAAGCTTTTCGCGAACACTCCCGACATACGGAGGGATCTCGTCAAAGGCAGTCTCGAGGTCTATCCGGTCAAAGATTACGGCGCCATCGAGATAGGCGAACATGTTTTCTGCCACCGAGAAAATGGCAAAGAGGATTGCGGCACCTTCAAGTTCGTCATGGTCTGGCAAAAAAACGGCGGCTCCTGGAAAGTTTCACGCGTCATCAGTTACGGGCACCAGGAAAAGGAGGGCGATTGAGACGCGGGCTCCAAATCACTTCGCTCGATCCAGGATAATGGTGACGGGCGTTCCCTTGCGGATAAGCAACTCGAGCTCGGCGATGTCATTTTTTAGCATGGCGATGCCTTGCGACGGCCGGTTCTCCTCAGATGCCGCCAGTGTTGCCCGGGAGTCCTCGTCTTTGACGTCGATTCCCGAATCAGTGGAATCACCGTTTTGCTCGACTCCATAGAGAACGTACCCGCGACTGCGCAAATAAATTCGCGCCGTAGCTTCTTCCGACAGTCCGTGGCCGCGCGCGATCGGTCGGCCGTTTTTCCAAAACGATTTTGCCTGAACTTTCGTTTCCAATTTCGGAGTACGCGAGGGTGGCAGATCGGCCGCTGCAATCGGGTATTGGGTGAAGAAGCCGTGACTGTCATGCACCACGACGCGCTCGCGCGGGAGATCAATGGTGATGGTAAAATCGAGCCGCGGGACGAGCAATTTTTCTCCTGGCCGGATCAAGGTAGAATCGAGCTCGTTGACGCGCATGATCGCGTCGGTGGTTGACTTTAGCTTCCGGGCAATCGATGCCAGCGCGTCGCCCGATTTTACCGTGTAGTCAGTTTTGCGCGGCGTCGGTTGGTTCGAGAAAAAAAGCTGAGTATTGACGTCGCCCACCAGGTCGCGCAGATCGCGCGTCACGGGAGAGTCTGGCGCGGTGGTCAGAGCGTTGACCGCAATCTCACGCGCCTCCCGCAGTTTTCCTTCATCGAACAGTCGCTGCGCTTCTTTCAGCTTCTTTACGTTGGGATGCACGTAGGTAACCCACGGGACCCGCGAGCGCCATCCCGCGGGATGTAATGCGAGACGCGCGAAATATGCGGTCCCGCCAAAGATTAGCCCGGCGAGCAGAATAACGAAAAATTTTTGCCAAACAGACATGACTGCCTTTGCCGCAGAGGGTGCGTCAAGTTGTACTGTAGGCCATTATCGTCTGAACGCAGTTATCCACATATTCTTGATCCCCGCGTCACGAATTTAAGTCAGCCCATGGGATGGCACGATTTGTCGTATCTTCGTCATACCGCCATCTTCGGATTCTCTGTATCGTGCTCGATATGGCACCACTCCGGATTGGATTTCTCGGTTACGAAAACACGAATGCGCTGGATCTTGTTGGACCGGCGGAGGCTTTCACTTCGGCGCTCCGCGATAATGGCAGGGGGACGAGCGAACGTTGCTACGAGGTCATCATCATCGGCCTAACCAGACGTTCTTTCACGGCGGAGTCGGGCATCGTCTTTCAACCGACCGCCACAATCGAGAAAGCAACGAAACTCGACACGCTGATTATCCCCGGTGGGTGCGGACTGCGCGTGCCGGAAACTAATCGCAAGGTCGCCGCGTGGGTGCTGGAGAAAGCGAAGACAACGCGACGGATCGCCTCTGTTTGCACCGGAATTTACGGACTCGCGGCGACGGGACTGCTTGATGGCCGGCGTGTTACCACGCACTGGCGCTTTGCCGCCAATGTGGCGCAACGGTTTCCAAAAATGAAAATGGAACCGAATGCGTTGTTCGTGAAGGATGGGTCTTTCTACACTTCGGCCGGAGTAACGGCCGGGATTGATCTGGCGCTCGCCCTGATCGAGGAGGACTTCGGATCGAAGGTGGCGCTCTCGGTCGCGCGCGAGATGGTCGTCTACCTGAAACGTTCCGGTGGACAGGAACAATATTCCGAGCCGTTGCAATTTCAGACGAAGTCGAACGATCGGTTCGCGGAGCTGGTCGCGTGGATGACGAACAACCCGACGAAGGAGATGTCGGTAGAATCCCTCTCGCGCCGCGCCTCGCTCTCGCCGCGACAGTTCTTCCGCCGCTTCAAAGAGCATTTTGGTTCGTCGCCCGGCATCTTTGTCGAAACGTTGCGACTGAACGAAGCGCGGCGCCGCCTCATCGTCGGTGAAACATCGATCGAGAACGTGGCCGAATCAGTCGGTTTCAACGGCACCGACTCTTTCCGGCGCGCTTTCGAGCGCCGGTTTCGCGTTACGCCGAGCAGGTACCGGCGCAGCTTCGGGCTTCCTTTCGAACACGGGCCTAACCCGCCTTCGCCCTGTCTGCCAATTGGACGGGCTCGTTCCGAGGCGAGCGAATTACCATCTTCGAGACAAAGCAAACCACGAGCAACGAACGGGAACAAATGAAGGCCCGATTTTCGATGCTCCGACAAACAACCAGGAACCCACAATATGAATAGACGACGATTTCTCACCGCAACCGCAACGGCCGCCTCCGGCCTCGCAACCTTGCCAACCGCCCGAGCCTTGCTTTCGCCTAACGAGGCAAACGGCTCCAGGGAGAAAGGAATACCGACGAAGAATTACAAACTGACGCCGCCGTCCAACGGCAGCATCCCGGTCGCGATTGTCATTTCCGACGGCGTAAACATCATCGACTTCTCCGGTCCGTGGGGCGTCTTCGACAGCGTCATGCTGCCGCATGCCGGCGATGGAATGGGACCAATGCCATTCGATGTCTTCAGCGTTTCCGACAAGACGGAGATCGTTTCGGCTGGCGGATTAAAGCTTCTGCCCGGTTACACCTTTGCGAACATGCCCGCGCCGAAAGTCGTCGTCATCCCGGCGCAGCAAGGCTCCGACAGTATGATCGAGTGGTTGCGAAAAGTAGCCCCTTCTACGGACGTCACGATGTCCGTTTGCACCGGCGCATTTAAACTGGCAAAGGCCGGTCTGCTTTCCGGAAAGGCCGCGACTACGCACCACGAGTTCCTGGACGCACTGCAAAAGGATTATCCGGACATTCAGGTCAAGCGCGGCGTCAGGTTTGTTGAAGGCGAGAGGATTTCGACGGCGGGCGGTTTGACTTCCGGAACCGATCTCGCGCTTCGCGTGGTCGAGCGCTATTTCGGACGCGAAGTCGCGCAGACGACCGCTACTTATATGGAGTACCAGGGACAAGGCTGGATTGTCTGATCGCGGCCGAACATCATCAGTTGGTTCTGGGTCCTTTGATAGATACGTTCGGCGGCGAAGGCAGAACCGCGCTTGCGATTGACACGTTGAAGCGCAATTCGCGAGACTCGCCGGCGTTATGCCGTGCGCATGAGCACTCTCGACCAAAAGAAAACGGACGACGGAAAGTTCGGCACGTTTGGCGGGGTCTTTGTCCCGAGCACGCTCACCATTCTTGGTGTCATCCTCTTTCTCCGCTTTGGCCAGGTGGTGGGCCAGGCGGGAGTTTTGGATGCGGTCGCGATCATCCTGCTCGCCAAACTTATCACCACACTGACCGCGTTCTCGCTCGCTGCCACGGCCACCAACACGCGAATCAAAGGTGGCGGCGCGTATTACCTGATCAGCCGCAGCCTTGGAATCGAGTTCGGCGGAGCCATCGGCCTGGTGTTTTACCTCGCCCAAGCGGTCTCGGTGTCGATGTATGTGATTGGTTTCACGGAAGCATGTTTGAATGCGTTCCCGAACATCGGCCTTTCGGCACGAGCCTTCGCCTCGATGGTCAACACCGTCGTCTTTGTTTGTGTATACATCGGGGCCGGGTGGACGATCAAAGTTCAGTACGGCATTCTCGCAATCCTGTTGCTGTCGCTGGTTTCATTTTTTGGCGGCGCGATCCCGCAATTTTCGAACGCAACGTTTCACGCAAATCTGCATCCGGCGTTTCTTGCCGGGCAGAATTTTTTCACCATGTTCGCGCTCTTTTTCCCGGCGGTGACGGGAATCATGGCCGGCGCCAACATGTCCGGTGATCTGCGGAACCCGGGCAAGTCGCTTCCCCGCGGCACATTTCTGGCCATCGCATTTACCGGTCTTGTTTATCTCAGCGTCGGGCTCCTGCTCGGCGGAACCCGCCCGCAGAGCGAATTGATCGCCAACAATTTTATTCTGCAGGACATCGCCTGGTCGGCGGTGCTGATCTTGGCCGGAGTTCTAGCCGCGACGCTTTCCTCCGCATTGGGCAGCATGATGGGCGCGCCAAGAATTCTGCAAGCGCTGGCCAGGGATGATGTATTTCCGAGAATCAAATTTTTCGCCCGCGGCCGAGGCAAGTTGAATGAACCACGCAACGCGACCGTGCTCACGTTCGCCATTGCCCAAGCCGGAATCTTATTGCGCGACCTCGATGTCATCGCGCCGATCATCACCATGTTCTTCATGATTACCTACGGCACGCTGAATCTGGCTTGCTTTTACGAATCGATTACAAAAAACCCGAGCTACCGTCCGACGTTTAGATTCAGCCATTGGTCGATGGCACTGGCCGGTGCGATTGGATGCGTGGTGGTCATGCTGTTGATCGAACCGCTCTGGGCCGCGGTTGCCATCGCTGCGATGGCCGGACTGCATTACTACCTGGGTCGTCGAGAACTCCGTGCGCGCTGGGGAGATATTAAGAGCGGGCTGGCTTTTGAGCGGGCGCGCAAAGCGTTGCTGCGTTTGGAAGAGGAACGGTATCATCCGAAGAACTGGCGGCCGGCGATCCTCGCCTTGAGCGGTGGAGCGTGGGACCGCTATCATCTGGCGGAATACGGTTACTGGTTTTCGTCTGGTCGCGGAATTCTCTCTCTTGGCCAGGTGTTGACTGGCGATGTGGAGAATCGCCACGCGTTGCGGCGCCGGCAGGAGGACCAGCTACGTAAATTCATTGCGAAGGAAGAGCTGGCGGCTTTCCCGGCCGTGGTCGTCGACGCGGACCTGTTTGAGGGGATCAAATCACTCGTCCAATGTCACGGCATCGGCGGGCTGCGTTCCAATACGGTTTTGTTAGGCTGGAGCGACGACCCGAAACATTTCCAAGACTTTGGCCGGATCCTTCGCCTGATTCATCAGATGAATCGCAGCATCATCGCGATCAAGTGCGACGAGGAGAAACCGCGTTGGCTCACGCCGCCAGGTCCGATCGACGTCTGGTGGCAAGGTCGGCAGCACGGAGCCTTCATGTTGCTGTTGTGTTATCTGCTTGGGCAAAATAAGGAATGGCGTGACCGGGAAGTCCGCGTTTTCCACCCGATCGGCGACGAATCGGGGCGTGAGCAGGCGACCAGGTATCTCGACGAATTGCTTGCCGCGGCGCGGATTACGGCCCAACCAGAAATCGTGGTGAGCGGCAACCTGGCGCAGGAGATTCACCGACGCTCGGCCAACGCCGCATTGGTTTTCCTGGGATTTGATCCGCCGGAGGAGGGCGAGGAGGAAGCTTTCGTTAGGGAAGTTGGTCAGTTCACGGCCGAACTGAAGAACGTTATTCTCTGCTCCGATTCGGGTAACGTTTCGCTGGAGGCGTGACAGCGTTTCGATGATTGCACCGACGGCGAAAGCAGTTTGTCATCGCGGTTCACGGGAGGCTGATGCTGTCAGCTCGCGTTCCTCTCTCATCTCTTCGCTTTGGCTGTTCGGCGGACGAAAGATCGGTAGATTCTGCGAATGAAAGAAACCGATACTCGACGAACGCCCACGCGAGTGGTCAATCCTAACGATGTTGCCTCAATCGATGCCATCATTACGGCCGCCTACGACGTCATCTCCGGTCCGGCGGGGAAAAAGCGTGATTGGGATCGCGAGCGATCTTTATTTTTCCCTGGCGCGCGCCTGATTCCGACGAGTAAGAGCGCCGGCGCATTGAATTCCGGTAGCGCGTTGGTTCCACAGATGCTTGACGTCGAAGCCTACATCGCGCGAGTCAGCCATTATCTCGAAGGGAATGGATTCTTCGAGAGGGAAATCGCGCGCCGCACGGAGCAATTTGGACAGATCGCGCAC
This sequence comes from uncultured Verrucomicrobiae bacterium, assembly GCA_963763995.1. Lineage (GTDB taxonomy): Bacteria > Verrucomicrobiota > Verrucomicrobiia > Chthoniobacterales > UBA10450 > CAVTTH01. The sequence continues at coordinate 275,788 of CAVXQL010000004.1, read as the reverse complement.
GTCTGGAGCACATACGAATCGCGGTATAAGACGGACGATCTCGAACCGTTCATGCGTGGGATTAACAGCTTTCAGTTGTTCTTCGACACTAGGCGCTGGTGGATCGTGACCATTTACTGGCAGCACGCGAGCTCGGATAATCCGCTCCCGCGCTGATAATGCTGATCATCGCGCTTTGGCGTCTCGTCTCGCGAACGAAAAAGCTCGTCAATCCATGGGTTTTGCACGAACAAACACGGCGCTGTGAATTCACGCCCTGCTACTGATCGGCTCGAGCACATTGACACGTTGCGAGCGCTTGCAGCCCTCATGGTGGCTTATGCGCACATCTGGCAATTATTTCTCCCTGTCGCTCGCCAAGGTAGTAGCGCCACGGAGCAGACCTTGCCCCGGTATTTTGTCCTAGGGATCACCGGTGTGGTGCTGTTCTTTGCGATCAGCGGGTTCGTAATTTATGGGACTCTGCGCGGACCGCGCGAAGGTACCGGGCGGCGTTTTGTCATTAGCCGGTTCTTCCGCCTCTTCCCGGCTTACTGGGTTTCAATGATGGCCGCACTGGTGTTCATTTGGTGGTGGCAGGGTTGGGCGATCACAGCGCCATTGGTTGCAGCAAACGCCACCATGCTGCCGACAGTCTTCAGGCAACCGCAGATCATGGGCCTCTATTGGACCTTGGAAACCGAGATTGCCTTCTATCTCTCATGCTGGCTGGTCTGGCGGCTGGGTTGGCTCAACAACCCGCGCGTCCTCGTCGGATTGGTCTTGGGAATGTCCCTTGCATGGTTGCTGGTGAAAGGTGCGAAACGGGTCGGAGTCGTGCCGGAAGACATCGCAGCTGGCTGGAAAAATCTGCCACGGCACCTCGGCATCATGTTTTGGGGCGCTTATTTTCGAGTTGTGTATGACGAAACAAAAGGCTTTCGCGAATCGATCAGGAGGAATCACAAGGTCTGGATCCTGATCGCACTGACCGTGGTGATTGTACTGATCGGCGGCCCGCGGCAATTTCGTTTCGTTATTCATCCAAGCCGGAATTGGCTTTCACCTTATGTCGTTTCTCCTCTGCTGTTCTGGGTTTGGGTTGCGTGGCTTCGTGTTCGGATCAGAGCGATTGCCTGGTTAGGGCAAATCAGCTACTCGATCTACCTCTTTCATCTGGTGGTGGCGACGCCGCTGGTATGCTGGATCGCGCTGGAAGGCAACGCGGCTCTGCGCGGTTGGCCGGGGTCTTTCTACCTGATCGTAACGCTTTTGCTGACGATTCTCGTGAGTGCGGCGGTTTACTACGCGGTCGAGCTGCCGGCCATCGCGTTAGGAAAACGATTAGCTGGGCGCCGTGCGACTGACAGCGGGATTCAGGCCGCGCCTTGATTCGGCGGAGGCGGCGGGGAGATCAGCGACATCCCTTCTTCTCGTCCGGTTTCTGGCGGAGCCGCTGCATAAAGAGCGGCGTAAAGCCGATCGAGTTGCACCGGCTTGGTCAGGACAGCGATGGCGCCGGACTGCTTCAAGTCGTTTTCCGGCGACAATCCAGAAACCAGAATGATGCGGGCGTCAGGATCCTTTGCGAGAATGTTGCGGCAAGCGGTCGCTCCGTTGAGTCTCGGCATGTGGTAATCCATCAGCACGACGTCCGGATGATGCCGCGCGTAGGCTTGAATGGCCTCCAGGCCCGAACCGACAACCTCAACCACCTCATGCTGACAATGGGTAACAAGCTCGGCGAGCGTCTTGCCCACGCCTTTTTGATCGTCAGCAATTAGCACCCGCATAACGGAATATATTTGCCACGCTGTGATTGAAAAACGGAAAGCGATCGCTTCACGAAGAATTCTGCGAGGGCAACAAGGCGGTCTTCGCCGGAATCATCAGGCTTCCCTCGGGTGAGCCGGTTTGAGTACGCTTCAAAGGGACGAGCGGCCACGTCAGGACCGGGGAAGTGCTGATACCAAATTTTGCGTTATGGATCGATCCGTTCTGAGCTGACGGCCGTCCGATTCTCCTCCCCAAGGAGATTACCCACGGTACGCCTCTCTGTCAGAGGCTCAAGCGTCTCAATGAATTTCCGAAATCGCTCCGAAAATACGCCGGGCCGGCGTCGCAAATAATAAGCGAGTCCCGGTGTTCCGACATAATGCCAGGCCAGATTTCGCCAACCCTGCCACAGTTGTTCGTCCATGAGGCCGTAAATGTAATGAAAATGAATGGTCTCGATCGCTTTGAGAAATTGGTGGGCCGCATGGAAGAAACGGGCCTGGTCTTCAGCCGAGAGCGATCCCAAATCTTCCAGTCCACGCCGCCAGATGCGACTCAGTTCGGCGTTCTCCGAAAAGGTTTTCGTTACGTCGCGGAGGGCGGTGGCGGCGGCATCCTGGGCGGCGAGCTTGGCCACGCGGGTGCTCCGGTGCACCTGAACGCCGAGATATAAGACCGAGAGGACGACCGCGATGGAACTGACTAACTGAGAGCCTGCGTTGATGGCTTCCCAATTCATTTTCGTTCAGCGGGGTTCATCCGGGCGACGATAGTGCATCGCACGATCATTGACTGTCACCGGCTAATTCCAGCCGATTTTGCCAGGGAGCGGAAGCTTATTTTCTTACTGAACGGAGAAGATGCTCGGTTCCGTTGGGGCGGGGGTCTGCGACTGATTCCGTGCGTTCAGCAAATTTTCCAACCGATCCAAGTCGACCGGTTTCGAGAGTACGGCGATCGCCCCTGCGTGGGTGAGATCCTGACTACGGGCCGCACCGGAAACAAGGATCACACTCGCTGCCGGATCGATGGAGAGAATGTTGCGGCAAGCAGTGGCGCCATTCAACCGTGGCATATAGTAGTCCATCAGCACCACATCTGGATGGTGACGGTGGTACGCCTGAATCGCCTCAAAACCGGAGCCGACTACTTCAACCACCTCGTGCTGGCACTCGCGGACGAGGGCCGCGAGCGAAGTGCCAACGCCTTTTTCGTCGTCAGCAATCAACACTCGCATGGCCTCTTTCGCAGAAGCTTTCGTGCCACGCAGCCGACGTAAATGCCGATCGTGAATGCCCAACTCCGCCGATGCGGATCCTTTCTATCTCCTCTCTCCCGGCCGAGTGCGTTTCTTTGTCATTGGATCGCGCTTGGGATGTTCGGCTGCCTTGATGGCGGGCGGCGCTGGCGGCGGATGTTTGTCGCGATACTCCCTGGTGACCAGACCGAGCCCGAACGCGAGGAGGACGAAGCAAGCGACTCGCTTCTCCGCCGAAGTGAGAACAAGACTGAATCGTCTTCGTTGTCCGAAACGGCTCACTTTTTCTTCCGCGGCTGAACATGGAGCGACCGATATCTGCCACGAATGTTTGTATCGTAGAACCGAGCCTTGGATTCAGCCACGAGCAGACGACGATGAACCGACGCGGGCACGTCGAGATAGCGGTAAACGGCTCCGTTCACGAACTCGATTTCCAAGACGTGCAGGCGCTTGCTGTAACCAACGGCGGCGATGGCCGTGGATTGAACAGGTTCACGCTTGATATGGGAGACAATCTCTGAGGAATCGCGCGAGGTCGGAGGATCGCCGGCAACCGTCGTTGCAAACAGGAGCATGCTGCCGAAGAGCAGAAGTGGGGAACGCCGCCGCATGAGAGGACCCTTTTGTAGCAAGCTTCTCTGCTGAGGTCGAGTAGTGACTTTCCGAGTTAGCGTCCTACTTTGAAATGTCGAATCAGGCCGAATTGGCCTGAAATCAGACTATCCTAACGTGATCCAGGCTTCGCAGCCGCTGGAACGATGGTGACCGTGAACTGGTTTGCCGTGACGCCATGGTCATTGAAGTTGGCATCGGCAACGATGGTGCGGGGATCAAAGAAGATGTGGTAAACCCCGGGCGCCAGCGAAGTGCTATACGAGAGAATGATCGTGGAAATAAAGTAGCTTGCCAGGTGGAAGCGGCTTATTGGGGTTGGCAACGACACAGCCCAGATCGTGATGGTTCGCCGGATCCAAACATGGCCCGGCGGCGGATTGATCGGACTTGCGGGCTCAGGTTGCTGTGGGCAATAACCAAAGGGTGAACCACTGGTCTGAAGCTCGGAGATGCAGAAGAATCCGCTCCCGTCGTTCGACCGTAAAAAGTACGTTATGCCGAGGGATGGGAACGTCGTCGTGAGGTTGATATCGAACGTGAAGAACCCCCCACCAACGGGAAGAGTGATACCGGGAAGACCGCCGTTGAGAATGGTTGCGGTGGCGTTCTGTGCAGACGCTCGTTTCGCTTGCAAGAAGCGAGAAGAGGGCCAAGGCAATGACGAGGTAGATTCCACGCGCCTTGGCCGTCCCGAATCGGAATTTCGCGTTGGTTTTCATACTCATGCAGTCCGTTTGGATTTGGCCTTCGGGTGCCGGAGTAGCTCATATATCCGTAGCAGGCACCGAATTGATCGACAAGATTTATTCGGCGTGCAAATTCCGTTGAGCTGACTCTAGCTCTTTCCGATCCCGTGACACGCGCCAACCGGCGTCGCGATGACGAACGAAAGGAACGTCAGTGCCCTAGCGGCGTTGTGATGTCGGTTCCGGCGGGTGGCGTGAACTCGAAGGTGGAGGCAGAGATTGGTGCGCGAGTCTCGTTCGAGTACTCCGTCACAATCCGATCCCCATTCGGTTGGAGCATTTCAGTGCGGACGACTTCAAGTCGATCATTGAGACGAATCGTAAATTTTTGCAGAAGCTTGCGTAAGGATGGTGGGCGCGGCGTGAGATCCAGCTCGTAGGCGCCGCTGGTTTTCACGCCGGAAACTCGATACATGTTCTCGATATTTTCGAGATTCAGGGCCGCGGTCAAGGCGGTGATTCCAGCATCGAGCGGGGAGTGCTTTCCCAACGAGTAGTGCTCGGCGGATTTGAACTTCGGATAGTAAATCCAGAGCTGCTGCCCATCGCTTACGGTAACGCTGGGCGCATTGCCCTTCGCTTCCCGCCGAAACTTATTTGGAGTCTGAAACCAGATTTTCCCCGAGCTGGTAATCGGCTTGTTCATCAGGTGAATGTTTTTTTCTTCCTGGAAATCCGCCTCGATTTGCGGAGCGCGAGCCCGCTTTTCCCGGAGGCTTGCGAGCAGAGATTTCACATCGGTTGGCGAGAGCGGCTCGGCGGAGGCGATGGTAGCTGCGATGCAGAGGAAGAGGGAAAGGCAGAGTTTTCTAGACATGTTCGGATGGTGAGACGCGAGACTGCAAAGATTCTTCGCGCCAGGATTTCGGTTCAGCCGCAGCCGCAGCCGGAAGCGTGAAAAAAATTGTCGCGGCCAGACTCCAGAAGAGTCCGATGGCGCAGGCGTAGCCGAGACCGGACAGAGTCGGGTTGTTAGCCGCGCCGAGCGAACCAAATCCGCATATCGCAGTGAGTCCGGCCAGAAACACGGGCTTCACCACACCAGCAACGTCGTGATCGAGTTGTCTCGCCTTTTGCCAAACCAGCAGCACATATATTCCGTAATCGACGCCGACCGCGAGCACCAGCCGGAAGGCGAGCACGTTCAAAAGGTTGAGGGGGATTTGCAGCAGCTTCATCGACGCAATCATCGCACCGATCGCCATCGCCAGGGTGGCCACTTGAATAAGCCAGAGCCGCCAATCGCGATAGAGCAACGCGAGCAGGGCGGCGTCGAAAATCGCCATTAGCGTGCTGATCACGATCAACTGCCGGCGCGACCATGGGGCAAGATCCCGGAGCGTGTAGCTCCAGCCTGATAAGATCATCGGCACGTTTGCGACGGGAAGTTCGCGCTGCAGCATTTCCTTTTGTGCTTCGGTTTCAACCGGACGGTTGGTCGTTACGAATCCGGTCGTGAGCAGGGGATTGTCGGAAAAATAGCGATCGACGAGGAACCACCAACTGGATGATTGCGGCAAGGTTTTTCGCCAATCGGGAATAGGGATGGCGAGGGAGGCAGCGCTCTGCAGTTGATCGAGAAGGTTAAACGCCGGACGAAATGTGTCCGACGTGAAACCTTCGGCGGTAAGCGAGTTTTCCAAAGCCTCTCGAACTGCTGGAAAATCGATGCGCTGCAATCGCTCGCGGTTTCTTTGCAGCCGTTGCGGCGACAACGTCAACGCGGCCGGTGTCGAAAAGCTCTTGATCTTTCCGACCGCCTCCACCTCGCTCCAGTGGGCCGCGATTTTTTGCCAGAAGTCGTGGAGCTGTTGCGCATCTGCAGCCCGGACGATGCCGATGACCGGCTCCCAGCGCGTGGGCATTTTGCGCATGATCGTTTTCAGCGCGTAACCCGCGTCGCTCGATTTCGGTTCCATCGAATGCGTACTGATGTCGAAAATCAGGCGGGGCTTCGGCAGGATCGCGATGGCGGTCAACGCCAGCAGGACAGGGGTCGCAATCCAAAGCATCGGCGCCGGGTTTCGCACCGTCCAGCGGACGTAACTTTTCACGAGCGTAAACATCCAGTCACCGCGAGGCGGGGGACTTTTTCGCGGCAGAAAGAGAAAGAAAACCGTCGTCATAAAAATCCCGGCGAACATGATGCCGATAGCGATGAGCACGCCCAGTTGGGTGAATCCAGCGGAGCCCGCCAGCATTAACGCCATGAAGCCGACGGCAGTCGTGAGCGCGCCAAAGAAAATCGCGCGGCCAAGGTTTGAGACGGCCTCTTGCACTGCTCGCGGATGATCTGAGCCTTCATCGCGAGCCTGCTGATAGCGTCCGAAAATGAGGATCGCAAAATCGACTCCCAGGCCAATGAGGATCGCGCAGAAGCCGATCGTGACCATGTTCAATTCGTGAAAGATCAGCAGACCAGCAGCGAGGGCGACGAGGCAACAAAGCAAGAGTGAAAAACCCATCCCGAATAGTGGTAGCCAGCGCCGAAACCCGGCGTAGAAGACGCCGCCGACCAGGAGAACCGAACCGAGCAGTGTGACGATGATGTCGTGTCGCATGCTCAAAGAAATCTCGGCGACATACGCGGAGCGTCCGGTGACAAGAATTTCCAAAGGGCCGCCGTCCCAGCCTGTGTGCGCATGCACGCGAAAGTCATTCACCTCGCGCATCAGTTTCTGGCAATCGAAAGCGTCGATTGTTGGCTGATTCGTCACAGCGAGGAAGATTCGCATTGTTCCGTCGGGTGAAACCAGCGGTTGATCCTCCTCGAGCGAAGCATTGGTGGAAAAGGGTTTGAGCGCTGGTGCGATCACTCCGAGCGGATCAAACGTGAGCTCCACTTCGGGTCGCGGAGACCCCGCCTCGATTTCCTGGTGGATGCGACGCAATCGCTCCTGAATTCTTGCCGGTTGGAGAATACCTAATGTCTCGTCGAATGCCTTGGGTTCCAGATTCAATAGAAGCGGAACGGCGATTTTGTGGAGGTCCCGCACGCCGTCCGGCGTTTCCATCGGAGAACCGGCCAGAACGCGAGTACACCATGGTTGTTTGCGGAGTGACTCAGCAAACTGCGGCGCGAATTCTTCCAGTTTCTCCACGTCCTCGGGCTGACAGATCAGCGCAAAAGTCAGCTCCCGGGTCTGCGCAAAATCGCGATTGTAAATCTTCAGTCCTTCCACCGATTCAAAACCTTGCGGGAGGAGATTGAGCACTTCGGTGTCGAGCCGAATTCTGGTGACCAAAATCCAAAGGCACGCCGTGGAGAGCAGCGCCACGCCGGTCCAAACGAGCGCGCGGCGCTGCGTCACAAGTCGGGCGATGAACTGAGAAGGCGGCATAGGCAGATGCGCGAAAAAGAAACGGAGGTTCGCGTCTCAATCTGCGCAGGTCAAAATCGGAAGGTAAATTTCTCAGTGCCTGCGACGTACTGAAGCGATGTCTGATCACCCGAGCGTAACAGGAAATCGCGCAACTCGAGCCAGCCGCGCAAGCGTTTCGGAGCGCTCTCCGTCGGCCCCGACCAGCTTCCCCGGGCTAGGGGTCCGGTCGCGCGGACGACGGATGCGTTCTGACGAATCATCATCAAGGTGATGCCCGGACCTTTTGTGAAAGTCAGCTCGAAGTCGCCTTGCTTGGAAAATCTGACCAGCACTTCGCCGATTAAACTCGTCTTCGGGCCGCGGTATTGCAGCTGTCCACTCTTCGCCTGCCAATCAGGACTGGGCTGGAGGAAGAGATTGCGCGTTGTTTCACAACCCGTTAGGAAAAGGAGGAGGCCCGCGATAAACGTCGCGCGCGCGGCCCGGGGGGGCCGATCAATCGCCAGATGATTCGCCTTCGTCTTCACTTCGCCGTCAAGGTAGCAAAGTTCGCAGCGAAGCAAACCGTCCCGCGTCCGAGCCGACCAACGAAGGCGGAACCTGGATTTGGATTTGTCCGGGCGACCGATTCGAACTAACAGAACGGCAGCCATGAAGCTGGTCGACCGGTTTATCACACGCGAGCTCCTCATCAATCTCCTCTTCGCGATCATGGTGCTCAGCCTGGTTCTGATCGTCGGAAACATTTTCCGCAAACTTCTTCCGTTGCTGGTGAATCACGATGTCCCGTTGGAATACCTTGTCAGCTTCATCGCTTACATCCTGCCGTTCTCTCTCATCTTTACGATTCCGTGGGGATTGCTTACCGGCATCCTGCTCGTCTTTGGTCGGCTCTCGGCGGATAACGAATTGATCGCCTGGCGAAGCAATGGTGTGAGCGTGACTCGCATCTGCCTGCCGCTGGCGGGCCTGGCACTGGTCTGCACGGCCATCAGCCTCTGGCTCAACGTCCAGGTAGCACCGGCCGCGCAGGAAAAATTGCGAAGCACCATCTTCGATCTCGCGACGCGCAATCCCATGGCGTTGTTCGGCAGCGACCAGGTAATCGACCAGTTTCCCGGGGCGAAAAATTTACGTCGGCAAAAAGGAAGGAAATCAGCTCGAGAACATTCTCGTCTTCGAGATGGACGAGCATAACCTGCCGCTGAAAGTGACGTTCGCCCGCCGCGGAATTCTGCAGGCAGACCTGGCGAACAAACGCATTCTCATGCATCTCTACGATGCGCGTTATCAGCAGCGCGACCTGGCCGATCCTCTCGATCTGCGCAAGATACGCGACGGAATCAGCATGGCCGAGGGAACGCTCCCGATCGGTCTCGAAGAACTTTATGAAAAAGAAAAGCGGCGGCCGAGCCGATCCGCCCTCTCGATCGAGGATCTCCTTGATCAACTAAAAAGCGGCAACACCTCGGAACAAAGCGCCAGCCGCACGGAGATCAGCAAACGCTTTTCGTTTCCCTTCTCCTGTCTGGCCTTCGCGCTGATCGGCGTGCCGCTCGGCGTGACCGCGCATCGTCGCGAAACGTCGATTGGTTTCGCGATGAGTCTGATCGTCGGCATGCTCTATTTCCTCTTCATCATCGTCGCCGATACGCTGCGCGGAAACCCCAAGCTGCACCCCGAGTTGCTCGTTTGGTTTCCGAACGTGCTCTTCCTCCTGCTCGGTGCGTGGCTTTTCCGACGCCTGGCACGGCAATAGGCAGGAGCGCGGTGCGGCTTTCGGCTGCGCTCCGTGAACGCAATTGTTCACTGTTTCTTTTTTGCCATCCAATGCAGGGCCAGGGCCGGCACCAGAAAAAAGAAAACAATCACGAGCCGGAGCTGGAGGAAGAACATCAGCACGAGCCTTCCTAACTCCTTTTCGTCGACTTTGAATAAGTAGGCGACCCATGCCGCGCCGGTATTCCAAAACGCGCAGAAAGCGGCGAAAAAGAGCAGGGCAAAGACAACGCCGATGAGAAATGCCCGGAAGAAAAAATTCCGGAAGAAAATGATCTTTTCGCGCTCCATTTGATTCACGCTCCAGATGGGATCAGCCAGGCGATCAGTGTTTTGAGGATGCAAGGCATGAGTAAGACCTAACGAGAATTAGGTTCCATTTCAGGAAACACGTGCATCTATCTCAGTAATCGTCCGCTCGATCACGCAATCGAGAATCTCTTCTGTGACGCCATGATCCGGATACTCGTCGAGATGAGCGACACATTTATTGGCGGCCACTAGAACAAGAGTGATCTCCTCGTTGCCAGGAAGTTCATAGAACTCTGCCTTGGAAAAGGACCGCACCGTGACGCCCATCGGAAGAGTGACGGGGTGTCGTCCCTGTTTCTCGAACTCTTTGAAGCAGGGTTTCACGCTCGGAGCATGTGGAGCGACCTCTTGAGTGCTGTCGATGACAACGCCAAGCAAACTCCAAAGTACTCGACACGTAACCATCGCGCCGTCTTTCATCGCACAATGCGCTTCGTGCGACTCCGCACCAGAGCGGCTCCGGAATCCCCGCAACACGCCGATGCGATGCGGCAAATGTCGGCAAAAAAATCTTTCGCTGTCCAAGTCATGGTGCGTGATAAACCTAACAAAATATATACGGAAGTTTGCAGTCGATCACTGGATAATTCATGTCAGAATTTTTCGGAATTTCCTTTTCTTTACGACCGATCGGGTACTTCGTCCGATACGATGACGAACTTCGTTAGAATGGCTCGACCAAAATTTGTCGTGATGGCGACGTCGGCGGCATCCCGACCGGTCGCCATGAGAATGCGGCCAATGCGCGGCACGTTATGGCGAGCGTCGAAGGTGTGCCAGCGGCCGCCAAGATATACTTCGAACCAGGCGCTGAAGTCCATCGGGTTGCCGTCTGGCGGGACGCCAATGTCGCCCAGATAACCGGTAACGTAGCGGGCCGGAATATTCATGCAGCGGCAGAACGCGACCGCAAGATGATTAAAGTCCCGACAGACTCCTTTGCCATCTTGATAAGCCTCGAGCGCGGTCTTCGTTGGATCCGCGAATTGATAGCCGAAAGCAATGTGCTCATGCACCCAATCGCAAATCGCCCGAACACGTGACCATCCCGGTTTCGTCGAATGAAAAAGTTTCCACGCGATGTCGGAGAGCTTGTCCACCTCGCAGTAACGGCTGGGAAGGAGAAAACTCAGAACCTCATCGGGCAGGTCCTGGACCTCATGCTGCTGAACATCAAGCACCTCGCGGTCAGGTTTTCCGCTGTCCTCGATCAAAGTCTCGAGCGTGAATCGGATGTCGCCGGCTGAGGCGAAGACGCGCGCGCAGATGTTACCGAAAACGTCGTTATACAATTTGATCGGCAAATCGGGTTCCACGACGAGGCGTTCCTCCGCGCGAAGATCGCCGCGTCGCGATGGATGAACGAACAACATCAGGATCATCGGCGTAGGACCCGTGAGCTTGAAGGCGATATCAAAGCCGATCTTAATTAGCATGCGGTGCAGGCGAGTTGAGGATGAGAATGATAGCGGTCCGTTGAAAATATGGAACGCCTTTCGCGCGAAAATGACGGCACCACTTCCCTGCTGGGGAGCGCACGCGGCTCGCGTGCCCTTTGCGGCGACTCGCCGCAAAGATTTGCAGCAGCGAGAGCATCCGGCGAGTCGCCGAATGCAGACCGCGTTGCCGCACCTGGTCGTCCGCTAACCGGCGCGGCCGAATTGCGCAGTGATTTCAAGCTTGTCGCCGGCGGTTATTTCGATCTCGCGCAGCACGATGTCGCCAAGCGGTAGCGCGGCGAGATCAAATTGGCGACCTTCCAATCGCTGGAGGTGGGGCCGAAGAAGATTGCAAGCGAGCGTGCCGACGGTTCCGTCGCCGGTACAGCTAAGATCGGACAACTGAGCGCTCAGGTTTTCATCGATACTCAACTTCGCGGCGATGCGGATGACCCCGCTCAAGAATAGTTTTCGCGCGCGAAATCGTACTATTCCGTCGATTACGCGCAGCCCGGAAGCGTTGAACTGCAATTCCAAATCCTCGATCGCGACGCCGTGGCGACCGGCCTCGCGTTTCGCGAGGGAGGATATCAGATTTTCGAGATCTGCCTTCGCCGCTGACACGTCAATTCTCCCCGAATCCGCGGCGTGCAGAATGAGAACGATCTTTCCCATCATCGGTCCGGCCTTGATGAAATTGCGCATTCTCTGCCCGCATGACCAGATCCAATCGCGCGCCCATCACAATCATTCCGTGGCCGCTCAGATCGAACTGTCGCACCGTCAGCGCGGGCTTGGTTTCGCGAGAAGCGGGAGAAGGCCGTGGAGCATCCGGCCGCAATCGCGCGCCGTTCAGATTGATGCTCAATTCCTCAAGCTCGGGAAAGATTCTTTGCGCGCACCGCGACGATGTCGCTTTGTGGATCGACGATCTGCCGCAGACTTCGTTCAAGCATCTGGGCAAGATCGTCCGCGGTAGTCGGCAACCGGTCAGAGAAAAGCGGGAGCATGCGGTTATGTATGTCAGCGGAAAAGGGATAGCGCGGCTCTGACTTCGTTCATCCCAAAACAAACTTGCAATTCGGACGTTGTCCGCTACTTTCCGCGTTCCCTTATGGCGAAAACCTCCTGGATCAATCGTAACGATCGCAAGCGCGCGACCGTGAAGAAGTATGCTGCACTGCGGGCAGAGTTGAAAGCGAAGAAGGATTACGCTGGTCTTTCACAATTGCCGCGTGACGCCAGCCCGACCCGGGTGGTCAATCGCTGCCAGGTCAGTGGCCGGCGTCGCGCGTTTATTCGCCGGTTTCAAATTTCACGTCTGACTTTTCGCGAATTGGCTTCCGCGGGATTGATTCCAGGCGTAACGAAATCGAGCTGGTAGCATTTCGCTACGCAGGGTTTCGGGTGCGAGGGCAGCATCCGTGTGATGAGCATTTCGTTATTCTTATTCATTGCTTTCGCGCCTTTGGCCGAAGCCATTGCTGAGCACTGGGATTCTCCCGGTGTCCTGGTCGGGAAATTGACGGCCATCGCCGCGCTTGTGTTCCTGAACGGCTTCTTCGTCGCATGTGAGTTCGCGATTGTGAAAGTTCGCGGCAGCCAGCTCGACGCTTTGGTGGAGGAGGGGAATTTGCGCGCCACCTTCGCCAGGCATGTGCGCGGGCACCTCGAGGCCTACCTTTCGGCCACTCAGCTCGGCGTGACGCTGGCTAGTCTGGGTCTGGGCTGGGTCGGCGAACAATTTCTCGCCACCGTTCTGCAACCTGCGTTTGCTCTTGTCGGCGTGCATTCGCACGCAGTCATATCAGCGGTCTCCGTCACACTTGCTTTCGCCGGCATCACTTTTCTTCACATCGTATTCGGAGAGCTGGCGCCGAAATACATTGCGATCGCGAATCCGCTGCCGGTCTCGCTGGCCCTTGTGCGGCCTCTTCATTTGTTTTACACAATATTCAAGCCCGCCATCTGGCTCCTACACAGATCGGCAAACCTTCTTCTGATAAAACTTCTTCGACTGAAACCCGTTGGTGGCTCTGAGCTGGCCCATAGCGAAGAAGAATTGCGCCTGATCCTCGATCAAAGCGAAAAATCGGACGAAGTCTCGGAGCTCGGGCGCGACCTACTTATGAACGCGCTGGATCTGCGCCGGCGGGTGGTGCGCGATATCATGACGCCGCGGGGCGAGGTCGTCTCGCTCGACATCGAGGAGAGTTTCGAGGACAACGTGAAGAAAGCGCTCGCTTCCCGCCACACGCGTTTCCCGCTTTGTCGCGGTCATCTCGATAACACACTCGGCCTGGTCCACATCAAGGAACTGGTTCCGATGATGCGCGATCCGAAGCCTGACTTGATGCGCATCCGCCGGGAGTTGATTCCCGTTCCGGAAATGATGTCGCTGGAAAAATTGCTGAATCTTTTCCTGAGCAAGCACGCTCATCTTGCCATCGTGGTGGATGAATATGGCGGCACGGTGGGAATGGTGACGTTGGAAAACGTGCTCGAGGAATTGGTCGGCGATATTCAAGATGAGTTCGATGCCGAGAAGGAGGAATTCCGCGAGATCAATGAGAACGAGTTTTCTGTGGACGGGGCGGTGGGACTTTATGAACTGCAGGATATGGCCGGACTCAAACTGGAGAGCGCGGACGTGAGCACAATCGGCGGATACGTGACGCATTTGCTGGGGCACTTGCCGAAGCAAGGCGAGCAGGTGCAGATCGAGGATTACCTGGTGACGATTTCAGAGACCGACGGCCGCCGCGTGGGCAAGCTGCACTTTCGCAAGCGCGATCAAGCCCGGGTAACGGCGGAATCAAAGCAACCGCGTAACGTTACGTCGTAAGTTGCCGGGCGCTTCAATGGAGCTAATCGTCGAAGCATCGATCAATTGCCCGCATTGCGGCGAATCATTTCCGCTCCAGATCGATACTTCGCAGGCAGTGCAATCGCTGGTCGAAGATTGCAGCGTTTGTTGCCGGCCGATCATGCTCTCCATCCGTTGCCACCCCGGCGAGATTCTGGAAGTGGCCGAAGGAGCCTGAATACAGGGACCTTCTAACCTGCGGTAGCGCCCACCCGGGCGAGCAGCGCCGGTCGCCGCCGGAGTTGCTTCGTTAGGACCTCGATCGCCCGCAAGGTCGAAGGGCTGATGTGATGTTCCATTCCCTCGACGTCGTGGTAGATGACCTGATCATCGAGGCCAAGCAATTTAAGGAAGTCAGTTAAAAGCTGATGACGGCGCGTAATGTTGCGCGCCAGGGTCTCGCCCGCCGTGGTCAGAGCGAGCCCGCGATATTTCTCGTACTTGAGCAGGCCCTCGGCGTCGAGGCGCTGGACCATGTTGGTAACACTGGCCTGAGAAATCCTGAGACTGGTGGCGATATCGACAACGCGGGCATACCCCTTCGAGTTAATCAGATCGAGGATGCGTTCGAGATAATCCTCGACTGCAGCCGAGTTGCGAGGAGTGGCGATTTTTGCGGGCACGAAACCGAAAGTAGAACCTCTCTGAAATAGTGCAAAATAAAATTGTTTGCCCATTGACAAATAGTTAGTAAGAGACAAATAACTTAGCCATGCCTAATTCTGGCCACGAGCCCATCCATACTACGGCGGGCTGGCGGACAGTTCCGAAGCTGGCGAGTTTGTCGGAAGTTCATCGCAGCCTCGTTGTTCCTCATTCGGCGTCCTTTTTTCGCAAACTGATTGCCTTTGCTGGTCCCGGTTTTCTGGTGGCTGTCGGATACATGGATCCGGGCAACTGGGCGACGGACCTGGCCGGCGGATCGAAATACAACTACTCGCTCCTTAGCGTCATCATGATCTCGAATCTGATGGCGATTCTACTCCAGGCACTTTCCTTGAAACTCGGCATCGCGACCGGACGAGACCTGGCGCAGGCCTGCCGCGATCACTACAGCCGCCCCGTCTCTTTTGCGCTTTGGATTATCTGTGAGTTGGCCATTGCGGCGTGCGATCTCGCGGAGGTCATTGGTTCGGCCATTGCGCTGAATCTTCTTTTCGGTATCCCGCTGATCGCAGGTGTCTGTGTGACCGCGCTCGATGTGCTGATGGTTCTGTTTCTGCAAAACAAGGGCTTTCGCTATATCGAGGCGATCGTTATTACTTTGATCGCCGTGGTCGGCGGGTGCTTTGCCTGGGAGATTATCGTTTCTCGCCCCGACCTGCTCGGCATCGCCAAAGGATTCGTGCCTTCCCCGAAGATTGTCGTCGATCCCGGGATGCTCTACATCGCCATCGGAATCCTCGGGGCGACGGTAATGCCGCACAATCTGTATCTCCATTCCTCGATCGTCCAGACACGGCGCTATCAGTTAACCGCGGAGGGAAAACGCGACGCCATCAAATTTGCCACGATCGATTCGACGGTCGCGCTGATGTTCGCGTTGTTTATCAATGCCGCCATCCTGATCGTCGCGGCGGCGACCTTCTATTCTCGAGGCCGCAATGACGTGGCGGAGATTCAGGACGCCTACAAATTGCTCTCGCCCGTGCTCGGTGTAACCGGCGCGAGCACGCTCTTCGCGCTGGCCCTGCTCGCCTCAGGCCAGAACTCCACTCTCACCGGAACCCTGGCCGGTCAGATCGTCATGGAAGGCTTTTTGAATATTCGCCTCCAACCGTGGCTGCGCCGTCTTCTGACTCGCGGCATAGCGATCGTGCCGGCGATCGTAGTGACGGTCATTTCAGGGGAGAAAGGAACCGCCGAGCTGCTCGTGCTCAGTCAGGTGATTTTGAGCCTGCAACTGAGCTTTGCGGTTTTTCCCCTCGTCATCTTCACCAGCGACAAAGTAAAGATGGGCGAGTTCGTGAATCGTGCGACGCTAAAAACGTTTGCCTGGATCGTCGCGAGCGTCATCGGACTTCTGAACGCCTGGCTCCTTGTGCAGACATTCCGAGATTGGTTTCATATTTAGAACGACATGTATCATACGATTCTCGTCCCAGTAGAAAACCGCGAGACCGATCAGACGATTCTTCGGCACATT
The DNA here is from genome assembly GCA_963763995.1 of uncultured Verrucomicrobiae bacterium. Lineage (GTDB taxonomy): Bacteria > Verrucomicrobiota > Verrucomicrobiia > Chthoniobacterales > UBA10450 > CAVTTH01. Next base: position 259,546 of record CAVXQL010000004.1, on the reverse strand, counting down.
CGTTCGCTTGCTCGACTCACGGGAGCGAAACTCATCCTCGTGCACGTGGCGGACGGGTGGGTTGCACGCAACTTCGAACAGCTCAATCTCCAGGAAAGTGACGAGATGAAAGAAGACCGCGAATACCTCGCCACGCTAACCGAGGAATTGCGAAGCGAGGGTTTCGAAGTCGATGCCGTCCTGGCCATGGGCGAGCCGGCGACCGAGATTGTCAAACTGGTGCGCACCGAGCCGATCGATCTCATTGCGATGACCACGCACGGCCATCGTTTGATCAGCGATCTCCTGCATGGCAGCACGGCGGATAAAGTGCGTCATCAGGTGGATGTCCCGGTCCTGCTTTTAAAGGTGCAGAAATCCCCGCCAACACCGTAGTGTTTGGCTTACCGAAAAATCTTTGGTTCCACGCGCTTGCGCTATGCTGCGTCATCCAGCGAGCACTCGCTCAGAGCGAAGAATTGCCGGACAAAAGCGGCTATCACCTTTTTCACCCAACGCCGGTCGCGGACATTGAATTTTTTAGCGCCGTGAGTACCTGAGCAAGACGCAAAATGGATCGGCACCTTCGATCTTGGCGTTACTTATAAAGTTACGCCAAATATCCAGCTCGATGCGGGAATCAATATTGGACTGACCCGTTCAGCGGACGATTTGAATCCGTTCGTTGGCATTTCGGTGAGACATTAGAACATTTTTCGCTCATCATTCCCGCTCAGAATCTAACATTGTCATGAAGGCGCTTTTCCTCACCAACGAATATCCGCCGTACGTCTACGGCGGTGCTGGTGTGCATGTTGATTATTTGTCGCGCGAACTGGCGAAGACAATGCCGGTGGAGGTGCGTTGCTTTGGCGATCAGAAGTTCGTCGACGGCAACCTGCGTGTGACCGGGTTCGAAGTGGATGCGAGCATTTTCAGTTGTCCGAAACCGTTGCAATCTGTCCTCGGCGCCGTCCAACGTTGTACCAATTTCAATGCGGTCAACATCGATGCGGACATCGTCCACTGTCACACCTGGTACAGTCACTTCGGCGGAATTCTCGCCAAACTGAACTACGGGCTGCCGCTCGTAATCACAGTGCATTCGCTCGAACCGTTGCGGCCGTGGAAGCGCGAACAACTCGGCGGCGGTTACGATTTTACTCTCTGGCTGGAACGGACTGCTCTCGAAATGGCCAATGCGGTCATCGCCGTTTCAAACGAAACAAAGGCGGACATCGAACGTTTGTTTCACGTCGATCCAAATCGCATTCATGTCATCCACAACGGAATCGATCCCGCCGAATACCGGAAGATCGAATCGACAGAGGAGCTGCGTCGTTTGGGCATCGACCCGACCAGGCCCTACCTGCTTTTCGTAGGCCGGATCACCCGGCAAAAGGGAATTATTCATCTCGTTAGGGCAATCAAGTATATGGATCCGGGCTTTCAGATTGTTCTTTGCGCCGGAGCTCCTGACACGCCGGAGATCGCGGAGGAAATGAAAGCTGCCTTCGAAGATGCGAAGGCGAAACGGGCGGACGTTGTCTGGATTGAGGAGATGGCCGCGAAGAAGACGATCTACGAACTTTATTCGCACGCGGCCGTTTTTTGTTGTCCTTCCATTTATGAGCCTTTTGGCATCATCAATCTCGAGGCGATGGCTTGTGAAACGCCGGTCGTCGCCAGTGCCGTCGGAGGCATCAAGGAAGTGGTGGTCGACGGCGAGACGGGCTTTCTCGTTCCACTCGAGCAGATGAAAGAGAGTCCATTCGAACCCATCGCTCCCGAGCAGTTTGAGCGCGATCTGGCGGCACGGATCAATCAACTGATGGCCGATCCCGCATTGCGCGAGAGATTTGGTGTGGCCGGACGAAAGCGTGCGGTGGAGAAATTCAGTTGGGAAGCGATCGCGAGAAAAACGAAAGCGCTCTACCAAATGTTGACCCGTTAGGGACAAACCTCTGTTCGGGCTGGGCTTGAAAAGGCTGCGTGAGTTTTGGGCCTGCTGTCATCCTGAGCGAAGCGAAGGATCTCGCAACTCAGCGAGAATTGTCGTCGCCTCGATTGCAAGGGATGACATGCTCGATGGAAGGTGGCAGTTTGAAGCGGTGCCATGTTTGTCGATCGAATAAAAATCTTTGCTCAGGCTGGGGACGGCGGGCGCGGCTGCGTGAGTTTTCGCCGGGAAAAATTTGTGCCGCGGGGCGGGCCTGATGGCGGCGATGGGGGCCGCGGCGGCGATGTGATTTTACGGGCCGACGGGCACACGGACAATCTTACCGCGTTATTTTATGAACCCCTGCTGAAGGCGAAAAAAGGTGGACATGGCCAGGGAAAGAAAATGCATGGGCGATCCGCGCCGCCGAAAATTGTCAAGGTTCCGGTTGGAACAATGGTTTATCGGCTGGAAAGTGCGCCTAACGAATCCGATCAAAACTTCGCGCTCCAAAGCGGCGATCAGAGGTTACCGTCAGAGGAGCGAAGCAACGTTGCGATTGCCGATCTCGCGCACGCTGGCGAGGAGTTCGTTCTCTGTCGGGGCGGGGGAGGCGGCAAAGGCAACGTCCATTTCAAGAGTTCCCGCAACCGCGCGCCCCGCGAATACACCGAAGGTGGTGAAGGCGAGCAAGGTTTCTTTCTGCTGGAACTGCGCACCATCGCCGATACGGGCCTGGTCGGTTATCCGAATGCGGGCAAGTCCACCCTACTGAGCAAGCTCTCCTCCGCTCATCCCAAGATCGCGCCTTATCCGTTCACGACTCTTCATCCCATGATCGGTGTCCTGAATTTCTCAGGATATGCACGAGCTCGAGTGGCGGATATTCCCGGGTTGATCGAGGGCGCACACCGCAATCTTGGGTTGGGTCACGATTTCCTGCGACATATCACCCGTTGTCGACTGTTGCTCTTTGTGCTCGATATGGGTGGAAGCGATGGCCGTAATCCAACGGAGGATCTTCAGCACCTCAGGCGTGAAATTGATTTGTACGACAAGCGACTTTCGCAGCGGCCCTGGCGGATCATTGCGAACAAGATGGACCTGTCGGCGGCGGGAGAAAATCTCATTGCTTTGCAGCGGCGCTTTCCGGCCGTGGAGATTTCGGCCATTTCGGCGGCGAACGGAGAAGGAATTCCCGCCTTGAAAAAAGAGTTGGAGAAATGGTTGAGCGTCCAACGCGAGCCGCGCAATGTTGAATCGAATGAGACCAAGACTGCAGCATTAGCCGAATAACCGATAGACAAGCGACCGGTCGTCGGGGAATATCTTTCAAATGGAGTCATCGGGCAAACGCATCGTAGCCAGCTATTGCACGACATTTCTGAAACCCGAGATGCTGCATATCTATCGGCAGATCACGGCCCTCCGACATGTCGAAACCTTCGTCATGGCGAAGAAGATGCAAAATGCCGAGCGATTTCCATTCGCGGACATCGAGATCATTCCGCCACCCCAAAAGAATCTACTTCGCCACGGGTGGTTGAAGTTTGTCAAAGGCGAGCCCCCCATTATTTACCGGGGAGAATATCAAGTGCTGGCCACGCTCCTCGCGCGCCGTCACGCGGATTTGATGCATATCTATTTTGGCCATACCGGCGTTCACCTGCTCCCATTCATCGAGCAATGGAAGAAGCCATGCGTCGTTTCCTTCCATGGTGCGGATGTGGCGCGGAGAGATGGTTTTCCTGACTACGCAAAGAAGTTGCGACGAATGTTCGATGCCGTGTCGCTTGTCCTCGCGCGCTCTCAATCGCTGGCTGATCGTTTGGTGGACCTCGGTTGCGCTGCCGACCGGATACGGATCAATCGGACCGGTATTCCCATAAGGGACTTTCCATTTATTCGTCGTGAGTCGCCTCGGCACGGCAGGTGGAAAATCTTACAGGCCTGTCGCTTGATTCCGAAGAAGGGCATCGCAACGTCGCTGCGGGCGTTTGCGGCGTTCTTGAAGGAAAATCCCATGGCTGAGTTTTACGTTGCGGGCAAGGGCCCTCTCCAATCGCAACTCGAGGCAATGGCGATAGAGCTGGGAATTTCGCACAGGGTGCGTTTTTGCGGCTTCGTTACGCAAGCTCAACTGATGGAACTCTACGCGACTTCGCATCTTTTTTTGCACCCGAGCGAAACGCCACCGGATGAAAATCAGGAAGGCATCCCGAACTCGATTCTTGAAGCGATGGCCACCGGGTTGCCTGTCCTGGCGACGCGTCATGGAGGAATCCCGGAAGCCATTAACCATGGCCGGACGGGAATGCTGGTGGAGGAGCGAGATGCAGAAGCGCTCGGAGCGGAGATGCTGCGATTCTCGCGTTCAGCTCAGCTCTGTGGGGAAATCGGCTATCGGGCGAATCTTTCGATTGCCGAGAATTTTGGGCAGGAAACGCAAATCGATCAGCTCGAATCGCATTACGAAGAAGCGATCGAACTTGCCTCGCATGGCGTCATGACGGCCGAGGCGGCGATCGAGCCATTACCTCCGCGGTTCGCCGAGGAACTATCGCTTAAATAGTTGTCCTAAGTCGCGGCAAGAATTTTTCGGAAAGTTTCTTGTCATGCGAACAAAATCAGCTTTGATATCGCCCGGCGCAGGCGTCCCTTGTGTGGCGTGCATGGCCTCTGCGGCAGGTGCATTTCAGAATATTGGCCGCAGCATTTACCACGTTACTCATTCGCATGTCGAATCGCTTTTTTAGATCAACGCTTTTGTCGCTCGTTGCGCCGGCGGTTTTGGGGCTTGGTTTTCTCGCTACCCCTGCTTCCGCTGCCGAGAAGGCAGCAGCGCCTGCGAAGAAGGAGCACGAAGCTCTCTCGCTAAAGGCAGCTGAACTCTATCACGTCGGCAAATTCTCGATTACGAATTCGATGCTTGTGACTTGGATAGTGGCGGCGGGAATTATTGTTTTCGCGCAGACCGCGACGCGAAAGATCAAACCGGTACCGACGGGAATTCAGAATTTTTGGGAATGGCTGGTGGAGGGTCTCTATAATTTCCTCGAAAACATTATTGGCCGCGATCTCGTTCAAAAAACCTTTTGGTTTTTCGCGACAATTTTCATCTTTATCTTGTTTGTGAACTGGTTCGGTCTGATTCCAGGCGTGGGGACCATCGGATGGGGCCATCACGATCCGGTGACGGGCGTTTTTCATGTCGACCGACCGCTTTTGCGCGGAGGAAATGCCGATCTCAATATGACCACGGCGATGTCCGCGATCTTTTTCGTGCTCTGGATTGTTTGGGCGATTCAAGCCAATGGCGTAGGCGGACTTTTACTGCACTTGTTTGGACCAAAGGGCGAGACTACCGGGATCATCAAAGTCCTGATGATCGTCGTCTTTTTCGTGGTCGGATGGCTCGAAGTGGTCTCGATCCTGTTTCGTCCGATTGCACTTAGCTTTCGATTGTTTGGAAATATTTATGCCGGCGAAAGTATTTTGGAAGCGATGTCGAGCATGATTCCATACCTGGCGTGGCTCCTCCCGATTCCTTTTTATTTCTTGGAAGTGCTGGTGGGATTCGTTCAGGCTCTTGTGTTCATGCTGTTGACGGCCATTTTCACCCTTTTGATTGCGCAACATGGCCCGGAACAGGCGCACTCCTAACAATTTCGGCGATCTCATGACGGGTTCGCCAAACTAACCACAGAGAAGAAAAAATATGATGTTACCATTACTGGCAGAAATTAGCGGGAGTATTCACGTCGGTCTTGCCGCCATGGGCGTTGGGATCGGCATCGGTCTTACCGGCTTGGGAATGACAACGGCAGTCGGCCGCAACCCCGGCGCTTTCACTCCGGTTCTTGTGCACGCGATTCTGGCGATCGCGTTAACGGAGGCGATCGTTTTCTACGCGCTCTACCTCGTTCACTAACCTTTCGGCGGAACGATCCGGCGATGCGGGTGCATAGATTATGAGTCTGATATTTCTTGCTGCGGCTGGAGGCTTCACCGACATACTGCGGGATACAGCCGAGACGTTCGGATGGAATCCGTGGCTGTTTTTGTCGCAAGTCATCAGCTTTGCGATTGTCGCCTTCTTGCTGCGCCGCTTCGCCTACAAACCGATCCTGGCCGTGCTGGAAGAGCGCCGGCGGCGGATTGAGGAAGGATTGATTAACGCTGACAAGATCAAGCACGAACTCGCCGAAGCGGAAAAGCGTTATCAAGAAATCCTGGCCAAGGCGAACGCCGATGCACAAAGAATGATCGACGAAGCGCGGGAAAGCAGCGCGCATTTGGCTGAACGTAAACAACAGGAAGCGATCGTCGCGGCCGAACAAATCGTCGCGAAGGCGCGGGAAGCCAGTGCCATCGAACACGAGCGCACAATGGCGGAGCTAAAACGGGAGCTCGGGCGTCTCGTTGTCGACACGACGGCCAAAGTAACCGGGAAAATATTGACCGCTGAAGATCAACGTCGGTTGCAGGACGAATCCACGCGGCAACTCGCTTCCTAGGCGAACACAATTTTGCAGCGTGAAAATCAGCAAGGAAACGCGGCAACTTTCTCGGGGGCTCCTGCGCGCCAGTTTCACCGATGGTCAGCTCGACCAGGGGCGGATCGCCGCACTCGTCAAATCGCTCGTGGAAAAGAAACCGCGCAATTACATCAAGATCTTAGAAAGCTACCATCGCCTCCTGCGTCTCGAAGTGGAAAAGAGGCACGCGAAAATTGAAAGCGCGAGCGATGTTTCTCCTTGGGCCCAGGCGAAGATAGTTGCCACCCTGAAGAAAAAGTATGGGAATGAGCTAACGACAGAATTTCTGGTGAACAGCGATTTGATCGGCGGAATGCGGATTCGCGTCGGCAGCGACGTGTGGGACGGCAGCGTGCGCAATCGCCTGCAGCGTCTCCAGCAACAACTCTAACAAACAAATATTATGAGCAGCATTCTCGAAGAAATCGAAACACAGATCGCGGGCCTGAAGACCTCGACGACAAAAAGCAACGTCGGCATCGTCCGTGAAACTGGTGATGGAGTCGCCCGCATCGAGGGTCTCAGTGACGTCATGCTCAATGAGATGATTGAATTTCCCAACGGCGTCTTCGGTCTGGCGCTGAACCTGGAGGAAACTGAGGTCGGCGCAATTTTGCTCGGCGACTCGACAATGGTTTCCGAAGGCGACGAAGTGAAGACGACCGGAAAGCTTTTGCAGGTGCCGGTCGGCAAGGCCCTTCTCGGTCGCGTTGTTAATACGCTTGGCCAGCCGCTCGACGGCAAAGGCCCGATCAAAACCGAAACGTTTTATCCTTTGGAAAAGATTGCGCCCGGTATCATCAAACGACGCAGCGTGAGTCAACCAGTGCAGACAGGCATCATGGCGATCGACGCGATGGTTCCGATTGGTCGCGGCCAGCGAGAGCTAATCATCGGCGATCGCGCAACGGGTAAGAGCACGATCGCGATCGACACCATTATTAGTCAAGCCCGTTTGAACAAAGCCGGCGAGGAAGGCCGAGCGAAGGAATTTCGTCCCCTTTATTGCATCTACGTCGCCATTGGACAAAAAAATTCAAACGTCGCGCGAGCGCTCAGTGTTCTCGAAAAAGCCGGAGCGATGCCCTACACGACAATTGTTTCCGCGCCCGCATCCGACAGCGCGACCAACCAATATCTGGCTCCTTTTGCCGGCGCCGCGATGGGCGAATGGTTCATGGATAACAAGATGGACGCGCTCATTATTTATGACGATCTGTCAAAGCATGCGGTTGCCTATCGGCAGGTTTCGCTGGTGTTGAAACGACCCTCTGGTCGTGAAGCTTATCCCGGCGATGTGTTTTACCTTCACTCCCGTTTGCTCGAGCGCAGTGCGCGCGTGACCGAGGAGTTCGGCGGTGGCTCGCTTACTGCGCTTCCGATCATCGAGACACAGGCGGGCGACGTGTCGGCCTACATCCCGACCAATGTGATCTCGATCACCGACGGGCAAATTTACCTTGAGACCGATCTTTTTTATCAGGGCATACGCCCGGCGATTTCAGTTGGTCTTTCCGTTAGCCGTGTCGGTTCGGCGGCACAGATCAAAGCGATCAAGCAGGTTGCCGGCAAGATCAAGCTCGAGCTAGCGCAATTTCGCGAGCTCGCAGCGTTCGCGCAGTTTGGTTCGGATCTTGACGCGGCAACGAAAGCGCGGCTCGATCGAGGCCAGCGAATCGTCGAGCTCTTCAAACAGATACAATACAATCCGATTCCGGTGGAGGAACAGGTCGCCGTTCTTTGGGCGATGCAAAACGGATTTTTTGACCCGGTTCCTGTTGATCACGTGAAGCAGTTCCAGATCAAGCTCCAGGATTATTTGCAGACGCGAAAAGAGAGTTTGCTCGCGGCGATTCGAGAGAAAAAGCAGATCGACAAAGACCTTGAAGCGGAATTGGCCACGGCCCTTAACGATTTCAAAAGTGCGAACCCTGTCTAGCGAATTGCCGCGCGAGTAGCAGATTTAACCAATGGCCAATACCCAGGACATCCGCCGCCGGATCAAATCGATCCGCAACACGGCGCAGATCACCAAGGCGATGCAGATGGTGGCCGCGTCGAAAATGCGCAAAGCGCAGCAACTCGCGCTGGCTGGTCGTCCCTATGCAACCTTGATGAACCGGGTGCTGGTTTCTCTGCAGGCCCGGACCGATCCGACATTGCATCCGTTGCTTCATGTGCGCCCGGTAAAGAAAGAACTAGTCCTCGTCATTAGCACGGACAAAGGCCTGGCCGGCGCCTTGAATACAAACTTGTTGCGGGAAGCAGCGCGGTTTGAAACCGAGAAAACTGGTTATGTGACCGCGGGACGCAAGGCACGACAGTTTATCGCCCGGACACGCCGGGAGCTGCTTGCCGATTTTGAATTGAAAGACGCGCCGATGTTCGTCGAGACCAAAGCGATCTCAAAGTTCTGCACCGAGAAATTTCTGAGTGGTGAAGTGGACAAGGTTTCCGTCCTTTACACTCATTTCGTGAATACAATTAACCAGCGTCCGGTTGTGAGAACGTTGCTGCCGATCACCGATTTTGAAATGCTTACGAAGGAAGCGGCAGACCCGGCGGTAGGGCGAGGAAACGATCCGATGGTGGGCTACCTATTCGAGCCTACCGAGGAGGCGGTGCTGGACATCATGCTCCCGTATTACATACAGTATCAGGTCTTCCAAATGATTCTTGATGCGCGAGCTTCCGAGCATAGCGCGCGCATGGTGGCGATGAAAAACGCCACCGATAACGCGCAGCAATTCATCAAGGACCTCACACTCGAGTACAACAAGATGCGGCAGGCAGCCATCACCACTGAGCTTCTCGAAATCTCGACCGCGCAGATGGCGGTCGGTGCCTGATCGCTTTCCCGGAAGCCAATAGGCCGGACCGACTGTGATCAAGCTCGTCATTGTGGTAATCATCTTTCTCGGTCTTGGCTGCGTTTTTTTCCTGCAGAAGCAGCACGAGAGAAAAGAAGCGCTCGAGTTAAAGAAGCGGCAAGAGGAGGCCCTCGCGAAAACACAGGCGACACCGCCAGTGGCTAGTCCTTCCTTGAAGAGTTTGGGCGGAGCGACGCCGATGTTAGCGCCAATCCCGAAACCGAAACCAACGCCGATGTTAGCGCCAACTCCGAAACCAAAGGCCACGCCGATGCTGCCCAAACCGACACCGATGTTGCCCAAGCCGACTCCGATGCTTGGACGGAGTCCTTCCTAGCTCAGTCATTCCGCGCTCGTGAGAGCGACGGATTTGCAAGCGCGCTGGCGCCTGCGCTTTCAGCGACAAACAGATGCATCGTGAGCGATTAATCGCTCAACTAACGAGTATCTTCCACGTAACTAGCGATGCGAAAATCGAGCAGCTCTCCCTCATCATTGAGTGCGCGATCATAATGCCAGCTAATGTTTCCGTTCGAGTAAAAACTCTTGGCGACCACTGTTCCGATGAAATCCGGGTTTCCATTCTCATGGACATCCGCGCTCGGCGCGTAGAAGGTCGCCGCAAGGGTGCTGGGCTTGCCGGATCCGAGGTCGATGGTTTGTGCCCTGATTGGGACCCCATTCTTGTCGCGCGGTGGACTAATGCCGTAAAACTGCAAATTCCCGGCGTAGGGGTTGGTGGCATTCGGGCTCTCATTGTCAATATTGTTGTTTTTTGTATTGATATTGTAGTCGAAGTACACCTTGAGGTGGACCCCTTTAGTCCCGCCAGCCGCCCCGTTCACTGTCAGTCCTCCGGTTATGTCACCACCATTGACGCGGATCGCCACGTAGGTGTCCACCCCAGAGCCGCCGACCGTAACCGGGTTTATCGTTAACGTGCCGCTAAGGGACGAAATGACATAATAAATGGGGGCATCGGGGGCTCCGGCCGCCGGCGGCGTTAGAGTCACATTCCCTGATACCGTGCTCGGAAGTTGGCCCGCTCCGTTGCCCGGGGCCTGGTACGCCCATGCCGCTGTGTTCGGCATTTGGTAGTCCTCCATCGTGAAAGGAACATTGTTATCGATGGTCCCGGTAATGTTTTGAGTCTTGCCGGTGACATTTCCTCCGTTCGTTGCTACGTCCCCATAAATCGTGCCCATGATTGTTGCCGTTCCGCTGTTGATCTGAACCGAGCCGTGGCGGGAATCCTTGTAAAGGGGGCTGGCGGGATTGGTTTTCACCGTCGAGTCGTACGGGCCGTTGCGCGAATCGTAGCTGTCGATGTAGGCGGCGGAGCCGAGTCCGCGGAAGTCGCCATTGGTCTTGATCGCAGCGTCGAAAAAGGGCGTTACCGGTGTGACGATCTGCTCGATTCGCCGCGAGATTGATGGGGCATTGGTAGCGGCAACCTGTGCCTTGTTTAGGCCGTCGCCATTTGGCCCGTAGGTCGCGACGAAATGGTCGTATCGGAAATCGATCTTGCGCAAAAGGCTATCGCCATTGCCTCGGGCTGTGACGTCCAGCATTGCGGTTGAACCGAAAGCTGCAAAGTGCTTCTTGCCGTCGTTGCCGAGCGCGTCATCCATTCCGGTTCGCCTAAGATTCGGAAGGGGTGCCGTTCCCTTGCTCCGAATACGATACCAGTCATTTCCGCTTGGATTTGCGCCGATTTGAAAATTTCCTGCTACATCGAAATAGCCTATTTCGACGACAGCTCGAGCTTTAAGGTTCCTGCTGCCGAACGTCGTTTCCGGGCTGGTATGCGTCGTCCCGGAATTGGTCCAACCCGCTCCCCATTGATTCGCCGGATCGGACAACTTCTTCCTTATCTCGGCAAATGCGATGTCACCGCCTGTTTCGGCGGCGCCGAGGGCATCCTTCCACGCTCGCACCTGATTGGATGACGCGTTTAAACGCGTACTGGAGTTGAGCAATACGATCGCGCCGATGAGCGACACGGTCAAAATCGCGCCGAGAACACCGATCAAAACGGTACCGACTTCTAGAGTGTTTTTCTTTGCTTGCATGTTTTTTTTGGTTTGCCGAGCTTCTCGTTAGGCCCCTAGAAGGAGCGCCGCCGATTTCTCAGGTAAGCGGTTGAAAAAACCGTCGTCCCGCTTCGGTCTGCCACGGAGATCGGCTTGAACGTAACGGCCGTGACGGTGTATTCGGTATTGGCCAATTCCATGTCGATCGTCTGCGGAAGTAAGTTGTCCGTACTTGAGGCAATTGTCGTTACCACCCCGTCTTCTGTCCGCAGAATAGCAGAGCCGGTCACTTTATACTCAACGGAGCTGGTCGTGGCGCCATTGGGGGGGCCGTAATTAATGTTTAGATCCCGATTCGCAATCTCCCGGGTTGGATTGCGCGGAGTTCCGATACGCGACGGATTTGCGATCGCCTCCGGATCTCCGGCTTGAATGATATACTTTGGAATCTTCACCACGACCGTTTGCTGATCGACCGAGGATGTGACGCTCAATCCACGTTTCACGTCTCGCGCCAGGTAATCCACGATGCGGATCTGCTGCATGTGCGTCGCAAAATAGTTGTCCACCGAATTGTAGCTCCTTTGCAGGGCGATTGACGAGGTCACGGTGACACCAAGAATGGTCAAGCCGATCACGATCGCGACCAGCATTTCGATAAGAGTAAAGGCGTAGGTTCTCGCCGAAATTCCAAGTTTCATTTCTTCGTTCCGTTGGAAACAATCGTGCTTGTCTGTTCAGTTCGGACGCGACCGCCTACGGTCGTGCTCCAGGAAACCGAGACGTCCACTTTCACCAACCCCGTCCCCAGATCGGTCGCGACAGAGTCCGTGGCGACGTGGCCGCTCGGCGAGCGCGTGAACTGGGTCACTCCGTCAGGCGTCGGGTATTTGCTGATCTTGACTACCTCGGTAGCCTTCTGCGAAAAAAGTGTGGGCGGGGCGTTAGGGGCGGTATAATCGGCGGGCTGGGGCATGACGTTATCCCGGACAAACGAAGTGGTCGTTAGATCGGAGAAAGCGAGATTGCGCAGGACCTCTGCGCGATCCTGAACGCTTTGCATGCCAGCCAGACATTCCTTGCTGGCGTCTATGTACCGGAGGCACATCGCATTTAGTTCAAAGATTGATGCAAAAAAGACAACGACGAGCATCGTCGCAACCATCACTTCGACGAGGGTGAAACCGTCATCAGCATTCGACCGCTGCGCATGCGTAGTCGTGGTACTGGAGATGTGCATCTTATGGTAATTATAGCAATATCCGTGCTACTACGTCGGAATTGCTGTCCCTGGCTGGCATGATCGACCATGGCAGGGATGGCATTCGTCTACTACGGCAGCCTCATAAACCGGCGCCTTTTTGGCCGGCTCACAGCATTCAATATCGTGTCAGGCGAGCCTGCCGGATTCTGCTTGGTTTTCCTCTTGTTGTGGAAGCTAGCTTGGATACTTTACGACTCCCGCGCGGGCATTGAGAGCATTCGCGCGGCAGCTTTTCTCTTTATGAATACAGGAAACATCGTGCAGGTGATCGGCCCCGTCGTGGACGTAGATTTCAACGAGGCGGAAATGCTCCCGCACATCTACAACGCGCTCGAGCTCGAATATGACGTAAATGGCAATCCGACCAAGCTGACGCTGGAAGTGCAGCAGCATCTCGGGGAAAAATGGGTACGCACGATCGCAATGTCGGGAACCGAAGGTCTCAAACGCGGCATGAAGGTGACCGACACGGGTGGACCAATCTCCGTACCGGTGGGCGAGGGGACGCTTGGTCGCATTTTTAACGTCACCGGCGACCCGGTCGATAATCGCGGACCGGTTTCCTTCACGAAACGTTACCCGATTCATCGGAAAGCTCCGGATCTGACCGAGCAGGATACGCAGGCCGCGATCCTCGAAACCGGGATCAAGGTCATCGACCTGATTTGCCCGTTCACGAAAGGAGGCAAGGTCGGTGCGTTCGGTGGTGCGGGTGTCGGAAAGACCGTCGTCATTTTGGAATTGATTAACAACATCGCAAAAAATCACGGTGGTTTTTCTGTCTTCGCGGGTGTCGGTGAACGTTCTCGCGAAGGCAACGATCTTTATACCGAAATGAGCGAAGCAGGCGTCATCGATCAAAAGGATTTAAGCAAATCGAAGGTGGCTCTTGTTTACGGTCAGATGAACGAGCCCCCGGGCGCCCGTTTGCGCGTGGCTCTCGCCGCCCTGGCCATGACCGAATATTTTCGGGATGAACGCAACCAGGACGTTCTGCTTTTCATCGACAACATCTTTCGGTTCTCTCAAGCCGGCTCGGAAGTGTCCGCTTTGTTAGGACGCACACCGTCGGCTGTCGGTTATCAACCGACCCTCGCCGCCGAGATGGGCGATCTGCAGGAGCGGATCACATCGACAAAGAAGGGATCCATCACGTCCGTGCAGGCCGTTTATGTCCCGGCGGATGATCTGACAGATCCGGCTCCAGCCAATACTTTCGCGCACCTTGATTCAACGATCGTGCTCGAACGCTCGATCGCGGAACTTGGAATTTATCCGGCGGTCGATCCGCTGGCCTCGACTTCGAAATCGCTCGCGCCCGAGATTGTGGGTGAGGAGCATTACAATGTTGCTCGCGGTGTCCAGCGCGTGTTGCAGCGTTACAAGGATCTGCAGGACATCATCTCCATTCTCGGCATGGACGAACTCAGCCCCGAGGATAAACTCACTGTCTTTCGCGCGCGCAAAATTCAGCGCTTTCTCAGCCAGCCATTCCACGTCGCCGAGGTTTTCACTGGCTCGAAAGGCCAGTATGTTTCGATTCCGGAAACTGTCCGGGGCTTCAAAGAAATCCTGGAAGGCACTCACGATGAAGTGCCCGAGCAGAATTTCTATATGAAAGGCGCGATCGAGCAGATCAAGGAATAATGGCAACCCTGCGGCTGGAAATTGTTACCCCGGAAGCGACGACCTATTCGCAGGACGTCGAAATGGTGGTTTTGCCGGGATCGGAAGGCGAACTCGGTGTCTATCCGAAGCACGTCCCCTTGCTCACAACAGTGAAGCCGGGTGAACTTCGCATTTTCAAGGACGGGCGCGTAACTTCGCTGGCCATCGGCGAAGGCTTCGTGGAGATCACGGGGGAAGCCGTCTCAGTCCTTACCGACATGGCGCTCGAATCCGAGAAAATCGACGAAGCGGCGGCCGAAGCGGCGGTTGCTCGCGCCCAGGCAGCAATGAAGGAAGATCACAGCGCGGAGGAAGTTGTGGCCATCCAGGCTTCGCTCCAAAAGGCCCTGGCGCAGCTGCACGTCAAGCGACGGCGGCGCGGTTAGGCGCATCGCTAGTCTCGCTTCGTGGAAGTTCCAGACGCGCTCGGAATCATCGCCGGGAACGGCTCTTACCCGTTGCTGCTCGCACAGGCCGCGCGGAAGGCCGGCGTCCGGCGGATCGTGGCCGCCGCCTTCACGGACGAAACTTCGCCGCAACTCGCGGGCGGCGTCGACGAGATGCATTGGATGCGCGTCGGACAACTGAGCAGGCTGTTGAATTGCTTTCGCGAAGCACACATCCATCACGCGGTCATGGCGGGACAGATAGCGCCGAGGAATTTGTTCGATCTGCGGCCCGATTGGAAAGTGTTACTCTTGCTCGCTCGGCTTAAGCGGCGCAACGCCGAATCCATCTTCGCGGCAATTGCCGACGAACTTGCTGGCATCAAGGTGGACCTGCTTCCCGCGACCACATTTCTTGGCGAATGCGTCGCCCAGCCAGGCTTGATCGCAGGCCCAAAGTTATCTCGCCGCGAGCAGGATGACGTCGCGTACGGGTTTGAAATAGCGAAGGAAATCAGCCGGCTCGACATCGGACAAACCGTCATCGTGAAAAACGGAACCGTCCTGGCGGTTGAAGCATTCGAAGGAACAAATGAAGCGCTCAAGCGCGGGGCCATGCTCGGGCGCAAGAACGCAATCATGACAAAAGTAGCCAAGCCGAACCAGGACATGCGTTTCGATATTCCGGTCATCGGTCTTGAGACAATTCGCGTTGCGGGTGAGGCGCGCCTGCGCGTTATTGCGTTGGAAGCCGGCAAAACTCTGCTGCTCGAACGCGACGCGATGATCGAGCTGGCCGAACGAGAAAAGATTTCAATCTTTGCCCGATAGCTGCAACTCCGGGTGAACTTGATTTGAATGTTTCGGGGAGCCGATTAGTATCGGCTTCGGCGATCTGAAATCTACAATCTCAAATCTTCGGCGGGGTCTTAGCTCAGTTGGTAGAGCGCCTCAATGGCATTGAGGAGGTCAGGGGTTCGAATCCCCTAGGCTCCACAGAAACTATTCGTTAGGGCCTAACGATGTGCGACTTTAGGCGCTGGCGAAGACACAACAGCAGGAGCGCTCCGCCGACCAAACCAGGCCGAAGGTAGACGGTTCAGGCACGGCGATCGTGACCGCGAGTCCGTTCCGTTGTAGGCATAATCGACGGAAACCGTAATGAGACCAGTGGGAAGCGAACCGGGCGATCGTGAGCGGACATCGCCGCTGGTCGTCCCGGCGAAATTCGCTATCGCCGTAAAGCCGCCCTTCTCACGTCCAATCACGATGCCACCGGCATTGGAGATGGAAGAACCGGCGCAAGGATGCTTTCCTGGCCGCCGCCAAAATGAGTCCGGAGATTTATCGCATCACCGAACTCAAATGGCGGCGTGTGCACGATCGGCTCGTGCCTAACGAAACCACGGCTACGGCAGGCTCGTGCCTGATTTCGATTTCACCAGCCCGATATCGGCGGCGTTGATTGAACCGTTCGAATTTACATCCTCGCGGAAATTCCCAGCTCCAGTCACGTTCCCCGATTGCGCCTTGGTCTGGCCAATGTCGGACGCGTCGACGGAGCCGTCCCCGTTGGTATCGCCGACCAGCACACCCATGGGGATGATGAAGCTGGCGCCGTTCACGCCATTAAGCCTGACCTGGACGACTTGCTGATTTGCCACGTTTGTGAGCGGAATGGTAACGGTATTTCCACTAACCGTGACCATGCCGCCATTCGGCGTGCCGCCGCTTCCGACTGTGCCGCTACCGGCGATTAGTTCGGCCTGCGGATTACCACCTACTGTAACTGAATCGTTGAAGTTAACGATAATGGTATAGTCATTAGTTGAGCCACCCAGGCGTGGCTCGACTCCCCTGTTATTGGGAGGAAGCGGCAGAGGAACGTCGAAATCGGTGCCGCCTTGGTTCTTCCGTGAGACGGCGCTGCTGACGGTTAGTTGGGTGAGGACATTTAGCAGTCCCGGGCCGGTAAATAGAGGGTCGGTATGCATGGCATCGCTGGTCGGAGATCCCCACGTGCCGGTGGCTTCACTGACGCCATTGATCACCAGGGCCCTGATCGTGTCGGTGCCGCTGAAGGGGAGATTCACCGTGTCATTGGTGAACCCGATATTCAGGGTGGCGGTATCGGCGATGTAGTTGTGGGTCGCGCCATTCTGCAAGGTAAGCGTGACCGAAGCGGCGCTGAGGCTGATGTTGCCGGTGCCGAGTGACCCATCCGTATCGGCGACCAATGTGCCACCGCTAATTGTGGTCCCGCCGGCGTAGCTGTTCGTCGCGTTACTTAAAGTTAGGGTGCCAGTGCCGTTCTTCGTCAGCCCACCGGCGCCGCTCATCGGGCCATTCCAGTTCGCGGTACTGCCCACGTTGACGATTCCGGTGTCACGGAAATTGACGACATTGTTGATGGTTGAAGTTGCCAGTGGGAAGATGGTGGCGGTGCCGCCGAAGGACGTGGTCCTCTCGACCGTGATCGTCCCCGTGGGCAGTGATCCGGGCATGTAGCTCAAGGTGCTGCTATTCCCACCCTCGAACACAATCGGCGCGGACCCGGAGGTCGTGCCCGAGAATGTGACCTGGGCGGTGAAGCCTGGCTCGCCAATGCGGAAACCGCCGGCGTTACCGACGTTGCCGCTAAAGTTGGCGCGCCCGTTGGTGACAGAGAATTGCGCCGGGCCGGAGATGTTGCCGGTGAAATTCGTCGAACCCGTCCCGCCGCCGCCGCCGCCTTGGAGCCTGACGGGGCTGTTCAGGGTGATGTTACTACTGAGTGTCTGCGAGCCGGTGGCGTTGCTGAGCGGCGCGAGCGACGGCAAAAAGGAAAACGGCGTCTGCAGGCCGGCGGCATCGTAGGAGCCGTGGTCGACGATGATGTCGCGCCCGATGATCGCATTCGCGCCCGCGCCGGAGAAGTTCACCTGTGCGAAGTTGTTCACCAGATGATCGTCGTTCTCTGGTGTCCCGAGCATGATCGCGCCCTGACCGGCCAATGTCTGGCTGGTGTTGATGTTGAGCTGTCCCTCGCGGATTACGAGAGAGCCACCAAAGGTGTTGGTCGCAAGGGTGGTCGTCGCTTGGACGGCATTATTCGTGATGGTCCCGGTTAGTCCAGAGAGATCGCCGTTGAGGGTAAGAGTGGCATTGGTGTTGATCAGCCCGGCGCTGCCAGTTATCGCGCTGTTCACGACGGTACTGGTGGCAGCCGAGCCGGCGAAGAAAACGCCGGGATTAGAGCCGAACGCGATCGTGCCGCCGGTAAAAGTTCCGGTACCCGACGCTTGCAGATTCATGCCCGAAGTAATGTCGAGCGTCTGGCCGGCGGCGATTGTCGTGGTGAAGGTGCCAGTGCGCTTGAGCGCGTTGATGTTGACGGAACTGGCGACGGTCGAGGCCGCGGTTACCGCGACGTTCGTTCCCGGGGTGCTGAAGTCGGTGGCGTAGCCGGTGAACGGCGTGAGACCTGTTGAGCCGTTGTAGGTCAGGAAGTCAGTGGTGCTGGCCATGTGCTGCAGGATACCGGTTGCATCTGCCGCCGGCAGCGTGCCGCTGACAAAGAACTTGGTCGCTGCTCCGAGCGTCGTGGAGCTGATCTGGAGCGTGGAACGCGGCGCGAGCGTGAGGTTCCCGCTCGCGGTCAATGTCGCAGTCCCGCCCGCGCCACTGGTGGAGAGGGTGACGACGCTGGAGCCACCGATGACGTTCAGGTTGCCGAAGGTCTCGCTCGCTACGGTCGCGGAGCGTCCCCTGTAGATGAAGCTACCGTCTCGGAGCTGGATCTCCGCATCGTCGCGGATGCGGTTATTGTTTTGTGCCGACGGAATCGGCGGGTAGTCGCCGCCAGGTGGGAGGTCAGTGAGGTTGGTGTTGTCGATGATGAACTGCCCGCCGGCAAAGGCCTGGATCGTTGTAGCCGAGAGGAGGGAACCGTTTGCACCCTGCAGCGTCACCGTGCTACCTGCCGGGGCGAAAGGACCACGATCGCCGACAATCTGAAACAGCGTGGTGGCGTTTGTGCCCGTTATGATGCTTCGGCCGCCATTAAAGGTGGCTGGAGCCGGTGTAGGTATTGTTGCCGAACAAGGCCATCCCGTCCGGGACTCCCAAGACGCCATTTTCGTTAAGGCCGAATGTCTTAAGAAGCGAGCCGTTCGAGAGAACGCCGCTGAATTGCAGCGCGCGAAAGTCCGCGAAGCTGCCGTTGCCACCCACGCGCACAATTTGGGTCCCGACACCGAGGTCGAGATTGGTGGCGATGGTATTGCTGCCGTAGTTGCCGTCGCTAACACCGATGACATGGATATCGCCGGTAACGCGAAGCATTCCCGTTCCGATCACGCCGACACCGGCGGAATTGGTCGCAGGGTCCCATACGGTGCTGCCGTCCGACTGATTGATGAAGTTGAGCGCGCCAAGCGTGATGTTGTTGGCCCCGATATCGAGCAATCCGTTCGAGATTCCCACGCGCGTCGTGGTGGGCAGCACGCTGGTGTTCATGATCCTGGTGGTGCCACCGGAGATGCCGCTGGAGCTTCCGCCCCCAACGATGTAATCGGTGGGGAGTAGACCGTTAGCAAGGATGGGAAAGCCGTCGCCGCTGAAAGTGATCGGACCACCGAGTTGGAGTGTACCGGCGTCAAGTTTAATCAGGCCTAACGAGCTGTTGATGGCGGTGTTGATCGTCGCCGTCACGCCGGTCTCGGTGTTGATGAAGCCGGTGCCGAGCGTGCTGTCGCCGTCCACAAAGGTGAGCGAGCCCGCGCCGCCGAGGGTGTAACCATTGGCCGTGAAGTTCAGGCTGTTGACATTAATCAGTGCCATCACGTTGATCGCGCCCACTCCGGTGGGGCCGAAGATTGCACCGTCACCGGCCAGGTTATTCCAGGCCGCGCCGGACCAGTTCAAGCTGGACAGATCCCAGAGGAGATTCGCCGAGCCGTTGTCCCAGGTGACGTCCGCAGCGCGAAGCGAGGAATTCATGGTACCGCTAAGCATTATTGCGGACGCGAGGGTGAAAACGGCGCCGCGCCGCAGAGTTTGAAGTGAGGTTAAGAACTGTTTCATGGGTGTCTGTTTCTATTTTTTTGTAGGTTATGCTTGACGGTTGGATCAGGAAAAAATTTCTGCCCGGTGGCTTATGCCGCCAGGCGGCGGATGGCATCGAGCACATCGGCGCCCGAGTCGGTCTTTCGGAAATAGGCGGCGCAGCCCGCGGCTTCGGCTTCGGCGCGAGCTTCGGGATCGTCGTGCGCGGTGATGAAAATGAAGGGCGTTGTTCCACCCTCGGCCAAAAGCTGTTGGCTCAGCTGGATGCCGGACATGCCGCCGAGCTGGATATCGAGCACGAGGCAATCGAACTGCGGATGTTTCGTGTCCGCGAGAAATGCCTCCGCCGAAGAATACGTGACCGGTTGAATGTCCGCCGCGCGCAGCAGCCGTCCGAAAGAACGGCAAACGTTTTCGTCGTCATCGACGACGGCGACATAGATTTGTTTGGTGCTGCTCATTGGTGACGGCGAGCACCGTAGGGTCCGCGCGAAATGCTGGCTACTGCCCTTTGGGGAAGGTTGGAGGCGGCTCAGCGAACCAGCCCGCGTCCATCGTTAATCGCGTAAGTTCCGCGACCGAGGGCACACCCAGTTTCGTCGTAATCGCGGTGCGATGAAGCTTCACCGTGCGTTCGTGGATGCCGAGATCGTCGGCGATCTGCTTATTGAGTTTCCCTTGCACAACGTGGCTGAGAACCTCGCGCTCGCGTTCGCTGAGCGACTCTAAGCGTGCTCGCAATGCCTGTCTCCGGACGCGCGTTTCACGTTCGCGTGCGTCACGTGCTAAGGCGCGTTCCACCGCATCCAGCAGCTTTGCTTTGGTCGCGCGTTTTTCCAAAAAATCTTCCGCCCCGTCGCGCATTGCTCGCACGGTCGAAGAAATATCGCCCTGGCCAGTCAAGAAAAGAATCGGGAGCGGGTTGCGAGTCCGCGCCAAGGCCGCCTGCAGGTCGAGGCCGTTCATTTCCGGCATCTGCAAATCCGCCACGACGCAACCCGGTGCATTCACGTCGCGTTGCGCGAGAAATTCTTTCGCTGACGGAAACGCCCTCACCGCAAACCCGCTTGCCCGCAGCAGCCGCGAAGTGGCGGTCCGAAAAGACGCATCATCATCGACGATGTGGACCGTGGGCGGAGTAGCGCTCATGACGTGGGGGTTTCTTTCGCGGTGTTCAGCGTAAAACGAAATGTCGCGCCGGCGCCGTCGTTATTCTCGGCCCAGAGGCGTCCGCCGTGCGCTTCGATGATGGTGCGTGAAATCGGCAGACCCATGCCCATGCCGTCCGGCTTGGTCGTGAAAAACGGATCGAAGACACTCCCGAGTTTCCCGGCAGCAATGCCGTGGCCGGTGTCGCTCACTGCAATCTCAATCGTCTGCGCGCCATCCACGCGCGCGCTCACCGTAACGCGCCGATCCTCGAGGCCGGCGCCGTTTAACGCGTCCATTCCATTTAGGATGAGATTGAGGAGCACCTGCTGGAGATGTACGCGGTCACCGCGCACTGGCGGCAGATCAGCGGGCACCTCCACCTCCAACTTCACCTGTCGCGTCGCAGCATCAGACCGCGCGAGATCCGCGACACTGTCGACAAGTTCGGCGACGTCGAGCATCCGGGTATCGAGGTCGTGGCCCTTGAGCAAGGCGCGCATTCGATCAATGACATTGCCCGCTCGCTGATCGTCGGCGCGAATGTCGGCCAGGATGGCGCGGATTTCTTCGAGGTCCGGCGTTTCGCTCTGCATGAAAAGCTCCGCAGCTTCAGCGTTGCGCAGGATGGCGCCTAGTGGCTGGTTGAGTTCGTGCGCCAGGGCCGAGGCGAGTTGGCCCATCATCGAGATGCGGCCCACGTGAGCGATCTCATGTTGTAATCGCTCCGTCTCTCGTTGCGCGTGTCGCCAATCTGTTATGTCCCGGCAAACGCCCTGCATCCTGGAGGCTGCGCCGGAAGTTGTGTACTCCACGCGCCCCGCCGCGGCGATCCATCGCTCGCCGCCCTCGGGGAAGGCCACGCGATATTGTAACTCGTACGGCTGCCTGTCGTCGATCGCGGCTCGCACGTGGTGCTCCATAGTTTCGCGATCATCCGGATGCACGCGTTCGCGGAAAACGGCGAAGGTGATGCGTTCGTCCGCGCCAAAACCGAACATGGAGCGGAAACGCGGCGTCGCCCAGACTTCATCGCGCGCAATGTCCCAGAGCCAGAGGCCGAGATTCGCCGATTCAGTTGCGAGGCTCATGCGCCCCTCGCTTTCTCGCAACGCGGCTTCACTGATGCGCAACTGCCGCGCGGTTTGCGCGGCGCGGAGGATGTCGTGGCTGAGTTCGAAACCCATGGCCAAAATCACACCCAGGAATGGAAAGCTGATCAGGTAAGGTGAGTGAACGATCTGCGCGTTGATCAACGCCGACGTTCCTGCCGCCAGAACGATGAAGAGCGTAATGCTCCCGCCCACGATCACGGCTCGCCGGCGATCGTCCGTGCTGCCGCGGCGCCACAGGGTGATCGAAGCGTCGACCACGAAGGCGAGAATCAAGAGGGAACTCAGCTCTCCGAGACGCGTCCACGGATTGACGACGCCTTCCGGCACTGCCACCCTCTCTCCGAGAAAATCGAGGTGCCGCAGAGCGGTGATCTCGCGGAAATTCAGGTTCGGCGGAAAAGCAAAATTGATCGCCAAAGCGATGAGTCGGAGTCCGACGGCGGAGATTCCCAGCCAGGTCCGCCCCGTGCCGAAATAGGCACCTACGAATCCGACAATCCCCACGCCGAGAAGTAAGATCGGGACATGCGTCCATTGCAGCGCCCGGCCAATTTCCCAGGTTGTCCGCGCGTGCATCATCTTCAGCTCGCCGAAGGCAATGCCCGCGACGGCCAACGCCGCGATCGTAAAGAGTAAATTTTCCCACGCGCGCCGCTTCACGCTGACGAACAAATGCGGCAGAGCCATGGTCACACATGCTCCCAGAACCAGCGCCCAAATGAATGTGACCCAGCTCATGAGCGCGCCATTAAGAGCGACAATTTCAGCAATGCATCTGGTCGCGGCATGATATCGAGAAAGGCCGATCATGAAGCAGACGCGGCTCGAAGTCGGTACAAAACGCGCGCGTCCACGGAATCTGGCTAGTCTCCCCGCTCTTTGATGTGAGAGCGGCGTTTTAGTTCTGCGAAGGGCAGCAAAAAGCGGTCAATCGTCGATTTTCGGTTGGCACTCCGGATGGAGACGGACGCTGGTTCTCGCGCAAACTGCGTCAATAAGACTGCGGCGCAATAGGGATTCGATTGGTTTCGTCTTCATCACGCACAGACTGGGATGACAATGGAGAAACCGGCAATTCTGAACGGCTTTTTGGCCAAATCACAAAAAGGTCGACCCTCGTAGAATCAAGACTTCTTACGCGGATTTCTTATCCATTTTAGCCTGATTTCACAAAAGGGGAACGGACCCCCTAGGCTCCATTTCTTTTTGTATTACAAAAAGTGGCGAGCTTCTAGCGCAACCTCAAAGCGCTCTTGCGCCAACGCGTATCCGTCCCGGTACGGTAACGACCGCAGGCATCACCATGCGTCGTGGGCATGCTGAGAAGAGAAACATGGTCTTTCCCAAGCAGCGGGGGGCGGTCGCATGATATCGGTATGAAAAATTCAAACCGTCACATCATGGTGCCAGTTCGGCTCGAACCGGCATCGACGATTTCCCGAGTTCAGCTCGGGCTCCCGATTCATACATCGAAGTTGTTCGGCGAATGGCAGCAACGCGGACCAGAGACATTTTCGGGACATGTCGTTCGAAAATTGCGATTGACCCTCGCGCCGCCGCAATCCTTGGCCACCGCAAATGCGGCCCGCTAGGAGGATCAGCCATGATCACGGTGTCGATTTTTTGGGCGCTCGTATTCGCGCTGTTCGTTACCAAAGGCGAGCAACCGAGAGGGTCTGGTTCTAAGCAATGAACGCGACTTCTTTTCCCGCTCTCGCGGTTGAAGCTGCGTCGTATGTCGCGCTGCAACGCGAAATTCACGTTGCGCTTCTCAGACAGCATCCGGAGTGGATGGAACGCGATGGCAATTGCCCGAAGAGCGACGACTACGATCGCCGGTTCGCAAAGTTGCTTAGCTTGTCGTTGGCATTCAACCGCGGAGGTGTGCGCCAGTCATGACTCCGAGAATAAAGGCAATAGCAACGACCAGTGCAACGTTGCTCGCGATGGTCTTACTGAGCAGTTGCGCATCGCTAAAATCGACATCGTCGAATCGGCTGGATAAACAAATCGCACAGGCGGACGCAGCCTACCGAACGTTAGACGATGGCCACGTCACGGACTACAACAATGCGGTCGCCACCATCGCTCGAGAGATCGACGGCAAGACGCCTGCTCAGCTATGCAGTGAGCTCAATCTCGTCCACGTAAAGGTTGACGATCCGAAGATACAGCTCCCGCTCACGCGTTACTGTCTCGTGTCTCGATCGCGAATGCCTAACGAATTAGCGGACGTGGGCATTCCAATGTTGCTCGATTACGACACAAGCCGGGCGCCTCTTTATCCGCGCGACGGGCTCTTCTGTTCTGCGACGGCGGTCTACCGACGCGTCAATGGCGAGCGCCACCTTTCGCTTATCAGCACGCAAAACATGGTCGAGTTGAAGGGATCGACATTTGCGCTCAACCGCGACGACGCTGCGCCAATCGCAGCGATGTCGAGTCGCGGCCGGTCCGTCGCGCACAGCGGCTTTCGGAACATGCTTCGGCCGGCTTCGATGCGTGAGCGGTCCGGAATTTTCCTGACGGAGCCGTACGATCCGAACAAGGCAATTGTGTTGCTGGTGCCCGGTTTGCAATCAACGCCGTTCGCGTTCACCGATTTGATGAAGGCGATGCGTCGCGACCCGGAGGTCAGCGCGCACTTTCAGGTTTGGACATTCTTGTACGGCACGGGCACGCCGGTGTTGTTTGGCGCACTGCAGTTGCGCCAGGAACTCGAGAAGACGATTCGCAACCTCGATCCGTGCGATCACGATTTCGCGACGAGACATATTGTCGTTCTGGGACACAGCATGGGTGGGCTCAGCGCGCACACATTGGTCAGCTCAAGTGGCGAGAAGTTGTGGAATGCATTGTTCGTAGCGTCGCCGCAGCGATTGAGCGGCGACAAGGAAGTCATTCGGCGCTTTGCTGATGGACTGCATTTCCGCCGAAACCCCCGCGTCGTTCGCGCAATCTTCGCAGCAACTCCACATCGCGGCAGCAATTTGGCAGAGAGCTGGATCGGTCACATTGCGGCATCACTCATTCGTTTACCGGCGAGGTTGCAGACTGACATTGTTGGCGTCGTGTCAGCAAATCAGGATGCCGCCACTCCGGCGGCGAAAGCGTTCGACCGCGAGATGAACTTCTCTTCCGTGCACACCCTTTCGCCCCGCGATCCGGCGCTGCAGGCCCTGGTCGATCTTCCGATCGAGGTGCCGTTTCACAGCATCATCGGGCAAAAGAACGGTGGTGCAGTTGAAAATGGCAGCGACGGCGTCGTCTCCTACGCGAGCTCACATCTCGACGGCGCGAGTTCAGAACTCGTCGTTCGCAGCGGTCACGGTGTCTGCGAAAAACCCGACGCCCAACGCGAGGTCATACGCATTCTTCACCTGGAGCTGCAATGCGAGAAGCGCACCAGCGAGACGCCGTCACTCGCGCAAAGATAACCAGCATGCCTGGCACCTATGCTGAGGGAAGAAAGAGAGTCTTTCACACCAGTGCAGTGCCGCGCGAAAACTTCGCATGAAGAAAACCAAAATCGTGATCGCCGGCGGCGGATTTGCCGGGCTCTACGCGGCGAAGTATTTGGATAGGCATCTGGCGCGGCGACCGGACATGGAAGTGACCCTGATCGCGCGGGAGAATTTCATCCTCTTCACCCCGATGTTGCATGAAGTCGCGGCGGGCGATCTCGCGCCGGCCGACATTGTGAATCCGCTGCGGCGGATTCTGCGCCACGTCCACGTGGTCGAAGCGGAGGTGGAAGGTGTCGACCTAAGCGCACGAAAGGTCCGCTGCGCGCATGGACTTGACCGCACCGAGCTTGAGTTCGAGTTCGATCATTTGCTGCTCGCGCTCGGCTCGGAGACAAACTTTTTCGACAACGCCGGCATTCGCGATTGGGCGGTGACGATGAAAAATCTGAGCGACGCGGCGCTGCTGCGAAATCGCATGGTGGCGTTTCTGGAAGAAGCGACGTTGGAGGAAGATACGGCCGCGCGTCGTCAATGGCTTACGTTCGTGATCGCCGGCGGCGGATTTGCCGGTGCGGAAACGGCCGGGGCGGTCAATGATTTCGTGCGCGAGACGGCGAAGTTTTACCGCGGCGTGGGCGACGAAGAGATTCGCGTCGTGGTCATTCATCCGGGCGAATACCTGTTGCCGGAGCTGGGCGAAGAGCTCGGTCGTTATGCCGAGCGCAAAATGCTCGCGCGCAAAGTGGAGGTGATCAAAGGCGCGCGCGTGGCGAGCTATGATGGTTGGGTCGTCACGCTGAACAACGGCCTATCGATTCCCGCTGCGACCCTGATTTGGACTGCTGGGGTGAAACCCAGCCCCGTGGTCGCGGCTTTGCCGTGTCCGAAAGAGAAAGGGCGGATTGTTGCTGACCAATATCTGCAGGTTGCTGGATTCACTGGCCTGTGGACCGCGGGCGATTGTGCAGCGGTGCCGGATGGCTACGAAACAGGCAAATTTTTTCCGCCCACTGCGCAGCATGGAATGCGTGAGGCAATTGTCGCGGCAAAAAACATTGAGCGCACGATTCTCGGGCAACCGCTGAAGCCGTTTCGATATCGAACGATGGGCATTCTTGCGAGCATCGGCCATCACACTGGTGTGGCGAGCATGTTCGGATTCAAGTTCTCCGGTTTCATCGCCTGGTGGATGTGGCGCTCCGTTTATTTGATGAAGCTTCCGCGCGTTGTGAAAAAACTTCGCGTCCTCATCGCGTGGACCCTCGATCTCTTATTCGGGCGCGACATCGAACAGATGATCACCTTGCGCGATGTCGAAGAACTCAGCGAGCGCTGGACGCGTATTCGCGACCGACGCGCGGCATAGCCATGGACGCGACGATTCTTAGTGGGATGGCCGGCGTGTTCGGGTCGCTGGTTGGCGGTTCGGCCACGGTGGCGACGGCGTGGATCACTCAGAGAACGCTAAGTAGGCGTGGAATGCTTGCCGCCGAAACCAGCAAGCGCGAAAATCTCTACGGCGAATTCATCAATGAGTGCTCAGTACGTGCGCTCGATTCGTTCGAGAACACGCTCGACAAATCGGAAAGGTTGTTGTCGATCTACGCTTTGCTGAACCGCATCCGGATTTGCGCGTCCGCCGCCGTTCTTCATGAAGCGGAACAAGCGCTGGCATCGATCACCGAACAGTACTTCTCGCCAAATCTCTCGCTCGAACAGTTGCGCGCCTTGGTGCGAGATGGGGCCAGCTCGGATCCGCTTCGCTCATTCGCGGAAGCCTGCCGGCAGGAACTGATGTCGATGCACGCCACGGTTTAGAAGTCCAGGCGCTATGGCCTAACGAGTAGTCGCAAAAGCTTCTTTCGCACATTGACAGAATCTTTCCGCCGCGGGAGCAAGTCTTCCTTTTCGCGTAAGGATTCCAATTGGGACGCGCTTTGGTTCCGGCGTCAGGCGCACGCATTTGATGCGATCACCCAAGGCATCGCTGAAGGCGTCCGAGGTGATCGCTACTCCGACGCCGGCGCTGACGGCGGAGAAAACACCGGACCAGCCGTCGTGTTCCTCGACCACTCGCGGTTTGCCTTTCACGCGTGTGAAAACCGCCGCGAGGTATTCCTCGTAACGGGGGTATTCTTCGGGCATCAGTCCGATGAACGGTTCGCGCGCCGCATCGGCCAGAGAAACCGATCGTCGCTGGGCGAAAGGATGATCGTATCCCACCGCCAGACAAACACGCACCTTCACCAGTTCCTCGAAGCGTAGCTCCTCCAGCGCATTGGCTTTGAGCGGAGGAACCAGGATGGCAAGGTGCAGCCGGCCATCGCGCACGCCCGCGATGTTTTTCTCCACCGGCCAATCGTGCAACTTCACCTGCACCTTGGGCATCGCCTGTAGAAAGGCGCGCAGAAGCGACGGCATGATCCGGCCGGTGGCCAGCGGCCAATCACCGATGTGCAGCTCACTCTCCGCTTTGCCGGCGATCGCGCGCACTTTCGTCACCGCGTCGGCGGTCTGCTTCAAAATCGCACGCGCTTCATCGAGAAAGGCGCGGCCGGCATCGGTTAGGCGGACTGATTTCGCGGATCGTTCGAGTAACTGCACGCCGATTTCTTCCTCGAGATCGCGAATCTGCCGGCTCAAAGAGGGTTGGGACACGTGCAAACGTTGCATCGCGGCGCGCGAGACGTTTTCCATCTCGGCTACGGCAACGAAATAGCGCAGGTGCCTCAGTTCCACGGCGCCCGTAAGGGTATGCCCTCAACGCATGCTTAGGCAAGGAACATAGTCTTTCACAGAGTGCTCCAGGCGGGCGGATCATTCCGTCATGAAGATTTGTTATTGGAGGATCAGCCGATGCCTGCTGGCGGTTTCGCTTTGCGGCATCCTTCCAGCGTGCGGCCACCAGGCCGCTCCGAGGTCGCTCGTCAAAGTAGAAGCGCAGCGCGTTCAGCTAACCGAGACTGCGAAGAGAATAACGTTAACGGGCGAGATACGCGCGCAGGTTGAGTCGGACCTCGCTTTCCGCATCAGCGGTCGGATCACGGAGCGGCTGGTGGATGTTGGCGACCATGTGTCTTCCGGCCAGATCCTGGCAAAGCTCGATCCGCATGAACAGCAAGCCACGGTCAAGGTAAGGGAAGCGGAGGTTCGCGCCGCGGAGGCAGGATTGCGCAATGAGATCTCCAACTTGGCACGGCAGAAATTTTTGCTTTCTCGCAAATCGACGCCGCAATCGGAATACGATCGCGCGGAGGAATCGTTCCGCACCGCGCAAAGCGCGCTCGAGGCCGCAAACGCTCACCTTGGGACGGCGCGGGACGCTTTAGCGCAAACAGAACTTCGTGCCGATAAGGCCGGAACGATCACGACCCGAAACGCGGAGGTCGGTCAGGTGGTGGAGGGGGCGCAACCCGTCTTCGTGCTGGCTCATGACGGTCCGCGCGATGCGGTCTTTAATGTGAGCCAATCGGTGCTCGGCAACCAGCCCGTCGATCGAAACATTCCGATCGCGATCAAACTGGTTAGTGATCCGAGCATCCATACCACCGGCAAGGTGCGCGAGGTCACGCCGACGCTGAGTGGAGCGGGAGGAACGCTTGCGGTCAAAGTGCGGCTGGATGACTCGCCCCAAGGCATGACGCTGGGAGCGGCTGTCGTTGGCGAAGGGCCGCTAAGTTCGCAGAAAGCGATCACGCTTCCTCCGAGTTCGCTCGCATCAGTGGCGGGGCAGCCAAGTGTGTGGATCGTCGATCCCGCCACGCGCGCGGTCTCTGCGCGACCGATCACGATCGCGCGCTACGAAACAAGCCGGGTCGTTGTCGCGGCAGGACTGCGCCCGGGGGATCTCGTGGTGACGCGCGACGGGCAGAAGATGAGCCCGAACCAGTTGGTCGCCATCGCGGAGGTGCACTAGCCATGAAAATATCCTGTGTTCTTTTGTTAGGCGCGGTCGCCGGAATTACGGCATGTCATCGGCAGGCAGCGGCGCCGGCACCGCCGATTCGTCCGGTGCTCAGCGTGATTGTCGCGCCGGAAGCGGCCGGAGGAGCGGCGTTCGCCGGAACGGTGGAAGCCCGTTACGAATCCATCCTGAGCTTTCGGGTGCTCGGCCGGATAATCGCTCGCGACGTGAATGTCGGAGATAAGGTCGAGAAAGGCGACGCGGCTCGCGGCGCTCGATCCTACTCCGTTTCAACTCGCGCTGCGGGATGCGGAAGCTGACGTGGCAAGGGCAGAGGCGCACCGGCAGGAAGCAAGTCTGGCTGCGGCGCGGCAGCGCCAGTTGTTCAGTGAAGGAGTGACCGCGAAAGCGGAGTTCGAGGCTGCGCAACATGAGTGGGAAAGTGCGGAGGCGGCCACCGCCGCGGCGCGGGCGAATGTAAGTCTGGCACAGGAACACCTCGGTTACGCAGAGTTACGTGCCGAGTTCGACGGCGTGATCGCGGCGACTAGCGCGCAAGTCGGCCAGGTAGTTCAGCCGGGACAGGAAGTGGTGAAAGTTGTTCGACCGGAGGAGCGAGAGGCGATGGTGGATGTCCCGGACCAGATCGCGGCCCACCTTCGTCCGGGAATTCGCTTCGTGGTTACCTCGGAAGCTGATCCCGCCACGCCCGTCAAGGGACAGGTGCGCGAGATCGCGCCCCAGGCGGACCTGGCGACTCGCACGCGACGCATCCGCATCACGCTTGTCGATCCACCACCGAGTTTCCGGTTGGGAACCATCGTGAAGGCGGTGCCGGAGACGAACCCCGGCGCGGAGATCGAACTGCCTTCGTCCGCGCTCCTGGAGCGCAATGGCAAGACCTTTGTCTGGGTGGTTGACCCAGCCACGAGCAAAGCGTCGATCCGGGAAGTAAAGCTTGGCGCACGTGACGCGGATTCTTTCCGAGTCGTGGAAGGACTCGCGCCCGGCAATCGCGTGGTCACAGCCGGCGTGCACAGCCTTTCGCCTAACCAAGTAGTGAAAATTGCGGACACACACTCATGAAAACGAATTTCAATCTTTCAGAATGGGCCCTGCGGCATCGATCGCTCGTTTGGTATTTCATGGCCATCTTCGCGGTCATGGGCGTGGTGTCGTACCTCCATCTCGGGCGCGAAGAAGATCCCTCGTTCACGATCAAGACGATGCTGATCCAGGTGCAATGGCCGGGCGCCTCCGTGGACGAAATGTCGAAGCAAGTAACCGAGCGGATTGAGCGCAAGCTCGAGGAGCTCGAGACGCTGGATTACACCAAGAGCATGACGACGCCCGGTCAGACGATCGTGTTCGTCTACCTGCGGGATTCAACCAAAGGGCGTGACGTTCCCAATACGTGGTTGCGGGTGCGGAACATGATCAATGACATCCGTCCGGAATTCCCGTCCGGCGTATCGGAACCAGCCTACAACGACAGATTCGGCGATGTCTTCGGCAACATCTATGGCTTTACCTCGGATGGCCTGAGTCAGCGGCAGTTGCGCGATTACGTCGAGCGCGTCAGGCGAGAGGTGCTGACGATTCCCAACGTCGGGAAGGTGGACCTGATCGGGGCGCAGGACGAAGTGATTTACCTTGAATTTTCGGTCCGACAGATCGCGGCGCTCGGACTCAACGAGCAGGATGTCCTGCGCACGCTCCAGGCGCAGAACGCCGTTGTCCCTTCGGGCGTGGTGGAAGCCGGACCGGAGCGGATTGTTCTTCGTGTCGGCGGCCAATTCATTTCGGAGGAGAGTCTGCGTTCGATCAATCTGCGCGTAAACGATCGCTTCTTTCGCCTCAGTGATCTCGTCACCATCAAGCGCGGCTACGCCGACCCGCCGCAGATGCTCTTTCGTGTAAATGGCGAGCCAGCCATCGGACTCGCGATCAACATGAAGACCGGCGCGAACGTTCTCCATTTCGGTGAGGCTTTGAAAGAGAAGATGAACACGATCATCGGCGAGCTACCGATCGGGGTTGGAGTGCATCAGGTGTCTGATCAACCGGCCGTCGTCGAAGAATCAGTCAGCCAGTTTACGCATGCCTTGTTTGAGGCGGTCGCGATCGTGCTAGCGGTTAGTTTCGTTAGTCTCGGGCTCCGGCCCGGCTTGGTCGTGGCCCTGGCAATTCCGCTGGTCCTTGCGATGACCTTCGTCGCGCTTGAGTACCTTGGCATTTCGCTCCAACGGGTTTCGCTCGGTGCGTTGATCATTGCGCTGGGACTGCTGGTCGATGACGCGATGATTGCCGTCGAGATGATGGTCAGCCGACTCGAAGTAGGCGATCCGTTGAATAAAGCGGCAACTTTCGTTTACACTTCGACTGCATTTCCAATGCTTACCGGAACACTGGTGACGGTAGCCAGCTTCCTACCCATCGGGCTGAACAGCAGCAACGCGGGTGAATACACCTTCTCGCTCTTCGTTGTCATCGCGATTTCACTCATCCTGTCGTGGCTCGTCGCGGTGATCTTTACGCCACTGCTCGGCGTGACGCTGCTGCCAAAGGCGCTCAAGAAACACGAGGAGAAGAAGCCGAGCCGCGTCAGCGCAATCTTCCGGCGACTGCTCGACCTCGCGATGCGGCGGGCGTGGCTGACGGTTACGATCTCGGTCGGCTTATTCGCCGTTTCACTTCTTGGTTTAAAATTCGTCCAACAGCAGTTCTTCCCGCCATCGGCTCGGAGTGAACTCGTCGTCGACTTCACCTTGCCGCAGAACGCCTCGATTGCCGCCACGAAAGCCGCGATGGACCGCTTTGAACGCCAGCTCGCCGGTGATCGCGATGTCGACAGTTGGTCCTCCTATGTGGGACAGGGCGCGATTCGTTTCGTGCTCGCTTTCGACGTTCAGATGCCTAACCCAAACTACGGGCAAATCATCATCGTGGCTAAGAGTGTCGAGGCGCGCGATCGCCTGAGGACGCGACTGAAGGAGATCGCGCATAACGAGTTCATCGGCGTCGACATTCAAGTGGAGCTCTTGCCGCTCGGGCCTCCAGCCGGACGGCCGGTGCAATATCGCGTGAGCGGCCCCGACATTCAGAAAGTGAGGGAACTCGCGCAGCAACTGGCCGCGAAAATCGGCTCGCATCCCCTGCTGGAGGATGTCGGCTTTGACTGGATGGAGCCGGCGCGTGTCGTGAAAGTAGAAGTGATGCAGGACAAGGCGCGGGAACTTGGGGTCACTTCCGAGACTATTGCAGAGACTCTGAACAGCATTGTCCGCGGCGCCACAGTCACTCAAGTCCGTGATGACATTTATCTCGTGAATGTCGTCGCACGAGCGCGTGACGCCGAACGCGGCTCGATCGAGACACTGCAGAACCTCCAGCTCATGGCCGGAAACGGGAAGGCCATCCCGCTCGCCGCGGTCGCAAACTTCCGCTACGAGCTTGAACAGCCCATCGTCTGGCGACGGAGCCGACTCCCCACCGTCACGGTGCGGGCAGGCATCGTGGGCCCAACGCAACCGGCCACCATCGTGCAAGAGTTAAGCAAGCGCGTGGACGAGTTTAAGCGCACGCTGCCGGCCGGCTATCGCATCGAAGTCGGTGGTCCGGTGGAAGAAAGCGCCAAGTCCCAAGGACCGATCGCGGCAATCGTACCGCTGATGCTCTTCGTCATGGCCACGATCCTCATGATCCAACTGCAAAGTGTGCAACGATTGTTCCTGGTCCTCGCCGTGGCCCCGCTCGGTCTTATCGGCGTGGTCGCGGCTATGCTTCCGAGCCATTCGCCGATGGGCTTTGTCGCAATTCTTGGAGTCCTCGCGCTGATCGGCATTTTGATCCGAAATTCTGTCATTCTCGTCGTGCAGATCGAGGAGCACCGGAGCGAAGGCATGGCTGCCTGGGCAGCGGTTTTGGACGCCACGATGCACCGGACGCGCCCGATTATGTTAACAGCGGCCGCCGCCAGCCTCGCGCTGATTCCGATTTCCCGCGAAGGTTTCTGGGCTCCCATGGCGTTCGCGATGATGGGCGGCATCATCGTTGGCACTCTCCTCACGCTTCTGTTCCTGCCGGCACTCTATGTCGCGTGGTTCCGGGTCTCACCACCCGCAGAGGCAAAGGCAAAGCGGGCCGCGACCAGCGCGGCTCCGCCGCAGGCCTGCCCTCGTGTTAGCTCAGCTCAGGCCATGAAAGCGCCGGAGGAAACCTTCCGCGAAACGATGCCGCCGGGAATGGGCTACGACTACATGGGCGTGTCGTTCCAGGAAAAGAAACCCCGGAGAAACCGGCAATTCCGAACGGCTTTTTGGCTAAATCACAAAAAGGTCTCGGAGGGGGATTCGACCCTCGTAGAATCAAGACTTCTTACGCGGATTTCTTCTCCATTTCAGCCGGATTTCACAAAAGGGGAACGGACCCCCTAGGCTCCATTCTGCGCCGAATAATTTGCGTAATGACTCGCTTCTACTTCGGCCGCGGCTGAGACGAAGAGGGCGGGGCAGGGGAAGCGCCCTTCGAATTAGGCGGAGAACTCTTCGCCGTTGGCGAAGGAATGGGCTTCTTCTCGGCCATGAGTGCGCTTCGATCTTTGAGCAGTTGATCGATCGTGCCCTTCGGAATTAAGAAAGGCCGGCCGGAAAACTTCTCCTCATTGCTCAGCCTCTCCGCGAGCTTTTTCTGGGTCGTTTGAAATTCCTGATCAAGCTTCGCTTTCTCCTCCGGCTTTTCATCCTTTCCGGGACTTCGCTCCTTCGGCAACTGCGCCTGGACCGAAACGAGAACTGGATAATTTTCGCCCATCAACTTCCCAATCCGTAACGTGTAAACGAAGTTGTCGAATGTTTCGATGGTCGCCATTGAAGGCTTGTCCAGTCCGGTCTCCGCAGTTGGCGCGTCTGGCGCAAGCACGTCGGCGAAAGATGCGTTGGCAAAGAGCGTCGCCAGTCCGGATACTTTGGTGTTGTCGAGTTCTTCGCCGGGTTTCGCATCAACGAGCTTCCACGGCGAAGAAGCAGTGTCTCGCACCAACTTCCAGTTCATTCCCGCCGCCGTTCCGGCGACCGCGATGGACTTTGGATTTTCAACCCGAATAAATTCGTGATTCAGCCACCGCTCCGGTTTGGTTTGCGCGTCATCGAAAGGGTCCGAGACAAGGAATACCTTTTTTGAACCATTCTCGGGCATGACGTAGCGGCCGACGGGGAAACCCCCGCCCGGGCCTAACGATTGATCGGAATCTCTAAGCTGCTTTTTTCCGAGACGCAGAGCAGTCAACCGTTTGTCGCCGGCGTCTTTCAAGTCGAGCAAGGTGCCGTCGGTTTCCGTAAGTTGCAGACGTGCGAATTGCGAGGGGCCAATCTTCACATCCTGGACCGCTCGCAGTTCCCAAGTTTTTCTGATGAGTGCGCTGATCAACTCAAAGTTCGCGGGATAATCGGCCCGCTCTTTCACTTTCCAAATGTCATCCTTCCTGATCAGATTCAATTCTGTTCCGTTCCCCTTGATCACGATGTGCGAGACATCGTTAAGTGGAAAAGTAAGAATCTTGCCGTCCGATGCGGTCGCGCTGCTGCTCCACGATGTCGTATTGCGGCGGTTCAAGAACAAGGCGATGCCGCCGACGGCGACGAGCAAGACCAGGACGATCGCGAGTTGCTTTCCCTTCATTTCTCTGCACGCCTGCGTTTCATCATCGCGAGACCAAAGCCCACAATGATGACGGCAATCGGCATTCCGGCGATGTTGACCCACTTGATTCGATTCTCGAGCGAATCAATTTCTGCTCGCAGCTTTTTACGTGTTTGTTTCAACTGAACCTTCGCCTCGGCTTCCGTCTTGCGAAAGTTAACCAGCTCCTGCTGTTGTTCGGGTGAGAGGATAAATCGCTGTCCGTTTTCCTTGTTCTTTTGCAGCTCGTTCATCTTGCGCTGCGTCTCGGCCAAACTCTGCTCGAGCTCTTTGATCTGGCTCCGGTAATTTGCGTCGGCATCGGCCTGCAATTTTTGCACGACCGTGAACGGGCGCTCCCGTGAGGCCCGGCTTCGGACCGCGATGAGATCGCTGTCCCCCGCCAGTTGTTCAACTGCGCCTTGAGCAAAGGCCAGATTGCTATTGATCGGCATGATCAACCTCTGCCCGATCGCCTGAATTTCTCTCACGGCAATCGGGTCCTGAATCATGTCGGCGTCTCCGACAAGCACGACCGTGTTCGGCTGAGCCGATTCTTTCAGGCCCGGTTCCGATGGGGGCATTTCATTCGGCTTCTGTTCGCCAGGACTGGCCGCCGGTTTCGGTTTTCCATTGGGGAAAGCGGTCTTGAATTTGCCGGTCAATCGGATCGCAAGCGGATACTCGATTCCGCTCGCATTGAAATTATTCGCAATCTGCCCGCCCGCGATTGAGGCCATCATTGCCTCGACCAATTCCGAACGCTTCGATGATTTGATCAGGACGGTTTCGGAGAGTCCCTCAGCCGGCGTGCCGTTAAAGGCGCCGGCGAATGCCATGACCAGGTTGTCCGCCTGCGCCGTAACGACATCATTCTTGTCGATTGCCGTTTCATTCAGCGCGAGGACGGCGGGGTGTGGTCCCTGTTGAGTTTGCGCGACGTGTTCCATGTCCGCGACGACTTTTGATGTATCGAAGGTGAGACCCCATGCCTTGAACAATTTGTCCAGAGTCGAACTGCTCGGTGGCGGCATCATTCCGGTTTGAACCTGCGAGCGATCAAGCACGCAGAGTGGATCGACAAAGGCGATCAGCTTTCCACCACGCAAGACAAATTGGTCGAGCGCGTACTGCGTGCTCTCGGAAATCGCCTTCGGATGAATCACGAGCAGGACCTTGATATCATCAGGAATTTTGTCCGCCGTGATTTCGACTTGTTTGACACTAAAGTCTCGCTTGAGCTCATCCATGAACGCCCAAGCCGGTTGGCCGCGCTGGCCTCTTTGCATGGCCATCGGATTCATCTCGCCCATGACAGGCAGCGAACTCATCACTCCGAGAACGGGCTTGTCCGAAGTCATCACCCGGGCGATCGCGCGCGAAATGTCGTATTCGAGGAGACGCTCACGATCCGGCGTCAAAAATGGGATCGCCTGCTTCTGATCGAGCATCGCCACGCTCAGTCCGAGATAGATCTTCTCGCCGCTCCGAAGCGGCTGGCCCTCGACTCCATCCAGCCTCGCCGAATCCTCCGCATCGGAATCCGGTTCAGGGTTCAACTGCTGAATCTCGATATGACCTTTCGACGCCTCTTTGTACTCGCTCAGTAAATCGCTGACGCGCTGCGCGTAAGTCGTTAGGAAGATCGGCATCGTGCTCGCATTTCTTGTGCAGTAAAACCGGATCTGAACCGGCGTATCGAGCTTGGCCAGAATGGCCCTTGTTCCTGGCGAAAGGGTATACGCTTTTTCGTCCGTGAGATCGATGCGCTGCCTGAACCGGCTGGCGATGAAGTTGACCGCGATCAGTATCAGCAACATCGCGACGACGCCGACCGTGGAATAAAGAAAAGTATCGAACCGTTTCTTTTTCATGACTCCAAGTTCCGCTCTACCCGGCGCGGTGGGCCCGGATAATCACGCCCGTGGTGAAAAGGCAAAACACCATGACCGAGAGGAAAAACAAAACATCACGTGAATCGATTACCCCTTTTTGGATACTGTCAAAATGAGTCATCACGCTGAACGCCGCGATCATTTCGACGAACGACGGACTCGCCCATTGCGTTAACAAATTGGTCACTGGCGGCCAACCAGCGAGAATGAGAAAAAGGCAAATCACCACCGAAACGATAAAGCTCACCACCTGATTGCGCGTCATCGCGGAAGTCATCGCCGAGATCGACAGATAAGCTCCGGAAAGAAGCAAGCTGCCGAGGTAACTCGCGAGGATCACACCGTTGTCGGGATGTCCAAGGTAGTTGACCGTGATCACGATCGGAAACGTCAGTGCCAACGCGATCGCGAGGACCAGCCAAGCCGCCAGAAATTTCCCGACGATCGCCTGCCACGGAGTGATCGGCATGGTCAGGAGCAATTCGATGGTGCCGAGGCGGCGCTCTTCCGACCACATGCGCATTCCGACCGCGGGAACAAGGAACAGGTAAAGCCACGGATGCCATCCAAAAAAGGCCAGGAGGTTGGCCTGGCCTTGCGAGAAAAATCCGGCGACCATGAACGTGAAGAATCCCGAGAGCAGCAGGAAGATGACAATAAAAACATAGGCGACTGGTGAGGCGAAATAACCGGTCACTTCACGTTTCGCGATCGTCACAATGTGTCGCAGCGCACCTGCGCCCGCCGGCTGCTCATGCTGCCGGGCGACCGCTGCATCAACGGCTGCAGATGTGTTCAGGACGGCTTCGCTCATGTGGACTTCTCCCGCATGGTTTCAGGGCGCGTAATGTTGCGGAACACTTCGTCCAGGCGGCCTTCTTCTGTGTGCAGCTCCTCAATTTTCCAACGTTCCGCCAAAGCGAGCTCGCCAATGACGCGGGCTAATTGTCCGCGTTCGCCATTCTTCTTCAAATAGGCTCGAACCGTCACGCGGCGACTCGTCCAGCACGACGCACTTCCCGATCTCCGGAAGCTGATTCAGCCTCTGTGCCACCACGGCTGAATTTCCATCGAGCAGACGCACGGTAACGGCGCCGGCGTGATCCGAACGCTGCTTCAGTTCCTCGGGCGTGCCGTTCGCTACGATCTGGCCGCGATCGATGATGATCGCGCGCGAACACGCCGCTTCGACTTCCTCGAGAATATGCGTTGAGAAGATGATCGCCTTGGTTTGACCCATCTTGCGAATCAAAGTCCGCACTTCGTGCTTTTGGTTCGGATCCAGCCCGTCGGTCGGTTCGTCCAAGATCAACACTTCAGGATCGTGAATGATCGATTGCGCAAAACAGGTTCGATGCCGGTAACCCTTGGACAACGTCTCGATGCTTTGGTGGAGCACCGAATCGAGAAAACACATCTCGACGACACGATCGATGGCCCGCTTCTTTGCTTCGCCCCGCAACCCCCGGAGTTCTGCCGCAAAGCCAAGAAACCCCAGCACCGTCATGTCCGCGTAGGAAGGCGCATTCTCGGGGAGATAACCGATCAGGCGTTTCGCCGGAATCGGATTGTCCAGCATGTTGAACCCGCCGATCGAAACTTCCCCGCGCGAGGGCGGGATGAATCCCGTGATCATGCGCATGGTGGTGGACTTGCCCGCGCCGTTCGGCCCGAGAAAGCCCAGCACTTCGCCCATTTCCACCGTGAATGACACCCCATTCACCGCCGTGTTCGTTCCAAATGATTTCTTTAGATTTCGAACCTTGATCATCTCGCGGAAATTTTCAGATTGGTATGACACTCAATTTTGCCGAAATGTTCAAGTGTCTCGCTAGACTTTAGCCGAGCCCTTACGAAAAAGCGGCTGCACGGCGGCGGTATCGTGACTACGTCGACGGAAAGGTTAAGCCGGAACCACCTCGGCGAATTCCGTTGTGGCGGCGATTGCTCCGTCGCTCTCAATAACGCCATCGCGCAAATGCACGGCCCGACGGGCATGGCGTGCAATGTCCGGCTCGTGCGTAACCAGAATGATGGTGTTGCCCTGTTGATAGAGGTTTTCGAAAAGCGCCATGATCTCTTCGCCGGTTTTCGAATCCAGGTTTCCAGTCGGTTCGTCGGCCAGAATGATGGAGGGGCGATTGACCAGAGCGCGGGCGATGGCGACACGCTGCCGCTGGCCGCCAGATAATTCGTTAGGCTTGTGGTGCACCCGATCACCCAGGCCAACGTCGCGCAAGGTCTGGGCGGCGCGTTCCTCACGCGTTTCCGGATCGATACCGGCGTAAATCAGCGGGAGTTCCACGTTATGCAGGCTGTCCGAGCGCGGCAGCAGATTGAAGGTTTGGAAAACGAAACCGATCTCGCGATTGCGGATGGCCGCCAGCTCGTCGCCGTTCATCTCCGAGACATTCTTTCCGTTGAATTCGTAACGGCCGGAACTGGGCGTATCGAGACAGCCGAGCATATTCATGAGCGTCGATTTT
Source organism: uncultured Verrucomicrobiae bacterium (assembly GCA_963763995.1). Lineage (GTDB taxonomy): Bacteria > Verrucomicrobiota > Verrucomicrobiia > Chthoniobacterales > UBA10450 > CAVTTH01. The sequence continues at coordinate 220,128 of CAVXQL010000004.1, read as the reverse complement.
CCACTGCCGCTCGGTCCCATAATCGCCAAGTATTCGTTGCGCCGGATTTGCAAAGTCACGCCGCGCAAAGCATGCACGGTCTCTTCGCCCATCACGTAATGCTTGGTGATGTTTTCGATGTCGATGACTACTGGCCCGAGCGGGCGGGTCGTCTCTTCGGGCGTCATGCTTTCAAGCGAGTCGCGCGGCTGCGATCGCGCGCTACTTCGTCGGTTCCTTTTCGATCACCACCTTGGCGCCATCCTTCAATTTCCGACTTATCGCGCTATAACTTCCCGAAATCACTTCGTCGCCGGGCACAATCCCACTCTTGATTTCCATGTAGGTGTCGTCGGCGATGCCGGTGACTACCTTTTTCATCTGCGCCTTGTTCCCATTTTTTACAAACACCACCTTCATGAGTTTTTCACGTTCCTCTTTCTGCTGCGCCTTGACCTGGCGGCTATCAGTCACGTCCGCATTGTTATCGGTCTTCTCGCGGGCCACCACTTTCTGTTTGCGTTTCTCGATTTCCTCCGGGCTCAAATTGCTGTCGCCTGTGCGGATGGTCACACTCTGCATCGGCACCGCGACCGCATCCTTCACCATGCTGGTTTCGATTGCCGCCGTGCAACTGAGTCCTGGCCGCAGCCGGACATCCTGATCAAGAATCTGAATCTTTACCTCGAAGTTGGTGACCTCCTCCTGGGTCCCTGCTCCGGTAGTTTTCCCGGTATTCGCGATTTGCTCAACCAAACCAGAAAATTTTCGGTCGCCATAGGCGTCGATCGTTATCGTGGCCTTGTCATTGATCTTCACATTCACGACGTCGTTTTCATTCACATCGACGACGGCCTGCATATGAGTGAGATCGGCCACGCGCAACACTTCGGTGCCCGCGAATTGGTTCGTCGCCACGACGCGCTCGCCCAATTTGCTATTCAGGATCGTGACTGTGCCGTCGATCGGAGAGTAAATCGTCGTCTTCGATAGCTGATCGCGGGCCTGGCTCGATCCGGCCTCCGCTCGTTCGATCTCATGCTGGGAACTCTCGTAGCTGGATTTCCCCATATCGTAGGCCGTTTTGGCTGCGGTAAACTCGGACTCGGAAATCATCTTCTTATCAAAGAGATCCTGGCTCCGTCTCAAATCTTGCTCGGCCTTTTCCATGGAAGCCTTCTGCTGCAAATGGACCGCCTTCGCCGCACTGATCCCGGCGACCTGTTGTTCGACCAGCGCTTTGTAAGAATCGGGTTTGATCTTCAAGAGGAGATCGCCCTTCTTTACCTCCATGCCGTCTTCCACCGGAAGTTCCGTAATTTCGCCAGCGACTTCAGGAGAGATTTTGACTTCGGTTTCGGGCTGAACTTTCCCGGTAGCGGAAACAGTTTGGACAATTGTTTTCCGAATCGCTTTCTCGGTCGTGACGGGAATCGGTTTCTCGCGTTTCCCAGAAATGATCGAGCCAATGATGAGCAGGAGAACAAGGCCAAGCGAACCAAAGATGATGTAACGCCTGCGTCGCGACCGGCGTTTTTTTGGCGGCGCGACGATGGCTGGAGTAGAGAGAGCTTGATGCATGGCTGGGCCGGACATCCGAAAGGCCGGGACAAATAGCGCGTTCTTAGACCATTGAAAAGCGAAACCCGTTCAGGGGCTCATTCGCTTGGACGTAGCTCGGCTACACCTTGGATTCAACCAATTTGTGCGGCTGTCATTCCCAGCCGTTCGCGAACACGGCCGAGCGCCCAGACTGCGTGCTCGGCGACGAGAGGTTCTGCATCGCAGGCCGCATGGTCCAAAGCAGCCAGATCATCGGCGTTCCCCACGTTACCCAATGCAACGCAAACATTGCGGAAAAACCCGCGGCGCTTAATCCGTCTGATCGGCGAATCTCGAAATAGCGTGCGAAATTCGTCTTCGGTCAGCAGCAAATAATCGCGCAGCGCCATGCCGGTCGTCGAAGTTCGCGCAGCGAACGCACTCTCGCGCGAGACTTCCGCAAATCGATTCCAAGGACACGCGTCGAGGCAATCGTCGCAACCGAAAATCCGATCGCCGATCAGCGGCCGAAATTCGAGCGGGATCGCGCCCTTCAATTCGATCGTGAGGTAAGAAATACACCGCCGCGCATCCAACTGGTGCGGTGCGGTGATCGCTCCAGTTGGGCAGGCGGTAATGCAGCGCGCACAGCTTCCGCAACGCGCGGTCTGCGGCGGGTCGGGCGGCAATTCAAGCGTCGTCAGGATTTCCGCCAAAAAGAACCAAGTGCCGAGTCTGGCGTTCAACAACATTGTGCTCTTGCCGTGCCAGCCGATGCCGGCTTCGCTGGCGTAATCGCGCTCCAGGATCGGCCCGGTGTCGACATAACATTTTTGAACTCCACCGCGGGCCTGAAGAAATGCGTCGATCCGTTCGAGCTTGCGCGAAATGAGTCGATGGTAGTCATCGCCCCACGCATAACGAGCGATTCGACCTGTGGCCACTGTAGTGGCGGCCGACGCGCCTGGCTTTGCTCCCTGCCAGTAGTTCATCGCAAGGACAATCACCGAAGATGCACCAGGGAGCACAGCCTGCGGATCACAGCGTTTCTCCGCGGTTCGTTCCATCCAAAGCATTTCGCCAGCGGCGCCGTCACGCAGCCAGGCTCGAAATTCCGCACCGTGCGCAGGCGGCTCGCATCCGCGCCACCCGGCAGGAATCAAAACCGAGCTGCGCTGCGAACTCGACGACTTCTGATTTAAGATGCGCGAGATTTGCAGCGGTCATTTCAATTCACTTCGCAACGCCTCGATCTTCCGCAAAATTGCTCGCGCAATTTCGTGCTGCGTGAGATTGGACGTGGGCAAGGCCATGTCTGCTGCTGCGCGGTAGAGAGAGGCTCGCTCTCCCAATAATTTTCTCACTGTGGCGCGCGGGTTGTTGGTCTGTATCAATGGCCGAGTGGGTCGGCGCATGAGTCGCCGGAAGAGAGTTTCCTCATCCGCGTGCAGATGGACGACAAATCCGAGCGCCTTCAAAAGATCAACATTCTCCCGCCGGAGAACAATTCCACCGCCCGTAACGATGATTGAGTCCGATCTCTGTCGCAATCTGCGGAGTACTTCGGTCTCGGCATCGCGAAACACTTTCTCTCCACGCTCGGCGAAAATCTGTGTGATCGGCATTCCAAAGTCCCGCGATATCATCTCATCGGTGTCAAAACGCGGGAACCCGGTGAGCTGGGCCAGGCAGCGTCCGACGGATGATTTCCCAGCGCCCATGAAACCAATGAGGACAATGGATTGGCCGCGTTTGGTCATGAGGAAAAGTAGCGCAACGCTTCCAGCTTGCGAAAATTCGGGAAGTGATGGAGAGCGTTCCTATGACTGAAGCAAAATCGTCTGCGCTCGTCGCAATCATCATGGGAAGCAAATCGGATTGGGAAACGATGCGTCATTCCGTCGAAACTCTCAATGAGCTTGGTGTCCCTAACGAGTATCATGTCCTTTCCGCGCATCGTACTCCGGATGCAACGGCGGATTTTTCGCGCAAAGCGGCGGGACGGGGATTGCGTGTCATCATCGCCGGAGCGGGATCGGCAGCGCATCTGGCCGGAGTCATAGCCGGATTGACTCAACTGCCGGTCCTCGGAGTGCCAATCCCTTCGTCAGCGCTGAACGGCCTCGATTCTCTGCTCGCCACCGTACAGATGCCGGGCGGTATTCCGGTCGGCACGCTCGCGATTGGAACAGCGGGCGCGAAAAACGCGGCCATTCTTGCCGCGAGCATTCTCGCGCTTTCGGACGATAATATTCGACGCAACCTCGAATCGTTCCGGAAAAAGCAGACCGATGCGGTGCTCGCTCAGCGTCTGCCATGACGCAAATTGTTCCGGCGCGAACGCCCGAGGAACGTTCGAAGGCGGTGACAACCGCCGTGGCGTTCTTGCGCGGAGGCGATCCGGTCGCGCTGCCAACAGAAACTGTTTACGGACTAGCTGCGGACGCTCTCGATCCGATTGCCGTCGCGAAGATTTTTGAGACGAAGGGGCGGCCGCACTTCGATCCGCTAATCGTTCATCTGCCTGATCGCAGCTGGCTTGAACGCGCTACGCAAATTCCAGCCGAAGGTCGACAACTAATTCTCAGATTGATCGATCGTTTCTGGCCCGGACCGCTCACGCTTGTTCTGCCACGGCAATCGATCATTCCTGACATCGTCACCGCTGGACTGGATACGGTCGCGGTTCGAATCAGCGCTCATCCGCTGTTCGGCGAAATCATCCGTCAGTTTGGCGGCCCGCTCGCCGCACCGAGCGCCAATCGATTCGGGCGAATCAGTCCGACGGAAGCGGCGCATGTGATCAACGAACTGGATGGGCGAATACCAGTGATCATCGATGCCGGGCCCACCGAACACGGGATTGAATCGACGATCGTTGCGCTTCGAAATGATGGGATCGAAGTGTTGCGACGCGGGCCAATCAGTGCGGAACAGCTTTCGGAATTTGGAAATGTCGCGTTCGCTGCGCCGAACTCGTTAGTGTCGGAGGCGCCCGGTCAGCTTCCTTCACACTACGCGCCACGCACACCGCTGCTGATCGTCGATGATGTGCGCTCGTTCATGGCGCCGGCTCAAAAGCGGTGTGGACTACTCGCGTGGGGTTGCAATTTCGACCCAGCGCAATTCGCGGCAGTGCGCCGCCTCACGGCGCGAAAGGACTTTCGCGAAGCTGCTTCGAATCTATTTCGCTGCTTGCGCGAATTGGATCACGAAAATCTGGACTTGATTGTCGCCGAAAAAATTCCCGAGGAAGGACTCGGCGGCGCCATCATGGATCGTCTCCGGAGAGCGGCGACCCGGTAGCATCCGATATCGCCGCACCGGATGTTGCCGCTATCCCTGATGCGCGAGACAAGCTTGGATGAACCCTTTGAAAAGGGGATGCGGCTTGTTCGGTCTACTCTGAAACTCCGGGTGATACTGGCAGGCCAAAAAGTACGGATGATCGCGCAACTCAATCAACTCCGCCAGCGAACCATCCGGTGAAGTTCCCGAAATCGTGAACCCCTTTTCTTTCATGCGTTCGCGGTAATCCATGTTGAATTCGTAGCGATGCCGGTGCCGCTCGAGCACTTCCTTGTTCCCGTAAAGCTTTTCCGCCAGGGTTCCCTGGGCAATCTTCGTCGGCCACGTTCCAAGCCGCATGCTTGCGCCCTTGTTCTGCACATCGCGTTGTTCTTCGAGGAGGCAAATCACCGGATTCGGCCCATCCTTGTCGAACTCCGTACTGTTCGCTTTTTCCATTCCGCAAACGTTGCGGGCGAATTCAATCGTCGCCACCTGCATTCCGAGACAAAGCCCGAGGTAAGGAACCTTGTTTTCGCGCGCAAATCGCGCCGCGTGGATTTTTCCTTCGACGCCGCGCTCGCCGAACCCGCCTGGAATCAGCACGCCGGCGACATCGTTCAACTGACCATTCGCGCCTTCCTGCAACGCCTCCGCATCGATCAGCTTGAGATCGATTCCACAATCCTGACTCGCGGCCGCATGTGTGAGCGATTCGTAAATGCTTTTATAGGCGTCTTGCAGATCGATATACTTGCCGACGACGGCGATCTTGACCCGCTTCTTTGGATTAACCACGCGCTCGACAAATTTTCTCCAGTTCGTCAGGTCGGGGGCCGGAGCATCGATCTGAAGCAGCTGACAAACGAGTTGATCCAGGCCTTCCGCATGCAACATCAACGGCACTTCGTAAATGGTGTGTTCAACGTCGCGAGCCTCAATCACCGCCTGAGGTGAAACGTTGCAAAACATCGAGAGTTTCTGCCGCACTTCTGCATCGAGCGGCTGTTCCGTTCGGCAAATCAAGACCTGCGGTTGCAACCCGATTTCTCTCAACTTCGCGATACTTTGCTGAGTCGGTTTTGTTTTTAATTCCCGCGCGGCCTTGATGTAGGGGACGAGCGTGACGTGCACGTTGACGACATTCTGCGGACCGACTTCGAGAATGAATTGCCGGATCGCTTCAAGAAACGGCAACCCTTCGATGTCTCCAGTCGTGCCGCCAATTTCTGTGATCACGACATCGGCCGTTTTCGGGTCGGAGATCTCGCGAATCCGGTTTTTGATTTCGTCGGTCACGTGCGGAATGACCTGCACAGTTTTCCCGAGATAATCGCCGCGGCGTTCCTTCAAGATCACGCTTTCGTAGACCTGGCCGCTGGTCAGATTGTTGTGTCGCGAAAGGACGCAATTGGTGAAGCGCTCGTAGTGGCCCAAATCCAGATCGGTCTCGGCGCCATCGTTCAGCACGTAAACTTCGCCGTGCTGGAAGGGGTTCATCGTCCCGGGATCAACGTTGAGATAGGGATCGAACTTCTGGAATACGACCCGCAATCCGCGCAGCTCCAGAAGAGTGCCGAGCGCCGCCGCCGCCAGACCCTTGCCTAACGAACTCACTACGCCCCCGGTTACAAAAATATATTTCATCGCTTGCTCGAACGTTTCTTTCGAGCGGTTCGCCGTCTGGCAGAAAGCAACTGCCGCTCAATTGCTTCCGCGTCTTCCGGTGTGTCTACACCGGGCGATCCGCTCGCGGTCACGACCACACGAATTCTTACTCCATTCTCGAGCGCGCGCAATTGCTCGAGCGATTCTGCGCGCTCGCCCGGCGTCGGTTTCCACCGAACGAAACGAAGGAGAAGATCGCGCTTGTAACCGTAAATCCCCTGATGCCGAAAATATTTCGCGCCTGACGGAAGCGCGCGCGAAAAGGAAAGCGCGTTACCCTGCCGGTCGAGCACCACTTTCACTTGATGCGGGGACGCAGCCTCCGCGGGATCCCGGAACGGATGCGCCGCAGTGACCATTTCCAAGTCGCGATCGGTTTTTAACTCACGCACCAGCCGGTTGATCAAGCGCGGATCGATCAAAGGTTCGTCTCCCTGAATATTGATGACGTAGTCAAAGTCCTTCGCCTTCGCGGCAACTTCGGCGATGCGGTCCGTGCCGCTGTGGTGCGTGGGAGACGTCAGAGAAACTTCCGCGCCCCAGTCGAACGCAACCTCGGCAATACGCATGTCGTCGGTGGCGACGACTATAGAATCCAAACTCTTGGCGCGTCGGCTTCGTTCCCAGACGTGTCGCAGTAACGGCTTGCCCGCGATTAGATGAAGCGGTTTTCCCGGAAAACGTGTTGATTCCCACCGCGCTGGGATGATTCCAAGGGTTTTACTCACCTAGTGCCAATCGTCGTTATGAACCACTTAGGATAATGTCAACGGCTTCACTCAGATCTTGAGCGACGAAATCGGCAGAACGTGCATCAGCCGTTTTGCCGTAACCGGTGCGAACCAAAATCGTTTTCACGCCGGCGCGGCGCCCGCATTTCAGATCGCTTTCCTTGTCGCCGATGAGAAACGAAGAGGCCAGATCAATATCGTGATCTCGCGCGGCATCGAAGACCATTTCAGGCGATGGCTTGCGACATTTGCAACCGTCATCCGGCGCATGTGGACAAAGATAAGTGGCGTCGATCAAATCGCCTCCGATCCGCCGCCCCACTTCCGCCTCGACGATTCGATAGTCTGAATCGGAAAAATAGCCGCGGCCAATTCCGCTTTGATTCGTTGCGACAATAACCTTGAAGCCTTTTTCTTTCGCCCGCCGCAAAGCGTCTCCGACGCCGGGAAGAATCTCAATCTTCTCAGGGTCGGAACAATAATCGACATCGCGCATGATCGTCCCGTCGCGATCGAGAAAAATGGCGCGGGCCGGTAACTTACTCGACGCTCCCGTCATCCAAAAAACTGGCGTGCAATTCGTCAGGAGTAACGGTCGCAGTCCCGAGCTTGCCTACAACCACTGCGCTGGCGTGGGTGGCAATCTCCGCTGCTTCGATCGGGGATGCGTCGCCGCAAAGGGCGAGAGTGAAGAGCGCCACCGCGGTGTCGCCCGCGCCCGATACATCGAACACCTGGCGCGCTTTCGTTGGAATATGATGAGGACTCGCTCCCTTTTGGAAGAGCATCATACCCTGCTCGCCCAGCGTGATAAGCAAGTATTGGGTGTTCCATCTTTCCAGCAACGCCGTACCCACCTGCAAGAGAGATCTGTCTTCGGCCGCGGGATCCACCGGCTCCTCCCACTCGGCACCCGCGGCGAGAAACGCTTCGGTTCGATTTGGCTTCACCACTGTGACGCTTTGCCAATCGATCGGATGCCGTGGATTTGGATCGGCTGACACGATCTTCCCGGCGGCCTTCGCATCTCCACAAATCTGTGAAACCAATTCCGAGCTGAGAAATCCCTTGCCGTAATCTTCGAAAATGATGGCATCGATTTCAGGAAGCAGCCGGCGAACTTCATCGCTTACCCGCGCGGCCAGATCCGGCTTCGGGGCGGTGACGTGCTCGCGATCGACTCGCACCACTTGTTGGTTTCGCGCGATGATTCGGGTCTTGACGATCGTCGCAAAGTCAGCGTCTCGAATGATATTTCCCGTGTCGATGTTTTGCTCGACCAGAAGATCGTGGAGCTTTCGCCCGCCTCGATCGGTGCCGATCAAGCCAATGACACCGACCCGCCTGACGAATTCACGCAAATTACGCCCGACATTGGCAGCGCCGCCCGGGTAAAAACTTTCGCCGGTCACCTCCACCACGGGTACGGGAGCTTCTGGAGAGATTCGGCCCACTTTCCCCCAGACGAACTCGTCGAGCATCAGATCGCCAATGACCAGGATCCGCTTTGGGAAGGCGCGCGAAAGAATTTCTTGTAAACGGGTGGGAGTCATGGAGAAAAGTGGGGGTGAGAAAGAATCCTTGGGCGATGCCGCCAGTCCGCGAAGTCGTTTCGATTCAAGAGAGTCAAAGTTGTCTTACGAAATTTGTGCGCGCGTCACTTCTGTCTAGAGTTACCCACTAATCCTGAATACAAGGGCGAAATCAACCGTTGAAGCTTCCGATGATTCCATTTGCAAGATCTCTTAAACTATCTCTCGCACTGATTGCGGCCGTGTCGCTTCAGGCTAACAGTGCGGAGGCGCCCAAGCGAATCGACGTCAATCAGTTCTCGAAAAAGATCGAAGATGTCGTCGTCCCGCTCCCAAACGAAGTCTTCGCAGCCCTGAACAAGTTGGGAGGCGTGAATTGGAAGGAATACGTCCGCGACAACACGGCGAGTAATTTTACCGAGCGCCCGCGAATTGCTCTTCTGCTCGGAACGGTGATCGCCGATGGCTTCATCGCTGTGCAAGCGGAAGATGCTCCGGCGGTAAGAGACATCGGACAGCGCGTCCTCAGCCTCGCCAAGGGAATTGGCGTCGGCAATTCCATCACGCCCCACGCCAAGGCTATTACTGAAGCTGCGGACAAGCGAAAATGGGACAGCGTGCGACTGGAATTGGACCGCACGCAAAACAGCGTTGAGCAGGCGATGAGCGAAGTGCACGACGAGAAACTGTCACAGCTCGTCAGTCTCGGGGGCTGGTTGCGCGGGACCGCGGTTCTCACTGCGGTGGTGGATAAACACTTTTCTGCCGATGGGGCTGAACTTCTGCATCAACCTGATCTTTTGATCTACTTCGAGGAGCGGCTGGCAGGCATGCCTGAGTTCAAGATGAAGTTGCTCGACGATATTCAGAGTGCGCTCGTCGAGGTGCGGCCACTCATTGAGGTGGGTAACGCCGGAATTACTCCAGCTTCGGTGAAGAAAATCAACGAGATTACGACACGTCTGGACGACCAGATCGCAACGAAAACTCAATAGTCTCCCTCCAGATGTCCACTCCCTACAAAAAAACCAAGTGCGCCGGTTCTATCGCTGCCCTGGTGCTTGCGATTGCGCTGACAACACGTGCTACGGTCGATGATGCGCAGTCCTTTGCGCTGCAAGCGGCGGAACCGTACGTTAAGGAAGGTTTCCAGGTGCGCGAAGACTACTGGGGAGGCGATCTCGGTGTAGGCGAAAAGAAAGCGGTGCGGCAACAGCTGTTCAAAGGAAACGAGTATTGGTTCTGGCTGGGAACAGAAGTGGAGAAGGCGAAAGTTTCCGTGCACATTTACGATTCCGAAGGGGCGCTGGCAGAACAGTCGGATGGCTGGCAAAAGGGACACTTTGCCGCGGCACACATCGTCCCGAAGACAACCGGCAGCTACTTCATCATTGTGGACATTGAAGAATCTCCCGAAGAGCGAACCCATTGGGCGCTCGTTTACGGCTTCCGCTAAATTCTTTCCATCTCTCCCGGCCTCCCGGCTGGTTTGACACTCGCGACACGGTCACCTTATCCTCAACGCGTCCGCCCCCAAAAATCGGAGATGACTGAAACTCGCACATTGCAGTTCGAGAGCGCCCGCGCCTTGCAATCTCTTTATGCCAACGACCTCAAGCTCCTAAAAACGCTGGAGGATTCTCTCGCGGTCAAGGTCACGACCCGCGAGGGTTGGGTGAAGCTGGAAGGCGAGCCAAAACAGCTTGATCGCGCTCAACAAGTTTTCGACCAGTTGGAGCAGGCCCGGCAAAAGGGGATTGATATTCACAAACACGAGTTCAACTATGCGCTCAATTCCGTGAGCGAAGCGCGCGAAGACAATCTGAACGATGCCGTGACCACAAAGATCACGACTTCTTCGCGCAAGCCACCAATCGTCACGCGGACATTAGGCCAGAAAAATTACGTCGAGGCGATTCAGTCGCACGATGTTGTCTTTGGCATCGGTCCGGCCGGGACGGGAAAAACGTATCTCGCGGTCGCGATGGCGGTCGCGGCGCTGAAAAAAGAACAAGTCGCCCGCATCATCCTGACGCGACCAGCCGTGGAAGCAGGGGAAGCGCTCGGATTTCTCCCCGGCGATTTGCAGGAGAAAATCACGCCTTACCTTCGTCCGTTATACGATGCGCTGCGCGACATGCTTGAGCCGGAGGAGATCGAGCGTTGCATCGCGCGCCAGACCATCGAAGTGGCGCCCCTGGCCTACATGCGCGGCCGCACCTTAAGCAACGCCTTCGTCATCCTCGACGAGGCGCAAAATACGACCACGGAACAAATGTTTATGTTGTTGACCCGGATTGGGGCCAATTCAAAATGCGTCGTCACAGGCGACGTGACCCAGATCGATCTGCCTTCGAACAAGCGCTCCGGTCTGGTGGAAGCGTTGCAGGCGCTCAAGAATGTGATCGGGATATCCACAGTCTATTTTAGCGATCGTGATGTCGTCCGGCACCCGTTGGTCCGCGCCATTATTAACGCTTATCAACAGCACCGTTCCCCGGCGAACGCGGCCGCAACGCCTCGAAAATAGTATGTTCGATGCCCTAAAACGCAGCCGTCTCGTGCGACGCGGCCTGTCCTCGGGCAAAACGCGCCGGCGGCGCGCGCCTAACGAGCTATTGCTAAAACTCGAATATGCCTCTTACACAAAGTATCTGATCTTTGTCGCCTTCATCGTGGGTCTCGCGCTCCTGATCTTCAGTGGCCAGCAGCCGGAACCGACGAAGAATTTCGTCATCGCGCTCCTGGTTTTTGTTACCGCGACAACACAGCTCTGGATCAACCAACCGAAAAGTTTTTCGCGGAGTTCGCGGCTCCTCCTGGTCTTCGGGACAATGTTTGTGCAGATCGCATTGACCAAGGCTTTGCTCCTCCTTTGCAACGGCGGAACGTTTGATTTTCTCAAGCCTGAAACGGGTGTGCTGATTGCGCCCTACGCTTTGGCCCCCCTCGTGCTAAGCGTTTTGTTAGGCCGAAACCATGGCTTGTACGCCGCGGTTTTTGTCAGTGTCTGGGGAAGCATCCTCTTTGGGAAGATCGACGCCCCCTTGCTTCTGTGCGGATGGATTAGCGGTTTCACCGCGGTTTATCTCACGCTCCAGGTCCGCCGGCGCAGCAAGCTTATCCGCGCAGGCTTCGGAGTCGGGGTGGCCATCTGGGTCCTGGGACTCACCTTCGGGCAGATCGGGCCGATCAACTGGTTTTCACCGATGACGAACGATTGGACGATGATCGGAATCCAAAGTGCCCTCGCTCTGGGCAACGGAATTGTCACTGCCATGGTTATTGGCGGGGCGCTGCCAATTCTGGAGCATCTTTTCCGGATTACGACCGACATTTCCTGGCTCGAAGCGTCCGACCTCAATCATCCGTTGCTTCGCCGGATGACGATCGAGGCGCCCGGCACGTATCATCACAGCCTGGTGGTTGCGAACCTGGCGGAGGCCGCCGCAGAAGCGATCGGCGCGAACGCCACTCTCTGCCGCGTGTGTTCCTATTTTCACGATGTCGGCAAACTCGTGAAGCCGGAATATTTTACCGAGAACATGAACTTCGAACGCAACCCCCACGACGATCTGGCGCCGACGATGAGCGCGCTGATCATCATTGCGCACGTGAAAGAAGGCGTGGATCTGGCGCTGAAGAACAAACTCAATCAGCGAATCATCGATATCATCCAGGAACACCACGGCACTTCGCTCGTCTACTATTTTTACAAACGCGCTCTCCAACAACAGGAAGATGCGCGCGCCGGCGGCAAGATCATGAAGATGCGGGAAGACGACATCCCGGAAGTGCGGGAAGAAAGTTTTCGTTACAGCGGTCCGAAACCGCAGACAAAGGAGAGCGCGATCGTCAGCCTGGCCGACACGGTTGAGAGCGCTTCGCGGAGTTTGGAAAAACCAACCCCACAGAAGATCGAACAACTGGTCTCGGAATTATTCGCCCAGCGCATCTCGGATGGCCAGCTCGACGAGTGCGATCTGACGCTTGGCGAACTGAAAACCATCGCCGAACGCTTTCGTTTTACTTTGATGACGATGTTGCACACGCGCATTGCCTACCCGAAACCGGATAGCAAACCGGCCTCGCCGCGACACGACGCGATTCGCCCGGATGTGATGGCCGCGACCAAGACGCCGGCCTCGGCTCCGCCCGTTTCCGCGGCTTGAGCCGATATGAGTGAAAGCGCGCTCAAGCGCATTCGCGATTGGGGTGCGGAAACTGCGATCATTCTTGGCTCGGGCCTGAACTCCATCGTCGGCAAGGTAGCCGCCGAACGTGTGATCGCCTTTGCGGATTTCGCAAAGCTCCCGCGGCCTTCGGTGGCGGGACACGCTGGTCGCTTTGTGCTGGGCGAAATCGGTGCGACTCGCGTCATCTTCACGCAAGGCCGGGTTCATCTTTACGAGGGCTTCTCGGGAGAGGATGTGGCGGCCGGCGTGCGCACCCTTGCGTCGGGCGGGGTAAGGCAATTGCTCGTGACGAACGCCGCCGGCAGCTTGAACCCAGACTTTGCGCCGGGTTCATGGATGATGGTGGTCGACCATTTGAATCTCACTGGCGCGACGCCATTACTTGGCAGCCGGGGTTTCATTGATATGACAGAGGCGTATTCTCCTGCGTTTCGGGAGAGGTTCGCCCGGGCCGCGACAGAAAATGGAATCAATCTCCACCAAGGGATTTATGCCGGATTGTCAGGACCGCAATATGAGACGCCGGCTGAAGTGCGCATGCTGCGCCGGCTCGGGGCCGATGCCGTCGGCATGTCCACGGTGGTCGAGGTCATCCAGGCCCGCGCGCTCGGGATGGAAGTTGCCGCTTTTTCCTGCCTAACGAATTGGGCTGCGGGAATGAGCAACGGAAGCCTGAATCACGAAGAAGTCCTAAACACCGGCAAAGGCGCAACAGTGGTCTTCTTGCGCCTGCTCCAGGCGGTATTCTAGGAGGCGTCCACCGCCACTACAGTTCGGGTCGCCGCGCCCGAGGCTCGCGATCTTTCGTGGTCGCTGTGCTCGGTGAAGTGACGAAGGGACCTCCTTCCATCGGCGCAGCAGAAGTGAACGCGACGTCGGGCATCTCGCTCGGTTTGCCTTCGAGCGGGAATTCTTTGCGCAAGGGGAAGTAGGGATACCCGTCCCACATCAGGATGCGGCGAAGATCGGGGTGGCCGGTGAATTTGATTCCCATCATGTCGTAAATCTCGCGCTCGTGCCAGTTGGCCGTTGGCCAAATGTCGGAAACGGTATCGACCGCCCCGACTTCTTCGGAAATGCGCAGTTTGATTCGCAGATGCGTCGCCAGCGTCATCGAGTAAAGCTCGTAAACGATTTCGAATCGCGGTTCGTCGCCGAAATTATCCACGCTTGTAATGTCGAGCAGGTAATCGAATGAAATCTTGTCGCGACAAACTCTTGCGACGTCACGGAGGTCGGCGGCCAGAATCGTGAAACTGGTCTCGCCGCGGAATTCGGTTTTCTCCCGGATCTTCGGACCGACGAGCGCAGCGAGCAACTCCGGCCCGTTCACGTCAGCGCTCCCTCGTATTCCTTAATCAGCTCCCGTTTCTGTTCGACAAACGACTGCTCGCCGGAAATCTTTTCCTGCAACTTCATCAAACCGGCCAACAAAGCTTCCGGCCGGGGCGGGCAACCGGAGATGTAAACGTCGACCGGCAGCAATTGATCGATACCCTGCAACACCGCATAGGATCGATACATTCCGCCACTGGAGGCGCACGCGCCCATCGCGATCACCCATTTCGGTTCCGGCATCTGCTCGTAGATGCGTTTTACCGCGAGCGCCATTTTGTATGTGACGGTGCCGGCCACGATCATGACGTCGCATTGCCGCGGCGAAAACCGCATCACCTCGGCGCCGAATCGGGAAATATCGAAACGTGAAGCCGCTGCCGCCATCAACTCGATCGCGCAGCAGGCCAGACCCATCGGCATCGGCCAGAGAGAATTCTTTCGAACCCAATTCATGGCTGCGTCAAAGCGCGTGAAAATCACGTTACTCTCGAGCTTCGAATCGAAACCGGCTGGGCGAACCTCCGACATTTTGAAACACTAAAGTTGGGGAATGACGGCGCAAGGTAAAATCCCGCCGTAGATTGCGCGTACCCGCTCATAATTGTATAAGCCGAAGCAATCGTTTCCTGGAATGTCTTCAAATAGAACTCATCTCGATCATCTCGAGAGCCAAAGCATTTTTATTTTTCGCGAGGCATATCACGCCTTCAAAAAGATCGCCATGCCCTGGTCGATGGGGAAGGATTCGAACGTTCTCATCTGGCTCGCGCTGAAATCATTCTTCGGAAAAATTCCTTTTCCGGTACTGCACATCGATACGACCTATGAATTTCCCGAGATGCTGGAATTTCGGGAGTGGGCGAGGGAGCATTACAAATTGAACCTGATCGTAAAGATCAACACGGACGCCCGCGCGCGCGGGATCGGTTACGAAACGCATGACCCGGTTACGGTGACGCATGAGTTGAAGACGGTCGCCCTGCAGCAGGTTCTGACGGAGTATGGATGGGACGCGCTTATCACAGGAATCAGGCGCGACGAAGATCCGACACGCGCGAAGGAGCGTTATTTTTCTCCGCGAAACGCAGAATTCGAATGGCATTACAAGGACCAGCCTCCCGAATTCTGGGGCCAATTCGCGACAACCGGTGAAAAAGGCCAGCACGTTCGAGTGCAACCGTTACTCGATTGGACCGAGGCAGATATTTGGCGCTATATCCAACGCGAACAAATTCCGATTCCGAAGATGTATTTCGCCCGCAACGGTAAACGCTATAGATCGTTAGGCTGCCGACCCATCACTCATCCAATCGAGAGCGACGCCAGCACGATCGAGGAGATCATCGCCGAACTGGAAACGACGCGCACAAGCGAGCGTTCCGGACGTGCCCAGGATCATCATGAGCGCAACGCAATGCAAAAACTTCGCGCCCGAGGTTTCTTATGACCGAGGAGCAACAGCGATTGAAAATTGTATTCGTCGGCCATGTTGATCATGGGAAGTCTACTCTCATTGGCCGTATTCTGCACGACACCGGATCGTTGCCAGAAGGAAAGATCGCCAGCATTCAAAAGGCCTGCACTGAGGAGGGGATGGAGTTTGAGTACGCTTTTCTGCTCGATGCATTGCTCGAGGAGCAAGAACAAAATATTACGATTGATACGACGCAGATTCCGTTTCGAACAAAGCGCCGGCAATACGTCATCATCGACGCGCCTGGTCACAAAGAATTCCTGAAGAACATGATCACAGGCGCATCGAGCGCGGACGCCGCTGTTCTTGTGATCGCTGCGAATGAAGGGGTGCGGGAGCAAAGCCGGCGTCATGCCTACTTGCTGAGTCTGCTTGGAATCAAGCAGGTGATTGTGATCGTGAACAAAATGGACTTGGCCGGTTTTTCCGAGAAGCGATTTCGTGAGATCGAGAACGAATATCGCGAATTTCTCAGCGGCCTCGAATTGTCCGCGCGGGCTTTCATTCCGGCATCCGCGAAAGCGGGTGAAAATGTTGCGCAGCGCGACTCCGGCAGGATGAACTGGTATCAGGGGCCGACGCTGCTGGATGCTCTCGACGAGTTGGAAGCGACTGTGGCCCCAATCCATCTGCCTCTCCGGTTCTGCGTGCAGGATGTTTACCGTTTCGACGAGCGCCGCATCATCGCTGGCCGTTTGGAAACCGGCCGACTAAGGGTGGGGGAGAGCGTCGTCTTTTCGCCCGCTAATAAGGCGGCGATCGTCGCGACAATCGAGGGATGGAATTCCGCACTGATCGAAGAGGCCGTGGCTGGGGATTCGATTGGAATCACATTGGCGGAGCAGATTTTTGTCGAACGCGGTTATGTGGCGTCGCATCAAACGAACACCCCGATCGAGACGAATCGCTTTCGGGCCGACCTTTTTTGGATGGCGAAAGAGCCTCTGCAAACCGCTGTTTCGTTTGCTCTGCGGCTGGCGACCCAGGAGGTGAAAGGGCAAGTGCTTTCAATTGAGGAAATCATGGATTCTTCGACCCTCGAGACGACGAGCGAGAAGAAGAGCGAGATTGCGCGCAACGAAGTGGGCCGGGTCACGATTCAAACCCGCGCGCCGCTCGTGCTCGATAATCACGATCGCATCCCAAATCTCGGCAGGTTTGTTCTTGTTCGCGACGGGGTGATTTGCGGAGGCGGTATCGTCTTCGGCGGGATATATACCGATCGCCTCGCGGTAAAGAGTAAGAACATCTTTTGGAACGAAGGAAAAATTACGGCCAGCCGGCGCAGCGCGCACAATGGGCATCGCGGCGCCGTTGTCTGGCTAACCGGATTATCCGGCGCGGGCAAGTCGACCATCGCGCACGCGCTGGAAAGTGAGCTGTTCGACCGCGGGATGCATACCTATGTCCTCGACGGGGACAACATCCGCCATGGATTGAATTCAAATCTCGGCTTCTCGCCGGAAGATCGGGTTGAGAATATCCGCCGGGTCGGTGAAGTGGCGAGATTGATGGCCGATTCGGGTACGGTCGCGATCACGGCTTTCATTTCGCCCTATCGTCTCGATCGCCGCCGAGCTCGTGAGATCGCGCTGGAAGGCAAGGTCGAGTTTGTCGAAGTCTTTGTCGACGCTCCGCTGGCCATTTGCGAAGAGCGCGATCCCAAGAATCTTTACAAGAAAGCGCGGGCGGGAGAGATTCGCGACTTCACGGGAGTCGATGCGCCCTACGAGGCACCGGAAGACGCCGAGATCGTGGTCCGAACCGACAAACAAACCATTGAGGAATCCGTCGCCGCGATCATGGAGCGATTGTTGCCCCGGCTTCGAACTAACGGACGCTGAGTGCAATCGTCTTTTTGAAGTGATCCGCCCCGCTGAACTCGGTGATGCGTCCGCCCTCGCAAAGCTGATGACGGAACTCGGTTACGTGACGACGTCGGGCGAGATGAGAGAGCGATTGCAGTCCATTCTTACCAATCCACATTTCGCCACACTCGTAGCTCTCGATAAGGACGAATTGTGCGGAATGATCGGTCTCTTCGCGCACTACAGCTATGCACACAACGATCTTTCCGGTCGCATACTCGCTCTAGTTGTAATGGAACGATTTCGACGTCGTGGCATCGCCCGTGATCTAATTGTCGCGTCGGAACGCTATTTTCTCGACCGGAACATTCGCAGAGTCGTCGTTACGACCCGGCTCGATCGAACCGACGCCCATCGCTTTTACGAAGCGATGGGTTACACGAGAACGGGTTTTCGTTTCGGCAAGGAACTCGGTGCTGGCGACAAGCACTCGCTTCAGCCGACCGCTTCCAGTTCATAGTTGACCGCGGGTTCGATGCGACCCGACGCAATGACATCGTGCACCGTCTTTCCGAGCTCTGCAGCCTCATAGGGCTTGGAGATGACTCCGCGGAAACCGAAGTCCTGATAACGGCTCATGGTCGCGTCCGTCGCGTAGCCACTAGAGACAATCGCATTCACGGTCGGATCGATTTCGATCAATTTCTTGAGCGCCTCCTTGCCGCCCATGCCTCCCGGAAGGGTGAGGTCAAGGATCACCAGGTCGAAGCGTTCTCCGGCATTAAGCTTTTCCCGATAAAGATCGACGCCTTCGAGTGCGCTCGCGGCCTGGAAGACTTCATACCCCAACCGGGTGAGCGTGAATTCGACCAGATCGCGAATAGCTTCCTCGTCGTCAACAATCAGAATCCGACCACTCCCCATGATCGTATCGGTAGTGGTGACCGTAGGCTCGACGACAACCTCGCGTTCTAGGGAAGCAGGGAGGTAAACAGTGAACGTCGAGCCGCAGTGAATCTGGGACTCTACCGTGATCAGGCCGTTGTGGTTTTTGATGATTGAATATGTCGTTGCGAGCCCCAGGCCGGTGCCCTTTTCTTTTGTCGTAAAATACGGATCGAAGATGCGCTTCATATAACTCTCCGAGATACCGATCCCTTCATCGCGAATGCTGATCCGAATATATTCGCCCGGTTTCAAATCAGGGATGTAAGGGGTGCTCTCGCGATCGTATGTGAAATTATCGCAGCTTACCTGCAACGTTCCGCCGTCGGGCATGGCTTGGTCCGCATTGACTACCAGGTTCGCGACGACCTGGCTGATCTGGCCCGCATCAATTTCCGCAGGCCAGAGATCAGGGCCGAAGATGAACTCGCTCCGGCTGTGCGATCCGCGAAGTGAGAAGCTTACAGTGTCCTGAATCAGTTTCCCAATCGACGCCGTCTTCTTAATCGGGGCGCCGCCGCGAGCAAAGGTAAGAAGCTGTTGCGCGAGATCACGCGCACGCATCGAGGCGTTCTTCGCATCCCGCAAGCGCGTGGCCATTTCGTCGTCCGGCGGAAGCAACAGGGAAGCGAGCGAGATGTTTCCGATGATCGCAGTGAGCAGATTGTTAAAATCATGGGCGATGCCACCGGCCAGCAGACCGAGTTGCTCTAACGTTTCGGCCTTCCGCCGTTCCGCCTCGTTCCGCTGCCGCTCCGTGATATCACGAAAGACCAGGACAACGCCGGCTACTTCATTTTTCCGATCGCGAATCGGCGAGGCGACCTGCTCGATCACGTGCTCGGTTCCGTCACGCGAAGTTAGAGTCGCGTTCTCTGGCAAACCGACCAGGATCGATTGGGCCTCATTTCGGAACCCAGTCCTTTGCATCCGGGCTTGCGAAGCGAGATCGATCGCGACATTAAAAACGGCTTTTAGCGGCTGCCCAATTGCCTGCTGAGATGACCAACCGGTCAGTGTCTCACCAGTGTTGTTCATCATGATAATCCTGCCCTGCACATCCGTCGTGATCACGCCGTCGCCAATGGATCGCAGCGTGACCGCAAGACTTTCTTTTTCGGCCGCAATTTCCCGCTCGAAGCGCTTTCGCTCAGTCACGTCGCGAACCATCGCGGCATACAGTTTTTGCTCATCCACCATGATCTCGCTCAGTGAGATTTCGATCGGGAAAGTGGCATTCTTGCGATTCTGGCCGACTGCAAGGGTGCTGCTGCCGGTCCGCTGAGCCATCTGATCCCAGTCACACGCGACCGGCGGAGCATTGGAATCGCTGCCGTAGGATTTCGGCACCAGTTTCACGAAACTCTGGCCGACCATTTCATTGTGGGCGCATCCAAACATTTTCTGAGCGGCCGGATTCATCGAGCGGATGATCCCATGCTCATTTACCGTGATCATCCCATCGAGAATGTTGTCGATGATCGAGCGAATGTGTGTGTCAGCGCTGTCGAGTTTCAGCAACTGCCGCCGGCAAAGGACGAAGCTGTAGCAGCACGAGAGGACGAGCAGCAGCGCGGCAATGAAGCAAACCAAAGTCACCGCCGAAGTCTTCAGGGTGCGATCTCTCTTCACTGCCGCGGTCCGAGCCTCGTACCGATCCGATTCCGTCTTCTCGAAATCGGAAATGCCTTTGCGAATGTGGCTCATCAATGTTTCGCTCGCGTCTCCCTGGCTCAGTGACCGGTAATCCTTGCCCGCCCGCTTTGCCGCCATTTCGGGAAGAGCGAAGGTATTGACCCAACGTTCGACATCCGCCCGAATCCCGCCCAGGGCAGCGGTTTCATCGGGACCAGTGGTGACCAAAAGAGAAAGATATCCGTAGAACGTGTTGAAAGCCGTTAGGGAATGGTTATAACTTTCGACGAAGCTCTCCTGGCCGGTTAGGAGAAAGCCACGCTTCTCCCTTTCCATTTCAACGACCGAACGCTCCAGTTTTGGCAGGAGGTCAAGTACTTGTGGCCATTGCGTCGGCCATTCGTGCTCCTGCACCTGTTCGTTGAGAACGAGCTGTTCTTCCTTTTGCACGGAATCTAGTATCTCGCGTGCTTGATCGAGAATTTGCGTGCCTTGCAAGATGTCCGGCTGCGAATCTGTCGTTTCGCTCGAGTTTCCCGCTTTTCTCGCGGTATTGATTTCTGTTACCGCGATCGTGTCAGACCATTTCTCGAAGATTTCATGAGTCTTTTTTATTCGTTTTCTCTGCGAGGGATTATCCAGAACGAGGTTCATCAAGTCATTTGTGCGATCATTAAGGAGGTAGCGCCGATTAAGTGACTCGATATCGAGTTGTTTGCCGGTTAGAAGAAATCCGCGGTGCCCCGCTTCCAGCTCGGCGATCTCGGTCTTAATCACGCTGATGGAATGCAGCACATCGACGGTATGCTTGCGCATGCGTTCCTGATTTTGGGTTCGCAGGGTGACGAAGAGAGAGACGCCAGCTAGAAAGAAGATAACGACGATCCCGAGCGCCGTACCTGAGAGAAGCTTTAGATGGAAATGCTCCTGGCTAAACAGCCATGCAAGGCTCCGCCCCATCAGCGAAGTGGGCGTTCGACTTCCATCGTGCTTGGAATCGATCTGCTTTCTCGAGCGCCTCATTATAATTTCTAAAAAGCAGGACTCCTGCCAAACGAGTTTTCCGAGGGTGAGACGGACCTGGCCGGTCTCCTAAAGCAGCCTCAGTACCGGATGCGGACTAAAAAGAGCCCCTTAGCCGGGGCAGCAAATCCGAGCCTCAAAGCTCCTGGGGAAGCAAGACTCGCCCGGATGGCGTTCGCGTCGCTTTTGCCCAACCCGCAGCGAACAAGGGCCCCTACCATCAGACGAACCATCTTGTAGAGAAAGCCGTCGCCATCGAATTCAATCGTGATCAACGGGCCGCCTTGTCGAATCTTTGCCGATCGAATCGTGCGGACGGCGTCTCTTTCTCGCGATCCACGACTGGCCGCGAATGCCGCGAAATCATGCTTGCCAACGAAGCTCGCAGCAGCAACGCGGATCGCTTCGAAATCGAGGGGTTCGCGCACCTGCCACGCCCGATCAAGTTCAAATGGGGAGAAAACAGGTGCCGTCCAAATCCGGTAGCGATAAATCTTTCCCTTGGCCGTAAAACGCGCATGAAAAGCGGAAGTGACGAAGACGCAGCGCAAGACCCGAATCCCGGGCGGCAGGACTCCGTTCAACGCGGAAGTCCAGCGCGCTGCGGAGATCGCCTCGTTAGGGATGTCCACATGGGCCACCTGGGCTAGGGCATGCACGCCAGCATCAGTTCGGCCTGCGCCATGCACGCGCAAATGCGTTCCAGTGATTTCCTCAAACGCCTTCTCCAAGCGATCCTGAATTGTGTTCGCGTGTTTCTGACTTTGCCACCCGGCAAACGACGCGCCGTGATACGCGACGGTGAACTTGAGCCGTGCCGACATTCAGTCCGGGTCGATTTCACCCGGTGACACCTCGGCAATCGCCTGGAGACGATCGAGATAACCCTGCAGAATGATCTGCGCTGCCACTTGGTCGACATATCCGCGCGTTTCTCGCGTGCTCCGACCCGCCGTACGAAGGGCGCGATTCGCCGACACCGTCGTGAGTCGCTCATCCCAAGTGATAACGTTGCAGGGCACCTGCTTGCGCAATGTCGCGACGAAGGAAAGTGCGGCGTCGGCGGACGCCCCGTGGCTTCCATCCATGTTCTTCGGTAGACCGACCACGACGCGCTCGACCTTTTTTTCCCGGACAATTTCAGCGATCCGTCTTATCGCTTCATTCGGATCGGACATCGGCAACGTCTCCAATGGGTGCGCCATGTAGCCGAGTTCGTCGGAAATCGCCAGACCAAGGCGGACTTTTCCAAAATCGATTCCGAGGAAGCGCTTCATCCCACGAGCTCTACTGCAGTTCTGGCGGAAGTTTGCCAACGAGATTCTTGATCTTTTCCGCCTGATGCCGATGGCAAATCAGGATCGCGTCGCGGGTCCGGACCACGATCAAATTGTGAACTCCGAGCAATGCGACGTTCATTCCGTCCTCGTCAAAGACGATGTTATTCGTCGAGTCAATCGCAGTGAGCGCACAGTTTGCAGAATTGTCAGACGCATCGCGGTCGAAATAATTTGCGACCGCTTTCCAGCTACCGACATCGTCCCAATCAAAACTTGCTTCCACCACGAGCACGCGATCCGCTTTCTCCATGATGGCGTAATCAAAGGAAATCTTTGGGAGCCTCGCGAATCGTTCGCGCAGTACGTGCTCGAATCTTCCGGGTGCGCGAAGTTGCGAAATAAAGTCGGCAAGTTCCGGGGCGTGCCGATTGAACTCGCTCAGCACTGTCGGTACCGGCCAGACAAACATTCCCGCGTTCCAGCGAAACTTGCCGTCCCGCAGGAAGGACTCCGCCAGTTCGGCGTTAGGCTTCTCGCGAAATCGAAGGACGCAATGAATCTCGCCTTCCTCGCCGCCTCCACTTACTTGGACGGTCCCACCCTGTTCGATGTAACCAAATCCCGGGCAGGCCCACGTTGGTTTTATCCCGATCGTTACCAACGCGCCTTTCTCCTCCGCCGCACGCGCGGCCAGCGATAGCGTTCGATGAAACGCATCCGTGTTCTTAATCACATGATCTGCGGGAAGAACAACCATCGTCGCAGAGTGATCGCGCGCGGCCACCCAACCTGTCCCAAGCGCAACCGCCGCAGCCGTATCGCGCTTCGCGGGTTCGGCCAGAATATTTTCCTTCGGAAAATCTCCGAGCAAGTCCCGCGCTGCCGCTTCCTGTTCGACATTTGTCAAAATGAGAATCCGATCCTGTGGTACGAAGCCGGACAAACGCGCGACGGTTTCTTCGAGCAGCGTCTTGTCCGAAACAAGTCGCAACAGTTGCTTGGGACGCGCGCGCCGGCTCAGCGGCCAGAAGCGTTCGCCACTTCCCCCAGCCAGAATAAGCGCGTAGATCTGATTGGACATCGTTAGGATTCGCTGCGGGCAGGCGGAAAATAGATCGGTGGCGGTCGCAAGATTTTCCCGTTTCCTTTTCTGAAACGAGACGTATAAGGGTATGCGATGTCGCTTCCGATAGCCATGCCAAAAAACCCCGAACAGCTTCCTCTGGCTGGATTGCTCACTCTTACGCGGACTGCGTTTGGGCTGGGCGTCGGCATGCTCGTGGCAGACAAAATCAAGCGGCCAGCCCGGCAAGCCACCGCGATCGCGCTGGTCTCAGTCGGCGCGCTGGCGGCCGTTCCATTCGTGGTCAAGATCGCCCTCGAACGGATCAATCGGCCGGAATCAGAGCGCGGCAGCCGCAATCGCTTGCGTTCGATTCGCGGAGACTCCGGTTATCGCTCGGAGGCGGATATCTACTAATCGCGCGCGGCCACACCGGGATCGTCGTTAGCGCGGCGCTTGATTCAATCCCCCTCCGAGATTAAGCCTTTACCCTCATCATGCCTCGACGAGCCATTTCCTCGGATGAATCGCTCCGCGACCGCTGTGAAGCGATCCTGAAAGAAGAGGCAATCCTTCGGGAAGGCGGGGGGAGCGCGGGCCAAGCGCGACAGCGCAAGATGGGTCGCTTGCCTGCGCGGGAGCGAATCGATCTTCTCCTCGACAAAGGCTCGCCATTTTTCGAAATCGGTCTATGGGCCGCCTACAAAATGTATGAGCAATGGGGGAGCGTTCCGGCCGCCGGCGCCGTCGTCGGCATCGGGAACATCGAAGGTGTCTCCTGCATGATCATCGCCAACGATGCGACCGTGAAAGCCGGCGCGTTTTTTCCGCAGACCGCCAAGAAGTTGATTCGTGCTCAGCGAATCGCGTTTGAGAGCGCGCTGCCGATTGTGTATTTGGTCGATTCCGCCGGTGTTTTTCTGCCGATGCAGGATGAAATTTTTCCGGACGAAGACGATTTCGGACGAATCTTTCGCAACAACTCCGTTATCTCCGCCGCTGGAATTCCACAGTTCGCCGCGATCATGGGAAACTGCGTGGCAGGCGGCGCGTATCTGCCCGTCTTGTGCGACAAAATTCTCATGACCGAAGGCAGCGGCCTTTATCTCGCCGGTCCTTCGTTAGTCAAAGCCGCTATCGGGCAAATCGTTGATCAGGAGGAACTCGGCGGCGCCCATATGCACGCCGAGATTAGCGGCACGGTCGATTTTTATGAAAAGGACGATCAATCCTGTTTGAAACGGTTGCGTTCCCTGATCGCGCTCTTGCCGGAATCGCAACAAGCCCGACAACCGAAGGCCGCGAAGGAAAAAATGTTGCGTCCAGCAAACGATCCTTCTGCGGTGTACGATTTGATCAGCCTCGACGGCAACAAGACATACGACGCGCGCGATCTGCTCGCCTCGATCATCGACGCGGATTCTCTCGACGAATACAAAGCCGACTACGGCAAGACTCTCGTCACGACCTATGCGAGAATCGGCGGTCACGCGGTTGGAATTGTCGCGAGCCAGCGTCATCAGGTGCGCACGAAAAAGGAAGGCATCCAAATGGGCGGGGTCATTTATGCCGACAGCGCCGACAAGGCAGCGCGCTTTGTCATGGATTGCAACCAAACCGGATTGCCAATCATTTTCTTTCAGGATGTCACTGGCTTTATGGTGGGGCGCGATGCCGAGCAAAGTGGCATCATCCGCAGCGGTGCGAAGCTCGTGAACGCGGTCAGCAACTCGATCGTACCAAAAATTACCGTCGTCGTAGGCGGTTCTTTTGGCGCAGGCAATTACGCTCTTTGCGGCAAGGCGTACGATCCGCGATTTCTGCTGGCGTGGCCAAACTCGCGCTATGCGGTGATGGGAGCGGCGCAAGCTTCCGATACCGTTTTCAGCATCTTGGCGCGCTCGCGCGAGCGGGGTGATCAAAAGGCTTCACCGGAAGAACTGGAGCAACTTCGAGCGAAGGTAAAAGAGACTTACGAAGAGCAAACCGACATTCGTTACGGCGCAGCCCGTGGGTGGGTGGATGCGATTATTCAACCGCACGAAACGCGGGAGATTCTCGAGCGTTTGCTCAAATACGTTTCGCGGCCGATGCCCAAGGCGCGCTTTCACATGGGCGTGGTCCAGGTTTAGTTCGCTTCCGATTCGTTGGGCGCAAACTCGTCGGCAATCGTGGCATTTATCGCCGCGACTGCAGAAAGCTGCCCCGCTATCGGCAGCTGCACTCCGCGCTGCTGCAAGGCACGCAAAACTTCTTCGGTCGGCACATTTCCGACAAGTTCGTCTTGCGCGAAAGGACAACCGCCGAGTCCACCTATGGCGGCATCGAAACGACGGCACCCGGCATCATAAGCAGCCAGGACTTTGGCCACCGCTCCCGCACGCGTGCTATGCATGTGAACTCCTACCTCGCATCCGTTGCAATCACGCACAACGGCCTCGACAACTCGGCGAATCAGCTCCGGCGTGGCGGCTCCCACCGTGTCCGCAATTGAAATGGAGCGAACGCCCAGGTTCGCGATTGTCCTGGCGGCTTCCGCGATTTTCTCTTCGTTCCACGGATCGCCATACGGATTGCCGAACGCCATCGAAATGTAAGCGACCATCCCAAGGCCGGCTTCGTCGGCGCGGATTTTGATTCTCTTCAACGCCGCCTCGTTCTCTTCCGGCGACTGATTCTGGTTTCTGCGCAGGAATGACTCCGAGATTGAACAGGGATAGCCGAGCGTGCTGACCGCTCGGGTCGCGATCGCGCGCTCCGCGCCTTTTTCGTTAACGACGATGCCGATGATCTCAACACCCGTCAGCGGTCCGAGTTGATCGAGCACCTCTTCGCTGTCGGCCATCTGAGGAACCGCTTTTGGTGAAACGAAGCTGACCGCGTCGATGTGCTGGAAACCCGCCGCGACCAGGCCGCGCAAGTATTCCACCTTTCGCTCCGTCGGAATTTGACGTTTCAGTCCTTGCCACGCGTCCCGCGGACACTCGATGATCTTGACAGATTCCATCACGGAAAGTTATGGCAGGATAATTCAGAAGCGCGAGTTTGCCTCGCTCCAATCGTAAATTGAGGATTGTTCTATGTCTCTCGTTCTCGTCGAAAAACAAACTCCGCAGATTACCGTTTTGACACTCAACCGTCCCGAGCGCCGAAACGCGCTTACGATTGAACTGCTGACGGAACTGACCGCGGCGATCAATCTAGCTTCAGCAGATCCCGCGCAGCGCATCCTCATTTTACGTGGCGCAGGTCCGGTCTTTTGTGCGGGCCTCGACCTCAAGGAAACAGCCGAAACACAGAAGGCGCACGCTTCGGCGGAGATGGTCGCAAGAACTTTGATTGCGATTAGTCAGACTCGGTTGATTACAATCGCCACCGTGCACGGCGCCGCAGTTGCAGGTGGAGCTGGTCTTATGTCCGCGTGCGATTTTGTCATCGCCGCCAAGGGAACAAAGATCGGGTATCCGGAGGTAAAGCGCGGATTAGTCGCTGGATTGGTCATGACCTTCCTTCGCCGCCAGCTGCGCGAGCGCGACCTCCGTGAACTTCTTTTTGCGTCGGAGTTGATCGGTGCGGAGCGCGCGAGAGAGATGGGCCTGGTGAATCGAGTCGTTGACCCTAACGAGCTGAAAGACGAGGCGGAGAAAATTGCCATGTTGGTTTTGCAGGGGGCGCCGGACGCACTCTTGCAGACGAAAAAGCTGATCGAGGAGCTTTGGTCGAGTTCGGTGAAGGACGATGTCGATCGTGCCCTGAAGTATCACATGCAGGCGCGTGAATCGGACGAAGCGCGCGAAGGGATCGCGGCTTTCAACGAAAAACGAGAGCCCAGATGGCTGATGTAGCAGCACGAGGCCACCCGTAGAGGTACGTGTCGCGCGCATAATTGATTCGCAGCCGACACGGCTTGCCACTGCAAAAGGTGGCGAAACTTCTACACTTTTGGCGCCGCCGAAGGCCCCTGATATTGAGCACTACCGAACCCAAGAATCGGCAGAAAAATAATTCCCAAGAAGGCAAGGCCGATGCCGAAGCCCGCGCCTTTCCCGAAGCTCTTCGCCATATCAAGCGAAACAATGATAAAGATAATGAAGTTAACGAGCGGGATGAACATCAGAATAACCCACCACCACGGCCGGCCTACGGCCATGCACCAAACATACCAATTGTAGATCGGAATGATAGCGGCCCAACCCGGCTGGCCCGCTTTGGAAAAAACCTTCCACAGGGCCGCGATGAGAAAAATAGCGACGACCAGGCCGATGATGCCGCCCACCGCACCACCGACGGGGCTGCCAGAGCTCTGGTATTGAGTTGTTTCCTGGGCCAGGAGCGGGTGAAAAAGTGCAGACAAGGAAGTGATCGGAGCGAGTAATGTCATATTGACCTTTTGGTTGCGTTATTCGATGCACACGCTTTAGCGAACCGTAGCAAACGTGGCAAGACAATTCGTCACGGCGGGGATCCCATCCCGTCGCATAATGTCTTTGCTCACTATTTTGCCGAAAGCTTTGGCGTCGCTGGCATCCTGAAGTTTTCGATCTGCTCCTTGATCTCGCTAACGAAATTGGCGGCGGCTGCGCCGTTCACGATGCGGTGATCGAAAGTGAGCGATAACGTGATGACTTCGGCGGTCTCTCTCTTTTTGCCGTTCGCGATAGTATCGAAGTGGGCAGAGCCAACGAACAGTGTTCCGACGGATGGCGGAACGACGATCGGTGCCGCAGAACGCACGCCCAACGCGCCGAGGCTACTGATCACGATTGGGGCGTTCATCGCATCGACGCGACCGGTGCGCGTCTCTTCGACGGTGTCATTGTAGCGCTTGACGAAATCGGGCCAGTCACGCGTATTCGCGTGTGTTACGACGGCAGTTGCGAGGCGGCCATCATCGAGCGCGACGGCGATGCCGAGATCGAACGGATCGTTCTCAACAATGCGGTCGTCATCAAGCATGATGCGGCGGAAGGGAGCGTGTTTTTCCATCGCTCGCACGACGGCCCATGCAATCATGACTGACGGCGACGCAACACTCGTGCCTTCAGATTTCTTAGTGATCTCGCGGGCCCTGCTGATCGCATCCCAGCGCGCATCGATCTGCAAGTTAGCCGGAACGACACGGCCGAGCCGGCGGATGATCGTAGGTGAAAGCGCGGGTTCGATGGATGCGGACTTGCGCGACTGGCTCGGTTGGATGGCGCGTTTGCTATCTGTCGCCGAGCCGCCGGCCACTTCACCGTTTTGATCGGGAGAAACCTCTGAGATCGCTTGCATTTCTTCCACCCAATCGTCGCTGCCTTCCGCGACAATCGTCCCCAGTTCCTGGCCGATCTCGACGGTATCATCAACTTTCGTTTTCCATTCGCCCATCACGCCGGCAAAAGACGATTCGACAGGATAAACCGCTTTGTCGGTCTCGAGTTCGCACAGCGGATCGTCCAACTCGATTCGCTCACCGGGTTTCTTCAGGAGCGAAACGATCTTTGCGGCGCGGATCCCTTCGCCCATGATCGGCACGAGGATTTTCTGCGTGTATTGCTTGCTCATACCTGGCCTCTTTAGCATCGACGTTTCGGTTTTCGTAGTGGCCGCTGCAGGTTTTTCCAGCGTAGATTCCCTGCCGCCGGGGACAGCGGCAGCTACAACGCGATCGCGCTCTGCATTCGTAGACATTGAACGCTGCACCGCGGCGGTGATCCGCTCTACGTCCGGCAACGCGGCGTATTCGTAGATCGGGTTGTAGCCGATCATGACGTTGCCTTTGCTAACAAGAATCGGCGGGCTGATCATCGCGCTCCAGATATCGGGCTGCGATGTGATATGCGTGATAATCATCTGACCGACGCTGCAATTTTCGGTGTCCTCCTGCACGACGACAAGTCGGCCAGTCTTGCGCACAGATTCTTCAATGGCCGCTTTATCCCAGGGGACGATTGAGCGCAGGTCGATCAACTCGATGCTGACGCCGTCACCAATCTCGGCGAGGGCTTCGAGGGATTTCTCGATGGTGTTTCCCCAGGCGACCAGTGTGAGCTCGGAACCGCTGGTGCGTCGGCGCGCCTCGCCTAACGGAACTGCGCGGATCGGTTCGTCAAATTCGTGCTCGGCCCAAAGAAGATGTTTCGGAATCAAGAAAATTGTCGGATCTTCACCGTGCATGGCCGACCAAAGAAGACCGGCGGCATCGTCCGGCGTGCTTGGGACAACGACGTTGATGCCGGGATAATGCGCCAGTGCGCCTTCGTTAGCCTGGCTGTGCCACAAACTCCCGCCGGGCAAATAGGCGCCATACGGAGCATAAAATACCGCGGGACATTTCCAAGTGCCGAACGAGCGCCAGCGCAACGTCGCGATGTTTGTCACCAGCTGATTGAAGCCGGGGTAGATGAAATCGATGAATTGCAGCTCGAAGACAGGGCGATGACCGTAGGAAGCGAGTCCGCAGGCGACGCCAAGGATGGTCGATTCCGCCAGCGGTGAATTGTAGACCTGCTTTCCAAATTCCGTGGTCAACTTTTGCGTGAGGCGGAAGACACCACCTTTCGGATCTTCCACGTCTTCGCCAAAAATGATGCGACGCGGGTCGCGTTTCAGACCAAGCCGCAAAGTCTGATTCACAGCGTCGCCGATACGATATTTTCCGGCTGGAAGAATTTCATCATCCAGCTGGGCCGGCTCTCCGGTCACTTCCAACATCAACTCATCCGCCTTCGGATCTTCCGCGCGCTCCGCTTCCAGAAATTCCTGGCGAACACGCTCCTTGATTTCCTTGTCCAGCTTTTCGTATTCGGCCGCAGTGATCATGCCATCTTCGATCAGGCGCTGGCGGTAAACACGAATCGGATCGGCCTTTTCGAGGTTCTGCAATTCCTCCTCACTGCGATAGAGCTTCTGATCATCGGAGCTGGTGTGGCTGGAGAGCCGTTCCATCGTGACCCAGAAAAACACCGGGCCTTTTCCCGCGCGCATGTGCGCTATCGCGTCGGCCGCCGCGGCGTGAACTTGCATCACGTCCGAGCCGTCAATCTCTTGCCACTCGTTAGGCGCGAGAACCCCGAGGGCGAGGGGATTGATCTTGCGCGTCGGACTGCTGATGCCGTAGGCGTTGTCCTCGACGACGAGCAAAAAGGGCAACTGCCGTTCCTTTGCGAAACAAACCGCTTCAAACAAATCACCCTGGCGCGTGGCGGCGTCGCCGACAGTAGCGACGACGATGTTCGACTTGCCATCGAGCTGAATGCCCCAGGCGATGCCGCAGCCGGGCAGAAGCTGCGAACCGGTCGGCGTGGGCACGCTCCAGATATGGCGCGAAGCGTAACTATAGTGCGACGGCATCTGCCGGCCGTGGCTTTGGCCTTCGCGTTTCGCCATGTAATCGAGCGCAAGCTCGCGCGACTCGACCCCGCGACCGAGCACCAGAGCGCGGTCGCGATAATAGGGGCAGATGTAATCGCCTTCGTTCATCTGCAGCGAAATGGCGGCGAGCGCTTCGTGGCCCATCCCTGAGACGTGGAAATGACCTTTGCCCTGGCGATTCAGATTCTGCTCGCGCAGATCGCCGTGCCGGCTTTCCAGCATGATGGTGAGAAGGCGGAGCTTCTCTTCTTTACTTAGAGCGGGCATCGCGCAGAAAACCGATTTCGTCCGTGGAAAGCATTGCTGCTAAGGGAAAGATGTAGCCGCGTTTGTGTCAACCGCCGAAACCAACAACAAGGGGCGCCTCGCATAAATGTCTCTAACATTGCAGAATCACGAAATGTCCACTGACGGCAAACCCTTGGAGAGAACGCGGAGCAGGGGAGTGATCGAGCGCTACCGCGATCTTCTGCCGGTCCCGGCATCCACTCCGGTTATCTCGTTAGGGGAGGGGAGCACACCGCTGATCCACTGCCCGCGTTTGAGCGAACGTGTCGCGCGCGGGTGCGAGGTCCATGTGAAATACGAAGGGCTCAATCCGACCTGCTCATTCAAGGATCGCGGCATGACGGTCGCAGTTTCGAAAGCGATCGAACAGGGGATCGCGGCCGTGATTTGCGCTTCCACCGGAAATACCTCGGCTTCGGCAGCGGCCTATGCGGCGCGCGCGGGAATTCGCTGCGCCGTTGTCTTGCCGGCCGGGAAAATTGCCAGCGGCAAATTGCTTCAGGCGGTGGTCTACGGAGCGAAGGTCGTGGCGATCGAGGGCAATTTTGATGATGCGCTCCGGATCGTACGCGAACTGGGGCGGCGTAAGGATTTCGCTATCGTCAATTCGATCAATCCCGATCGAATCGAGGGACAAAAGACCGCCGCCTTTGAAGTTGTCGACGATCTCGGGGATGCGCCGCATTTTCACCTTCTGCCGGTGGGCAACGCGGGAAACATCACCGCATATTGGAAGGGGTATCGCGTCTACCGGGACGTCGGACGGTGCGCGCGGCTTCCGCGGATGATCGGGTTTCAGGCCGCCGGCGCGGCTCCGATCGTTTTCGATAAAATTGTCGAACATCCCGAAACCGTCGCCACGGCCATTCGCATCGGAAATCCGGCGAGTTGGTCCGGAGCGAAAGCTGCCATTGCCGAATCACACGGCGCGATCTACACGGTGACGGACGAAGAGATTCTGGAAGCGCAGAGTTGGCTCGCGAGCAAGGAAGGGATTTTCGTCGAGCCGGCCAGCGCCGCATCCATCGCTGGTCTTTTCAAATGCGCTCGGGCGCAAGCGCCGATGAATCCCTTTCATGATCTCTCCGAAGGAACGAAGATCGTCTGCACCGTGACGGGTCATGGCCTGAAGGATCCCGATGTTCTGTCAGATCGCCTGAAACCGTTCGATGTGGTGGCGCCCGAAGAGAACGCCGTCCTGCGCGCGATTGGATTCTGATTGCACGGGCGAGTTGAAACGCGCCATAGATAAGCGAAAGGCATCTGTTCGTGTTTCAAATTTTTCGCTTCGCCGCTTTTCGTTTTTCTTCATGCGCTTGATTGTTCAAAAATACGGAGGCACTTCGGTCGGCGATCCCGGTCGAATCCGGAATGTCGCACAGCGATTGATTGAGACGCAGCGCGAAGGATGTCGCGTCGTGGCAGTCATCTCCGCGATGGCGGGAGTGACTGACCAGTTAATGAAACTCGCGCGAGCGACTTCGCCGAATCCGACGGAGCGCGAACTCGACGTTCTGCTCGCCACGGGCGAAAGCGCGGCCATGGCGCTTACCGCCATGGCCGTCAATTCTCTGGGCGGGAAAGCGGTCTCGCTCACGGGCGCCGAAGCCGGAATTCTCACCGATCGCACACACACGAAAGCCAAGATCGCGAATGTCACGCCGAGGCAGATCCAGGGATTGCTGGCCGAGGATTACATCGTCATCGTCGCGGGATTCCAGGGACAGACCCCGGAAGGCGAAACGACAACGCTGGGCCGCGGCGGTTCCGATCTCACCGCAATCGCGCTCGCCGGGGCATTGAACGCCGACGCCTGTCAGATTTTTACCGACGTCGATGGGGTTTTCACTTGCGACCCGCGCGTCATCGGCGACGCGCGGAAACTCGACGAAATCGCGTACGACGAATTGCTCGAAATGGCGGGAGCGGGTTCAAAGGTGATGCAGTCGCGCGCAGTGGAGTTTGCCAAGAAATTCGGAGTGCCCTTCGAAGTGCGATCAAGCTTCGCCGACAAACCCGGCACGACCGTAAAGCAAGTCACGCCAAACATGGAGGACGTGGTCGTTCGCGGCGTCAGCCTCGAGCGCAAGCAGGCGAAGATCACCGTTTGCAACGTGCCGGACGAGCCGGGCATTGCCGGCCGAATTTTTTCCGCCATCTCCGCGGCGAACATTATCGTGGACATGATCGTCCAGAACGTTTCGAGCAACAGGACGACCGATATTTCCTTCACGCTCCACGATTCGGAGGTGGCCGAGGCGGAAAGGTTACTCGCACCGGTGGCAAAGGAAATTGGCGCGACCCGCGTCGCAGCGCAGAGCGGAGTGGCCAAGCTGAGCGTGGTCGGGATCGGCATGCGCTCCCATTCCGGAGTAGCGGCGCGGCTTTTCGAGAGCCTCGGCAAGGGCGGAATCAACATCCGGCTCATTTCCACGTCGGACATTAAGATCGCTGTCGTGCTCGATGAAGCCGATCTCGATCGGGCCGCGCAGCTGACCCACGAAGGCTTCGGACTCGCGCGGCTTGCGCCGAATATCGGAACCACGTCTTCAAAAGGCTGATTTCCGATTGGCTAAATCCTTGCACCGGGGAGCTCGCGGGCGGGCGTTCGAGCCTCAAAACGGCCCTCTTAGATCATAACGCAAAATGCGAAAGAAGTGTTCTTATTATCTATTTGCGACGGCTTAATCTTGTTTTGCTGATAACCGTTTTTCCATTCGAACGTGCCGGACCTCGCCGAACATGGTCTCTGCCTGGCTCGTGACGACATACCCGTGTTTTTGATAGAAAGGAATAGCCTGCTCGCGCGCATTCAGGACGATTCTGCGAGCGCCCAGCTTTTCGGCGCGGGACTCAAGGGCAGTTAGGACGGTCGTGCCAAGGCCATGCCTTGTTGCCGTGGGCTCCACGGCCATGAAGCGGATCTGGGCCTCTTCGGAAGAGTTCAGGTGGAGACGGCCGACCGCGAAGGGCGTCCGCGAGGCGTCACAGAGCATCAAATGAACGCTGCCAGCCTCGCGATCGTCCTGCTCGGAGCCTCTCGGCTGTTGCCAGGGAGCGCGGAGGACACGCCAGCGAAGATCGAAGTAGCGCTCCCAGTCAATCTCCGATGTCGGTTCGGCAAGCGTCAGCTCGAATTGATGATCATGCGCGTCCGTGTCGGGCATTGAACCACGCTAGAGAGGAGGTTTTCCAACGCCATCGTTTTTCTAGCCTAAGAAGGCGTCCCGATAGGTTTGCCAGCAGCCAGCGCCGGCAATCTCATTACATCATACAATATATGTCATATAAAATGACGTGGTGTTAGGCCAGCTTCGGTATGGTAATTGGACCTTCTCGGCCGAGTTGTCCCGAAACCCGAAACAGCCCGAATTAGTCCGAAAGAGGTTTATTTAGACCACTTTACGAATCCGAACTGGCGCTGCGCGAGGCGGTGGAACTTGTCCCACTCGAATCCGACGCGGTGCGTATCGAGGTTCCCACCCTGCACGACGTTTGTTTTATCGAGGCGGACGATAACCTTTCGGCGTCCATTCGGGATGCCGCTCAAGAATCATGTCCCGAACGTCCATCATAAACCCGTCCAGTGCCCAAGTTGTTTTTTCTGCCGCAGGATTCTCTTCAAAGGCATACCTAAAGTGAACAAAAGTTCCTCTCCCCATGCTTAATAGCGAGTCGAGGTCAGTTTTGTATTTCTTGGCCCGCATATCCGCGAAGAAATCGCTGGATTCTGCCCTCTTGTGTCTTGCCCGTAATTCCTCTCTCGCAGACAGCGAGAGATCACGATACTGCTGGTCAAATTCATGGCCCTTTTCAAAGCTGCCTGATTCGATAGTTCGCAGGCACTTCAGAAATAATTCCAACGCCAAGGCTGAGTTAACGGCCATCACCATTTCCAGAACGTACTTGTTCCCTTTCTCAACGGTGGCTTGCAGGGTTCGACAAACGTTAAGAAACGCTTCCGCAGATTGGAAGATAAGATACGGGTCGCCTGAGACCGATTGGTTGCTCACCCATTCTTTTTCCACCATTTTTTGGCCGCCTTACGAGCAATTTCTTTCCGCTTACGGGGCGAGAACGCAGCGGCGCGAGCTTTCCCGTCCTTCAATGTTCCGAACAATTAGTCTCAGGGGCCTTCAATTCTTCTCACGACATCGGCCCGATTGAACAACATGTTAAGACATGGCCGACGTCTCTAACCACCAAGAAGAAGGCAAACGACTCTGCTATTTGGTCGGCGTCGTTTGTACGCAGTTTTCCATACTGGAGCATTATCTCGGGAATTTGTGTTCTAAACTCATTGGACCAGACGGCAACATAGGAACAATGGTAGCGGCGGAATGCTCGTTTTCCCGCTTGGTTTCCTTAGCGAAGTCCTTGATTTATCACAAATCTTCTGCCGCGGACGTTCGTGAGGAATTTGACGAGCTCGCAACCATGCTAACCCAGGCGGAGACACATCGAAACATCGTGCTTCATTCGATCTGGATGGTTTCAATCGGCGGTGACAAGGAGTTTACGCGCTCAAAAACTACCGCCAAACTTAAGAAAGGTCTTTACCGCGAACGGGAAAGCGTGAGCGCGGCCTCTTTACGATCGAAGGGAGAGTTTATTGCGAATACTTTCCAAATCCTCCTGGATTTCGACAAGCAGCTGATGAAACTCGGCGTGGCGGAAGGATCGAAAGTTCCATTCGAAGCGCACAGACGATATTGAACATCTGCATATCGCAAGACCACGATTGATATATGTCGGATGAAGACACGCACTGGCTCGGATTCAGAGACACCGTGGAATTCCTTCAATCACCAGGCGGCCCTGCGACGAAAATGGTTTCGATTTATCACACACGAGAAACCTATATCGAAGCGTTCTTCTCTGGGTTAATACTTGTGCCGAAACGACGATTACGTCCAGAACTCGCCCACCCCACCTTTTCGTTCGTCCCTCGAAACACGAAACGTCGCTTATTGAATTATTCGAAAC
The DNA here is from genome assembly GCA_963763995.1 of uncultured Verrucomicrobiae bacterium. Lineage (GTDB taxonomy): Bacteria > Verrucomicrobiota > Verrucomicrobiia > Chthoniobacterales > UBA10450 > CAVTTH01. The sequence continues at coordinate 183,996 of CAVXQL010000004.1, read as the reverse complement.
GCCACTTTCTCACCAAGGCCGTTCGCAAGTTGACTCGCATAACTTTGGCTAACGAGATTTTTTATCTTGACGAGAACAAGAAACTTGCCGCCAAACAACTCAAACGAATTTCGTCTTACGCGCAGGAAGTAGAGATCACGCTGCGACGCGATATCTTAGACGCCTACTGTCAGTATTACAATTTGCTTCCCGTGTGGGTCGTTAATTCTTATCGCCTTTCCGAACGATCGATTCACGAGATCGATCTCACACCAGAACGGATTGATGTAGCCGGAAGCACCTTCTGCTATTTTCGACTTTTCCGCGAGCCCCCTGAACACTTTCGAGCCCGTATGTCATCGCTTTCGCTCATCTGTGGGAAACGTCTCCTCTTCCCTTAGGCGAGAAGTCTTGGACTATCACGAGATCACACCTTGTATGTGTCATATAAAGTCTAGAGGATCGAGCCGATCGTTAGGCACGGTTTGCTTTGTCTGCATCGGCTGCTCGGGATTGGCCGCACCAGGATTTGCAATCGAGACGGCAAGAGAGATCGCCGGAGCCAAGTTCCCTGCATTTCTCTATTGACGAATCGGTGGGGAGTTGTTCAAAAGGGGCCACTACACTCGATCTGATCCAGCGGAGGACGCCCCTCCCGATGGCTTCTTCTCCTTCTTCAGATCGACAGCGGCAAAAAAATCAATCGGGAGGAGGAGAAAATATGTACCAACTAATTCAGTTCAAAACGACAATTCAAAATTCGATCAGTCGCTGGCTGCCTTTACGGCGCAGCTTGGTTCTCATCCCGCTCGTGCTCGCCTGCTTTGGGTTTTCACCTGCGTTGCAAGCGGTGAGCCCGCCGCCCGACGGTGGCTATGTGGGCGCCAACACTGCGGAGGGAACCCAGGCCCTCCAAAGCCTCACCACCGGACTCGACAACACCGCAGTTGGTTATCAGTCCCTCTTTAGTACCACTACCGGGAGCTTTAACACTGCCCAAGGGTATCTCGCCCTCCGCAGTAATACCACCGGCACCCGCAACACCGCCATCGGTTATCAAGCCCTCTACCTCAACACCACCGGGAGCTTCAGTGTGGCGATCGGTTTGAATACGCTCTTTCACAACACCACCGGCAGCTTCAACTCGGCCAATGGCTACTATGCGCTCTTTAATAACACGAGCGGCAGCTACAATGTGGCGTGCGGCTTGAATGCGCTTTATGGCAACACCACGGGCGACACAAATACGGCCTATGGTTTCAAGGCACTCTTTGGCAACAAGATCGCCGCTGACAACAACGCCGTCGGTGATTATGCGCTCCTGAACAATGACTCAAGTGGTAACGGGTTGGCAAACTTCAACAATGCCTATGGCCGTGGCGCGCTCTATTCCAATGTGGACGGCGCCGAAAATGAAGCGTTCGGTGATCTAGCGCTCACGAACAACCTGGCCTCATTTAACACAGCCATGGGTGGCGTCGCGCTCTTTAGCAACACCACCGGATATGGAAACACGGCTGTGGGTCGCGGAGCCGGAATTGGTATCGTCTCCGGCTACAACAACGTGTGCATCGGCCTTTCCGCCGGCAGCACTTTTGTAAGCGGGCATAACAACATCGCAATTGGCGCCCCTGGTGCAGGCCCTTTTAGTAACCTAAGTAACACCTGCTTCATCGGCAGCATCTACAATGAACCAATTAGTGACGCCGGCAGCGCCCACTCAGTATATGTCGATGAGTATAACGTGTTGGGCTTCCTCCCGTCGTCGCAGCGCTTCAAACACGACATTCGACCGATGGACAAAGCCAGCGACGTTCTTCTGTCGCTCAGGCCAGTGACGTTCAAATACAACAGCGACAAGACAGCCAGGACGCAATATGGCGTGATCGCCGAGGAGGTGGCCAAGGTGGCTCCCGACCTCGTGTTCCGGGACAAGAACGGTACCGTGGAGACCGTGCGGTTTGAGCAGGTCGGCATGATGTTGCTCAACGAGTTCCTCAAGGAACACAAGAAAGTCGAGGAGCAGCAAGCAACCATTGCGGACTTGAAATCAACCGTCGCTCAACAACAGAAGGGAATCGAAGTTCTCACGGCGCAACTGAAAGAGCAGGCTGCGCAAATCCAAAAGGTGAGCGCGCAAATCCAACTGAAGAAGCAAACACCGCGAACAGTCGCTAACCAATAATAGAAGAATAGACCCTGTTCCAAATTGGGAACTCGGTTGAGACGCAGCTATTACGTTGGATCAACGGAGGCTGCGGCCCACTTGCTCGACGATCTGCACGTACGCTTGCAGAGCAGCCGATGGATGCTCGCTCCTCCACGCGACGCAGCCTTCCGTCGCGACCGTGGGTGGCTTGAACACCCGAAACACGACATTGTCGTGTTCGAGTTTTTTTAGTTGCTCTGGCACGAGAGCAACACCCAACCCTGCGGCTATGGCGTGAATCATCGTTCGTTCAAGATCGACATCTTGCAAAACCTTGGGAGTAAATCCAGCGCGCTCGCACGTTGTCGTTAGCCAATCACGATAGCCGGGATAACTGGTTTCGGACATTCCAATGAAGAACATGGGCGCGAGAGCTTTCAATTCGACCGTCGTTTTGCCCGCCAGCGGATTGTCTTTCGGCAAGGCGGCGACGGTTTTGTAGGACGCAATGGCCCGGAATTCCAATCCGCGCCGCGCGATCGGCTGGTGTAATCCAACGAAACCAAGGTCGAGCTTGCCATCTTCGAGCGCGCGAAACTGCTCACCACATGACATGTCGAAGAGATTTACCGAAACGGTGGGATACGTTTGATGGAAAGAAGCGAGAGTCTTCGGCAGCAAATTGTAGAAGAGATTGCTGACGTAACCAACATTGAGCGCGCGAATCTCGCCGCTGTGAAATTGCCGGACCGACTCGACCGTTTTGGCTGCAAGAGCAAGAACGCGTTTGGCGTCGGCGAGAAATGAGCTTCCCTCATCCGTCAGCGTGACCTGTTGCTTGGTCCGATTTAGAAGCTGGACGCCCAGCTCTTCCTCCAGATCCTTAATCTGCCGCGTGAGTGAAGGTTGCGCGGTGTGCAGCTTTTTGGCCGCTTTTGTGAAGCTGAGCGCTTCCGCGACGCTGACGAAGTAGCGCAAATGACGAAGTTCCATCGGTGTTGAGACATCTACCTAAATTGACCGAGCATGCTAACGCAAAAATATTGCCGATTCTGACAGGCCGCTCGCCTTTAGGCAAACGGACATACTTAAACAGTATGACGTGCTACCCAGAAGATATTGGCCGGACCACGACTGGAAGCGTATCGCTCTGCACGCCAGCTGATCTTTTGCAGTGCTGGCGGCTAAATCATGAACCGACACGCCTCAGCCATTTGGAAAGGAAACCTCCCTCAAGGCGAAGGGACATTGACCACCGACAGCGGCGTCCTTGCGGAGACCCAGTATTCTTTTGGCACTTATTTTCTTGAGGGTATCGGAACCAATCCCGACGAGCTCATCGCCGCATCGCTGGGCGGATGTTTTTCCATGACCCTGTCCAGCGAGCTTGGTCTCCGCGGTTTTCACCCTGAATGCATCGAGACGATTGCGACCGCGACCCTGGAAGACTTGGCCGCGGGGTGGACGGTCACGCACATGCAAATCGACGTCCGTGCCGACGTTCCCGACGCCTCTCAAGCGTGTTTCATGGATGCCGCGATCGCCGCAAAAGCCAAATGTCCCATCGCTCGTCTGCTCAAGACTAACATCTCCATGACCGCGAGTCTCAACCCATGACCTCAAAAACGTTCACCAGCCAGGCGAACCTCATGCCGGCCAGCGGGAGAGGAAACTCGTTGGAGCTTGCCCCGGAAGTATCGGAGCTGCGCTACCGCCGGTTATTCGAGACTGCCCAGGATGGCATCCTGATTCTCGACGCGGATACCGGCAAGATCATCGATGTAAATCCATTTCTGCTCGATCTGCTGGACTATCCGTTTGAAAGCATGATCGGTCTGCGGCTCTGGGAAATCGGCCAGTTCAAAGACATCGCAGCGAATCAGGCCGCCTTCGAAGTTCTTCAAACCAACGAGTACATCCGATACGAAAACCTGCCGCTCCGCACGAAAACCGGCAAGGAAATCCAGGTCGAGTTTGTCAGCAATGTCTACTTTGTCGGTTCAGCTAAAGTGATCCAATGCAACATCCGCGATATCGGCGTGCGCGTGCGGGCCGCGGTCCAGGCGGCGTCGAAGAGCCACGCCGATACTCTCGAGCTCGCGGGCCAGGCAAGAAATGAACTAATCGCTGTCCTCTCTCACGAGCTGCGCACTCCGCTCTCGGCCATCTCGTCAATGATCGACGTGCTCGAGCTGGGTCACGATAGCCTCGGCATGCCTTCCCACATGGATTTACCTCCGCTGTTCGATAAGTCCGCCCTGGCATTTATGCGTCGCAATGTTCAAAGTCTCGTGCGTCTGGTCGCCGAGTTTCTCGCCTTCACCCATATCGCGAACGAGGCGCTGGGACTGGAGCTCGTTAAGGTGGACGCGCACGAAGTGATCCGCTTAGCCCTCAGGAATCTCGAGGGCCAGCAGAAAGGCGCGGGGATTGGGATCGAGATCCAATTGAAGGCTCAGCATAGCCACATCCGAGCCGATGCACTTAAGCTCGAACAGATTCTCTCGAATCTAATTGGGAACGCGCTGAAGTTCACGCCGAAAGGGGGCAAGGTTTCAATCGTCACTCGCAACGAGGCAGCAGGCGGGCTGGTTGTCGAAGTGAGCGACACCGGAATCGGCATTCCAGCGGACGCACTCTCGCGGATTTTTTCACCGTTCGAGCAGGGAGATTCGTCCATTCATCGACGCTACGGCGGTCTCGGTCTCGGCCTTTCGATCGCGAATACCTTGATAAAAGCGCACGGCGCCACTCTGGAAGTAGCGAGCGAGGGATTAGATCGAGGCGCGAAGTTTACCGCGCGTTTCAAAATAGACGATTCGGCCACTGAAGCCGGCGAGGATGAACGCCCTATCGCGGCAAAAGAAGCCCACCAGAACCTGGCAGAGGCGTAAAACTCAAATTATGGAACCAACTATTACACAGAATGGCGGCCTGTTCGCCGTCCAGCGCAGGCCAGCGAAAAGGTCTGCGCAACGAAATCGTCGCCCGTCCCATGAGGGACGCATCGCGAACGCCCCCGAGGCAACCTCGACTTTACAAACGTCTGTCGGCGAATTTGCGTTTCGAGAAACTGCACTCGGTTGTCATCTCCAGCTCCTCGTCGGCGATGCTCGTTGGCCGCTCGGATTGTATGGGACGAGTGAAGCGGCTGTCCGCGCGGTGAAAAATCGCAGGACGGGTTTCCGCACGTGGGATACGTTGAAACGCAGGACCGCTGCCACTCAAATCGGTACGATGAGCCGCTGGAACACAGGCGATCGTGCGCTGGCCCAATTGTCATCTCACTAGACTGGATCCTAGGCGTCTTTCGATATCTGGGAATTTGTAACTTTGGGACTTGTGAAAAGGTGCGGGAAAAAGTAGAAATCACTGCATGGGTTTAATTATTCTTATCGTTGTGATTCTGTTGTTAGTCGGGGCTTTCCCGACCGGCGGTTATGGATTCGGCTACCGGTCGCACGGCATAATCGGAACCATTCTCGTAATCCTTTTGATTCTGTATTTACTCGGTCGCCTGTAAAGTGCGCGATGTAGATGGACCGTTCGCTCGACATTGATTTGTCGCGAGCGATCGATCGCAGCGGGCGTGTGTGATTAACGCTCAGCTACCAGCACGCTCGGCGGACCTACACCATCGCGGCGTTTGATTTCCTCCATCACATCTTCGCCGATGATCTGCAGCAGACGCCTTTCGCGTTCGGTCATTTGCCGCGGTTTGACATCGAGGATGCAGAGCGAGCCAATCGGGAGGCCGTTGCTGCGGAGCGGAACGCCCGCGTAAAAGCGCAGGCCGCGCTCTCTCAATAAAGGGTTGTTTGCAAATCTTCGGTCGCGGGCCAGGTCTTCGACCACGAGTAATTCGTCAGTTGCAATCACATGGCCGCAGACCGAAAGCTCGCGCGACGTCTGCTGCGCTACGGCAATTTCTTCGGGCAGCCCGACCTGCGATTTAAACCACTGGTGGTCGCGATCGATGAACGTGATAAGGGCAATCGGTACCTCGAAGACGCGCGCAAGTTTTTTCGTGATGCGATCGAAAACTTCTTCACGGCTGCCATCCGCCAGATGCAAACGCGCCAGTTCTTCGAGACGCTTTTCCTCGTTGTCCGGAATCGCGCCGGAGATCATCTCATCGGCAATCGAGACGGAAAACTTTGCGAACTGCAGCAGTGCTTCGGCAAGGGACACCACTACTTCGTCCGCACCGGAAGAACGGAGCCGTTCTGCCGCGCTCGCCATGTTTTCGGTTGCGCCCCAGATTCCGACCACGATCTTCGCACGTGGCAATTGCGCGCGAAGTTTCGCGCTAAGATAGCGCGCATGGATCAGGGTGGAAGGTGCGACAACCGAGATGCAGATCGCGTCTGGATCCGACTTCGCCGCCAGCTCGACGACTTCGCCGCTGCTTAGCACTGCCGAAGCGTTCTCGGCATCGAAACCCTGTTGTCGCAGCAGCTGCACGAGCATCGCCCCCGCGAGCTCATCGCGGTGCGCGCGAGCTGGCACGCAAAACACGCGGCATGTGGGACCGGAGAGAGGAAAAGGTGTGTGTTCGGCGACCGCCTTGTCCGCTTGCAACTGCGACTTCGACGGCGGGGCCGAGCCGAGATCTTCGATCAGATCGTGGATGTGACGATGAATCGCGGAACGATGTTCGGCGTCCAGCTCGTCGCGTTGCGCGTCCATTTCCGCAAGTGTGACCGTCGGGATCAGAACGGAATCGTAAAGAGAAGTGAGTGAATTTGCTTTCACGTACGCTTCCGCAAGGTCGTTCGCTTCATCCAAACCGAACGCGAGCAGTCGGTGATAACATTCCTCGTGCGGAGCGAGGGCTTGTTCTTCGCTGAGAAGCACGCTCAGGAATTGGAGTTTCGGCACGTGCCGGCCCATCACGGCAAGGCAAACGGTCAGCGGCGTCGCGAGGACAAGACCGATTGGTCCCCAAAGCCACGTCCAGAAAACGGCGGCGATGATGAGCGCGATGGACGAGACGCCGGTGCGCGATCCATAGAGCCACGGCTCGAGCGCATTTGCATTGATTACTTCGAGCACAACGAAAAGGCCGAGCGTTAAGAGCGGGCTAAGCCAGCTGGCGGAAACTGCAAACGAAAGCAGCACGGGAACGGCGGCCGCGATCCATACTCCCACGTAAGGCACGAATCGCATGATCGCCGCGAAAGCACCCCAGAGCGCAGCGTTCGGTAGGCCGATGAAGTAGAGTCCGATCGCAATGCATGAGCCAAAACTTACGTTCACCAGAAGCAGCATCGCAAGGTAACGGGCGACGCGGCTCCCGGCGTCGTCCATTGCCCGCGTGGTCGCGCTGATCCTGCCTTGCCCGATCAAGCGAATCATCCGGCCACGCAGATCCTCGCGCTTCAAGAGCATAAAGATGACAAGCAATAAAACGAGGCCGGCCGTTGCAAGCGGTCCGAGCAATCCGGTCGCGGTCGATTGCAGGATTTTCGGAAGACGGCTTTGCGATTCGACGATTCGGACCGGCGTTGACGGTTGAGCCGCAGGCGCGTTGCGAGTAGTCCCGGCCTTGGTGACATTTGTTTCCGGCACCGGATCGGTCGCATTCGCCGGCGGCTCCAACGAATCCGGCAGTTGCTTTTCCAGTTCGGAAACGCTGTGCGAAAAGCGGCCAAACGCACCGCCGGTGGGAAGCCGGATCGCGTGCAACTTGTTGTCGATGTTCGTTTGGTAGTCGGGAAGCTTCGCCGCCAGGTCGATAAGTTGACGCGTTAACAACCAACCGGCTGCGCCGAAGATGCTGAAAAGCATCGCGACGACGATCAGAACAGCCGCGATCCGTCCGATCCAGCGTTCAATGTAGCCGACCAGCGGCGCGAGCAGGAAGGTCAGCATCGCCGCGAGCGCGAGCGGAATTAGCAGTTGGCGCCCGACGTAAAGAATCGTAACGACGAACGCCGTCAGCAGGATCGTCCAGATTCCTACGAGCGCGGCGGTCGAGGCATTCTTCATCGCTCGCATGGCATATCATCCGTCGTCCACAGTGCGGCTTCTAGCAAATGCGCGGCACGCAGAGCGCACACCTCAGCTCAGTTCTTAAAAGCCAAGAAATTGCGGATCCCGCAGCGCACCGATCCGTTGGGCGTCGAGGCGCTTTAATTCCACCAGAACATCCTCGTGCAGCGATGCCTCGATCCGGAGCAGGTTGACCGAATGGGTCGTCGTCGCATCGGCGATTTGCTGGCTGGCGGAATTGTTGCTGGTCACATCGCGCTACAGCTTTCCCATCACCAACAAAATGATGAGGATGAGGATGACGAGGCCGCCGCCGCCGTAGTAGCCGGGCCCGCCCCAGCCAAAGCCGAAGCCGCCGCCGAAGAGGATGACGAGGACGACGATCAAGAGCACGATGCCAAGCGTGCTCATGCCCGCCAAGCGCCACAGTCGATTGGTTTTTAGTTTCATGGTTTTATACTCTCCACTTTGTGTTGAATTTGCCAGACTTTTCGAGTGGTAGGGTCGCCGCCGTGATTGAGCATGCCGTGGTTGTTTCCCGGTTCAGGTGCTTTTGCGCGTTGGCCGGCTGCCTTCCCGCGCAGCGCGATTTCCAGGAAGCTCAGGCTACCGGTGGGGTTGGCGAGCCAGACAATGAACCTTCGCGCTAGGCCCCGCCCATGCCAGCTATGCCAAAGCGTATGCGAACCGCAAAGAGGTTTGGCGGTTTTTCCCACAGGGTAGCCCGGCAATCGCTTTTGGGCGCAAAGGACGGCCTATTTCCCGAAAACGTTCTTCACGTCGCCAACTTTTCGTTCTACTTTACCGGCGAACTTTTCCGCGGTACCGCGATCCCGCAGATTTGGGTCTCCAATGGCTTTACCCGCTTCCTCTTTGACTTTGCCGACAGCTTCTTTTGCCGTGCCCTTAACCTTATCTTTTGTACTTGAGTTCATGCATGTCATTCGCTTTTCGTATTGCCTGCGGTCGGACGTTGTTTTTTTAGATCGCTAACCTTTCGTAGCAGACTCGCTGTAGTAAGGATCAAACCGCCTTTCAGGATACCAGCGTCGGCATTGTTGAAGCGCGTTTCGAATCAATTGCGGCCTTCCATTGCGCCGCGCACGTATTGCTTACGTGGCGACATCTGCTCCTAAACTCCGAAAAGAAAAAAAGGGTGTTGCGAAGATCGAGGTCGTCACCGACCCGATCGAAGTGGCCGAAGACGCCGGCCTGCGATACGTGAGTGACGACCAACCGGGCTACACGCGAAAGCCAAAAGGCGACGATTTCGAGTATTTCGACATGGATGGCAAGCCGATTCACGATGAAACCCGCTTATTGCGCATCCGGCGACTCGCGATTCCGCCTGCTTACAAGGATGTCTGGATTTGTCCGTCTCCGAACGGACACATCCAGGCCACGGCCCGCGATGCGCGCGGCCGAAAACAATATCGTTACCATGAGCGCTGGCGTGACGCGCGCGACGAGAGCAAATACGATCGCATGCTCGTCTTCGGCCATGCGCTGTCGAAAATTCGCCGGCAGGTGAACACGGATATGGGGCTGCGCGATCTACCGCAAAACAAGGTTTTGGCCACCGTCGTTCACCTACTCGGCCGAACCTTCATTCGCATCGGGAACGAAGAGTATGCGCGCGAGAACAAATCATTTGGCCTAACGACTATGCGAGACCGCCACGTCAATGTGAAAGGCGCCAAACTCAGTTTTAGTTTTCGTGGGAAAAGCGGTGTGAAACATGACGTCGATGTCAACGATCGGCGGCTCGCGAACATCATCCGCAAGCTGCAAGATCTGCCCGGCCAGGAAGTCTTTCAGTACGAAGACGAAGCGGGCGAAGTGCGAAATCAAACTTCGCAAGACGGAACGATTCTTGCGGAGATCACCGGCGAAGAGTTTACCGCGAAAGACTTTCGCACCTGGCGGGGACGGTGCTCACGGCGATGGCGTTGAGCGCATACGGCCCGTTCGAGAACACGACGCAGGCGAAAAAAAACATCAAAGATGCGATTTCGGCCGTCGCAAAAATCCTTGGCAATACGCCGACCGTTTGCCGGAAATGCTATGTGCACCCCGTGGTGCTGGAATCGTATCTCGACGGCGACATGATCGAGGGACTCAAGCAAAAAACTGAAGAAGCTCTTTCGGAAAAGTTGGAAGACCTGCGGGCGGAGGAAGCCGCCGTGATGTCGTTCATCCAGGCGAAATTGGCGAAATTGGAGGTGTGATGGCGGGACAGGCTCGCGCCGCTACCGGAGCTTTCACGCCTTTGAGGGGCTGGTAGCCGCCTGGCTGCGCGAGGCGTCTCGAAGATGCGGCCCGGCCCTTACTTCATTCGTGGGTCGATCATCCGACTGAGACTGCGCCGCAGCGTAGTACTTCGAGCCGAAGAAGGTGTCTTCGGAGCACCAGTCCCACGCGCACAGCGGTTACGCGCCGTGAAGTTTATCTAGCCTTGAGCTAAAACAGGTGCAGCACTTTGAGGACAATGACGATAACGACAATGACTCCGATAATGTAGAAGATGTTTCTGTTCACGGATCGTGGATAACACGTCGCTATCCCCGGCGGCAAGCAATTCTTAGCTGGCGCAACGACAAACTGGAGAACGGTATCCGGCGGTCGATTTGAATCGACTCGATGCGGGCCAACATACCAAGAAAGTATGAAGCTGAACTTACGAAGTATTGGCTACATAACGGCGACAGCATTATTCGCATTTGCTGCCGCATCCTTTGACCTACCTGGTTCACCGACTTTAGTCGGAAGCGCGAACTGGAAGGCCTTGAGCTGCGATCACTGCAGCAATTCGGTAATTAGAAAGTTTAGAACATGATCAAATTATTCCTCAGTGTCGCATTTGCCACAGCCCTCATCGGGTCCGTCGCTTTCGCGCAAACATCCACGTCCGCCACCACCACCTCGACGGACAAACATGGAGTGACTGACACTACCACCACTACCACCACCGAAAATGCGGGCATTGTCACGGAGTACACCCCGGGCCAGGCCTTGATCCTAAAAACGGAAGCGACTGAGCCAGTACACTACACGTTCGGCAAAACGGTCACGTACGTGACGTCAGATGGCCGTGTTATCAAAGCTTCAGCAATCAGAAAAGATTCGAAGGTTCGCGTTCACTACCTTAGAGAAGGCGACGGCATGGTCGTTGACAGGGTGATCGTTACGGAAGCCGGCGATTAAACCCGACTCACAAACGATGAAACAGCTTATCACCGTTACTCCGCTGCTCTTGGTCTTGGCAATGATGTTGCTGAGCTCGTGCGCGTCAGAAGAGCCTGCGACGAGCACGACGACAACGACGAGGACACCGACAAGCAGCACGACCACGACGCACTCCACTACGCACAATTAGGAGTTTCAGACAAATTAGATAGAGGGAAAGGGACATGCTACAGCGTGTCCCTTTTTCTTTCTTCCCGCTGCATGTTGCCAATGTCGCTCTCCGAATGTCGGGCGGCTGCAGAGGAAGTTCCAAACGAATCGGATCTGCGACTCCAAGCCTCCCCAATACATAAGAAGTATGATGCTTTGCTGAGCAAGTATTGGCTGGATAGGGACGGGAGCCGTATCTGATTGCGAAGTCAAACCAAATAGAAAGCATAAAGTTATGAAATTATTTTTTGTATTAGTTTGCTGCTTAGCGATCCCATTGGTCGCCAACGCAGCAGATCAGAATAACAAGACGAAGCAAAAGAAAACCACGCAAGGTCAGCAACAGCATCAGCAAGCCGGGGCGCAGGGTAAACACCAAGGCGGTAACAAGGCTGCCCAACGGAATAAACCTTCGCAAGTTCAAGGCCATACGCATCGTCAGGCAACGAACGCCCACACCAATAAAGTGCCGACCGTACACTCGAACTCTAAGCAACAAGTGGCCGCTAAGCACCAGAGCGTGAACACGGCCTCACAACTCAACAACCCTTCGCACGTGAAAGGCCAGGGGCGTTCAAAGGCATTGAGCGCTCAAAACAATAAGGTGCGGGCTGTGCAGTCGAACACCAAAGGAAAAGTGGCCACCAAACACCAGAGCGCGAACACGGCTGCGCAATTAAATAATCCTTCGCACATGAAAGGCCAAAGGCATCAACAGGCACTGAACGCTCAAAACAACAACAGGCCGGCCGTGCAGTCGAACACCCATGCGAGGGTGGAGAGCAGGCACTTTAACCTTTCAAATTCGCCTAACTCGGCGATCCAGAGCGCAACGTTCAACCAGAACTATCGCATTCACAACAGTCAGAACTGGCAAGGCCAGCAGTACGCCGCTTTCCAGAACTACAGGGGTCAATGGCACGATCAAGGCTGGTGGGACAACCATTACAACCGCATCGTTCTAATTAGCGGTGGCTGGTACTTTTTTAATGCGGGCTATTGGGCTCCAGCGTGGGGTTATAACTCGGGTGCCGCCTACTACCCATATAATGGTCCCATCTACGCTTACAACAATCTGCCGCCCGACCAGGTAATCGCGAATGTTCAGTCGACGCTGCAAACGCGGGGCTATTACCGGGGCGAGGTGGACGGCTTGCTCGGACCGAAGACCCGTGCAGCCTTGGCTAACTATCAAGGCGACAACGGGCTCTATACGACCGAGGCGATTGATGAGCCAACGCTCCGCTCGTTGGGAATGTCGTAGACGAATGAACCGTCAAAATCGGAGACGGATTAGTAAACGGGTTATCGCAACAATTGCAGTTGCTCGGCTTGCAGTGCCTGCCACGCTCGCGCGTGAGCAGGCCATTGCTGGCGGAGCAGAGATATAATACGTTGACCAACCGATGCAGTTAGGCCGCGTCCGTCAAGCGAGCCGCTGCCGAATTAGACTAGCCAAATCAAGAAATTTGTTCACTGTTAAAGAATATGTTTTTCGACAATTTACCTCTCGAACTTACGTGCCCAAAATGTGGCAAGCAGATCAATGAGACCGTCAACTGGCTCAAAGCCGACGGCCGCAAATGTCCATTTTGCGACACACTCATCGAGACGACAGAATTTCGGCGAGGAATTGACGAGGCTACTAGCCTGTACTCAGGAAATGCTCAAGAATCTTCAGAGTAGCCTTAGAAGTATCAAGATAGAGATTAAGCTCTAATCGCCAGATCCAAACGGCGCCACCGAATTACCCTTTCGGGGTTGCCGGCTGCCTTTCAGCGATGGCGCCTTTGGATCGCCCCTGTCGGTGAAGCTGCTCGCTTCCGGGGGGTAGGGATTCAAACTAGTGCGGACCTCCGATGCCGCCGACAGTGCCCTTCTGCGAGACGGCCGGATCACGACGCGGGGTTTTGATCACGTTGCCCATCGCGTCGAAGATGTCGCAGGACGCTACCGTTTCGCTGCGAAAGGAAACCCACCACGCGAATCGGGTGGAGTTATTGCATCGAGAAATCGAATTGCGGCGGATTGCGAAGCAAAGCGGTCGGCAATATCTAGAATTAATGAACCAAGGCTCAAACATCCTATTCAGGACGAAGTGGCCCGTAGCTGCGGTCATCGTTGCTCCAATAATGGGTGTCGCTCTGCTTGCAGACATCCATATTTACAAGGTTCTCCCTTCCACATCATCCCAGGCATCACAAATGTCATCGCCGATGACGCCGGCTGCCTCGCCTTCAGAATCGCCCTCGGCAACAGAAGCGCCGTCAGCAACGCCGCTAGAGTCAGCGACACCTACGCCGACAATGACACCGATAAAGTATCCGCCGCCAGCCCCGTGATCATGACCCCGTCGGCGTACGCTTTTCAAACTCCCCTTCACGTTTCCGCCGCGTGTCATCGGCGGTTATTTCCACAACGCGTTCTAAACTCTCGTCTTCAACGTTTCGTGTCTGACTCAATGCGGTGGGCGTCCGCCGAGAACTCTCGGGCGATCGGCACAGTGTCGCGTTTGAGAAAGCCCTGGAATGATGCCGGAACTCTGGGCGCGGAGATTCCGCCTTTCGGATCATCCTTTCGCGGTGCCAGATCGCGCAGGACAATGTGTGTTTTCTTAGTTCTTTCCGGAGCCATCGGCAGGATTGATCGCGACCCGAAAGCGGCTAGAAATCGGTCGCATGACGCCGAACTACGAGGCCTCACAGGATGTGTCAACAATTTCTTGGCAAAAATCTTTCGGCCCGATGCGAATAAGTTGTTCACGAAAGGCATCATACGCACTGGGTAATTTCACCAAATCGATTGTGGGTAACGCCAAAAATTTCTGGCCCGCCGGCGCAACTCATTTATTCCCGGCGTCTGGGATCTTCTCTTCCGAAAGGTAACGTGGTTGTTACCTTTCTGATGCACTACTCGTACGCCGGAAGAAGGCACGATTGAAAGGCGAATCCGCCGATTTACGATTGGCCGTGTCTTTGGGCGCGACACAGCGCCGGGCTGGCGTGGTCCGCTAAACAATTTGTCCGGCGGCCGGATCAAATGCATTGCTTGTTCATCCTCATTGGGGCCATCGGGCCGAGGTTGCCGATTACCGTTGCTGAAGGAATGTAGACCGACGCGGGAACACGTTGGGCGCTCGCGTCTCCTATTTAACGATATCCGGTTATGCCTTCAAACCTGGATTTTGAAAATCTCGTGTCTCTCTATTATCGCGACCTGTATCGCTTTGCTCTTAGCATGACACGCAACGAATCCGATGCGTGTGATCTGACGCAGGAGACGTTTTATATCTGGGCAAAGAAAGGCCATCAGCTGCGCGAGCCGGCCAATGTGAAGAGTTGGCTATTCACGACCATTCATCGCGAATTCCTGCAACTGCGGCGCCGACGATCGCGCTTCTCAGACGAAGATTGGACGACGGCGGCCAATGAATTGCCATCGATCCCGCCGGAAGCGATCGAACGAATCGATGCACGAACCGTGGTTCAACTTCTCGCGCAAATCGACGAGAACTTTCGGGCGCCGCTCGTTCTCTACTTCATGGAGGATCTCTCTTACAAACAGATCGCCGAGATACTCGAGATTCCGCTCGGCACGGTGCAGTCGCGGATCGCGCGAGGCAAAGCGCATCTTTATCGACTTCTTACCGACGCCTCGGCAGGACCCCCCGGAGGTAGCCAATGAACAATCGGGAAGCCAAGGCGATTCTGTTGCTTTACCGCAAAGGTGTCGATCACGCCGATCCGGAATTTGCGGCGGCCCTTTCTCTCGCGGAACGCGACCCCGAGTTGCGCGCCTGGTTGCAGGAACAGGATGCGTCGTTCAATGCCGTGCGCCGTAAACTCGCCGAGATCGAAATTCCGAAAGATCTGCGCGAAAGAATCGTTCGTCAGCGTCCAATTCCACGGTCGTCGGCGCGATGGGTGCGGCCCGTACTCCAGATTGCAGCTGCTGCGCTGATCGTCGGGAGCCTGGTCGTCTTCTGGCCGAAGCCGACTGTGAAAAACAATCTCGCCAGCTACGAGCAGTACCTCGCGAAGCTGGTTTCAAAAAAATATCGAATGAGTCTCGAGACGGATGACCAAAAGCGTGTCCGACTTTTTCTCTCAAGAAATCAGGCGCCGTCGGATTATGTAATCCCAAAGACGCTGGGTGAGACGACGGCTTTAGGCTGCGCGACGCTGAGTTGGAGCGGCAATCCAGTCTCGATGCTCTGTTTTGCCGACGCGCAAAACCGGAAGCTATGGCTCTTCGTCACCAGTCGCCAATCGATCCCGGATTCGCCAGTTGCCGCCACGCCCTCGTTCAAGCGTCAGGCGAAGGGATTCGTTACCGCGAGCTGGGCCGCCGATGGCTACACTTACGTCCTGACGATGCATGGAAGTACCAGTGATCTCGACAAATATTTGTAGCGACCGGCACCGCTGCGAGACGCGAATTCACATTTGGACTTGAGCTCGAATTTGCTAGAATAACTGTAGCTCCATGCACCCCTCCGCTCATGGTCAAGCTTTGCCGCAAGGAGAAGCTTTTACTTTAATCGAGCTGCTCACCGTCATCGCCGTGATCGGTGTATTAATCGCGCTGCTTTTTCCGATCTATGGCTCGGTCCAGGAATCAGCGCGTCGGGTGAAGGCGAAGAACGATGTCACTCAACTTGTCGTCGCCATCAATGCGTTTTTCACCGAGTACGGCACCTACCCGATCGCGTCTGGGGCTGGAGGCACGGACACGGAGGTCTCATTCATGACAAGCAACAGCGATTTGCTCTATCCGCTGCGGGCCGTCGCCGAGGGTGCAAATTCCGGCAATGCGCTCAATCCAAAACAAATTGCCTTCATCCAGGTTCCTGATGTGGCGAATCCGACGCATCCACGGAATGGAATCTACAACGGCAACTGGTACGATCCGTGGGGCCCGCGGCCCGGGAAGCCCGAGAGTGGAATCTACCACGTTCGGATCGACGCCAGTTACAGCGGCCACGTTACAAATCCGTATCCAGGCTACGATGACGACGATGGCGAAGATAAGGGCCCTCCTCCAGTGATCAATCAGGGAGTAATCGCGTGGTCGGTCGCGGGCACCGGCGAAACCACCTACGAATTACGCGACCAGGTCCTTTCCTATCAGTAATCGGTCGCCCCGGCTACGCTTTCGTTCCCTGTCGGCGTCTTCGCCTAATGGTCGAGCACGCCCAAAGTCCCAGCAAAATTCCACCACAATCAATCAGGACATCAACCGCTGAGGAACCCCGGGACTTCACAAACGATTGATGGAATTCGTCCCCCGCCGCATACAGCGTTGCCAACAAGAAGACGATCACTGCTTCAAAACGAAAGCCGTTTCCCAACCTTGTCGCGTAATGAATCGCGCGCCAAAGCAATACAGCGAAAATCGCGTACTCCGTGAGATGGGATCCTTTTCGGATCATGACATGCATCGTCTCGATCGTTGCAAATGAGACGTTGGGCATTAGCCAGCGGAGGAAAGGAACAAGAAATCGCGACGTGTGCTCCGCCGACATCGCATCGGTCGATGCCGAGAAAATGAAGAGCATCCAAACGATGAGCGGTACCCAATATCTTGCGAAATTTCTGAGCGCCATACGCGGCGCGCAACTTAGGCTGGCTCCGTTGGTTCACAAATCGGGAACGAATCCCTTCGGCCCGGTCCGTCTTTCGATTGCAAAAGACAACCGCTTTTCTACGGTGGCACACGAATGACCTCCGACTTCCTGACCGCGCCTCTGCAATTCGCGCCCGTTTTTATGGAACGAATCTGGGGTGGCCGGCGTCTCGAAAATCGTTACGGGAAGCGGCTGCCGCCCGCCGCGAAGATCGGCGAATCGTGGGAAATCACCGATCGTCCGGAAGCACAAAGCGTTGTTCTTCACGGGCCGCTTCGGGGAAAGACTCTGCACGAACTTTGGGAAAATCACCGCCGCGAAATCTTCGGCGTGCTTCCCGAGAGCGAGAGATTCCCGCTGCTAATCAAATTGCTCGATGCCCACGAAAAGCTTTCGATCCAGGTCCATCCCCCAGCCCATCTCGCTGCAGAAATGGGCGGCGAACCGAAGACCGAATTTTGGTACATCGCCGATGCGACGGATGACGCCGAGCTGTTTATCGGGCTGCGAAATTCTTCGTCACGCGAACGGTTCGTTCAAGCCATCCAGAACGGCGACGTCTCCTCCCAAGTTTATCAGATCCCGGTTAAGACGGGCGACGCTTTGCTTTTGGCAAGCGGGCGCCTGCACGCAATTGGCGCCGGTAATCTGATTGTCGAGATCCAGCAAAACAGCGACACAACCTTTCGCGTTTTCGATTGGAACCGGGTCGACTCCACCGGCAAGCCACGGAAGCTCCACCTCGCCGAAGCACTGCGCTGCATCGACTTCGAAGACCGGGAGCCACCGCTCCTGAAACCCGATGGCGAATTACTCGTTAGGACTCCCCTCTTTGAAATTCAGCAATGGAACGTGACTGACAGGCGCGAGCTCGCGCCCCGCGGGCGCTTCGCGATTCTTTTCTGTCTCGAGGGCGAAATCGTGTCCGCAGGTATCAGAATCGCAGCGGGAGAATTTGCTCTCATCCCGGCTGAAATGCCCGATCGCTGCATCCAGTCTCGATCTGACGTGGCGAAAATCCTGCGCGTGACCGTTCCAGACTGACCACCACAATTATACGTGCAGACCGGAGAGGTGATGCCCGGGCGGAATCACGCTCTGCTCTTCGACTCCGTCGATTTTCCAAGTGTGGTCTTCGGCAACCAGGCTATAGAGAAAGGATCGGATAGTCCCGTCTTCCGAATAAAAGAAGACCTGGATCAGCGCGGCCGCTCCGTCCACGCGTGCCACTCCGAATTCCACCCGATCGGCCCGCGTCATTGCCGTGTAATCGTGACGGATCAATGCCTCGAATTGGGCGAGAGAGAATTTTTGTTGAACGCCGGCCGTCGCGTATTGATAAGCGCACGGGAAATCATCGGCACGAAACGCATCGAGTTGGTTGTTCACGACGGAATACAACTCTCGCGGCGACGGCACAGGCACGCGTTGTTGAAAATAATGCGAGCCAAATACCCCGGCCACACAGAGGGAGAGAAAGAACATGAGAAAACAGGCTTTTATTTTCGTGCTCATGATCTGGAGCCGGTTACCGCCAAACGACGCAGGTAATCAAAGGTGTAAAGACCGCTGCCATGTCCGTCGCCCCAGCGTGGTTGAAGAGCATAACCTCCAGCAAGATCCCAGCCAGACAATTGAAAGCTCCGCTCGGAGTAGGTGACGTGCGGCCGGACGAGATTACCAAGAACATCCGGTTCGCCTCCGCACGCCGCGCACGGGCACGCTCGCCGCAGCAACTCGAAAGGAAGATACGATTCAGTACCATCGCTCCAGCGGATCGCGAGCTCGTTGCCGATCTGTTGAATTTCTTGCGGCTCGATACGCACTTTCTCGACACCTCTGCTTGGATTTTCTCCGGCCACAGGTTCATACAGCTACAACAAATTAGAAAAGAGAGAAGGTCCGTTTTGTGGGTGCGGTCCTTTTCCGGCTTTGAGCCGCTTCCCGAAAATCGCGGTGCCAACACGAACGAACGTTGCCCCTTCCTCGATGGCCACCGCGAAATCATCGCTCATACCCATGGAAAGCTGCGACAGTTGCACGCCAAACTCTTTCTCCAGCTCATCTCGCAATTCACGCAACGCGACGAAATATTTTCGCGATGATTCCGCTTCCGGCGTCAAAGGAGGAATGGTCATGAGCCCTTCGATCGTTAGGCGCTTGAGCTGGAGGAGCGCCTCCAATTCAGCGCGCAGCGCATCCGGCCGAAAGCCGAATTTGCTCCCCTCCCCTGCTACATTCACTTCCAGCAGGACGCGTGGGAGCAAACCATCCTCTGCTGCGATCCGGTCAACGTCCTGCGCGAGAGCGAGCGAGTCGATGCTGTGCAACAATTCGAAGAGCGGAAGCGCATGCCGGATCTTGTTTTTCTGAAGATGCCCGATGAAATGCCAGCGCAGGCTCGAGGGCAGCAACGGAATCTTCGCCCGCGCTTCCTGAACTCGACTCTCGCCAAAAAGAAGCTGGCCCGCATTGAACGCCGCGCGAACGCTTTCTGCCGGATGTGTTTTCGAAACCGCTACTAGCTGAATGTCTCCCAGGCGGCGTCCCGCTTTTTCCGCCGCGGCCGCGACCGCGGAATTTACCTGCTCGAGGTTCGCTTCGATTTCGGTTGTCACTTCCCGTTCTTTCTTTCTGGGAGGGCGAAGCTCCCGCTGAGCCGATTTCCGTATCGCCGCGCGGCTCGGCAGGAGCCTTGCCCTCCCCAGGGCAGCGAGCTTTCGTCTACTTTTGACAATTTAGATATTTCCAGTTTCTGACCTTCCCTTCAGCGAGCCAATCAATCGAAGTCGCGAGCCTTTGTTTGCGAGTCTCATCACGTTTTGCTTCGCTTACCCATTCCACGTATTCCCGTTTATTGCTCGGGCTGAAACTTTCGAAAGTCTTTCGTGCTTTCACGTTTTTCCTTAGTGCCGCGCTGAAATAATCCGGAATTGTCAGCGGCGGCTTCTTTTTTTGACGGGCCCGCCACGGCGCCTGGACTCTCGTTTCGTTGAGCTCGGCCGCTTTGCACACGTAACCGATCAGGATCTTCTCGTTAGGGAGATCGGCCAGCGAGGTAATTCGGCCGAAGTGCCCCATCGCCTCTCGTTCGACCTTTTGGTCGCCATCGAAAATCAGCTCGCCTTTCCAAAAACCGAACGCGCAATGTTCCTTGAACGCCGACATGCCGCACATCACGCCCTTGTAGTCGAAGTGCGGCATGCTCCACTTCATCGTCTCCTCCACGTTCGGGCAGCCGGCGTGGACGATCCTGCGGAGATGTTGCAAGATTGGTTTCGCGAAGTCCGCAGACTTCGCAATGTAGGCATCAATACGCGGATCCTTCTTCGGCATAAGAACAATTCTCGGTTCAGATAGAATTACATCTTTGGCAAATCAATTGTCGAGTGCCGTGATCGGCAACTGGCCGAGCTTTCGCGTCTAACCACGCAACGGCCCACGCGTGCAACCAGCTATGCGTGGCATCGTTATGGACGGAGAGACGAGGCGGGTGATCGAACAATTATGACGCCGGTGGCTTCGCCCCAACGCGGAGCCGATTGGAATTGACAAATGCGCTGCTTTTCGAACAAGATTTGAGCATGAAGCTTGTTCAAATGCTGGGGAGCATTTTCCTGGTTTCAGCTTTTGCGTTCGGCGCGACCAAGGCGATGGCCGATGACAGTTATCCTGGCCAGCCGCTTATCCAGTCACAATTTACCCGGTTGATTCCGGTAAGTTATCCGTTAGTCACGACGCATTTTAGTGCGCTCAAGCCAACGGCCTTTCCGGTTATTCAATCTGGTATCCCACGGGTTCACATCACAGAAAAGCTCGTGCACCCGATGGACCAGCCGCTGTTGCGCAGTAATTGAAATCGAACTCATCGGAAGAGCGCGATTGGCAGCTCGCGCGAAGTTTGGATTGACTACGACCTGGCTGGTCAGGCAGGTAAGAGTCCCGCATGTTCAAAAAAACCCTGAAGTGGACGCTCGGCATCCTGGCCGTCCTCCTGATCGCCACGTCGATTTTTCTGATCAACTTGATCTGGTTCCGCCCATGGAGCCTGAATCTGTTCTACGAGAAGATCTTCGCAGAAGTGCTTTTCGACGAGCCGGAGCTGCTCTCGTCGCTCGGTTTGGTCGAGCAATTCGGGATCACGAAACACAACGGGGAATTGAGCGATGAATCGCCGGCGCACCAGCAGAAGGTGGCCGACCGCTGGAGAAAGGATCTCGATGATTTGCACAAGTATCCGCTGTCGCGGCAGACGGAGTCGCAGCGGCTTTCCACGCATGTGCTCGATTGGTTTCTCCAGCGCCGGGTCGAGAGCGAAAAGTACCAATGGCACGACTATCCGGTGAATCAGCTGCACGGAGTGCAGAGTGAGTTCCCGT
Source organism: uncultured Verrucomicrobiae bacterium (assembly GCA_963763995.1). Lineage (GTDB taxonomy): Bacteria > Verrucomicrobiota > Verrucomicrobiia > Chthoniobacterales > UBA10450 > CAVTTH01. Next base: position 162,473 of record CAVXQL010000004.1, on the reverse strand, counting down.
CGTTCATGGCCAACACGCATCGGCTTCTCTCAGCGCGCGATTGCGATTATTATCTTCAGCGCCTCGACGCGCTTCCGAAAAAATTCGATCAATTGCTAGAGAGTTTGAAGCTGCGGGAAGAGAAGCAAATCCTGCCACCACGGTTCGTGGTAGAAGAAGTTCTCAAGGAGATGGAGGCCTTTGTCGCGCAACCGGCAGCGGAGAATATTCTCTCCAGTTCGTTTAAGACGCGCGCCGCCAAGATCGAGAAATTAACCGACGCGCAACGCGCGGATTACCAGACGCGCGTGGAGACGGCGGTAACGAGTCACGTTTATCCGGCGTATCAAAAACTGATCGATTATTTCCACGGGCTCCTGCCCAAGACGACCACGGATGACGGCGTCTGGAAACTTCCTGACGGTGAAGCCTATTACACTTTCATGCTTCGCGAGAATACCACGACCACTCTCAAACCCGATGAGATCCATCAACTCGGCCTGAGTGAGGTGGCGCGGATCGAAACGGAGATGCGCGCCATTCTTGATGCACAGGGTTTCGCGGACCGGCCGATCGGCGAGGCGATGGACGCGTTAGGCAAAGACCCGCGCTTTCTTTACCCGAACGATGACAAAGGCCGGGCCGACGCGCTCGCGGAATACACTCGTCTGATCACCGATGCGACGGAGCGTTCGAAGCAGTTGTTTCTTACCGTGCCGAAGGCGAAACTGGAGGTGCAGCGCGTTCCGCAGTTCAAGGAGGCCACTGCTCCGGGTGCGTATTACCAAGCGGGAGCGCTGGATGGCACGCGGCCGGGAGTTTTCTTTGCCAACCTCCGCGACATGAGCGGAGTCCCAAAATGGAGCATGCCGACGCTGGCGTATCACGAAGGAGTTCCCGGCCATCACTGGCAACTCTCCATCGCGCAGGAACTGACGGGTCTGCCGCAGTTTCGGAAAATCATCCCTTTCACAGCCTACGCGGAAGGGTGGGCGCTTTATGCGGAATGGCTGGCCAAGCAGGCTGGTTGGTACGACAAGGATCCCTTCGGTGATCTCGGCCGTTTACAGGCCGAACTTTTCCGTGCCGTGCGGCTGGTCGTGGATACGGGGATTCACGCGAAACGCTGGACCCGCGAACAGGCGATCGCGTACATGCGCGAGAAAACCGGGATGGCGGAAAAGGAAGTCACGGCGGAGATCGAACGTTACATCGTATCACCGGCCCAGGCCTGTGCCTACAAGGTGGGGATGCTGAAGATCCAGGAGCTGAGGTCGCGCGCGGAGAAGGAACTGGGCGCGAAATTCGATCAGCGCGAGTTCCATGATGTCGTCCTGAAGAACGGCGCGCTCCCGCTCGAAATTCTCGAGGAGCAGATCAACGCGTATATTGCGCAGAAAAAATCCTAACGAACGAGCTCAAGCCACTTCGTAGGTCGTGATCTCGATCTCGTGGCCGTCGGGATCACTGAAATAAATCGAGTGCGAGATTTCGTGGTCCTGGAATTGAAACGTAATCCCGCGGTTCGTTAGTTCCTCCTGGGCGGCGAGGAAATTCTTCCGATCAGTCCAAAAGGCAAAATGGAGAATGCCGTGTCGCCCCGGTGCCTCGCGGTTCTCATTCGTCGAGGGAAAAAGCGCGATCGCAGCCCGGCCTTTGCCGACGAAAACTGGAATGCCGCTCCACATTCCTTCGTAGCGGCGCTCAAATCCAAGAATCTCGATGTACCAATTCGCCGAGCCCTCCACATCCCGGACCGCGAGCGCAACGTGATCGATTCTTTCAAGCTCAAACATTTGAGACCGAGACTTACTAAATCGGGAAGGCGCGTCAAGATTCAGCCGCATCTCATCATTCTTGCTACAGGCGTCGTCGAGGATGTAGCCTGTATCGATGCATGGTGTTTGCGTGATCGTGGCTTATCGGCCTAAGCCGGGCAAGGAGCAGGAACTTCTCGAGATCGTGCGCACACGCGTCCCAACTTTGCGCAAGGAGGGACTCGTGACTGATCGTGTGCCGATATTGATGCGCGCAAAGAACGGAACGTTGATCGAAGTTTCCGAGTGGAAATCGCGCGAAGCGATCGATGCCGCGCATAAGAACCCGACCGTGCTCGCGATGTGGAACGAATTCTTTGCAGTATGCGATTGCGTGCCGCTCGAGACGTTGCCCGAAAGCAGCGAGATGTTTGCCGGATTCGAACCGGTGATTTGACCAGGCACCGGCTCATCGGTGGCATGCGACAAGCTGAAATGTCAGTTGTATCATGAACATGCCAGGCTACTGGGAACCCGACCGGCATCTACGGAAGGCTCCAACGTCCGTTGGAGCCAAAGCGCCCCGGATTATTTGCCAGATCTGCCAAAAAGTGATTGGCCACCTCGATCCAAGTGTGATGGACGGTCAGTCGATCTTCTCCGTTTGCGACGATTGTCGAACTCCATCCATCAATCCAATCAGTGCGCGCAGCTCTTCGGCTTCATCTTGCTTGCGCGCGGGCTGAAGCCAAACGGCGGATTGACCAAATCAGGGCACCGCCGGAACAAGCGTCCTGCGTTCGATGCGAGGCTTGCACGGCAAGCATTACCGCATCAGATCGCAACTGAATATTTTCAGTTGTTTCATCACTTCCATCAGCCAAAGTCAGCCGCATGGCGGATTACGAACAAGACGCTTCAAGCCGCCGATCACACCAGACGTGAGAAACACATCTCAGTATTCCTTTTGAAGGAGAGATCATGGGCTTTCAAAATCGTTTCCGTCGAGTAATCGCGAGTCGCGCCGCGTCGCGCATCTCTCTTCTCCTGTTGCTCGCCGGGATCTTCGCCAGTGGCCTTCACTTGCGGCAGGTGGCGTGGAAAAAGACGACGCACTTGCGTTTCCAACACGACATCGTGAACGGTTTTTATTGGGGTACCCAAACCCTGGGTGAGGCACGTCTCTTGTCTCCCTCCGTGGACGCCAGTTCGTGGTCCGGATTTTTGCGCGGCTACTTCGCACTTTATGACCAGGTGAAGCGCGACGCGCCGGACGGCGACTACCGTCTCGATTATCCACCCTTGCGGCTGCTCGTGATGTCGATTTGGACCAAGCAGATCCAAAAACAATTTCCCGGAGCCGAGGATGGAAAACCGGAGTACGTCGAACCGCTCCTCGTTCTGAATCTGTTCTGCGAAGTGCTTTCCGCGGTGGCGATTTTCTTGCTTGTTCGGTTGTGGGTAAACCGGGCATCGGGCGCGACGACATCGCGTTTCATGCACTGGGTCTCGCCACGGCATCGCGGATGGATTTGCGGCCTGGCCGCTGCAATCGTCGCGTGGTTCGATCCATCGATGATTCTCGACGCCCACGGCTGGCCGCAGTGGGATGTGTGGATCCTGCCATTCTACCTGTTCGCCGCTTTGGCGGCTTCAACGAATCGCTGGTTCTGGTGCGGCTGTCTTCTCGCCTTTGGCGCAATGCTCAAAGGTCAGCTTTTGTTCGTTACGCCTTTCTTTGTCCTGTGGCCCTTGTGGCAGAAAGAATGGACACACGCGCTGCGGTGGCTGGCCGGTTTCGCGAGCACTGTTGCGTTGATCGCTTCGCCATGGCTGTTGCGTAATTCCGTAGCGTGGATCGCGGTCGCGGTGGTGGGATGCGTAGCCTGGATCACTTTGCGACGCGCTCGAGTTCCTTATGCGAGCACAGCTTTGGCCGGTGTCGTTGCCATTACCGTTTTCGTAATCGGCGCGTTCGATGGCGGCAGTTTCGCCTGGCTGCAAATCGGCTTTCTCTACGGGAGCGAGCATTACCCTTATCTATTCATCAGTTCCTGCTACAACCTCCCTTCGCTTCTTTCTGATTTGAACTGGTCGCTGAAGGACCCATTCTGGACGCGCGATTTCGGCCCGCTTCATATTGCCTTCAATCTGCAATGGACTTTGCGCCTTCTTTATCTTGTCACGCTGGTCTTTTGTGCGCGTGGGGCAGCCCGACACGCCCGAAATCGCGACCCGCGTCTTCTTATCGCGCTGGCAACGCCGTGGCTCCTGATGTTCGTGCTCCTGGGGCAAATGCACGAACGCTATCTGCTCTGGGGTGCAGTCGTTAGCGCCCTGGCCTTGGGCGTGAGCATCAGAACAACTGTGGTGAGTTTTATCCTCTCGTTCGCCAGCACAGCCATGATCGCTCACGTGATGTTAATGGATAAGAAACTCCCTGCCACCCTTCCCGCAATCGCGGTGTTGGATCATGCCCGGATATTTGGATCGTGGGTGGTTATTTCGTGTGTGGCTCTCTACTACTGGGAAGTGCTATCGACTCGCGCTCCCGTATTCCAAAGGCGTCGGGAACGATTGAGCGACCCCGTGCCTCTTACGCTTGAACACGCGATGGAAGAAGCTGGCTGAGAGCTGGTGGGATCGAGATTCCTCCTCGATAGCTTGGAGGCGTTTTGGAAACACGGGTTCTCGTTGTCGGTGGTGGCCCGACCGGACTTGCTCTGACTTGTCATCTATTGCGGTCGGGCGTGCGAACACGAATCATCGACAGGAAAGCTGGTCCCCTATTTCGTGTTTGTACTCGCGCTTGATTCGTTAGGATCGCCTTCGCCTTGTTGGAGCGCTGCCGAGCTTGCTTGTGAGAACAAGCGAGAAACCTCGTGCATTTGCTGGGTCAAACTCTCACCCAGTGGATCAAGATAGGCGGCGAGTTGCGGCGATACCGTGCCGTAGCCCCGCAAGGACGAACTGTTCAACTCCGCAAGCATTTCCCAAAGCACTGTCGCCTGGCCCGCGATTAACTGAGCGATGCTCGGTCTCGTCGGCTCGAGGTTCAGATCATCCCGCAAACGCATAATGATCTCGCGAACATTGTTGATTCGTGTCTGAAGCTCTTTTTTCTCAGTCGCCGAAAGCGTGTCCCGCTGTTGATACATCGGACCTGACAAAATGGGGCTGCGAATCCACTGCTCCCATTCACACAACGCTTTATCGAGCAGGTGAAGGGAAACAGAAATACTGCGCTTATGGTTATCGCTTGGGCGATTCATCCGCGGCTTTTGCGACGTGGTCGATTAAATCCTCCAAGATCACTCCTTTTTCATCGGCGGTTTCTCGTGTCGGTAGTGTATGACTTTGATTCTCTCCAGCGTAACGAGTCCGCCACCGATCATCTGTTCCAAGTCGGGCAGAAACGCATTTATCTGTTCCTCGCTATCAACGATCTCGATCACCATCGGCAAATCCATTGAGAGCCGAAGAATCTTCGCGGTGTGAATCCGGCTGGCCGCGCCGAAGCCCATCGGACCGCGCAGGACGGTTGCCCCGGCCAGATGCCGCTCGCGCGCTTTCATAACGATGGCCTCATAAAGGGGTTGATGTTGCCATTTGTCGCTTTCGCCGATGAAAATCCGGAGCAGCATGGCAGCTTTGGGTAATTGCATGATTCCTCCTAGGGTTTGCTGATGAGCGTGACGCAGAAGTGCCCCAGCCAGACGGCGAGGAGACAGAGCGCGAATGAAGCGATTGAGTTCGCGATCGCACGAAACCATTCACCGTCCTGCGCCAGCGCGAGGGTTTGCAGACTGAATGACGAGAAGGTGGTATAGCCGCCGCAGATGCCGATCATGATGAATTGCCGGAACGACGGACTCACGAGCCACCGTCCTTCCGGGTCAGTCAGCGCGGCAAACGCGCCGATAATCAGCGACCCGGTGATGTTCACCGCCAGCGTGCCAAACGGGAACGTCTGGCCATAGCGCTCCGCCACGATTCCAGAAATCCAAAAGCGCGCAACGCTTCCGATCGCTCCACCTAAACCGACCCAGATGTAACTGAGCATAATTAAACTCCTGTCCACGCATTGCTGCGCCAACAGGAGTCATTAGCGCTGAAACGTTCAGGCGGTTTTCCCTTTTCCGGGAAGGCAAACTCCATTGCCAGGTAATTGGCTACCTCAAAATCACGGTGAGACAAGGGCAAAATTCTGCGACCACGGGAGAACTCGTCGCTGAAACCCGAGGTTACGATCGTTCCAACGGAGCCCGAGATCTAGTGCGCTTCGATCGAGAGCGCAGATTCACAGCCAGCGCCGTCTCTTGAAATAAAAGATTTGGAAGAGGGCAACTCCGAGCATGAAGAGGAGACAGCCGATATATCCAAGCGGCTGATGAAGTTCGGGCATGTTGAAGGGCAACCGGCGGCCCTGATATTCTGCGGCGAAATTCATCCCGTAAACGCCGGCGATAAATGTGAGTGGAATAAAAACCGATGATATAACGGTCAGCACGCGCATGATTTCGTTCGTGCGAATGCTCACGCTCGACAGGTAGATGTCCATCAAACCCGAAAGCACATCGCGATAGCTCTCGACCAAATCCATTAACTGCACGGTGTGATCGTAGCAGTCACGCAGAAAGACCTTAGTCCCCTTTTTCACGAGCACGGTTTCCTCGTGCAGCAACGCGTTAATGACGTCCCGCAATGGCCAGACGTAACGACGGATGTGCGCCAACCGGCGTTTATGTTCATGAAGATCGCGCACGGAATGTTTCATCGGATTCTCAACCTGCTCGTCCTCGATCTTATCGATCGCAGTCCCGACACTCTCCAGCACCGGATAATAATGATCGATGATGGAATCGAGCAACGCATAGGCGAGATAATCCGGACCCAATTTCCGGATCTGGCCGCTGGCGGATCGGATGCGCGCTCGCACTGGCTCGAAAACATCTGACTCGGGCTCTTCTTGAAGAGTAACGAGAAAACTCTTGCCGAGAAACATGCTGACTTGTTCGCCGCACATTTGCTCCCCTTCCTCGAGATAGAGCATTTCCGCGACGATAAACAGGTAGTCATCGTAATGTTCGACTTTCGGTCGTTGACCCGTGTCCAGGACATCTTCGAGAGCGAGCGGATGCAGATTGAATCGTTCTCCAAGGAATCGCAGAACATCGATGTCGCCAAGCCCATCGATGTTGATCCACGTGACACGATTATTATCGAGGTGAGAGCGAAGTTCGTTGCGGTCGGTCACCCGGCGTTCCTCGAGATGCGTTCCATCGTAGTCAATCAGCGTGATGACTGATGGACGCCTCTCAGCATCGGTGCGCAGAGTGAGCGCGCCGGGTGGTTCGCCCGGATTAGGATGGCGGATCTTGAACATGCTGCATTCTGGCGAAAGACCGACCGCTCGGCGAGGAGAAATCGGATGGCCCGTTATTGAAAAAGATTCAACGCGGAGATGATTTCCGATCGGATGACGACGCTCGGTCTCGCGCGGCGGATCAACCCCAGGGCTTCTTCGACACCGCTGACCTTTCTCGCCTTGAGCAGCCAGGCCGCGACGGCAGCGGCGCTCCGAGAATAACCGATCTTGCAATGAACGTAGACGACGCCATCCCGAGATTCCTGGTCGATAAAGTCTCCCATTTCGCTGAGCTGCTTATTCGTCGGAGCGGTCAGATCGAGAATCGGAATGTTGTGATAGCGCAACGACCGAAAAGGCTTCGCTTCGGAGAATTCTGCCGTGAGATCGAGCACAGCCGTGACGCCGGCGCCGATCGCGGTGCGCGCCTCGCCATCATCCAAGACGCGACCGATCCAAACCTTTGGTGTCACTTGATCCCATTTCCGGCATTGCCGACGATAATAACGAAGCGAGAGATGCTGGCCGAACAGACAAGGCCCCAGCACAAAACGCGCGCTTGGCGGCAACACTCCCGCGGTTTTTCGATAGATCGATGGACCGAATCGGAAATAAGCGCCTGCCATGATGAAGAGCGCGACAATTGGCCAAAGAAGCGAGGCGCCCCACGGCCAAAAGATCCACGCCGCAATCGAAGCAACCAAGCCACCTGCCGCGTAATAGAATCCGAAGCGTTGGTTGGCAACAACCGGAAGGCGCGGCGACGAATCACGGATGAAATAAAAGCAATAGCCCGCCAGAGCAGCACCGCCGATTACGTCGAGAATGTGATGCTGATAAGTGAGCACCGCAGAGAAACCAATCAGCACAAACCAAACATTCGATATCAGCCGTACAGTGCCGCGCGTGTGACGCGCATAGACGTTGGCGAGGAGCAGACAGAGCGCGACGTGCAGCGATGGAAGCAGATTGTACGGTGCGTCCATGCCGCGAAACCAGTCGAACGCAGCCCCGATCCAACCGCCGGAATGCGGACGCGGGAACGCAAACTTGAATGGGAAAAGCAGAAAACAAATTCCGCCGACGAGGATCGCCGCAGCGACGCGCTTGGCGAAGGTCGACAGCTCCCGATCTGTTCGGCACAAGAATGGTGCCGCGACAAAAAAAAGATCGATCGACAGATAAGGAATGATCAGTAGCGGAACGAATGGGATTTGCCGTTCCCATTCGAAGTTGAGTAATCCGGCGTTGCTGCGTTGCGCCGTGATCCAATTGCATCCGCCGTAGACAACAAGGAACAGGAGGGACAGACCCGCTGACGTGGCGGCGGCTTTGACGGGCGTTGGTCGCACTCGTTCGCCTAACGCATCACACGCCTCGCGATGGAGACAGTGAACATTCCCCATTCGTCGATTTCCATCGCCAGCTTTTCGAATCCGGCGTCGCGGACCAGTTCATCCATTTCCGCGGTCGTACGGCGGCGCATGATCCAAGGCTTGCCTTCGCGATTAAGCAGGACGCGGGCGATGAACTCGACCTGAGGATGCCAGGGTTGATTCGTATAGATGAGGTGGCCGCCCGGTTCAATCGCATCAGCCAGACCGGCGAGCGATTCGCGGACTGGCGCGTTGTCCGGAAACAGTTCGTAAAGCCCCGAGACAATGCCGATGGTCGGCTTCGCATTGATGCCAGCGAGCGAAGCGCGATCGAAAGCATCGCCAATCTGAACAGTAATATTCGTTAGGCCCAATTCGCCGGCAAGCTTCTTCGCCGCAGCGACGTTCTCCTCTTTGTAATCCCGAAGCACGGCACTTGCCGGAATACTTTGCAATGCCCTTATCGTTTCAAGCACATAACGCCCGCCGCCCGCAGCAATGTCCACAACGTGCACGCGATGTCCGGCCGCATGCGTCTCTTCAATCAGCCGCCTCAGCGCCCGTTCCAAGTTTACCTTGCGCTGGCGAATCCCGCGCCAGCCGATGCTGTTGAGATAATTGGTATCGAGGAACTTCCCCACCCGCGATCGACCCTCTGGGTGATTTTCGTAAACGTAATCGAGCGACATTCCAGAATCGAACCCGCTGCGCCAGCCGAGACTAATTCCGTTGCTCAATCGACCAGCGGCCTTCATCGCGGCTTTCGCGACGAGAAATTGCGGAGCGCCACGCAGCTTCAGTCTTTCGTATTCCTCCCAAGTGTAACCGTACCTGTCGGCGTCCCGCAGCGAGACCGAAGTCGGCGGCTGCGCGAAACGTTCGAGAATAAATTCACGAGTCCGGCCGATCACTTGTTCACGATCCTTTTCGTGAAAAAGCGCGTGATACATCGAGGGAAAAACGTGCATGCGTTTGACCGGCGATGAGAGGCCATTGAGAAATTCTCGCTGAGCATCGAGACTAACAACCCAATCGGAACCGGCGCCTAGGATCAAGGTCGGCACGGTGATTGCGCCCGCGTCGGCCAGCAGGCGCGTCGAGGTATCATGCAGATCGAGCAGAATATTGATCGCGATTTGCCGGAAGATGAGCGGGTCAGCCCCGTACCGAGTGGCCTGTTCCGGATCGTGCGTGAGCATCTTGGCTTTCACATAACTTTTGACGAAACCGGGCCCAAGTATTCGCTGCTTCAATCGCAGAAATGGAATCGCGAGCGGGACGTAAAGCCGGACGCGAAATGCTGCAGTCGCGAGAATCATGGCGCGGATTGGCGGCGCATAATCGTGCACCCAGGCCGCCGCGGTAACGGCTCCGACGCTGTGGGCGAGCACGATGATATTTTCCAACTTGATGTCGTGCCGCTCGGAAACGTGGCAGACAAAGGCATCAGTGTCCTTAATCATGGCCGATAAGTTCGGGGCGGACCCGCGTTCACCGGGCGAACTTCCATGACCGCGCGCATCCCAGGCGAAAATCGCGACGTCGTCGAGTCCGAGCAAATCGACGACCTCCTGCCAGCGAGCGGAATGCTCATGACCACGATGGAAAAGGATGAGCGCTCTCTCGAAAGGCTTCGCCGGCAGCCAGGCCCGATAGAACAGCTCGGTCCCATCCCAACTTTTTACCGTATGCTCAGTTGGCGCCATATCGCTGGCCTAACAAACGCACCGTTTCCTGCAACTCGGCGGCGACAGCGCTAGCCGAATCTCTCCCGTTCACGAGTGAAGCGTAGTTTCGCGGCTCCCCGATGATCAATCTTACCTTTCGCGGCCGCGGCCAGATGCTTCCTTTCGGCAGTGCGCGAAAGGCTCCGTCGAGAAAACATGGGAGCACGGCAACATTCCGTTTCGCAACAAGTGCGCCTACGCCCGGTTTGAATTTTTCAATCTGGCCGGATGCCGATCGCGTCCCCTCGGGAAAAACGATTAGAATGTTCCCGGAATTTTCGAGCAGCGTCTGACAAAGAGAAAGGCTTTGGCGGATGTTCACCTGACGCGCGAATGGCAGCGCATTCACGATCACCGCAGCGACAAAAGTGCGATGAACACTTCTGAAGAAATAATCTGCCGCAGCAGCGGGGAAAGCGCGATGCAGCTTCGTCAGAGGAAGCGCGGAGAGAAGACAAAGCGTGTCGAGATGGCTGGAATGGTTCGCCACCATGACGAAGGAACCATCCGCGGGCAGGTGATCCCGCCCGACGATCTCGAGGCGATGATAAGATCGCAGCCACGCGCGAATGATCACCGCCGCGATGGAGCGCAGGCCGTAGACGAGCATGTCGGGCTGACGCGGAAAGTGGCGCAGGCGCTCGACCAGCGATTGATCAAGATCTGGCGCGCATTCGTATTGCCATTTTTTCATCGCAGCGGGTGGTAGTAGCCCGCCATGTGCATGAACAACGGCGCAACGAAGATCAAGCTGTCGATCCGATCGAGAATTCCGCCGTGCCCGGGAATGGCGGCGCCCATGTCTTTGGTACCGATGTCACGCTTGATCACGCTGATGGAAAGGTCGCCCAACTGTCCGCCGATTCCAATAATCAAACCCGCCAGAATAAGTTCGCGCGGGCCGAAATCAGGAAGGGAAAAGCGAAGGACCCAAGGCAGGATCATCGCTACCGCCAGCGCGCCGAACGCGCCCTCCCAGGTTTTTTTCGGGCTGATCTCACTGCGCAGCGGATGGCGTCCAAACAATCTGCCGAAAGTGAACGCGGCGACGTCACTCAATTCGGTGGCGAAGATGATGAAGCAAAGGTAGCCGTAGGCATTCATCGCGTTGGCGAAGAAGCCAAGATGTCCAAACATCCAGCCGATGTAGATGAAACCGACAATCGACAAGCACATCCGCTGCACTTCGCCACGCGCGCGATTGCGCAAAATCGGAATGATCAGGATCAGCGCGATGGCAAAAACGGGAACGGCAACGAAGAAGCCGTACCAGCCGGTTCCTGGTTCTTCACTGCGCGGATGCGGCATGAGGGACGCGATTCCAACGGTGAGAATCCCGGCGTAAACCGCGCCGGTCATCCACCAATCGCGATACAATCCTGAGGCGCGGGCGAATTCCTTGAATCCGATGATCGCGAGCAATGTGATACCGAGAATGGTCGGAATGCGTCCGGCAAAAACTACCGCCAGGCATAACGGAGCGATGATGAGCCACGAACAATACGTCCTCCACATCGCATCGACATCCTTCTTCAGACCCCAGTGCAAAATGCCCAGCACGACACCTCCCGTAACGAGTGAAACAACGACAATCCGGAGATACGCAAGGAAAACAGGATCGTGCAGCGCGATTTGCGGGGACATTCAGTTTGCCTCCGATTTTTTTCGCAGCGCAGCCATGATGCGGCGCAAGCGGACGACGATCGTCTGAACGCAGCCGGCCACGACAACGACGCAGGCCAGATCAAGAATCGTTAGGCGGACGAATCGCACTTCGCCGCAGTTCCACCAAACACACCCTAACGTGACCCAGGCGCCGATGTGCAAAGCGACCATACGCCACGGCTTCGCCATGATTCCGCTAAACTCGCGTTGCACGCCAACGGCCTGACCGAACAGGCCGACATAAGCGGTCAGCACAGCGAAAATCGCGGCCCAGTAGCCGAGAAAAGGATTCATCCATCCGCTGTGCGCGACGCCGATGAAGATCAAAACGTCTGAGATGCGGTCCGGCAAGTCATTCAGGATTTCGCCGCGCCAGCTCGCCGTGCCGGAGGCGAGCGCAACCATGCCATCAAGCATGTTGAACCAAAGTCGCAGGTAGCAAATTGCGGGAGCGATGAGCAGAAGCACCGGGAGTCTCCCTGATTGCCAAAAACAAAACGCCGCAATCGCTGCGGCTACGAGCGAGAGATAGGAGACCGTGTCTGGAGAAATACGCGCGCGCACGCAAAACCGCACCGCGCCATGGGCCGTTCTGCGAAAGGTATCGGCAATCGGCCGGCGCGAGGTCGGTTGATAATCGAGCATCAGAATATCGCCAGCAAATGAATCGGCACGTCCATTGATTCTTGCGGAGTCCACTGCGGAAGTCGAGCCCCGGCGTGTCGTGAGTTTCGCAGAAAATAACTAATGTTTATGCCGAAATCACATTCGCTTCTCGGTCCCACACCAAGAAATGGCCGATGCGCGTGCATAGATATTCGGGGCAGGGCTCGCTCGCTCGTTCGCTCAAACGCGCACTCGCGTTTCCGCGTGACTTGTTCCTACCATAGTGTAACAATTCCCCCCTCGTCGCGCTCTGCCTTTCACCCCTATGAAAACTAAGATCGGAATCTGTCTGCTCCCGCTTTTGCTGACCTGCGGCCGCCTTTCGGCCGGGCCGTTTGAACCCAACATGCAACGGGTCGTGCCGCCATTAAAAAGTCCTTCCGTCCCGTTCAATGTCGGGCCCGCTGCTTTTCCGTACGAATTTCGCTCCATCGACGGCACAGGCAATAACCCGATCGATTCCACCCGCGGCGCGGCGAATACTCCCCTTCTCCGCACCACGACGAATGGCTATGCCGATGGCTCCGGCACTCCGGGAGGCGTCGGCCAAAGAAGCGCCCGCGACATCAGCAATCTCGTGGTGGCACAGGACCATCTCATTCCCAATTCGCGGAACGTTTCCGATTTTATTTGGCAATGGGGTCAGTTCATCGATCACGACATGGATTTAACGCCGAGCATCGATCCGATCGAGCCCTTTAACATTCCGGTACCGGCCGGCGATCCATTCTTCGATCCAAACAATACCGGGACGCAAGTCATTGAGCTTGACCGTTCGCTCTACGAAATGATCAACGGCGTGCGCGAGCAGATAAATATCGACACTGCCTACATTGACGCGTCGCAAGTTTACGGCTCCGATGAAGAACGGGCGCACGAGTTACGACGGCTAGATGGCAGTGGCAAGCTCAAGACCAGCCCGGGAAATCTTCTGCCCTACAACGTCCACGGTTTTCCAAATGTTCCGACGACTGAAGCAATCTATTTCCTCGCCGGCGACCTGCGCTCGAACGAGCAGCTTGGCCTCACCGCCATGCACACGCTCTTTATGCGGGAGCACAATTTCTGGGCCGATGTTTTTCGGATTACCCAGCCGTACCTAAATGACGATGGCATCTACTTCCGCGCGCGCGCCATTGTCGGCGCCGAGATTCAGATAATCACCTACCGCGATTTCCTGCCCTTGCTCATGGGCAACAACCCGCTCGCGGCGTATCACGGGTATCGACCGCAGGCGAATGCCGCCATTGCCAACGCCTTTTCGACCGCGGCTTATCGCGTTGGTCACACCCTGCTTTCTCCGCAGTTGGTTCGCCTCGACTCGCACAACCACTCGATTGGCGACATCAGTCTGGCTGATTCCTTTTTTAATCCGACACAGATCAGCGGGGTCGGCATTGAACCGTATTTGCGCGGCCTGGCCAAGCAGCGACCGCAGGAAGTAGACGCATACATTGTCGATCCAGTGCGTAATTTTCTCTTCGGTCAGCCGGGGCAGGGCGGCTTTGACTTGGCGTCGCTGAATATTCAGCGCGGTCGAGATCATGGGATGCCGCGCTACAATCAAGTGCGGATCGATTACGGGCTGCCGCCCTACACTACCTTCGCGCAGATGAATCCCGATCCCGTGATCCAGGCCAAGCTCGCCGCCGCTTACAATTCACCTAACGATATCGATGTCTGGCTCGGTGCGCTCGCGGAAAAGCACAAACCCGGGATGATGGTAAGCGAGACCACCTATACGATTTTGAAGGATCAATTCGAACGACTGCGCGACGGCGATCGCTTTTGGTACCAAATTTATCTGCCGCGCCCGCTTGTCACTCTGCTCGAACATCAGCCCTTTAGTGAGATCATTCGCCGCAACACAACCATCCGCGGCGAGCTGCAGGAAGACGTCTTCCACGTGCCTAACCATTTTTAGCCGTCAACCGCACCGCAGCGGGATATCGGTCCATGCCCAATCGTCGAGGGCAGACGGAAAATCTCGGATTCAGAAAAAGCGCAAGTCGCCCTAACGAACACTCGTTATCGGATAGTGAAAAGAATGCTGGCGGTCTTACCTTCGCTCACCACGCTCATGAGGTAATTTCCAGCGGGAAGTTTCTTTCCGTCCATCGTCTTGTCGATGTTCGTTTTGGTTTTGCCCTGGAGCAGGATCACGGCGGGTGTCGAGCCTGCGACGGGTTCGTTCTTTGCCGTCACCGGATTCACATTGACGATGATCATGTCGCTCTTCGAGTTGACGGAGAGTTCCGCGTCCGGCGCGACTGGCTTTTCAATCTTCGCGAACGGAGTGCCGTCTGCTGCCGCCTGACCGCCAATGCTGACGGAAAACGGAAGCGAATCACTTGCGAATAGAGCACACGGAAAAATTGCCGAGATGACGAAAAATGAGAGAAGGCGTTTCATAAGGAATACGGTGATGCCGGATTCCGCGCGCGAAGACAAGACTTTGTGACCGGAATTCGCAGACCGTCGATTACCGGGCGAACGTCCTTCGACTCGTCCACCATTCTCTCGGTCGCTTGCGCGGATCGCTCCATAGTTGAGAACGAGCGTGGCAGAGGCGACAGAGTTTCAGCAGCACGATGAAACTTCTCCTCACCAATGACGATGGCATTGACGCTCCCGGCCTTGAGGCTCTGGTCGCCGCGGCCAGCACACTGGGTGACCCGGTCGTTGTTGCACCCGCCGGCCCGCAATCCGGAGTCAGCCACGCCGTTACGTGGCACGAGGGCGTCCGGATCGAACCGCACGGCGAGCAACGTTTCGCCATCCACGGCACGCCCGCCGATTGCACCCGCCTCGGATTGCTTCACCTCGTGCCGGACGCAAAATGGGTGCTCAGCGGCATCAATCACGGCGCGAATCTCGGCGCGGACGTTTACTATTCGGGCACCGTCGCGGCCGTCCGTGAAGCCGTGCTCCATGGCTGGCCCGGCATCGCCGTATCGCACTATCGCAAGACCGGCGTCGCATTCGATTGGAAACGCGCGACGCGTTGGATCATCCCACTGCTAGCCGAGCTAGTGGCGAAGCCGATCGAGCTGGGTGTGTTCTACAATGTGAACCTGCCGCTGCTTTCACCTGAGGCGGCCGATCCGGAAATTGTCTGGTGCCCGCTCGATCCGAAGCCCTTGCCGCTCAACTATCGCCACGAAGAAGAGACCGGCCTTTATTACGCGGGCGATTACAATCTGCGGCCTCGCACACCGGGAGCGGATGTAGACGTCTGCTTCGGTGGCCGCATCGCCGTAACGGCGGTTCGATTACTATGATCGAAGTTCGGATATTCTTGAACCGATCGATTGTGCTTATTTCGCTTTCTTACTTGATCTTGCTTTGTTTACTCCGCCATAAAAGTAAAATATAATTTTAGACTATCGAATGCCGCCTGAAGGCAGCATTGGTGCACATACAAATTCTTTAGCGTTTACTCAGCGAATGCTGGTTTCGGTTTTTGCGAACGAGCATTGAAGATTGTGATTGCTCCTGTTTCGTCGGTCCGGGCAAGGAGACCACGTGCTGCAGTGCGCACCTGAGGGTCCGAGAGCCGGTAAACACTCCGATCAAGCAGATAGTGTATGAACCCGGTGGCAAAGCCGAGGGCGAGGAGTGCGGGAACCCACGATGAAGTCCGCAATCCTATCGCGAAGGCACCAAATATCCGGTCGCCGTAGTAAGTAATACCGTCCTGCCGATTCCCCTCGACTTCGAAGAGTGGCAGGAAGACGACCGACGCAAACACAAGCAGAAGCAGAATGGCCCAGGGCCGTGTGTTCAGCGAATGGAGTACGCGGCGGATGGCGCCGCCTCTGGGAGCCGGCTCGCCGACCGGCGTCTGGGAAGCGAGTCCCGTTGCCAGGATCCAGTGTTGCGAGGTCCAGAGCACGAGAAAGAGAAACAGACTCCGCGGGCGAAGAGCGAGGGCGACCATCGTCGCGATTCCCAAAACATAAAGCACGCGCGGAAGGGACCTCTGCGGCGCGCGCAGTTCGACGAAAAGTATTGCGGCGGTCGCAGCGAACAGCACGACGAGCGCGCCCGCACGGATTCCGGTCTGCGACGAGACGAGCCAGGCGGGAAACGCCCATCGATCGAGCCACTGATCCTGATAGGCAACCGCTCCGGCAAGAATGTCTGCCAGGAAAACGAGAACGCCGCCAATACCCAGGGCGAACAGCCGATCCATCGTTCTTGTTTGAGTGCAGGCGCTCCGACCGGCCCGCGCGCGATAGAGAGAAAGCGCGCCGAAATGCTGCGCGGCGAAATGGTATGTGACGAAAACATAATCAATGATGGCGAGAGCTACCAGCCGCTCCTCACGATTCCACGGCAATGCCGTATCCGATGGAAGGAAAACAGCAAAGCATCCGGCCGTTATCAGCAATGGAAGCGCGACAAACCGCACAGGCTGGGTTCGCAGAAGTGGCCGATATGCTTCCGTGCAATAGGCCAGGTACGTGCTGCACAACCGATGGCCGATCCAGAAGAGAGCCGTTAGGCCGAAGTAAAGCAGATCGAGGGGGCTATCCTCCGCGTCGGTGTAACCATGAGAAAGCCAGAGGACGATGGGCACGAGCCAGAACGCACTGAGCATCCAGAATCCGTCCCAAGCGGGACCGCGCACCCATGGCGACGGAAATGTTGCCACGACTGCGGTTGCAACTCCTTTGTGTGATCGGAACCGAGACATCGAGCAAGCCGAATTCAACTATGATTAATGTCTTACCAATCGCAGGCTGTCGATGACAAACCCTCTTGCTATTATCCTCGGCTCTTATTCCGATTTCCGCGGCAGTGATCTTCGCACGCCTGTGAAATCCGTAATAGCGGAAGGCGACTAAACTACGGCCGGAGCAGCCATCCGCCGACATCGCTCAGCCTCGTGCAGCCGCAGAGCAACATCGCTTCGTCCAGTTCTCGCCGGAGAATCTCCAACACTTTCGTCGCGCCTTCTTCGCCAGCGACACACAGGCCCCACAGCACCGGTCGGCCAACCAGCACTGCACGCGCTCCGAGTGCAATCGCTTTGAGCACATCACTGCCGCGTCGAATTCCGCCGTCGACATAAATTTCGCAAAGACCGCCCGCGGCATCGACCACGTGCGGCAGCACTTCGCAAGTAGAAGGCGCAGTATCGAGCTGTCGACCGCCGTGATTCGACACCACAATCGCCTTCGCGCCATGCTCCGCGGCGCGGCGTGCGTCATCCCCACGGCACACGCCCTTCACCACCACGGGCAATCGAGTGGATCGGCATAACCATTCCAGATCATCGAACCCGAGATCTTCTTTGAAATTTGCTCTGACGTAGGCGGCAAGACCGGAACCGGTCACTTCAGGAAAACTGCCCTTGCCTAACGGAGCAAGATTTTCCACGGCAAGACCATCCGGCAATCGAAAGCTGTTCCTCGCATCGCGCTCGCGCGTGCCGAGGCCGGGCGCGTCAACGGTCAGGACGATGGCCTCCGCCCCGGCAGTCTCTGCCCGTTTCACCAGCTCGAGCGTTATCTCCCGGTCCTTGTATACGTATAGCTGAAACCAGCGCGGGCTCCCCGCTTTCGCAAAGACCGACTCCATCGCGGTGTTCGAGAGCGAACTGAGAATAAACAAGGTCCCAGCCGCCTTCGCGGCGCCGGCCGTCGCTATTTCTCCTGATTCGCAGGCGAGTCTATGAAAAGCGGTCGGCGCGACCACGATCGGCATCGAGATCGGTTGACCGAGGATCGTCGTGGTCATGTCGCGCTATCCCGACGCCGGCGAGAACCCGGTAGTAAAGCTTTAGCCGTTCCCAGCCCGCGGTGTTCTCCTGAAGAGTAATTTCATCCAACGCTCCGCCCTCGTAGTAATCGAATACATCCTTCGCCAGATTACGGCGTGCAGCCAGCGCGTAATCAGCGACGTTAAGGAGCGGCTCGGAATGCACTTTTCACACGTCTTCGAAGTTCGACGATAATTCAACTCGCGATTGCGCATCGTGGTCGACAACGTGCTTGGTTAGTTGACCAAAAGTCATCACGCGAGCGAAGATACGCCAAGGACCATGCACATCACCGACATCATGCAGGGGGATTCTCCGACATTCTCGTTCGAGTTCTTTCCTCCACAAACGCCGGAAGCGGCCGAGACTCTTTACCAGACGATTCGCGAACTCGAAGCGTATGCGCCACACTTCGTCAGCGTCACTTATGGCGCCGGTGGCTCCACCCGCGATCTCACGCACGACCTCGTCGAGCGCATCAAGACCACGACGAAGCTGGATCCGATCCCGCATTTGACCTGCGTCTGTCACCGGGAGGAAGAAATCCAATCGATTCTGCTGCGATACGCAAACTCGGCCATTGGAAACATTCTTGCGCTCGGTGGCGATCGACCGCGTGAAACTCACTATGACAAATCGCGCGATTCGTTTCAGCACGCGATCGATCTGGTGAAGTTCATTCGCAAATTCAATGACTCCGGCGCTCATCCCGATCGTCGCGGATTCGGGATCGGCGTGGCCGGTTTCCCGGAAGGCCATCCGGCGACGCCGAATCGACTGGTCGAAATGGATTATCTCAAAACGAAAGTTGATGCCGGCGCCGATTACATTGTCACACAACTCTTTTTCGATAACCGTGACTTCCTCGATTTTCGCGAACGTTGCGCGCTCGCTGGCATCCACGTCCCTATCATTGCCGGCATCATGCCGATCACCTCCATGAGCGGATTCAAACGCATTGCCGAACTCGCGGGCGGCGCACGTTTTCCGGCAAAACTTTTGCGCGCCCTGCAGCGCTGCGAAAACGACCGTGCGATGGTTAGTCGCGTCGGCGTTCACTTCGCCCTGGAGCAATGTCACGATCTTTTGGATAACGACGTTGCCGGCATCCACTTTTACACACTCAATCGCTCGGACGCGACGCGGACAATCTTCGACAGCCTCGGCATTCCGCGTCGACGCAACGCGCAGGTCTCATCAATAACTTAGTGGATCGCCATCCTGGCAGCAGGCGAACCCGGTCTGTAAATCACGCGGGCTTCGCCAAAGCTTCGATCGTCTTCCAGTCAGCCGCGGTGAGCTGGATCTTCGCGGCGGCCACATTTTCTTCCAGGTGCGCGAGAGACGACGTTCCCGGGATCGGCAGCATCACCGGTGATCGCCAGAGGAGCCAGGCCAGCGCGAGCTGAACGACGCTGACGCCGCGACGTTTCGCTTCGGCTTCCAACGCATTGCCGGCCTTGCTTAACAAACGAGTCCCGCTCCCGCCGATCGGCGCCCACGGAATGAATCCCATCTTTTCTTTTTCGCAGTAGTCGAGCGCGTCCTCCGACTTGCGGTCGGTGATGTTGTATCGGTTCTGGATGCTGACAATCGGCACGACCTTTTTCGCCTGTTCGATTTCCGCCACCGTCACTTCCGATAATCCAACATGCCGGATTTTCCCGGCATCCTGCATTTTCTTCAGCGCACCCAACGATTCTTCGACCGGCACCTTGGGGTCGATCCGGTGCAACTGATATAAATCGATCCGCTCGAGCTTGAGTCGCTTCAGACTATTCTCCACGCATTGCGTCAGGTATTCGGGCCGTCCGTCCGGCACCCACTGGTTAGGGCCAGGCCGGGTGTGGCCGCCCTTGGTCGCAATGACCAGCCCCGCCGGATACGGATAAAGCGCCTCGGCAATAAGCAATTCATTCACGTCCGGACCGTAGGCATCGGCGGTATCGATAAAGTTCACCCCGAGCTCGACCGCCCGGCGCAGAACTTTCCGCGCGTTCTCTCGATCGGCCGGCCAACCCCATATCCCCTCGCCCGTCAGGCGCATTGCGCCAAACCCAAGCCGATTCACCGAAAGATCGCCGCCGAGAAGGTACGAAGATTTCACATCTGGACTCGCCGCCGCCGCCGCAAGCTCTTGCAACACTAATCCTCCCGCCAGAACGCCAGCTCCACCTGCGAGAGTCGTTCCAAGAAATTTTCGGCGCGTAACGCCGTGATGCATTGCACTTCGTGTCGATCCTGGAGATTGGTCAGCCATAGACCGAAGCGTACGTCCGCGGAAAATACTGTCAACGCCGGCGGACATCGTTCGTCTTCGGGCGCTGAACATTTTGCCAACATTTGCCTAACCACTCGTCATCGCTCATTTTTCATCTGTTGGCATCGCTTTCAGCGCAATTCGCGCCGCAGTCCTCGCCTATTGCACTGCAACCGGACTGCGCTCCTCCGTCTGCGCCGCCGAACGTTTCCGCTCAACGTTCTCAATGTAGTTGCGCGTAGCGGCGGGAAGCTCGTGCCAGATACGAAAGGCCAATAATCCGCCGATGAGTGCAAACGGCATCAAGAAAATTGGCCACCATTGCCAGCTATGATGTGTAACCAGATAACCGACCCCGATCGATTGCACCCCGCTTCCGAGATAAACGAAGCCGTCGATAATGCCTGAGCACGTAGCCGTCGCCTTGCGCCCGCCAAAGTCGGCCGACGCTGTACCCGACATCAAAGAGTGCACACCCGTTACCGCGGCAACGATGAGCAATGCTGCCACACCGACGACAAATGGGAACGAAAAGAGATTCATGGCCATCACCGCCGCCATCATCAGCATGAACGCGCAAAAGAGCGCAGCCGGCGGTCCGCGGCGTGACTGAAACAACTTGTCGGAGATCATCCCGCCGGCAAAGCCGCCGACGATACCGAAAACGCACAAGAGCAATCCCCAGTTGGCGAGAATGCTTTCGGCCCCGAGTTGTTTCACGTCGTGCGCAAAGATTGTGTACCACTGCATGATGCCGTTGCGCAGCACACCAGCCGTCAGCTCGACGAAGGCAAACATCAGCATCAGCGGGTTGAGGAACACTTTCTTGAGCAGGTCGAGCCGGGTGTATTCCTCATGCATGTGACCGGAAGAAGCATCGTGAGTATCGAGATGCGGGAAGCCCGCACCCTCAGGCGTGTCTTTGATCAGCCACACGTCCAACAGCGCCCACCCAACGAGGATCGCAGCCGGGATGAAAAACACCGCCCAGGTCGCGTCAATCGTCTGGCCGTCCCCGATGAAAACACGCCGGATCAACGCCGTCAGGCCATCCATCGCAGCCGGCGCTTTCACTTTGGTGATGTTGATTACGGCCTGGCCCCAGTCGAATGCGAAATAAACGCCGAGAGAAATGAGCGTGCCGAAAATTGCGCCGAAGACGCCGCGCTCGCGGACGTGGAACCAATGTGCCTTGACCTTGATGATCGAAACCGCGCCGTAGCTCTGGAAATACATGTTGATCGCGTAGACTGCCGAAAAAATCCCGAGCAACCGCACATGCAATCGACCGGTCAGGACGAGCCACGTGATCACGCCCATTGCCACATTCGCGGCGGACGCGCCCAGGGCCGCGATCAGAATTCCCCTTTTGCCGCCGATTCGATCGACGAGCGGACCATTGACCAGGAACGAGAAGGCATAGGTCAGCGTGCCGGCGGCGAAGATCAGACCGAACTCTTCGTTCGACATGAGCGAGCCGAGCGAGTTTTTCGCGACGGTGAGATTGTAGCGTCCCATGTAGAGAAACGCATACGTCATTCCGAGCGGGAACCAGTTAATGAAACGGCGGCTCAGAAACCACGGGCCGTGTTTGAGCGGATTATTGTAGAAATAGATTCCAACGACTAGGGCGAGGCAGATGAATACGATGCTGAGCGACATGGAAGACGGATTCTACGCTGCGCCGGGAAAGAAATGCGAACACTGCGGCAGGACGAAACGGGAATTCACCCCGCGATTCTTCACAAACTGCGCAAGACAGCACGAAAAAATTTTCGCGGACCCGGCTCATCAGACCGCATCAGCAGACGGCAAAGAGACGCCATTGGTCCGGTATACCTCTCAGCGCCTGAAGGCCGCGATCGAGAAATTCGATTCCGGAACCTGCGACCAGATCCTTCGCCGTGCTGGAAACCAAAACCTCGCCGGTCCCCGCCGCCGCCGAGATGCGAGCCGCGATATGAACCGCGAGACCGGCAATATCCTTGCCCATCATTTCAATTTCGCCGGTGTGCAAGCCGGCTCGAATTTCAAGCCCTAACTCATGCACGCTATCGCGAATATGGCAGGCGCAGTGGATCGCCCGGGCCGGGCCGTCAAACGTGGCCACGAATCCATCGCCCGCAGTTTTCACCTCGTGCCCGCGAAAACGCGCCAGCTCTTTGCGCACGAGCGCATGGTGCTGCTCCAGGAGCGCGAGCCAGGCGCGATCGCCCTGAAGGGCCGCGCTTTCCGTCGAGCCAACGATGTCCGTAAAAAGGACGGTGGCGAGAACACGATTCGCCTCTTGCACAGGACGCATTCCGGTGACGAATTCTTCGACCTCATCCAGCACCGCCGCCTGATCCCCCACCCATGGAAGATGATCCTGGCCTGACAGCTCGACGAAGCGCGCTCCTGGAACTTGCGATGCCATCCAGCGAGCCTCCTCGATTTTTACGTCGCGATCGTGCGTGCGGTGAATGAGCAGCGTCGGCACGCGAATGGTCGGCAGCACATTCCGAATATCGATCTGCGTGTTCATGCGCAACAGAGCGATGGCCGCGCCCGGGCTTGCGGCGCAACGAAAGTAAGTCGCGAGCCGCTCCGCAAAGGCCGGATCGTCCGCCTTGCTCGGCGCGTACTGACGAACATCGCCCAGATTGCCCCACTCGCGTTCGATTTCGGCGTAGGCCGCTTCACGATCCTCGCTCGTCGGCGCCCACGGATAGTCGTCGCTGCGGATGCGTTTAGCGAAGGAGCCGAACATGATCAGCGCGCTTGTTCGCTCCGGGTGCGTGGCGGCGAAGAGCGCGCTCAGGTTGCCTCCTTCGGAGAATCCGAAAATCGCAGCGCGTTCTGAATGGGCTGCCTCCATCACCGCGCGAACATCGTCCATTCTCGCCTCCAGCGTCGGTAACTTATCGTTAGGCACGCGATCCGATAAACCGGTGCCGCGCTTGTCGAAAAGGATCAGGCGCGAAAAAGAAGCGAGGCGCCGCAGAAAACTGGCCAGAGTCGGTTCTTCCCAGGCCAACTCCACATGGGACACCCAGCCCATGACGAAGACCAGATCAAGCGGTCCGTCACCGACGACTTGATAGGCAATGTGAAGATCGCCACTGCGGGCGTATCGAGTTTTGGGATGCGGCGTGCTCAAATCCGCAGCAATCTGCGCAATTTGGCACGCACAGGGAAGTGATTTTCGAGACCGATCCGTTACTGGTGTGAAAAGATGTTTTGCGCCCGCATCGAACCGCTCGAGCTCATCGGGGAACCTCTCAGCTGAAAAACGACAAGACCGAAGTCGTTCGGCGCAACTCTAATTTGTCGCCTCGTACCGCACCTTCACCAGCGGCGTGAGGCCATTTTCTTTTCGCGCGAAAATTTCGTTGTCCCAGCCTTTATTCCCGTGCGGCGTCACTCGCGCCACGTAATCCGCCGTCTTTCCATCCGGCTGGATCTCCTGGAATTCGTGCACCAACTTCCCATCTTCCATTTTCACCGTGCCTTTGGTGAGACTTCCCTCTGCGCCTGCTTCCCGGATGTATTATATTTCGTTCCCCGATTAGCCGGGGATTTCATGTCCAAAAAGTTCAGTGGTCGGTGGATCAAGCGTGTATATACACGTTTGATGGTTCCCGGAAGTTGTGTCTGTTTTGCACGAGCGTCCGTTGTGCAAATTTGCGGCGCGGGTGTTCTGCACGGGGTATCCGTC
The DNA here is from genome assembly GCA_963763995.1 of uncultured Verrucomicrobiae bacterium. GTDB lineage: Bacteria > Verrucomicrobiota > Verrucomicrobiia > Chthoniobacterales > UBA10450 > CAVTTH01. The sequence goes on along the minus strand of CAVXQL010000004.1, from coordinate 138,211 downwards.
ACTTGGATTTCGCACCGCGTTTAAGGTGGATCGGGCTCTCCGAGCGCGATGCTCAACTTGAATCATCGTAAGCCGCTTACGATGCGTGAGAGATGATCGCTTTTGGGAAGATCAGCGACTTGTGGGTTGGGCAAGTCGCGGCCACAGAAACAAGATTCTCGAGGGCCGTAGCCGAAGATTCTTTTGCGCGCGTGCTCCCTGGGCGAATCGACGGACAAGTCCGCGCCGTCCGGTTGGAATTTTGTGCTGCGCCAGATAGAGCGCGCCGCTCTGCGTTACCGTTGGTTCCATCATAACAATACTCCCGGTTGTTAACTCCCTGTCGTTTCGTGTCTGAGACGGCAATCGGCTGTAAGAATTCAACGGGGCCGGAGAGTTTCATGGCAAACTGCTGAGCCATTACCTCGGAAGCAGCGCATGAACTTGGCCGCTTTAAGCGGTCAAGTTTTCAGAAACGCGCGCGCGCGTGTGTGTGCACCGTCGCCACGATCCGGAAGTCTGCCCATTGTGCGCAACGTCAACGTCAAGATCGACGAACCATTGGAAGCTTGGTGCTCGTGGACGTTCTCCACACGTAGGAAGCTTCTAATCAATGAGTATCTGCTTGGTCGCGACTTTCCGTAAATGATTGTGGCCCCGCGTGGGTTGTCGCTACTCGCCGCTTTGCCTCCTCCTTTGCTGCCTTGAGATACCCAAGCGCATTCGACTCAAGTTGCGCCACCGTCGAAAGATCAAATTCAGCTATACGTCGGATCATTTCGTTCGATTGTTTTCCGAACCACGTATTCAGTAGCTCGTCGTTGAACCGATACGTGATGACTTCACGCGCGCGAGTTTCCCACGCGTTAGCAGTTATTATAATCTGAGGCAGCAAGACCGAGGGACATGTATTAGCTGAACGCAGAAGAATTGGAGCGAACCAAGCCCAGTCCTCGCTGGTTCCGTACGGTCACGGCATTCGGCGTCCCATAATCCGAAGTGAATACAAGGTGAAACAGAGACCCAGGGAGACGCAGGATCGAAGCTGCGACAAACGACGGAATCATCTGACCCAGAAAATTCGCGCTTACATTTTTCAAGAAGTGCTGCACGCACAGGTTCACGCTGAACTCGATTGTGCTTATCGGTTGCCAACCAAAAGTAATAAATACTATTCAGCAATCGCAGATAGCCGGGGGTGCATTTGAGTAGCTCATCAATCAGCCATGGCCTAACGGTTTCCCAGTCGAGTCCGCTTTGTCGCAACCCGCCAAGGCGAAAATACCCCTTCGCTGTTTTTCAGATCGGCATGCACACCGTCGCGTTGCCGAAGCCCTGCGTGAATCTCTGTTAAAAGCGGCAGCAAAATCTGTTTTGTGTTTTCGTCCGCAAAGTACTCGAATACCTGGGCACTCGATTCGGAGGCGATAATTTCTTGAGCGAGCTGACCAACCTGGGTCTCAGTCGCTGTCATCATCCGTAGCATTTTTTGATCTCTCATAACGCGACATCAACCTCTTCTGTGAAAAGTCGCTTTGCATAAAGCTTTGCTCTATTGCCAGACGGACCTTGTCTTAGCGGTGTGACTTTAGTCTCGATATCCGACAAGAAAGACGTGCCGGGAAACAGGCTTTGAATGAGCACCTCGACCGGCCTCGGGTCGAACTCTCCTGAGGGTCCGCTTTAGAAAACGCGGCGGCCTTAAAAGTTCCGCCAACGCGGAGTTCCAATATTTTACGCTCGGGGTGAAAAGCGTAATTAACTCATTTCTATTCGCTGCCTCGAGTAAGTCCTGCAGCTTATCTACGAGAATATCTTCCGGATAATTCTTGATCAACCGCTCTCTAGTTCGATGGCAAATTAGCGCGACCGTTCGAGCGGGAGGGGCCGGCAATATTTCAGTGAACTCGCATAATCTGGCAAAGTCCACAGACTGACCAGGTGAAATCGCCAGGATAAATGACAAACACTCGACTTCTCGAAATTGCGCCAGAAGAGCGAACACCGGTACTGACATCAAATTTTTGCCCTGTTCGATCGACGTCTTCAACGACCACCACCACTTGGCCAGCAATAGAACTCAAAATCGGCGTGAGCCGTTGCAACTGTTCGACCGGTGATTCGTCAATGGACGTTAGCAGGTTCAACCATTCAAGCTTCTTCGAAACGATAGAGACGTATTCTTTTGGTAGTGTGCGTATGGATAAACAGTCCACCTCCGCGTTGACTCTGCGCACGAGACCGGACAGCAAATTCTTTTGAGCAGCGACTGTCTCCTCAAAACCCCAGCAACTTACACGAACAAAATAAAGCCGTTGTCGACGAAGCTCGGCTCGTTTCTCAAGCAAGTGAATAAAGCTTGTCTTGCCTGCGCCGAAGCCACCCTGTAGGGCGATTGTTGTGCCGACGATCCCAAGCTTTGAGATCACACGCTCAGTGAACTCCCAGAAATCAAACAAGTCTTGGTCCGGATGCACAATCGGCTGTTCACGACGAAGCCATTGAGCGAGTTCGTCGTCGGTAAAATCTTCCAATCTTCGTGACCTCGGTGTGGCCATAGTTCGTGACTGCCTTTCGCGAACCCGTTTTTTTGTCTTGTTGACGGTCGCGACAAAAGCAACTTGAACGAGCCAAAGCGCCCCATACAACACAGCGACAAAATGCGATGCCTCGCTATCTACTCGGTCAACTCGCGAACCGAATTTGCTAAAATCAGGCCAATACGGCGCGGTAACCACCGCGATAATTATAGCGGCTGGCAGCGGCGGAAATGTCAGCCACCGTGCTTGCGCAAGTCGGAAGTCTGCAAAACGGTGGATTGCCGCGAGCGCAAATAGCAAAACGATCCCGGAAATGACAGCAACCGCTGTTGCATTGTCACGACACACTTTTTCGAACTGATCTGTCGCCCAGTCGCCGAGTCGAGGCCCCACGTAAGCCAGAAACACGCTTCCCAAAAATGCATACGTGAGAAGCTGTATCCACCGACCAATGATGTGAATGATGCGCACCGCACTTGATATTCTGTTTCGGCAAACCGCTTTTCAAGCCCGTGCCTCAACAAAAAAGCCTCGGTGAGTTTTCCTCACCGGGGCTTCTTGCTTTTTTCTAGCGCCTTGGCTTTCTGCCTCAGCGCATGTTGCTATCTGTTGCTGCTCGACATTCCGCTTGTTCCACGGAATTCGGCGAACTCGGTCGAGTTGCTGATCTTGGTGACGAACCATGGCTCAGGCCCGACACTGGTCGTCGGTTGCTCGTTGATGACTCGCCCGACGGGCGTCGGCCCATAGGCGATCGAGTGACCTGATTTTGCCACAGCAATGTAGTCCTGCCCCCTGTTTTGGCAGAGGAACAATCCTTCCTCACCCTGGAGCAAGCCTGCCAAGTCCAGGCCGCTGACCGGCACGTTGATTTGGAGTTTCATTTGCTTTTTTTCCTTTCTTTTGAATTTTAATTTTACGCACTGCTCGCTCATCGCCAGATATCTTAGGTTCTATCTTTGATCTCCCGATTGTTTGAGAATTCCGGGAGGGCGCGCAGCCCCGGGGCTGGCGCGAAGGCATGACGATTGCGCGAGCATGCGCAGGAAAATGGAGAGGGGTGGTTTTGGCATGCAGCGGAAATCGGTGATCGATCCGGTAATCGAGAAGCCTTTGCTCGATCTGCATCGCGCAATGGATGTCGATTCGTTATGGGAAGCCGCTCAAGAGTTACTCTCGACCGCGATCCCGAACCGTTTGATCAGGCTGACGCTGCAGCACAGTCCAGTTTTGCCGAGGGTTTCGCGATGCTCTTTGCCCATGCCGAATGGATTTTTCGCGGCGGAACCGCTCAAGAGTTATATCACCGGGCGACTGCGGAAACGGCTCGTGCGCATGAGCGACGTTTTCTCGAATCAAAGCAGCTTTACGAAATCGGCCTTCTATCGCCGTTATCTCGCGCCTAACAAATGCCGGCATGGAGTGATTCTCTTTTTCTGGAAAGGCCGGCGACTCATTTGTGCGATCACCATCATGCGCACGGCCAGGCAGGGCGATCTCTCGGCAGCGGAGATGAAATTGCTCCGCCAGCTTTATCCGCAGTTCCTGACTGCTCTGCACCAGCTCTGGTCGCTCGAGCGCGAACACACGGTGCGAACGGCCCTTGAGGAATCCCTCAGGCGGCTGCCATTGCCGACAATCATCTTGCGATGGAATTTAGGACTCGTTTATCAAAACCGGGCCGCACGCGACTTCAGCGCCGTATGGGAAAAAGGACCGAACGAAGCGCGTCTGCAAAAAGCGGATTCGCCGATTCCACGCGAGATATTGGATCGATGCCGTCAGCTCAAGCAACAATGGGCGGACACGAAACGTCCCGATGCGTCGCCTGTCGGCTTCAAGGGGGAACGCGTGCATCATCCACGCTCGCGGCATTTGCGAGCAACGATCCTGCTGAAGCAACTCAACTCAGCCGGCGTGGCGCAGCCGCATTTTCTCATCGAGTGCGAAGATTTGCGCGGTCGGGATTCCTCGAGCGCCGAACGATCGGATTCTCGTTTGCAGCATTTCGCCCAACTCACCAGCCGGGAGCGCGAAGTCGCACGACTTGTCTGCGATGGTCAGAGCAACCAGGAGATCGCAGATGAGGCCAGCTTGAGTTTGCCGACGGTGAAACAACACGTTCACGCGATTTTCCGCAAACTCGAGGTCACCAGTCGGAGCCGGCTGATCGCCATGATGCGTTGAAATATCGCGAATCGCGAATCCATCCAGGTCGCCATGGATTCCGGAATTGTCGGGCACTGTCTGCTTTCCGCGCGGAGACAACGGCTGCTGGTTGATTTTTGAACAATCGCGGAATGCGGCCCGTCTAACGATACACAAGAGAGACAAATTCTCACCGGAGCATAACGAAACGTGGTGCACCGGTCGGGGCGTTGGTCGGGGAAATTGACATTTTACTCCGGTATTTCCTGCGATGGCGCGGCGACACGGTGCCGCAACATTCCTGAGTTTAATGAAAACAAATATTCTTTCTCGATCAGCCGGCTTCTTCGGCATTTTTCTGGTCCTCGCATTCTTCGCCTGCTCGAAGAGCGATGCCACAGCCAAGGACAACACTGCGTCTCCGCCTGTGACGACGGCTTCGCCTTTCGCGGACGTTAATCTTCGCATGCGCGACCTCGAAACAAAGATGGATCACATCTTCACCGATTCGCTCCGTCGTGCGGGCAGGTGGTTCGATCAATCAACGCTCGCGTCGTCAGTCGATCTCCGGGAGGAGAAGGATAAATATGTGGCCCGGGTTTACGTGCCCCATATCGACACTTCCAAAGTGAATGCGACGATCGAAAATGGCGCCTTGCACATCACGGCTGAGAATGGGCGGACGGTGAACGGGAAATTGAACACCGAACGCTACGAACAGGTGATCGATTTTCCGAAGCCGATCCAAGCGGACAAGATGCAGGTCGACCGAAAGCAAGACCTGGTTGTGATCAGTGTCCCGAAAACTTCGGCCGCCACGCCAGCGGTCGCGTCCGCAGCTACAGCCCCGCCGGCGGTTTCGCCGGGCGTCGCCTCGACTGACTGGGCGGACACCGTGTTCAATCAATTCCAGCAGATGGAAAACCGGATGGACCAGACGTTCCGCGATGTCTTCAGGAACGACCTAACAAGTAGCGCGAGCGCGTTGCAGCTCGGATCGGCTGTCAATGTGGACGACCAAAAAGACAAGTACGTCGTGCATTTTTATTTGCCGGACAAGAATCTTTCGAACGTGGATGTGAAGTTTGAGAATGGGCAACTTGACCTGACGGGGCAGGAACAGAAGAAGACAAGCAACCAATCCGCTTCGGGAACATTCGAAAGCGCGACTGCCGGGCGATACGAGGAGATGATTACGTTGCCCGGCCCGGTAAACGACAAGGAGATGAAGGTCGATCGCAAAGATAACGCGGTCATCGTCTCACTGCCAAAAGCCGGGACGACAGGTTAACGGGCGGCCAAATTCGTCCGCGCCATCGTAGGGTGAAGAAGGGCGCGGCCCCGCCGAAAGCAGCGGTAGTGGCAGATACCTTGCTTTCGCGAGCGCCAGAACTTCCGCGGGATATTTCGTCCGAACGACGACCGGGCGAAGTTCTCGATCAATTGCTGACCGAAGTTACCCGGTTTAACGACGGCGCACCTTTCCTGGACGACGTTTGCCTGGTCGCAGCCGAATTGCCAGCATAAGCACGGCAATTCGCTTCGGAAAGCCGGGCGATGCGTCGGGCCATTCTAGCCACGGGCCCCGTCGCCGTGACGTTAGGCCAGGAGAGAAGTCCCGACATGATTGTCTGCGCCGAGTGTAGATTCCGCGGGGCAGATAACCGCGCCTTTGTCGTTGACGAGGGAGAGCGACATTGGCGATGCTCGCCGTCGCAAACAAGAGATCTGGATCGGGGCGGGCGCTGGTCCCGGCAGCTCCTCACCTTCTTCCAGACCTGCGATCGCGGTCCTAATCACCGGGTGAAAGGAATTCGTATGCATCAGCCAATGACATTCAGTCGAACGAGCGCCCCAGCCCGGAATAGCTCCAGACTCCAGACATCCAGGCAACGCCCCTTGATACTCATCGCGCTGACCCTCGTCTGGCTTTCGCCGACGGCGCGAGCGGAGCTGGTCCCACCGCCGGACGGAGGTTATCCAAACGGGAACACCGCCGAGGGCGCGAATGCGCTCTTCAGCCTGACATCTGGCGGCAACAATACGGCGATCGGCGATAATGCGCTCATTGGCAACACCAGCGGCAGCAACAACACGGCCACCGGTTATGTGGCGCTCGATTTCAACACGACCGGCAGCAACAATACGGCCACAGGCGGTCAAGCGCTCTTTGACAATACCACCGGCGGCAATAACACGGCCACCGGTTATGCGGCGCTCTATCACAACACAACCGGCTTCAGCATCACGGCTAATGGTGCCTATGCGCTCAATAGCAACACCACGGGCGTCCAAAACACAGCTAGCGGGGGCGGTGCGCTCTTTCGCAACACGACCGGCAACAACAACACAGCCAGCGGTGTTGATGCCCTCTATAGCAACACAACCGGCAGCAACAACCTGGCTAACGGATATCAAGCGCTCTATGGCAACACCACTGGAAACAACAACATGGCCACCGGTGCTCTCGCCCTTTATGCCAACACGACCGGGTTCTATAACATGGCGAACGGGTCCAACGCCATGGTGCTCAATACGACCGGGAGCTACAACGTGGCGGAGGGCCTCAACGCCTTGCGTCGTAACACGATTGGCAGCATTAACACGGCGGTGGGTTTGAGTGCGCTGCTCAACAATACGACGGGCGGCTCCAACATCGCCCTGGGAGGTGGGGCCGGCTCAGAACTCACGACCGGGAGTAACAACATCGATATTGGCAATGTCGGAATGGCAACCGAAGCCAACACTATTCGGATTGGCAAGGTAGGAACGCAGCAAGCCACCTATATCGCTGGGATCAGCGGAAAGGCAGTGGCGGGAGGGGTAGGAGTAATGATAGACGGCACTGGTCACCTCGGCACGATCGTCTCCTCGAAGCGCTACAAGGAGAAAATCGCGCCGATGGACAAGGCGAGCGAAGCGATCCTGGCGCTCCAGCCAATGACGTTTCGCTACAAACACGAGCTTGATCCAGATGGCATCGTGCAGTTTGGGCTGGTGGCCGAGGACGTAGAAAAGGTCAATCCGGACCTGGTGGCGCGTGACGAGAAAGGCAGGGCCTACACCGTTCGCTACGAAGCGGTGAATGTGATGCTGCTCAACGAATTTCTCAAAGAGCATCGCAAGAATGAACAGCAGGAGCGCAAGATCGAGGATTTGAAAGCGACTATCGTGCAACAGGCGAAAGATTCTCAAGCGAGCGATGCAAGGCAGCAGGACGAAATTGATTCAATCCGGACGACACTCAAAGAGCAGGCCGCACAAATCCAGAAGGTGAGCGCGCAATCGGCTGTGCAGATGGCGAGGACGCAACTGGCAAACTTGTCCGATGCAAAAGAGTGATTCGTTTCGGCAGGGAGATCCTTTTCGTCTATCGTCTTGCCGATAGTCGTTTGGTTTCGCCCCGAAGCAGGATCAGCTGACGTCGAGCCTGCAACCGGTTCATTCTTCGTCGGCACGAGGTTCCGTATCCGCAGCGACTGGTTCGCGCGCGAAGTCGCGGGCGAAGAGGTGAAAGAGTTCGTTTCGGCGAGTCGCCAAAACCGGCGCGCGAGTCGCGTGCGCTCCCCAAGCTGAAGATGAGTATCGACAGGCGGAGCGCGATGTGGAGACTGGCGACATGAACTTCACAAAAAATATCGGCATGCTTGTGCTCGCCATCTTCCTGATCGTCTATGGCATCGCCACGACGTTCTCGATTGCCATTCCAGTCGTGCTCCTCGGCATTCTCGCATTGATCGCCGGAGTCCTGATTCTGATCGGCAAATAGCGGTGGACGCACGAGTGGGGCGCGGAGTGCGCTTCTGGTTGGCAGGATCGGCGCGCTGCGCCGACCGGATGCCGCAGCGCGGCGTCTCTGCCAGAGAATTTGTTAGGCCGGAGAGGAAAGCGCTACCCTGCTTTCACAACGCGACGATGCGATAAAAGGCGCGCGGCTGTCCGAGCGCATTGACCGCGCGGAGGACGAGGAGGCCGCCGGTGCCGTTGACGTTGTCGAGGAGCGTTGTCCAGTGACCGCCCGCGGGCAAGCTGCTCTGTTCCAGACGGTACATCTGGCCGGCGACGGTTGGAAAACTGAAGAGCAGATCGTTTTGATCGCGTGAGGTGATGAGCGGGAGACGAACGGTGATGACCGCGGCATCGTAGGCGACGGCGTGAACAGCATCGTCGGCGCTGAACATGAATGTATAGGTGCCGGGCTTCCGGAAGGTGACACTTGTCAGGGCGCTGTTTGGATTCGCGATGGTGACTGGGCCCGGCCCCGAATAAAGCTTCCACAGAATGGTCGCGCTGCCGCCCGGCACGGTGGCGGCTGCGTTTAGCGCCGCGCTCGCCGGAAGATCGATGAACTGGTCGGGCCCCGCGTCGACGCTCGGTGCGCCGGGCGACCGCGGCCCTTCGGTCGCACCAGTGGTTTGAATCACTTCGAAATTGCTGATGTCGATGGTGGCGAGATGATCGAAAGCGTTGGCCGCAAAGCGATCGTCGGGACAAACCGAGACGGAAAAGAAATTGCCGTTGTCGGCGACGATCGCGCCATATTTTTTCAACGCGAGCAGCACCGCCTTTTCCTCGATCGTCCAATTTGCCGGAATAACAAAACTGGAATTAAGGCGAAGGCGCTGGCCCATCGCTGGATATTGGATCGAAGTGGCCGGAATGGACGAAGCGAAATGGTTTGCGGGATAAATGTATTGGCGACGCGTCTTCGCCACGACCAAGCGCAACGCGTGTTCAACCATCCCGCGTTCGCACTCATCGTAACGAACGATCGGCGGAAACATCGGGAGCCCGGCGGCGTCGCCCGAGGTCCAGCCGGCGGGACGCAAAGCATTTGAATTCAGATTGAACTTTGCGCCGTTCGAAGCCTCCCAGCCGCTCTGGGTCAACTTCATTTGCCACGTTTCCCAGATTGAGCCCACGCCCGGCGCGACGATAATTCCATGCCGGTCGCCGCCGTCATTGTTCACGTCCATTTGCCATTGCAGCAGCGTGAGATTCCCGGTGCCGCGTGGCCAGGTTTCGATCGGCATGTTTGATGGAATCGGATAGCTGCCGTTCGGAAAGGTGCCTCCGTCGAGATCGGATTCGTCGGGATAATCGAGGAATGGAATCGTAACCCGCGGCTGATTATCCGGCACGAGCACGTAATTCATTTCGTAAAAAGGGCGCAAGGTCTGGCGGCTGGGCGAGAGATCGCTTTTGATCTGCGCGATCATTGTCGCTGAGTTCGCCAACAATGGACGATGTGAGATGTCTTCGTTCCACGGATTGTCCAAGGGCATGACCTGCATCGCTGAGACAATGGCGTCGGCTTGCGGAGTGTTAAACAGCGTCGGCGTCGCGACCTCCGGGAACGGCCCCAGGATTCGTCCCTCCTGATTGATCCGTTCGGCGAAAACGGAGAAAGCGCCAAAGGCGGCGAGACAGCAGATTGGAACCACAATTCTGGCGTGACTCATCAGGCTCTTTTTTGGAGCAATTGATGAGCCGCGCCCTGGTCGTTTCGTCAAAATAACCGGAGCGACCGCGCTGGCCACGCGACCTTGTCACCCCATCGAAGTCGAGGGATCCCGCACCGTTGATCGACGGCCTTCGCGACGGATTCTTCGACTCCGCCGTACTCAACTCAGAATGACGGCCTGTTTGCGAAGTTCCCGGCCGTCAGCCGCCGCCGGCTATCGTTAGGCCGGGACCGAGTTCGATGCGTATTTTCTTCTGCGAAACTCCATCGCCCAAAGCGCGAGGATCGTGAGCAGGTCCGCAGTCAGGTGCGTCGCTTTCACGCTCGCGAAACTCGCCGGGACCAAAGTCGGTTCGACCGTTGCGCGAACTTGCTGGATTTCACTGCTGCCGGCGGCATCGATGTGCTTGATCGCATCGAGCACGGCATAACGCTGCACCGCCGCGTCGTGGATCGCGTCGAGATTCTTGAAAGCGAAGAGGGCGAAGAGGATCGTCACCACAGCAGTGGTGAGCGCGGCCGGTTGTTTGCGAAGCGAAGAAAACGCCAGCAAGCCGCCAAGAATGACGACGTAGAGCGTCCAATAGGCTTGGAGCGCGTTCGAGCGCTCGAAATAGAGCTGAATCAACTCATTGTATTTCATAGGCAATGCACTTCGATTATTCGAACCCGCGAGCAGAAGCGAGTAAAAAGGAGAGGCTGGTTGTCCTAAATTACCGCGGGTGTGTTCGCGGGATCAGAGCGGGCGCAGCGACGGCCGCGCAAATCAATCCGCAGGTTGGATTGAGAGATTGAAAGCCCGGCCTCGCGGACTGCGTCAGCTGCGTTGCAACTTCGCCGCGCTCAGAATGACAACGCTATTAATGAGATGGCCTGCCACGCGTTCTCTCTCACTCTAGACGACTTGTTCCGTTATGTGGGATCTTGTGCGCCCGCGATTGACTTCGCACGAGAGGTGCTATTAGAGTCGCCTAACCTATCATATTATGCGTCCCATCTGGAAAGGCAGCATCAGCTTTGGTTTGGTTTACATCCCGATCGCCGTTTATCCGGCCACCCGCGAGGAGAAGGTTAGCTTCCGGCAACTTCGCGCGAGTGATCTAAGCGTGATCAGATACAAAAAAGTCGCAGAGGCGGACATGAAAGAAGTCTCGAGCGACCAGATCGTGAAGGGGTTCGAATACGAGCGCGGTCGTTATGTTGTCATGAAAGAGGAGGACTTCGAGAAAGTGAAAATCGAATCGACTCACTCGATCGACATCACCGACTTCGTGGATCTGGAACAGGTGGACCCAAAGTTTTTCTACAAGCCTTATTTCCTCGAAGCGCAGAAGGGCGGAGAAAAAGCCTACACTCTTTTGCACAAGGCGCTCGCGGGCAGTGGGAAGATCGGCATCGCGAAAGTTGTGATCAGCAATCGCGAGCATCTGGCCTCGGTGAAACCGGATGGATTATTCCTCATTCTCGAGTTGATGCATTTTGCCCAGGAAATCCTAACGCCTGACGAGTTGACGAAGCCGACGAGCGCCGTCAACGACAAGGAGCTGAAGATGGCTCAGGCGCTGATCGAGAGCATGTCCGTTCCGTGGGAGCCGGAAAAGTATCGGGACGAATATCGCACGGCGCTCCTCGAGCTTATCGAGAAGAAGGCGCAGAACAAAGAGATCGGCGGGAGACCGGCGCCGGCGCCTCGCTCAACCAACGTAATCGATCTGGTGAAAGTCCTTCAGGAAAGCCTGAGCCGGAATCAATCGCTCAAGCCGAAACGCAACGGCGCGCGATCCGGCAGCCGTTCGACCGCGACTTTGGTGAAGCAAAAAAGGCGTGCCGCAGTTTAGGTAGTGTCCTAATTTGAAACGTCGAATCAGGCCGAATTAGCCTGAATCAGCCTAAATGTGATTTACGCCGAGACCCGGCGCGCTCTCCAAACAAACGCGAGGAGCATCACGCCACCCAGCACAGCGAGATCAACCGTCGCAGGTTCCGGAACGACAGTGACTGTAAAAGTGTTCGACGTGATGGCGTGGTCAAAGAAATTGTTGTCGACAACAGTGCCACGACTATCAAGGTGGATGTGGTAAACTCCGGGCGTGAATGCGCCGCTTGTCGGGATGAGAGTAAGCGTGGCAACAAAGTAGGAGCCGGGTGGAAGTGGATTATTGGGATCGGGAATACCGCCGCCCAAGTCGTGCAGGTTTACTGGGTTCAATATCCCGTCCGGGTTTCCTACGATGGGCGGGACGTCACGAACGAAGGGTGACCCATCGTTATTCCACGCACTGATCTCGAACTGTCCGAAACCGGCGGCATCCAGCATTTGAATGAAATATGCTATGCCGACGGATTGGAACGTGGTCACAATGTTCAAATCCAACGTGAATGTTCCCGTAGTCGTGATGGTGATCGAGGGAAGACCGCCGCTAAACAGAGTGGCGGTGGCGTTCTGCGCAGAGGCCTTTTCGTTTGCAAGAAGCGGGAACAAGGCCAGGGCAATGACGAGATAGATTCTGTAGGCCCTGGCGGTCCCGAGTCTAAATTTCGAGTTTGTTTTCATACTCACGCGACTCCATTTGGATTGTGCCTACGAGTGCGGAAACAATTTTCATGTTTATGACAGGCACCGAATTCCTCGACAAGATTTATTTGCGCGCAAATCAGGACACTGCCGCAGTGTAACATTTCCAGAGAATTGTTAGGGCGACGCAGCCGGTTCGTGGTGCTGGGCGCGGCCATATTCTTCGAGGGCCTGGGGCATCCAGGATTCGAGCTGTTGAACGCGAGTGCCGTGGGACGGATGGGTTGAGAGAAATTCCGGCGGCTGCGCGCTGCCGGTGTGTTCCATTCGTTGCCAAAAGCGAATGCTTTCCTGAGGATCATATCCGGCGCGCGCCATGTAAATGAGACCGATGTGGTCGGCTTCCGATTCGTCTTTGCGGTTGAACGGCATTAACACCCCGTACTGCGCTCCCGCGCCGAGTGCTCCCATGACCATTCGCTGTTTATCGTAATCCATGTCCCCGAGCGACACTGCCACACCGGTGAGAGCGGTCTGCGTGAGGTTTTGCTGGAGCACCCGTTGCGCTCCGTGTCGTGACGTGGCGTGCGCCATCTCGTGCCCGAGCACGGTGGCGAGCGCCGCTTCGTTTTGCGCAACGGGAAGGATTCCGGTGTAGACGACAATCTTTCCGCCGGGCAGACAAAACGCGTTCACCTTGTCGTCTCGAATCAAGGAGACCCGCCAGTCGAACTTGCTTCCCGCTTGTCCGGTCGCGGAAGCCAGCCGGCTGGCCACACGCTTCACAATCTCAAGGTCCGGCCCGGAATCGATCGTCTGAGATTGCGCCAGAACCTGCTGGTAACTCTGAAAGCCAAGAGCTGACTCCTGTTCAGCCGACATGCCGACGTGGCTTTTCCGGCCGGTCTCGGGATTCACGAATTTTTCTGAAGAGAAGTATTGGTAGGCCAGGAACAAACCCGCCAGGAGAATTGGCAGCCATTTGATGTGGGTGCGGTTCATGCCTGGACGTTTTGTTGAATGGGAGCGCTGAGTTTCGGAAGCGCCGTCTCGATCGCAACTCTCTTGGGCTCGAGCCATGGAGGAAGCACCAGCTTCTCACCGAGGTGAGCCCGGTCCTCATCGACGCCAAAACCGGGGCCCTCGGTCGCGAGTTCGAACAAAACGCCGCCGGGTTCAGGGAAGTAAACGGACTTGAACCAAAAGCGATCAATCACCGGGGTCGGGCGCGAGCCGCCTTCCGCGACGCGTTGCCGGACCTCGAGCTGGTGCGCTTCGTCGTCCACGCGCCAGGCAAGATGATGGACGCTGCCAGTGCCCCAGGCGCCGCGGCCGGCTTCGGGCATCGCTCGAAGATCGACGTATTCACCCGACCTCCCCTCGCCCACACCGTAGCGTTCCCATCCATTCTCGCTGCCGAGATGACGAAAACCCATCGCGCCGGTGAGAAATGTCTGAGTCAGCGCCAGATCGCGCTCAGCCATGCGCGCGCCCTCCAATCCGCGAATCTGATGTTCAATCGGCACGGGACTTTGTTCCCATGGAGCGAATGGCCGGCCTAACGAATCATTGCTTTCGACCAAAGCCACGCGCAAGCCGTGCCGATCGCGAAATGGCAACGCATGCTCTCCGAAACGGACCTCCGCTTTCCCCATCACTACGCCATGACGCGCCAGGCGCGCGCTCCAAAACACCAGGCTCCCCGGTGGCACAGCGAGCGAAACTTCGCTGCTCAACCCGTAACCGTCACGGCTCGGGGCCATCTGTGTCCATGGAAAGAATGTCAGGTCGGTTCCGGGATGTCCTTCCGCGTCCGCGTAGAAGAGGTGATAGGTTGTGGGGTCGTCCTGGTTTACGCTTTTTTTGACCAATCTCATTCCGAGCACGCCCGCGTAAAAATCGAGATTTTCCTGCGCCGGCCCGGCAATCGCAGTGATGTGATGAAGTCCGCGGACGTTTTGCATATCGAGGAATAATCCTCTCCCTTGATTTCGAGTTCAAGCAAAAGACCCGGCAAGTGCACGCACAAGCTCGCGAGTTGTATTTGCGAGGCGCCACATTAATTTGCCCGGCGTGCGAATGCGCTATCGAATTGGAATTTTTCGCGCCGGCATTTTCGTGCTGTGCAGTTTTCTGATCGATAGCAGCAGCGTTTCAAGTTGCTTTGCCCAGGCGGTCACGGGTCTGGCCGCAAACCTGGTCGCCTCCGGCTTGACGCAACCTCTTTTCGTTACCGCACCGCCGGGCGATTTCAATCGCTTGTTCATCGTCCAGCAAGACGGTCGGATTAAGATTTTGCGACTGGCTACCGGCACTGTGAACACAACGCCGTTTCTGACGGCTACCGGTCTGGCTAACGGAGGCGAACAGGGTTTGCTCGGCCTGGCGTTCGATTCCAACTACGCAACCAACGGCAAGTTTTATGTTGATTACGTTGCCAGCGGCGACCAGGGCACAACTCATGTGACCCAGTACCAGGTCTCATCCGATCCCGACATTGCCGACACAACGCCGGCCAACATCAAAACGCTGCTGACCATCACGCAACCGCAATCGAATCACAACGGCGGCTGGATCGGGTTCAGCCCGCGCGCGGGAGATGAAAACAATCTTTATATCGCGAGCGGAGATGGCGGTTCCGGAGACGACAATGACGGCGGTGTGGGCCACCATGAACCGGGCGGAAATGCGCAATGGAACGAGACGCTGCTTGGCAAGATGTTGCGAATCCATATCGATCCGGCCACCGGCACCTATACAATCCCGCCGGACAATCCTTTTGTCGGAATGCCGGATCCGATAAAGAAAGAGATTTGGTTGTTGGGTCTGCGCAATCCATATCGGGACAGTTTCGATCGCCTAACCGGACGAATGTTTATCGGCGATGTCGGTCAGAGCACGCGAGAAGAAGTGGACGTGCAGCAACCAACCAATCCCGGCGGCGGAGAAAACTACGGCTGGCGCGATCGCGAAGGATTCATCCAAAATCCTGCGTATCCGACGCCTGCGCCCACCGCAACGCCCGTGCCTCCGCGCGTCGATCCCATCATTGATTATCCCCGCTCAACCGGCGGCACGGTGGTCGGCGGTTATGTTTATCGCGGAACCAGGATCCCTGCGCTGCAAGGCACTTACGTTTTCGGCGACTATCTCGTCGGCTCAATTTTTACGCTGAACTACGATGGCTCGACCGCTTCAAATTTTCAAACCATCACGCCGCAGCTTTTTCCCATTCCTTTGCTTGCCGGTGGCACCGTCAACCTTTCCAATCCCTCGTCATTCGGCGAGGACGCGAGCGGCGAGCTTTACATCACGGACATCGGTAACGGCAATGTTTACAAAATCGTGCCCGCGCTCGCGAATGTTGTCTCAAGAAAGACCCACGGCGCCGCCGGCGCGTTCGACATCGATCTGCCAACGACCGGTCCGCCCGGGATCGAATGCCGCAATGGCGGCGCGAACGGCGATTACACCATCGTCTTTTCCTTCGCCAATCCTCTAGAAAGTGTTGGTGGCAGCAGCGTCACTTCAGGAACCGGAAGTGTGAGCAGCGCCACGATCAACGCCGGCGATAGCCGGCAATACATTGTTAATCTCACTAGCGTGAGCAATGCGCAAATCATTACAGTGTCTTTGACTGGCGTTATCGATAGGGCCAATCGCACTCTTGGCGCTTTCTCCGCTTCGATGGGTGTGCTGGTCGGTGACACAACCGGCAACGGGTCGGTGAACACGTCCGATGTCAGCCAGATCAAATCCGAATCCGGCAACGCCGTGACTGCGTCTAACTTCCGCGAGGATCTGACCGCCGACGGATCAATCAGCGTCGGCGACGTCGCGTTGGCAAAATCCCGATCTGGAACCGTGCTTCCGTAACTGGATCTTCGGATAGCTTCATGTTTTCGAAACGTCTCATTCTCGTTTACCTGCTCCTCGGTTGTTTGGCTGCTTCCGCTCGAGCCGAACGGCCCATCATCTTCATCGTTCGTCACGCCGAACGGGCAGACACCGCGAAAGCATCTCCCTCGATGATGGCGAGCGATCCCGATCTCTCTCGAGCAGGACGGTTGCGCGCTAAGTCGTTAGGTTACATGCTCAAGGACGCCGGTATTACTGCAATCTACGCGACGGAACGCAAGCGAACGCAACAGACCGCGGCGCCACTCGCAAAGGCCACCGGCATTAGCGTCACCATTGTGCCGGGAAAAGAGACCCGAGCGCTCATCACGAAACTAAGAAGGTCCACCGGAAACGTTCTCGTAGTCGGTCATGCCAATACGTTGCCGGAGATCATCAAAGCGCTCGGCGTCACGACACGAGTGACCGTTGCCGATTCTGAGTATGACAATCTTTTTGTGGTGATGCCTGGTTCCCCTGCCCGTCTCGTTCATCTGCATTATCGGTGAAGCAGGCGCGGATCTGCTCCTAGGCCAAGCTAAGAGCCTTCGAGAATTCCGATCATTTCTTTGGCCAGCTTCGGTCCGATACCGGCCTCCTCGTGTTTGAGATAGATAAAAGCATCCTTCCAGCTCTCCGCGTGTTTGCGCACCGTCTCCGCCCAACGAGTAATGTCAGAAGCTTGGTAATCTTCGCGTCGTAAACGCAAATAGCCGAAATCCGCCGTGACGACATCGGGCGTACCGAGTTTCTCGCTGTCGGCAATGCAAAGCGCGACGTTGCGAGCTTTGAGCAGCGCGAAAACTTCCTCATCGAACCACGATGCGTTCCGGAATTCGAAGGCTGCGCGCATTCCGGAAGGAATCTCTTCGAGAAATGCCGCCAATACCGCCGCATCCTTCTTGAACGATGGCGGCAGTTGGAACAAAACCGGCCCAAGCTTCGCGCCGAGAGCAGAAACGGTCTGATGAAAGTAGCGCAAGGTGTCGGTGCAATTGCGCAGTTTCGCGAAGTGCGTGATTTTCTGCGGCGCCTTCAATCCAAAGATGAAACGCTCCGGCGTCTCGTCCGACCAGCGTTCGAGCGTTTTTACGCTCGGTATTCTTCGAAAGGTGTAGTTGATCTCGGTCGTCGGAAGCTGCTCTGCGTAAAATTCCAGCATCTTGCTGAGTGGGAGTTTCTCCGGATAGAAAGTCCCTTTCCATTCCGGATACTGAAAGCCCGAAGTGCCGATCCAAGTATTCATCGTTCAATCTTTGAGACAGAATTTCCTTCGCTCGATAGCACGTCCTTTTCATAAGACAAACTTTGTCGTTTCATCGCGCCTAACGAAGCCGTTTCGGACAATGGTCTCGCGATTTCAAGTTAGGTCGCCGACGCGATTCTTGCGAGAAGCGACTGCAATTCGTGGAAATCGATCGGTTTAGTAAGATGGTAGTTGAATCCGGCCTCGAGGCTGCGGTGCACATCCTCCTCCATTCCGAACCCGCTCAAAGCAACCCCCTGCAGTGGCTGGCGTCGCTTCGCCTCGCGAACGAGGTCGTAGCCGCTCCCGTCGGGAAGGCCAATGTCACTGATCAAGGCATCGAAACGCCCGCCTTCCAGGAGATTCAACGCACCCTCAACGGAATGAGCCGAGGAAACTCTGTGTCCGAATTTTTCCAAAAGACGGCCGAGAATGAGGCGCGTGTCAGCATGATCATCCACCAGAAGAAGACGCAGGCCCCTCGCGGCTCCCGCGCCTTCATTATCCGCAGGGGTAGATGTAACTAACGGAGTCTTGACCAGATCCAACGTCACTTGAAACGACGCGCCTCGGTTCTTCCCTTCGCTTCGAACACTGAGCGAGCCGCCGTGCAGATCCACCAGTGTTTTCGAAATCGTGAGGCCGAGGCCAAGGCCACCAAACTGTCGTGTCGTCGAGCGCTCGCCCTGCTCAAAAGCCTGAAAAATTCGTCTCTGCTGCTCCGGCTCAATTCCGATGCCCGTATCGGTGATTTCGAAAACAAACTGCCCGTCGTCGTTCGAGGAGCGAACAGTGATGCGGCCGCCGCGATGCGAAAATTTTACCGCATTATTCAAAAGATTCCAGAAAACCTGCTGGATTCGGACTGGATCGACCCGCACGTGATGGTCCTTGGCCGCGAGGTCCATGGCGAACTCAATCTCCTTCGCGATCATGTCTTCGCGTGCGATCTGAAGCGCAGTGCCGAACAAAGCGTGCGCGTCAGCCGTTTCACGACGAAGCGCGATCTTACCGCTCGTGACCCGCGTCAGGTCGAGGAGGTCGTCAATCAAACGCGCTTCCAGTTTTACGTTCCTCGCGATTGCGAGGGCTTCCGCGCGAAACTCGGGCAGGAGATCCTTGTGTTCGGCCAGATAACTGGCGGCAGCGAGCGCCGGGGTAAGCGGCGTTCGTAGTTCGTGACTTAACACCGCCAGGAAATCATCCTTGGCTTTGCTCGCTTTTTCCGCGGCGATCTTCGCCGCATGCAATTTTTCTTCCGCGCGCTTGCGCTCAGAAATATCGCGCGCCACCTTAGACGCTCCGATCACATTCCCCGCGGAATCCTTGATCGGCGAAACGGTGATCGAGACGTCGAGCAATCGGCCGTCTTTCGCGACACGGACGGTTTCAATCGGATTACCGCGCTCTCCGCGCCGAATACGCGCCAGAATTTCGTGCTCCTCGGTGTGACGGTCCGGCGGAATCAGTTGTATGATCGATGTACCGATCATTTCGCCGGCGGAATATCCGAACATCCTTTCCGCTCCGGAATTCCAACTCGTCACAATGCCGTCCAGGTTCTTACCCACGATGGCGTCGTCGGACGAACTAACGATTGCGGCAAGTCGCTGGGAAATGATTTCGGCTTGATTTCGCTCGGTCACATCCCGGAAACTCCAGACGCGACCGACGCTTCGACCTTTGATGCGCTGTATTTTCGAATAGCGCTCGAAAATTCTTCCGTCGGCGAATTTCAGAATGTCGTACGTTTCCGGCGGAGCCAACTCGTAGATCTCCTTAATTCTGGCCACGAATTGTCTCGGATCTTTGAATTGCCGGCTGAACATTTGTCGGACTTGCTCAGCCTCCGCGGAATTGATTGTCTCCCGGGGCAGTCCCATCATCTCCGCGTATTTCTCGTTGAACGCGGTGGCGTGGCCACTTTCATCGGTAGCGACAATGGCGTCCGTGGTGGATTCCAGTGTAGCTTGCATCATCGAGAGCGACTGGGCCAGTTCCTCTGTTTTTCGCTCTAGCGCGTCCTTGGCCTCAATGAGTTCCCGCTCACTACGCTGCCGGAGAAGGAGAATGCTGCTAGCCGTCTGCACGGCGGCCGAGCGCAATCGATCGTCGCTATCGTCGTTCGGCTCCACTTAGTGCCCTTCGATAATCTTCGCCGCAAGCGCGGTGCCGAGAACACGCGCACGGATTTTCGCGAACGCTGTGTCGCGGGTCGTAGAAGTGTCATCACTAAACGGCGAGAACCCGCAATCGTCCGTTGTCCCCAGCTGTTCGATCGGGATGTACCTGGCCGCTTCGAGAATTCGATCGCGAATTTCCTCCGGAGTTTCAATGTGCGGATCGATTGGCGCAACGACCCCGACGAAAATTCGCTGACCGGGTTTCATGCATTGCCGAATAATCTTTAGAACGCGGACGCGATCTCGCTCGCCGGCCAGCGCGATGTAAAAATTTCCTGCCGCCAGTTCGAATAAACTTGGCAGCAGATCAGCGTAATCGACATCGGCACTGTGAGTCGAATCGCGATCTGCGCCCGGGCACGTATGAATGCCAATGCGCTGACGCTCTTCCGCCGAGAAATGCGCCAGCGCAATGTTGTTCAGATCGATAAAGCTCCTAAGCAGATTTCCGGATCGATCGATCTTGATCGCCAGGCGCGCCTCGGTGAAATCGATTTGCACTTTATGCGCGCCTTTTTGCAGACAACTGCGTACTTCGCTTTCGTGTTCGCGCAGCAGGTCGACGATAAATTCTTCGCGCGGATAACCGGGAATCGTTTCCGCGGGATACATCAGACTCAAAGCCGAGGGCGAAATGACCGCCTGTTTCAAAGGAACATGCGCGTAGCGTTTCGCCATTTCGATGAAATAGTCCGCGCGCATCAGATAACGAAAAGGGCCGGACGTAAGCCGGGGCCACTGGCGAACATGAGCAACGAATGGAAGCTTGAAGCCATCGCGCGCGATATTCGGAAGTCCGTCCACACAATAGGTTCCAAAGTTGTGATACTTTCTCTGTTCTCCATCGGTTATGACCGGCGATCCGGTCGCCTCGAAGCGCTCAATCGTGTCCCGGATTGCCTCTTCGAAGAGCGGCTCCAATTCTGAATTGAGATTCCCCTTAATTTTGATTGCCTCTATCAACGCAAGCGGTCGAGGGATGCTGCCGATCGGCTCTGTGGGGATACTCATACGATCTACTTGGCGCGGAAGATGTTGAGGCTGGGGACTTGGGCAGTCAAGCGGCACCCACCGGGTACGGACCAAACGAAACGTCCGTCGCAAAACAGAATAGGCACAACTTCAGATTTTTCGCGAATCGTAGGCCCAATGGAGTAGCGCCTGTCGTTGCCGCGGCCGACAGCTGACGTCGCGACGTTTGCAGTTTTTCTTCAGCTGCGCGATATGCCGCCGGACAGCGCGCCACCGCGCGATTTGACGCAGGTCGTCCGCGCACCGCCGCCCCATGTAATAGCGGCAATACCACTGGAACCAGCCACGCGGGTCTTCGTCGAATATCCATCCCTTCGCCCGCCAAATCGAGAGCGGCTGCGACGCGTTCACTCCAAAGTAATTGAGCGACGGTTCGTGCCGTTTCGCGCAAAGCCTCGCTTTCTCGAACCACGCCGACGGGAATTCCGCGGCGCAATCTGTCATGTATTTTCCCCCGAAAACCCCCAGCTCGAGCATTTCCTTCGGTGTCAGTTCCGGTTTGAAATCCGGCCGGAAATCCCGGCCCACCCGCTTTGTCCGAAAATAGACGTAGCCACTCTGCATCAAGTCGTTCACTTCCACGCGCGCCGGTTTCATTCTGATTAAGCTACTTTTCCTTATGTTCCTGCCCGGTTGAAAACCCAAATTATCTCTCTTGCTAAAATGCTCGCGTTAACCACAGATTCCGTGAAGTCTGGTATGTTCCCGAGCCTCGCCTGAATCAATCAAGCCACCGCCTCCATGAAAATTCTGTTAATTGAGGACGAAAAGAAAACCGTGCGTTTTCTCGCCAAAGGGCTTCGAGAAGACGGTCACGTTGTCAACATAGCCATGGACGGCGACACCGGCCTGGAGCTCGCGCGAGCAACGAACCATGATCTTCTTATCGTAGATGTGATGCTGCCCAAGAAGAATGGCTGGACCATCGTTGAAGAACTGCGGAGCCGTGGCATTCGGACGCCGATCCTTTTTCTGACCGCTCGCGATAGCGTGAAGGATCGCGTGAAGGGACTCGAGCTCGGGGCCGACGACTACCTCGTCAAGCCGTTTGCATTTTCTGAATTGCTCGCTCGCGTGCATTCCTTACTCCGCCGCACGCCGGTGCCGGAGGCCGAGAAATTGCGCATCGAGGATTTGGAAATCGATACCCGGCGTCATCGGGCAATTCGTGGCGGCGTTGCACTCAACCTTACGTCCAAGGAATTCCTCCTCCTTGCTCACTTGGCCCGTTCTGCCGGAGAGGTCATCTCGCGCACGGAAATTGCGCGGCAGATATGGGACATTAATTTCAAGACAGAAACGAATATCGTGGATGTGATGGTGCGCCGGTTGCGGGCGAAAGTGGACGATCCATTCCGGACAAAATTCATCCAGACAGTTCGCGGCGCCGGCTATGTTTTCAAAGTCGGCTAGAGCCGCGGTCGATTACATCCCAATTGGTCTTTCTCTTCACGCTGGCGGCGGCGTTGCTCCTCTGCTGTGGACTCGGGGTTTTATACTGGATCGTCATTCAACACGCTTTCGAGGAAGATAATGCCGTCCTCGCGGACAAGATTTTTGAAGCGCGCGCCGATTTGAATCAGACGAGCGGGCCGAGGGTGATCCGCGAAGAACCCAAGAGACTTCGCGTCGGCGAACATGTTGTTTACTGGACGCGAGTGGTTAATGCGGAGGGGCACACGGTGGCAGAGACGCCGGGAATGAATGATTTGTTACCGCCAAACATTTTTCCGAGGGCGCAAAGTCCCACTTCATCCCGGTGGAGCCCGAAGAATTATCGAACGGAGAACAAGCAGTTTTCGTTAGTCACAGTCGCGAATGAAACCGGCGGCCAGCAGTATCTAATCCAGATTGCGCAGGACCGTTCGGAAGATGACAAGTTCATGAAAGAGTTTGCTCTGCTTCTTATTGTGATCGTTGCGTTCGGCGTTGTGGCCGCGGCCATCATCGCTACCACAGTGGCCAAGCGCGGTTTGCGGCCACTGACCGAGATGACTCGCTCATTGCAACGCACGGGGCCCGCTCATTTGCAGGAGAGAGTACCGCCGGCCGGATGGCCGCGCGAGCTTCAGCCGCTCGCAGTCGCATTCGACGAGATGATGGATCGACTCGAAGATTCCTTTACGCGGCTCTCACAATTCTCGGCCGATCTTGCGCACGAACTCCGCACTCCCGTTGCCAATATTCGCGGCGAAGCGGAAGTCATCCTGACGCGTCCTCGTACATCCGATGAGTATCGCGAAGTAATCGAATCAACCGTTGGGGAATGCGAAAAACTCTCCGGGATCGTGGATAATCTGCTCTTCCTTGCCCGAGCTGAAGCTGCCGAAGGACCTCTCCAGAGAACGATTTTCGACGGACATGCCGAGGTCCAAAAGATCGCGGCGTTCTATGAACTAATTGCAGAGGAACGGCAAATCGCCATTACTTGTGCGGGCGAGGGTGACATCTGTGCCGATCCCATGCTGTTTGGCCGGGCCGTGAGCAATCTTATCGAAAACGCCCTTCGCTTCACTCCGGCCGGCGGAACGATTCTCGTCTCGGTCGCCGCCCGGGCCGGAGAATCGGAGGTCTCCGTAAAAGATAGCGGGTGCGGAATCGCCGCCGCCCATCTCCCGCGCCTGTTTGATCGTTTTTATCGCGCTGACCCATCGCGCACCTCTGAAGGAGCAGGCCTCGGGCTGGCCCTGGTAAAATCAATTACGAATCTTCACGGAGGATCAGCCAGGATAGAGAGCGAAGTTAATCGCGGCACTACCGTGACTCTCACGTTTCCGAATCGGGCCGATCTCAAGAGAGGCGTTTAATAGATCGCATGACGCGGATCGTCTGGAGCGATTTGCCCGTGCGCGACGCTGCCCGCAGCGTCGTGGCTTGAGGAGTTCGGGAAAAAGATTCAACTCCCTGAAAAAAAGGTTTGCCATTCACATTACAAATCTGTAATTCGGCGCGATGCATTACCTTTGCCCGTCTCGTTTCCAACCGTTGCCAGCTCTTATCTTGTCTGCGATTTTTGCATTCGGTCTCTCAGTCCACGCGCAGACAACCGCGACTTCTGAGGTGGTGGTGACAGGCGCAGAAGTGACGCCCACGCCCTCCCCACGGCCGAAGCTCAATCACATCATGCGCGAGGTGGCGGGAACGGAAATCACCGTTACGAAGAAGGCATCGGTAATTAAACTCGATCAACAGCCGCCGGTCGAAAACAATAACCAACAGGAACTGTTTACCAAGGCACCGGGATTGCTTGTGACCGAGCAACAAAACCCGGGCCAATTCAATTACAGTTATCGTGGCCTGGGGAACCCACAGGAATCCGAATACACCCTGTTCCTGGAGGATGGTGTGCCCCTGATGAGTGAGTGGATTGGTTTCCCCACGCTATATTATCAACCGTTACCGCAGAGCTTGAGCGAGATTCAATTCATCCGCGGTGGCAGCAGTCTGCTCTACGGACCGGAACCAGCGCCCGTGGTCAATTTTGTCACAAAACATCCTGCCCCTGGAACGCCATGGAGCGGCTATTTGGAAGGAGTGGGAGGAGCTTATGGGCTTTATTCCACGTACGGTTCCCTCCAGGAGGCCTCCGGACCGATCGAAATGCGCGTCGATGCAGGTTACGCTCATGCGGACGGACAGCGAGACAACGGCCAATACAATCTGTGGCAGGCCGACGGCTATATCGGGTATAGACCGGATAGCAAGCAACTGTTGGCTCTGGATTTTCACGCGGGTCAATTCAGTGGCGGCGATCCGGGGCGACTTACCCTGGCCCAATTTCAAAACGATCAGAATTTTTCGCCCACCCCCTACAACCATAACTGGGTCGATCGCTATAGCACTGTTTTGCGCTACGAACGCGAATTTGGGGACGGCTGGCTCCTCCAAGCAAAGGGTTGGTATACACACCAGAACATCGATTCGCGATCTGCTGGAAATCTGAGTCCCAGTGGCATGCCGCCGTTAACGACCACTCTGGGATACGAGACGTTCGACAATGGCGGCGCCGATGTCCGGTTTCGAAAATTTTGGGGCGACGACACCATGTTAAAAGGTAGTGCTCTCACCTTTGGTACCGTCGTTTATCACGGCAGCGCGCCCTTCACACGGTACATTGATACGGACCTGTACGCGCCGAGGGGAGAGACAACGGACGTCATCCCTCTTGATCAATCGCGCACTGCCGATTATCAGGCGCTCTTTGCGGAGAATCTTTTCCGCATCGGAAAATTTCACGTCGTAACATCGTTCCGCCTCGACCATGAAAACGTCGAAGTCGATTCGACGCATGCACCGTACGTAGGAGATGGACCGCCTCAAAGTCGCAGCGCCAACCACTCGCGTTCCGCTTTGGGGGATCGGCTTGGGCAATGATTTCGGGAACAATAACGAAACCTATTTCAGCGCTTCCTCGGGTTGGCGACCGACCCGGTTCTTCGATATCGCCGGGACCAGCCGAACGATTCTGCCAGGCGCGGAACCAGAACCGTTCCATTCGCTCGATTTCGAATTGGGCGTGCACGGAACACCCGTCAAAGGCCTGTGGTACGACGTCGGGCTGTTTTGGATGGACTTTGATAATCGCACCGAAAGCCAGAACATCAGCCCGATCGATTTCATTATCGTCAATACGGGCAGCACCCGGCATCGCGGCTTCGAGGGCGAAGTCTCTTATGACCTCCTGGCGCCGTTCCACCACGAGATCACATCCCAGCCGGATTCGAAATCGTCGGGCAAAGACATGCCCGCGCCTGTCGTCCCTGTTTCTCCGCCGCTGCAGTTGATTGTTTTCAGCAATCTTCAGCTTCTCGATGCCCAATTCACCAACAGCATGCTTCCTAACCAGGTCGGCAAGACGCCCGCTTTCGCACCAACGGTCTTGTGGAAAGGTGGAATCTCTCTCCAAAAGGCCAAATGCTTCAATCTAACGCTGTCAGGCGTCTACGCCTCGGATCAATTCTGGTCGGACGCGAATACCCCTCTTGTGTCTCAGGGTGCTGTGGTCGTTCCTGCGATAATCCCATCCTACACGGTCTTCAATTTTTCCGGCGAGTGGTATGTCACGAAAAACGTGCGCCTCTTCGCGGGTATTTCGAACCTGGCCAACGAAAAATATTACTCGCGCGTTTTTCTCACCGGCACAATTGAACCGGCGCCCACACGTGCAGGCTACGCGGGAATCTCTGTAGGATTCTAGCCATCTCGCGGCGGCCCTATCGGTGAACCGTGCATCTGCTGAAGCTCGCCGAATCTTTAAAAGTTGACCGTCTGGGCGGTTCCCTTCAGTCTCATATCCAGAGCTAAACCGAAAGGATCTATGAAAAAATACATTACCTATGCAATGACCGCCTTGTTCGCGACGATCGCTGTTTCGATCGCCGCGCCGGACAAGGACGCGATGGAAGCGAAAGAGAAAGCGGCCTGGCAGGCTTTCAAGGACAAAAACGCGGATGAGTTCAAGAAGGTCGTCGCCGCCGACTTCGTCGGCGTCTATGCCGAGGGCATCTCCAACATGAAAAAGGAGACGGACGACATGCAGAAATGGGACATGAAGTCGTTTGCGATTAGCGATTACAACGTCGTCTCTTCTGGAGGAGACGTGATGGTGTCGAGCTACAAGGTAACGATCGAGGGGACGTACGATGGGAAGAACGCCTCCGGAACGTTTTACGCGGGTTCGGTGTGGAAAAAGCATAAGGGCGAATGGCAGGCCGTTTTCCACACCAACGTGAAGGAAGAAGCGCCAGCAAAGTAAACGCTCAGAGTTTTACGTTTCCGGGCGGAATGAGCAGCGCGTCTTGTGAGCGCGCTGCTCGCCCAAGCTCGATTCACGAGGGATAGACGCTCTTCCTGCGCACGACACTGGGGCCGAAGCAAGACCGGCACGGCTGCGAGAGGTTTTTCGCACCGCGCTGGAGTGGTTTAGCCCCGGCGCTTCGCATCATTCTGCAAGATGGCATTGCGAGTTTTGGGCATTGACCGGAGGTCCACCGCGCCCCAGTCTTAGGTCCAACTCAACCGAAAGGACCTATGAAAAAATGTGTTACCTATGCAATGATCGCCTTGTTCGCGACGATCGCTGTTTCGATCGCCGCGCCGGACAAGGACGCGATAATGGCGAACGAAAAAGCCGCCTGGCAATCCTTCATGAGCAAGAAATTGGATGAATTCAGGAAGCTTCTGCACGCCGACTTCATGGCCGTTTACCAGGACGGCGTTTATACGTTGCAAAAAGAGATGGATTCGATGTCAAAGATGGACATGAAATCCTTCACCTTTAGCGACATCAATGTTGTTTTTTCCGACCCGAACACTGCGACGATAACCTACAAGGTGGCGTTGACCGCTACCTCGGACGGGAAAGATATTTCAGGCAACTACAATGGCGGCTCGGTTTGGAAGAAGGAGGGCAGCCGATGGGTCGCTATTTTCCACACCGACATGCCAGAGCAAAAACCCGCCGGTTAGTTCGCGCGACGCAGCTGTATGACGTTGCCGCCTCGCGGCATTTCCGTCCGCGAGGCAGCGGGATGACACCAATGAGTGCATCAGCCAAGTCGCCAGTTTTGAACTCGATCGGCTTTTTCAGACGCTTTGTCCTCCCGGCTCTGTCACGAGGCATGACCTACGTTTTTCTGGGCGCCGCAATCCTTTTGCTCGATCTGCTCACCGGCCGATTCTTACAATTCCCCGTTCTGTTTGTTGTTCCGGTCACCTTCTCCGCGTGGTTTTGTAGCGCTCGTTTGGCCTACTCACTCGCTGGCCTGCTCCCTCTCGGACGGCTCCTCATTGCTTCGTTTGTGGACACCCCCGCTCCATTTCCGTACATCGCGGCCAACAATCTTATTCGAGTCGCCGTGCTCGTCTTGATTGCGTTTCTGGTCAGCCGCACGACCCGCCAGACCAAAGAACTTCGGCAGCGAGTCGACACCCTCGTCACCATTTGTGCCTGGTCGCGGACGGTTATGTATGAGGGGGAATGGATTTCCTTCGAGGAGTATTTACTGCGGCGCTTCAACATCAATACTAGCCATGGTATCTCTCCCACCGAAGCCGAAAAGATCTCCAAGCAGCTGGAACAAATGACCGCAACACCTACTCAGGCAGCACAGGCGACGGCGGACGAAAGTAAGAAATAATGATTAGGCTTCCCATTTTCGTTAAACGATCCAGCCGGTTCCCTGGTATTCCATGTAGCTAGCCGTTCTTTGTGCGACCACGCGGCCGAAGTAACGCTCGATAACTCTCAGGGCTAGATCTATCCCGCAAGTTTCGCCTCCAGAGGTGGATATTTTCTCGTTCTCGACAAATCGGACCCCTCGCCTGAGGTCAATGTCCGGATGCTCCTTGGCAAATCGATCGTAATAGTCGTGGTGAATCGTGGCTGACTTCCCAGCCAAAAGTCCCGCCTTCGCCAGATGAGTAACCCCAACACAGACAGACATTGTCACGTCCGCCGCCGACGCTACCTTGCGCAACCATTCCTGCATCTCTCTGGAGCCTTTTTGCGCTGGAACAACCGCGACCTTGCACTCGGGGGCACTCTTGAATGTATAATCAGGAACCACTTTCATTCCTCCCTCGACCGTGACCGGATCCAATTTATCCGACACCATGAAAAGCTGAAATGGCATTTGGTCTGACATCGTTGTGCCGCGTTGCGGCATCATCGCGCTGCCAAATGCATCCCACGGGCCTGCGAAATCAATCACCGTTGCGCCTTCGGAAATGGGAATCGCAACGCCGATGCTGCCATTAGCCGGCGGAGTCAATTTGTTGGTTGAGACAACGACGCCCTTGCCATTGCTCGTTTCTTCAGCCCGTAAGAGAGGCGCCGCTGCCGGCGAAACCGCGACAGCTGCACTGAATGTGAACGCTTTTGTGAGAAAACTTCGTCTTTGCATAGGATTGAACCTTTCGTTATTTGAATCGACGATTCGATACCTCTGACCAAATCTTGACGCCTCTATTGAGAGACGCCGCCCATGGCTTTTTTTGTTTCCTAAATCGTCGAATTGCTTTCCATTGCCCCGGAAATTGACGGCGTTTCGCTGTCGCGAAATGAGAAAGTGAAAGCGCGCGATTTCAATCCGCCGTCGCTCGCCGCCGCCAGCTTGTCTCGTTCGAAGTTGCGTGGACACCAATCGTGGCCGATCTTGAGCTTCGTTAGGCCCTTGTGCCGGAAGGAGAAACCGGTTTGAACATCGATGTGACTCGTCAGGCTACGTCGTTAGTTGCGTGTTTTATTGGCGTTGGCTGCCATGCAGAAGTCGCCGTGCAGAAAATCGAGATCAAAGAATAGTGGACGACGAACGAAACTGAACCAACCAGAAAGGCACAGATATGAACTCAACAACCGTCGGATTGCGAGTCGCGGCGACGATTTTCGCGCTCGTATGCATAGCTCAGTTATTGCGCTTGGCCATGCACGTCGAAGTCCTGGCTGGAGGACATCGGATTCCGTTCTGGCCAAGCGCGGTTGTTTGTATTATTACGGGCTGCTTAAGCCTTTGGCTCTGGCGACTCGCCAAATCCGAAAACAGATGAGCACGATTTTGATGAGATACCCGTGGCTTGTGGCCCAGCGAGCGCATATTAGGTTCGAACTTACGGGAGCACGTTCATGATTAAACTTATGCCAAATCTCCCTGACCACGTCGTTGGCATCATCGCCTCCGGTCAGGTTACTGCGACCGACTATGAAACCGTCCTCGTTCCAGCCATCGAGTCCAAACTGGCGGGACATGGACGGGTTCGCGTCCTTTACCAATTGGGGCCCGCGTTCACAGGATTTACCTCCGGAGCAATGTGGGACGACCTGAAATTGGGCTTTGCCCATCTGAAGGCATGGGAAAAAATGGCCGTCGTCACGGATGTTGAATGGATCGCTGGCGCTACGCGCCTCTTCGCTTTTGCCATGCCTTGTCCGGTAAAGGTTTTTCCCAACGACGAAATCGCCGAAGCAACGCATTGGATAGCCAAGGTCTAAGCTCGGCCCCACGCGCGCGGCGCCGGAAACGGCGGGCCAAAGAAAAAAGAAAAATAAAGCTTGCCTGTGATCTGGTGATGTAGTTCACTACATCACTATATGAGATTCGTTGGAACACAGGATGCATAGTGAATGGCACGACAGCCAGCCGATTTACCGCCAGCTTCGCCACCGTGTCGTCGCCATGATACTCGACGGCGTGCTCAAAGAAGGCGATCCACTCCCGTCCGTACGCAATGTCGCGGCAGAACATCGGATCAATCCCCTCACCGTTCTCAAGGCCTATCAACAACTGGTGGACGAGGAGCTGGTCGAGATGAAGCGAGGACTCGGTATGTTCGTCAAAACCAGCGCGCGCGATTTGCTGCTCAAGGGCGAACGGCGAAAGTTTCTGACCGAAGAATGGCCCAGGGTCGCTGCGACCATTCAGCGCCTCGGGCTTACCGCGGAAGAATTACTGGATGCTGCAACAAAGCGCCGGTTGTCTTCAAAAACTGCAAAGGAGAAACGCTGAAACCATGGCCTGCATAGAAGCACGCGGTCTCCGCAAAACCTTCGGCACAACAGTCGCGCTGGACGGCGTCGATTTGCGTGTCGAAGAGGGCCGCATTCTCGGACTGATCGGGCCTAACGGCGCCGGAAAGACAACCGCGCTCGACGCGATTCTTGGGCTTACTTCATTCGAAGGAGAGTTAACTGTCCTCGGCCGCGATCCGTGGAACGCGCGCGAAGAGCTGATGCGCGATGTTTCTTTCATCGCTGATGTCGCCGTATTGCCGCGCTGGATTCGGGTGACGCAGCTGCTCGATTACGTCGCCGGGGTCCATCCGCGCTTCGATCGCAAGAAGGCGGACGGTTTTCTGGCCAGGACCACGATCAAACGTACGAGCAGAGTGAGGGAATTATCGAAAGGGATGGTGGCCCAGCTGCATCTCGCTCTGGTCATGGCGATCGACGCGAAATTGCTGGTCCTGGACGAGCCGACGCTTGGGCTCGACATCCTGTATCGCAAGCAGTTCTACGATTCGCTGCTTAACGACTATTTCGACAAGACTCGCACCATCGTGGTGACGACCCATCAGGTGGAAGAGATCCAGGACGTCTTGACCGATCTCATGTTCATCGATCGCGGCCGCATCGTTCTCAAATGCAGCATGGAAGAATTCGATGCGCGTTATCTGGAAGTGATGGTGAGTCCGGAGCATCTCGCCACGGCCCGGGCGCTGAAGCCGATGCACGAGCGGCCGGTATTCGGTCGCAGCGTTCTATTATTCGATGGGATCGATCGGGAACGGCTCGCAGAGCTGGGCGAGGTGCGCCGGCCGAGCATTGCAGACTTGTTTGTTGCCACAATGGGCAATCCCCAATCCGCAATCCGCGGTCCCCAATCAAACGTCGGAGAGGCCAAATGACTGTGCAACCAAATCCACCACCTCTATTTTCTGGGGGTGCCCAGGTCAATGGCCTCAGCTACGATGGCGCGCCGACGCGGCCATTCTATTGGTCGGTCTGGCGCGAGTTGTGGGAGAATCGGTCTATATATATAGCGCCGCTGATCGTCGCCGCGGTCCAGGTATTTGGCTTTGCCATCAGCGCGATTGGTCTGGCGGAGCGCCGGCGCGCCGTGTTGTTGCTCGATCCGGTGAAGCAGCGATTCGCCATCGAGCCGCCCTACGACATCGCGGCGATGGTGATGATTCTCACCGTGTTCATCATCGGCGTGTTCTACTGTCTTGACGCGCTGCACGGCGAACGTCGCGAGCGCAGCATTCTGTTCTGGAAATCGCTGCCTGTCTCCGACCTAACGACTGTTCTTTCCAAGGCGTTCATTCCGTTTGTCGTTCTGCCGCTGGTTGCCTTCGCCATCATCGTCTGTGTGCAGTTGATCATTCTGTTGATCACCAGCGTCGTTCTGCTCGCCCACGGAATGAGCCCGGCGACGACGTGGGCCTGCGTCCCATTTTTTCAGAATTGGTTAGTGCTGCTCTACGGATTGGTCGCGATTGCGCTCTGGCACGCGCCGATCTATGGCTGGCTGCTTCTGGTTTCGGGCTGGGCGCGGCGCGCGACATTCCTCTGGGCGGTGTTGCCGTTCATCGCCATCCAATTTCTCGAGAAGATTGCGTTTGGCACCTCGTATTTCGGCTCAATGCTGCGGCAACGTTTGATGGGTTTCGCGCCGAACGCTTTCGACTTCCATGGCGGCAATCATCCCACGATCGACTTGCTCTCCCAGCTGACCCCGGGACAATACTTGAGTAGCGCCGGTCTCTGGATCGGACTCATCGTCGCCGCGGTATTTCTCGCCGCAGCAATCCGGCTGCGCCGTTATCGCGGACCAGTTTGATTGATATGGCAGGTAATGCCATTGCGTATCGCAATCTTGCAGGGGAAGCTGTTAGCTTCCCAGGGAAAACAGCGCAGCGAGTCTTAAAGTGGACCGCAACCACCATTTTGGTCGCGCTAATATTGGCGTTCCTGGTCGGGTTCATCGCCTACTGGAGATCGACTAACGATTGCGATCGCAAGACTGCTTTGGTCAATCCGATGAAAGCCATTCGTTTTTGCGAGTATGGTTCACCTGACGTTCTCAAGTTTGAAGACGTTGAAAAGCCGGTTCCGAACGACGATCAAGTCTTGATCAAAGTTCGCGCGGCTTCCCTCAATTTTATTGATCCGGGCGCGATGCGAGGGCCGTGGCCGCTTCGCCTGATGTTCGGGTTGCGCAAACCAGAGAAGACAGGGCTAGGCAACGATGTGGCCGGCACGGTTGAAGCGGTTGGCAAAAACGTGACGCTGTTCAAAGCGGGCGACGAAGTTTTTGGCGTGGCCCGTCCTACTCTTGCGGAGTATGTGTGTGCTCGGGAGCGCGCATTGGTTATTAAGCCAGCTAATGTGACGTTTGAACAAGCGGGCTGTGTGGCCTGGGCGGGATTCACCGCCTTGCAGGGTCTTCGCAAAGGTAACATTCAGCCGGGACAAAAGGTCCTGATCAATGGCGCAACGGGAGGTGTGGGCACTTTCGCTGTCCAGATCGCAAAGTCATTGGGCGCGGAGGTAACGGGCGTATGCAGTACGGGAAAAGTGGACCTTGTCCGATCAATCGGCGCCGATCACGTCATTGACTACACCAAAGAGGATTTCACCAAAGGTGACCAGCGTTACGACGTGATCTTCGATAACGTTTGCAACCACTCCTTCTCAGATCGGCGGCGCGTCTTAACTCCGAATGGCATCTGCGTCCTGGCCGGAATCGGAGGAGCAGGACTACACCCGGAAGCGTGGGGGCGTATCGCTGGGACTTTCAAAGCGAACCTCTTGTCGCGGTTCGTCCGTCAGAAGTTCGTCGGGTATGGTACGAAACTGGACAAAGAGGATCTGAAGTTGTTGAGCGATCTCATGCGAACGGGAAAGGTCAAACCCGTCATCGACCGGACTTACAAGTTGAGCGAGACCGCGGAGGCGATGCGGTATTTCGAAGAAGGCCACGCCCGAGGAAAAGTAGTTATCACTGTAGAACAGGACGATCAAGTTCGTTAGGCCGATGAAGATAAAACGAATACTAAAGTGGAGCGCGCGCGTGATTTTGCTCGCCTTAATATTGACGTTCCTGGTCGGATTCATCGCCTACTGGGCGTCGACTAACGACTGCGACCGCAACGCTGCTACTCCGAGTAATCCCATGAAAGCTATCCTGAATTGCGAATATGGCGTCGGCAATCTTCGGCTCCGAGAACTGGAAAAACCGGCGCCAATCGACAACGAAGTTCTCGTTCGCGTGCGCGCCGCCTCAATCAATCCGGTCGATGGCCACATGATCCGAGGCTCGTGGATGATGCGACCAATGAGCGGGCTGCGCAAACCGAAGAATACACGCTTTGGAACCGACTTCGCCGGGACCATTGAAGCAGTTGGGAAAGATGTAACGAGCTTCAAATCGGGAGACGAGGTGTTCGGAGCAAAGAACGGCGCCGTGGCGGATTACATTTGCGTCAAGGCGGATCGGGCGATCGTGATGAAACCGAGCAACATCACATTCGAGCAAGCGGGCTCGGTCGGAGTCGCGGGAGTCACTGCGCTACAAGGTCTCCGCGACAAGGGACACATTCAGGCCGGACAAAAAGTTTTGATCAACGGCGCATCGGGCGGCGTCGGGACGTTCGCGGTGCAAATCGCCAAGGCGTTCGGCGCCGAGGTCACCGGTGTTTGCAGCACGCGCAATGTCGATCTTGTGAAATCGATCGGCGCTGATCGCGTGATCGATTACACCAAGGAAGATTTTACCAAGACTGATCAGCGTTACGACATGATCTATGATTTGGTCGGCAACCATTCGTTCTCCGAGCGCCGGCAAATCCTGACGCCCAACGGCATTTGCGTGCTCGCCGGAATCGGCGGCGCAGGCTTTCATCCTGAATCGGGGGGACGAATTCTCGGAAATTTCAAAACCGCTTTTCAGTCAAAATTCACCAGCCAGAAGTTCGTCTTCTACATTGCAAAACTGACCAAAGACGATCTGAATGTTCTGCGCGATCTGATTCAGTCCGGAAAAGTCGTGCCGGTCATCGATCGCACTTACAAGATTAGTGAGACACAAGATGCAGTCCGCTATCTCGAAGAAGGTCACGCGCGCGGAAAAATCGTAATAAGTATAGAATAACAACCAGACATGAACCCGCTTTCCGCAACCGAAAGAGCTTTCACATTCAATCATCTCATTTCCCAGCCTAACGTTTATGGAACCAGGTGAAGCTCTGAGCGCCGCGTCGCAACTGGCACTGGCCCTGGCGGGATTTGCCAGCGTAGTCGTCGCCTTCCGCACTGGCGCGTTGCATGAATGGGCGCCGATCGACAAATTGCGGCTTCGGCTTTTGCTGGGCAACTCGGTGGTGCCGCTGCTCGCTTGCCTCATGGCAATGCTGCTTCTGAGCGTGAAGCCTCCTCTGCCCTGGATCTGGCGCGCGTGCAGCGCTCTCTCGCTCGGCCTTGCGGTGCCGTTCGGAAAATCGACGATCAAGGGGATGCGTGCGATTGGATCTGGCGGATTGGATATGGCCGGCACATCCCGGCTCCTTTTCTACGGACTGGGAATTGTTGGAATGGCCGCAGCGCTGCTCCAGGTTTACAACCTCGTGATCCTCAATGCGTTTTGGGCGTTCTTCGCGACGATTGTCATGCAGCTCGTGGCCGGTGTTGTCCAATTCGTTAGGCTCATTCTTCTGCCCTTGGGGCGAACGCCCTGATCGTGCGCGGCATGGTGACAACGCCCGAAACCAACTTTGAAATAACCGCAAAAACCCAACGAACGTTCATGAAAACACATCTACAACCCCTGATCCTTACAATCTGCACGGCTGCGCTCTTTCTTGCAGGCACAGCGCTCGCGCAGGAACCTGGCCCACGGTCGGAGACCGCCGCTACAACGAGCCCCGCGCCACGAATGAAAGCCATTGTTTATCACGACTTTGGTTCACCCGATGTGCTTCGGCTTGAAGAAGTCGAAAAGCCTGTTCCCAACGACAATCAACTCCTGGTCAAAGTTCGCGCGGTTTCTGTCAATCCCCTCGACTGGCACTTCATGGAAGGCACGCCCTACATCGCTCGCATGCTCTTCGGGTTCGGGGCGTTCAAACCAAAAGACACACGACTCGGCGTCGACTACGCGGGGACGGTTGAAGCGGTTGGCAAAAAAGTGACGCAGTTCAAACCGGGCGACGAGGTGTTTGGCGGGAAGAACGGGGCCTTTGCCGAGTACATCTGTGTGCAGGCGGATCGTGCCGTGGCGCTGAAACCGGCCAATGTCACGTTCGAGCAGGCGGCTTCTGTCGGGATTGCGGGAATCACCGCATTGCAGGCCGTGCGCGACAAAGCCGGCGCGCGGCCGGGGCAGACGATATTAATAAACGGCGCGTCCGGAGGCGTGGGGACATTCGCCGTGCAGATCGCGAAGTCGTTAGGAGCAAACGTCACAGGTGTCTGCAGCACGAGAAACCTGGATCTGGTTCGATCGCTTGGGGCGAGTCAGGTCATTGATTACACGAAAGAGGATTACACCAGGAGCGGGCAGCGTTACGACGTGATTATCGACAATGTGGGGAATCATTCACTGCTGGAAAACAGGCGCGCCTTGAATCCCAATGGAAAATATATTCTGATCGGGGGCGGAGGGGTGAACGACAACCGATGGATCGGTCCGATGGCCGGTATGCTCAAAGCCCTGGCCCTGGCGCCATTCGTTAGCCAGAAAATGGGCATGATGCTGGCGGAGTTCAACCAGAAGGACGTGACCACGCTGGCCGATCTCATGCAGAACGGAAAGGTAACGCCGGTCATCGACAGGACTTACAAGTTCGGCGAGTTCCCCGAGGCGATGCAGTATCTGGAGGGAGGCCACGCGCGCGGGAAAGTGATCATCACCGTGTCGGACGATAACAACGAAGCAGCGCCAGCCGCTGCTAATCGCACGGCGAGTTCTGCGGGCGCCACCAGCCCCGTTCTCATCGCTCTTACCTTCATCGCCGTCCTTGTCGGCGCGACGATTGTGCCAATTCTCCTCGCCTTCGTTCTCAATCGCCGCTTCCAACGGCGCAATCCCGGGAAAAGGCCGTACCGCTGGGGATATTATTTTAGCATCATGTCATTCATCGGCGGCGTTGCCCTCGGCAGCATCCTTGAAGCCGGCGTCGGCGCCGTCATCATCTGCGGCCTCATTTACGCAGTCCTCGCGTGGTTCTTCGCCCAACGACAGAACTGGGCCTGGATCACGCTCACGATTTTCAGCTTCAACCCGGTCGCATGGATCATCAATTTCTTCTACCTGCGGAAACGTTGGGCGGAGGACTCTATCGCCGCGCCAGCCGCCTGACCAATCGCTGCCCCGCTATGTGTAGAGGCGCTTGTGTCAAGCGCCGCTCCTGAGTCCCGCGAACGGGTCAAGCGCCTGAACCACATAATCGGTGCTTGGCACAAGCACCGCTACACCACGCTTCGGCGATTGACACAAATGCCGGCCATATCTACCTCGGGAGATACGCCGTGTGTAGAGGCGCTTGTGTCAAGCGCCGCTCCTGATTCCCGCGATCGGATCAAGCCCCTAACCACATGATCGGTGCCTGGCACAAGCACCGCTAACACCGCGCTTCGGCGATTGACACAAATGCCGGCCATATCTACCTCGGGAGATACGCCGTGTGTAGAGGCGCTTGTGTCAAGCGCCGTCATGAGTCCCGCGAACGGGTCAAGCGCCTGAACCACATGATCGGTGCCTGGCACAAGCACCGCTACACCACGCTTCGGCGATTGACACAAATGCCGGCCATATCTACCTCGGGAGATACGCCGTGTGTAGAGGCGCTTGTGTCAAGCGCCGCTCCTGAGTCCCGCGATCGACCACGCTTCGGCGCTATTCCATGACACAAATGCCGGCCATATCTACCTCGGGAGATACGCTGTGTGTAGAGGCGCTTGTGTCAAGCGCCGCTCCTGAGTCCCGCGATCGGATCAAGCCCCTAACTACACGATCGGTGCTTGGCACAGGCACCGCTACACCGCGCTTCGGCGGTTGACACAAACGCGGCCATGTCTATCGAGCAGTTTGAGATTGCCGGGAGAAACGCCTCTGCCTAAGCTGGCAACCATGATCGGCATGCGTTCGATTCACTTCCAGAAGACGGATGGATTAGGTCGAATTATCCCACCTTCCCAAAGAAATTACCGAATAATTCGGCCCACTTCTCGTTAGGCGATTGAACAGTCTCTCTTCGAAACCAAAACAATGAAAAACAACCCGACACGCACCATGCGCAAACCTATCCTTCACTTCGCCATTGCAACCGCGCTTTTCACCATGCCGCCACTGATCGCGCGCGCCGAACCGCAAGCGCCCGCCGCCACGACCGAGAAACGCACCCCGCTTCCGCTGCTGGCCCATATGGCCGAGCATCAGCGCGAACAGATGCGGGATCACCTCGCTGCCGTGCAGGAGATACTCGCCAGCCTCGCCACGAGCGATTTCGCGGGCGTCGAGCGGGCGGCGGTGCGCATCGGCTATTCCGAGCAGATGGAGCGGATGTGCCACCACATGGGAGCGGCCGCGCCGGGTTTTACCGACATGGCGCTTCACTTTCATCGCACCGCCGACACGATCACCGAGGCGGCGAAGAAGCGTGACGAAAAGCAGGTGCTCATCGCGGTTTCGGCGACCATGGTCACCTGCGTCGCCTGCCACGCCACCTACCGGCAGGAGATCGTCGATGACGCCGCTTGGGAAAAGCTCACGCGCGGAAAGTAACTCGCAACT
The DNA here is from genome assembly GCA_963763995.1 of uncultured Verrucomicrobiae bacterium. Lineage (GTDB taxonomy): Bacteria > Verrucomicrobiota > Verrucomicrobiia > Chthoniobacterales > UBA10450 > CAVTTH01. The sequence continues at coordinate 99,919 of CAVXQL010000004.1, read as the reverse complement.
TCGCGCCCCTCTTCTTTAGCTGTTGCACTTACTTTGTGAATTCGCGCGGCCTAACCATTGCGATGCAACTTCAGCGTGTCTGCCACGACACCACTGCAGTGACTCATCTTCTGTTTCGTTAGGCCGCATTGCGCATGTCACACAGAGCATCATCCCTCACCAACAACACAACAACCACGAAAGGAATCCAAGCCATGCCAAATCAAAATCAAGCCAAGTATGTCCCCACCGGAACAGGCCTGGTGTATTGCGGGCCGGGCGACAGGGTCAGCTTTCTGGCCACGGGTGCGGAAACGCACGGAAACTGTTTCATCAGTGAGGGGCTGATTGCGCCGGGCGGAGGGCCGCCGCCCCACATTCACCAGTCCGAGGACGAGTCCTTCTATATTCTGGAGGGCAGCACCACATTCCAAGCGGGTGGGCAGACAATCCACGCCAAACCAGGGGATTTCATCCACGTTCCACGCGGCGTCGTGCATTCAATAAAGAACGAAGGAACGGTGCCCGCCAGGGCGGTCATCATCATATCGCCGGCCGGGCCGACGGGGATGCAGCAGTTCTTTGAAGAATCGTTCTATCCGACGACGGACCGCAACGCCACCCCGCCGCCGATCACCGAAGAGCTGGTGAAGCGGATGATGGACGCCGGCGCGAGGAACGGCGTGGAGTGGGTCAAACCGGCATGACGATACCCTCGAAAGCAACGACGGCGAACAGCGGCGGACCGTCGCGGCTGCAACCTGTTGCGGTCCTCTATGGCGCGGCTCATCTTGTGTCTCATTAGACCGCTCATACAACGAGTAAATAATTAACACGACTACGCCCATGACCAAGACTGCCCCTGCAACTCAATTATGGTTTCAAGACTCACTCGTCACCATCCAGGTGTCCGCGTCGGACGGCCAGGATGGCATCTCCGTCCTTGAGCATCGGTGCCGCATGGTTCTTCACCGCCTTTGCATCTTCATCGCACGGAGGATGAGGTCTTCCATGTCCTCGATGGGCGAGTTTCGGGTGAAGAGTGAATGACCAGGAGCAGCGACTCGGCGCTGGGGACGTTCTGCTTCATGCCGAAGGGCGTACCGCACACCTACCGCGTTGAGTCAGTTCAGGGAGGTCGCTGCCTGACGATCACGGTGCGCGGGGATTTTGAACGCTTCGTGCGCGCGGTGAGCCGCCCGGCGGAACGCCCGGAATTGCCGGCGCCGGCCGGACCACCATCCGCCGACGCCATTCAGGCGCTGAAGGCCGCCGCAGCCAAGTGTGGAATCGAACTCGTCGGGCCACCGCTCCAATGAAGTAAAACGGCGATGAAAAACGAAATCATCCGTGTCGGGCAAATCGGAATCAGATTTTTGCTCGAAGCGGCCGACACGAACGGTTCGGTGGCGATGTTCGAATTCACCGTTCCGGTTGGCGCGAAGATGCCGCTGCCCCATTAGCACAAGCATTACGACGAAACCATCTACGGAGTCGAAGGCGTGGTCACGTTCACCGTGGAGGGAAAATCGGTGGACATTGGCCCGGGGGAATCCTGTTTTATTCCGCGCGGGGCTGTTCATGGTTTCAACAACCTGAAGCAGACCGATGTGAAGGCGCTGGCCATCATTACTCCGGCGCTGCTCGGCCCGGATTTCTTTAAGGAGGCAGCAGCCATTGTGAATGCCGGCGGCCCGCCCGATGTTGAAAAGTTGAAAGCTGTCATGGCGAAACACGGGCTTGTTCCCGCGCTGCCGCCGGGAGCCTCCCGATGAATTCTTCCAGGCGGCCTAACCAATCGCTCCCTCGCCATATGTAGAGGCGTGTAGAGGCGCTTGTGTCAAGCGCCGCTCCTGAGTCCCGCGATCGGATCAAGCCCCTAACCACACAATCGGTGCCTGGCACAAGCACCGCTACACCGCGCTTCCGCGGTTGACACAAATGCCGGCCATATCTACCTCGGGAGATACGCCGTGTGTAGAGGCGCTTGTGTCAAGCGCCGCCTCACCCCCGAGCGCGGCAAGCCCCTAACCACACAATCGGTGCCTGGCACAAGCACCGCTACAGCGGCCTTCCAGGCGGCCTAACCAATCGCTGCCCCGCCATATGTAGAGGCGTGTAGAGGCGCTTGTGTCAAGCGCCTGCCTCACCCCGACGGGTCAAGCCCCTAACCACATGATCGGTGCCTGGCACAAGCACCGCTACAGCGGCCTTCCAGGCGGCCTAACCAATCGCTGCCCCGCCATATGTAGAGGCGTGTAGAGGCGCTTGTGTCAAGCGCCTGCCTCACTCCCGAGCGCGGCGAGCGCCTAACCACATGATCGGTGCCTGGCACAAGCACCGCTACAGCGGCCCTCCAGGCGCCTAACCTTGTCTCTTGTTAAAGCGCAACTTCGTGTAAGCTCACCACCATGAATCTCCCCCACCCCGACACAATATTCTCAGGCTCGATTCCCCATCTCTACGAACGCCACCTCGTCCCGCTCATCTTCGAGCCTTACGCGGCTGATCTCGCTTCTCGCGTCGCGCTCCGCCAGCCCTCTCGCGTGCTCGAGATCGCCGCCGGCACAGGCGTCGTTACGCGTCACCTCGCGAATGTCCTGCCGCCCGGCGTCTCCATCGTCGCGACCGATCTCAACCAGCCGATGCTCGATCAGGCCGCTGTGATCGGCACCGCTCGTCCCGTCGAGTGGCGCCAGGCCGATGCCGCGCAATTGCCGTATCCCGATGAAACATTCGACGTAGTCGTTTGCCAGTTTGCCGTCATGTTCTTTCCCGAAAAATCGAAAGCGTTTTCCGAAGCACGGCGCGTCCTTCGTCCCGGTGGCGCCTTCATCTTCAATGTCTGGGATCGAATCGAGCACAACGAGTTTGCCGACACCGTCACCAAAGCGCTCGAAACTCCATTCTCCGCCGATCCGCCGCGCTTCATGGCGCGAGTTCCCCACGGCTACCACGATTTCCCCCTCATCGCTGCGGATCTTGCCCGCGGCGGATTCGATCGCGTGCCCGAGTTCATTACCCTGGCCGCGCGCAGTCGCGCCGATTCACCGCGTATTGCAGCCGTGGCCTACTGCCAGGGCACGCCGCTTCGCAGCGAAATCGAAGCGCGCGACCCCTCGCGCCTGGACGAAGCTACCGACATCGCGACTGCGGCTATCGCCAGTCGGTTCGGCTCGGACGCGGTCGACGGCAAGATCCAAGCCCACATCATCACCATCGAGCGTTAGCGCGTGTAGAGGCGCTTGTGTCAAGCGCCTGCTCCTTCAGGTCCCCCCGAACGTGTCAAGCGCCTGCCTCAATCCCCCTAACAATTCGCATCGCCTAACTACACGGTGGGTGCTTGGCACAAGCACCCCTACACCGCGCGCTAGCCGCGAAAAAACGCGGACCTAACCAAACACAAAAAAATGCCGCGGTGAGATGTGCCTCACCGCGGCATCGAAAAATTCCCGAGGGAGAACTTTTCCCTGTTACAGCACCATCAGCTCAACCGCCTGGCTCCAATCGCTCGGGCCGGCCGTGCCGACCACGTTCACTTGCAGGCGATAGGTCGTCCCGCGCGTGAGACTGGTGAAGGTGTGACGCGCGCTCGTGGTTTGTTCCGTTCGCACCGGCACCGCAGGAGCCGAAGCGAGAAACAACTGCCAGGTATAGATATACCCGCCCACCAATGGCGACGTCGCGGCATACATCTCTCCCGTGCGCGGCCCTTGCGAGACTTTAGGGGTCTCGGGAGCCGGGAGCACACCGATCGGCTGGCGGTTCGGTTTTTGCACCGGGAAACCGCTGCTCAGCAGCATGGTCATGTCCTCTTTGCAAGCCACCGTCACATAGCTCGCCAGTTGACGGACCAGCGAAACCAGCTCCGCCCGCTTCGCGTTCTTTAGCGCGGTCAACTCCTTCCCCCCATCCGCCGCATTGGCCAGGGCGGTCACGAAGTCATCCAGCGCCGCCCCGATGATGACCAGCGTCGGCTCCGGTTTGTCGTAGTTTACGTTGTCGGTCATCGCCAGGATGATGGTTCGCACAGCGGTGATAAGTGCCGCATCAGCTGTCGCCATGAGAAAGCTGATTGCAGGTTTAACGATCATGGGAGTTCCCTCCCTTTATTTTAAGTTTCATGCCACCTAACGATAGCAGGACATTTGCCATCGTGTTATCCCGGCCATTTCCGTTAGGCCAGCTGTTTTCGTTAGGTGTCATGTTGCAGGCACTAACGAGCGTCTTATTTCACGTCGACCGGAGTTTTTAAGAATGTTCGCCTGAGCTATTTAAAAGTTACGCGGCGGCTCCATTGGGACACTCCCGATGCGCTGGAAATCCCTCGTTAAAATGAAATGACTCGCCGGAAACCCGGGGAAGCCGTTTCCAGATAATGAGAATCGTTTTTGCGAAATTGAGAGACGGTTTGGGGAAAAATGGTCGAGCTTCCACAAATACTGGAAATGTTTTCCGAACGTTTCGGAGCCATTCCCAAAACATGATCGGTCTTTCCCAAACCTTAATCAGCCTCTCCCAAACCTTAATCGGTCTTTCCCAAACCTTGATCGGCCCTTCCCAAACACTCGTCAGCCTCTCCCAAACATTAATCGGTCTTTCCCAAACATTGATCGACCGTTCCAAAACATTGGTCAGCCTCCCCCAAACCTTGATCAGCTTCTTCTAAACCTTGATCAGCTTCTCCCAAACCATATTCAGCCTCTCCCGAATCCTAATCAGCCTCTTCCGAACATTAATGAGCCCTTGCCAAACGTTTCTGAGCCTCCCCGGAACATTCGGGAGCCCGTTCCGAATTCTAGAAAATGCCAGGGCAGCACCAGAAAACGCTCTCTCTATATATACGACGAGAGCGCCACTCCCTTCAGTTCGCAGCTTCAGTCCAACGGGCTCTTCCGGGGTTCCAGGGCTGACCACATTTCCCCCTGAGATCCCTTGAACGAGCCAGGCCCTCGAACGCCTGCGCTTGCTTTCGCCGCCCAATCCTGAAAACCTCTCTGCGTGCGCCCGGCTACTGCACCCCCTGCGGCAACTCCCGCCACTCCACGCCCAACCTCACCCGCGCAGCCTTCTCCCAAACTGCTCGATCGCGTCCGCTGGCATCTGCGCGTCAAACACTACAGCATCCGCACCGAGCAGGCCTACGTCGATTGGATTCGCCGCTACATCCTCTTCCATGGGAAACGCCATCCCGGCGACATGGCCGAGGAGGAGATCGCTGCCTTCCTCAGCTATCTCGCCGCTGATCAGGGCGTTGCCGCCTCCACGCAAAACCAGCACGTAAAGCTTCCGCCACGTGCCAGAAGCTCTTAGAACCAGAGACGTGTTCTATGTATATGTAATTCACTCAGGAAAAGACCAGGGTCTCTACATTGGTTTCTCGGCAAATTTGAAGAAAAGACTGACGCAACATCAGAATGGTACCGCCTTTGCCACTTCGTATCGACGGCCTTGGAAGTTGGTCTATTATGAAGCCTACATCGAACGCGCCGACGCTGAAGGACGCGAGAAATTTCTCAAGAGCGGCGCCGGTCGGAAGTTTTTGACAAGACAACTTGCACATTATTTTGCAAAAAATACACTTAGATCAACCGCGTGAGCAGAGCTTTTACGCGGTACACGCACGTCTGCAACAAACCGGGCCTGAGCGTCCGCAGCCCAGTCGACCAATGATCACCACACGCGCGGTCGTGATAGGCGAAAAAATGTTCGCCTTTAAAGGCGAACATTCGTCTAATTCTCGTTAGACCTATGCGCTTACTCATCGTTCCAGTTCTCATCGCCGCGGCGGTCGCCGCGTTCGCCGGCGACAAGTCCGACCAGGGTATTTGGATCACGGGCGACGTTTTCAGCAAAGACGGCGTCCTGCTGTTCCGCGCTGACAAGCCGATCAAGGGCAACACGACAGGCGACGTTGTTCTGATTGGCCCCACCCGAGACGCGTCCGCGACTCATGCGGCTCCGTGCTGATGCGCGCGGCGGAGCGCCACGTGAAGCTGCGATTCTACGGAGTTCTCGTTCCTGCGTACCTGCCTTACCGCCGGGTCACCACGGAAAGCTGCCCAGCGTTCAGTTCTTCGTTTGGAAGATGCATGCTCCGACCGATCCAGATGAGCTGCCACCGGAGAAGCTGTTCATCCCGACCCTCACAAGCCGCTGCCAGGATACAGTGCCAGCAGTACCGCCAAAGAAATAGGTCTAACCAGGCGAGAGGCCGTGTGAAAAGTCGGGAAAGAAGAGGAGAGATCGCTTGACGAGGCGGGAGTGGGGCGAAAAAGGAAATGTTTCTTGTGACGAGAAGCGAAAAACGCGGGATAGCGTCGCAAAAGATCTTGACGTATCCCGTCTTGGTTAGGCTCGGGGAAGGAAAAAGAGTCGCTGGAATGGCTCCCCTAGCTGAGTGCGGCAATGAGGTTGCCAACTCCCACCAGATTGCAAACGCGCTTTAAATTGTAAGCGAGCGCGGTGAGGTTGATCTCGGTGGTGACATTGCTCATCCCGCGGCAAAGGAAGTAGTCGTAGCCGAACGAACGCTTGATCGTGCCAAAGCAGTGTTCGATGATGGCCTTGCGCCGCCGCATGATCTGGGGGTTCTTGGCCACGCGCTCGGCCATTTTCTCCTGCACTTCTTCGGCCGCTAATCGGGTGATGGTGCGATTCTCTTTATTGCGCGTACACCTGGCCTTGAGTGGGCAACTCTTGCACCCGCTCGCCCGATAGTAGTAAATGGCGCGCCCTTTTTCGTTCGTGGCAAAACGGTAGGTTAGCGTCTGACCGGCGGGGCAGATGTAACAGTTCTTCTCGGCGTCGTATTTAAAGCTCTCCTTCCCGTAGAGACCGAGCGCGGTGTTGGCGCTGGTCAAAGGTTTGGCGACATAGGCCGTAACGCCGATCGTGTCGCAGACCAGCACCTCCTTCCCGTTGTAGTAGCCTTTGTCGGCCACCACGCTCAGGTTCTTAGCTGCCAAAGCTTCCTGCGTTTTGATCGCCATGATTCCCAATGCGCCCAGGTCGCTCGTCGTGTTGGTCACTTCCGTCTCCACGATCAAGCTGTGCCTGGCGTCCACCGCTGCCTGGACGTTGTATCCCACCGTGGAACCGCGTCCCATGCTCATGGCGCGGCTGTCGGGATCAGTCACCGACACCTGGGTCGCGCCGCTTCGTTCCAGATCTTGGGCCAGAGCGTGCAACTCCTTCTTGCGCTCTTTTAGCTGCGCGATCTTTTCCTTTAACTCTCCCGCACTTAGTCGCTCCGCCTCCGAGCCAGCGCGACTTTCTTCCTCTTTCCTGTCGCTCTGGTCTAACTCCTGCAAGTAGGCGCTTACCTTCTTCTCGATCTCGGCCAACAGAGCTTTGAGTTTTGCTTCGTTGTAATTGCGTCCCTTGGAGTTTTGCGCCTTGATCTTAGTCGAATCAATCGCCACCAGCTCTCCCCGAATAGCTCCAGCTTGCGGCAAAGCAGGATAAATTCACGACAGACCGCCTTGATCGCCTTGCCGTTGTCGCGCCGAAAATCAGCCACCGTTTTGAAGTCGGGCCGTAGTTTACGCAACAGCCAGATCAGTTCCAGATTGCGCGAGGCTTCTCGCTCCAGCCCCCGACTGGAACGCACTCGGTTGAGATAACCGTAGAGATAGAGCCGCAACAGGTCCCCTCGATCATAGGGCGGTCGCCCGGTCTCGTTGAGTTGCGCGTTGGTAAAACCCGCCTTGATCAAATCGAGCTGCCCGACAAAAGCATCGATAAAGCGCACCGGATTTTCCGGAGCGACGTAATCATCCAGCACTTCCGGCAAAAGCAGCGCCTCGCCTCGATCACTCCCAGCAATGTAGTTCATGCTCGAATCAACTCTTGCCAGATCTACTCACTTTTTGCTACATCAACATCATCGGGACACGAAAATACTTTTCACACAGCCTCGCGCTCCAGCTAACCGCTGACCGGCGCGACGCCCAGCTTTACTTTATGAATCAGTTCTCGATGTTATTTCAGCTCGCTCTCGTCCGCGGTAGCTGATCTTTGTCTCGTTAGACGTAATGTTACTCAATCGATGATGACGCCTCAATCCCCTCGCGTTCGCATCGTCTTCCGCGTGCTTGCGGCGTTGCTCGCTCTTGTGGCGCTTCCGCTTTTCATCATGGGAGTCCAGGAGCTGCATTCCAATTGGCATTTCACCGCTGCACTGTTTGGATTCATTCTCATTTTCGGATACGTCGCAATCACCGGCAAAGCGCCATTCCCATTTCGATGATTACGTGCCTTGTCTTTCCTGTTTGCCACGTCTTCCGTCTAACCAATCGATGAAGCCAACGGCCCCATTGCGATGCAACTTCAGCGTGTTTGCCACGACACCCTGCCGTGGCTTATCTCTATCTCGTTAGACCTAAAGCGCTATGCTGCGACGAATCCGCGATTGGCTGCTGCGTATCCCAATTCTCGTCGTGTGCGCGGTTGCAGTTGTCCTCTCCGCGTTGTTCGGCTTAGTCGTCGATCGCGCAGGCGAGGTTGGTGTGCTCTTCGTTCCGCCGTTGTTCGCGTTGTGGGTAGTCACATGGGCGCTCGCACTGACGCACGCGCATCGCGCTGTCGCACGCTCGCGTCACTCACTCGTACGGTTTGGTGCACCCATTGCCGCAGCGCTCGCATTTGTAGTGTGCACCGCATACATCGGTCAGTTCGTTGCTGGCTGGTTCACCACACAATCATTTCCACATCAACGAGTCCTGCCGTGACGATCATTGGGTCTAACCAATCGCTGCAGCCGACGGCTACCCGCTGTGCGTTTACATTTTTTATGATTAAAACAGTTCCAGAGATTTTCAGCCGCGCTCTCGGTAGCCGCGGCTGAGCTCCGTCTCGTTAGATGCTTGAGCGTATCACGGTTGTTCTGCTTCTCAGCGTCCTTTCCGCCGTGGGCGCAGAAACGTCGCTCGAGCCGCAGCTGATCGGCAAGTGGAAGTCGTATGATTACGCTGGAATTGAGCTCAACTACGGCAAAGATCATACGTACACCGTCCGCAATGACGGAACGGTGTTTCGCGGGAATTGGCGCATCGAAGAAGGTGACCTGTTGGTCACCACTTCGCGCGACGGACGCCATACCGAAACAGACAGCGTGAGAATCACAATTAGCGGCGACCGGCTCTACTTCGGCTATCACGTCACGACTACGCAACGCGGTGGCGTGGCCGTCGGTAAGCCGCGTTTTTGGACCACCGGCGTCAGCTTCCGACGCGCTCGATGAGTTGGCCCAACGCATCTAACCAGGCGATGGAGCGAACCGCGAGCAAGCCTGCGTTCTGCCTTTATGAGTGTTTGCCATCTGTCCTCCTCTCTGCGTGCGGGGGCACAGTGGGCTCGCGGTCGCTCATCTTGTTCTCGTTAGCTGCAGCTAGCCGCTATGGCCAATCCCCGCGCTGAAGACAACCGATTAGCTCGCACCACCGACGGTATCCTTATCGCGGCGTTGATCGACGACTGTAGGGTGCATCAGGTTGCCGATTCGACCCGTAAGAAGCAGCTCATCTGCTACCAACTGGTGCTGTTCGAGGTGCTCATGTGGGAGACGTTTGTCGAGGACATTGTGGACGAGGGGCAGGAGTTCCTGCTCGCCCACCTTACCGACCCGACTGTTCTCGGGTATGACGTTCTCTTCCCCGTCTCGGACGACCTTTCCGACCGCAAGGACCCGCGAGCTATTTGGGGCATCGCTGGGGATAGCTGGCGGCTTCGGCTGCGCGAGCACAGGCGAAAGCTTCTCGACGGTTTTCATACCCCGCGGCCTGCGAACGTAGACAAATTGATTCTCGTCACCCTCGGCCTTCGAGAGGTGTCACAGTATTGGCACTGGCAGAACGCCACCAACGCGCAGGTTAAGAGGCGCTTGAGCGAGCTTGTCACCATGCGCGGCGGCATTGCTCACGACCTTCTCAATGTGCCGAACGTTAACTTCCAAAACTTTGTAACGCGTGTTTTTCGGACACGTCGCGCCTGTCAGATCACCGCCAATCGCGTTCGCACGCATATCCACGGCCTCACCGGGCACTATCCTTGGGACGCACTCCAATGAGCTCGACCGCAACAGCTAACCATGCGATGCAGCCAACCACTGGCCGGCGTACGCTCAAGATTTCCGTGACGCCAACCTCTTCTCCCGCCACCACGCGCGCCCTCGCCAGCGGTGGCTGATCTTGTTCTCGTTAGATGCTGAAGCTGACACACGCTTGGTCACGCACGCAAAAGGCAGCGATCATGAGCGTTGGCCTTTGCGGCATTCTCGCATTTGCGACGCTGATCTACTCCTACGAGCGCCACCACCGTGGCCCCGGGCAGGAGATTCTATACGGCACGTGGGTCGAGCGCGCGACCGATTCGGACATGTACCTCGACCTCCGCAGCAACGGCAGCTTCGTCCTCAGAGAGACGTCTCTCGGCGAGGCATACGACGTAGGACATGGTCGATGGTACGCCGGCGGCACCAAGATTTATCTCGGCTATCACGTTGACGCGCCGGACCGGTGGCCGATTCCGCCAAAAGTTCTCGACATTGTTGACATCCAGTCAAACGAGCTCCGAATTCGATGGTTCCGGGAAGGGCAAATTTTGACATTCTGCCGCGTTCAAGCCGTTGCGCCTAACGCATCTAACCAGGCGATGGAGCGAACGGCGGACCGCCCCGCGTCCAAACTTTGAGATGACTTCCACCCTTCCACTCCGAGCGACGCGCGCCCTCGTCCGCCGTCGCTCATCTTGTTCTCGTTAGATGATTCAGCGCCATGGCCGACGACACACCATCAGAAGAGAAGCCGCGTTACTTACTCCCCGACGATTGCAAAGACCTGATCGACGTCTTGCGAGTCCAGCAGGCGGAGGCCGATGCGATCGAAGCGGAAAAGGCCAGTGCTGCTGCCATTCTACCAGACGGCCCTCTTCCGGTCAGCATCAGCATTCGCGATCCGGTTCTTGTCCGCGATCTTGGCGATGCCTTGCACATGCCGCCGCTCGCCATCGTCTATGCTCTCCTGCAGCACCAGAATCTAGTGGCCACACTCCAGACGGAGATCGACTTTCCTCGTGCAGCGGCGTTTTGCTCACAGCTTGGCGTCATGGCACACAAAATCATCTAACCAGTCAGTGGAGCCAACCGCCACCCGCTCTGTGTTCACATTTCAGATGACTAAAACATTTTCACTCCGAGCCATGCTCGCCCTCGGTGGCGGTAGCTCACTTCATTCTCGTTAGGCGCTATTCCCATGTCGCTACTGAAACATTTTCGCAACCTCCGACAGAAAGATAGCGAAAAAGAACCTGACGAAAAAGCGGAAGGGCAAGCTGCTGGTTGGTTATGGGGCAATTACCCGTTGTTGAAGCTGCGGATAAACAACCACCTTGCCGTCCTAATGGCTTTGGCTGAAATGAGCCAACGGAAGAGCGAGTATCTTCCCAAGCTCAGTAAAGAAGTTCTCACGCGGTGCCCTTCAATCGTCAAGTTGCTTCCGGCTGCTGCGACCGAAGACCCGGCGACATTCGAGCGCAACAATAATCCGCCGTTCACTGATACTCCTCCACGCTTCTCTAACTACGATGATGCTATTTCATTTTGGACATGTTGGCTAAGATCGATCGAGAAGTATCCTTATCGCATTCCCGTCCCGAATCATCTATCCGAGGCGCACAAGTGGTTTTGGCTCACGCGAGATATTGACGAAGGAACTGGTAGTTCGTTATTATCCCGTGTCGAGGCACTCATACCCTTTGGTCAGCTTGACGATATACGGCTTCGATCAACAGAGTTCACGAAGGATTTTCACGCTACACACCCAAGCGCCTAACCATGCGAGAGGCCGTGTGAAAAGTCGGGAAAGAAGAGGAGAGATCGCTTGACGAGGCGGGAGTGGGGCGAAAAAGGAAATGTTTCTTGTGACGAGAAGCGAAAAACGCGGGATAGCGTCGCAAAAGATCTTGACGTATCCCGTCTTGGTTAGGCTCGGGGAAGGAAAAAGAGTCGCTGGAATGGCTCCCCTAGCTGAGTGCGGCAATGAGGTTGCCAACTCCGACCAGGTTGCAAACGCGCTTTAAATTGTAAGCGAGCACGGTGAGGTTGATCTCGGTGGTTACATTGCTCATCCCACGGCAAAGGAAGTAGTCGTAGCCGAACGAACGCTTGATCGTGCCAAAGCAATGTTCGATGATGGCCTTGCGCCGCCGCATGATCTGGGGGTTCTTGGCCACGCGCTCGGCCATTTTCTCCTGCACTTCTTCGGCCGCTAATCGGGTGATGGTGCGATTCTCTTTATTGCGCGTACACCTGGCCTTGAGTGGGCAACTCTTGCACCCGCTCGCCCGATAGTAGTAAATCGCGCGCCCTTTTTCGTTCGTGGCAAAACGGTAGGTTAGCGTCTGACCGGCGGGACAGATGTAACAGTTCTTCTCGGCGTCGTATTTAAAGCTCTCCTTCCCGTAGAGACCGAGCGCGGTGTTGGCGCTGGTCAAAGGTTTGGCGACATAGGCCGTAACGCCGATCGTGTCGCAGACCAGCACCTCCTTCCCGTTGTAGTAGCCTTTGTCGGCCACCACGCTCAGGTTCTTAGCTGCCAAAGCTTCCTGCGTTTTGATCGCCATGATTCCCAATGCGCCCAGGTCGCTCGTCGTGTTGGTCACTTCCGTCTCCACGATCAAGCTGTGCCTGGCGTCCACCGCTGCCTGGACGTTGTATCCCACCGTGGACCCGCGTCCCATGCTCATGGCGCGGCTGTCGGGATCAGTCACCGACACCTGGGTCGCGCCGCTTCGTTCCAGATCTTGGGCCAGAGCGTGCAACTCCTTCTTGCGCTCTTTTAGCTGCGCGATCTTTTCCTTTAACTCTCCCGCACTTAGTCGCTCCGCCTCCGAGCCAGCGCGACTTTCTTCCTCTTTCCTGTCGCTCTGGTCTAACTCCTGCAAGTAGGCGATTACCTTCTTCTCGATCTCGGCCAACAGAGCTTTGAGTTTTGCTTCGTTGTAATTGCGTCCCTTGGAGTTTTGCGCCTTGATCTTAGTCGAATCAATCGCCACCAGCTCTCCCCCGAATAGCTCCAGCTTGCGGCAAAGCAGGATAAATTCACGACAGACCGCCTTGATCGCCTTGCCGTTGTCGCGCCGAAAATCAGCCACCGTTTTGAAGTCGGGCCGTAGTTTACGCAACAGCCAGATCAGTTCCAGATTGCGCGAGGCTTCTCGCTCCAGCCCCCGACTGGAACGCACTCGGTTGAGATAACCGTAGAGATAGAGCCGCAACAGGTCCCCTGGATCATAGGGCGGTCGCCCGGTCTCGTTGAGTTGCGCGTTGGTAAAACCCGCCTTGATCAAATCGAGCTGCCCGACAAAAGCATCGATAAAGCGCACCGGATTTTCCGGAGCGACGTAATCATCCAGCACTTCCGGCAAAAGCAGCGCCTCGCCTCGATCACTCCCAGCAATGTAGTTCATGCTCGAATCAACTCTTGCCAGATCTACTCACTTTTTGCTACATCAACATCATCGGGACACGAAAATACTTTTCACACAGCCTCGCGATGGAGCCAACGGCGGACCGCTGTACGCTCCACTTTTGAGATGACTTTAACACTTCCAACTCCGAGCGACCCGCGCTCTCGTCCGCCGTCGCTCATCTTGTTCTCGTTAGATGCTGAAGCGCCTTACCAAGTCGTCCGCCATCGTTGTGGCTGCGGCCATTCTATCGAGCATTGCCGCGGTCGCGTACCTCCGCAGTGCGCCTGTTCCGATCTGCGACGAGCGACAACGATCAGCAAACATGGAAAATCGCCATCCGATTGACGTCTCTCTAGGCTTGCGAAGCCTCGTCGTTCGCGCCGAGCTGGACCATGCCGTCAACCCGCTTCCCGAGCTCAAAGCTCTGGACTGTCGACGCATTTGGCTGCGAGCCGCAGAAGAGGGCGACTCACACGAGCAAGATTTGACCTTTGTGCCGGCGATGAGCGATACCTTTGTCGTCTATCGTGTCAGCGCGGATGGGAAGCTTCTCTGCAAGGGATATGTACCGGGGTTATTAAACCTTAAAGCATCTAACCAGGCGATGCAGCGAACCGCTGGCCGCTCCGCGTTCTAGCTTGCGATGACTTCCACCTTCATCTTGCATCGACGCGCGCCTTCGCTTGGATCCCATCCAAGCTCCCGGCTGCCCTGGTGCGATTCGTGCCTCACGCACTCCCGCCGTATCGTCTTCCCGACGATAGCGGTCGCTGATCTTGTGACTCGTTAGATGTAGTCGTCGCGCGCCGTGCCAATACTTACCAAGTTTCGCATTCTCGGAGCGCACCTTTTCGGCGCGTTGTCCGGCGTGTATCTTGCCGCGTGTATTGCTCGCCTCTTTGCGCGGTTCTCGCCTACAGCCTCGCGATTTGCCTTCATCTTTACGGCGCTGTTTTTTGTTATTTCCGAGCTTTGCATGGCCGTTCGCGAGCTGCACAGAGGCAGAATGTCGACTGGCATCATCATCTTGGATTTCATGCCAGGGTTACTGCTCTTCACCGGGATCAGTCTGTTTCTCAGCGGCCTCGCGAGTCGTCTCCTTGGCTCCGACTGGGGCGGTCTTGTTCTATTTTTCGGCATGGAGGTTACACTAATCGGATTTGTCGGCGCCGTGAAGGAGCGCGTTCAAGAGCGCAACCTTAAAGAGGACCTAGAGCACCCGCGGCCGATCGATCCGGAGGAAGACGCTCGCCAGCGTCGTAGGTATATGAACCCCTACATCTAACCTGTCGATCGAGCGAACGGCGGACCGCTGTGCGCTCCACTTTTGAGATGACTTCTACACTTCCACTCCGAGCGACGCGCGGTCTCGTCCGCCGTCGCTCATCTTGTTCTCGTTAGGCTTATGGGGGCGCCGTTCCTGAAACGCAAGTCGGGCCAAGTTCTACTCATCGTAGCAGGTCTTGTCGCGACTGTTTACTCATTCAGCGGGTGGCGTCACCTGGGCGAGATCACGCAGACGAGAGGCATCGATCGCGACCTCAAAGCCGCCCTTGACGCGTCGCACTCGCAGCCCGCAGGCATCGCGCAGTTCGAAGATCTCCTTGCGCGGATCAAGCGCATTGACACGTATCGCGCGCCCGACGAAGTCAGGGAAGCGCTAGCCGATTACATCAAAGCACTCGAAGCCGACATTGCAGCTTTCCACGCGCATCAAAACCTAGCACCACATGATATCGAGCTCGACAAAGCGCAGAGGAGGCTTGCAGCCGCCGTGCAAAATCACTGGTATTAAGGCCTAACCATGCGATGGAGCGAACGGCGGACCGCTGTGCGCTCCACATTTGAGATGACTTCCACATTTCCACTCCGAGCGACGCGCACGCTCGTCCACCGTCGCTCATCTTGTTCTCGTTAGATGGATGAGCCACGCAACCACGGACCAGTCGCGCGGCTTATTGCGCTCCTCGGCGCCGTGATCGGCCTCGGAAACCTGTTTCTATATCTACTCATCACGCCGATGATTGGCGGCTCGGCCGTCAACGGTCGCATCCAGAACGGGCACTACTACCTCGCCGAACACGGCCGTTACACTGAAGTATCGCGAGCACACATACTGGCTTAATCTCATGCACGGCCGCAGTCTTCTGTTTACTGTTCCCGCCGGGGCGATGTGCCTTATGTGGTTACGCTTTATCAGAGAAGACGATGATCGGTACTCCCCGATTGGTCGCAAATCCATCTAACCAGGCGATCGAGCCAACCGCGAACCGTCCTTATGCCCGGGTTTCTCTGCACATGAACGCCACTCGTAATTCGCGCGGTGGCTCATCTTGTTCTCGTTAGGCCCACTCGCGCTATGGCAGAACGTACCGTAGGGATCTATCCGGAGACACGATACAACTTCCGCTCCAACGCGAGCTATCGTGAGCCGTGGAACTTCCTTCCGAATGCGCGCGCCAAGGTTATTGCGGAGCAGCTCACGTATCTAGATTTTCACGAGTGGCTCATGGACAACGTTCGGCACGCGAGTCAGCTTGAGCCGGAAGACGCTCAGTGGTCAGAACTCGTCTTCAACGTGGCTGAGGGCTTTTACAAGACCGATGTTCTTCTATACGCATCCATTTGCGAGGCCGCCCTCCACTCGGTCCTACGCGATGTCTATTGGGCCGACGAGGCCGGATGCCACCAAACGGTTAAGGATTGCTTCCGTCGCGTCGAAGACCGGTTCCATAGGATTTCCAGCCACAAGACTTCGATCGCTATCCCTGCCAATCCGCTCAGTGGGCAGCTTTGTCTGCGATTTTCCCACGAGGTGACACTTGGCGACGCCGAAATCAAATTCGCTTCTCTTATTAGAGCCGGCGAGGCTATTGGCATCTATTCTAACGCACTCAGGAGACGCTTGGACACTCTCCGGGACGATCGAAACGCGATTCACCTTGCGAAACAGATAGAGCGCAACAATCAGCTTCGAGCATTTAACGCGGCAGACCGCACACGAGCGAAGGGAACGACTGACGAACTCCAAATTGCATTACGAGATTTCATCGCAAATTGACCGTGAGCCTAACCATGCGATGGAGCGAACGGCGGACCGCGGTACGCTCCACTTTTGAGATGACTTCCACACTTCCACTCCGATCGACGGGCGTCCTCGTCCGCCGTCGCTCATCTTGTTCTCGTTAGATGTGAATCGTGGCGCACATGGGTCCATTTGACTACGCCGTCGGCCTGATATCGATCCTCGTGGGTCTCGCTCTAGCGGATGTGGGCGGGAGCCTGCACAAGTTGCTGCGACAGGGACGTGCGGTGAGATGGGACGGGCGCGTTATCCTTTCTGCCACTCTGGTGATTACTGTGATCACCGGAATGTGGTTCTCCGTTTGGGATCTTCGCACGGTCAAGGCTGTGCTCTGGTTCCCGTTCTATCTAACGCTCTTTCTGGAGTTCATGCTACTATTCCTAGTTTGTGCCGCCTGTCTCCCTGATGACGCCGTAGAGAATCGCGATCTCGGAGCCTTCTACGAAAAGAACAGAAGGTACCTGTGGTCGCTGTTCGTGTTGTTCGAGACTTCTGTCTTTCTTCACTGGCTCTATTTTCACAGCCATGCCGTCCAGCGCAACGATTCAGTGCAGCGCAGCTCTCTGCTCATCGGAGCAACAGTTTCCGCGCCGCTCTTCGTCTTCCTGCTGCTTGCCTTCGTCCGCTCCCGGCGGTTCCACTATGCGGCTCTGGTGATGTTGATAATATATTATCTTTACGGTTATTGGAGCGCTACCCTGCCGGCATGACTGCTTGTTTGCTAAACACGCGTCTGTTCCGCTGCCCAAGCAACATCTAACCAGGCGATGGAGCCAACCACTGGCCGGCGTACGCCCAAGTTTTCCATGACTTCAACCTCACATCCCGTTGCCACACGCGCTCTCGCCAGTGGTGGCTCATCTTGTTCTCGTTAGATGTGGGGAGTCGCCGAGGTCGTCTGCGCCATCACCCTGATCACAGCCGTGATCTGCATCCCGTTCATCATGATGGGATGGGATACGCCGAAGTTCATCTTCCTCGCTGCCATTTTGATCTGTGCGCTAGTCGGTGCGAGTAGCACACTCTTCGCGCGATTCCGAGTAACATACCTTCTTGAGTCTGAGGACCCGAATGCCAGAGTTCTCGTCGATGGTCACGAGCTGCAAAATCCGCGCGAAGTATTAAACCTTCTTGAGGAGATACAAGACTTGCCTGCACATCACTCGCAGCCAACAAAACGTCTCGTCGTTGACATAATAGGACGCAGACATCTTACGCTCTGGCTGGGTCGCGATTCTGATAACCCGCGGGAGTATTGGGTATTCTATCCGCGGCATCAAATCACTCGCGACAACGAAATCGGCAGGATTGTCACGCCGTTGTTCGATGCATACGGAACATCTAACTAGGCGATGGAGCCAACCGCTTCTTCCGTTGTCTCATGGGATTCGAATTGACAAGAAGTGGTGCCGTTCGGTAGACTGCGTGATCGAATAGTCTGGACCAGGCGCAGACGCTTCCTGGGACTTCTGTCCTCTTTCAGACCTGAAGACGCGGGCTAATCACCAGGTTAACGAAAGGGTCCATTATGTATCAACCGATTCAGCTACGAACGACAACTCCATCCCCGAGAAATTCAATTAGGCAACGATCCCGTCACTGCGGGACGAATGCTTTCCTTCTCACCGCCCTCGCATGGTTTGCGTTTTCGTCGATGGCGCAAGCGGTTACCCCAGCACCGGACGGAGGCTATCCCAACGGCAACACCGCTGAGGGCCAGGACGCGCTTTTCAGCCTCACTGGTGGCTTCAGTAACACAGCCATCGGTGCCAGTGCACTCCATAACAACACGACCGGCAACGGCAACACGGCGAGCGGAGCTGCCGCTCTCCTTCTCAACACGTCCGGCGCGAGCAACACAGCCAACGGTACTTCAGCGCTCGGAAATAACACGACTGGCAGCAGCAACACAGCCAGCGGTTATGCGGTGCTCTTTGGCAACACCACCGGCAGCGACAACACGGCCAGCGGATTTCAGGCGCTCTACAACAACATGACCGGCGGCAATAATACGGCCAGCGGATTGGAGGTGCTCTATCACAACACGACGGGCGATAACAACACGGCCAGCGGCGCTTTTGCGCTCTACTCCAACACGACCGGCGGCAACAACTTGGCCAACGGTTTTCAAGCGCTCTACAATAACACGACTGGAGATAACAACATGGCCACTGGTGCTCTGGCTCTTTTTGCCAACACCACCGGGTTCTTTAACATGGCCAACGGATCCAACGCCATGGTGCACAACACCACCGGCAGCTACAATGTGGCGGAAGGCCTCAATGCACTGCGCCTGAACACGACCGGGAGCATTAACACGGCGGTGGGTCTGAGTGCGCTGCTCAACAACACGACCGGCAGCTTCAACATTGCCCTGGGCGGTTCGGCGGGATCAAGCCTAACCACTGGAAGTAACAATATCGATATTGGCAATGTGGGAGTTGCGGCGGAGTCGAACACGATTCGAATCGGCAAGACAGGAACACAGCAGGCGACCTTTATCGCGGGGATAAGTGGGAAGACGGTACCCGGAGGAGTGAGCGTCGTGATCGATGCGAACGGACACCTGGGGACGGTTGTGTCGTCGGCCCGATATAAGGAGGAGATTCAACCGATGGCCGGGGCGAGCGAAGCGATTTTCGCCCTCAAACCGGTGAGGTTTCGGTATAAGAAGGAGCTGGACCCGAAAGGGATTGCTCAATTTGGGCTGGTGGCGGAGGAGGTGGAAAAGGTCGATCCCGCTCTGGTGGCCTGCGATGGGAACGGCAAACCGTACACGGTGCGCTACGAAGCGGTCAACGCGATGTTGCTCAACGAGTTTCTAAAGGCCCATAGACGGATCGACGAACAGGCGCGGAAACTCGCGGCCCAGGATAGGAAGGCACATGAGCAGGACGCGACGATCGGCGAACTCCAGTCCATGCTGGCGCAGCAGCAGAAGCAAATCGTCGCTCTCACGTCGCAAATCCAGCGAGTGCGCGACCAGCTGGCGGCGAGCGAGGCTCCACCGGTAACGCTGGTCAGCAGTCGGTAGTGCCGGGCAACGAGCGAACACACGTAAACGAAGACACGCGGCAGGCTTGGCGAATCTCTTGCTCGCGCCAGTATCGCCAGGCGCATGACACAAAGGGCGGGAAGGGTTCCGAGACGAATGCCCAGCTGAGTTTTCATACCGCCTGCGATTTGCGCTTTCGCGGAAGCCTCGAAGAATGGAAGCGGCTAATGGGAGCAGCGGCGCGGCGGTAGTCGGCCTTCAGCTTAGGTTCCGCTTTTTTGATTGTTTTTGCCGGTGCAGCAGAGCACCATGTTCGGCGTAAACTCTATTTCGGCAGCCAACTAATCGCTTCGAATAACGGCTGGCGGAACAATTCTAATATTGCCGAGATTCAGGCGTCTGGGCTCGCACCAACAAACGACCGCGAGTCCGCGTTGCAGGTTGCTCGGTCATGAGAGGCGGTGGTCGCACGCGCAAGACAGCCGACTTTTCATGGGACGTCAACCAGGAGATGTGGGTTTCTCATTTCGCAATGGCCCTAACAAACTCGTCTTGTTTTGCTCTTCCGGAGGTACGCTGCAAGGTCCATTTAACGGTCAGAACACTGGCGGATTTTTGGAAGAAAAGGCGGCGGAAGGACTAGAGAACTGGAAGAAGCAGTATGCGCAGCCTGAGCTGACGACACAATGAGGTCTAACCAGACGAAGGCCGTGTGAAAAGTCGGGAAAGAAGAGGAGAGATCGCTTGACGAGGCGGGAGTGGGGCGAAAAAGGAAATGTTTCTTGTGACGAGAAGCGAAAAACGCGGGATAGCGTCGCAAAAGATCTTGACGTATCCCGTCTTGGTTAGGCTCGGGGAAGGAAAAAGAGTCGCTGGAATGGCTCCCCTAGCTGAGTGCGGCAATGAGGTTGCCAACTCCCACCAGATTGCAAACGCGCTTTAAATTGTAAGCGAGCGCGGTGAGGTTGATCTCGGTGGTGACATTGCTCATCCCGCGGCAAAGGAAGTAGTCGTAGCCGAACGAACGCTTGATCGTGCCAAAGCAGTGTTCGATGATGGCCTTGCGCCGCCGCATGATCTGGGGGTTCTTGGCCACGCGCTCGGCCATTTTCTCCTGCACTTCTTCGGCCGCTAATCGGGTGATGGTGCGATTCTCTTTATTGCGCGTACACCTGGCCTTGAGTGGGCAACTCTTGCACCCGCTCGCCCGATAGTAGTAAATGGCGCGCCCTTTTTCGTTCGTGGCAAAACGGTAGGTTAGCGTCTGACCGGCGGGGCAGATGTAACAGTTCTTCTCGGCGTCGTATTTAAAGCTCTCCTTCCCGTAGAGACCGAGCGCGGTGTTGGCGCTGGTCAAAGGTTTGGCGACATAGGCCGTAACGCCGATCGTGTCGCAGACCAGCACCTCCTTCCCGTTGTAGTAGCCTTTGTCGGCCACCACGCTCAGGTTCTTAGCTGCCAAAGCTTCCTGCGTTTTGATCGCCATGATTCCCAATGCGCCCAGGTCGCTCGTCGTGTTGGTCACTTCCGTCTCCACGATCAAGCTGTGCCTGGCGTCCACCGCTGCCTGGACGTTGTATCCCACCGTGGACCCGCGTCCCATGCTCATGGCGCGGCTGTCGGGATCAGTCACCGACACCTGGGTCGCGCCGCTTCGTTCCAGATCTTGGGCCAGAGCGTGCAACTCCTTCTTGCGCTCTTTTAGCTGCGCGATCTTTTCCTTTAACTCTCCCGCACTTAGTCGCTCCGCCTCCGAGCCAGCGCGACTTTCTTCCTCTTTCCTGTCGCTCTGGTCTAACTCCTGCAAGTAGGCGATTACCTTCTTCTCGATCTCGGCCAACAGAGCTTTGAGTTTTGCTTCGTTGTAATTGCGTCCCTTGGAGTTTTGCGCCTTGATCTTAGTCGAATCAATCGCCACCAGCTCTCCCCCGAATAGCTCCAGCTTGCGGCAAAGCAGGATAAATTCACGACAGACCGCCTTGATCGCCTTGCCGTTGTCGCGCCGAAAATCAGCCACCGTTTTGAAGTCGGGCCGTAGTTTACGCAACAGCCAGATCAGTTCCAGATTGCGCGAGGCTTCTCGCTCCAGCCCCCGACTGGAACGCACTCGGTTGAGATAACCGTAGAGATAGAGCCGCAACAGGTCCCCTGGATCATAGGGCGGTCGCCCGGTCTCGTTGAGTTGCGCGTTGGTAAAACCCGCCTTGATCAAATCGAGCTGCCCGACAAAAGCATCGATAAAGCGCACCGGATTTTCCGGAGCGACGTAATCATCCAGCACTTCCGGCAAAAGCAGCGCCTCGCCTCGATCACTCCCAGCAATGTAGTTCATGCTCGAATCAACTCTTGCCAGATCTACTCACTTTTTGCTACATCAACATCATCGGGACACGAAAATACTTTTCACACAGCCTCACGATCCAGCCAACCGCTCGCCGGCGTTATGTTTTTGATGTCCATCTCAGATAGTGTGATTCAACCTGCTGCCATTTGCGCCTCCCAGAGCGGTGGCTGATCTTGATCTCGTTAAACTGATTGTCACACAATGTTTGCTTATCTCGGTGTCCTGATATCCGTCATCCTAGGTCTGGCGTTGACGCATCTTCTCGTCGGATTGAGCAAGACGATCCAGCTGCGTGGTTCGGTAAGGGTGTATTGGGTGCAGATCGTCTGGGTATTGAACGTCATTCTGTACGTGCTTGCTCTGTGGTGGGGAATGTTCTGGTGGAACAAACTTCAGATTTGGCCGATCGAAGAATTCCTTTTCATCATGGCCTATTCCATAGTCATCTTTATGCTCGCTTCGCTGCTCTTCCCTTGGGAGTTCGAAGCGGGCCTAGACTGCGAGCGATACTTCTTCGCGAACAAGGGGTGGTTTTTCGGGATTTTTCTCGCCGCGACCTTGCTCGACATCCCGGAAACGCTGCAAAAGGGCGTCAGCCATCTCCGGCAGGTTCCGGCGCAATACGTCATCTTCATTCCAATTTCGCTAGCGATTCTGATTACCGGATTGCTTTCTTCAAACCGGCGGGTGCACGGGGTCCTTAGCATTGCATGGCTCTTCCTGATCTTGGCATATCTCGCCTTCACCTCGTTGTCCAAGATCGTCGCCTCCTAGCGCGATGAAACAAAGTCTAACCAAACGAGAGGCCGTGTGATAAGTCGGGAAAGAGGTTGAGCGGTTGCGGGGTGGGAGCGGAGGGAACGATGAAAGGGATGTTTTTTTGACGAGAGGCCAAAAGTTATTTGAAAAACGTGGCAAAGGATCTTGACCTGTCCCGTTTTGGTTAGGCTCGGGCAGCAAAAAAGAGTCGCTGGAATGGCTCCCCTAGCTGAGTGCGGCAATGAGGTTGCCAACTCCCACCAGGTTGCAAACGCGCTTTAGGTTGTAAGCGAGCGCGGTGAGGTTGATCTCGGTGGTGACATTGCTCATCCCGCGGCAAAGGAAGTAGTCGTAGCCGAACGAACGCTTGATCGTGCCAAAGCAGTGATGCGGGCGTTTGATTTTTATGAAACCGTTCTCGATGTTTGCCGCGCTCGCCAAAGTTTACCCGCGCGGTGGACCAGCGGTGGTTGGGATTCGTCCTCGCTCGGTGAGCAACTGAAACGGTTCATCCACTTTACACCAAACCATAGATACCACTGAATGAAACAGACCTTCATCTCCTATTTTTTCGCATTAGCCCTGGCCTGTGCAACCGCTCATGCGGCCGACAGCCGCAGCGAAGCGAAGACCGCCGCAGGCAAACCCAACATCGTCCACATCGTCGCCGACGATCTCGGCTGGAAGGACGTTGGTTTCAACGGCTGCACCGACATTAAGACGCCAAACATTGACGCGCTCGCTGCCGGCGGCGCGAAGTTCACGCAATTTTATGTTCAGCCCATGTGCACGCCGACGCGCGCGGCGCTGATGACCGGCCGATATCCCTTCCGCTACGGCCTGCAAACGATTGTCATTCCCGGCCCGGCCAACTATGGCCTCGACACGAGCGAGTTTCTGATGCCGCAATGCCTTGCGGACGCCGGCTATACCACGGCGATCATCGGCAAGTGGCATCTCGGCCACGCCGATACGAAGTATTGGCCAAGGCAACGGGGCTTCGATTACCAATACGGCGCGATGATCGGTGAGCTGGATTATTACACGCACCGCGACGCCGGTGTTCTCGACTGGTTCCGCAACAACAAGCCGGTCGAGGAAAAAGGCTACACGACCCAGCTCATCGGCAACGACGCCGTGAAATATATCCACGAGCAGAGCGCGAACAAGCCGTTCTATCTCTACCTCACTTTCAACGCTCCGCACACGCCGTATCAGGCGCCGCAGGATTACATTGATCGCTACAAGAACATCGAAGATCCTACGCGCCGCACTTATGCCGGCATGGTGACGTGCATGGACGACGAAATCGGCCGCGTCGTCGCCGCGCTCGACAAGAAGGGATTGCGCGACAACACGCTCATCCTTTTCCACAGCGACAACGGCGGCACACGCAATGCGATGTTCGCCGGCCAGATGGCCGATTTGTCCAAGACCAAGCTTCCGTGCGACAACGGCCCGTACCGCGACGGCAAGGGCACGCTCTTCGAAGGGGGCTGCCGTGTCGCCGCGTGCGCGAACTGGCCCGGCCACATCAAAGCTCAGACTGTGGATGGCATCATCCACGCCGTAGACATCTATCCCACCTTCGCCGCGCTCGCCGGCGCGTCCACTGCCAAGTGCAAGCCGCTCGATGGCGTGAACGTCTGGGACACCATCGCCGAAGGCAAGCCCTCGCCGCGCACCGAAGTCATCTACAACGTCGAACCGTTCCGCGCCGCGATTCGTCAGGGCGATTGGAAGATCATCTGGCGTGCGCTCATCCCCTCGAGTGTGGATCTTTACAACCTCGCTGAAGACCCATACGAGAAGAACAATGTCGCTGCCGCGCATCCTGACAAGGTGGCCGCGATGCAGGCGCGCATTGAATCGCTGGGCAAGGAAGCGGCCAAGCCGCTCGCACTGATATATGTCGGGAAAGTCGGGTTGGCGCACGGCAAGCCACTGATGGGCTCCGAAGGTGGTAAGAGCCCCGCCGCGTCCGACGCTCACGGGCCCTCGATCACCGACGAAGGCATTGGCGATACCGATCAATTTTGAACGCGACAAGACGCCACGGCCGAATCAAGCGCTGCAACAAACTCCGAAAGCTTTCGGAGTCGCTCATCTTTCTCTCGTTAGGCCGTAAGAGGATGTTATGAAACGTACGTGGACGATCATCGGAGTTCGCGATGTGCCGCGCAGTTTCCATTGGTACCAATCACTGTTCGGCCAGCCCGAGACGCCGCCGGGCCATGATTACTTTGGTCAGATCCGGGATGCGGATGAAACCGTCTTGCTCTGCCTTCACCAATGGGGCGCGCATGAGCATCCCTCCTTGATGAGCCCGGACGAGGCGTCACCGGGCAATGGGCTGCTGTTGTTCTTTCGGGTCGATGACTACGGAGCAGCACTGCGCAGGGCACGCGCCCTCGTCCCGCAGCTCGCGGAAGAACCTCACGTAAACCCCAACACCCGGACGAAGGAGTTTTCGCTGCGTGATCCGGATGGATATTACGTTACGATCAGTTCGCTTTCCCGGGGCGAGTTGGCACGCATCGCGAAACAGCGGCCTAACAAGCGCTTGCAGCCGACGAAGGCGCGTGCCCGCGTTCGCCAATCGGCAGCCAAACGTCCGCGCCATCGCGGCTGAAGCATGGATCGTTAGGCCAGAGTAAATGACGCGGTTTCACAGATAAAACAGATACACAAACCAATCATGAGTAGTGCCACCAAACGCGCGATTCTTCGCTCGATTCACCTGATCTTAAGCATTCCGATACTCGGTTACATTTATGGTGAGCCGTCGGAAGTTCAACAATACGCCGGCGCTGTCCGGTTCGTCTTCGTTCCTGTAATTATCCTTTCGGGATTTTGGATGTATTCAGGCGTATTCTTCGCCATCATTGGCGTTGCGGTATGGCTCGGTGCCTATTACCTGTCTGGAATTGGGACGGCAATCCTGAGTCTGGTCGCGCTCTTCATCGCGCGGAAGATATGGTTGGTGATCCGTGCGCGACAGTCGAAGTGATCGATGCAACCAACGGCTTTCCGCTGCAACGAGCCATGACTTCGAAAGAGATTCAGCTCGCTCGAGGCGGCGGCGACTCGACGACCGCCCGGCCAATTCCCGATCCGCCTTTCGCGTCTTTTTTTGGCTTCAGGTCACGAACTCTGATGAGATCGCGCAGATTGATCGCTTTGCTGTCCTTCTTGTCGTCCTCTTTTTTCATCCTGCTTTCCCTCATTAATTTTCTCCCGCCACACCTTGATGGCGCAGAATGCTACTTTAGTGGTTTCCCATCTTCGACAAACCGAACGCGCGTTTCGTTTAAACGGCCTGGCTCTTTTTATGACCAATCTGTCATCATGACGAATGTGTCATTACAAATATGTAATTTTTTTCCTTGTCACCGCGCGAGGCACCGTGTATCTGCCGCTGATGCGCAAAATTCGCTTTTCCGCCCTAACCTCCCCTGCTCTGCCCGCCCTGATTAGTTGCGGGTTTCTGGCTTTCCTCGCTCTTGTTCACCCTGCCGTGGCGCAGGAGGCCAGCAATGAAAGTCTCGTTGTGACTGGAGCAACCATCGAGGGCGCGAGCGCCTACGGAGCCCCGGCCGCATTTTCGGTAACGCGATTCACGCCTGACGTGACTGCGTATGTCCTGCCACCATGGTACTTTAATTTTAGCACAATTTACGAGGCCGATTTGTTTCCCAATGATCCGGTGGACAATCTTTTCACTCAGGAAGTGGAAATGGGGTTGCCGCATCGATTTGGTGTCGCGAGCGAAGCAAAGTTTGAGCAATTCGACGGAGGCGGTGGCCTTTCCACGATCAGCGTGGAGGGGCGATACGCCTTTGCTGATTGGGGTAAGATTCCCCTCAATCCAACGATCTTCGCAGAATATAAATTCGGCGTCGGCACGATCCGGCACGAAGAAGGTCCGCCTCCACCCCCGGGAGAAGAAGAGTCAGGCCCGCCAAAAGTGCCCGATGCTTACGAGGTCCGCCTGCTCCTGGCGGATGAATTCTTCAAGCAGTTCGAATGGGCAATGAACTGGTTTTTTGAAAAGGAAAATACCGGCGACCGCGGCCGGGAATGGGGATTCGCACAGAGCGTACTGACACCAGTTGGTTTCGATCGTGAACGCCTGAAGATTGGCGTTGAGATGGAATACAAGAATTTTACGGTCAAGGATACGCGAGGTTCTCCGACGAATAGCTTTGTTGTCGGTCCGACCCTGGATCTGCGCACCTCACGCAATACGCATTTTGACGTTTCGGCTCTCATCGGCTGCACGCACGACTCTCCGGACGCGCAGGTCTTTGCCGTTTTCTCCTGGCTGCTTGGTTCTAGCGGCGCGGAGCACGGGGAAGCACCTGCCTCAACCCGCAATCGTTAATTCACGATTATCGGAAACTACTATGAAAAAACTTACTCTTACCTTGATCATCCTCTCCGCCTTTTATGGATTCGCTGGCGCAGGAGGTCCTCCCGGCAAAGGAGAAGTCGCTCCCTCGTGCCCGCAGTGGTACAGCGACAACGAATGGAACATCAACCTGTCGCTTGCCTATGCTTTCACGGGAACGGAGTTCGCACCCAACCCCGACTTGATCGATCTTATCCAGAGCAGCAGCGAAGGGGAAACTGTTTACGGAACGTTTGATCAATACATGGGAAATGATCACGCCTGGGGTGGAAGCGTGGACGTTAAATACTTCTTTGCCCGTTATTTCGGCGTCGGAATCCAAGGCTCCGGATTCAACGCCACACGCAGTGGATTCGACATTGAGTCGCGCCCCCTTGACGATGTCCTTTCCCTTCAGAAGACCACCAATCAACGCGCGATCGGTTCGGTGCTGGGGACATTTACGCTTCGCTATCCGGTGCCGTGCTCGCGTTTCGCACCTTACACGTGGGCGGGCGTCGGTGCGATTTTCGGCGGAGGCGAGAGTGACCATATTGTGACTTCTGAAATTCCCGGAGTGGTTCCTCCGGAAGAGAGCGATGTCCCTTTCGTCAATGCCAGCACCGTGCATTCGGGCACCAAGACGGAATTGATGGGCCAATTCGGGGGTGGTCTCGAGATTCGAGTCACCCGGCATATCGGATGGACTAACGATCTAAGCTGGAACGTGGTGAACGGACCTCACAACGATTTTGGGATGGTGCGAACCGGTATCAACTTCGCGTTCTAACATATCGGTTCCGGCAGATCGGGCCGGACGAACCTTTGAGGGAAGCAATTCGCTTCCCCTACAAAACGAAATTGGAACGGCGCGACACGTGATTCGTTCCCATGCCTCTTATTCCGCTTTCATGTCGGTGTGAAATGCGATCCGCCATTCGCTTCCTTCCTTCTTCCAAATCGAGGCCGCGTTCGCTTTTCCTGAAATGTCCTTCCCGCCTTCCGTGCCTTCAATGGTCACCGGATAGGTGATCAGCACGGCGTCTTTATCAATGAACACGACGTCCATGTCGCCAAGCGTGAAGGATTTGAAATCGAGCGTGCGGACGTCGGCCACTTCTTTAGCGGCCGCGTTGATGCCATTCGAGTAAACACCGCGGAAATCCGCCGTGAGACTCTTTTGAAACGCGTCGAAGTTCTTGTCCTTGATCATTTGCCAGACGTCCTTTTCCCTCTGCACGGCCTCATCTTTTTCCGATGCGGCAAAGGATGCGGCGGTCACGGTGAAGAATGCGATTGCTGCAAGACTCAATAGTTTTTTCATGGTGCTCCTCAGTTAAGTTATTTGAGCAAAAACTAGATCGGGATAAGGCAGTCGGTCAACATCCGGGACGACGCCATCTGTTCCTACTGCGATGGAGAAATCCGTTGCCGCTTCGTTTTTGTCTGCGCTAGTTTCCTCTCTCATGAAATTTCTCTTTGTCCTGGCTTTCTTGTCCACAGCATTTTTTGGCCTCGTCCCTGCGAAGTCCGAAAACGAAAAGGGGAAATCGGACACGACCGAGAAAGCGTCGGATCCAACGAAGGACGGCGCCGTTACGAAGCCGCAGTATGGGGAATGGGGTTTCGACCGCGCCGGCGCCGACGAGGCGACGAAGCCGGGCAACGATTTCTTCCGCTATGCAAACGGAACATGGCTCGATCACGTGAAGATTCCCGCAGACAAGTCAGCCTACAGCCTGCGCCTCGCGATGACGGACACAACCAACGAGCGGCTCCACTCGTTGATCGAAGAAGCCGCGAAGAAGGCGGGGCACACGCCGACTACGACCGAAGGCAAGGTGGGCACGTTCTACAATTCGTTCATGGACGAAGCCAAGATCGAGAAGGCGGGAGCTTCCCCGATCAAGCAAACGCTGACGGAGATTCAGACGGCGAAGACGCGCGAGGCGCTCGCCGCAATGATGGGGCGACAGAATTCAGATTTCGAAGGAACAATCTACGGAGTCTACATCAACGTGGACGAGTCCGATCCGAAGCGTTACACCGTTCACCTCGTCCAGCAGGGATTGGGTTTGCCCGATCGCGATTACTATCTGAAGCCGGATTTCGCGAAACAAAAAGAGAAGTATCAAGCTTACGTTGCGCAGCTCCTGCATCTCATCGACTGGCCGGATGCCGATCTGCGCGCGAGCGAAGTCGTCAATTTCGAAACGCGCATCGCCGAGGCCAGCTGGACGAAGGCAGAACAACGCGACCCGGTCGCGACGTACAATCCCATGTCGATTGCGGAACTCGAGACGCTGGCGCCGAACTTCGCGTGGCGACAATTCCTCGCCGAAGCGGGACTCGGCAAGGTGGACCACGTGATCGTGGCGGAGAAGTCGGCGTTTCCGAAAATCGCGGCGGTTTATGCGGACACTCCGCTTACGACATTGCGCGCGTGGCAGGCCTTCAACATTGCCGACCACGTTGCCCCCTATCTCGCGAGACCTTTCGCCGACGCCTTTTTCGAAATGCGTAACAAGACGCTATCCGGCCAGACCGAGGAGCAGGTCCGGTGGAAACGTGGCGTACACGCGGTGAGCGGTGGCGACTATGGCGCGGGAGATCGCTACGATGCGTTCGGCAACATGGGATGGGCTGTGGGCGAGCTGTACACGGCGAAATATTTTCCGCCAGAAGCAAAAGCGAAGATCGAAGAGTTGGTCGCGAATTTGAAATTAGCGATGCGGGCGCGCATCGAAGCGCTCGATTGGATGGGAGCAAAGACGAAAGTCGAAGCGCTCAAGAAACTGGACACGTACAACATCAAAGTCGGCTACCCGGATCAGCCGCGCGATTATTCGAAGGTCGAAATCCGCGACGACGATATCGTCGGCAATGTGCGGAACTGCGCGAGCGCGGACTGGGCGTTCTATGTCAATCGCCTCCCCGGCCCGGTCGATCGCTCGGAGTGGCAGATGACTCCGCAAACGAATGATGCTTACAATGGCTCTCTGCGCGACATCGTCTTTCCCGCAGGGATCCTGCAACCGCCGGTGTTCGATCCCAACGCCGATCCCGCGATGAATTACGGCGCCGTCGGTGCGATCATCGGGCATGAACTCACCCACGGCTTCGACGATCAGGGCCGCAAGTTCGATGCGGAAGGAAAGCTGCACGACTGGTGGACGGCCGAGGACGCGAAGACATTTGAAGCGCGGGCCAAGGTTCTTGGCGCTCAGTATTCGAAGTTCGAGCCGTTGCCGGGCGCAAAAGTAAACGGCGAACTAACCATGGGTGAGAACATCGCCGATCTGGGCGGGCTCACCATCGCGCTCGATGCCTATCGCGCTTCGCTCAATGGAAAGCCCGCGCCGGTTTTGGACGGCCTAACGGGCGATCAACGCGTCTTCCTCGGATGGGCTCAGGTTTGGCGCGGCAAATTGCGCGATGACGCCATTCGCAGACAAGTGGTAAGCGATCCGCATTCGCCCCGCCAGTATCGAGTCAACGGAGTCGTGCGGAATATCGACGCCTGGTACACCGCGTTTAATGTGAAGCCCGGTCAGAAGCTTTTCGTCGATCCGAAAGAACGAGTGCGAATCTGGTGAACGAGCGATAAACATCATTGTTTTCGCGATGCGCACTACTCGTTAGGGCACTGATTCGCTCAACCGGCGAGGGAAACGAGCTTGTCGATGCTTGTTCCCGCCTCCACCTCCGCGGGACCATGTCCTCGTCGAAAGATTCGCGCACCCGCCGCTCCCTCTAGCACACACGAGCCATTCTCCACGCGCAGCATCGCTCCTTCACGCAAGCCCACCACGGGCGTCTCATTTTCCTCGAGGAACTGAACAATTCTTTCCTCACGGGTTTCGCCCATGTGCGTCGAATCCGGATTCGGATCGAGGTAGTGCGGATTAATTTGGAACGACACCAGATCGAGCGCGTCAAAGGAAGGCGGCGCGACGATCGGCATATCGTTCGTGGTCTTGATCGTCGGGCCCGCCACATTCGCGCCGGCACTCGACCCCATGTAGGGCATCCCGCTTTCCACACGCGCGCGGATCGCTGGCAGCACCTCGAAGGCATATAGGCTATTGAGCAACCGGAAGGTGTTTCCGCCCCCAATGAAAATGGCCTCGGCGGCGCGGACCGCCTGAACCTTATCGCGCGTTTCGTGCAGCGACTCCACGCTGCAGCCCAATCGCGCGAACCGTTCCCGCGCTCGCAAAGTGTAAGCCGCGTGATCGCGAAGCGCGAAGGGGACAAAGAGAACGCGGCCAATCTTGCCGAGGAAATCCCGGATCTCGCCCTCTGCGTAATCGAGATAGCCGCCGCCGAAAATCGTCGAGGTGCTAAGCAAAAGAATTCGCCGGAGGTCATTCATGAGCTGGTTTCTATCCGGATTTTGCCGCCGCATTACTCAATCTCAGAGTCCCAAATCGTTCCCGTGTATTTGCCTTGGCGATAGGTGACATGGACGCGATCACCGGCCTTCAATTTCTGCCAACGTGCCTTGTCGGTATGCACGTCCACGCGACGCAAATCGGCGACCATTTGCACCCGAACGATCCAGGATTCGTGGTCCGTGGCTCGAGGATCCTTGCTCGTTCCTCGGACGTCTTTCTTCATTACATAGCCATCCACATTCACCTCGTCTTCATGTATTTCCGAGACTACTTTCTCGTCTGGCGTGGATTCGTTATTGGGTGCAGGCTCGTCTGAATTGCCGGTTGATTCGACTGCGACCGTTGGTTCTGTCTGGGTCACAGAAGGCTGTGCGGTCGGCGTCAGTGCCGGAGTCGGTGTAGCCTCTTTGATCGGGATATATTCCTTTTCGAGAACGACCCCCTCCCCGCTTTTCTTGTTACATCCGGCAAGGCAGAGCAGCGCGATCAGAGCGGCGGCCAGCGTAAGCAAAACCCGTAAGCGGGTTTTCGAAAAATCCTCAAGCATCTTGGAATTCAGAGTGCCCAGAATTTTTCCGGTAAGTCGAGAAGGTTAGGAACGTTCAGCATTCGTCACCACATAAAGCTTGTCATCAAACCGGGCAATTAGGATAAGCACCTCGATTTTCGATGCTCTTCAATTCCCTCACGTTCGTCGTCTTCTTCGCCGTCGTCGTCACCACTTACTGGAGTATCCGTTCCTGGACCGCCCGGAAAAATCTGCTCGTCGTCGCGAGCTATATTTTCTACGGAGCTTGGAACCCGCCGTTCGCTGTCCTGCTTTTCTCCACCACGGCGATGGATTTTTGGCTGGGTTCTCGCATCGCTCGCGCCAGAGGACGGCACGCCCGCAAAGTGTGGCTCGTTGCCAGCGTCACCATGAATCTGAGCATGCTCGGATTCTTTAAGTACGGAAATTTCCTGCTCGAAAATTTCAAATGGCTGATGGCGCAAATCGGCATCGCCTATCAACCGCCCCACCTCGATATTCTTTTGCCGGTTGGCATTTCCTTTTACACCTTCCACTCCCTCTCCTACACGCTCGACATTTATCGCGGCGTCCTGCATCCTACCAAATCGCTCCGCGATTTCGTGCTCGCCGTTTCCTTTTTTCCGCAGCTCGTGGCTGGACCGATCGTTCGCGCCGGCGATTTTCTGCCGCAGCTCGTGACGCGGCCAGGTCTGCGCCTGGGCCAGTTTCTCTGGGGCTTGCTCCTCATGACTCTCGGATTGTTCGAAAAAATCGTGCTTGCCGACACCATGCTCGCGGGTTCAGCCGATAGAGTATTCGGTTACGGCGGACCGCTCGTCGCGCTTGACTCGTGGATGGGCGTGATCGCCTTCGCCGGACAAATCTTTTTTGATTTCGCCGGCTATTCGACCTGCGCGATTGGCGCAGCGCTTTGCCTCGGCTTTCATTTGAAAGACAACTTCAGATTCCCCTATGCCGCCATCGGCTTCTCGGATTTCTGGCGGCGCTGGCACATTTCACTTTCCACCTTCCTGCGCGATTACCTCTACATCCCGCTCGGCGGTAACCGGGTTGGATGGGCCCGTGCCGCCGTCAATCTGGTGATCGTCATGTTTTTGGGCGGCCTTTGGCATGGCGCGGCCTGGACCTTCGTCGTTTGGGGGTTACTGCACGGCTCATATCTTGTCGTCGAACGTGTCTTTCGCGCTTTCTTCGAGAACAAGGCGTGGGCCAGGAATCCCGTCACCTTGTTTCTCGGGGGTTTCGCCACTTACACCGCTGTCTGCATCGCCTGGGTATTCTTTCGCGCGCCCGATTTTACGGTCGCTGCGCGAATGCTCCGCGGCATGTTCGGCGGACACCCGCATGGCGACGCCATTCTGGCCACACGGGAGATGCTTCAGATCGGCATCGTCACTTTCTTTATGATGCTGGCGCATTGGTCTCTCCGCGATATCAGCATCGAAAAAGCGGTGGAACGCCTGCCGCGCTGGCTCGTTACCGCGGCCTGGGCTGGAATGGCCTGCGCCATCATTCTCACTCAAGGAAACAGCAATGCTTTCATTTATTTCCAGTTTTAGACACAAGCTTCGGCCGCCGCGCTTGTTCTTCGCCACGCCGCCGGAATCAACCCCGCGGGATTACGAGCGGCATATCCCGAAAGTGCCGTGGCGCGGCATGACCGTCGTGGTTGTGCTTATTGTTCTCGGTGCCGCCGGCGCCTGGGAAATGTATGTCCGCTCGATCGGCTACGGTCCGACACTAAACGACACCGAAGATCTCTGGGTCCAGGCCCGCCGTCGCGTCAAACCCGAGTCGGTCGTTAGTGTCGGCGACTCGCGTCCCGTCTTCGATCTCGACCTTGACGAATTGGAGAGAGGACTCGGCAAACGTCCGATCCAACTCGCTCTTCCGGGAAGCTGCGCCTATCCCGTGCTGGCCGATCTCGCTAATGACGAAAGTTTTCACGGCACGATCATCTGCAGCATCGTTCCGGGCATGTTCTTCGCGCCGGGCGGGCCGCTGGTGGAAACTTCGGAAAAAGCACTCAGCCGCTATCACAAGCAGACGCCGGCCCAACGAGTGAGTCATCATTTCGGCATGTTCCTCGAAGAGCGTATCGCGTTTCTCAAACAGGAAGACCTCACGCTCGACGCCCTACTCGGGCGGTTGCCCATCCCGAATCGTCCGAACGCTCAAATCCCGCCGACATTCCCGCCCTATTTTCAAACCGTCGACCGCGAACGCCAGGCCCGCATGATCGAGCGCTGTGCGCAACCCGGAAGCGAACTCGCGAAAAGGATCCAACAAATCTGGTTACCGCTTTTCACACCGCCACCGCCTCCGACTTATGTTCCGAAAGAAGTTTTCATGAAGGAAATGGGCAAGGCCATCAACGCTCGATTCGACGACACGGCCAAGGCAGTAGAGAAGCTTCGCGCCCGAGGCGGCAAGATTGTTTTCGTTCGCTTTCCGAATAGCGGAGAACTCAAGGTGCTCGAAAACCGGCTCAATCCGCGTGCGCGCGATTGGGAACGGTTGCTCAAAGACACCAAGGCTCCCGGAATCTATTGGGAAGATTATCCCGAACTCTCAAACTTCACTTGTCCCGAATGGTCGCATCTCTCCGCCGGCGACTCCGTCGAATTCAGCAAGCGCCTCGTTCCCCATCTTCGCACTGCGCTACAGCTGTAGCCGCATGCGAAGATCGGAAACAATTTCGCAATTCTAGCAGAGCGCTTTGATCCCGGCGATGACGCCACCCACTACGCCGCCTACCACTCCACCGATCGGGTTCCAGCCGCTCATCTGAAGACCGCCGAAGGCACCACCGGCTACACCCAGCAGGATGTCACGGACCGGATGACCTGATTGTCTCGCGAGGACCCGGCCGCGGCCGCCAGCCTTTGTCGATGAAGGAACGGCGTAGTTTGCAATCACGCCGACCATCGCTAGCGCGACCGAACCGGCCTTGGGGTCGGCCAACAGGCGCTTATGCAAGGCCTGCGCGTAGCGGCGAAACTTCTCGAACTCGGCGTCGGAGCCCACGGCGAAGCCGCGCGCCCCCAGTTCGAGCAGCGCGCGCTGTTCCGTTTCCGATACGGCTCCGCCGCGGGCCATTCGGCGGATGGCTTCGTCGTAGCCTTTCTTCCGGTCGGGCCCGAGCGAATCGCGCAGTCGATACACTTCGGCCTGAAGGTCATCGAACTGAATTCCGCCTGATGCTGCCAACGCTCGAACGGAAATTCCGCATCCATCACAATCATTGATAGCCATTTTCTTTTTCATGATGACTCAGAGAATAGCCATCCAATGGCGTAGGGAATAATGAAAAGTTCGACCCCAATATGGCGAAACGGTTCTCGCCAGAACGCAAAATCTCCTCGACCCATCCATTCCGGCGCGGAGGCACGAAGAAATTATGGAGAAGTTCCCCTCGCACTTCAATTTTATCGGGAAAACATGGAAAGGAATTTCGCCAGCTATCTTCGTCAGGTCAGATAGCAGAACTGAGGGTTGTTCATGAAAATGCTCCTGCGCTCGCCTGTCGCCCTGCTTTTTCTTGCCCTATCCTTCCTCTGCCTGAGGGCCGCAGCGACCACAAACTCGCCGACCTTGGTGCCAGGATTCGCCGAGCAGAAGGTTATTCCGGATGATGGCGCGGGAGACGACGGTTTTGGATACGCCGTCGCCATCTCGGGCACGACCGCCATGGTGGCTGAGGCGAAGGCCACTGTCAATGGGAACGAGGCGCAGGGTGAGGTGTATGTGTTCACCAAATCGGGCCGGCGCTGGGTCCTGACGCAAAAGCTTGTCGCAAGCGACGGCGCAGCAGACGATTTGTTCGGCTCTTCGATTGCCCTCTCGGGTGACACCGCCATCATCGGCGCCATCGGGTTCCAAACCGATCAAGGCGCGGTCTATGTCTACAACCGTTCGGGCGGCATCTGGACGCAGACGCAGAAGATTATCGCCAGCGATGGCACTCCGGTGGACGATTTCGGCTACTCAGTCGCTCTATCGGGAACACGCCTGTTGGTCGGAGCAAAGGCCGCCTTGGACGATCGGGGCGCAGCCTATTTCTATGACTATGATCAATCCAGCGGGGGCTGGGTGCTCAGACTGGAGGTCACGCCGAGCGATGTCCAGCCTGAGGATTATTTTGGCGCGGACGTCGCTCTCACAGGCACAACTGCGTTGATCGGTGCTTTTGATATCAATGGGCACACCGCGGGTGCGGCCTACATCTTCAATTACTCACCGGACTTCAAGGGCGGATGGATGCAGACCCAGAAACTCGTTCCGATCGACGGCCAACCGGGCGACTGGTTTGGGTTTTCGGTCGCACTGTCAGATACGACCGCCGTGATCGGCGCGAGCCAGGCGCGCATTAACAATAATCTGCAGCAAGGTGCGGTATATGTCTTTAGCAACTCGGGCGGCCAATGGATGGAAAGGCAAAAGCTCCTGGCGAACGATGGCGGACAATTCGGCGACCTCGGCTGGAACGTTGCGCTCGACGGCAACATGATCCTCGCGGGCGCGATTGGTCGCCAGGCGGCATACCTTTTCGCCGAGTCCGGCGGAGCTTGGAGCCAGGAGGCAGAGTTGATTCCCGGCGATAATCCACCCTCGGGCGGCAGCTTCGGCTGGAAGGTCGCGCTGGACGGCAACACCTCGCTCGTGAGCGCGCCCTTCAGCATCGTTAACGGAAATCCCGAGGGTGCCGCTTACTTCTACCGACATACGCGAGGGTTCCGCGTGAAGGCGGACATTCCCGAACTGGGAGGTTCGCAGTAGCGCGGGCTTTGCGCTTGCAAAGAAAATCCGCGCCCTGTCAGCGTAGAGAGCTTTAACGACGCACTGCCTGCGGGCGGCGCCTCATCGTCGCGGCCCGCCGAGAACTCTCCGGCCCTTCCAGTGCCGCCGTACGTACAAATAAGAATTTGCGGTACATCCGAGCGATCCGGCCCCGAGACACTGCGAGAAATGATTTGCCCGGGCGGAGTGGACTCTTTCAGAATGGCGGCTACTCATGACTACGGGAAGAACTCCTCTTTTTCGCAAGCTCATGCGGACCATGCATCAGGCGCAATGGCTGAATGATAATCCGGACAAAAAGCAGCTCTTTTACGAAATGCGCGAAGCGCGCCGTTTTTCCCGGCGCGACTTCGTCCGGCTGCTGAGTGCCGCCGGGTTCGCGACCGCCGCGGGCGGACTCAACTATTCTGCTCAAGCTCGGGAAACACCGCACGCAGGCAGAACTTCCATCGGACCGGTGGCGATTCTTGGGGCCGGGGCTGCGGGACTGACAGCTGCTTATCGTTTGCAAAAAGCCGGCGTACCCTGCGAGATCTTTGAGGCGAGCGAACGCACCGGCGGACGCATGTTCACGAAGCACGATTTCAACCGCGACGGGATGTTTTGCGAATTGGGAGGAGAGCTGGTTGATAGCAACCATGAAGATCTGATCGAGCTGGCCGGCGAGCTGGGAGTCGGAATTCAGGAGCTAAAGCGTGAAGATAAGGGCGTCGATCTCTACTATTTCGCCGGCAGGCATTATCTCGATGAAGATCTCATTCCCGCTTTCCAGCCGTTCGCGGCAAGACTCGCGGCGGACCAGGCCGCGATTTACGAAAAGGAAGACTTAATTCCGGCCAATGCAGCGCGCTTCGATCGGCTTAGTCTCGGCGAGTATCTCACCGAGGCAGGCAAAGGGGTCGACAAATGGGTGATAGATATGCTGCGTGTCGCCTATGTCATCGAGTATGGTCGCGAGGCCGACGAGCAATCCGCCTTGAACCTTGTCACCTATCTCGATCCCCGAACGAGCGATGGCTTCAAGTTGTACGGCGCGAGCGATGAGTCGAAACGAATCAAAGATGGGAGCGGCACGTTGCCCGACGCACTCACCAAAGCGATCGAAGGAAAGGTTAAGATCCACCGTGGCTTTCGTCTGGTAAGGATGGGAAGCGGGGCCGGCGTGATCGTTCTAACCTTCTCGACTGGCGGCGGCACGAGAACCATGAAATTTGATCGGGCAATCTGCACCCTGCCCTTCACCATGCTGCGCCTCATTGAGGGCGTTGATGAGTTGCCCCTTAGTGCGGCGAAAAAGCGATCGATCACAAATCTGGGTTATGGTTACAACGTCAAGTTAATGCTTGGCTTCACCGAGCGGTGGTGGCGCAATCCAGCCGCCCACCTGCCCGCGCTCAGTAATGGCAGTATCTTCACCGATCTCCCTCTGCAATGTACCTGGGAGACAAGCCGCGGTCAGAATGGCCGTAGCGGCATCCTGACTAACTACATGGGCGGCTCGACCGGGAAGAACTTTAACTCCGCGCGCATCGACAAGGTGAAAGAAGAACTCAACCGCATCTTCCCCGGCATCAAAGACAAATTTGACGGCAACCGCGCAGTGATGAACTGGCCGGCCTACCAATACGTTCGCGGGAGTTACACCTGTCCTCTCGTCGGCCAATATCTGACACTGCTGGAGTCCGCCGGCACTCCGGAGTTGGATGGACGGCTCATCTTCGCCGGCGAGCATACGAGTCCCGATTTTTCCGGCTTCATGAACGGCGCCGTTCAGTCAGGCAACCGCGCCGCCCGCGAGATCATGCAACCCGTGAAGGCAAAGGTACCGAAAGCCGCCTGAAAGGTTCGGTCCTGCCAAACTCCTGATTCATTCGCCCGGCGCGACGGCCGCGCTCGATTTCCCAGCAATACAGGAAGAAGCGCAATCATACGACCGCCGGTTGGAAATGAAGAATGAAGAAGGAGGAAAGCGCAGCTGGCGATCCACTCGCAAATCTGGCGCGGCGACGCTTTTCCTTG
Organism: uncultured Verrucomicrobiae bacterium; assembly: GCA_963763995.1. Taxonomy (GTDB): domain Bacteria; phylum Verrucomicrobiota; class Verrucomicrobiia; order Chthoniobacterales; family UBA10450; genus CAVTTH01. The sequence continues at coordinate 61,149 of CAVXQL010000004.1, read as the reverse complement.
CAAATTTGGCAGGCTCTTCGGACTTTGACTCAGGAAAAGGAACAAATGCGACCAAAGACTCAGCCGATTGCTCACCATTCTCATCGTCTCACGCGCCGCCATTTCATCGCCTCCGCTGCAGCCCTAAGCGCCGGTGCCTGGTTCTGTCCAAGCCGGCTCATCGCCGCGGAAGAAAACATCGTAGCTGCCGCGCTTAAGCACGCCGCGACTGCGAAGATTACTGTTCAAGCGTTACGCGGGAACGTTAGCGCACTGGTCGGTTCCGGTGGAAACATCGCCGTGCTCCCCGGACAGGACGGCAAGCTGATCATCGATTCCGGTTTCTCTACCTCTCACGCCAGGATTGCCGAGGCTCTCGCCGGGATCAGTCAGGACCCAATCAGACATCTCGTGAACACGCACTGGCATTTCGATCACACCGACGGCAACGAATGGATGCACGGCGAGGGCGCGGCCATTCTCGCCCACACGAACACGCGCAAACACCTCGCCACGACCACGCGCGTAGAGGCCTGGGACCATACCTTTCCGCCGTCGCCTGCCGATGCCATTCCCGGCGAAGTCTTCGAGAACGAGAAAGAGCTTCGTCTTAACGGCAGCACGGTTGCGCTTGCTTACTATGGCCCGAGTCATACCGACGGCGATATCTCCGCTTATTTTGTCGAAGCGGATGTCTTTCACACCGGTGACACCTGGTGGAACGGCCACTATCCGTTCATCGATTATTCCACCGGCGGTCATATCAACGGCATGATCAAGGCGGCTGAAACGAACCTGGCGAAAGTCACGGAAAAAACCATTGTCATTCCGGGTCATGGCAAAATCGGCGGCAAACCGGAGATGACCGAATACCGCGACATGCTGGTCACGATTCGCGATCGCGTCGCCGCACTCAAGAAAGAAGGCAAGTCCCTCGACGAAATCATCGCCGCCAAACCGACCGCCGCCTTCGACAGCAAATGGGCTACCTCTTTCACTACCGGCGCCGTATTTACGAAGTACGTCTACGCCGGAGTCTGATGGCTCGCTTCGTCGTCACACCACAGCCGTCTCTGTTTCTTCGATCACCTCCGGGGTCTTGGGTTTTCCGTAGAGGACCGCGAGCAGCACGCCAGCGACGACTAACGAAATGCCGAGCACGGTCTGCGCGGTGTAGTGTTCGCCGAAAATCGTGACGCCGAAGACCAGCGCGTAGATCAGGCCGATGTAGTTCAGCACTGCCACCTTCGCGATGCGCTCGGACTGCAGCGATTTCGTCAGGCAAACCTGACCGATCTGGGTGAGGACGCCGCACATGAGGAGACAGACCCATTCCCACGGCAACGGCGTTCGCCAGTTGAACAAAATGAAGACGAGCCCGGCCGCGATGCCGACGAGCTGGAAATGGAGCACGACGACGATCGGCTCTTCGCGCTCGCGGAGTCGGCGTACCAGATTGTAGGCCATACCCGAGCAGATGGCAGAGGCGATGCCGATGAGCAGGTAAACAGTGGAGACGCGCGAGTCGAACCCTTTGATCACGAATACGCCCGCGAAAGCGATCCCGTAGAAAAGCCATTGCTGCGCCGGCACCATTTCTCGCAAAACAAAGACGCCGATGAACGCGGTGAAAATCGGAGACAAATATTGGATCGTGACGGCCGTGGCGAGATGCATGTGCTGCAGGGTGACGAAGAAAGTGAAGAGGGCGAGCGTGCCGAAGGTGCCGCGCGCGATCAGGAGCGTGTGATTGTTGCCTTTCCAATCGAGCTGCCGGCGCGCGACCTCGACGCCGCAGATCAGCCCCGAGACGAGGCAACGGAAGAAGACGATCTCCATCGCCGGAATGCGATCGAGCTGCTTCACGAAAACGTTCATGACCGCAAAGGCAAGCGTTGCGAGAAGCATGCTGCCGACGCCGCGGCTAAGCCGACTCGAATCGCGTGCGGAAGTCTCAGCCGGCTGATACATGCCGGAAGCTCTACGCGCTCGCATCAACGTAGACAAGATGGCGAACACGCAAAGTTCGTGACGGCGTGGCCGCCGTCACCAGGTCGCCGCGGCGACCGCCCCCGAAAAAGGATCACGCCGCGACTGAGCAGGCACCGGCGCTAATTTCCCTTTTGCCCCCAGATCGCGTCTCCCGGCTCGAGGACAAAGAATCCGGCTTCCCCGCCTCCGGAGGTGACATTCACGACGGGCGAATGCGATAGACGAACCATCGCACCGCAGACTTCCCCGCGGAAGAGAAAGGGGTTTGTATCGACGAACATGGGTTGCAAGCTCCACTCGTTTTCGCTGAAGACGGGAAACTCTTCCGGGTGCAAATCAACCGCCTCCTGCACGACAAAATCCCCTCGCAGCGCCGTCGCGATAGCCTCATCCCATTCGCTCTCACTCAGCCGCGCGCCGAGGTAAAGACCATGCCCGCCATAGTCATCGTTAGGCTTGAGCACGAGACGGGCGCGCTCCAGCCTAACGAATGTCAGCAGATCGATCTTGCGCCCTTTGTAGGTTGTCCGCCGATCGCTTAAGCGTCTGGTCCAGGGAACGCATTGGCGAATCGCGGCCAGTTCGTCAGTGCTAAACCAGCTCTGGCGCGCTTCGTCCGTGAGCGGCTCAAAGCTGGCTTTTTTGTGAATGACCTTGCAGCGAAATGGATTCACCAGGCAAACAGCACGATCTCGATAAGCGCGGACGATCGGCTCGGCCTGCGCGGGATTCGCGAGCAGTTCGTGGATGATGATCCGTTTATAAACGAGATCGATCGCAAAATCGCCGCAGCGCAGCTTGCCTTTCTCATAGGTAAGATCGTCGGGGGAACAGATAACGGTGCGAACGCCATGGCTGACGAAGTAATTTCGCAGCAGCACAAATTCATTCGCGGTCGGCAAATCCTTCCAGTCGATGATGGCAATATTCGGCAGACCGCCGCCGCCCCATTCCTTGTAGATCGCGAGCAGCGTCTCGAGCAGTTTTTGCATGGGCGAGAACTGCCGCAGCCTATGGCGCGCGGCGAAAGTGGACATCTCAGGAAGCTCGAAAAGCACCTGGTTCAGTCCCTCCTGGTCGGAGAGACTCGATGGGTTTTCCGCGTTGTATTCCACGAACTTGATCTCCTCGCCGTGAACGAATCCATCCATCCGGCTGGTGATCGAGGCGCCCGAGAATCCGGGATCAACCAGCGCGAGATCCTGCTCTGCCTCGGTTACTCCCAGCTCGTCCATAATCGTTGGAGATTGGACGGCGGCGGTGGCGATTTTCTCCAGCGCGGCGGCGACCAATTCTGTTTTCTTCGACAGTTCCTGGAACTGCTTTTGCTCGAGTAAATGCGGGCGCAGCGCCACCCCGATGGGACGGTCGCCATAGACCAGCAGGTCCCGGCGCATCGCAGCGCGCAACTTATCGAAAATGATGCGGGATAAACCAGCGTCGGAATGAAGCAGCTGGTGATATTCCGCAATCGCTTGCTCGCGCAGAGTCATGGATACAAAAGTATGAACTTTTATTGAGAAATAAAAGAACGGCCTCAACGGGGCAGGTCCTGATATGGCAACAGTCTCTCAGCTCAGACGACTAATCACCAAGCTCGTGCAATCTTGAGCATTCGCTTTCCATGCCCGACCGATTATATCCGCATCCCCTCGATCCCGAACTGGTTCCGGGCGCGCGCAACGCCATTGGTGTTTGTCTGCGTCTGCAACCGCACGAGCGAATCACCATTATTACAGATGTGGCGACTCGCGCCATTGCGGCCGCGCTCCAGGCGGAAGTCGAGTGGGTGGGCGCGGACTACAGTTTATTCGTGCTCGAACATCACGCCCGCCGCCCGCTCAAATTCATCCCGGAGCCGATCCTGGAGGATCTCGCCGCTTCGCAGGTATCGATTTTCGCCGCTCGTTCGCTGCCGGATGAACTCGGCTCACGCACCCAGGTCACGACCGTCGTGACCAACTATGGCATTCGCCACGCCCACATGGTCGGCATTTCCCGCGCGATCATGTGCGAGGGAATGCGGGCTGACTTCTGCCAGATCGATGCGTTTAGCCAGCGACTGGTGGAACGGGCGCGCGCGGCGGGTCGCATCACCTGCCGGACCCCGGGCGGCACTGATTTCGAAGCGGAGTTCTCGCCGGAACTGAGATGGCTAAAAACCAGCGGCATTATTCAAAAGGAGAAATGGGGCAATCTGCCCGGCGGCGAAATTCTGACCTCGCCGCTGAACACGAACGGCGTCTTTGTCGTTGACGGCGTAGTCGGTGATTATCTCTGCGAGCGTTACGGCGATCTGCAGGCGACTCCGCTGGCCATCGAAGTGGAGAACAGTCGCATCCGTTCGCTCAAATCCGAGAACAAGGATTTGCGGGATGATTTCCTCCGCTACACCAGCACGGATGAGAACAGCAAACGGGTGGGCGAATTTGCCATCGGAACAAATACTGCCTGCACTCAGGTCATCGGCAATATTCTGCAGGACGAAAAGATTCCCGGCATCCACATTGCCTTCGGCGATCCCTACGGCGAGCACACCGGCGCGAACTGGCTTTCCCACACTCATATCGACTGCGTCGGGCGCGACTTCGATATCTGTTTCGACGGCGAGCAGGTCATGCACGCCGGGAAATTTCTGATTTGACGCGCTGCTTAGCTCGCTCCGGTTTTTATTCCGAGTTTCTTCAGGTCCAGCGCGTCTCAGCCGCTTCCATCGGTTTTTCATTTCGAGCGATGCGGGCTTCTTCCTGATCGTCGGTTTCCTTCCAGAACTGGGAGAAGCTGGTGTTCTTGTACTTGGGCGACCCGATTCGATCCATCAGATTGGAGAGCAAGGCGGGTGGCGTTTTGGGATCATATTGTGGGAGGGCGAGGCTGCAGTTGAGCAGAGTTTTTAGGAAGATGAAGACGCCGAAGAAATCCCGGTTCGCGCCGGTGAACATCACGGCCGCCATGCCGCCAATGATGGTGAGGTGAATGACGAAGACACGGCCGAGGGTTTGCTGGCCGAGTCGCTCCAGCCAGGCAAAGGACCGATCTCTCAGCCAAATGAGATCGAAGCAGAAATCGGCGCTCTGGACGATAGCGATACCGCTCAGCCCAACGAGTAAATCGTGGCTATCGATCCTGGCTTCAGGCGCCAGGTTTTTCGAGATCATCATGCCGAGGAGGGCGGCGAGGAAAATTCCGTGGACGAAGGTGAAAGCCATAGCAGGAACAAGGAAGGCGGAGAGATAGGTGGAGCGACTGTTGGCCTGCGGCGACTGAGTTTGCGGTGCCTGATAATCCCAATGTCCCCTGCTTGGCCGGGCGCGCCGATGAAGCAGGATGCGGCCGGCGACGAGCAACGTGCCGAGGAGCGTTTCCATCCAATACAGGACCAGAGTCGTGCCCGCGGACCAATCGCCGAGGAACCATCCCGCCGCAGGAACGGCATTGAGCCCGAGGGCGGTAAGAAGAGAACGAACGCGCATCGAAGAAGCGAGATTAGCGGCTTCGGGCTCAGCGTTGGGAGCCGAAATATCTCAGCTGCTTTCCTCCCATCCGCGAGCACGTGATTGGGAACGGCCGCGCCGCTACCGCAGGGTGACCGGTTCGAGCACCCGACTAAGGCGACGACCGAATAGCACGACCAGCAGGCCGCCGCCGGCAGCGATTGCCGCGTGCATTGCCCAAAACTCAGCCGGGCGCATCTTCTCGTATAAGCCCCCGATCCAGCCGATCAGGTTGTTTGAAATGAACAGGCTCATGAAGGCCAGTCCCATCAGCGTGGCGTTCACTTTGGCCGGCGCAGCTTGTGAGACCAGTGCGAGAAGCGTGGGCCAGTAGTAGAGGAAGGAGATTCCCAGTCCTGCGCTATAAAGGAATGGCCAGATCGGGTGGACGGGCGCTCCGCCCGAAGCGAAGATTGCGCCCACCAGGATCAGGTTGCTCGCTGCGGCGATCCAGGCTCCCGTGCCGATCTTTACCAGGTCGTTAGGCTCGCGACGCCGCGCTGCCTGACGGCGCCATATCCAAAACACCAGCGGCACGCCCAGGATGCTGAAAACCGAATTGATCGATTGGTACCACGGCACCGGGATCCGGAACTTGCCAACGTCGAGTGCAACATGCTGTTGAATCCAGATCGGACTCACGTTGAAGACTTGATAGAAAGCCGTTGACTGAAAAATCGTGATGATCATCACGGCGATGAGCGCGAAGACGATGCGCCGCTCGGCGGCGGTGAGCCGGGCGCCCTCAAGCTTGTGCCGCTCCACCCGCGCCGGCAGATAGCGGTATCCGTAGAGATAGGTGGCGAGACCGAGGAGCATGAAAATCGCGGCGATGCCGAAGCCATAGTGCCAGCCATAGATTTGCGCGAGCAGACCGCAAACCAAGGGGCCAACAACCGCTCCGATGTTGATTGCCGTGCTGAAGATAATGAACCCGCGAGTCCGCCGTGCTTCGTCTTCCGGCGGATACAGGGCGCCCACCTGCGCCGAGATATTGCCCTTCAGGAATCCGGAACCGATGACGAGCAACAGCAGGGCCAGGAAGAATGACTTGTCAAAAGTCATGGCGATGTGACCGGCACTCATCGACAGCGCGCCGATCACGACACCATTGCGTTGTCCAATCCAGCGATCGGCGATCATGCCGCCGAGCAGCGGCGTGAAGTAAACGAAACCGGAGTAGAGCCCGAAAATCTGCGAGGCGAGCGCCTGCGTTGAGAGCGGGCCGACGATCGATTCCACCGCCGCACGGAACCCCGCAAATCCAGCCACGTGCTCGACATGTCCCGGCAGCAGCAGTTGGTTCACCATGAACAGCGCGAGCAGCGCCGTCATTCCATAATAGGAAAATCGTTCCCACGCTTCGGTGAAGGCGAGGTAGAAGAGACCCCTGGGGTGACCCATGAAGGTCGCGTCGCCGGCGCGCGTCAGCGCCGCTCCGTCTGTGGTCACCGTATCGTGCTGGCCTTCCATGAGCGGCAGAGATTGCATCGATTCGCTGTGAGGATGGCAACACCTAATGCGGCGAACTCACATTTAGGTCGATCGGCCGGTCCGCCGGGCGATTCGGTTGTCTGCCAAGGTGGATCGGCCGGTCCCTCGGGCAATTGCTAAATCGGCGGCGTGGCCGCGAAACCTAGAGTGCGGAGCAGCCAGCGTCGCTGCATCTCCATTGCTTGGTTAGGCCGCATGGTCTTCGTGTTTGAGTCACACGGTTTACCGCCGGCGCTTACCGTTGGCGCTCTTGGCGGCCACCTTGCTCACCGATGGGGCGTCTTGCTTCGTCATCTGCGCCTGCCCCGCCTTGGTCTTCAAACGCGATTGTTCGTAGATCTCGATCCACTTCTCGCTCGAAATCGCCGAGATCAGCTTGCCAATCGCCTCGAGCGGCAAATCGTCCGGCGACTCGAAATGAACGCAACACTTCCCCATGTCGAGCTTCTTCCCCGCCGCCTTGAACGCCGCCTTCAGCTGCTCGAGTTGACTCGCACTCCGGAACGGGCCAAACAGGTAGAGCACGCAGTAGTTCTTCTGCGACGAGAGCGCGACGTAGCAGATCGGCTGCTTGTTGTAAGTATCTGGATATCTAGACAAGGGGATCGTCCAGCCGATCGTGCCCCAGACGAGGCACTCATCGTAGCCGTGGGGAATGTGCCTGTTCACAAATGCGCGCATCGTCGCGATCGTCTTCGCACGATCGGCGGGGAGTGAGGCGATGTATTGCGCTGGCGTCTTGACACTCGATGGTGGTTTCATGGATTCGTCATCTTCCCGAACGAAGCAAGGGATCGGTCGGCGACCGGGAGGTTGATGATACTTGTTTGATCATATTCTTCTCTTCTCGTGTTGTTGGTGGTGACGCGCGGTGCGGCCTAACGAGAAAGAGATAAGTTACGGCAGGGTGTCGTGGCAAACACACTGAAGTTGCATCGCAATGGGGCCGGTGGCTTCATCGATTGGTTAGATCCCTCGCATAATGGTACACCCGATTCCGATCGCGATCCAAAGAAGCGTCGCTAAAAGCACCAATGCGTTCAGAGCAAACGGAACGCGCAGCGATGCATCGCCCCGCTGGGAAAAGAGACGCACAAAAGAAATAACAGAGGCGACGAGCGAGCCACAGATCAGAAGCTCAAGCGGAAAGTGTATGGCCAGAAATGCACTGGGACTGCGAGCGGCTGCGAAAAAAGCCGCTGCATAACTAAACACGATCAACAGCGGTGGGATCAAAAACTTAATGCTCGGTGTGATACGCAAGGATCTAACGAGGATTAGACGATTGTTCGCCTTTAAAGGCGAACATTTTTTCGTCTATCACGGAGTGGCAGGCTGGGGCCGACCGGAAATCCGGCGGCGGTGCGCAGCGTGTCGGCTTCCATTCGTTTGCCGTCCGTCGTGACGACGCGAGTCTCGCGCAAATTCGGCCAGGCGTTGCGAAGGGTCGCCCTCAACAAGAATCCGGCGGTTTTAAAGCATCGAGCAAGGGACTGCTCGATCCACCTTTTAACATCGATCGCTCGATGCACTATCACGATTTTGGCGGCTTTGGTTTCGTGGTCAAAGCCCGGTAGGTGGCCAGAGCGTTGAGAATCTCCGGATTACCTTGTGCCCAGGCATTGTCGATGGTGACACGCTTGAAGCGCCATCTCGGGCCATCACGCATCAGCTCGCAATCGTAGCGATTCATCAGGAGCGCGTGCTCCGATCCGGGACGCGAACCTTCCCGGGGCATGAAATGTTGCGACATCATGTACGCGGACAGCGTGGCGGTATCGCCGCTGATCTCGATCTGGAGATTGCTGGCGGTGTGACTGGTGTCCAGAGGACCGAGAAACGGAATTAGAGCCTCCACGATAGCCTGACGGCCAGTCAGCTTCGGGAAGTCGATCTCGAGTTTCCGGCCCGCTCGCCTGAAATCGAGAACGCAATCTTCCGTGAATGCCGACGCCAGCGAATCGGCGTCACCGTGGTCGAGGCCGAAAGCGTAGCGATGCAGTGCGTCTCCAATCTCATACCGGTCGTCGGCCAGTTGCGCTAAATCTGTGCTCATGCGCCGCAGTGTAGGCGTTGAATCTCGCAGTCGCAATGAGATCAAACGGTCCGATTTGATGTAGAGGCGCTTGTGTCAAGCGCCTGCGCTGTTGGTTAGGTGCTTGGCACAAGCGCCCGCGTCGCGGGTTAGGTGCTTGGCACAAGCACCTCTACATTTACCAGGCGGGAGAGGGCTCCGACAGTTTTCAATCCGCCGACGGCCACGAAGCGTCAGCTCTTCGGTTCGTCGGCAACCTTCAGCACAATCTTTCCGCGGGTATGATGCGTCTCGATCTGCCGATGCGCCTCGGCCACGTCCTTCAACGGAAATGTCTGCGACACAATCGGCGTGATCTTGTTCGCCTCGATTAGCTTCGCCAGCTCCTCGAGCACTTTGGCATCGGGATGCGCCACCATTCGCGTCCCACGAATGTCGTGTTTGGCGCATTCGGCCGGATCAGGCGCGTCCGTAATTGAAACGATGATGCCGCCCTTTTTCACTATTCCATAAGAAGGCGGGAGCGTATCGCCGCGAACACAGTTCAGGACCACATCCACATCCTTGACCACGTCTTCGAACTTCGTCGTCGTATAATCGATTGGCTGATCGACCCCGAGCTGCTTCAGCAAATCCTGGTTCGCGGTCGAAGCGGTCGCGATCACTTTGGCGCCGCGCGCCTTGGCAATTTGAACCGCAAAACATCCGACTCCGCCGGAACCGCCATGAATGAGCACGGTTTGTCCGGGTTCGAGTTTCGCCGTGTCGACCAGCGCCTGCCACGCGGTCGTCGCTGCCAACGGCACCGCGGCAGCTTTTTCAAAATCAATGTTCTTCGGCTTGAGCGACATCTCGCCCTCTTTAGCGATCGCAAACTCGGCATACCCACCTCCGCGCGGAACTGCCAGGTAGGCGTAAACCGCATCGCCGACCTTGAATGTTTTCACGCTGTCCCCGACTTTCTCGACGATGCCGGAAATGTCATAACCGATAATCATCGGACCGGTATCGGGCTTACTTTTCGACCGCATCATCCCCTCTCGTATGTACGTGTCCACCGGGTTCACCCCGGCCGCGATCACCCGGATCAGGACTTCGTCCGCTTTCGGTTCCGGCCGCGGGGTGTCTTCATATTTTAGAACATCCGGGCCGCCGTGCTCGTGCACGATCGCCGCTTTCATCATTGGCTGGCCTGTTTCGTTAGCGGCGAACCCGGAAAGTTTCGCTGCAATCGTTAGGCCCAGCACCGCAATCAATCGGTTTGAAATTCGCATAATGGGTAAATTCTACCTTATGGATTCCGCTTTTGCGCGATCAAAGTTAGCATCGGCCACTGCCACCCGATTTTGCCGTCTTTGCTTTCCAATTTGAAAGCGCGGCAAGCGGGTGACGGAGCCTCTTCGATCAATTTCAAAACACGCCGTCGATTCTCCTCTGACGTTCCCGCAGTTTCGAAATACCAATTGAGGTCCGGTTGTTTCTTCACGTGGATCTCTGTCCAGATAACGGTTAGGCCGGTCCCGGCGCAAAGCTCCCTCCACGCGTGCGGAGTGAGAAAGCGATGATGACTTGGATCGCGCAGCTTTTCGACTTCGTGCAGCCATGCCTCCGCCTCGGGCTCGTCGTCGGGAACCGTGCCGTCAATAAGTAGCAGCCAACCGCCAGACGCGAGGACGCGCGCGGTTTCGTGGAGGAATTTAACCGGCGCGCTGAAATGATGCGGAGCGACGCGACAGGCAACGAGATCGAAACTCTCGTCCGCGTATGGCAGCGCCTCGGCTGGATGTTCGCGCAGTTCGACGATCAGGCCTCGCGCCGCCGCCGCTTCCGCGACGCGCTCGAGCATTGGCCCAGCCAGGTCGGAGAGTGTGACGTCGTGTCCGAGGCTGGCGAAATGAAGTCCGGCGTGCCCCGCGCCCGTGGCAATATCAAGCACACGCGCTCGCGCGGGCAGCGGAATGTGCTGCAAGGCGGCTTCGACATCGGTGACATCGGCGAGGATGTGACTTTTTCCATAGCGCTGACTTTGCCGTGCGAATTGATCGCGCGCTGCCTGCTGGATCGCATCAAGTTCTGGTGCGTTTTGATCAGAAGTTCTCATTCGTTATCGCGAGGAAATTATTCACGTGCTGCAGAAGCATGACAATCGACAACTCGACGCGATTACGGCAACCTTCCAGATTCCATGCTCGCCGACCGCGCTCTCAATACTTTGCACGAATGGGTTCAATCCGAAAGTCTGCGGCGACATTGCTATGCGGTTGCCGATTCGATGAAACATTTCGCGCAACTGCGCGGGGAGGACGCCGATTTGTGGGAAACGGTTGGCCTGTTGCACGACATGGATTACGAACGTCATCCGAATCAGGAGCAAAGTCCGACCGAAGGCCACCCGTTCGTCGGAGTGACCCGGCTCCGCGAAGACGGGTGGAGTGAAGAAGTCTGCCGCGCAATCCTTTCGCACGCGGATTATTCGAACGTTCCCCGCGAAACGCGGCTCGAGCGGACGCTTTACGCGGTGGATGAATTGAGCGGATTCGTCACTGCGGTGGCGCGTGTTCGCCCATCGAAAAGCATCCACGAAGTGGAGGTGGCGGCGGTCAGAAAGAAGATGAAGGACAAAGCATTCGCACGCGCGGTCAATCGCGACGATATCGTGCGCGGCGCGGAAGAACTGGGAATGCCGCTCGATGATGTGATTGCCAACGTGATCGTCGCACTCAAGGCAGATGCCGATCGACTCGGCCTAACGGGAACGACCGGTTAAGAAATTCGCATACGACGGACGTCGGGCGGACTCGTCCCGGGGCGAGCCCGCTGCTACACTTTCTCGGCGACGATCTCCAGTACGAGCGGGGTAATCACAAAAGAGTTCGGACGCCTTTCCGCCTCGGCCAGGTCGGCGCGCAATTGGTCAGCGAATTTCTGATCGACTCGGCCCATCTCCTGGAGACGGGGAAGATAAACCTCGATGAAACCGGCCGGCCATTGCCACATATAGTGAGCGGGTTTGACGCAAAAGATATGGGGCGTCGCCGAACGAATAACAAAACTATTCTCCGAAAGGAGCGCGGGCAATTTGGAGGCGCCATCGGGCTCACCGCCCGATTCGCGCCAGCTTGCAATGACGTGTTCCCGAAACCGATCCTGATTTGGAATACCGGGAAAGAAACGCCAGGTTTCGTAGTGCGCGTATTCGTGAAAAACGGAGACACCACCTCGTGGCATGACGCCGGCGAGTTTCTTGATCAGGAGCGACGGATCGGTAACGAAGGAGGCGACCCAACGGCACCAGGAGAAATCGTAATCTCCTTTGGGAAGGTCGTTGGCCATTAGATCCAGTTCGTGAATTTTCACGTTCGTGAGAGCGCGCGCGCGACAGGCTTCCTTCATCGCGGTCACGAATTTGCTCGAGCGTTCGAGTGCGACGACTTCACCGCCCGGCCCGACAATTTCGGCAAGATCGCGAGTCGCATAACCGGGTCCGGCGCCAACATCGAGCACGCGCTGGCCGACGGTGATTCCGGCTTTCTGCCAGCAATCCAAAACTACCGATCGCCAGACTCGATGCTGCAACCCGAGTCTGGCAATCTCTTCATCATGCGTGCCCAGGACGTAGTCGCGTTCCGTTGCCATACGCTGACGGTCCCAAATCGGCGCAAGTTTACCACCCGATTCTTAGACGAAATTCAGGCGGTGATTTCTGCCAGGACCATTCACCTCGCCAATGCGATTACGCTTGGTAGGATTGCATCATGAACGACGGGGCTTCAAAACAATCTTCCGCTGCGGCAAGGTTTCGCGCGCTCCATGAATCGGGCTGCTTCGTCTTGCCCAACCCGTGGGATATCGGCACTGCGGTTTACCTGGAGCACCTCGGTTTCAAGGCTCTTGCCACGACATCGGCTGGCGTGGCTTTTTCTCGAGGCCGGCCTGATGCGACCCCGGCGCTTCCGCTCAATGATATGCTCGCGCACATCCGCGAGATTGTTGAAGCAACGACGCTGCCCGTGAACGCGGACTTTCAATCTGGTTACGCGGACGATCCCGAAGGCGTGGCCGCGAACGTAATGCTCTGTGTCGAGACCGGCGTCGCCGGATTGTCGATTGAGGACAATACCGGGCGTAGCGAGGCGCCTCTCTACGAGAGAAGTTTGGCAGTTGAACGCATCCGTGCCGCGCGAAGAGCGATTGACGACTCTGGAATCCCGGTGATGCTAACGGGACGCTGCGAAGTCTGGCTCGTTAGGGAACCGGACCCGTTGCGTGTGGCTCTTGATCGCCTGATTGCGTACGCCGAGGCGGGCGCTGATTGCCTGTACGCCCCTGGTGTTCGAGAGCCCGAGGAAATCGAGAAAATCGTCAGAGCGGTTGCGCCGAAGCCGGTCAACATTTTGATGCATGGGCCCAGCGATGTCCTGTCGGTTGCGCGCCTCGCCGATCTCGGGGTTCGTCGCATTTCGGTCGGCTCGGCTCTCGCGCGCGTCGCATGGGGCGCTTTCATCCGGGAAGCGAAAAGCATCGCGACGACAGGTTCGTTCAAAACCTTCGCCGCCGATGCCGTCCCATTTGCAGAAATCAACGATATTTTCAGCAAGCCCAGATAAGCGTCGGCTCGCGCGGCAGTGCCGCTTTGCCCGGCGGAGCTTTCCACAGTCAGAAACATCTTCCCGGCCTTGACCAATCCGATGCCACGCTGCTAAAGCCGGTCACGATGAAACGGCTGCTTTGGCTCGATATGGCGAAGGGGATTGCAATCCTTTGGGTCGTTTACTTTCATTTCTTCTCGACCTATTTCACACCAGCAACGGTTGGACCGGACGATTGGAGCAGTTTCGCAGCCGGCGCAGTCACCGTTCTCAAGGTGATATGGCTGAAGGTGTCCGGACTCGGGTTTCATGCGGTGGGCGTTTTCCTCATCCTCAGCGGCTGGGCCCTCATGCAATCGACGATGCGCCGGGCCGCGCATGGTCCTGTGGCCTGGGGCGCCTGGTATTTCGCGCGCTTTCTCCGCCTGTATCCAATGTACTGGGTGGCGCATCTGGTTTACCTGATCTCGCCTTGCGTCGCGCGCCTCGAGCCGGTGGATGGGCGCATCGTCTGGAGCCTACTTGGCCTGCGGTTCGTGGATATCACGATGAACTTCATGTACCTGAACGCGGCATGGTGGTACTTCGCGATGCTGATTCAGTTCTATCTGATTTTCCCGCTGCTTTTCTGGGCCATCCAGACGATGGGGACCATGGACGTTCCTGGCGGCGGCTTGTGCCCTCGGATTTTTCGTACGCTACCTGATGCTCATACCCTATCCGCAAAATGGCCTTTGGACGCTGGGCGGTTGCGCGGTCTGCCGGCTGCCGGAATTCGCGCTCGGCATGTCGTTAGGGGTGTGGCATAGCCGCTCGACCGCGAAGGTAGAGAAATTTCTCCTCGGCGGCGCCGGATTAGCGACCGGATTCGTGCTCTATCCCGCGGCGCTCTGGCTGTACCACAACGGTTTCACTTACGTTTTCGTCGATTTCGCCACCGGCGGCTGCTGTTTCCTCGAAGTGGTCGGCGTCGCTGGACTGATCTTGATGATGAAGACGCCGGCAAAAGTGCTCGGGTTGGTCGGAGCGTACTCTTACGGCCTCTATCTCGTGCATCAGCCATACGTCATCTGGCTGGGGCTTCGCATTCGTCAGCAACCAGTGTGGATGTTTTTTCTGATCGCTGCTGTGACGCTGGCTGTTCTGAGCGTGTGGGGAATCGTATTAGAAAAAGGGACCCACGCTCTGGTGGACAAACTCGTCTCGACGGAACAAGAGACAATCGGCCGGCTAACGAATCTCCAAACTAACCCGCGAAATGTCTCAGCCCCACGGCGCGGTCAGGAGATCGCGCGTTTCAGCCACGCCAACCTGCCAGATCTTCAACATCTCTTTGTCGTCGCGGCGATAGTAACCGCCGTAGTTGCCATCCTTCAAATACTCACGCAAGGACACCGGACCGAGCTGACGCAGACGATCGAGGTCGCTCATTGGCTTCTGTTCCGAAGGCATCTCCACGCCAGCCAGCCGCGTCCACGGGAAATTTTCCATCCACGAAGCGTGGGATGCGACTGGATCGATGGCCTGCACCTGTGCCCAAACTTCCGGCGCGCTCCACCAGTTGTGGAACTTGATCCTGACACCGCCGGGATGATCGGCCAGCCATTCCCCCACCAGGGACTGCGCCGGCACGTTTCCCCCATGTCCGTTGACAATCAGGATGCGCTTGAAACCCTGTTCCGCCATGCCGTCAAGAATATCCCGCACCACATTCAGGAATGTTTCAACACGCAGGGTGATGGTACCGGGGAACTCGCGGAAGTACGGCGTAATCCCATAGGCCACGACGGGAAAGACCGGCACGCCCAACGGTTCGGCTGCCTCTGCCGCAATCCGTTCCGACAAAATGTTGTCGGTGCTCAGGCTCAGACCACAATGCTGCTCGGTGCTGCCGAGCGGCAACACGCAGCGGTCATCTCGCTTCAGATATTCCTCGACCATCCTCCAATTCATGTCGCTGATACGCATCGGCCTAACTAATTAGAGGTCGCATTCCGGGAAAAAGATGAGGGATCGAGGAACCCATTGCTCGATGTCGAAAGAGTCAATCCGCAGCGGGAAAGCTATCCGCCATCGCGCGGCAGTGCAGCCTAGGTCCCATCAAGTAATTCGATAAGCCTTTAATTCCTTAAATAAGGTCTCAACCGCGGTTTTCACCACAACTACGGTTGGAATGGCGAAAAGCATGCCCCACAAACCCATGATCAAGGAGCCGCCGATAATGGCAATCACGACTACGAGAGGATGAATGTTAACAGCGTGACCCAGAACAAAAGGCTGGAAGACAACATTATCCAAAATATGGGTGATTCCGACAAGGATGAGAACGCAGATCGCCAGGTCGTTGGGATCCAGACCAGGGATTAACGGCTTAATGTTTTCAGCGATCAGAGCGTAGCCAAGGCCGACGATCAGGCCAATCACGGTTCCAAGAAATGGAATCGCATTGACCAGACCGGAAACCACTCCAATGGCCACTGCCACGCCTACCGGAATTCCAAGCAGAATCATTCCCGAACCAAGCGTGAGACCGACGAGGAAACATTCCATCAAGGTTCCGCGCAGATAGTTACCAATCGCAACGTCCAGTCTGTCGAGGAGCGTTAACGACAATTCAAAGTAGCGGTTAGGGACGAGGCTGATGAAATAACGGCGCATCTGTCCATTATCGAAGCCGAGAAAAATAAAAATGAGCGGTGCCAAAATCCAGACCGACAAGTCACTTTTCCCGTTGCTGGAAGGAGCCTCCGGCGCCGCGGCAACGATCGGAGCCACAGCCGACGCCGGGCCGGGAAGAACCTTCTCGGGCACCACGTATTTGCTCGTGCGCTCGTTAGCCCGGAAGTAATCGAAGAATCTGTCCTCAATGGGAGGTTTCCCATTATAGCCATATCGGTATTTGAAGAACAGCTCTCTTTCCTCCGGATCGAGCTCAAGCAGGCGATTGATCTGATCCATCAACGGACCTGCTTCCGTGGCGATCAACGGCGTGATTACGTTCGATTTGTCTCCCTCTGATTTCGCAGTCATCTGCTGGTACTTCTCGTTCAACTTGTACCTGAGACGCACTTTGAATTCGAGCTTCTGCTTCTCATCGGGAATGTGTTTGCGGACCGTGTCGAAGACGAAGAACAAAACCAGACCGATAGCCGCGAAAGAGCACAAAACCTGGAGTTCGTGAGGCAGCCACCGAATCTGGAAACGCTCCTTAATCGGGCGAAAGAGGAAGGCCAGGAGCGCGCCAACTATGATCGGAAGAATAAGACCGCCCAACTTCCAGATCAGCAATCCACCGAGGACAAGCGCGAGACTCAGAAACGTGATGTGAAAAACTCTGCGCCGCGCTTTGCGTTCCCGTTCCTTTGTCTCGAAATCTGAGATGCCGCTGCTCATTCCGCTCCGCCTTTATCGGCGGAAACTCCGGTCCGCACCAATTCGTTGGTTAGGCGGAGGCGATCGCTGATCATGGACGCCAGGGCTCGATAGATCTGGCAGGCAGTTTGCGGATCTCGTTGAATCAATTCGCTAAGATCGCTCCGGTACAGCGCCAGAGCGCGAGTGCGTTCCAAAGCACGCGCATCGGCCGAGCGCGGCGCTTCATCGATTAATGCCATTTCACCGAAGAAGGCGCCTTTCTCCAGAACGGCCAAATTCACTGTCTTGTCTTCGCGGCAGATTTCAATCGCGACCTTGCCATCCAAAATCAAGAAGAGCGCCGCGCCCGGCTGTTCCTCCTCAAAAATCAATTCATCGGCCTCATAGTTCCGTTCGAACATGATACCGGAAACATTCTTGAGCTGCCGATTCGACAACTCATCGAAGAACGGCACGGTCTTCAAAAATTGAATACGATCCAGTTCCGGACTTGTTCGTTTCCAACGTCCAAGCGGTTCCCAAAGCAGCTGCTGCGCGACCAGTTTACGAGTCGACGTTGAGTCGATGACTTGAAGTGCTTTCCTCTTCGAACGCTGGGTTAACATAGACCTTCAGCTCTATTCCGGGTGATAGTACGGTCGATCAATTGGCGATTTCAATTGGAAAAGAACCACCTTCTCTTCGAAAGAGAACTTCGCCTGTCTCACTTTGGCAGCGAGAATGACACGATTTCGTTCGCCACTCGATGATTTGCCCAAAAGTGTGCGCCATCGAAAGTAAGTGAACGACACTGAAACGGGACTTGCGCGAGGTTTTCGATTTCCGGCGTCGCATCCCGGGGATCAAAGCGTGCGATGCGCCAATCCTCGCTCCCCTGCTCCGTTCCGCGCAGGACATAGATTGCTCGATCAATAAACGCATGGCCGCTGACTTCTGCACCGATGTCATAGACGCGCAGGATATTGCCGTTCGGATCGAGCTTCAGGATGCGATGCTTATACCATTGACTAAGGTAAAGATACTCGCCGTCATCGCTCAGATACGAGCCCGTTAATTCTGGACAAGGAATGCGCTCGGTTTCAGAAAACCCGGAGCCGGGAGTAAGCCGGCGAATATAGCGATCGTCATCAGGACCTTCTCCAATGGTGAAGCGTAGTCCTCCATCGATTGAGACCGCTGCCCAGGGAATGCCAGGCGCTTCCATCTCGTCGCGCACTGTCCATGTCTGCGGATCAATCCGGTAGATGCGGCGAAGATCGCGCGAGCCCATCCACAACGCGCCCGAGTGAAATGCAAGCGCCTGAGGAGCGGGCGCCGGAGATTGCTCTCTTCTTCGTTCCGTAATCGGCTGTAGTTCTCGTGTCATCCAGCCTTGAATTTTCATTCTGCGCCAGGCAGAACTTCCGTCCGAACGTTCGTGTTCATGCTTCCCCTTCGCCGTATTTTGTCGCCTTTCAAGGCGGAGGTAGACGCGGATTGCTGTCGATCTTGATACGCAACTTGTCCGCCACGCGCGCGACCGCGTCGACCGCGCGATCCCTTGGTCCGCTCGTTTCCTGATGGATTTGATCGAACGTTCGATCCATCGCCGTCTTGATGCTCGCCGCCGTCCCACCCTTTTCGCATTCTCTCACCAGGACGCCTTCGAGCCGGGCGATCACGGCATCGACCGTGTAGTTCGGATTGACCTCAAGGCTGCTTTCGTGATCTTCGATCGCGCTGTAGACATTAATCACTTTCTCGCTGTGGGCGCCCCATTTCAGCACGTTGTAGAAAAGCGCTCCTTCACGTTCGCCCTTGAAGAAAAGATCGAAGAGCGCCGCGGCTAACGAAATCGGCATCAGCGCAAAATCGCGCACGTTGTCGAGGAACATTTTGAGTTGAAAGACCACGACGTCGCGGAGGAACTTCCAGCGATCATTCGAGCCAGATTGAGGTGGCGGAGAAGACGTTGAAGTCATGGCGTAATTCTATGCCGCAGTAGTCGGACGGGAAAGCAAACTCAGTAATTGCTATTTTCTCCAGTAACAAAAGAACTGATCTCGACCAGCGGTTTGCGCGAAATATCAGGAACGACCGCACCTTCCGCGGGGTGACCGACGACAAGAAGCACAAATGGCTTCTCGTGCGACGGCCGTCCGAGAATTCGATTCAGGAAACCCATCGGGCTGGGCGTGTGGGTTAACGATGCGAGCCCGCATGAATGCACGGCCGCGACGAGCAGACCGGTGGCGATCCCGACCGATTCAATCGCGTAGTACGTTTTTGTCCGTGTGCCGTCGGGAAGAATTCGGAATGGTTGCGCAAACACTGCGATGAGCCAGGGCGCGACTTCCAGGAACGGTTTCCGCGAATCGGTCCCGAGCGGAGCGAGCGCATCCAGCCATGCCTTTGGCGCGCGCTGTTCGTAGAATTCTTTCTCCTCTGCCTCAGCCGCGACTCGGATCTCATGCTTCACCGCCGGATCGGCTACCGCCGCGAAATGCCAGGGCTGCAGGTTCGCTCCGTTCGGAGCTGTCCCGGCGGCACGGAGGCAATACTCGATCACTTCGCGCGGCACCGGCCGATCTGAGAAATCGCGAATCGTTCGGCGTCGCTGCATCTTCTCGTAAAATTCGCGGGCGCGCCGGAGGAGTTCATCATCAGTTCGATGCTCGATTTCCGGATGCGGCACAAACCGGGGATGTTCCATTGTTCGATCAATACGCGGAGGCGTTCGCTATCGCCAGCGCCAACATCGCTCTTTTTCAAAAGCTTGTGGACGAATTGGACTAACAGCTAGCCTTCGTCAACTGTTTCGACACGCGAAGATCGATAGCTTCGCGGGCATCGCTGGCATCCTCCAAGAGTTCATATTTGCAAGATTAGCCTGACGAACTCGTGCCAGTCGAATACGCTGTCGTGATGAATGTTCCAAGTGCAGCTCAGGCCGAAGAAGCGAGCGGGAGGTCAGTTGATGTTATCGTACGCGGTACGGCCAGCGGATTCCTGCAGGAAATTGTCAGCGGCAAACATCACCTGCGCGCCGATGAACCATTGAGCGCGGGCGGCGGTGATGCCGCGCCCGGCCCGTACGACTATCTCCTCATCGCATTGGGTGTCTGCACGTCCATGACTGTCGGGTTATATGCGCGCCGGAAAGCATGGCCATTGGAAAACATCATTGTCTCGCTCTCGCACTCGCGCATTCACGCGATCGACTGTGAAGAATGTCAATCGAAGGATGGGATGCTCGATCGGATCGATGCCAACATCGAGTTGACTGGTCCAATCACGCCGGAACAACATGCCCGGCTCATGGAAATCGCCGCGAAATGCCCGGTCCATCGAACGCTCACCTCAGAAATAAACATCCGGCTGCACGCCAATCAGTCATTGTAACTCGGCCTGCTAGCTCTGAACATGAGACCTTCACGCTCGCCTGAACTTCAAACCCCGAGCGGTACCGCGCGAGCGCGAGCGTTTGGCGCCGTGGCCTTGGGAGCGTTTGCGATCGGCGCCCTCGCGGTCGGCGCGATCGCGCTCGGGTACTTTAGCAATTGGTCACCTGGCCGTGGGTCGCGCCCGAATTCGGCGATTGGAAATTGACGAATTAATTGTTCGACACCGCAGGTAGATAATCAGCAAAGCTCTCTCGTCGATCTTGCCAAAGCGGGCGCCGGAAAGATCATGTTCCCATGAGTTTACTGGCTTGGGACAAAAAGAATCTTCCTTCGATCACGCACGCCGTTCGCACAGCCGTCGCTGCGACCGCGTCGGTCATCATCGCGCGGCTCGTGCAAATGCCCGAGGCGTACTGGGCCGCGATTGCGACCCTGGTCGTTATGCAATCCACCCTCGGCGCAACGCTCAACCTCTCGATCGAGCGGATCGTCGCCACCGCAGTCGGTGCGTCCGTTGCAGCCGTCGAGACAAATTTCTTCGGGGCAAATCTGATCGCGTTCGCTCTTGCGATCATTCTCACTGGATTGCTTTCGATTGCGTTTCGTTTGCAGAAGACCGCATATCGCTACGCCAGCATTACCCTCGCCATCGTTGTTCTCATTCCGCGTTCGGCCCCGCCGTGGATCACCGCCCTGCATCGATTCATCGAGGTTTCAGTCGGGATCATTGTTGCTCTCGCGGTCGTGGCGCTCTGGCCGGAACATCAAAAACTTTCGCCCGATAACTCCGTTGGCGGGTAGCCAATTTCTACGGACAAAAAATCAGGAGCAAAAATACGGCGAAGAGCAAGAGGTGGATACAGCCTTGCAAGACATTGGTCTTGCCACTGCCGAAGCTGACCACGCTCACCGCCAGCGTGAGCAGAAGCAATGGAAGATTGCCGCCCTCCAGCCCGAGCGCTACCGTCCGCTTCGTTATCAGGCCGATGGCAAGCACGGCGGGAATGGTTAGGCAAATGGAGGCGAGGACCGAGCCATGCAGAATATTGACGGAGCGCTGCAAATGATTGCGCATCGCGGCCTGAATCCCGGCCAATGCTTCCGGGGCCAGCACCAAACTGGCGACAATTGCGCCGCCGAACGCCTGTGGCATTCCAAAATGCTCGATGCAGTTATCCAGCGGAATGGCAAATTTCTCCGCCAGCACGATCACAATTCCGAGATAAAGAAACAACATGACCGCGTGGAAGGGAGTCGAGCGCGCTCCTAACGGATGATGAGCAGCATGGTCCTCATTCGTCACCGCACCATCTTCCATGAAATACTGGCTGTGCCGTCTCGTTTGGATGAGCAGGAAAACCGCATAAAGACTCAGGGACATGATGATGAGAAAAACTTCCTGCGTCGCGGACAAGTCGGGACCGGACACCGATGTCGTATAGTTCGGGAGGACGAGGCCAAGCACGGACAGCGTCATGATTGTGTTCAGATAGGCGTGGGTCCCTTGAAAATTGTAATATTGTTCGCGGTGACGGAGAGCGCCTAACAAGAGCGAGAGCCCAACCAGACCATTGAGCGCGATCATGATAACTCCGAACATCATGTCGCGCGCCAGCGTTGGGTTGTTCGCGCCGTGCAACATGGCAGCGGAGATCATCATCACTTCGATGGCAATCGCAGAGAGCGTGAGGATGAGGGTGCCGTATGGTTCGCCGCACTTCACGGCCAGAACATCGGCATGACGCACGACGGAAATGGCCGACCAGAGCACACCAAAGAACAACCAGACAAAAACGCTCAGCAATACGAGCGGTTGCTCGACATTTTCCAGCACCTGGTTCCCGAGAAGAAGAAAAACTGCCGCCGTGCCCACTCCGACGAACAGCGGGATTTCAGCGCGAAGAAACCGCCCGAAACCCAAAGATGATTTTCCAGCCACTTCGAATGATTTCTCTGGCGGAATGGGAAAAGCAATTCCAAACGTGCGCGAATCGCGCAATCCTCAGGAATGTCCGGGTTGACGAAGGTTTGCTTCGACAGATTGCGCCGCCGACCAATCAGAGAAACTTTACCAGCGCGTCGGTCGTTTCCTTTGGCCGCTCTTCCAGCACCCAATGCCCCGTGTCCTTCAGTACGACAACCGTGACATCGGACGCGACCAGTTTCATCTGCTGCGCGAGCTGGACTCCTAACGACTTATCGCCACCGATCGACAGCACCGGCATGGTCAGTTTGATCTGAGCGAGTTGCTCGAAATCTTTCGCGGCTTGCCCGAAGGAGACAAAATAGGCCCAACCGGCGCGCATCCGCCCTGGCCGGGAATAGGCTTCGACATAGGCTTTCCGATCGGCTTCCGGAATCGAACGCGCCTTGTCAGCGGCGAGATCGTTCCAGAAATATTCGAAGAACGTGCGTTCCCGTCCTTTGACTAAAGCCTCGGGAGTCGGGCCGTGGAAACGAAAATGCCAGATATTCGGATCGTTGTAGATCGGCTCCCATCCGGGAACCCCGGGGAGAAACGCATCCATCACCACCAGCTTCTCCGTTTCGGCGGGGAACTGCGCAGCATACGCGTAAGCCACCATCAGACCGATATCGTGCCCGACCACCCGCGCTTTCTCCACCCCGAGCTTGCGCGCGAGCGCGTGAATGCGGATCGCGGATGTTTTCATGTCGAGACCGTTCGCGGGAATGGCCGACTCTCCGATTCCCGGCAGGTCTGGCGCGATCACATTAAACTTCTCTGCCAGCAGCGGGATGATCGGTCTCCACATCCGTGAAGTTTCGGCGTAGCCGTGCAAGAGAATAACCGTCGGACCATGGCCCGCTGTCAGATAGTGTAGTTGCACGCCATCGACCTCCACCGTGCGCGAAGCGATCGCCTTGTCCGTCGGCGCGGCAGAAATCGATGCCGAGAACAAAGCAATTGCGAGAGACAAGCCGAACACTGCCTGCACGAGCCGAAGATTGGATACGCGATTCATGGAAACTCCTTTGAGATCAAAACAACTTCTTTCCAATGTATCACCTTTGCGCGGGAATCTCGCGTGGACTGCCCGGCCTAACGAGACTCAAGATCAGCGACCGCGAACCCGAGAAAGCGTGAACTCGCAGCCCACGAGTGGATGGCAAACACCTGGAGGGTGGAGCGGGCGCTGGCGCGCGGTTCGCTGCATCGTGTATGGTTAGGCGCTTGATCCATTGCGAGAAAGTGTCTCAAAGCGTCGCGCCAAACAAAGCACCCACCCCGGCGGTCAGCGCCATCGCCAGTGCTCCCCAAAAAGTCACGCGCGCGACTGATTTCCACACCGGCGAACCCCCGGCACGAGCTGCAAGGGTACCCAACAGCGCGAGAAAGAATAATGAACTGCCCGATACCGTCCAGACGAGCGCGGATACAGGCACAAACAGGACGAGCACGAGCGGCATCGCGGCACCAACCGCGAAAGTGCTGGCCGAAGCCAATGCCGCCTGAACAGGTCGTGCGCTGAGTGTGTCCGAGATACCCAACTCGTCACGGGCGTGAGCGCCCAGTGCATCCTTAGCCGTCAATTGAGTGGCGACCTGGTTGGCCAGGTCGGCGTCGAGCCCGCGCGCAACGTAGATGGCGGCCAGTTCGGCATGTTCGTAATCGCCGTCAGTAGCCAACTCCTCACGCTCCCGATCCAAGTCGGCCCGTTCCGTGTCGGATTGGGAACTGACAGACACGTACTCGCCTGCGGCCATCGACATCGCTCCGGCCACCAAACCGGCGACCCCGGCGATCAGAATGCTGCTCCGGTCGGCGGCGGCAGCTGCCACACCCACGATCAAACTGGCGGTGGAAAGGATCCCGTCGTTGGCGCCGAGGACGGCGGCACGGAGCCATCCAATGCGGTGTGTTCGGTGCTTTTCAGGGCTTCTCATTGTAAGTCGCGTGTTACGTCGCCTAACGAGACAGAAGATCAGCGACCGCTGGCGAGAGCGCGCGTCGCGGCTCGTTTAATGTGGAAGTCATTGAAAGTAAGAGCGCGGAGCGGCCAACGGTTCGCTGAGTCGTCCTTAATTGGGTTTGATTGGAATGGGGAAGGGTAACATCAAAGTCATGAAGAAAAAGACTCCTCTTTATGCGGCATTGGATTTGCACACGCAAAACAGTGTTCTTGGCAGCATGGATCACGATGGGCGGGCACAACCGGCGCAGCGTTTTGCGACCGAAGCCGAGACACTGCGAAGGCAGGTCAAAGCGCTGCGGGAAAAAGATCGCGCGCTCCATCTGACCCTGGAAGCGGGACCGCTCTCGCGCTGGGCCGGCGGGATTGTGCGGCCGTTGGTCGAGCGCCTGGTCATCTGCGAGCCGCGGCACAATCGATTGATCAACACCAACCCGGGCAAGTGCGACGAAGCCGATGTGGCGGCGATGTGTTTGCTCTTGCGCCTGAACAAGCTCAAAGAAGTCTGGATGGGACAGGATCGCACCCGCGAGATCTACCGGGCTCTGGTTTAGAGCTCTTGAACTGGCGCGACGCCCAGCGTGAACTCAAGGGCTGATCAAAGCGCGTTACCGGCAATGGGGTGTGCTCAAGCTCCATGGGCTGAAAGTGTTTTCCAAAACCTTGCGGCGCGATTATCTGGTCCAGCTGCCTGGGGAAGAAGAACGGCGGATGCTGGAGCGACTCTACCGGCAACATGATCTGGCGATCGCGCAGTGGAATGAAACTCTCAAGGAAGTGGAACGGGTCGGGAAAGCCTTCTGGGAAGTGCGCGAGTTTCAGCGTCTCCCCGGCGTGGGCCCGATCGCGGCCCATGTTTTTAGCGCGATCATCGAAACGCCGGAACGCTTCCAGACCAAAGCGCAGCTGCGCCAGTACAGCGGGCTCGGCATTACCGATCGTCCCAGTGATGGGAAGCCGTTAGGCTATGAGCGCTTGAACCGGCGGGGAAACCGGGAGCTGAAGAACTTGTCCTACCACGCCTGGCGCACGGCCTGCAAATCGACCACCGGGCCGAATGCGATCAAGAGTTTTTACTAGGCCAGCCGGGAACGGACCCACGATGTGCGCCATGCCCGACTCAACACCCAGCGCAAGATCCTGGAAACCCTCTGGCTGATCTGGCTGCGCCGCCGTCCCTTCGAACCGAACAAGTTTTTCCCCACAACTAACGCTCCGGCAGAAGAAGCGGCCGGGCCCAGGTCGCGCTCCTAGCCCCACTGGTGTGACGAACCTGTGCGAGCGAATCAGAAAAAAAGGGCGCGGCGGTTTGAGGGAAAGATCCGAAGCACTTCCGACCAGATGCGATTGGTCTGAGCCTAAGACGAAAATTGGTTCAAGCCCGTTTCGCGTGAATGAAGGTTCGGGTCACATTTCCCACTCTCCCTTCCCAAGATGACGATGAACTCCTTTTCATTAAAAGCGAAGTTCCCAGAGCCTGCATGAAGCCAGGATCAGCGTCAGATCGACCGCCTCGTTCCGCTCGCCTCGTTTGCACCTAAGCTAGAATACGCCCTGGCTGCTCCCGCTTCTCGAAGCCGCGGAGACGTGCGACGAAACCCCAGTCGGAAAAAGTGTCCACTGCGGGTCACGGAGGAAAACTACACTTTATCCTTGATTAAGATAACGGGTAGGCTTGCTCGCGCGTCCACAAATACAAGGGACATGCCGGCCTAGAATCGCGAAGGCAAGCAACACGCGCCGTGCCCACTCGCGGCCTCGCGCAAGCGGAGAGCTGAAAATAATGGTAGCAACCTTTCTCCAGCGCGGGCGTCCGAGCGACTGCAAGGGGTGGAAGCGTATATGTCCGTGGCTCGCACGCAAGCGACGCAGACAGCCAGACCGACGGCACGCGACCGCCAGCCAATGAACTTCGGCCAGGACGTAACGTGAGCGTGCATAAGACCTAACGAAATATAGACGGAATTTTTCCGTATTGTTTTGCGGAATAATTCCGTCTAATCCGCTTGCGTCCTTCGTCGGCAGCCGACAAAAGCTGAATCGTCGACGCGCTCGTAATTCGGCGGTCGATCGAGGAGAAGTCGCAGCGAACACATAAGCCAAATGGTGGTGGCGCCATCCAATGAGGATAAGCCAACGTGAATCAGGACAAAGCTGCAATCGCTGCGTCATGTGCAGTGGGGTCTCGCCAAAATTGGTGACGGTGGTGTTCAGGTCGCGAAGCAGCCCATCATGTAATCCGTAAATCCAGCCGTGCACCGCCAATTTCTGACCGCGATCCCAGGCGTCGCGCGCAATCGTCGTATGACAGACGTTAACGACCTGTTCGATCACATTCAGCTCGCACAGGCGATCGGAAGCTTCGGAATCCTCGCTAACGCCAGTCAGGCTGTGGGCATGCTTTCTCGCGGACGTCCTGAAGATGACGCAGCCAATTATCGCTCAAGCCGAGGCGGTCGCGCCGAAGCGCGGCTTGGACGCCGCTGCACCCATAGTGTCCACAGACGATGATGTGTTGAACTTTCAGGATATCGACGGCGAACTGGAGAACGGACAAGCAGTTGAGGTCGGTGTGCACGACCAGATTGGCGATGTTGCGGTGGACGAACAATTCTCCCGGCAAGAGGCCGACAATTTCATTCGCGGGTACGCGGCTGTCTGAGCAGCCGATCCAGAGATAGCCGGGCGATTGCTGCCGGGAAAGCCCGACGAAGAAATCCGGGTCCTGCCGCCGAATGCGCCCGGCCCACGCTTTGTTGTTCTCGAAAAGATGATCGAGCGTTTGCATTGCGGGACTTCAGCTGCCCAGGGTGGAACCATTGGCAGGGTTACATCGGCGGCAACGCGAAATCCATGGCGCGGCCGCGGCAAACACGAGGAAGAGAAGACAGGCTGTCGACGGCTCAGGAACCGCCGTGGTAGTTCCTGCAATGATTCCTGTCCCAGTGCTCTCGATTGCGCTGCTAACCAAGCTCAGTCCGGAGGTATTGTACGTGAAACTCGCCCAGCCGAATCGATCTCCCAGACCGGGGACAGCATTTCCATTTGCATCAAGCCAAAAGCCAAGGAGAAAAGTTTGACCGAGAGTGAGTTGGATTTGGCCGTGCGCGCCCGTGAAGGCATTAAGAAACGCTGGCGCAGCGAGGGCGAAAGCAGGGTCAATGATTGTGCCTGGCATAACGCTGTACCAGACATGCCCGATGCCAACGCTGAAGGTAGTGGACGTTAGAACATTGCTGTTGTCGATGTTAACGCCTATGATTGCTCCATCGCCACTAAGATTCGGCTGGGTCCATGCTGAAATTAAGCCTTGCCCGCCGCTAAAATTCGAAGCAACTCCGGTCGTGTAAACATCCCCTTTCGCGCGAGCGTTAACAAAAAGGAGCGAAACCGCGAGGACGTAAATGATGGTTTTCAACATGACTGTCCGTGCACTCGGTAACGCGATTGTTTCCGGAAGCTTGTTTTCGTCAAGCTTCAACGACGACCGGCGAAGCGCAGCTCGATCTCCTTCGCTTACCCGCCGAAGGTGACTCAATTCGGCCAGGCTTGCAGGGCGATGGCAACGATGCTGAGCAGTTCCTTGCGACTCGCGCCCGTCGCGGCCTGAACGGACAAGCCAAAGTTCACGGTCTGGACAAAGCGCGCGAGCGCGCGGGCATCGGTCCCCTTGGGCAAATCGCCCTCGGCGACGGCCCGCTTGAAGCGAGCGCGCAGCTCCGCCTCCGCCGCGATCCGTTGCGCAAAAAATTCCTTGCGGAGAAGGTCGGGAACGTCTCCGCAGGAAAGAGCAGCATGAACCCACAAACACTTGGTTGGTGTTCGCGGATTGGTCAGCAGATCAACGCTCCCGCGCAGCAGTCGCTCGACAGCGGCGCGAGCGGTCGACTCATTCAACGCTTCACGAAGATAGGTGGCCGGGCCTTGAGAATAGCGGGCGAGCGCCTTCCGAAAAAGCGATTCTTTATTGCCGAAGGCGGCGTAGAGACTGGGGCGATTGATATCCATCGCCTCAGTCAGGTCGGAAAGCGAAGCGCCGAGATAACCTTTGCGCCAAAAGACCTGCATCGCCTGATTCAGCGCCTCACCGGTGTCGAAGGAGCGCGGCCGGCCAAGCCGAGGGGTGATCTTTCTGGATTTCATACTGCCTGGTAAAATAAAGCAGTTGACAGGTGTTTGTCCACGACCAACTCTTACATACCAAACGATACATAACTCTATGAACTCAAATCAAAAACTTGCGGGCAAAGTAGCACTCGTCACCGGCGCATCGAAAGGGATCGGCGCCGCCATCGCCAAACACCTGGCCGCGGAAGGCGCGGCGGTGGTGGTGAATTATTCTTCCAGTAAATCGGGCGCAGACAAGGTCGTGGCCGAGATCACAAGCCAGGGCGGAAAGGCCGTGGTGGTGCAGGCCAACGTCGCGAAAAAAGCCGAGATCGATCGTCTGTTCGCCGAAACGAAGAAGGCATTTGGCGCACTCGATATTCTCGTGAATAACGCGGGCGTTTATGAATTTCTCCCGCTCGAAGCCGTGACCGAGGAACACTTCCACCGGCAGTTCGATCTGAATGTGCTTGGCCTGATCCTAACGACACAGGAGGCGGTGAAGCAATTTGGCTCGGCCGGGGGTAGCATCATCAATATCAGTTCCGTCGCCGCCAGCTCCGCTCCTCCGAGCGCTTCGGTTTACAGTGCGACGAAAGGCGCAGTCGATGCCGTAACCAAATCGCTGGCGAAGGAACTCGGGCCGCGCAACATCCGCGTCAACGCCATCAATCCCGGAATGGTGGAGACGGAGGGTGTGCATGCTGCGGGTATGGCTGAGGGCGATTTTCGCAATCAGTTCGAGGCGCACACACCGCTGGGTCGCATCGGGCAGCCGCAGGACATCGCGGGCGCTGCAGTTTTCCTTGCGTCCGCAGACTCGGCCTGGGTCACGGGGGAGACGCTTACCATCGCCGGCGGCTTTCGCTGATTGGTCCCCTTCCCCGCCGCGGCTTTGCATTCCACAGAACCAGACGCATCGTGAATTTCTTGCGGTCATTCGCGCTGGCAAAAACGTATTCTTTGACAGGGAACACGGTGAAGAAGCAATCGGCCAGGAAGATGCAGGACAAAACGGACACGAAGCATAAAATTGACTCCAGACTATTCCTTCCTGTTGGACTTTCCTAACGAGATAATCAAGATCAACATTCCTTGAACAAGAGGTAGTTTATGAGTGTGAAAATGAAGGCGGCACAAGTGAGCAAGCCGGGCGGAGATTGGGAATTAGTGGAACGCGAGATTCCAGACCCGGGCCCCGGGCAAGTCCGCGTCAAAGTGGAAGCATGTGGCATTTGTCACAGCGATGTGGTCGTCAAAGATGGCCTTTGGCCCGGAATTCAGTATCCTCGCGTGCCAGGTCATGAAATCGCCGGACACGTCGACGCGATTGGAAGCGGCGTCACGAATTGGGAAAAAGGCCGCCGGGTGGGCGTGGGCTGGCACGGCGGACATTGTTTCGTGTGCGAACAATGCCGGCGCGGCGATTTCGCCATGTGCGCCAATCGCAAGGTCACTGGAATCGATTTCGATGGAGGGTATGCCGATTACATGATCGCAAGAACGGAAGCGCTGGCGGCCATTCCCGACGAATTGCCGGCCGAGGAAGCGGGGCCGTTTATGTGCGCGGGCGTCACCGTTTTCAATGCGTTGCGCAATTCAGGTGCGCGGGGCGGCGACGTGGTGGCGGTGCATGGCATCGGAGGATTGGGGCATCTCGGAGTTCAGTACGCGCGCCAGATGGGATTCAACACAGTGGCCGTCGGCCGAGGAAAGGACAAGGAATCGCTGGCGCGGAAATTGGGTGCCCATCGCTATATTGATTCCGGCGCGAGTGACGCGGTGGCGGAATTACAAAAGCTCGGCGGCGCGCGTGTCATTCTGGCGACTGCCCCTAACGCGCAGGCGATTTCTGCTCTCGTGGATGGATTGTCGGTCAGCGGAACGCTACTGATCCCGGCCGCACCGGCCGACCCGCTGACGGTAAGCGTGATGCCGTTGATCATGGGAAGACGATCTGTGGCGGGCTGGTACTCGGGCACAGCGAGGGATTCGCAGGACACTTTGGAATTCAGCGCGTTGAGCGATGTGCATCCGATGATCGAGAAATATCCATTGAGCCGCGTGACGGAGGCCTACGAACAGATGCACAGTGGAAAAGCGCGCTTTCGCGTCGTCCTAACGATGGGCGAAAAATGAGATTTCACCGCATGCACGTTAAGAAAAGCTAATATCCAAAAACGAGAACCAAATTATGAGCAAACCTAATTCGAAAAAAATCACGGAACTTCTGCATCGGCGCGAGGCTCCGCTCGAGACTCGGACCGATCTCACACGTTCCGCCACCAGGGACATTGCAGGAGCGATGAACGCGATTCTCGCGGACGTGTTCGCGCTCTACCTGAAAACGAAGAATTTCCATTGGCACATGAGCGGTCCGCATTTTCGCGATTACCATCTGCTTCTCGACGAGCAGGCCGACCAGCTTTTCGCGATGACCGATCCGATTGCGGAGCGAGTTCGTAAGATTGGCGGACTTACACTGAGGTCGATCGGACACATCTCTCGCACTCAGCGCGTGGCCGATAACAATGCCGAGTATGTCGAGCCCTTGGACATGCTCGCGGAGTTGGCGGACGACAACAAAACGCTGGCCGCACGTCTGCGCGAGGCGCACAACGTCTGCGACGAACATCGCGACATCGCCAGCGCGAGTCTGATCGAAGTTTGGATCGATGAGACCGAGCGTCGGACGTGGTTTCTGTTTGAGGCGACCCGGCGACGCAATTGAACCGGATTGATGAAAAAGGTAGATAACCTGAAAGGAAAATCGCCATGCCATACATAACTGTCGGGAAAGAAAACGGAACGAACATCGACATCTATTATAAAGATTGGGGCAAAGGACAGCCCATCGTCTTCAGCCATGGTTGGCCGCTGTCGGCCGATGACTGGGATGCGCAGATGCTGTTCTTCCTCAATCACGGTTATCGCGTCATCGCCCATGACCGACGCGGCCACGGCCGCTCCAGTCAAATCGCCGACGGCCACGACATGGATCATTATGCCGACGATCTTGCGGCGGTGACGGCGCATCTCGATCTGAAGAACGCCATTCACGTTGGCCATTCCACCGGCGGCGGCGAGGTGGTGCACTATCTGGGAAAGCACGGCGAGAGTCGCGTGGCGAAAGCGGCTATCATCAGCGCAGTGCCGCCGCTGATGGTCAAGACGCCGGCCAATCCCAACGGTCTTCCAAAAAAAGTGTTCGACGACCTTCAGGTGGCGCTCGCCGCCAACCGCTCGCAGTTCTATCGCGACGTCGCGGCGGGGCCTTTCTACAACTACGACCGCCCGGGTGTGAAATCTTCCGAGGCGACCATCCAGAACTGGTGGCGTCAGGGCATGATGGGCGGCGCCAAGGCGCATTACGACGGCATCGTCGCCTACTCGCAGACCGATTTCACCGAGGACCTGAAGAAGATCACCGTGCCGGTGCTGGTAATGCACAGCGAAGACGATCAGATTGTCCCCTACGTCGCTTCGGGGCCATTGTCGGCAAAGCTGTTGAAGAACGGAATGCTGAAGACCTACCAGGGTTTTCCGCACGGCATGCCGACTACGCAGGCCGAGACGATCAACGCCGACCTGCTGGCGTTTTTCAAGAGCTGAAGCCGGAACAAATCAATTGATCAAATTCTGCAAGATCCAGGTCATTATCCGTAAGCGGGGCGACGATTTGCTCGCTTTTTAAAACGTAGCTCAGGCTCGCCAGCAGCATAGCAATTACGAAACCGAGAGTAAGAGGGTCCGGCTGATTCTCAACGGCAAAGCAGCCGGCAATGACGCGCTGCGGGCGGCGGCCTTGGGACCGCTGATATTGATGCATCCCCGGCGAGCCGCAGTTACGAACATTTTGTAATATCTTGTGCTTAGGACTGGGGAGATAGAGATGTCACGCAAGGTCACGAACGCGAGTAACACTGATGCTGTTGTGTGTTTCGATGATTACCGAACCTACATTTAAGCAAACTCTGAGAGGCACTACTATGAACGGCAGCTCGAGTAGCACTCCTCAAAAAGCACTAGCGTTGAACCTTGACGCTACCCGGTACGGCACTTTCGCCGAAATCGGTGGCGGCCAAGAAGTGGCGCGCTGGTTTTTCTCCGTGGGGGGAGCGGCAGGAACGATCGCAGAAACGATTTCCGCCTATGACATGGCGATGAGCGATCGACGCTACGGTCCGGCCAAGCGGTACGTCAGCCGGGAACGACTTGAGGCCATGCTCAAACATGAGTTTGCCCAATTGCTCGAGAGCTTGACGGCGAAGCAAGGCAATACGAAAAGATTTTTCGTCTTCGCCAACACCGTCGCGACTCGCGCCTTTCGCAAGGCCGGAAATGGGCGGGGCTGGCTTGGCATCCGCTTTCAAACCCGTCCAGGTGAAGAGCCATCCGAGGTTGTCATCCATGCACACCTTCT
The DNA here is from genome assembly GCA_963763995.1 of uncultured Verrucomicrobiae bacterium. Classification (GTDB taxonomy): domain Bacteria; phylum Verrucomicrobiota; class Verrucomicrobiia; order Chthoniobacterales; family UBA10450; genus CAVTTH01. Next base: position 28,346 of record CAVXQL010000004.1, on the reverse strand, counting down.
GGACTCAACTGCCGCACTGGAGCAGGAAGCGCTCGGGATTCTTGGGGTGAATCTCGTGCACGCGGCGTTCTTTTCCTCTGAGGATCGAGTGAGGTTCATCGGTTCGCTGGCGGACGACCTGGGCCGGCGAAGGGTTGAGATCGACATGATCAAGTTCTCCGGCCCGGCATTTCCCGACGTGGACAATCGGCTCATGAGCCTGCAACTCGTCGAGCAAGGACTGACCGACGCCGCCATGTTCACGGCCGAGGGCGAGACGGTCCAGCCCTCGGAGGTGCTATACAAGAAGCCGATCCTGGTTGAGCGAGGCAGCTTTCGGCCGGCGACGAATTTGACTTTGGACCTGCTGGAACGAGCGCGCGAACAGTTCCTGGAAGAACCGGAAGTACAGGGGAAGGAGCCGGTCGTGTTCGCGGAAATGACTTTGCGCAGTCTGACCCCGGGAGCTCAGGCAGGACATGACGACTTCCTTGACCGAGCGGACATTCTCGGAGCCCTTGGCTTCGATGTCCTGATCTCCCGGTTTGAGCAACATTATCGACTTGCCGATTATTTTTCAGCTTACACCGATGGCCTGATCGGTATCGCGGCCGGGCTGCCCACCGTTCGCCAGCAAGTGGCGGACGAGAAATACTACACCGAACTTCCAGGCGGCGTGCTCGAATCGGTTGGACGTCTATTCAAACGCTCGGTGAAAATGTATGTCTACCCGACGCGCGATCCGGCTACGGGTGAGATTCGGACTTTGGCAAATGCCAAGCCACCCGCACCCTGGCATCACCTGCAACAGCTCCTCATTGAGCTCGGTCGGGTTGTGCCCATTCGTTCCTACAACGAATCGTATCTCTCAATTCAAACGCCCGACGTTCTTTCTCGGATTCAGAAAGGCGATGCTTCCTGGGAAACAATGGTCCCGCCGGTGGTTGCAGAAACAATCAAAGCAAAGCGGCTTTTTTCCAACAAATGAAGGCCGGGTTCTCGAATCCTGCAAAGGGGTGGCGCGGAAGGAGGCCGGATATACCACGATCCAGATTCGTTCAAATTCCCCCTCGGAATGTCTGAGAAAAGATGACAAGATCGAAGGAGAAAAATGAGTGAGGAGTCAAAGTCGGCGCCACCGGATCAGCCGGTACCTTCCCCCAAGCCAGCTGGAAGCGAAAAAGGCAAAGCTTCGAAAAAACGCCGGTTGCGAACTGCCCTGATCGTCATCGGCGCGATCATCTTCGTCTTCGTCATAATCCCGAAAGCGTTTCACGCGTGGCACACCGTTTCGACTGATGACGCTTATGTGAATAGCTACGTCACGTTCGTGGCGCCGCGTGTGAGCGGACAGGTCGCGCGCGTCCTTGTCGATAACAATAATCGGGTCAAGAAAGGCGATGTGCTCGTTGAACTCGATCCCGAACCGTACCGCGTCCAGGTTGCGATTAAGCAGGCTGCGGTCGATGCCGCGCAAGCTAATCTGGTTGTGGCGCAAGCCACGGTGCGCAGTCAGATTGGGCAGGCCCGAAGCTTGCGCTTCAAACTCCAGCACGCGATTGAAGACGTGGACAATCAAGCCGCGCTGATCCGGGCGCGCGTCGCCACGTGGGAACAAGCGAAGGCAACACAAGTGCTGGCCCAGGCCGACTTCGAGCGCGCGAAGAAATTGATCGAGACAAAAGTATCGAGCAAAGAAGAGTTCGACAAAAAACGTGAAGAACTGGATGTCGCAAATGCGCAGGTAAAACAGGCGCTGGAAAATGTTTATCAGGCGCGCGCCGCTCTCGGCTTGCCCGCGAAACCGGCTGAAGGAACGAACCTCGCCGATGTTCCGCCCAATCTCGATCAAACTTTTTCCTCGGTCCGTGAAGCACTCAGCGGGCTATTGCAAAGCGCCGCGCAACTCGGCGTGGTCCCTTCGTCCTGGGACTTGACGCCAAAAGAAACGCTCGCGGAATTTTATCGGCGCGATCCCGGTGGCGACATCAACAAGATTTATGCCCAGATCATCAAGACCGCGCCGGGATTGAAAGAGGCGGAGGCGAAGTTAATGCAGGCACAGCGCGATCTTGATGAAGCAAAACTTAATCTGAGTTACTGCACCGTCGTGGCGGAGATCGATGGCGTGATCACGCGCCGCAATGTGAATCCCGGGAACAATGTTCAGGTCGGCCAAAGCTTGATGGCGATCCGTTCGCTGCGCGACACCTGGGTGGATGCGAATTTCAAGGAAACGCAACTGCGCAACTTGCGAATTGGCCAGCGCGTCACAGTCGAGACGGACATGTACGGGAGCAGACACAAATTCGAGGGACGTATCTCCGGTTTTACTTTCGGCACTGGCTCGACGCTGGCATTACTGCCACCTCAAAATGCCACCGGGAACTACGTAAAAGTCGTGCAGCGTTTGCCGGTCCGCATCGACTTAATCAATTACGATCCTGACAAAGTGCCTTTGTTCGTAGGTCTTTCGGTTACGCCATCGGTCGATTTGTGGAGCAAGCCGACCGGACCGAACGCTGGCAAGTTTTTGCAGGAACCGGTTCCTCAGCCCGTTCCGGTCGCCGGAACGACGCCGACGAAGTGATGAACTCGTCATCAATCGCCGCTCCGAGTTACTCGGCAGCGGCCATTCCGCGCACCATCAACCCGTGGATGGTCGCGCTGGCCGTCGTCATTCCCACGTTCATGGAAGTGCTGGACACGACAATCGCCAATGTGGCGTTGCGTCACATTGCTGGCGGACTGTCGGCGGCGGTGACCGATGGTGAGTGGGTCATCACCAGTTACCTGGTGGCTAACGCCATCATTTTGCCGATTTCCGGCTGGCTCTCGATTCGCCTTGGCCGGCGCAACTATTTTCTCCTGTCCATTCTGGTGTTCACGACCGCGTCGGCTTTATGCGGAATGGCTACGAGTCTGAACATGCTGATCTTCTCACGTGTTCTGCAGGGTCTGGCTGGCGGCGGATTGCAACCCTCCAGCCAAGGGGTATTGCTCGACGCGTTTCCGAGGGAGAAGCAAGGCGCGGCCATGACCGTGTTCGGAATCGCGGCGCTCCTGGCTCCCGTGGTGGGCCCGACTCTCGGTGGCTACATCACGGACAATTACGGCTGGCGCTGGTGTTTCTATATCAACATACCGGTGGGAATTCTTGCGCTGATGATGGTCAACGCTCTCGTGTTCGATCCGGCTTATCTCAAAGCACAAACTGCCGAGACGCGAACGCAGCATCGGCCGTTCGACACGCTTGGGCTTTGCCTTCTGGCCGTCACCATGTGTTCGTGGGAGCTTTTGCTGACCAAAGGACAGGAATGGGATTGGTTCGGTGATCCATTTCTGCGCGTGCAAACGCTCGCTCTGTTGTTCGTCCTTGCTCTCGGCGGACTCATTTTTCGCGAGCTGCGATTCGCCAATCCGCTCGTCAATTTTCGCACACTGAAGGACCGTAACTTTTGCGTCTGTTGCATCATCATTTTCTGTGCGTTCGCCACCCTCTACGCCAATACGATCAGTCTGCCTGCCTTGCTACAGTCACTTTACGGATACGATGCGACTACTTCTGGATTGGTTCTGTCGCCGTCCGGCGTTTTCGCCATCGTCGTGCTGGCGATTGTTGGCCGGCTGCTTGGTCGCGGCGTTGACGCACGTTATCTCATGGCGGCGGGCCTCTTCCTTATGGCCCTCGCAGGTTATTGGTTCTCGCAATTGAACCTCGAGATCAGCCCTTGGCAGATTGTCTGGCCGCGTGTGGTTTTCATTATCGGTCTGTCCACGATTTTTGCGCCGCTCAATGTCGCGGCGTTCCTGAATATTCCACCTCAACTCCGCGGCGCTGCCGTCGGGTTGTTGGCCCTTCTACGCAATGAAGGCGGCAGCGTCGGGACATCAGTCGCACAAACAATTCACGAACGTCGCGATCAATTCCACAGCTTGCGACTGGGCGAAAATCTCGATCAGCTCAATCCGGCGGTAACTTCCTACCTCCATCAGGCACAGTCAGTTTTTCTCCAACACACGGGCGACCCGGTCGCAGCGAAACAAATGGCACTGCAAACTCTCGCCAACCTGCGTGAACAACAATCGTCTGCGCTGGCCTACTTCGACACATTCTTCGTCTTTGCCGTGGTTGCCGTCGCGCTCGTCGCTCTGGTTTTTTTCATGAGACGTTCCGTCGCGGAAAAAGGCGCGCACGTCGGTGCCGAGTAAGCTTGCCAGTCCCAGGATTTTTCGAGAAATGAACTCATGATGTCTGAAGAAAGTTGCTCGCACATTGATGCGATCACGTCGATCAAACAACCGCAGCGCTTCGAGTGCGCGGAATGCGTGAAGATTGGCGCATCCTGGGTTCACCTGCGGACGTGTCAGGAATGCGGGGTAACGCTTTGCTGCGATAGCTCACCTAACCAACACGCGAGCAAACACGCGCGCGCGGTCGGCCATCCCGTTATCGCATCGGCGCAGCCGGGAGAACGCTGGCTGTATTGTTACCCGGACGAAGCGTTCGCGGAATACTAGCGAGTAACCCGCAGAGTAGCGCCTCCGCGCCAGGCACGCGGGTCAATTCTTCACTTCGTTCGCCTGCACTGGGATATGTCAGGCGGCCGTGAATCCACCGTCGACAATCAGACTGTGTCCCGTGACGAACGACGCCCTGCGGGAACACAGCCAGAGAACGGTCTCGGCCACTTCCTCGACCCGGCCGACGCGGCCAATGGGATGCAGGGCAGCAAGCTCGTCCTTCTTCATCTTCACTCCCACTGCGAGCCGATCAGCCATTTCGGTATCGATCAGTCCCGGGCTGACTGCGTTGATGCGAATTCCCTGCGCCGAATACTCCAGGGCGGCGGTCTTCGTTAGGCCGATAACGGCGTGTTTCGAGGCGGCATAGATTCCTATCCCCGGGAATCCAATCACGCCCGCAACTGACGATGCGTTCACGATGGCGCCGCCGCCGCGTTCCAGCATCCGCGGAATCTCGTACTTCATCGAGAGCCAGACGCCTTTGACATTGATATCCATGACGGCGTCGTAGTTGGCTTCGGTCTGCTCAGCAAGCGGTCGCACGTCGCCTTCTATGCCCGCATTGTTAAAGGCCAGATCGAGACGGCCAAACTTCGTCGTCGCGTGATCCACCAATGCCTCAATTTCGGATGCGACCAAAACGTCCGTCCGCTGAAAGCTGGCCGTCCCACCGGCGTCACGAATCGTCCGCGCCGTTTCCTCGCCGCGCACAACATTGCGATCGCCGATCACGACTTGCGCGCCGTCGCGGGCAAATGCGATCGCTGTCGCGCGGCCGATTCCCGAACCTCCGCCGGTTACGAGCGCGACCTTGCCTTCAAATTCTTTCATGAGTGATCTCCGTTCGTTGTCGCCGGTAATTACGCATGCTATGCGATTCGCTCTCTTCGCGTCTATCCTCTTTACAACGGTGAAGTTTTTCGCGGATAAAGGCGCGCCACGATGAAAATCATTGGAACTGTCGAAAGCCTTTGGCGCTATCCGGTGAAAAGCATGCGCGGCGAGGAGTTAGACGAGGTGTTCGCGGGATTCTCTGGCGTCTACTGCGACCGGCTCTTTGCCTTTTGTAGCTCAGCCAGCCGGGAAGGACTTCCTTATCTGACGGCTCGCGATCAACGCCGGATGCTCGCTTTTCGTCCGCGCTTTCGTCAGCCCGGGAATGCAATAGCGCCTCCGAATCTGATCGAGGCGCAGAAGCTCGGGTCCGGAGCGACTCCAATTTATTCCGATCCGGCGGATCTGATGCTCGACGTGGAAACGCCCGCGGGACGCGCGCTCTCGATCGATGACCCCGAGCTGATCGAGATCTTGCGTAACGGGATTGATGACAAACATCATCTCACGCTGCTGCGTTCGGAGCGCGCCCTGACGGACTGTCGTCCCGTGTCGCTCATTTCCTTGCAATCAGTACGACAACTGACCGAAGAGATTGGTGCCACGCTCGATAAGCGGCGCTTTCGGGCAAACATTTATCTCGACCTAACGGTTGCAGAAGGCTTCGCGGAGGATGGTTTTGTTGGCCGTTCCCTCCGCATCGGATCGAAAGTGACTCTCTCCATTCTGCAACGTGATGGGCGCTGCATGATCATTACCCTCGACCCCGACACCGGGGAAAAGATGCCAGACGTGCTAAAGACGGTGGCACAAGCGCACGCCGGAATGGCCGGCGTCTACGGCGCCGTGCTGGTGGAAGGCATGATTCGCAAAGGCGATTCGGTGGAATTGCTCGAGTAGCGCCTAATCTTTTGGCAACCAACGATGTTCTTGGCGCCGATGACCTCGATTTCCGGGCGCAACCCCCGCCTCCTGCCGCGCCCCAGAAAGAAGGCACAACAAAGCGTTGACTTTCTGTTGTCTGAATGATGACACTACTTTTCACGCCGGCGTTTTTTTCTGGCGCGAAACAAACCGCAACCACTAACCCTATTCTAAAACACACCATGAAAAAGATCATACCACTGGCTGTTCTGGCCAGCGCCGCTCTCACGCTAACCGCTTGCAACAAGGCCGCGGACACCGTCAAAGAAAAAGCCGACGAGGCCAAGGAGGCCGTGGCAGCCAAGGCAGATGAGGCCAAAGACGCCGCCGACAAGAAGATCGACGAGGCAAAAGATAAGGCCAAGGAAGCAGCGCCCGCTGCCGCAGCGGCTGTCGACACGATGGCAGAGAAGGCCAAGGACGCGACCGAGAATGCCGCCGACGCAACGAAGAACGCTGCGGATAGCGCGGTGAACAAGGTCCAGGATGCCGCGAGTCAAGCGGTTGCTCCATCGGCCGCCCCCGCGGAGTCGTCGCCCCCGCAATAGCGCGACGGGCATAAGAAAATCAGCCTCGGCTTCGGGAGAAGCCGGGGTGTTTTCTTAATCCAGCGGCGGCTTCGGCTCGATTCTTTCCTTGGTTTCTGACGACATCTCCTGGGCTACTTGACGTCGGGAATCTTCACGACGCTGCCGCTTGCCGGTGGCTTCGCTACCGGCGCTCAACGTCGCAGTTCCGTCCGTCGAAACTCAAGCTGCAAGAAAACCTTGCGTTTCGCGCGAGGACGCTACGTTTTTCGCACGCACAACTAACCTCAACACGAAAAAATCATTATGGGCATCATGAGTTTCATCCGCGGCCAACTGATCGAGATCATCGAGTGGACCGACGATTCGCGCGACACGATCTCGTTCCGTTTCGAAGACAACGACGCCGAGATCAAGCGCGGCGCGCAATTGATCGTGCGTGAATCGCAGGTCGCGCAGTTCGTTTACCTGGGCGAATTCGGCGACACTTTCGGGCCGGGCAAGCATAGCCTAACGACTGATAACATCCCGATCCTGACCACGCTCAAATCGTGGAAGTACGGCTTCGAGTCGCCCTTCAAGGCGGACGTTTATTTCGTCACCACCCGCCTCTTCACCGGCAACAAGTGGGGCACGTCGAATCCGATCATGATGCGCGACCAGGACTTTGGGATTGTGCGGGTGCGCGCCTTTGGCACCTACGACTTCCGGGTGAGCGATCCGAAGCTGATGCTAAAGGAAGTGGCCGGCTCGGATCGCAATTTCCGGCTCGACGAATTCACCGAGACGATGCGTTCGCGCATCGTCAGCATCTTCAGCGACGCGCTCGCGAGCGCGAAAATCCCGGTGCTCGATGTCGCAACGCGTTACCAGGAAGTGGGCGAGGCGCTCCTCCCGCTCATCAACCCGATTATCAAGGCGAAATACGGCGTCGAGCTGGCCAGTTTCATCGTCGAGAATGTCTCCGTGCCGGCGGAAGTCGAGCAGGCGATCGACAAACGCTCGAGCATGGCGGCGGTCGGGAACCTGAACGATTTCGTGAAATTCCAGATGGCGCAGGGAATGGAAAAAGGCGGGAGCGCAGGCGGAGTCGCGACGGAGATGGCGGTCGGTATCGCGATGGCGCAGCAGATCATGAAGCAGCAAAACTCTCTGCAATCGACTGCGCCCTCGGGAAGTCCGGCCACCCCGGGCGCCGCCGCGCCGGTCGCTTCGGCGATGCCGGAGCTGCTCTCGCCCGCGCAAGCCGCGGAGGCGTTAGGCGTGAGCGAGGCCGATGTGATGCAGAGTCTCGAAAGCGGCGACCTGAAGGGAAAGAAAATCGGCTCCACCTATCGGATTACGCGCGCGGCCTTGAACGACTTCTTGCAGAGCTAGGCTATGGCGGAGGTCACCGCCCGCGAGCGTTTCGAATGCCCGGCATGCGGCGGCGCAGCGGAATGGTCGCCCGCGAAGCAATCACTCGTCTGCCCTTTTTGCGGCACCGTTTCGCCGATGCAACCGGGCGCCGCCGCCGAGGGCGCGGTGAAGGAACACGACCTCGTGGAAGCGCTCCGGGCGATTCCCGAAAGCGCGCGCGGCTGGCAGACCGCGACGCGTTCCGTGAAATGCCAGAGCTGCCAGGCGATCTCCGTTTTCAAGCCGGAACGCGTTGCGCAGACGTGCGACTTCTGCGGCTCACCCGCACTCGTTCCTTATGACGAAATCAAGGCGCCGATCCGGCCGGAGAGTGTGCTGCCCTTCAAGCTCAGCCAGGGAGAGGTGCGCGACAAAGTGCACGCCTGGTATCGCAGTCGCTGGTTCGCACCGAACCGATTCAAGAGCCGCGCCTTCACCGACACCATCCACGGGCTCTATCTGCCGTATTGGACCTTCGACGCGCAGGTCGCCGCGCAATGGACCGCGGAGGCGGGCTATTATTACTACACGACCGAGACCTACCGCGACTCGAAGGGGAACACCCAGACGCGCCAGGTGCAACACGTCCGCTGGGAATACGCCAGCGGCGCGCTCGATCATTTTTTCGACGACGAACTGGTGTCCGCCTCACGCGGCGTGCCGCCGGATTTGCTACGCCGCCTCGAGCCGTTCCCGACGAAAGATCTCGCACCCTATGACGCCGGCTACGTTTCCGGTTGGGTAGTCGAGCAATATCAAATTGATCTCGTCGCCGCCGCGCAGCGTTCGCGCGAAGCGATGGACACAAAGCTGCGCCAGCTCTGCGCCGCCCAGATCCCGGGCGACACCCATCGCAACCTGGAAGTCACGGCCGATTACAGCGCGCAGACTTTCAAACATGTCCTGCTGCCGATCTGGCTCCTGAATTATCAATACAGCGGCACGACCTACCGCATCGTCGCGAACGGCGTCACCGGTGCGCTCGCGGGCAAATATCCGAAGAGCTGGATCAAGATCGGCCTTCTCGTCATCGTGATCCTGATCGTTCTGCTCTTCATTTTCATCTACGGCCAAAATTAGGCGCCTAACGAAAAGCATTATTCACAAGACTGTTCAGGAGCTTTGAATAGCCGACGATGTCGATGAACAAGACATGACCGATCTCGAGGCGCAGATTGCTTTCAGGTTCAGCCGCCATATTTCTTCTAGTTCACGGCCAGCCCCGCTTTGCGCAGGCCGTCGATCATGTGCTCAACCGTCGCGGAGTCATGCCATTTGGCATATTCCCGGCGCGCCGCGGTGGCGAAGTCGGGACGGAGGGCGAGCAATTCCCGCAGCTCTTTCTCCGCCGCTTCGCGCCGGCCGAGCTGGCCGAGCGCCGCCGCCCGCGCCGAATAGGCGTAGAAGTAATTGGGCATGTTAATGCGAACCGCGCACTCAAGCGCCTCCGCGTACTTACCCTGAGCATAGGCATTCGTGAACGCGGCCCAGCGAAGCAAGGCCGAATGATTGGGATTGAGCTGCATGGCAGCTTCCGCCATCTGACAACCCCGCTCTAACTCGCCGGCGCAATTAATGAGCACGCCGAGGATGCCCATGATCGATCCATCCATGGGATTGAGAGCCAGGGCCTTTTCTGCTTCGGCCCGGAAGGAAGCAGTCTCTTTGCGGAGGAAGTAAACGAAGGCCAGTGCGTAGTGGCCGAGAGCATGAGTGGCGGCGAGATGCACGGCGCGATCCGCCGCGGCCAGGGCGCGGTCGAGAGAATTGGGTTCGGGATTGAAGTCATCGGCGAACTCGACGCTATACATGATGGACAGCATCGCCCAGCAGTCGGCGTGGTCTGGCGCCCCGCGCACGGCGCGCTCCAGAATTCGTCTTACGACGGCGTGCTCCTCGGGAGTCACGCGCTCGAAATAGGTAAAGGCCCGGAGCGCGGCCTCATGCGGCGTTAGGGCGTCTTCACTCTTGCTGCGCAGCGTTTCGCTCATCCTGCGAGTCAGGACGCCGTTCTGATCTGCCACCGTTGAGACGATGCGGGGAACCAAATCATCCTGCAGCGTAAACAGGTCTTCCGGCACGAAGGCGCGATCATATGTCTCCGCCCAGAGGTGGGTGCCGGAAACGGTGTCGACCAACTGCACCGCAACCCGCAGCCTCGGTCCAGCCTGCCGCACGCTACCTTCCATGACGTAGCGGGCGCCTAACTCTTTGCCGACGGAACGAACGTCAACCGACTCCTGGGCGTAACGTGAGGTCGCACCGCGAGCGATGACCTCGAGATAAGAGAAGCGTGACAGGCCGGTCACGATCTCCTCGGTCAATCCTTCGGCCAATGCAGCGAGGTCGGCATTGCTGCCACTGTACTTAAACGGCAGCACCGCGACCCAGAAGCCCTCGTCAGTCCGGACCGCTTCCGCTTTCGGGCCAGGCTTTGCTCGATCTGCTTTCGCCGTGACCTTCCCGCTCCGACTGGGCGAGTCGGAAGATTCTTCCTCGGGGATCGAAAGCCCTGCTTTGCGCAGCCCTTCCAAGATCGGCTCCATCAGGCCGCTCGCGAAGTGCCAGGTAGCGACGTTCGAGCGCGCGTGCGCCGCAAACTCGGGATCGAGTGCCAAGAGATCCCGAACCGCGGCCGCGGCTTCGGTGCGCCGGCCGAGGTGTCCACAGGCGGATGCCATGACGAGGAATGGCCAGAAGAGTCCGGGCACGTCCACCTGATTCGCGCACTTGAGGGCCTCCTCGTATTCGCCCTTGTGAAAGTGATCCCAAAGCGGCGCAAAATGCATCCAGCCGGCATGATTGGGATTCAACTCCATCGCTCGCCTAACGATGGCAGTGCCGCGCTCGAACTCACCGGTGTGCACGATTTCCAGTCCCAGAATACCAAGCGCGTCGGTGTTGAGCGGATTGAGGGCCATCGCGCGCTCGGCCGCCGGACCAAACGCGGCGAGGTCCTGGCGGAAGAAGTGCGTCTGCGCCAGCGCGACCATCGCGAACTGGTTCGCCCGATCCAACTCGACGCCACGCCGGGCCGCGGCCAGAGCCCGATCGAGCGACTTCCCATCATCGCCGGGAAAGCCAAACGCGTATTCGTCGACGTAGACCTGCGCCAGACAAGCCCACAAGTCCGAAGGCCGATTGCCCGACTTCGCCGCGCGCTTCCAGCCGGCTACGGAGCGCGCCATGAGCAGCCGGTGTGATCTGTTCCCGATATGCGAAATACTGGAACTGCCACTCCGCCGGAGTGAAGTCGGCGTCGTCCTTCTGTTCGCTCGCCTCTCTCATCGAGTGAACCAGCACGCCGTAGCTGTCGGCCACCGTCGCGACGATGCGCGCGGCGATGTCTTCCTGGGCGTCAAAGATCGTCAACGCCTGCAGGTCCCGATTATAAGTCTCGGCCCAAAGCTGCGTGCCGGAGCCGAGTGTCGACCAACTGTGCAATGACCCGAATGCTTGACCCTCCTTTGCGAATGCTCCCTTTCAAGACGTAACGCGCGTCCGAGGCGCTGGCCACGACCGAGAGATATCCAAACCGCGAAAGTCCGGTGGTCACATCCTCGACCAGACCTTCGGCGAAACGATTCCGTCTCGGCATCACCGGCGCTCTTGAATGGAAGAACGGCGATCCTGAGTTCCTCCTCACGCCGGGAAACGATCGGCGCGGGTTTTTTCTCAGCGAGCTGACGAAATTTCTCCGGCAGCTGGGCGTTGCCCACTTCGTCGGTATAAAAACTCACGACGTGAACGCGAACACCGTGCTTCACTTCGCATTCGCCTAACGAGTGCAGATGAGGCGCCCATTGCCGGTAGGACTCCAGGTCCTCCGCGACCCGCTTGGAGAGCAGGATATGTCCCGCATCGCCGCAATCCATCACCCGCTGCGCCATGTTGATCCCAGCCCCGGCAAGGTTGCTGCGTCCGCTCACATCGGTCACTTCGCTCACGGGACCGCTGTGAAGGCCCATCCGCACCGGAATTTCCGGATGCTTCCGGAGCGCCTCGGCAATCTCGAGCGCGCACCGCGCCGGCTCTTCCGCGCTGTGACGAAAGACCAGCGCCATCCCGTCGCCGGTCGGGAGCCTAACGAGTTGTTCGTCGGTCGAGTCGCGCACCTGCGCCGTCCCGAGCACGATTTTCGTCAGCTGGTCGAGGCGCTCCTTCTGGTCCTCGATCAGGAGTTTCGAGTAACCGACGATGTCGATGAAAAGGACATGCCCGATCTCAAATCGAAGATTGTTCTCAGCTTCGGACGACATATCATTGATGGGCTTTTACGAGTGAGGCTAGCACTCTCGCCGGAGCAATTTTCTCGGCCAACGCCTCGAAGCGCGGATCGCCGTGAAGCGGTTTGAGGAGAGGATCAAAGCGGATCGTGTTCAGATCGGGCTGGTTTTCTTGATACGATTTCTCCAACCAATCCATCGCCTCCTTCTTGTCGCCGAGGCCGAGATAGACGAGGGCGACCGAGTAAGCAGGCACATAACGCGGCGAGGCAGCCAGCTTCTGCAAAATCTTCAAGGCGCCGTCGCGATTTCCGGCGAGCGCTTCGGCGTGTCCGAGCAACGCCAGCGCGAAAGGATCGGAATCCAAAGAGACAGATTTCCCATACTCGGCGATGGCGCCGGGCAAATCCCCGCTCGCCTCCAGAATCCAGCCAAGATTGTAATGGGCAACATAGGAATTCGGATCGAGCTCCAGCGCCTTGCGCGCCTGGGCAATCCCCTCGGGATATCGTCCGGCCATATAGTAGGAGTAGCCAAGATCGATGTTGATCGCGAGGGAGAGCGGATCGAGCTCAAGGGCGCGCTTGTGTTCGGCGATCGCCCGATCGTTAGCGCCAATGCATTCCAGAACCGAATCGCCAAACCAGTGATGCGTGGTCGCGTCATTGGGGCTAAGCGCGATGGCTTTCTCAAACTCACGGACCGACGCCGGAAAATCGAAAGTAGCGGTGAACAAATTGCCCAGAACGGCATGCGGCTCGCCTAAGGTTGGATCCAGCGCGATGGCCTTGTTCGCCGCCTCCTTCGCCTTCGGCAAAGCATCAGCCGGCGAGGCTCCTCCGTAGATCGGCAGGAGGATATAGACTTCCGCAATTCCCGTCCAGGCGAGGGCAAAGTTGGGATCCTGCGCCACGGCCTGTTTGAAGTAATCCAATGCCTTCTCGAAATCGGCCGCGTTGCGCTTGTTCCAAAAGTAGAGGCCCTTCAAATAAAGCTCGTGCGCGGCCGGGTTATCGGTCGGCCGGACACTGATTGCCCGTGCCTCGGGCTCGGTCAGTCTCGCCTGTAAGTTGTCGGCGATCTTGGTCGCGATCTCGCTTTCCACGGCGAAAATGTCAGTCAGTTTGCGATCAAAGGTCTCGGCCCAAAGATGGGAATCATTGGCCGCTTTGATGAGTTGCACATTCACGCGCACGGCATCGGCACTCTTCTGCACGTTGCCCTCGACAATGTTAGCCACGCCGAGTTGGCGCGCGATCTCCGGCAGATTCTCCGGCGAGCTTTTGTAATGCTGCGTCGATGTGCGCGAGATTACCTTGAGATCGGCGATCTTCGATAAGCGCGTCAGAATCTCATCCTGGATACCGTCGGCAAAGTAGGCGTTCTGCTTGTCGTCGCTCAGGTTTTCGAATGGCAGCACCGCAATGGATTTTTCCGGAGCCACGGGCGCGGTCGCGGAGGGTGCAGGCGGCGGAGTCGCGCCCGTGCGCTGGCGAGAGAACGACTTCATCACGGCGGGCGCGAAAATCATCGCGACGATCGCCAGGCAGATCAGAAAGAAGATGAGAATCGAGAGGACGATCAGCATCGGTTTGCTCCGGCCGGGCGAAGGTGCTGCCACCACACTCTGTTCCTTCTCTCTTGCCTGCTGGAATTTTCCCGGCAGCGCCGGATTGCCGAGTTGCTCGGCGTAGAGATTCACGAGATGAAGGCGGACCCCGTGCTTCACTTCGCATTCACCGAGGTCGTGCAACCGCGGCGCCCATTGCCGGTACTGCGCGAGATCCTCCGCCACGCGTTGCGAAAGCAGGATGTGACCCGCATCTCCACAATCCATCACCCGTTGCGCCATGTTAATCCCGGCGCCGGCGATGTTGATCCTGCCGCTGATATCGGTCACCTCGCTTACCGGCCCGCTGTGAATGCCCATCCGCACCGGAATCTCCGGATGCTTCCGGAGCGCCTCGGCGATCTCGAGCGCGCACCGCGCCGGCTCTTCCGCGCTGTGGTGAAAGACCAGCGCCATGCCGTCGCCGGTCGGCAGCCTAACGAGTTGTTCGTCGGTCGAGTCGCGCACCTGCGTCGTCCCGAGCACGATTTTCGTGAGCCGGTGCAGCCGTTCCTTCTGCTCTTCGATCAACAGCTTGGAGTAGCCAACCAGATCGATGAACAGCACGTGCCCGATCTCAAATCGAAGATTGTTCTCAGATTCCGGCGGCACGATGTATCTCTACTGGGGCCGGAAGCCGGTTGCGATGTTTTTCCGCCCCGGGATGACCGGCGAAGAGCGAGGCGTAATGTTCATTTACGTGAAGTCACGTATATCAGCCGAAATCGCCTTGCTTGATCGGTCGCCGGAGCGAGTGATCGTCTGGTGCCTCGGCGTATGGGTTGCCTCCGCCTCTAGAAAAATCGTGCTCGTGGAGAGCAAACAGCATATAAGGCGCGAGGCTGCCCTTTCATTGCTACCAACCAAGCTGCGACCCATGACCAAAATCACGCTGCGCTTCTTCTCGATCGCTTGCTCTCTTTTTCTCGTCTCCTGCGATACGGCGACACCGGAAAACTATTTCGATCGGGCCGTCCTCAACTGCAATCTCATGCACGGCTTTGCCGGCAGCGGTCTCCTCCGACAACTCGAAAGCCCCTCGGTCAAACTATCGGAAACCGGGAATGGCGAGGCGGTCCCGATGAAGCGAAAGGAGGTCATCGACGACGACATCACATCGCTCGAGACCAATTTCGAGAAGGTGAAGAAACTCAAGGAGACGGACGACACCCGCGACATCCTGCAGGCTTCCGTCGCCCTCTACGAATATGTCCTGCCCGTCTACAAGAACGAGTATGAACAGCTCGCGAAGCTCTACGATGAAGGCGCGCCCCGGCAACAGATCGATTCGTTAGCTCAGGCGATCGAAACGAAATACGGCCCCGGCTTCGCCAGACTCTTTGACCGGCTTACCGCCGCGGGCAAGCCGTATGCGGCTCGCCACGGGATCAAGGTGAATTGGGGCGTCTCGACCGAACCTTCCCTCTAATTTCGGTTACAGTTCGACAGCGTTTAGCCGTAGGTGAGGTCGGTGCTCTGTCCGACCTCGATAATATAACCGTCAGGATCGCGGATGTAGCAGCGTATCTCGCCGTACTTGGGGATCGGCTCGGTGATGAACTCGGCTCCTCGACTTTTCCATAATTCGTAGCACGCTTGGATATCCGCGACGCGGATATTCATAAAGCTGTTGATGTGATTCGGGTCCGGGACGCTGAGTGTAACGTTCGGCTTATCCGGCGTCGGCCCGCCCCCAACGTTTAGAATCATCCAGATATTTGCAAGCTGAAGGTACGGAGGCGCGTTGCCGTCACCCATGGTTAGAATGCGAGCGCCGAAGATCTTTTCGTAGTAGCGAGCCGATCGCTCGACGTCGGCGACGGTGAGAAAATGGGCGATGCTAATGCCCTCCTTCGGAGGCATCTCATAGCTCTTCTCTTCGATTCGCACGCGGTTCATTGACGACTCCGATTCCGACATGAGTTGCAGAAGGGCCTGAGCTGTCACGGTCGACGATGCGGGATTCTGGCCGGTAACGAGACGGCCGTCCGTGATTGTATAAGGCTGCCAGTTTGCCTTCTTTTCAAAGACAGCACCGAGTCGTAACAGTTCGTCTTCAACCAGGAACGGTACCACCTTGGTCAGGTTCACTTCTTCCTCCTCGCCATCGGTAAAGCCGGTGACGCGCTTTCCCTTCACTAAAGGTTGGCCCTTGTAAGTGACATGGCGAAGCACACCAGGCGAGTGACAGACCAACGCGATTGGCTTGCCTGAGTTGTAAAACGATTCGAGCAGAGCAATGGAATCGGGATCTTCCGCGAGGTCCCACATCGGGCCGTGTCCGCCGGGATAGAACACGGTGTCGAAATCTTCTGATCTCGCGCCGGCAAGCTTGACCGTGTTAGCGAGAGCTTTCTGTGCCGTCGGATCTTTCTTAAACCGCGCCATCGCGGGCGTTTGATTTTCCGGCAGATCACTCTTTGGATCAACCGGTGGCTGACCGCCTTTTGGAGAGGCCAGGGTCAGATCGACGCCGGCGTCTCTAAAAACAAAGTAAGGGGCTGCAAACTCTTCCAACCAGAAACCAGTCTTGCGACCAGTGTTGCCCAGTTGATCGTGCGAAGTTAATACCATCAGTATCTTCATTTTTTGCTCCAGTTGTGCGAGTGGACCCAACTGCGCGAGCGGACCCAATGTCGCGGTTTCCCGGCGGAAAGTGGGTCAGGCGGAGCTCTTTTTTGCGGAGACGCTAACGAACTTGGCGCCGAGAGAATCTCCAACGCTCAATATGAAAGTAAAGTCACAACTGTATTACGAAAAAGTGCGAATCACGGCGCGCGCCTGACCGTTTCCGCCGATTTGACGGACGGCATAAAAACGATGATAGCCAATCGCTGAAGCGCGCGGAAAAACAATCGCAGATCGGAACCTCAAAGGTGGATTCCTCCGGACAGAGCGGCGTGCTGGTCTTGCTCGGTGTGTTGTTCACGATCATTCTTGCCGGTCTCGACAACACGATCGTCAGCACGGTCATGCCAGTGGCGTTGCCTGAGCTTGGCGGTGCGCACCTCTACGCGTGGACATTCGCGGCTTACATGCTCGCCGCGGCGGTATCGATGCCGATCTGGGGACCGGGATCCGATCGCTGGGGACGCCGGCGCACGTATCTCATCGGCATTGTCGCGTTCACCGTCGGGAGCGGGCTCTGCGCCATCGCGCGCACGATGATGGAGTTCATCGGCGCTCGCGCCATCCAGGGCATCGGAGCGGGAGCCGTTGCCACGCTTCCGTTTGTTCTGCTCGGAGTTGTTTATCCGCCTAACAAACGCGGCAGGGCGCTGGGCGCGGCCAGCAGCGCGTGGGCGATCGCGAGTGTCGCCGGACCACTCCTTGGGACGCTGATCGTCACGCATGTTTCATGGCGCTGGGCTTTCCTGATCAACGTGCCGATTGCCATTATGGCTGGTTTCCTCGTCATCGCCGGAATGCGCGAGAGCACCGGACATAGCGTCGGCCGATTCGATTTTGCCGGTGCGCTTCTCGCCGGCGCCGGCGGCAGTTGCCTGATGTGGGCGTTTGTCGATCTCGGTGAAGGACAAATCGGACTGATGCAGGCCGCGCTCATTGGCGCCGGAATCATTCTGCTTGCCACCTTTGTCTGGCATGAGGGACGAACGCCGCATCCGATTCTGCCGCTGACTTTCTTTCATCATGCCGGCTACGCGTCGTCGATTTCTTCTTCATTCCTCGCCTTCTTCAGCGGCTTCGGCCTGAGCGCTTATCTGCCGCTCGCAACCAACGCCGCTTTTCACGAAAATCGCGCGTTCGTAGGCGTGGTCGTTGGCGCGTTCACCATTGGATGGAGCACGTTCGCCTTCGCTTCTGGGCGGTTAGTCCACCGAATAGGCGAACGACTTCCGAGTGTGATTGGAATTGTTGTGCACATTTTGGGACTTCTCTTTTTCATGGTCGCGTTCGAACATGGACTCGGCTGGGTCATCGCTGCGGCGATCATCTCAGGCGCCGGAATGGGACTGCTCTCGCCCGCGCTCACTGTCGTGGTGCAGAACAGCGTCCCGGTTGCGCGCATGGGTAGCGCGACCACCAGCCAACAATTCATCCGGCAGATCGGTGCCGCGCTCGGCGTCAGCGCGTTTGTCCTGGCCGCGACCGTAGGCGGATTTCGGTTAGGCTTGCTCTTGATGATTGCAGTGAGCGCCGGAACATTTGTGTGTGTGCTGGCGCTGCCCGCGCATAGCCTCCACCATTCAGACCACGTTGATGCTTTAGAATAATTGGCGCCACCATCGCAATCAGCTGTGCAATTGGAACCAGGCAGGTTTCAGGTGGGCCAGCGGCTCTTTTAGTTTCGCGAGCTCTGCGGCTGGTCCGTGGACTTCGATGCGAATCAGGTCGGCCATCGCCAGCGCCTGCGCCAGCATCGCACCCACGTTTTCCAAGTGCGCCAGCAGCGCTTCGGCGTTGACGTAGCCTTCGCGGCAGAATACTTCGTCGCCGTTGATCGTGAACTCATAGAAAAGATTACCCGTTTCGTTCCGCGTCTTGGCCGCAAACTCCGGCAGGATCGCCTTCAAATACGGCATCTTATCCGAAGGCACCTTGAAGTAGGGATGCAAACTGACGAATCTCAAAAGCTGATTCATACCTTGATGGTAAACCTTTCTGGGATGCAGGGCGAGGTCGCTTGCAGCATGAAGTAATAAGGAAGAATGCAGAAGGAAAAAACGGATTTACGCGAACGGACGAAAACTTTCGCCCTTCGGATTGTGCGCATGTTTTCCGCACTTCCGAAGACGACGGAGGCTCAAGTGCTCGGGAAACAGTTGCTCCGCTCGGGAACTTCAATCGGGGCCAATTACCGAGAAGCGTTCCGCGCGCGGAGCAAAGCTGAATGGAGCGACTGGGGTAAAGCGACATAGACGGTAAAGCCGCGAGGGTAGCGGAGAGCGAGTGGGCAACGAGCGAATCAATTCATCGCGAAATGCGGCGATTCGCTTCGCGAGATCGAAGAATGGAGCGTGTTGGACAACCGCGACATAGATGGTCAAACCCGCGAGGTAGCGGGCGAGCTGTTGGGGAAGCAGTGAGTCAAAGCGCCTACTGGCTGGAACTGCTCGTGGAGTCCGGGGTCGTCAGCGCGGAAAAGCTCGCACCTTTGCGACAAGAATGGAGCCAGCGGGAAGCGGTGCGACATAGACGGGCAGCCCGAACGGGCGAGCGTTTGGGAGAACGCGAGTCAATGCGAAGAGCTCACCGCGATTTTCGTTACTATCCTGAAGCATGCGAAGACTTCTTAATTTTTCCTTCCTCCTTCTACCTTTCCTGGTTCGTCTCCGATTCCGCGGCGAATGCGGCCCAGCTAGCAGTCCGGTCTATCGCCAGCTCGCATCTGGCAACTCCATGGCATCGCGCGGAATCCGGATATACTTTTCGCCATGTCCGTCCTCATATCCGGAATTGGCATCGCCGGCCCGACCCTGGCGTATTGGCTCTCGGTTTACGGGATAGAGTCGACGCTGGTCGAGCGGGCGCCACAACTGCGCACCGGCGGATACGCGATCGATTTCTGGGGCCTCGGCTTCGATGTCGCGGAACGAATGGGCATCCTGCCCGAGATCCGGCGCGACGGATACAACATCAGCGAACTGCGAATCGTCAACGCGCAAGGCCGGCGCATCGGAGGGTTCGACGTCGATATTTTTCGGAAGACGGCTCAGGGTCGATACGTGACCATTGCCCGGAGCGATCTCGCGCGGGATATCTACCGCAAGGTTGAAGGGAATTGCGAAATGATCTTCGGCGATAGCATCACCGGCACCGACCAGCGGCCCGACGGCGTGGAGGTCACGTTCGAGCACGCGCCCTCCCGGCACTTCGACGTCGTGATCGGCGCCGACGGTCTTCATTCCGTAGTGCGAAAACTCACTTTTGGAAACGAGGATCAGTTCCAGGAGTTTCTCGGTTACTCCGTCGCCGCCTTCGAGGTCGCCGGTTATCCGCACCGCGACGAGGACATTTACATCAACTACAGCGTGCCAGGAAAACAGGTGGGCCGGCTGACGCTGCGGAACGATCGGACGCTGTTCCTTTTTGTTTTCGCCGACGAACGCGGACGCCTGACCGATCTGCACGATATCGCCGCGAAAAAAGAAGCGCTCCGCTCGCACTTCGGCGATCTCGGCTGGGAGTGCCCGCAAATTCTGGCCGCGCTGGATTCCTGCGCGGAATTGTATTTCGACCCGGTCTGCCAGATTCGAATGAAAAGCTGGTCGAAAGGCCGCGTCGGACTCGTGGGCGACGCCGCCTTTTGCCCGTCGCTCCTCGCCGGTCAGGGATCGGCGCTCGCGATGGTCGCCGCTTACGTGCTCGCGGGCGAACTCGGCGCGACCGACAGCTCACCGGAGGAAGCGCTCCAGCGTTATGAGAAACGGCTGCATCCTTTCATGCTCGGCAAGCAGGAGGCGGCGAAGAAATTTGCCGCGTCGTTTACGCCGAAGACGCGCTGGGGTCTTTTCCTGCGTAACCAGGTGACCAAAGCATTCGCGATTCCCTTTTTCGGCAAATGGGTTCTGGGCAGCAGCCTGCTCGATCGCCTCGAGCTTCCGGATTATTCAGAAACAGCGGACCCCACTTCGAGTTCACCGAAGCCGTCTCGTTCGTGATCAACTGCGACACGCAGGAGGAGATCGGTCGTTGCTGTGGGTGAACGACAGCGCCTGTGCTTTTGTCAAGATTTGCACACTGACTCCAATTTTCAATTTCCCTCATTTTCACCGGCACCCAATCCCGCCACGCCCTCGCGGAAGCCTTTCACTCGCAAGCCCGCGGCTGCCTCCTGAAGAGTGAAGACCCGAGCGCGTTATTCCCCGCGCTCGACTCGGTCCGGCATCATCACCGGTTCCGCTCGCACGGCATCACCGCCGTGTGCGACGACATCGCCCGGACCAACGGCAAACTCGCCACCCTCACCGAGCGCGAAAGAGAAACCGCCCGCCTCATCGCCGACTGCAAATCGACCAAGCAAATCGCCGCCGAGCTGGGCCTCAGCATCAAAACCATCGAGACCCACCGGGCGAACGCCTTCGCCAAGCTCCAGGTGCACTCCGTGGCGGAGCTGGTCCACTACGCCTTGCGGATTGGTCTGGTTCCATTCTAGAAGGCGATTGTTCTTGCGACCCCGCGCGAGTTTCGCGATGAACGGAGCCTGTGGGAACCGAGCGACATGGATGTTGCGCAGACGCCGAACGTGCGGGTGTGAATGAACGGGTGTCGATAGTAAGCTCTGACCCCTATTCGGACCTATTCGTTTCTCAAGCAGTTTATTGCGTTTAGTCGTCTTCCAGCGACGGCTTCGCATTCTTCGCATACGGGCCATCATCGGTAAGGATCACACCATTGGCCTTGGCGTATTCGTCCCACCGCGCAAGCAACGCCTTGCGCCTGGCAGGCTCTTGCTTGGATAGGTCGCGGGTCTCGCCCGGATCCGCCTTGAGATTGAATAGCTCCCACTGGCCGGTGCCGCCGGCGCTCTTGCGAATGTTGATCAGCTTCCAGTCGCCCTGCCGGATGGCGCGATTGCCGAACAGCTCCTCGCCCAGCCAGTCCTTGTCCGTGCGGACCGACTCCGCCGCGCCGGATAACAGCGGCACGAGCGATTTGCCAGTAAGCGGCGCGAGTTTGCTGTCGGCTTGCTTCGACGGATGCTGCGCGCCCGCGAGTTCGAGGAAAGTCGGCACCAAATCAGTCGCGTGCAAGAGCGCTGGCGTTATGTCGTCGCTATGCTTCACGCCCGGCCAGGCGATGAGCAGCGGTGTCCGAATGCCGCCCTCGGTCACGAAAGTTTTGAACAGCCGGAAGGGCGTGGCGCTGACCTGCGCCCATGCCGCTCCGTAATCGACTGCCGACCCTTTCTTACCCCAATTCTCCGGCCGTTGATCGAAGTTCTGCATGAACCACTGCTTTGCCTCGGGCTTAAAGACGGTTGCGACCAATTGGGCGAGTTCTATCGGCTCCGGACCATTGTCGGAGAGGAATACTACCAGCGTATTGTCGAGCTTGTCCAACTGGCTAAGCCGGTCCAGCACGCGCCCGATGTGAAAGTCCATGTTCGCCAGCATCGCTGCATAGATCTCCATCTTCCGCGCCGACAGCTGTTGTTGTTCGGGTGTCAATTTTTCCCACGCTGGAATTTTAGGCAGCCGCGGAGAAAGCGGGACGTCTTTGTCGACGATGCCCATCTGTTTCATGCGCGCGAGCCGTTCAGCGCGGATGGCGTCGTAGCCCTTATCGTAAACACCTTTGTATTTATTGAGCCACTCATCCGGCGCCGCGAACGGGCTATGAACCGCCTGAAAGCTTAGGTAGCCAAAGAAGGGTTTCCCATCGGCTTTGTTCTCCTCCACGCACTTCAGCATGAAGTCCGAGTAGGCTGCGGTCGAAAAGTGATCCTCCGGCAGCTTCTCGAGAGGCTTCCCGTTGAGCGTGAAGTTGAGACGCGGATGCGCCGGATTCGGATACATCATGTCGCTCCAATTGCTCCCACCGCCTTGCAGCAGGGTGAAGTCGCGCTCGAATCCCATCGCTGCGGGCCAGTGCGACGGGTCGTAACCCATGTGCGACTTGCCGGCCCAAGTAAGTATGATAGCCGGCATCCTGGAGCACCTTGCCAATCGGCACGACGCGATCGTTCAGGTGCCCCTGGTAGCCGGGCTTTCCCTTCTGCTTCGGCCCGGTGAATTCATCCATGTTGCCAAAGCCTGCGATATGATGGTCGCAGCCGGTTAGCAGCATCGAGCGCGTGGGCGAACACGTCGGCGCGACGTAGAAATTAGTCCCGCGCATTCCGCGCGCGGCGAGCGCGTCCAGGTTCGGCGTTTTGATCTCGCCGCCAAAGCAGCCGAGATCGGAGTAGCCCATGTCGTCGGCAATGATGAGCAGGATGTTAGGCTTGTTCCGGGCGTGAATGGAA
The DNA here is from genome assembly GCA_963763995.1 of uncultured Verrucomicrobiae bacterium. GTDB lineage: Bacteria > Verrucomicrobiota > Verrucomicrobiia > Chthoniobacterales > UBA10450 > CAVTTH01. The sequence continues at coordinate 5,393 of CAVXQL010000004.1, read as the reverse complement.
TGAGCCGAGCCCATGAGCGCGAGCGCCACCAACGTCAAACCAACTCCACGGGAGAACGTCAGCGTGCGATCGAGGATCGAGATAATGTTCAAAACTTCTTGCTCAAACTAAGTCCGAATGACACGCCTTGGAAGCGATCCGTGGCCGCGAACTCACCAAATCCGTGGAAGGTCAACGACGTGTGCCATGGTAAGGAAGTCACGCCTAACTGACCGCCGACGCCATGCACCTGGTCGTGCACGCCCGGATTCACTGCGGCACTGCCTGAATCGTCGGTCACTTGCCAACTGCTGTAGCCGGCCGGGCCGACCTCGAGCAGCATGGTGTGCTCTTTGTTGAGCGGCAGAAATTGGCTAATGCCCCAGTTGAAGGTCAGGATTTGGCCGGGTGTCAGGTCAAAATCCTCCTTCTTTCCATTGATCTCCCATGTCAGCGCGGTCGTAACCGCCAATCGCTTGTCCTTCCATGGATACCAGGCCACGGCGCCCTGTAGTTGGTTAGTCCAGAATCCGAATCCGATGTTGTCGGCGGCTTCCGCCTTGACCGTGCCGCCACTGGGCAAGGTCGCGGTTAGGGTGTTGTATTTGCCGACCGGTGCATAGAACGCATAGGCGAACGCAAAGTCCCAATGATCGAGTGTCTTGCCGAGCCACACGGGCTGCACAAGGAGATCGCCGAGGCCGAAGTTTGATGCCTGCGCGGAGCGCCCAATCCCAGTGGCCCGCGAGAGCGTCCCTTCCAGACTCGCGTTGGCGAAGTTGGGGGCGATCAACGCGCCATACCGGATCCCGAACGGCTTAATATCCGTGACCCAGATGGCCGTCGGCGCGACCACATACATGTTGACGTTTATGTCCAGCCCGAGGGTTACACCTGGTCCATTGCCCGGCTTGATCGTCACGGAATTGATCCTGTTCCCGTTGGCGTCATTGAGCTGGTCGGTCGCATAAAAGTAATTATATACGGCGGCATACGTGCCCGGCGGGGGCACGAAGTAATCGCGAATGTTGAGAAAGCCGCCGGCGAAATGACCGATCTCGCCGGCCTCAGAGATAGGTGGGACGAGCGCCAGCGTGCCTAACGAAACGAGGAACAGGAGCAGAAAGAGTTGGCGAATAGAATGAAGCTCGAGCATCTAGTTGCGGGAATTGTTACTGCTTTCCCGGATATGATGCAAGCGTTAGGAAGTTAAGAGGGGTCAGAGCTAAGTATTGACACTGGGACGCTCCCCCTAGTTCGCGCCGAATGTTCCCTTAATATAGAGCCGCCGCAGAGCAGCTCCCATCCGGTTTTTGGATCCGACCAGAGTTTCGCGTCCCAACCGACTGCTCACTTTCAAAAGTGAGCTCTAACCCTGCCGAGCGCTGGGGTGTGAGTCAGTCAAATCGCCAGTCCAGCGTCGCCTTCGAGAACGGATGTCTTCAGCTGCGGGCGCTCTCCGCTCTTCCACAGGGCCGCAGTGTGTAATACCCGGTACCTGATCGGCCCGCCGTCTGGTTTTTCGCTCCGCGTAATCGGGCGCGGGATGCAGACAAACTCGGTCTCGAATGCGTCGGAGGTCACCCGAACGGTGGCGTAGCCGTGCCCGCCGATGTCCGCGAAGGAAAGATGCGGCGCCAGCTCGGGATTGGAAAGCTCGTGGGCTTTTTGCAGGTCGCCGCTTTTCGCATATTCCAAACACAAACGGACGCCGTGATGCGCAGTTTCCCCCGGAGCTAGTTCCCGATGCCGATTTGCTTGAAGAAGGGTTCGAGCGAGCGCTTGCGGCCGAGGAATTTTTCGACTGATTCGGAGACTTCGCGGGAGCTGCCGGGTTCGTAGATGTCGTGTCGGAGTTTGAGGCCGATCTCTTTGTCGAGGTAGCCATTCTTCGACTTCTGGAAAACCGTGGCCATGTCCGCGGCGATGGCGTCGGCCCAGGCGTAGCCGTAGTAGCCGCCATCGTAGCCGACCATGTGCCCGAAGTAGGAAACCATGTGCGTGTCGGGATCGATGGGGAGGAAGACTTTGGCCAGGATGGGATTCGTTAGTTTGACCGCATCGTAGGGTTGCCCTTCCGGATGGGGGGCGTGCATGGCAAGGTCGAGGGAAGCGAAAGCGAACTGCCGGCGATAGCGCACACCTTCCGTGGCGAGGCGCGCTTTCTCCATTTTCTCGATCGTCTCGGCCGGAATCTTCTTCGAGGGATCGCGGTAGTCGGCGGCAAAGGTATCGAGCACCTCCTTGTCCCAGACCCAGTTTTCCAGCATCTGCGACGGCGCCTCGACGAAGTCGCCGCGGCACGTTCGTGCCGGCGAAGCGGTAGTAACTGGCGCGCGTCATCATCTCGTGCATGACGTGGCCGAACTCGTGGAACAACATCTCGACGTCGTCGTGGAGGAGGAGCGACGGCTTGTCGGCGGCCGGCGTGGGGAAATTGCAGAGCAAGCGCCGCGACCGGCAGCTCGTATTTGCCGTCCGCGAGGCGGCGGGCGCCGGTGATGAGAACTCGGCGAAGTGGTTGAACTTCCCTTCGCGCGGAAACATGTCGAGGTAGAACATGCCCATCGGCTCGCCCGTGGCCGAATCGGTGACGACGTAAAGCTGGAGGCTATCGACCCATTTTTACGGCGCCTCGACCGCAGTGAACTTGAGCCCGAAGATCTCCTGATAGATGCGGAACATCCCGTCGAGCACTCGCTGATAGGGGAAGTAAACGCGGAGCGCTTCGGCATCGATGGCGTATTTCGTTTTCTTGAGTTCGTTCGTGTAGTAGCGCCAATCCCAGACGTTGATCTGCGTCTTCGGGTCCTTGGTGTCGGCGGCTTTGAGTTTTTGCTGCTCGGCCACTTCGGCGGCGAACTTGGGCTGGATGCCTTTCACGAGGTCGTCGATGAATTTGGAGGCCGCCGCGCCGCTCTTGGCCATCTTGATCTCGGTCTGGTAGTCGGCCCATGATTTGTAACCGAGACGCAGGGCGACCTGGTTGCGCAGGGAGAGGATTTCGTTGAGCAACGGGATGTTCTCGGGCGCCAGCGTTTCGCGCTTCACGTAAAGCTTCTTCCGCGTCTCCTCGCGGCGCGCGGTGTCTTCCACCAGGTTATACTGGAAGGTGACGTTCGACATGATGGTGTAAGCGTCGTCGCCCGTTTTGAGGCCGGGCGTTTCGAGGAAGCTCTCGGGCACGCCTTCGAGTTCCGCCTTGGTGAAAACGATGGGGCCTTGCGCGGCGGTCACATTGGCCAGGAAATCGGTCGATTTGCCAGCCAGCTTCTTGCGCAGATCTTCGACTTCCTTCCGCTTCTCGGGGGGAAGAGCGAGGCCGGCGCGGCGGTAATCGCGCAGGGTATCCTGCAAGAGCTTGAGGTCTTCGCCGGCCAGTTTGGGATTGGTTTTGGCGAAGGCCTGGACGTTCTTGTAGACATCCTCACGGTAATCGACGCCCACCGCCCAATCCTGGTAGGCCTTGACCGCGTTCTCGCCCGCCTCGCGCATGGCAGCGTCGGTGTTGCTTTCCTTGATCACCGTGGCGCGGTTCGCCACCAGGGTTGCCTGCCAGGCGATGTCATCCAGCGCGACGATGGTGTTTTGGAATGTGACTTTGTCCGGCGCGAGCTGACCGATTTCGTCGAGGCGCGCATTCGCATCCTTGATCGCGGCCTCCATCGCGGCTTTCACCGCATCGGGTGTTTGTTCCCACTGCGGCAGGGCAAGGATGGCGTTGGCCTTGGCCGCAGCGTCTTGAAAATCGTTGACCGTTTTCAACTCCTCCGCCTGGAGCAGGAGCGGAAGGGACAAGGTAAGCGCAACGGCGAGAAGTGAGCGGTTCATAATAGGATGAATGATTGTGTCGGAGGCGAGGAGGGTAAGACGTTCTTTTGGAGCTGCGCGCTCAGGGTCATGTTTCTCTCTGATGTGCGGTCAAATGCTGAGGCCGACGTTTCCTTCCACGACCTGCTGAACGAGGACGGGCTTTTCGCCTTGCTTCCACAATGCAGCGGTGTGTAAGACGCGATACCTGATTGGCCCGCCGTCTGGTTTTTCGCTGCGCGTAATCGGGCGCGGGATGCAGACAAATTCGGTGCGCATCGCATCGGCCGACAATCGGACCTTCGCATAACCGTGTCCTCCGAGATCAACGAACTCGAGGTGCGGAGCCAGATCCGGGTTGGACAGCGACCGGGCGCGCTTCAGGTCGAAGCTCTTTGCATATTCCAGGCATGAGCGGACGCCGTGCTTCAACAGCATGTTGAAGGTCCAGTCCGGCTTATCCTGTCCCTGCTTGTCCGCGAGAAAGAGCGCGCGGAGCGGATTGTCCTTCTTCAAATTGTGCTCTTTGGCTTCCATGGGGCCGGGGCTGGTGAGTGAGGCACCGACGAAGCTCAGGCCGACCGGCTCGAACTTGCCGGGCGGAAGTTCCGCCGTCGCGTAGCCGGCCCAGAAGCTGTGACGATCGCCCGAGACGATGGCGAAGCCTGTGATCTTCGCGTCGCGCACGAGATGGTAGATTTCAGCGCGCTCTGCGTAGGCGTTGCCGTAGTCAGCGCTGCCCACGTTTGCGAAGCCGCCATCTTTCGGCCACGGCTCCTTGGTCAGACCCGGCGGCAGATTCTGCGGGTCGGCGCGCTCATCCAGCGCGCCCTGCGAGTTACCCCAGATTTTCCACGTCGCCTTCGAGCTCTTGAGCTGGTCCTTGAACCAGGCCTTCTGCGTCGCTCCGAGGATCGTTTGCGGCGGCGCGTTCCGTCGCGGGTTCGCGACATGCGCGTCGTTGAATCGGACTTCTTCCGGGGGATTGCCGCCGTTGTAGGCACGCCCGCCGTCGAGAATCTGCATCAAAGACTCAGGAGACATCGCCGTGAACTCGTCGCCGCCCAGTTTCCCGAGAGAGGGATCGCTAAAGGGGTCCGCGCTCCGATAGCTATGCTGGTCGGTAATGATGAGGTCGAGGTGCGAACCGTAGCGGAACACCCGGTAGCCTTCGAGGCTGTTGATCGCGGTCAGGTTGTTAGGTTCAACTCCCAGCCCATCGGCATCCCACTTCTCGATAGGAACGTCTTTCACCGCGGGCGGGCCGAAGTGCTCGAGGGATCCGCTCGGCGGGGAGACACGCGCGGGAAGATACTCGAACCAGGCCTGATTCGCCGCGACCTTCACGGTCTGGCCTGGATTTCGAACTTCGGCGTCTTGACGATGCTTTGCCAGCCCATCCACGAGAATTCGTGGTTGTCCCAGATGCAGACGAACGGCCAGCGTGCGCGCGCGTCCTGGAGGTCGGGGTCGGCGAGATAGCCTTTGTAGACGGCGCGGTAGCCATCGACAGTCAGGGGGATGTGGAAGTTGCCGACCTTTTGGCTGTGGCCCTCGGGATACCGCGCCACTTCATAGATAGTGCGGTCGTAACGCGTCTTCAC
>CAVXQL010000003.1:0-57534 GCA_963763995.1 uncultured Verrucomicrobiae bacterium | reverse complement strand
CTAACGAGAATTAGACGAACGTTCGCTTTTAAAGGCGAACATTTTTTCGTCTATTACGACCGCGCGTGTGGTGATCATTGGTCCGGAGGACTGCGGAATCCCCAATCCCGGTTTGTTGAGGATATGGGTATAAATCATCGTGGTGGTCGCGATCAAGAACGCGGCCTAGACACCAGCGGGGTGAAACCGTTTCACCGATTTGATGCCCGCGAAAATGAAAAGCACGAGCACGATGCCCTGGGCGATGGCGAAGGGCGGCTCGGACCCTTTCGGCGCGAGCGCGTGCAGGGCGGGTACTTTCATGAAGGCTTGCGCTATCAGGACGAAGACATTGAAGTAAAGGGCGATCACGGATCCGACGACATAGATCCAGCGCGACGATCCGGCGAGACGATAGGCGTAGCGCGCGACGATCGCGGCCGACAGGACGATCAACGAAAGGCCGCCGACGATGATGGCCGGAGTGATCCCGTGGAAGGGAAAGCCGAACCCGGTGATGGAGGTCGCCACCGTGGTGACGAGAAAGAGCAGTGTCAATGCGCTCATCCGCTTGGAAACGAACATTCCGAAGAGAACGACAAGGCCGGAAGCAATTCCAATCAAGCTCAAGATCACGTGCACTCGAGTAAAGGTGTCCATGCCCGCAGCGTAATGCCGCGTACTTCCCGATGTCGATAACGGAACGTTGCCGGCAGTGATTTTGGGTGCCCAGCGCCTCTACAACTTTAACCGCAGAGCACGCCGAGATCTCTGAGATCAAAGAAATTGGGTTCACCTCTGCGAATTCTGCGAACTCCGCGGTAAGCCCTCTGGAGTGAACTGACGGCTTGCTGCGCCGGGCCAAGAAATGGATTGCAAAACGCCGTCCATTTTTCGTCAGATTGGCAACATCAAAACAAGAGCGATTATATTCGTATTATGAGAAAATCGATCGATTGCCGGAATCACCCGAGCGAGAAGAAGTGCACATTGAAAATTTCGGGCACAGAAGAGGAAGTGCTCGATGCGGCGGTGGAACATGCGGTTTCCGTGCATGGCCACAAAGGTTCCCCGGAGTTGCGGCAGCAGCTGAAAACGATGCTCCGGGACGAGAACGATTGAGGAGCTGCGACTCCCGACAAGCGGCGGATCTTGTCAGGCAACTGCTGCGTTGCTCTCAGGTGCCGGCGCAGGCCGCGTGCCGCTTTGAAGTTGGCGGCATTCGTTAGTGCCGGGTAATCACACCGGGGGAAATTTTTCGGTTTGCCGCCGGCGCTTGGCAAAAGCTTTCGGCGGACGCGGGTTTGGCGGCTATGTTGTAAGCATGTTCCGGTTCTTCAAGGAGCGACGGCGGCGGCAACTGCGCGCCCAGCCTGTCCCGGGCGAGTGGCGATCGATCATATCGCGCAACGTGCCGTTTTTTGACCGACTCCCGCCAGAAGATCGGAAGGAACTGCTCGGCCACGTCCAGGTGTTTCTGGCTGAGAAGAAGTTCGAGGGCTGTGCCGGCTTGCAGTTGACGGACGAGATCCGCGTGACAATCGCTACCCAGGCATGCCTGCTTCTTTTGCATCGGCGGACGGATTATTTCCCGCAGCTGGTGACGATCCTGGTTTACCCGTCCGGCTATGTGGTGGACGAAAAGCGGTACCTGGAGGGCCACATTTGGAGTGAGGGCACGGTGGGTCGGCTTGGCGAGACTGGCCGTCAAATGGGATCGATGGTTCTGGCCTGGGATGCCGCGAAGTCCGGTGCGAGGGATCCATCGGACGGAAAAAACCTGGTGGTGCACGAGTTTGCCCACCAGCTCGATTTTGAAGATTTTGCCGCGGACGGAGTGCCGGCCCTCGGCTCACGCGACGACAAGTTGTCCTGGGCCGGCGTAATGAAGACGGAGTTTGCGGCGCTGCGCGCTGCGGATGAGACCGGGATTCCCACTCTGCTGAATACCTATGGAGCGACTAATCCGGCTGAGTTTTTTGCCGTGGCAACGGAAGCGTTCTTCGAACAGCCGCGGGCGCTACGCCGCCAGCACCCAAGGTTGTACAGTGAACTCGAGCGTTTCTTCCGTCAGGATCCGGCGCTCTACTCGAGCGAGCCTGCCCCACAGCGATGAGTTTCACTTGACCAAAAAATCGCCGATCGGAATTTGGTGTTGTGAAGTCGTGCCAAATCGCTCTCGGCGCTGCGCTGTGCCTAACGTTTTTCTTTGTCGAAGTCGCGACAAGCAGCGCGCAAAATTCCAAAGGAGGAAAGAGTATGAAGATCACCAGTTCTGCATTTCAGGAAGGCGCCGAAATTCCGGCGAGGTACAGCCGCCAAGGCGGGAACGTGAACCCGCCGTTGCGCATCGAAGGCGCGCCGGCGAATGCGAAGAGTCTGGTCCTGATCGTGGACGATCCCGACGCGCCGGTCGGTCTGTTCACGCACTGGCTTGTCTGGAACATCGACCCAGTGACGACCGGGATCAGTGAAGCGAGCACGCCGAAAGGCGCGGTGCAGGGAACGAATGGTTATCCGACTCTTGGTTATGGTGGACCGCAACCGCCCTCCGGCACGCATCGTTATTACTTCAAAATCTATGCGCTTGATCAAACGCTGAATCTTCCGGCGGGAGCGAAACGGAAGGAGTTGGAGAAAGCGATGAAGGGGCATGTGATCGCGCAGGGTCAGTTGATGGGCCGGTATTCGCACCGAAAATGAAATAGCGGCCTCGAAGCGGATCGAACAAAGAACTGCGTGTGATAGTCTTACCCGAGATGGGTAAGACGCTCTGGAAAATCGGCGGACGCGAGATCGATCTCTCGCGTCGCGGTTTGATCATGGGCGTCCTCAACGTCACGCCCGATTCCTTTTCCGACGGCGGTGAGTTCTTCACCTCCGCGAAGGCGATTGAGCGCGGAATGCGCCTCGCCGACGAAGGCGCCGAGATCATTGATGTAGGAGGAGAATCCACTCGGCCTGGTGCGGAGGCGATCTCGATGGAAGAGGAACTTCGACGCGTGATTCCTGTGATCGCCAAGTTGCGCGAGACGACGACGGCGATGATTTCGGTTGATACGTCAAAGGCCGGCGTGGCGCGCGCGGCGCTCGATTCCGGAGCGGTTATCATCAACGATGTGACCGGTGGCCGCGGTGATCCCGACATAATGCCTCTCGCGGCGGAGCGAAAGTCAGCGATCATCCTAATGCACATGCAGGGTATCTCCGCTCACGATGCAACTCGCGCCGCATTACGAAGATGTCGTTGCTGAAGTAGCGGATTTTTTTCGACAAGAATATGAGCGCGCCCTAAGCTTCGGCATTGATCCCATGGCCATTGCGTTTGATCCGGGAATTGGTTTCGGGAAAACGCTTGAACACAATCTCGCGCTCTTGGGAAACTTTGCGGATTTGCGAGTGCACAATCGACCGCTGGCGGTGGGCGTTTCGCGAAAGGCGTTTCTCGGCAAAGTGATCGACTCGCCGATCATGAAGAGCCGCCTTGCGCCGACGATCGCCCTCACCTCGCTCCTTCGCTCCCGGGGCGCGAATGTGTTCCGGGTCCACGACGTGAAAGAGAACGCAGATGCTTTGCGCACGGCCGAGGCCGTTCTGGAGAGGGCGAAATGATTCACGAGCTGGTTGAGCTCTCCATTCTTCGCTGGCGCAGCGCCTTCGAAATTATCCTGCTGAGCGTCGGGATTTACTACGGCTACCTCTATTTTCGCGGAACGCGCGGCGCGAAAGTGCTCACTGGTTTGGCGATCGTTTTTCTCACGCTCACCCTGATTTCGCAGTTGCTGAATCTGGTTGTGATCGGATGGATCGTGCGAAGTTTTTCCGTTTTTCTCGCGGTCGCGCTGGTCGTGATTTTTCAGCCTGAACTGCGCCGGGGTCTCGCGGCCCTCGGAGGCCACCCGATTTTTTCCCTAACGACTGAGAAACGCGAAACGATTCACGACATTGCCGAAGCGGTTACTCAGCTTGCGAACAAGCAATTCGGCGCGCTGATTGCGATCGAACGGGACACCTCCATCCGGGTCTACGAGGAAACCGGGGTGTTGATCGACGCCCGCTTCTCCGTGGAACTGATGCTGGCCATCTTTCATCCGAAATCCGCGCTGCATGATGGCGGAGTGATTTTGCGCGGCGGACGAATTGCCGCGGCCGCCTGCATCTTTCCGGTGAGCCAGCGCGAAACCCTGGATCGCAGCCTTGGGTTGCGACACCGCGCGGGGCTTGGTATTACCGAGGAATCAGATGGCATCGCCGTCATTGTTTCCGAGGAGACCGGCAGTATTTCCATTTGCCACCGGCGAAAGATTGAGCGGAATTTTACTCCTGAAACATTTCGGAAACGGATCGCCGAAATTCTACTCCACGGAAATTATGAAGAGACTGATTCTGAACAACTGGCAGGCGAAGTTGATATCCCTCCTGCTCGCGACAACCCTCTGGTACCTGATCAAAAAGAACGTAGTAACGACACCCTTGCCGTCTGAGGGGCAGGTTCCTTCCGGGCAAACGTCGCGGCAGTATTGAAATCTCAGCGCAGGAATCGCGCGAGATTCTCTTCTTCCCAACGGCGTGCACGACGGTAATGCCGGAACTGACTTTCGCGCCGATTAAATTCCTTGGTATGGACACGCCGCCTTCCGCTCGGTCCGGTCTCATCAGGAACCACGGAGTGGAGCATTTCGTGGAAGAGGACGTACTTTAGGAACCAGATCGGAACAAATGGCTGGTCGAGCGACGGATTAATTCGAATCACTCGATCTTCTTCCTGAATCGATCCGAAAACGAAATATTCTTTCGGACGATGCTTGCGTCGTCGCCCCCACGTCACTGTATAACCGCGGAGCCGCCCGCGAAAATGTCGCTCGTTCAATTCGGTGAAGAGCGCGGCCAGGTCGAAATGCCTCCCTTCATCGCGAAGATTCAGCAGTCGCTGCATCGGCAGCTTGGGATGGGCGAGCTTTCTTTTGGTTTTCTTTGCCATGGTGCGACTCCCGCTGGGGTAAGATATCTTAAGTTCGCTTGAACTAGCTGACAAGAAAAGCCGCTTACTAAATTCAGAATATCCATAAGAATCATCGGAAGAGATAGTTATGAATGCTAACTGATCGAAGAAGCGATCGCTGAGATTCGCTTCAAATTGAGCTGCCGTTTGGGCGCAAGAATCGATTATTGAAGACGTTATCGAACTCGAATTCGTGTTTCCCTCGAACTGTCGATTTTCCCCCGGACGGGGTCCAAATCATTGTCGCGACCGCGTCCGACATTTACGAAAGCCACAACACGATTATGGTAGTCGGCGACTCCATCCGCACGGGAACGCGATGACTCCATTTCTCCGAAAATTATTTGGCCTTAACTGGCTCCTTCTCGTGAATATGCTCGCGCTCGCGATCTTTGGCGTGGTCGCGATTTACAGTGCGACCTACATGCGGGAGGACCCGGTCGCTGCGGACTTCTGGCGCAAACAGGCGAACTGGGTGGTTGTCGGTTTCTTCGCCTTCATGGCCACTAGCCTGATTGATTATCGATGGATTCGGTGGGGCGCGTTACCAATGTATCTCGCCGGTCTGATCTTCTTGATCCTGACACGATTCATCGGCTCGAAGGTCTACGGTGCCCGGAGCTGGCTGCACCTGGGGCCGATTAATTTTCAGCCGGCGCAGCTCGCTGTCGTCGCCGGCATCATGGTTCTCGCGCTGTTCCTAAGCCAATCGCGACAGATGCACCCGATGCTCCGTCTGTTGCTCTGCGGAGCGATCATCGGCGCTCCGTGTTTATTGATTTTGATGCAGCCGGATCTCGGAGAAGCCATCATTTGGGGACCGGTTGTTCTCGCGCTTCTTTTCGTCGCCGGGATCCCCCTCCGCTATCTAATATGCATCATCCTCATCGTGACTGCCTTTGTTCCCCTTGCGTACAATCTTGCATTAAAGTCGTACCAGAAGGAACGCATCACCGCGTTCATTAATCCCGACATTGATCGGCAGGGCTCGGCATGGGCAATCAATCAGTCGCTTATTGCGATCGGCTCCGGGGGTTGGGCGGGCAAGGGGTTTAAAGCGCCGAACACGCAAATTGAGCTCGGCTTTCTCCCTGCCACCGCAGTCCATAATGACTACATCTTTTCCGCCATCGGCGAGCAATGGGGCTTCGTCGGAGGGCTTTTCCTGATTAGCGGGTTTGCCCTTTTGCTTCTTACCTGCCTTTTTGTCGCTTTCCTGGCAGGGGATCAATTCGGGGCGCTGCTCGTCGTCGGGATTGCGGCTCTCATTTTCACGCACGTTTTCCAAAATGTCGGCATGACAATTTCGATGTTGCCGATTACGGGATTGCCGCTGCCGCTCATTAGTTACAGCGGATCATTTGTTCTCATGATCATGTTTGGTCTCGGCATCGTAAACAGCGTTTGGGTTCATCGGAAGCCTGTGCCACTCGGTCGTTAGGCTGGCTGTCGACGCCGCCCTGAAAATCTCCCCCACGCATGGAGAGCGATTACAAAGTCAAGCTGGAGATCTTCGAGGGGCCGCTCGATCTCCTGCTTTATCTGATCAAGCGCGACGAGATCGATATCTACGATATTTCTCTGGAACGCATCACCCGGCATTACCTCGAGTATCTTCAGGCCTTCAAGGAACTGAACATCGACGTGGCCGGCGAATTTGTGGTGATGGCGGCGAACCTGATTTATCTGAAAAGCCGCAGTCTGCTGCCGGTTGATCAGCAGCCGCCGGAAGAAGATGCAGAGGATGATGACCCACGCTGGGATTTGATCCGGCAGCTCATCGAATACAAGAAGTTCAAGGAAGCCGCGGCCCAGTTGCATGCGCGCGCGCTCGAGCAGGAGCGGACCTTTGCGCGAATCGGCGACGGCGTACCCGACGCAATCGATGCGCCGTTTCGCTTGGGCGAGGTCGGGATCTTTCAACTGATTAATGCCTTTCAAACCGTCCTGAAGCGAATGGCGGTCCGTGAAAATCTGCAGGATATTTTTGGCGAGCATTTTACGGTTTCAGACAAGATCGAATGGATTTTGCAACGGGTCTCGAAGGGTGCCGTCTTGCGTTTTTTTGAGCTGTTCGAAACAAGCGCCTCACGCGTCGAAATCGTGGTGACATTCCTCGCTTTGCTGGAGTTGATCCGGCTTAAACAGGTGCGCGCCACGCAGGATCACCCTTTTGATGAAATCGGAATTATCTCGGCCGCGGATTAGCGGAGGGAGCGCGTAGCACTCATGCCGCGTGTTCTGATTGCAGGCTGCGGATACGTTGGCCAGGCGACAGCGGAGGTGCTTCAAAAGGCCGGGTGGGAGGTTGAAGGTTGGACGGCTACCGCCAATTCTGCAGCGGAGCTTTCCGCGAGGCCATACATGGTTCGAGCGGTCGATATCTCGAATCGGGACGACGTCGCTGCCTGCGCCGGTGCATACGATGTCGTTATTCATTGCGCCAGTTCCGGCGGTGGCGGCGTGGCGGATTATCGGCGCATCTATTTGCAAGGTGCGCACAACCTGGGCGAAGCTTTTCCACAGGCGACGATCGTCTTCACGAGCAGCACCAGTGTTTATCCGCAAACTGACGGAGCATGGGTTTCCGAAATCAGTGCTGCGAATCCGACTCACGAGACCGCGATGGTGCTGCGTCAAGCGGAGGACTTGGTGTTGACGCGCGGAGGGATCGTCGCGCGCCTTGCTGGAATCTACGGCCCGGGCCGTTCGGCGCTTCTCAAGAAATTCCTCGCCGAAACAGCCGTTATTAATTCGGAAAAGCCTCGCTTCATTAACAAGGTCCACCGCGACGATATTGCAGCGGCACTCGTTCGGTTAATCGATTGCAGAGATGAGTTGCAATCGGGTGGCGGCTCTGGTGATCAACAGATCTTTAACGTGGTCGACGACGAGCCGATCCTGGAGAGTGACTGTTATAAATGGCTTGCGGCGAAACTCGATCGTCCCCTTCCGCCGACCGGCATTTTGCCAGGATCTGGCAAGCGAAGTAGCAGCAACAAGAGAGTGAGTAATACAAAGCTCCGCGCGCTGGGCTGGGCTCCGTATTATCCCACTTTTTCCGAAGCCATGACGCGGAGCATTCTCCCAAGTTTTTCCTTCGTTCTGACGTGAAGCCTTGCCCGATACCGGTATGGAAATTGCTAAAACGAGACTATGCGTCAAATCAAGCTTACGGGCCGTGAAATGACGGTCGTAAAAGCCCTCGGTTTCGCTGAATCGAAACTCGGCAATGAGATTCAGGACTATACGCAGATGCAGATGGACGACATGGCCGATACTTTGAATGGCCTGATTGCTGCCGGTTTCGTGGAGTGTATTCCGTACGCGGAGGAGGTGCAGCTTGCGGAAGTGCCGGTGACGGCGTTTGAGTTAAACCCTGCCTACGCGCAGGAGCTAAAGATCGCTATCCGGAATTAGGCTAGCCGGAGGGATTGTCTCTGGTGTGTCGCTCCCCGAAGAGCTGCCTGATTACTTCCTCCACCGGCAACTCCTGCACGTTGATATCGCTGACATTGCAAGCCTCCAGCAACTGACGGCAGGTGTCCGTAACTTTCGCGCGTGGGACCTTGAGCTGCACTGAGTTGGGTGTTTGCTGGATCACTTCACCGAACGCAGCGAAATCGCGCACCACCTGATTTCCAAAGGTCAGGCTCAGGATTTTGAAGCCAGAAAAGCGATCGATGATGGCAGCGAGCGGGCCATCGAAGAAGATTTTGCCATGATCAATGATGATGACGCGATGGCAAAGTTCCTCGATGTCCTGCATGTAATGACTCGTTAACATCGTAACGATCTTGTGCTCGGAATTGTAGAGACGCAAAAATTCCCGCACTCGTTTTTGGCTGACGACATCCAGGCCGATCGTCGGTTCATCGAGGAAGAGAACGCGGGGCTCATGCAGCAGCGCGGAAATCAGCTCCATCTTCATCCGTTCACCTAACGAAAGCTCGCGCACCATGACATTCATCTTGTCCTGCACCTCGAGAAGGTCGGCTAGTCCGTCGACCACTTTTCGGAACCGCGCACGGTCGATTCCATAGATGGCGCGGTTGAGCTCAAGTGATTCCTGGGCCGGTAAATCCCACCAAAGCGCATTTTTCTGGCCCATGAGCAGGCTGAATTGCCGCTTCATTTCGTTGCGCCGTTCCCATGGGACGAAGCCGAGGACGCGGGCAGCGCCGGAACTCGGATTCAACAGACCCGAGAGCATCTTTAGGACGGTGGTTTTACCGGCGCCATTTGGGCCGAGAAAACCGACCAGCTCTCCCTCCTCGATTTGAAACGAAACGTTATCAGCCGCACGCGTTTCTTCGTAGTGACGCTTCACCAGCCCTTTGATGGAGCCGCGAAGTCCATGCTCCTTCCGATAGGTCCGGTAAATTTTCGTTAGGCCATGCGCTTCAATCACACTCATGGCGTCCGATGCCGCTGAATTTCGGGCGCGCCGTTCCGATTACGCCACGCTCGATTGCTTGCCGTGCTTTTTCCGCAGGAAAGGCGCGACCTTCTCGACCAGCGCTTCCGCGGTCAAACCATGTTTCTTTCGCAGAACCGGAATCGATCCGTGTTCGATAAATTGATCGGGCCATCCAATGCGTACAACCGGGGTGTTGATCTGGTTGCTGTGCAAATGCTCCATCACTGCACAGCCGAAACCGTTATGCAGCACGTGATCTTCAATCGTGCAGATGACATCCACGCTGCGCGCGAAAAATTCCAGAGTGCCGGTATCGATCGGTTTGATCCACCTTGGATTGATCAGCGCTACGGAAACACCTTGCGCCTCGAGTAAATGCGCGGCTTCCTCCGCCATCTCGAACATATTTCCGAGCCCGAAGATCGCGACGTCGCGCCCATGTTGCACGACTTCGGCCTTGCCGATTTCCAGAAGCTTCGGTTCTGCCTTTGGTTTCGCGCCGGTGCCCGCTCCGCGCGGGTAACGAACCGCGATCGGCCCGGAGTTGTAATGTGCCATCGTCCAAAGCATGTCCACGAATTCGTCTTCATCCTTCGGCTGCATATGCACGATGTTCGGCACGTGCCGCAGATAGCCGATATCGAACAAGCCGTGATGAGTCGGGCCGTCATCGCCGCTCAGGCCCGCGCGGTCCATGCAAAGCGCAACATTCAGATTCTGCAGCGCGATGTCGTGAATGATCATGTCGTAGGCGCGCTGCATGAACGTGGAATAAATTGTCAGAAACGGCTTCAATCCCTGCGTTGCCAGGCCGCAGGCGAATAGCGCGGCGTGTTCTTCCGCGATCCCGACATCGAAGTAGCGGTCAGGATGCGCCGCTTGAAAAAAGCCGAGGCCGGTGCCGCTTGGCATTGCGCCGGTGATCGCTACGATCTTTCGATTGTTATCGGCAAATTTAGCCAACGTTTTGCCGATGATTTCGGAGTAGGTAGGCGTTGGCGCCGGAGCTGTTTCTCCGCTCTCGATCTTGTACTTGCCGAGACCGTGAAATTTGTCCGGCTTCGCAAGCGCCGGTTCGTAGCCTTTGCCTTTTTTTGTCAGAATGTGCAATAGCACCGGCTCGTCCTGCGTCTTCAAGAACTCAAACGTGCGAATCAGCAGCGGGATGTCGTGCCCATCGATCGGTCCGTAGTAACGCAAGCCGAGCTCTTCAAAGATCACGCTCGGCACAAGGAGATTCTTGACGCTTTCCTCGACTTTGTGCGCGAAGTGCAGCGCGGTCCTTCCTGCGATCGTCTGGATGAAGCGGCCTGCCTTTTCGTGCAAATGCGCGTAGGTCGGATTGGTCACGATGTTGTTCAGATAATTCGCAATCGCACCGACATTTTTCGCGATGGACCATTCATTGTCGTTCAACACGACGATGAATCGCTTGGTCTGTGACCTCGCGTTATTGAGCGCTTCGTAGCTGATGCCGCAGGTAAACGCGGCGTCTCCCGCGACGACCACGACGTCCTCGTTCGTTCCGCGCAGATCGCGTCCCACCGCCATTCCCAAACCCGCGGAGAGGGCCGTGCCGGCATGTCCGGCGCCGTAGCAATCGTGTTGACTTTCAGTTCGCAAGAGAAATCCGTTCAACCCTTGGTATTGCCGCATTGTCCCGATGCGATCGAGACGGCCAGTGAACATTTTGTGGACGTAACCCTGATGACTGACGTCGAAGACAAATTTGTCTTTGGGAGTATTAAAAACGCGGTGCAGGGCGATAGTCAGTTCGACAACTCCGAGATTGGGTCCGAGGTGACCGCCGGTTTGCGAGAGGACCTTGATTAATTCGCTCCGCACCTCTTCTGCAAGCTGCGGCAGGTCTTCCTCGTCGAGCGCTTTGACGTCCGCAGGCGAGCGAATGCCATCGAGTAATCTCGTCGCCGCGTTTGGCTCAGAAGAGTCTAACTTCATCATTTTTCTCGCTTTTCTTTTCTTCCCGTTCCGGAGCGGGCGGAGGTTCGGCCGCCGGTTCGAAATCTTTCACGATCGGTTTGCCGGCGCTATTCCGGGTGATGATTTCGATCCGTCGCTCGGCACTAGCAAGCCGTTCCTGGCAGATTTTGACAAGCTTCATTCCTTCTTCGTACCGGATAATCAATTCCTCGAGCAGCATCTTGCCCGACTCCATTTGCTCGACAATCGTCTCGAGCCGATCCATCGCGCTCTCAAAATTTAGATCCTGGCCGAGCTTCTTAGCCTGATTCGACATAAGCGTATCGGCAATTAAGCATGGGCCGCTTCATAAAAAAGCAGTAGTTCGGCGGGACGTTTCCGCCGAACAAGTATTCCAACGCAATACGCCGCAATATCGCGTGCGGTCCGGCTGAACGAAGCAGCCAAGATGCTGCGACGGGCTGAAGCTGTCTGGCAGAGGTCTACCTACTCTTTGCTCGTCTAGCCGCCCATCGGGCTTTCATGAGTTGAGATAGTTTTCTCCTACCCGCTGGAGTCAGTCCGCCCTTCTTGGGTTTCGCGGCCGCCTTGGCGCTGCCAGTTCCCTTGCGCTTAGCCCATCGAGCCTTAGCGGCTGCCGACAACTTCGCACGAGTGCTAGCCGACATCGCGCGGCGGCCTCTTCCAGCAGAAGGGCTCGGTGAGGCAGTGGCGCCTCCCAGGAGCGCGGCCATTCGTTTCTCGAGGGCTTCAATTTGTCGCCGGATCGAGACGGCTTGTTCCAAAGACTTAAGAGATAGGTTCATGTAGACGGCATACGCGGCTTCTTCGATCTAGGCAACCCTCTTTTTACAGTTAGTCACTGCTTTGTTAATCGTCGTGCCGCCGCCGAATGGCACTTGTGATGCTTATAAGCCTCCGGGGAAGCCCGGAATTATGGATACAAAGAGGGTACTGCTGATCGATCAGGAGCCGCAAATCACGTCACTCGTTAGGCGAGCGCTCGAGAAAACCGGCAGGTATTCCGTCAGGGAGGAACACCCGGGGGCACCGGCATTGTCGGCGGCGCGTTCGTTTCGGCCGGACTTGATCCTGGTCGATCTTGTTGCAGATGGGGCAGAAGCGGATTTCATCACCCGGCAGTTCCGTGCCGAGGCGTTCCTGAAAGATACGCCAGTGGTTTGTCTGAACTCGCTCCGCTCGGGCGCGGCAGTCTGCTCCAGCGGAACCCTGAGCGGCTATGACTTCTCCGTTACTCCAGTTGGCATCGAAGAACTCGTTCGAGGAGTGGAAGAGTTATTTTTTGAGCAGGCTTGATCTAGGAGACAGATCCCCTAACTGATTGCCGCTCGATAAGCGGCGGGATCCTTTAGTTCTTCCAAATCATCTGCCGCGGCCATCTTCAGAACAAAGATCCAGCCTTCTCCGAACGGATCGGTGTTGATCAACGCCGGATTGGATTCGAGCGCCTTGTTCACCTCGACGACAGTTCCCTTGACCGGCGCATAGATGTCGCTGGCCGCTTTGACGGATTCGACCACCGCGATCGGACTGCGCGCTTCGACTTCTGCTCCCATCTTCGGCAGCTCGACGTAAACGACATCGGTCAACTCGGCTTGTGCGTGATCAGTAATGCCGACACGGGCGTTTTGGCCTTCGTGTCTAATCCATTCATGCGATGCGGTGTAAAAAAGGTCGTCTGGAACGTTCATGGTCTTTTGTAGAATGGTTTCTTCTCGATTACAGCTGGAAATTTCCGGCCGCGGATTTCAATCTCTAACTCGGTGCCTACTTTCGACTGCGGCGCCGGCACATAGGTCATTCCGATTCCGTAATTCAAGCTGGGCGAAAGTGTGCCGCTGGTCGCTTCGCCGATTTGTTCGCCCTGGCAAAAGACAGCGTAATGCGGACGGGGTGGGGGAGCTTTTCCAGTCATCCGAAACGGAACCAATCGGCGGGCTGGCCCTTCTTCGCGCATCCGCGTCAGGACCTCTCGGCCAATGAATTTCGGTTTCTTCAAGTCGACAAAGAATCCGAGCCCTGCTTCGATTGGATTGTGATCGGGGGACAAATCAGAACCGTTCAAAGGATAGCACATCTCCAGTCGCAGCGTATCGCGCGCGCCAAGGCCGCACGGCTTGATCCCGAGCGGTTGTCCCTTTTCAAGGACTCGATTCCAGATTAACGAGGCGTCTTTCGCCGGAAAGAACACTTCGAAGCCGTCCTCGCCCGTGTAACCGGTCCGGGCGATTGTTAATTGGATGCCCTCGTATTCGTAATTCGCAATCTGATTTCGCGATGGCGCCGTTGCTCCGCTCCCAAGGAAAGAGGTAAATAATTCCAGAACGCGCGGCCCTTGAATGGCGAGTCCCGCGTAATCTTTGCTGCGATTCACCAGTTCAACACCGGGAGGAAGATTCTTGCGCAACCAGGCAAAATCTTCTTCGGTGCGCGACGCGTTCACGACGAGCAGGAAATTCTCATGCCCGATCCGATAGACGATCAGGTCGTCGATGATGCCGCCGCGTTCGTTGAGAAGAAAGGTGTATTGGCCAGATCCGACTTCCAGTTTTGCGATGTCGTTTGTCAGCATCTCGTTCAACTGGGAGCTGGCGTTTGCGCCCGAGGCGATCAGCTGGCCCATGTGCGAAATATCGAAGACACCAACGTTGTTCCGCACGGCCTGGTGTTCTTCGACAATGCCGGAATATTGCACCGGCATGAGCCAGCCGCCGAAGGGGACAATCTTCGCGCCGAGCCGCCGGTGTTCCTCGAAAAGTGGCGTCAGTTTCGCTTCGGCGTCGATCACGACGCAGAGATTAGACTTCGCGACTTGGGTGTCAATCATGCCCCGCTTGAAGAGCGCACACGGTGCCTCTACCATGAACGCTACGTGAGTTGGCTAGATAAACTTGAACGTCGCATCGGCTTCATCGCGATCCCCGGTCTGATTCGCATTGTCGTCGGCTTCACCGCCCTCGTTTTCATCCTCGTGCGCCTTCAGCCGGAGTTTCAGTACGTGCTCGCTCTCGATCCCGCGAAAATCCGGCATGGGGAAGTCTGGCGGCTCGTCACCTACATCTTTCTGCCGTCGACCTTCAGCTTCTGGTGGATCGTTTTCGCGCTCTGGTTTCTTTGGTTCATAGGCGACGGCCTGGAACGGGCGTGGGGTGCATTTCGGGTTACGCTCTACTTTTTGGTCGGGATGATCGGCACGACTATCGCCGCGTTTTTCTTCGGCTCGAATTTTTCCAATGTCATGCTGACCTCCGCGCTCTTCTTCGCTTTCGCACGGTTTTACCCTGACGAAATCATCTATGTGTTTTTTGTTCTGCCGCTGAAAATCAAATGGGTCGCCTGGGCCTTGGGAGCGTTTGTTCTTTTTGGTTTCGCGGTGGGGTCGATGTCGTACCGCATGGCGACGATCGCGGCCTTGAGCAATTACATCATTTTTTTCGGGCCGGAATTTTTTCATCAGGCACGGCAACGGCGCAACGTTGCGGCGCGGCGCGAGCGCTTCGATAGCAGCAAGCGCGATGAAAGTGAGCCTCTCCATCGTTGCACCGTTTGTGGCGCAACAGAACTGAGCGATCCCAATCTCGATTTTCGTGTTGCCCGCGATGGCGAAGAATATTGTGTTCCGCATTTGCCGCAGGCGGTCGCGCCGGCGGCTGAACAGGTAAAGCGATGACCGACGAAAAAAGTGCACTCATTCCAGAGCAGGGATGGCATTGCCTGCACCTGTTCTACCGGATCGAGTTTGGACCATGGCAATTGCTTAACTTGGACGAACAGCGCAAAGCGAAGGTCGCTCTCTCCGAAATCGTCCAGGAGGTCCGCGCCCTCCCTTCGACGCAGTTGCTCACTCTCAGCATAGTCACGCCGAAAGCGGATCTGGGCTTCGTGTTGATCACGCCGGACCTGCACGCCGCTAACCGGATTGAGAAAAAACTCAGCTTGTCGCTGGGAGCGGACGTCCTGATGCCGGTTTACAGTTACCTTTCTCTCACCGAAGAAAGCGAATACGCGGCCAGCGAAGAAGATCACGCCCGCACGCTCGAAACCGATCAAAAATTGAAGCCGGGCTCTGCTGAATTTACCCAGGCGATGGCTTCTTTCCGCGAGCGGATCGCCAAATATCGTCAGGATCGTGTTTACCCTACCCTCCCCGACTGGCCGGTGGTCTGCTTCTATAATATGTACAAGCGGCGCGGGGAGCAGCACAACTGGTATACGCTGCCGTTCGAGGAACGCCGGCAGCTCATGAGCGGCCACGCCACCGTCGGCCGCCAGTACGCCGGCAAAGTGAAACAGCTGATCACCGGTTCGAGTGGTCTCGACGATGCGGAGTGGGGCGTTACGCTCTTCGCCCACGACACTTTCCAGATAAAAGCGATCGTTTATCAGATGCGATTCGATCCCGTGAGCGCGGTTTACGCGGATTTCGGTGAATTTTACATCGGCCTGCAACTGCCGCTCGACGAACTGTTCCAGCGGTTGCAGCTTTAGGTTCTTTTCTGTAGCGGCGGGTCTCTGACCGTCGTCATTGTTGATCTTCTTGCAGTCAACGGCAGCGGTCAGAGACCGTTGCTACAAGGGATGGGTGGCAGAGTGGTCTAATGCGCACGCCTGGAAAGCGTGTTTGCCGCAAGGCAACCAGGGTTCGAATCCCTGCCCATCCGCCATTGTTTGCCTTGCTTGCGCGGGCGCGATTGGAAATGATGCGGCGATGCGACCGTTTCTCGCCCTTTTCTTCCTTGCGATTCTCACGCTTGCTTCGGCGCAGGAAACAGTGCCGGCCGGAGACGGAACGCTGGAGGTGGCGAAACGCGAAGCGCGAAACGGAAAGCTGGCTGAGGCGCTCGTCGCATTGGACAGAGTTGATAAGGCTGGCCAACCGACGGCCGCGTCACTCGATCTGCGCGGCTGCATCTATCTGGAGCAAGAGAAATTCGACGATGCGAGGAAGGCTTTCGAAGCGGCGCACACCACCGGCGAAGGCTCAATTCTTGCGAGTCTTCACCTTGGCGATGTTCTTTTTCGCCAGAAGAAATTCGATGAAGCGCGCACGGCTTACGAACGACTGGAGCGACAGACAAACATCCTAGTCTGGATTGAACACATTCGGTATGGCGTCCTCCTCGCGAGGCTCGGGGCCCACAACGAAGCCGACGCTCAACGTGCTTTCGAGCGCATCAAGTTTCCGACCGAAACACCGGCCTATTATTATGCCCAGGCCGCGTGGCAATTCGCCCACGGCAAGAAAGGCGACGCTCAAAAATGGCTCAACACGGCGGACAAAATTTTCGACGCAAACTCCGTCGCCTGGTTCGCTCGTCCGCTTTACGATCTTGGCTGGATCAAGAAAAAGCCGATGATCGCAGTCGATTGAATTCCGCGACTCCGACTAATCCGTCTTCGCGCGGCGCGTGAGCACTTGGATGTTCTGCCGCACTTTCACGATGCTCGAGGCGGGAAGTACTCCGAGATAATTCACTCCCGGATAAACGATGCAGTCACGGCCAAGGATTGATCCCGGATTAATCACCGCGTTGCATCCGATCTCTGTCCGATCGCCGATCACAGCGCCGAACTTCTTTAATCCCGTAGCGATACTTCCGTCGCTCGCGGCGACCATGATTTCCCCGTGATCGAGTTTTACGTTCGACAAAATCACGCCTGCGCCCAAGTGCGCGCGATAACCGACAACGGAATCGCCGACGTAGCTAAAATGCGGTACCTGCGCATCGTCGAAGAGAATACAGTTCTTGAACTCGCACGAATTTCCCATCACCACGCCGTCGCCCACGATTACGTTCTCGCGCACGTAACAACCGCTGCGGATATGGCAATTCTCGCCGATCCAGGCTGGTCCTTTTAAGACTGCGCCTTGTTCGACGATTGTGCCCTTGCCAATAAAGACAGCGTCGCTGATGAACGGCTTGCCGATCATGTCGCCAAACACGGCCGGTTTCAGGCGGAACTTGAGATAACTCGCGATCTGCTTGAGTGAATCCCAGACATACTTCTGATTTTCGAAAAGCTTCGCGTGAGCGGTATGCTCGAGGCTGAGAAATTCGTCGGGCGAAAACATTTTGTGGCGAACTAGGCGTCGGACCGCCGCGTGATTTTTTGCCCGTCCTTGGTATCACGCGCTTCCCAGCCCCGCGCACCCAGTTCGTCGCGCAATTGATCACTTTTTTGCCAGTCCTTTGCAAGCCTTGCCTGCGTCCGTGCCGCGGCGAGTGCTTCGATGTCGGACGGGAGCTGCGCGGCGTGCGTCATCTGAATATCTTCTCCTTTGAGAGCAAATGTTCCGGCGGACGCGTATAGGACGAAGTCGCGCTCAAGCTCGAGAACACTGTTCAAACGCCCCCACCAGTTCAACCATCCATTCGCCGAAACAACATCAAGTTCCTTTCGATCGAGTGCCCGATTTGTTTCCCGAATTGATTCGAACAGGAAACCGAGCGCCGCAGAAATATTCAGATCGTCGTCGAGCGCTTCTTCGAACTGCTGGCCGATGTGCTGCGCCGGCGGGGTCGCGCGCGGCGTTCCAACCGCTTCGCGCAGCCGCCGCAGCCAGTCATCAATCCGCCCGAGCGACTGACGCGCTTCGTTCATTCCTTCCCAGGTAAAGTTGAGCGGCGCACGATAATGGACGCGAATCAAGGCGTAGCGAACTTCGCGGCCGCTGTATCCTTTTTCGATCACGTCACGCAGGGTATAAAAATTCCCTAACGACTTGGACATTTTCTGTCCGTCCACCAGGAGGTGTGCGCAATGCAGCCAGTAGCGGACAAACCTTTTTCCTGTCACGCCCTCCGTTTGCGCGATCTCCGCTTCGTGATGCGGGAAGATGTTATCGACGCCGCCGCAGTGAATATCGAGCTGCTCGCCCAGGATCTGGGTGGCCATGGCGCTGCACTCAATGTGCCAGCCCGGCCGCCCGCGGCCCCACGGACTTTCCCATCCGACCGGGCCGTCGGCCTCGTCCCACGCTTTCCAAAGCGCGAAATCGCCGATGTGTTCCTTGTCGTATTCGTCATTCTGGACGCGGCCGGTCGATTGCAATTGCGTGAGATCGAAATGCGCCAGCTTTCCGTAATCCGGAAACTTGTTGATCCGAAAATAAACGGATTTGTCATCTGCCTGATAAGCAAGCCCGCGCGCGATCAATGTTTCGATCATCGCAATCATCGCCGCAATGAAGCGTTCGTCGGTGGCGGACGGAAATTCATCGGCGCGCTTAATGCGAAGGGTGTCGAGATCTTCGAAGAATGCCTCTTTGAATTGCTCGGTAAACTCCGCCAGCGGCACGCCGGCTTCGCGGCATCCGCGGATCGTTTTGTCGTCTACGTCGGTCAGATTCATGACGCGATGAACGCGGTATCCACGCAATTCCAGATGCCGCTGTAGCAAGTCCTCAAAAAGGTAGGCGCGGAAATTCCCAATATGCGCGCGGCTATACACCGTCGGCCCGCAGGTGTACATTTTTACATTGCGACCCGCTGGATCGAGCGGCTGAAATTCTTCGAGCTGGCGAGAGTACGTGTTGAAAAAACGAAGCGGCATGTTCGTCACCCTAACGACGTGAGGCGAAGTTGAAACCGCAGCTCTGTCGCTTTGGCCGTACCTAGAGATCCTCGACCAAAACGGTTGCGATCGATGCAATTCCTTCGCCGCGGCCGATCGCCCCCAGTCCTTCGTTTGTCGTTGCCTTAACGCTGATGCACGAAATATCGCATGCGAGCGCGCCGGCAATTTTCGTTCGCATCTGCTGAATGTGTGGCCGCAACGGTGGCGCTTCAGCAATCAAGGTGGCGTCGACGTTAACGGCGCGCGCGTTCTTTTCGGCAAGGAGCGATCGAACGTGCCGGAGAATGTCCAGACTGCTGATCCCGCGAATCGTCTCGTCGGTATTTGGAAAATGCTGTCCGATGTCGCCGTCTCCCATGGCACCGAGCAACGCATCCGCAATCGAATGCGAGAGCACATCCGCGTCTGAATGCCCGTCGAGACCGCGATCATGCGCGATTTCCACTCCGCCGAGGATGAGCTTTCGCCCTTCAACCAAGCGGTGTACGTCATAGCCAATTCCACAGCGAATCATAGAATCACAACTTTAAGTCGATCACGCCGTTGGACGCAACAATGCTGTATTTATCTTTCATGTCTGTGCGCGGGCGCATCTCGACGGAGCCGCCGGCTGTTTCCACAAGAATCCAACCCGCTGCCACATCCCACAAGCTTATTCCCTGTTCGATATAGGCATCGAAGCGCCCGCATGCGACGTACGCCATGTCGAGTGCGGCGCTTCCGAGCAGCCGGCATTTGCGCGCTTGATGAATCATTTGCTGCAACAGCGGCAACCCGGCCTCGATCGTCACACCCGTTTTTGAAAGACCAACAGAAATGACTGCTTCGGCCAGATCAGCGCGCTCACTCACCCGGAATTCGCGTCCGTTCAATTTTGGGCGCGTGCCTTTTTGCACGGCCCACAATTCCTCCCTAACCGGATCGTAGATTACGCCAACGATGATTTCTCCCTTGCAGCGCAGCGCAATCGAAACGCAGAAATGCGGAATTCCGTAAAAATAATTCACGGTGCCGTCGAGTGGATCCACGACCCATTGAAATTCGCTCTCCTGATCGCCGATGATTCCTTCTTCCCCGTAAAGCGCATGACGCGGAAAAGTTTTCAGAAGGGACTGCGCAATCAAATCCTGCGATCGCACATCAATCTCGAGCTTGATGTCGTGCGCCTCCGCGACGTTGACGCGAAGCGGTTGTTGAAAGTTTTGCCGGAGTAATTCGCCGGCGGCGCGCGCCGCCGTAATCGCGGCGTCCAGATAATGCGTCATCTCAAAAGAGTAATAAGATCGCGTCCTAGCGCTGCCAAATGAATTCGCTGCGCACGATTTCGTGCGCGCCCGCCCCAAAAAAACCGGGAGGAGAAATCGATCTCTCCTCCCGGGTTGAAGTTGGATTGTGACCCCGAGAACATTTGGGGTCGTGAACAAAAAAGCCAGCGCTAATGCTTCTTGGCTTTCTTCATTGCCTTTTTCTTCGCTGGTTTTTTCTTAGCAGCCTTTTTCTTTGTGGCCATGGATAATCCCCCCTTTCGATCCGCAGATTGCGGTGGGTTTGTGAAGAGTTGAAATTAACTTCACTACACGTGTGAAGTAATCATCATGATTTTATTGTCAAACGTTTTTCACACGCGTTTGAAATTATTTTCACAAGTTCGCGCGCAATAATTTTTTTCGGCGCGCGCGGTATTTTTTTTCTTTTGCCGTCACGAAAGAAAATTTCGACTTCGTTCTCATCGCTTTCCATTCCGGATTCCGGGCGACTGACATCGTTTGCGATGATCATGTCGCAATTTTTCGCGCGCAATTTTTTTCGCGCATTCTCTTCCACGTCGTTTGTTTCCGCGGCGAACCCGATCGCGAGGAACGAACGCGGCCCGCGAGCGATGGCGGAAAGAATGTCACGCGTCGGCACGAGATTGATCACGCCCCCGGTGTTTTTCTTCTTCAATTTTTGCGGAGAAACTTTCGCCGGTCTGTAATCTGCAACCGCGGCGCACATCACAAAAACATCGCAATCGCCAACGGCGCGTTGAACGTCGACAAACATTTCCTCGCTCGTCGTCACGGCGATGAAGTGCGCGCGCTCGGGCGGAGTGAGATTTACCGGGCCGGAAATCAACGTGACATCGTGTCCGCTTTCGAGTGCAGCTTCCGCGATCGCATATCCCATTTTTCCCGAAGATCGATTGCTCAAGAAGCGCACGGGATCGATCGGTTCGCGCGTCGGTCCGGCCGTGACGACGAATCTCACGCGATCAAATTGTCCTGCCGCGCGAGAAAAAATTCCGCGCGGAACGCGATCTCATCCACTTTCCACAACCGTCCGATCCCTTCGTAGCCGCAGGCGAGCATCCCTTCTTCCGGCCCGATGAATTCGACGCCGCGCAATTTCAGTTTTTCGACGTTCTCTTTGGTGGCGGCGTGCTCCCACATTTTCCCATTCATCGCCGGCGCGATCAAAATCGGCGCGCGGGTTGCGAGCGCGATCGCCGCCAGGGGCTGACTGGCGAGGCCATGCGCCAGTTCCGCGATGATGTGCGCGGTAGCCGGCGCGATGAGCAGGAGATTGGCGCGGTCGGCGAGATCGATATGTCCCGGCCGCCAATTGTCCTTTTCGTCGTAGAAACCGGTCGTGACTGGATTCTTGGAGAGCGTTTGCAAAGTGAGCGGTGTAATGAATTCCATCGCGTCTTTGGTCATGGTGACGAAAACTTCGTGTCCCTGTTTCACGAGCAGACTGGCCAGTTCCGCGGATTTGTAGGCGGCAATGGAACCGGTGACGCCGAGGATGACGCATTTGCTCGCCTTAGTTTTCGTTTTCACACTTTTGAATTTCTAGTCCGAAATAAGTCGCCGGCTGAGATAACGTTCCGCGCCCATGATGTGTCGGAATTTCTGCAAGTCTTCTTCCATTGATTGGCTGATGATGGTGTAGCGGTAATCACGCCAAAGCTCCATTTCACGCGCGGCATTTACAAGACGCAGTTCGATTTGCTCGGATGTTTCACTACCGCGTTTTGTTAGGCGTCGCCGCAATTCGTCGAGATCGGGCGGCATGATAAAGACGTCGGTCAGTGCCTGACGAATGAAGGGGTCGTCGAAATTGCGAATCGCGGCCGCCCCCTGGGTGTCGATATCGATCAAGATATCAACACCCCTTTTCAGGTTCGCGATGATCGGCGCCTTGAGTGTTCCGTAATGGTGATCGTGAACTTTCGCATGTTCCAAAAACTGACCGGCCTCGACCCGTTGGAGAAATTCCTTCTCGGTTAAGAATTGATAGTCCTCGCCTTCGATTTCGCCCGGCCGCGGCAGTCGGGTCGTGCAGGAAACGGAGTAGACGAAATTTGGCGTCTGGCGAAGAGCATCGCAGAGAGTGGATTTTCCCGCGCCGGACGGAGCGGAAACGACAAACAGAATCCCGTAACGGCTGAAGTGCTTACTCAAGATTTTGAATTTGTTCGCGAATTTTCTCCAGCTCCGCCTTGCTCGCGACGACACGCTGCGAAATGCGCGCATCATTCCCCTTGGCGCCGAGCGTGTTCAATTCGCGAGAAATTTCCTGGGTAATAAACTCGAGGGTGCGACCAACCGGTTCGTTCTTACGGAGATGATGCGCAAATTGGGCGAGGTGACTTTCCAGGCGCGTTAGTTCCTCCGAAATGTCCGAGCGGTCAGCGAAAAAGGTCACCTCTTTCAAAAGCCGTTCGTCAGTGATCGTGATCTCGAGGCCTGCTTTCTGAATTCGATCGAGCAGCGTCTCGCGATATTTTTTCACGACCTCGGGATGAAGTGCGCGCACGGCCTTGATTTCCTGCCGAACAACCTTGAGTCGCTGAATCAAATCTTTCGCCAGATGTTTTCCTTCCCGTTCGCGCATCTTCAGGAGTTCCGAAAGCGCTCCTTCGAGTGCGCGCTTGATGGCGGGCCAGGCCTCATCGGCGTTGACCGCTTCTTCCGGGAATCTCATCACCCCGGGAGCCTGAAGAATTGTCCCGATCGTAATTTCGCCCGGAGCGCTCAATTCCTCTTGCAAAGTCCGCATGGCATCGTGGTAGGAACGCGCCAGCGCGGTGTCGAGCGCAAGCTTCCCTGCGCCATTCGCGCTCCTGTGATGCGCAATCGAAACATTGGTTCGCCCGCGTGAAATCTTTTCATTGATCGCCTGACGGATACGCGGCTCCAGCTCCGCGAAATCGCGCGGCAGGTTAATGACCAGATCACTCTGTTTCCGATTCACCGAGTTCAGCTCCACGGTGAACTTGGCGCCACCGTGGTCGATCTCGCCCCGGCCATAACCAGTCATGCTTCTCATTTTGACGTTTCGCGAATTTGTCGCAGAGCGGAAACGTTACCCGAGGTCGGAAGGCGGAACAAGACGTTGCTCCATAATTGCACGGAGTGCGCGGCGATGCGGCGACGGCATCGGAATGGAAGCGACCATGCCGATCGGAAACCAGCGCCGACCTGAATTCCGTAACCGTGCCGGAGCGACCTGAGCAAAAACTGAAAACCTGATCCGATGATGTGTGAAGGGAAATTCCGAACGGTGCAGGACTCGCGGAGTCTCAGTTGGCAAATCGACTGGCGGCAGGATCCACATACCGTGCCAGCGCGCGCGTGATTGTTCGAGTAAAATGCGTCCGTTCTGAAAAGTGAAACCGTGGGTCTCTTCCAACTCAAGGGTCCGCCGTCGCGGTCTTTTCAGCGGAAGATTTGCCGGGTCGGTCGCGCGACAAAATTTTCTCACGGGGCAAATATCACACTTCGGTTGACGCGCGACGCAAACAAGCGCTCCGAGATCGATCAGTGCGGAATTATGAATGGAAGCATTGCGTTTAGGAACGAGATCGGAAGCGAGGCTCCAGATTCGCTCGCGGCCGGCCGCGGAATCGATCGGCGTTTGAGAGTCGAGTAGACGTGCAAGCAAGCGACCGATGTTGGCCTCGACGATCGGGACCGATTGATCGAACGCGAACGTCGCCACTGCGTTTGCGGTATAACGCCCAAGACCAGGGAGGGCACGGATTTGATCGATGTTCTGAGGGAAAACGCCGTCGTGCCGGGCCATGACGAGCTTCGCGGTCTCGTGCAGATTGCGGGCACGCGCGTAGTAACCAAGCCCTTCCCACGCATGCAACACGTCAGACTCCGAGGCGCGCGCAAGGTTCGCGAAATCGGGGAACCGCTCAAGCCAGCGTTTATAATATGGAATGACTGCGGCGACCCGCGTCTGCTGCAGCATGAATTCCGAAACCAGAATTGCATAAGGATCATGGTTGTGGCGCCAAGGCAGGTCGCGGCCGTTTTTCCGATGCCAGGCGCGAAGGGAGCGGCGGAAGAAAGAGGCGTGCGGGGCGAGGTTGGCGCTGATCGATTATCTTTCAATATCCAATGCTCATCGTCCAACTCCGAATGCTTTCGCGAGCGGGCTTCGATGAGAGGGTCGGTAATCTGGGCGTTGGACGTTGGGCATTGGACGTTGGACGTTCTCCTTCGCCGACGATGAATGCCTACACGCACCCGCTTACGGACGATCAAGCGACCAAACTGCGCACATTGCTGGAAGACACTGGCTTCATCTTCTCAGCGAAGCCGTACACGCTTTTTTTTGCGCAGAAAAATAAACTGAGCGTCGCTGTTTACGAGAAGGGGCCGAAGATCCTCCTGCAGGGGAAAGGCATCGAAGAGTTCGTGCAATTTGAACTTGAACCGAAGATACTGTGCGAAGCGAGACTGGGCTACGAAGAGGTGCATTCTCCGGAAATGTTCGAGCCGCATTTCGGGATCGATGAAAGCGGCAAGGGCGATTTTTTTGGGCCGCTCGTTATTGCCGGTGTTTATGTGAACCGGGTGAGCGCTCGGAAATTTCTGGACGCCGGAGTGCAGGACAGCAAGCGGATTACCTCGGACGCCCGAATTCGCTCGCTCGCCAGGATCATACGCGAAACCGTCGGCAACGCCTGTGAGGTAGTTTCGATCGGTCCGGAACGCTATAACCAGCTCTACGCCAAGTTTGGGAATCTAAATAGCCTTCTCGGTTGGGGGCACGCGCGGGTAATTGAGAACCTTCTCGCCAAGAAACCGAACTGCCCTCGAGCTCTCTCGGATAAATTTGCCGACGTGCGAGTAATTGAAAAGGCTCTGCTCGAGAAAGGTCGAGCAATCAACATCGAGCAGAAGACCAAGGCGGAATCCGATGTGGCCGTGGCAGCAGCGTCGATCCTTGCCCGGGAAGCATTCATTGGTTGGCTGGAGAGGAAGGGCAGGGCGTTGGGCGTAAAGCTGGGAAGAGGTGTTTCGGACGCAGTGAAAGATGTCGCCCGCCAGCTGGTTGAGAAGAATGGGATCGAAATCCTGGCGCAGGTCGCCAAGACTCATTTTCGGACCGCGCATGAGATCGCGCCGGAGGATTTTGCTGCCCCGCCGCCCCGGCGTGTCTGGCGGCGATAATTCATCACAGGCGAAAAAAGCGACTGGGCAAGGTTCCTGCTCTTAGGCCTTTACCTGTTACTTCGCAATCGTGGAAACCAGACTCCTCATTTTGAACAGCGATCCTGTCTTCCAAGACCGGAGTCTCAGCATTGTCGATTCGATACCGAACGTGGAATGTCGGATCGTCCGATCAATGGGAGAAGCAGTAACGATTCTCCTGGCCGAAAATTTCGATGTTTTCATGGTCGAAGGCGAATCCTCGATGGCGCTCGACCAAGCGACCAACGCGCGCCAGCATTTTCCCTCTTTGTGCATCGTCTGCCTGACACCGAGGTCACGCCAGCCAGAAATCCTCGCGAAAGCCGAGCAACAAAAGATTCCACTTATCGCCACGGATCGGAGCGCACGGTATCTGGAAGCACAATTGCGCCGGATCGTCCGTTCGGTCGGAACGCAGTCAGGGACGCCCTCGGAGGGAATTGATCCCTGCCATTCGCTCATTGGAAATCTGAATCAATTCTCCGCTGCTGAGATCCTGCAGATGAGTTGCCTGTCGCAGCGCAGTGGTCGTTTTACTTTCAAATCCAGCCGGGGAAACAGCGAGATCTATCTTCAGCATGGCTCGATCAGACACGCCATCTTTGATTCGCTCGAAGGTGAAGCGGCGGTAGCTGAAATCTTCCGCTGGAGACAGGGCCGCTTTTATTTCGAAGAAGGAATTATCAGTAGCGTGCAGACGGTTGATCGACCGTGGGCGCATTTGCTGATTGATAACTTGCAAAAGCTCGACGAGACGCTCGAGCTGATAAATTTCTAAGTCGACACAATGAGAGATCCGGAATTAGAAACACAACTTCGATTGCTGACGCTGCAGGTCGAGAATTGGAAGAAGCTCCACGACTTGATCACATACGGTCTCGACAAGGCCAAGCCGATCATCTCTTCGGAGCAAGAACGGCAGTTCACGGAGATCCGCTCCCATCTCTTGCAGGAGACGGAGCATATCTTCACCGAGCTGAACGTGCTGGAGTTGTCCGGCAAGGCGATGAATGTCTTGCAGCGCGCGGCCTCAGTCCGTGGTGTGAGAGAGCTTCCAAATGATGAAGTGCGCAGAATGGAATCGGAGTGGAACGGTGTCTTTACAAAGTTAGGTCTCGCGCAGGGGCAGCTGAAATCCCGTCGCAAGCACCTTAGCGGACAGAGCCCCTTCACGTATTATCTGAATCGGATTTTGAACCGTCCGGCGGCAAGCCATTAGCCGCGGCAGACGTGTTCGAACCGCGATCGCCCTGTGTATTACGGGGTCCGCGTAAGATACCTGCGTTTTTTTGAATATTTTCCGCGCATCTCGGTGGAGATAAGCGATTTGTTTATGATATGTCAAAGCTCACAAAACGGGATATCGTCGTCGCCATCAGTAATCAGACTGGAATGGTCCAAAGCCAAGTTTTCGACGTCGTGCAGCGAACGCTCGACCACATCACGAACAGCTTGGCTAACAATGTCGCTGTCGAGTTGCGCAATTTCGGCGTCTTTCAGACCAGGTTGACTAAGCCACGGGTCGGCCGGAATCCGAACCAGCCGGGTAGCAGTTTCGTGATTCCTCCGCGCGCGACGGTCAAGTTCAAAGCCGGGAAGATCATGCGCCAAAGGGTGGAAAAGCTTTCGCGCGAACTCAAGGAAGCTGCGGATAGGAAGGAAATTGAAGCGGCGCCCCAGAGGGGTTCACCGCCAAACTCCGAATCTTCCGATTGAGCGCGACTCGAATCGGCTCAAATTAGGAATGGCAGGCCTCCTCTTCTTTTAACAAATTTCGAATCGCTTCCTCCAGGCGCTCGAAGTTAATCGGCTTGGTTAGGTGTTTGGAGAAACCGGCTTCGTGTGCCCGTTTCACGTCGTCTTCCATCCCGAAACCACTAAGCGCAATTCCTCGGAGGCCTTTCGTCGCATGCAATTCTTGCATTAGCTCATAGCCGCTTCGATCAGGCAGGCCGATGTCGCTGATGAGCAAATCGAAGTTTTCCCGATCGGCCATCTCGACTGCCTCGTCGGCTGAATGAGCTAGCGTGATCTGGTATCCTCGCCGTTCCAGCATCATTTTCATTCCCGCGCACGTATCGCGGTGATCATCCACCACCAAAACGCGTCGGCCTATTTTCTCGCCGTTATGAGATCTCCTCGGGACGGCGGATGGGAGAGGCGGCCCTTTGCTATCACCGAGGGCGGGCGTTGGGACGGTTTTTAGTCGTACTGTGAAGGTGGTGCCGCGCTCTTTGCCGTCGCTCTTAACCGTGATTGTGCCGCTGTGCGCATCCACCATCGCCTTTGAAATCGCGAGACCGAGGCCCAGTCCGCCATAGCGGCGTGTGATAGAGCTTTGCCCCTGCTCAAAAGCGTTGAAGATCCGTCCGAGTTTTTCCTTTTCAATGCCAATGCCCGTATCGGTAATATCGATCTCAAGATCGTCTGCGGAAGGATTTGTGGTCTCGACCAGAATGCGGCCGCCCTCTGGGGTGAACTTCACACTGTTCTTAATCAGGTTCCAAAAAATCTGCTGCAACCGTGCCGGATCTCCTGACACAAACGATCTTTCCGCGCGCAAGTTGAACTCTACGTTTTGTCGTTTCGCGCCAATTTCCTCGCGGCAAATTTCGTAAGCCCGTTGCAAAATCTGGTGAACGCAAACGATCTCGAAAGTGAGCTGCAATTTACCCCTGGCGATGCGGGTGACATCCAGAAGATCATCGATCAAGCGCGCCTCCAGTTCCACGTTCCGTCGAATCACTTCCAGGGCCTGCCGCGTTTCGGTTGATTGCGATCCATTTGCCTCAAGTTCACCTACCATCGCGATAACCGGTGTGAGCGGATTGCGCAGTTCATGCGAGAGAAGCGCGAGGAATTGATCTTTCGCGGTGTTCGCACGGATTAGTTCCTGCCGGAGTGTGACATCGCGGGTCTTGTCTTCCACGAGGTAGAGAACGCCCTGGATCGTTTGTTTCGAATCCTGCAGGCGAAGGAGATTAATGTTCACAAAACGGGTCGTGCCGTTGAGGTCCTTGTAGGGCTGCTCGATAAGCTGAAAAGGAACACCAAAGGAGAGCACCTTCTCCAGCGCCTCCGCCGGCGCGATTTTCACATCTTCGTATGATGCCCGATTGACATCAAGGTTTACCGGTAGATGTCCAAAGCGTTGCGCCATCTGAGCGAATGCCTCATTCGCCTGCAAAAAGTCGCGCGATGCCGGGTCCACGAGCGCGATGCCGATCGGCATGTTGGCGAGGATTTTTTCATTGAAGATGACCTCCCGCTCCAGGCGTCGTGCCGCCCGAGTTTGGCGCCGATAAAATTTCCCGGCAAGCCAGGCGCCAATAGCGGTCAAGAGAAGCAACCAGGCGACGAGAAAGGTGGTTTTGAATAATAAATCGTGGACGGGTTTGTATGCGACTGAACGAGGCTGTGAGAGAATCGTGGTCCAGCCCGTGGATTCCACCGGACTAAAGGAATAAAGATTTCCGTTCCTCTCGAGATGTCCCGTCTTGCTCAATCGAATCTCCTTGATCAAACTTTCACCCTCGGCGGAGACGGTTCCCGTTTTTGGTTTGAAGTCCTTTTCAAACAAGGCGGCGCCGCGTTGATCCAGGACTTGGCAGGTGGACTGATCGGCAAATTCAATCGCAGACAGCCGCCGGCCAATCCGTTCCACTAAAACCGAAACTCCCAGGAATCCGACCACCTTTCCGCCCGGAGTTCGGACAGCTCCCACAATATCGGTAGCGATCCGATTATCCGGCTCCCGCGCATGAATCGGTGAGACGTAGGCGCCGGCGGCGGCTTCCGCGCCCGCGCACCAGAGTCCAGAAGAAAGATCCAGCCCGGCCATTTCCGGAATCGATGGAACACTCGCGATCAGATGCCCCTCGGCATCGGCAAAAAACATCCCGTCAATTCTCGGATGTGAGAAATATCGGTCGTTTAGCCACCGCTCGGCCTCAGTCTCGCGATTCGAGCTCGTGAAAATTTCCGCGACATCGGGTTGGGTTTGGTAGTACTCGATAATCGCGCTCGTATTGGCCAAATCATCGGCCACGAGATGGGCCGTTACTTCGACGAATGTTTGCCTGTCCCCGAGAATTTTGGATTCCAGCGTATTTGTAAGAATCGTGTAGGAAACCACCAGCATCATGATCGACGGCGCCCAACCCGCTACCAGGATGGCCACGACGATATTGAATCGTCCCATCCGGTCGCGTTTTTGGCCTTTGGGCTTTCCTGGTGATGGCATGTTTCCCTTCGCGGAAATCCGGATATCACGAATCGGCCTGCTCGGCAGCTCAGGCAAGTCCGGAATCTCGGCTGAGCGCAGGACCCTATTTTGACTGCCGTGCCTCCGCCGGATCGTACCAGCGTCTCTCCTCCACCAACACCCGTTGCTTCCCGAGGGGGGAAAGCCGATTTTTGATTTGACGGACGCCCCGGAAGCGGCATCATGTCGCCCTTGCTGCCTTTGAATGCAGCAGGTCTTATTTTTACATGCACGGAAGCCTCGGCTCCTTGATTTGGACCATCTGTTACCTAAGTGTGCTTGTTGGCCTTTCGGCCTACGGGATACATCGGTACATCATCATCTACCTGTTCCTGAAAAACCGGAAGCACGCCCCGGTGCCGCTGACTCGCTTCGCGCAGCTCCCAAAGGTAACGGTGCAATTGCCCATCTATAATGAGATTTACGTCGTGGAGCGCCTGCTTCGATCGGTAAGTGAACTCGACTATCCTCGGGAGCTTCTTGAGATTCAGGTCTTGGATGACTCGACCGACGAAACGCGTGAAGTTACTGTCGGCTGCGCCGAAAAGTTGCGCCGGCGCGGGTTTAACGTCCAACTCATCCATCGGACGGACCGCGTCGGATTCAAGGCAGGTGCTCTGGAGCGCGGCCAAGCGTCAGCACACGGCGATTTTGTTTGTATCCTGGACGCCGACTTTGTCCCGCCGCCGGACTTGCTCAAGAAGACGATCGATTTCTTTACCGACCCACGAGTCGGCATGATCCAGACGCGTTGGGGTCACCTCAATCGTCATTACTCGCTCCTGACACGAGTGCAGGCGATGTTCCTCGATGGTCATCTCCTTCTCGAGCAGACCGCGCGCAGCCGAAGCGGGCGGTTCTTTAACTTTAATGGAACCGCTGGTCTTTGGCGGCGATCCTGCATTGAGGAAGCTGGCGGCTGGCAGCACGACACACTGACAGAAGACCTCGATCTAAGCTATCGTGCCCAGCTCGCGGGCTGGAAATTCATCTTCCTGTCCGACGTTGTTACGCCAGCGGAACTGCCGGTGGACATGAACGGATTCAAATCGCAGCAACATCGATGGACGAAAGGCTCGATCCAGACGTGTAAGAAATTGCTGCCCACGATCTGGAGAAGCAATCTTTCGCTCACCATCAAACTCGAGGCTACGGGCCATTTAACCTCGAACTTCGCATACCTCCTGCTTGCGTGTTTATGCGTGCTCTTGCATCCATCTTCCGGCGGACCTCCATCGGGATGGATGCGTACGTTGCTGATCGACATTCCAATTTTTCTGTCGGCATCGGTTTCCGTCGCGTTCTTTTACATTTGCGCGCAACGCGAACTTCATCCGCGCACCTGGATGAAGGAGATGCTTCTCCTCCCGTGTCTGCTCGCGCTTGGCGTCGGCCTTTCACTCAACAACGCCCGCGCTGTCCTGGAGGCCGTCTTTAATCATCAATCCGACTTTAAGCGCACCCCGAAATACGGCATCGAGCGCAAGGCGCAACCGTGGCGCAAGTGCAAGTACATGCCTCTTAAGTCGCTTCTTCCGATCGCCGAAATCGGCTTTGCGGTTTATTTCAGCTACTTTGTTTGGTTTGCCGTCCAACACGGCCAGTATCTTTCGCTCCCTTTTCTGATCATGTTCCAGGCCGGCTTTCTTTACGTTTCAATCAGTTCGCTCTCGCAATGGTGGCCGAGGTTTGCGTTTGGACCCGCGCGTAGCGAAACTCCACTTCCTGCGTGACAAGAGCACGACTCTCTAATAAAGAACCAGAATATCTAATGAATCGGTTCCTGCTTTTCGCCTTCCTGCTTTTCCTTTCTGCCGCCGGTCTTCGCGCCGAAACCGAGGTTCAGAGTCGGATCATCGTTAGCATTCACGATCAAAAACTAATGTTGCTGGATAACGGAGCGAAAGTCGCGACCTATCCGGTTTCCACATCGAAGTTTGGAGTGGGCGATCGTTGGGGCAGCATGGCAACGCCGCTTGGTTTCCTGCAGGTCGCACAGAAAATCGGAGATCACGCCCCGGTCGGTGCAGTTTTTCACAGGCGACGCTTCACCGGCGAAATTCTTCAGCCCAACGCCCCCGGACGCGATCCGGTCATCACACGCATCATTTGGTTGCGCGGCTTGGAACCATGGAATGCTCACGCGTTTGCGCGCTGCATTTATATCCACGGCACGCCAGAAGAAAAGACCATCGGGCGACCTGCAAGCTACGGTTGCATCCGTATGAAGTCGCGCGACGTGACGGCCCTTTATAGTCAGATTCCGCTCGGTGCTGTGGTGCAGATCGTTCCCGACCGGTTGCCGAACGTGCCGAAGGCCAAGCCCGG
Organism: uncultured Verrucomicrobiae bacterium; assembly: GCA_963763995.1. Classification (GTDB taxonomy): domain Bacteria; phylum Verrucomicrobiota; class Verrucomicrobiia; order Chthoniobacterales; family UBA10450; genus CAVTTH01. The sequence goes on along the minus strand of CAVXQL010000003.1, from coordinate 25,531 downwards.
TTCCGCTAACGCTTTAATCACGACCAGTTCCAAGCCGGCCGGTAAGACGCCGGCCGTGGCGGTCCCGAAGAACGCTGCCGGGGTAAGGCTGGCGTCATCGCACGTTAAGGCGTAGGCGGGAACTTGCACCAAGCGCGGGTGGCTTGACAACCATTCCCTTCTCCGCGACTCTCCACGCCCCACCGCTTTAGAGCAAAGAAATGGCCAACACGAAATCCGCCGCTAAACGCGCGCGCCAAATGGCGGGCCGCACTCTCCGCAATCGTAGCGTTCTCACTCATTTGCGAGGAATGCAGAAGCGTACTGCATCGGTACAGCCCGGTGCGAAGGAGATAGGAGCTTTCATATCCGCCATCGATAAGGCGGCTAAACGCGGGATAATTCACAAGAATACCGCGAAACGTCGGAAGGCTCGGCTAAATAAGAGGATTCGGGCCGCCTCGCAAAAGCCGGCAGTCTCGTAATCGCTCGCGTTCCTTCTCGTTATCGATTTTCGAGCACGAGCGCGGAATTAAATCCGCATTGCATATCTCACCAGACGGATAAATTCTCGCGATGATTCCCGCTCTCCTGTTGGTCCTTTTCGCCGTTGCCTACCGCGTTGTCACGGGTCTCTTTATTCAATCCGGCGCGACCTGGCTTTCTAACTTCGCTCCGTTCGCCGCGATTGCTCTTTGCGGAGCGGTTTATTTTCCGAAGCATTACAAATTTTCCGTCCCTCTTGTCGCGATCTTCGTTTCTGACCTGATTCTCAATCTTCACTATGGCGCGTCCCTGCTCGATCCGTTGATTTTTTGCCGATACGGCGCCTTCATTTTGATCGGTTTTCTCGGTTTGCTGCTGCAAAATCGCGCTTCGTTCAAGACCTTGCTTCCGGCCTCGATTGGGGCCTCAGCAATTTTCTATTTCATTACAAATACCTTCTCGTGGTTCACGGATCCCGGCTACGCCAAGAATTTCGCCGGCTTGATTCAAGCACTCACCGTTGGGCTTCCGCAATATGGCGCGACGCCGACATGGATGTTTTTTCGTAATTCGCTCCTCAGCGACCTTTTCTTCACCGGCGTCTTTGTCCTTTGCATGAACTACAGCCGCAGCGCTGAACGTTCCCGCTTGGGAGACGCGGTTCCGCACTCGACATAAATCGCCATGCCGGGGCTGGAGCAACGCGACGAAGTCGAAATGCTCTCGCTGATGCTGTTGATCCGGCGCTTTGAGGAACGCGCGAGTCAACAATATCAGGCGCAAAAGATCGGCGGCTTCTGCCATCTTTACATCGGGCAGGAAGCGGTCGTTACCGGCGCGGTGGCGGCGACTCGGCACGACGATTACATCATCACGGCCTATCGCGATCACGCCCACGCGCTTGCGCGTGGCACCAGCGCCGACGCCTGCATGGCGGAATTATTCGGAAAAGCGACGGGCTGTTCACGTGGGCTTGGCGGTTCCATGCATTTCTTCGATCGCGCGAACCACATGTATGGCGGGCACGCGATCGTCGGTGCGCACGTGCCAATTGCGGCCGGGATGGCCTTTGCCGCGAAGTATCGCAATGAAGACCGCGCTACCCTTTGCTTTTTCGGCGACGGCTCGATCAATCAGGGCGGATTTCACGAAGCGCTGAATCTAGCCGGCCTCTTCAAGTTGCCCGTCGTTTTCATCTGCGAAAACAATCTGTTCGCAATGGGGACGTCGGTGAAGCGCTCGACGTCACTAAAGGAGATCGTCGATCGCGCGGAAGGATACGACATTCCGGGAGAAATTGTGGATGGAATGAACTTTCGCGAAGTCCGCGACAAACTGGCGGAGGTGGTCACGTCCATTCGCAAAGATCCGCATCCGGCGTTCATCGAAATTCGCACTTACCGTTATCGCGGTCACTCGATGTCGGACCCAGCCAGTTATCGAACAAAAGAGGAGCTGGAGAAGTTCCGGCTCGACGATCCGATCACACGGCTTCGCGCGCAGCTCACTCGCGAAGGCAAACTGACCAACGAAGAATTCGATAAGATGGACAAACGCGCCAAAGAAACGGTGTTGGCGAGTGTGAAATTCGCCGAAGAAAGTCCGGAGCCGCCGTTGGAAAAACTCTACGATTACACCTACGCGAATGGAGCGAGCGCGTGAGGGAGATCACCTACCGCCAGGCGCTCAATGAAGCACTCGCCGAGGAATTGGAACGCGATCCGAACGTTTTCTTGATGGGCGAGGAAGTCGCGGAATACAACGGCGCTTACAAGGTGAGCCAGGGTTTGCTCGATCGCTTCGGACCGAGGCGGATCATCGATACTCCGATCAGCGAAAACGGATTTGCCGGCATGGGCGTGGGGGCGGCCATGGTAGGACTGCGGCCGATCATCGAGTTCATGACCTTCAGCTTTTCTCTGGTTGCGTTCGATCAGGTGGTGAACAACGCGCCCAACATGCTCACGATGTCCGGCGGGCAGTTTAATATTCCGATTACATTTCGTGGTCCAAACGGTCCGGCGCATCAGCTCGGCGCGACTCACTCGCACGCGACAGAGTGCCTTTACGCCAACGTCCCCGGGTTGAAAATTTGCACGCCCGCGACTCCGCGCGATGCGAAGGGTCTCTTGAAAACCGCGGTGCGCGACAATAATCCGGTGCTGGTCCTGGAAGCGGAACTCCTCTACAGCAGCAAGGGTCTGGTCGAGCCACTCGATCACGAACTCCTTATTCCGCTGGGAGAAGCCGAGCGGAAACGCGAGGGGACTGATGTCTCGATTATTTGTTATGCGCAGACTGTTCCGCTTGCACTGGCTGCCGCGGAGACGTTGCAGAAAGAAGACGAAATCAACGCGGAAGTGCTCGATCTTCGTTCGATAAAGCCGCTCGATTTGCCGGCGATTTTGACTTCGGTTTCGAAAACGCATCGAGTGGTGATTGTCGAACAGGATCGGCCGTTCTGTGGCGTCGGCGCGGAAGTCTGCTATCGCATCCAGAAGGAAATTTTCGATGAACTCGATGCTCCAATTATGCGTGTTTCCCAGGAAGATGTGCCGATGCCCTATAATGAGCGGCTGGAAAATGCCGTCCTGCCCAACGCGGAAAAACTAATCGCGGCAGTCAAAAAAGTCTGTTACGCCTAACGCATACTCGCCATGCCTGAGATTCAAATGCCGAAGCTGAGCGATACGATGACCGAGGGAACGCTCGTAACCTGGAAGAAGAAGAAAGGCGACAAAGTTTCAACCGGCGACGTGCTCGCCGAAATCGAAACCGACAAGGCGACCATGGAGTGGGAATCGCCCGAGGATGGCACGCTCACGGAGATTTACGTGGAGGAAGGCGGCAAGGTAGACGTTGGCGAAAAGATCGCTTTCATCGGAGGTGAAGGAGAAAGCGGGCTACCTGCGGAAGAAAAAAAAACGGGGAAGAAATCGGAGAAGGCGCCGGCAAAATCCAAGGAGCCAAAAGAGGAACCGCTGCAGCAAACCGAAAAGCCGGCAAAGCAGGTGCAGGCTTCGAAACCAGCGCCGCCCGATTCAGCCGCGAGAGAATCGACAAACCGTGAAGAAGCCCGTGTAAAAGCGTCGCCTTTGGCCCGCCGCATTGCGGCCGAACTTGGCGTCGATATTTCCAGCATCAAAGGTACCGGCCCGGAGAGCAGGATCACGGAAACCGACGTGCGTGCCGTCGCGAAAAAACCATCTGGCAAGCTGGCCGCGCATGCGGCGGTGCCGACGCTGAAGGCCGGCGAAGGCGCGCGCATCGTTCTTTCGGGGATGCGCAAAGTCATCGCGCAAAGGCTGACAGAAAGTCTCGGTCCGGTTCCGCATTTTTATCTGAACATCTCGGTCGACGCGGGACCGCTCATGGCTGCGCGGGCAGAATTGAAGGCGGCGGGCGAAGACTCTGATACGTCAAAAATTACCGTGAACGATTTTGTGCTCAAGGCGGCAGTGCAGGCGGCCGTCAAAGTTCCGAAAGCGAATGCGTCATTTGATAACGACGCAATCGTTCAATATGCCGATGTCGATCTTGCCATTGCGGTGGCAATCGAAGATGGGCTGGTCACACCGGTCCTTCGCACCGCCCAAAATAAGTCGCTGCGTGAAATCAGCGAAGCGGTGAAAGACTTCGCCTATCGCGCGCGCAATAAGCGGATGAAGCCGGAGGAATTTCAGGGCGGCACATTCACCGTCTCGAATCTCGGCGGCATGGGCATCGACAGTTTCTCCGCCGTGATCAACCCACCGCAAGGTTTCATTCTTGCCGTCGGCGCGATTTCAAGAAGTCCGGTCATTGATGATAGCGATTCAATCGTTGTCGGGCATCGCATGTCGATCTGCATGAGCTGTGATCACCGCGTGATCGACGGCGCGCTCGGCGCCGAATATATGAAAGCGCTCCGGCAGTTCCTGGAAAATCCGGCGCTGTTGATGATCTAGTGCGCCAAAATCGGGGGCTTTCGGCGTCACACGCCTCTTCGGAAAAAGGAGATCGCGGCCGTCATCTTGCTTCTGTTCGAGTGAGCGACGATGGATCGGTTCGAAATGCAGCCACAGCCAAAGAAACGAAATTTCTGGATGCTGCCATTTGTGGCGCATGCGACGCGGGGAATTGTTCGCGATCAAAATACGAGGCGTTGGGCAATGTTCATCACCTTGCTTGTGGCGTTGCTGCTCTTGTTTTCGGGATCAACATTCCTTCATCCGATCATGCGCGCGCACCCCTTGTGGTTCATTTTGTTTTGGTCTTTGGTCGCCTGGTTGACGCTGACTGCGTTCTTGCTGGCCCTCTTCGATATGCTGATCGTGCGGGCGCAGGCGCGACGAGCGACAAGTATTTTGAAACGCAACGTTTCTGCTTCGCAGAGTTCAGACACTCCGCCTGCACTGGATGACGGATAGTCTTCCGTAGCAAACGATCGGTCGCCTCCTTCCCTCCGGCTGTTGCTCTGGCGGGCAATTCCGCGCTGGCCAAGCCAACGTCCCACGGGAATAATCTTCGTTGTGACGATTGATTCGGGCACCCCGGCGACGATCCCGACCCAGGGGTGGAAGACGCGGGAAGAAATGGAAGCCGATGAGCGGTGCGTGCTCGCGCCATTCGCACAGAAGTCCAGCGACTCGCGCGGGCGAGAGTATCCGGAGTCGCGTCACGCTTATCGGACCGAATTCCAGCGTGACCGGGCTCGAGTCATTCATTCGCGCGCGTTTCGCCGTCTGGAATATAAAACGCAGGTTTTCCTCAACGGAACCGGCGATCATCTGCGGACGCGATTGACGCACACGATCGAGGTGGCGTCGATCAGCCGGACGATCGCGCGCGCGCTTTCGCTTAACGAAGATTTGGCCGAGGCGATTGCGCTCGGACATGATCTCGGGCACTCACCCTTCGGACATTCTGGAGAGGAGATGCTGGCCGAATGCATGCGCGAGCACGGCGGTTTCGAACATAACGACCAGAGCCTGCGCGTGGTCGATCTGCTGGAGGCGGTTTACCCGGATTTTCCCGGGCTGAACTTAACTTTTGAGGTGCGCGAAGGCTTGCAGAAGCACCGCAACTCCTGCCCATCGCTGGAAGCGCAGATTACGAATCTAGCGGACGAAATTACCTATTACAGCCACGATCTGGATGACGCGGTCGATTTTCAAATTTTGAGCGCAGAGCAATTGAAAGAGAGCGCGGTTTGGCGGCAAAGCCATGAAGCCGTGCTCGTGCGTCATCCGGAGGCCCGCGAGCCCGAACTGCATCAATTTGTCATCCGCAATATCATCGATGTGCAGGTGTGCGATGTGGTCAAAGCGAGCGCGGAAGCGATCGCGGAGGCGGGCGTGGGGAGCGCCGATGAAGTGCGCCAGCAAAAGCGGAAATTGATTCGCTACGGCGACGAATTGCAAACGGCGAACCGCGAGCTACGCCAGTTTCTCTACAAGAATGTCTATTACCATCCGCGGGTCGCGGAGGTGAACCAGCGTGCGTGCGAAATGTTGCGCGGGGTTTTCGAGGCTTACGTGCGTTCGCCTGAGTTGTTAGGCGAAGCGGCCGCACGCCGGATCGAGGCGGAGGGTCTGCATCGAACAGTCTGCGATTACATTGCCGGGATGACCGATCGTTACCTGATGGAAGAGTACGCGCGGATCGGATTGCCGGACCTTCGCGAAAGCGAATGAGCCGCGCGAACAAAACCGCTCGTCCACGCCCGGCGAAGGTCATCGAACCGACGGCGTGGCTTTGGAATGATCCGCGGATTCGCGGGCTGGCGCTGCTGGTTCTGGCGTTGATCGCGTATCAACAGGTCTGGCATTGCGGCTACATCTGGGACGACAATTTCTACGTCACCGGAAACTCCACCCTGCGCGACTTGCGCGGGCTCGGCCGAATCTGGTTCGAGGTCACGGCGACGCCGCAATATTACCCGCTCGTCCACACCAGCTTTTGGCTGGAATATCATTTTTGGGGGCTGAATCCGCTGGGGTTCCACCTGGTCAATGTGATCCTGCACGGGCTCGCGGCGATTCTCTTGTGGCGAGTGCTGGTCGCGCTGCGCGTGCCGGCGGCGTGGCTGGCGGCGGCAATTTTCGCGGTGCATCCGGTGGAAGCGGAGTCGGTTGCCTGGATCAGCGAACGGAAGAATGTTCTCTCGGCGGTCTTTTATTTTGCGGCGGCACTTGCGTACTTTCGTTTCGCGCGAATTCGGGAGACGCTCGCTGTGGGCGGGCGTTCCCTTTATTCCTATCTCGGATCACTCGGACTCTTCGTCTGCGCGCTCTTGAGCAAGACTGTCACCTGCACGCTGCCGCCCGCGCTTTTGTTGGTGACGTGGTGGAAAAATGGCCGGCTGCGACGATCCGACATTTTCCCGACGCTCCCGTTTTTCGCCATCGGTCTCGGTTTCGGTTTGTGCACTGCCTGGATCGAGAAGCATCATGTCGGCGCGCAGGGCGCCGTCTGGTCGCTTACTTTTCTTGAACGCTGTCTGATCGCGGGCCGTGCGTTCTGGTTTTACGCGGGCAAACTCCTCTGGCCGGTAAACCTCACCTTCATTTATCCGCGCTGGCAAATCAGTGCTGCTTCCGCATGGCAATGGTTGTTCCCGCTCGGTGCCGTCGTCGTGATCATCATCCTTTGGAGCGCGCGGACGCGGGTCGGGCGCGGACCGCTCGTCGCCGTGCTGTTCTTTGCGGGATCGCTCATGCCTGCGCTCGGGTTCGTCGATGTTTTTCCATTCCGTTATTCGTTTGTCGCCGATCATTTCCAATACATCGCGAGCGTCGGTTTGATTGTCCTGGGCGCGGCTTGGCTCGGTCGGTTGCCGCGATTGGTGCCGGTGCTGGTTGTGGTCGCCTTGTCCGTGCTCACCTGGCGGCAGGTCGGGATCTATCGTGATCGCGAAACCTTGTGGATGGATACGGTTGAAAAAAATCCGAAGTCCTGGATGGCGCAGAATAATTTGGCCATCGTCCTGATGGGTCAGGGGCGAACCGACGAAGCGGTCGCTCATCTGCGGACGGCCTTGGAGATCGATCCGAACAACGCCGAGACGAATAATAATCTGGGACACGAACTCCTCCGGATGGATCGAGCGGACGAGGCACTGCCGTACTTGCAGAAAGCGGCCGAGATCGAGCCGGATCGTGCGGCCGCGGTGCATTACAATCTGGGACACGCCTTACTTCAGAGCGGTCGTCTCGCGGAGGCGATTTCACATTTGCGGAAGGCGCTGGAGATCGATCACGGCTACGTCCCCGCGCAAAGCGATCTTGGGAACGCACTCCTGCAAACGGGCCGCATCGACGAGGCTTATGCGCAGCTCCAGCAGGCGCTCGAAAAAAATCCGAACGATCCCGGGATTCATTTCAATCTGGCGAACACACTTCTGCAGATGGGACGCGCCGAGGATGCGCTTTCGCATTTGGAGAAAGTTCTCGCGGTGCAGCCAAACAACCCGGAAGCGCAAAAGAACATGGCCTGGGTCCTGGCGACTTCGCCAGATGGGCGACTGCGGGATGGCGCACGGGCGGTCCAGTTGGCCGAGAGCGCGAGCCGATCGACTCAGGCGCGCGATCCGGTGATCGACGCGACCCTGGCTGCAGCCTACGCGGAAGCGGGCCGTTATCCGGAGGCGATCGCGACCGCCGAGAGTGTCCGGCTACTGGCGGACGCGTCAGGGAACGCGGCCCTGGCGCAATTGGTCCGCACGGAACTCGATCTTTTTCGTGCCGGACAGCCTTTTCGTGATATTCGTTAGGCGATGACGATTTCCGTTTCACCGGGTGCCGCGCTGCCGCAGGAAAACTGCGCCTCCGTGATCATGCCGGTTTACAACGAAGCCGGCACCGTGGCGGAGATCATCCGCGCGGTCTTGGCGCAGCCGTGCGTCTCGCAACTTATCGTGGTCGACGATGGCTCGAGCGACGGAACGATGGCGATCCTCCGATCGTTCGCGGCCGATCGGCGTTTGATTCTCCTCCAGCACGAGGGCAATCGCGGGAAGGGCGCCGCGCTCCGCACCGGATTCGCGCAGGCCACTGCGCCGGTGATAATCATTCAGGACGCCGATCTGGAATACGATCCGGGCGAATACGGGAAGCTGCTCGCGCCGATCCTCGCCGGTAAAGCGGACATCGTTTACGGCTCGCGTTTCCAGGGATCGGAGGCGCACCGCGTGCTCTATTTTTGGCACTCGGTCGGCAACCGCTTCCTCACCCTGATCAACAACGCCGCCACCGACCTCAACTTAAGCGACATGGAAACAGGCTACAAAGCCTTCCGTCGTCAGATCCTCGAGCGAATCGAGCTGCGCGAAAACGGTTTCGGCTTCGAACCGGAGCTGACCGCGAAAGTCGCGCGCCTCGGCGCGCGCGTCTATGAAGTAGCCGTCTCCTATCATGGCCGCACTTACGCCGAAGGCAAAAAGGTGGGCTGGCGCGACGGCGTCCGCGCGTTGCTCTGCATTTTGAAGTACAACTTCTTCGCGCGCTGATTGCGCTCGGTCAGGCGGCGGCGTCACCGGTTTCTTCGCGAAGGAATTGGATGACCAGGCGTAAACGTTGTTTGACCGATAGTTCTTCGAGCAGTTGCTGTCGCCGAAATGGATCGCTGATGAAGGTGGCTGCCATCAGATCGGCGAGCATTTCCGGGTCGCTCAGATCGGAGAGGTAGCGATCGACTTTCTCGGGAAGCTCGCGGCCGCTGCCTTTGAATTTTTCGTAGAGCGCAAGGATCTTGGTACCGAGGGCTTCGCTTTGCAGAGAGGAGCCGGCCGGCACGGATTCGAGCGGCTCGATCCCGGCGATGGGGAACGGTTTCTCCTGTTCAAAATCGATCAGGCGCACGCGCTGCAATCCCTGGAGGATGAGGTTCGAGGTGCCATCACCGCGGCCGATGCAAGCACGGATAAGGCCGACGGTAGTGATATGACGAAAGTCGTGAACTGATTTCCAATCTGTGCGGTTGGAATTGATCAAGGCGACGCAAAACATCCGATCGCGAGCGAGAGCGTGCTCGAGCATTTCGCGGTAGCGCATTTCGAAAATGTAGAGCGGGAGGAGAGCGTGCGGGAAAAGAAGCGCGCCGGGGAGCGGCATGATCGGCACTTCGCCGGGCAATGTAATCGATTGGTCCACTTATCGGAGAGGCCTCTGGCGCTTCATATCAATATATGCGTACGGCCCGAAGCAGGAAGATTACCGCGCACCGCTTTCGCCCGGAGCAGGTGCCGAAGTTGCAAAAGAGAGGGCTGGCCTTCCACTCTTGTCTTACCCAGACCCGCATAGATCATGACGGAACCAACCCGTGACAGGACGATTCGAGACGGGACGCCGAACTTGCCGAGGCCCATCGCGCTGACTTCAATGCCGGCGGGCCGCCGTTCCACGAATTCGACCAACCGCCGGAGTTGAACGGGAGTATCGACTCGCGTCGCGATCTTGAAGATCTCCGCGCCTGCCGATCTTGCTTTGCGAATTTTCGCTAGCATCGTGCGCAGCCGGGGGGTCGATTTGAAATCGTGAACTGACAGGATGCGCTGTACCCGTTGCTCATGCGCTGCCCTGAAGGCCGCGGCGAGCGCGTTCACGGATCGCAATTCGATGTCTACGTAGGCCGCGTGCGGCAGAAAGCGCAGGAGAAGCTTGCGGCGTTCTCGGAAACTCATCCGTTTCGCGCCGCCCTCGCCAAAGTCGCGGACGGTAACGATCAACGGTCGCCGCAGTCGCGGAATTATCCGTTCCACCTGATCGAGGACATCCGCGAGATGATCCAGTCGAAGTTCAAAGAGATCCGGTGTCTTCCTCAATCTGGCGGCGACTCCCAGCTCAGAAAGCGAAGTAATGACGCCGACGACACGACGTGTTTGCTTCGCTTTGACCGAATCGCGCTCTATCATATCTTACGTGCTCCGTAGGTCGGCTGGTTCGTTGGCCCCAAGGATTCTCTTTTAGCATGCTCGCGCGCAAACAAGAATTAAGCACTCAATACCAACAACTGAGCGATGCGTTGCTGCTTGCCGTCTCGCTATTCGCTGCCTACGTCCTCCGTTTTTTCGGGACCTCCTGGTTTAACATGACCGAGAGCATCGGTCCGTTCCGCGATTATCAGTGGCTCCTATTGGTGATCATGCCTTTTGGGCCGCTCCTTCTGGATTTGCAGGGGTTTTATCAATCCCGGTTGGCGAAGACCTTGTGGGTGTCATTTCTCCAAGTCCTGCGCGCGATGATCTATCTCAGCATAATGGTCAGCGCGTGCATGATTTTCTTGCGAATGCCGAACCGGTCGTTCCCGCTGATCTTTCTTCCGATCGCGACGACAGTGCTATTCCTGAAGGAAAGAATTGTTGCGAACCTTGTTCGACGGAGAGCGCTTCGGGGTGAATTGAGGGAGCGAGTCCTTTTCGCCGGAGTGCCGCAAGATATCGCCACTCTCGAGAAATCATTTCCTCCCGAACAGAAGCTTCTCCTCGATGTGGCCGCGCGCATCGACATTGAGAAACAGCCTATCTCCGACCTGGTCGAAGCGATGCACCGTCACGCTGTCTCTCGGGTCATTCTCGCTGCAGGTCACATTCAGCTCAATCGAGTGGAGCAGGCCATTGGAGCCTGTGAAGTCGAGGGCGTGCCGGCCTGGCTCGCCGCTGATTTTATTCAAACGTCTATTGCGAAGCCGGAGTTCGATGCGTTCGGCGGACGGCCGATGCTGGTTTTTCGCTCAACTCCAGAAGTGTCGTGGGCGCTTCACATGAAAGCGATCATCGATCGGGTGGGAGCGTTTGTGGCCTTGATCGTCCTCTCGCCGTTAATGGCCATTGCCATTTTGGGCATTCGCCTTACCTCAAAGGGGCCGGCGGTTTTCCGGCAGGCGCGCGCGGGCATACACGGGAAGCCTTTCGTAATGTACAAATTCCGCTCGATGGTGAACGATGCCGAAATGCGGCGTGCGGAGTTGGAACCGTTCAACCAAATGAGCGGACCCGTCTTCAAAGTGGCCGACGATCCGCGAATCACGCCGTTTGGTCGTTGGTTGCGACGGACGAGTGTGGATGAACTGCCGCAACTGGTCAACGTACTCATGGGTGACATGAGCCTGGTTGGACCACGACCGCTCCCCCTCTACGAGGTGGAAAAATTCGAAAGCACGGCGCAGCGACGCCGCCTGAGCGTGAAACCGGGGCTAACCTGCCTCTGGCAAATCAGCGGACGCAACCGCGTCCAGGATTTCCGGGATTGGGTAAAGCTGGATCTGGAATACATTGACCGCTGGTCGCTCAGTCTCGACTTTAAGATCTTGCTGCGGACCATCCCGGCGGTCTTGTTCGGCGCCGGAGCAAAATAACAACCTCGCTTTTCGAGCGAGGTTTCCTGCTCAACCCCGCGGAGCGTAACGCGGCAGCATTCGCTCGACGTACTTCGCCAGGATGTCGAATTCGATATTTACCAAATCGCCGATTTGGGCGCCGTCGAGATTAGTGTGGTGTCTCGTGTGTGGAATTACCCAGACGGTGAAAGTGACAGCCGACAATTCTGCCACCGTCAGGCTGATTCCATTGATGGCGATCGAACCCTTGTCAGTAACGTAATGGCTGAACTCAGTCGGCAAATCGATTTCCAACCGATGATCTGCGCCATTCGGCTCGAACGCCAGAATTGGCGCAGCGCAATCGACATGGCCTTGCACGAAGTGTCCGCCGACTCGGCCGTCGGCCGATAGGGCGCGTTCGAGATTAACAGAGCTGTCGCGCCGGAGAGATCGCAAGTTTGTGCAATCGAGGGTTTCCTGCAGCAAATCGAAAGTGAGTTGATTGCCGCGATGTGCGCTGACGGTAAGACAACAGCCGTTCACGGCCACACTGTCGCCCTTTCGAATTTCTCCGGCGATCCGTGGCACGGAGATCTGCAATTGAGTTCCGCGATCTGTCGCCCGAATCCAGAGAACGGTGCCGAGTTCTTCGATCAAACCGGTAAACATTTCGCTACTTTAGCCGTCAAACGTTGGCCGGAAAAGCAGGAAAATCCGGAGCATCGCGATACGGGGAACTGATGGAAAAGCGCGAGAATCTAAAAATCCGAGATCGGACGATCGCTTCCCGCCATTTCGCGGTTAAGATTTTCCCTAACGATCAATCGATTTCCGTCTCCGGCGAACGCGGCGATCACAAATGCCAGTGTTGTCTCGCCCGTTGAAGGGCATTTTGCCACGCTGGAAAAATTGCTCCCGGCATCCATCCGTGGCGGGCTTCTTGCTATTTTGAGGCCTCGCCGCAGGCACATTATTACGAAAAACCGACTCCGGACGCGACATCGCCGAAACCGGCCCGTTCAAAAATTTTTAAAAAAAGTGAAAAAAATACTTGTCAGCACCGCAAAAGTTCATTAATCCCTAGCGCAAACCTAACCAAACCCATGGAGAAACCAATGATAACAAACGTAAAGAAAATATTGGGATCCCTCCGCGCGACCCTCGTGGCCGCCGCTGGAATTCCTTTCCTGATAGCTGCGAGCGCCTACGCGCAAGCGCCTGCCGCCGGCGAGGCAACCGGTGAACGCGTAGTTGTGACCGGTTCATATATTCCCACTGCCGAGGAAGTGACCGCCTCGCCTGTTAATACCCTGAGTTCCCAGGACGTCGACGTCTCCGGCGCTTTAGACCCCTTGCTAGTCCTGCAGAGGCGCGTTCCAGATTTCGTTGGCGCCGGCAACATCGGTGTCTCGAACGCGAATATCGCCTCGGGCACTTCGCTCGGAGGCTCGATCGCTCAAATTCGCGGCTTCCCGACCCTGATTCTTTACGAGGGCCGGCGCATCGCGGATTCGGCTGCCATCTCTGTGGGTGGCGCCCAGTTTAGCGATGTAAATATTTTTCCCGCTTCGCTCATTAGTCGGATCGAGGTTCTAAAAGACGGTGCCTCCGCTCTCTATGGATCGGAAGCGGTCGGCGGCGTTATTAACATCTTTCTCAAGGATAATTATCAGGGTGCCCTGGTTGGTTTTCGCTATGGAACCACTGTTGAAGGCGCGGTCGCCCAACGCATGGGCTACGTGATCGCGGGTATCGGCAACGAGACCACTCAAGTCACAGTCGGCGCGCAATATTATGAACAGGACCCACTGTTCATGCGCCAGCGTGCCTACTCCAATTCCCAGATCAACGGGACTACGAACTATAACGGCGTCGGTCGCGATAATTTCGGCGGTGGCACCACATATTACCTGTTGAACGGGACGAATCCATCAAATTACAACAGCAATACCTACAATTCGCCCTTCGATTTGGGGGTAGTGCCACATTCCGTCGCGCCGCCACCTCCGCATTCAGGAAGCGAAAATCCTGGGCAGTACGCGACAATCCCGCAGGCTTACCACATGGTCTCGCAAGCTGAGATCCTTTCTTTTAATTTAGCCGAAGTTCCGACCAGCACTCTGGATCAATCGCGGACCAATTTCGCGGCCTCGTGGGATCATCAAATCTGCGGAAAGCAACTGGAGCTTTTTGGCAATTTTCTTTGGAACTACACCCACAACGAAAGCTTTCTAAACGCTCAGCCGCTTAATAACGGCACTGGCGTGATTATATTGGGCTCGATGCGAGTTGATCCGGATACCGGCGAACTGGTTCCCGAAAATCGTGGGGCTCCCGCTGAGTGGACTCCTTTCCAGGAATCGATTGATGGAAATTCGCAGAGCGGGAATTATCGCCTCATTACAGCTCAGCGTTATCAAAGCCATCCTCGCGTTTTCACGAATGACAACAATTTCTATCGGGCTTTGATCGGCCTCCGGTCGCAGATCAACGAGAACTGGAACTTCGAAACAGCGGCCTATTACAGTCAGTATCAGATTAATTACGTTAACCAGAATCTCGTTAGGGCGGACCAGCTCAACGCCATGATCGCGGGCACGGCCGTCGACAACGATGGCAATCCTATTCCCTCGTTGGACTGGTTTGCGCATAACCCGGTTGGAACAGGTCCAGGACAAGTTAGTGAGGCGCAATTCGATACGATTTTTGGCTCGAACTTTCGCGATTTAACCTCCTTCCAGAGGGCGTTCGATGCCAAGCTTGTCGGATTTCCGTTTAGCCTTCCGGGCGGCAAAGTTGGTGTTTCCGTCGGTGGCTCATATGACATCGAAGGGTTCAAGGTTCTGGACTCCCCCGAGATCTTCGTTGGCTCGGTACCGATAGCTGCGATTGACGTCCGGCGGGATGTCAGCTCTATCTTTGCCGAAGTAGACGTCCCGATCGTGAGTTCGGAGATGAAAGTTCCGGGCATCTACAACCTGAGTTTGGATCTGGCCGGGCGTTACGACCACTACCAAGGGGTCAGCAAAAACGCGCTGGTTCCAAAAGTTGGTCTGCGATATCAACCGATCCCGGATCTGACCATTCGCTCAACTTTCTCGAACTCATTTATCGCACCGAACCTCTATCAACTCTACGGACCGAGTAGCACCGGCTTTTCCACCGGTATTACCCTCAATGGTAATGTTCAGGATCAAGCGCAGGTTTTGGTCGGGTCGAACCCCGATCTTATCCCCTCTACGGCTCAATCCTGGACGGTGGGTATGGTCTATAGTCCCAAATATGTCCCGGGTTTGACCATTACCTGCGATTATTTCAACACGCTCCAGCAATTGATTGTGGGTACCTTGGGAGGCGCCACGATCCTTTCGAGCGTTGAGGCACTCGGACCGGCTTCACCCTATGCCGACCTGGTTGCCTTTAATAATTTCCCGGGCCTGCCCGGCGCAGTCCCAATTACTGCTCCGCACCAGTTGGATGGAAATCTGGTTTCGACTTATTATGTTGATACCCTCCGCAACCTTGGTGCGCAACGCGCGGCCGGATTCGATCTCAGTGCGAATTACACCTGGGATCTGCACACCTATGGTCAGCTGCAGTTTGGTGTGACCGCGGTTGTCTTCACCGAGTACGATCTCAAGACGACACCGTTTAGCCCTTATTATAACGTTCTTGGTCTCGACAGTTCGGAGTTTATTGGCGCCAACCCCGACTACAAGATCAACTTCCTCCTCCAATATGCCTGGAAGGGGCTGACGTTCTCCGCCAATGCGAACTACATCCCGGAGATGAAAAATGCGACTGGGCTCGATCCGGAACACGACAACCAAAGTCTATACGATACGATCCCTTCGTACTTTGCCGTCGATCTCCGCCTTTCGTATACGTTCAGTGTTGAAAAGACGCAACCCGCTCCAGTGGTCGATGCCAAGGACGCCAAAGACGGAAAGAATGTTGCGGCGCCTGTCGTGACCGGATGCAACTGGAAGGAGAAACTTCTGGATGGCCTGGGCGTTGCGGTCGGATGCAATAACGTCGGCAACGAGCAGCCGCCTTTTGTCGACGGCGCAAATAGCAATACCGACTTGTCGGTCTACGACCCGTTTGGCCGGTTCGTTTACTTCGAGATCTCCAAAAAGTTCTAGAACAATCTCGAACATCGACGATTGATAATCTCAGCGGCCGGACCCCTCGGGTTCGGCCGCTGCTGCTTTAGGGGTTGGATCCGTTAGGAAAAGGTCGAATCGGGACGTGGACGGGGTTTGCAATTGACCTTGCAAGCGCGCGTTTGTCATTATTCTGGAGAAAACATTAGGACGTTATGAAAAAGTTATATCTCGCGGCGCTGCTCATTATCGGTCTGGCACGCTTCGCATCAGCGGAGGATGCTGCGTTTCAAGGACTGGAGAAGGTTATGGATCCTGCCACTTACGAAAGGGCTGGCCTTGCCAAACTCACAAGCGATGAGCGCAAGGTGTTGAACGGATTTCTTCGAGATTACGTCGCAGGAAAGCAAAAGGCTGCTGCGGCCGTGGCTGCGGCAGAGGCTGTCGATCGCGCCGTGAAGGAGCGTAAGGTGCGTCCGCCCGAGGTGATCGAAAGCCAAATTGTTGGCACTTACAAGGGTTACGGCTTGAGAACGGTTTTTCGTCTCTCAAACGGGCAAACCTGGCGACCGACCAATGACGAAATCTTTACCTGTGCACCTATCGAAAGCCCAAACGTGGTCATCTATCGGGATACATTCGGATATAAGATGTTCGTTGAAGGATCCTCCATGGTACGGGTCAAACGGGCGCAATGATTTTGAGTTTCTTCGGGCGAAAACCTGTTTGGATGCTCGCTCCGCCATACGGGTGACCAGGAAAGGTGAAAGTGCCTTACACCCGTCGGTGATAACCCATGGATGGAGAAAGCACTCGGGCAGGCTCATCAAAAATCGCGAAATTCGCCGCAGCGCCGGCCGCTGGACGAGCCGAGGCTAGCTTGCCGCGAGCAGTTCCGGAGTTTCGTCCACGAAAAATCTCTTGCCATCGGAGAAAATTGGGAGCACCGTTTATGTATATGAAACTCAAATCACTCGTTGGGAGGTCTCTCGTCGGAGTTGCCTGCATGAGTTTCATGCTCGGCAGCGCGGCGATGGCATCAGATAACAAATCGGAGTCAAAAGCTAAGAGCAAGGGCTCGACGCAACAATCCAGGCGCACAAACGTGAAACCTGCTGAACCGCAGGTTATTTTAGTCTACACGACCGCCAGCCGCATTCCGCAACGCGTTGTCCTTTCTGGGACACAGGTGAACACGGCAATGCCGCTGCGTATGATTGGCAGAAATGAGCTCTTGGCCAGTGGCGCGATCACTGTCTCAGGAATACTCCTTTCCACTGACCCGGACATCACGATAGGTCACCACCGGTAAATCCCGGTCAAATGGTTGTTGGATTCACCACGGCTCTGTAGCCGTGGTCGGGCTGGGGGAGCGTGAAGGACTCTCTTTGCGTTTGTTCTTCACCTTTATTGGTCGTTATCCAAGGCTGGCCAGGGCCGCGGGACACCGAGGCAGCGCTTCGGCTGTCTGTCCGGCGGGCATTATCAAGTGTGGCACACCGCCGTTTGACGTCAGAAATTCGCTCTGTTGACCAGAGAGTCCGTTCGCTCTGCAAGGGCGTGCCCATTTCCGATGAAAGCGACCTTGGGTCAAATGCTAGATGTGAAGTTTCAATAGGTTGTTCTTGCGACTGGATATGGCCTAGGCGACACGACATCGATGGCATGGTCGGTGCTTATTTGAATCATACTGACTATGGTTCTTATAAGTCTAACACCATTCTCCTTTCGCAACCTTTTGGTATTTGGAGCAATTGCCGCCGGCATCACTTGCGCTTCTTGCTTTGCAGAGCCGCTCATGTTGTCAGTGAAGTCAACTCCGTACGACGAGCAAATGAGTCGTATTCGGCCGGTTCTCCAGGCGACGGCCAAGACCCGGCGCAAAATTTCGCTTAACCTAGTAAATCGCTGGATCGAAAACCTGCGTGCCATTCCCTATGGGTTCTCGCAGGAGTGGAAGACGCCATCCGAAGTGAGAATCGATCCGGTAGCAGACTGCAAGGGTAAAGCCGTGGCATTGTACGAGACGATGCAGGCAAATGGAGCAAGCAATGTCCGCTTGATTATCGGTAAGCGAACGTCTGCGAGTCGCCTAACGCATACGTGGCTTCTATGGACAACGACCAGCGGCAGCTACGTCCTTGATCCAACGATTAACTGGATGGCCTGTCGCAAAGAACAGGCTAGCAAACACTCGTACATTCCCCTCTACGCTTTCGCCGGATCTCGAAAATACTGCGCTACAACGACTACGCTCGTCGCCCGAAACTAGGCCGCGGTCTGTCCACGTTTTGGCTCGAACGAGGCCCTCTTATCTCGTCTTCTCCGAAGGTCCTGCCGACGAGCCCGCAATCTGACCAGGAGATTGCTGTTCGCTGCGCGCACTCTCAGGGAAATTGCGGCTGCCACGATCAGAGATTGTCGCGAAGAATTTGGAAAATCGCCGTGTTGTCCGTTGATCCGCGCAGGACGTCAGCGCCCATGCCGCTTCCAAATGCAACCATGTCGTCCACCGAATTTGCCGCCGCAGAGGCATAGATAGCGGCTGGCTCTTGGGGCGGCTGGGGCGCCGTCGTTCCTGTCGATTGAACCGCGGTGTCACTCTTCGCACTGGTCGATAACTTTGAAGCGCCGTAGGACGCAACGCCGTTCGGTCCCGTCGCCCAACTCAGCGTCGGGTCCCCGGCGGAATTCAAACCCAATAGTGCGACGCCGCTATCTTTTCGGAACGGAAAGCCGTTCATGGTGAGACCACCGATGGCCGTATCGCCGCAAACCAGAACGATCGATTTCTGCCCGGCGTAACGACGAACAACCCCGACCGCGCGATCCAATTCAGAAGTCTCAGCGAGCGTCCGCTCGCCGCTGTTCGACTGGGCTGCTTCGCGCATCAGACCGGCATCGATTACGAGCAAGTAGCCGCCGGGATTGACCTGCAGAAGCTCGATCGCGCGCCGAACCATATCGGAAAGACGTGGCTGATCGTTGTGCGCTGCGACTTGATCAAGGTAGGCGAGGGACCCGTTGCTAAAAAGACCGATGAGCTTGGGACTGCGCCAATCGGGGACGGCTTCGAGTTCCGCTTTCGATCGGACCAACTCAAATCCATTGCGACGCATCTCGAAAATCAGATCACGTCCATCACGACGATGTCCGTTCTTCGTCTGCGGGAGAAACTCTGCCGCTCCTCCGCCAAGCGCGACGTCTATTTTTTTCCCTTCAACGAGCTGGAGCGCGATACTCTCCTTGTCATTCGCGTGCGCGGTATGTGCGTAAAATGCCGCGCAGGTCGGGTCGACCAGGCTCGTGTCGGTCACCAACCCGATCGCTCTCCCACTGGCACGCGCCAGTTCGACGATATTCGCAATCACCTTGCCGTTAACGTCTACGCCGATCGTGTGATTGTTCACTTTCACCCCCGTTGCGAGCGCGGTTGCCGCCGCCGCCTGGTCGGGCGTGGCGAAGTCGTTAGAATAGTTTGTCAGCAACGCCACGTTATCCATGCCGTCGAGCGAGAGCCGCGTATCCGCGCCGCCAGCGTAAACGCGAGTTGCCGCCAGCCTCCCCGGCGTCAATCCTTCGCCGATGAAAAGCACGATCCCGAACGGCTTTTGCACAACCCAATGCTGAAAATAAACGACTCCCAGGCCGGCGAATCCCAGCAAACAAAAAAGCGCGAGCAGCTGATTGCGCCACTTCATGACGCTGATGTGTGCGGCGGTAGCAATTCGTTGTCAACGAAAGAACCGCTTGTCTCCGCTTGGATCATCGGCAGAGTTCGCAAGGATGTCGAAACCGGTCATGCTGTTAATTCGGGATGGCTGGGGAATCAATCCCGGCGGCGCGGCGCAGCGTGAGGTCAATGGCGACGCAACGCTCCTCGCGCAAACTCCGTTTCACGATCAGCTTTATCGCGATTATCCGGTGGGCAAGTTGAGCGCGAGCGGCCTCGACGTCGGACTTCCAGAAGGACAGATGGGGAATTCAGAAGTGGGTCACCTCAATCTGGGCGCGGGTCGAATCGTGTATCAGGATCTGACGCGCATCAACAAGGCGATCGCGGACGGTGAACTCGAGCGAAACGCAGTCCTGCATGAGGCGTTGGCCAGGGCCCGCGGCCACCGGTTGCATCTGCTCGGGCTCGTTTCCGACGGGGGAGTTCACAGCCACTATTTGCATTTGATTGCACTCGCAAACGCCGCGCACGCGGCCGGTGTGAAAGATATTATGGTTCATGCCTTCACCGATGGTCGTGATTCCTCGCCAACCGGAGGCGCGGGTTACCTGGAAATCTGTGAGGAAAAATTGCGCAACAGCGGCGCTCGAATCGCAACAATCGTTGGCCGTTATTTTGCGATGGATCGTGACCGGCGCTGGGATCGGACCAAGAAAGCCTGGGATGCCGTTGTGCGCGGGCGCGGAAAAAAGTGTGACGCGGCGCCTTCTGCCGCGTTACGGAGCGAATACGAAAAAGGCAAAACCGATGAGTTCATCCCGCCGCTCATTTTTTCGCATCCAAACAAACAACGAATCCGGGATGATGATACCGTTTTGTTTTTCAATTTCCGGGCTGACCGCGCACGGCAGCTCTCCCAGGCATTCCTGCTGAAAGATTTCGACGGCTTCGATCGCAAGGTCTGGCCGCGTGTTCATTACGTCACGCTCACGCAGTACGATGCGACTTATCCGTCGCCGTTCATTTTTTCGTTCGAGAAACTCACCAACATTCTGGGGGAAGTCGTCAGTGCTGCTGGGAAAACTCAGCTCAGGATTGCCGAGACGGAGAAATATCCGCACGTCACCTATTTTTTTAACGGCGGGATCGAGCGGGCGTTCGCAGGCGAAGATCGAAAAATCGTCCCATCCCCAAAGGTGGCGACGTACGACCTCCAGCCGGAAATGAGCGCCCGGGAGGTCACCGATGAAGTCTGTGCGCAGATGAAAAACTACGACCTTATCATTCTCAACTTCGCCAACCCCGACATGGTCGGACACACCGGCGTGGTGAAGGCTGGAATCAAAGCCGTCGAGACGATCGATGAATGCGTCGCCCGGATCGTGCCGATGATTCTTTCGTTAGGCGGGAAATGCCTGCTTACCGCCGACCACGGAAATTGCGAGCAGATGCGCAACCCAGACGGATCTCCGAACACCGCGCACACCACGAATCTGGTGCATTTCATCTACGTCGCGGAAGACGCCGCGAAGTTTCGCTGTCAGGACGGAATCCTGGCCGACGTGGCGCCGACGCTTCTTTTTCTGCTCGGCCTCCCGCAGCCCGCGGAAATGACCGGACACAACCTGCTTGTTCCGCTTGAATAAAGCTCGCCGGCTTTGAAGCCATCGTTCACGCGCTCAATCGAGCAGACGTGCAATCTACTTCACGGAAGGAAGAGCAGTTATGACCGCTGAAGAAGAAGCAAACATCGACTGGAACCTCACGACATGGAAAGGCAGCCGACTCCAGCAGCACCGCGAATTTCATGCGCTACCGTTTCGACGCAAACTTGAGGTCATCGAAGGCCTCGGCGATCTCGCCAGCCGCTTTCAAGAGCAGTGCAAACGCAAAGACCTTCCTTATACTTCCGTCGAGACAAGTGAGGGCATCGCCGGTGCGACTGTCCGTGAAGAGCCACGCACGTGTTGATCCATATCCTCAATCGAAAGCCGAATTAGACGAAAAAATGGTCACCTTTAATTACGAACATTCGTCTAATTCTCGTTAGGCCAATGCACACCACGGAGTTAATCGACACCGCGATCATTGAGTACGTCGCGCCATTCCTCAGGACGACCGTTTCCGTAAGAAAGCTCACAATTTCTGGCGCGATGCTGGTCCGGTGCTCGACATTATCACTATCCAGAAGAGCCAGTGGAACGATGCGAAAGATGTGCGGTTCACAGTGAATCTCGGTCTCTACTGGCCCGACATTCAGACCGCGATTGGACGCGCCGCGAAAATGATGCCGCCCAAAGAGTATCATTGCACTGTCTTCGAGCGTTTGGGCTCATTATTCACTGACGGCCGCGACTTTTGGTGGCAGGTTCAAGGCGAGGCGGATGTCAGCACTGTCGGCACGGATATCGTCGAGAAGCTTCGCGACCACGGTTTACCGTGGCTAGATAAAGGCCATGACATCCGGCATACTCTCGGTACGCGAGAAAGCACGAGTTTCGCCCTCAGATGGATGCAGTCGAAGCGTATATCCTCAAGCACTATGAAGCGGCCTAACCAAAAGATTGAGCTGACTGCGACCCGGCGTACGACCTTGTTTTCGATGACTTGCACGTCTTCACCCGCTGCCCTGCGCGCTCTCGGTCGCAGCAGCTCATCTTGTTCTCGTTAGACCGACATGGCAGCCTCTCGTTTAGACGATCGGTCGTACCGAATCCTCTGCTTTGTCGCAATTCTTCACAGCGTTCTTCTTACCGCGACATTCTTCCTTTGGGTTCGCGCAACAGACGGCGGATGGGCTTATCGCGTTTGGATTGGTGCCGCCACAATTTGGTTCTTTTGGCCCCTGGTCCTCTCGCTCCATCCGAGACGATCAATCCTCCGCGTCGCGGGGACGCTGGCTCTTGCCGCACCGCTGTGGATTCTGGCTTACGTCAGCCCATGCATCTATGGAAGTGCATACGTTCTGGGTTGGTTCCAAGCCGAGCGAGACCTCAAAGCGGGCACGCTGGCAATCGAAGGGTACGGATTCTGGGGGCCGAGTCCGGAAACATACGCTCTTCTTCGCGACCGGTATCATGTTGAAATAAGACACACGAGCGGCGGGTGCGTCGTGAACGATTACATTATGGGGCACGCGAAGGGTTATAATCACGTATCGATTCCCGCGATCGAGAGTCGATGGGGTAAGGATTTCCTCGATTCCTTTCAAGCGGTGCCACTTTCGGAGGTAGAACCGCCGCTTGCTCCGCGTTTTTAGATTTCGATGACTTCCACATTCAACCTGCAGCGGCGCGCGTTCTCGCCACCGGTCGCTGGTCTTGGGTCTCGTTAGGCCTCATTCGCGTGAGCCGCTCAATGAATTCACCGCTTCTGCGCACCGTGGCTTGGCTTACGGTCTGGTCACTCGGCTGGCTCGTAGCGGGCTTTGTCGGCATGCTTTCGGCCCTCCTGTTCCGTTCCCCGTTTATCGCCGCCGTAGCGCTTCCAATTCTTTTACTGAGCTTACTGGTACTGCTGCCTCTCAGGTTTCTGTTTCGCTGCTCATCTTGCGGACAGCGCATTCTCGTCCAGGGCTCGCGCACATTGCATCCGGCTCGGCATCGGCTTCCGCTCGGCATCGCATCGTGGGTTGCGGTCGCCCTCGACATCGCTCGCCATCGAGAGTTCACTTGTGTCCATTGTGGAAGGCGAGGCGACGTCAAGGCCTAACCATGGGCGACATCTTTCAAATAACGTGACGCTAATGCCCCTCAAGCATCTTCGTCTCGTGTCGCCAGCGTGGATCGCTCTAGCTGTCAGCCTGGGAGTTTTACTGGCTTCCGAGCGCGAGTTATCCGCCCGCACAGAAAGAATCCTGATGCATACCTCCCAGGATGGGCAGACTCCCGTGCAGTTGATCCTGGCTGATCAAGCTACGGGGGTGTTTGGACAGATCACCTGGCAAGGAGCCTCGAATCGGGTCGCATTCTGTACCACCTCACACGAGCGATTCGAGCGACTCTGGGCGGAGTTGATGAGCAGCGATGCCCCGAACTTCCGGTCGCGGTCGCGCAACGTTGACGGTAAGAAAAACTACGCCTTTTCCATCGGCGAATCACCGGGCGGCATCCACACAAACTTTGAGGTGCCAAAAGGTAAAGCTTCTCCCGCAGTGATAGGGCTCGACCGCGAGTTGCGCGCAATGGTCAAGACGGTCGAACGGCAAACACACCCCTCTTTTCAACCCCGCGCTCGCACGCCCAACCTGCGTCCGCAGCCCATAAAGTCTAGATCGTGAAGCCGTTCGTCACATCAGCGCTTTTCTTCGTGATTCTGACGCTCGGCACATTCGCGGTCGACGCAGGTGAGCGTGCGACCACAGCGCCGCGAGGATCTCATTCGATTAGCGGAAGCGGTGTGGCAGAGATCGACGTAAACTTCCAGACCGGGAGAGTGACGCAGGTGAGAATGGCGAAGAGATACGGGGAGTGCAGCGCTGGATGCGGCAGCAATCAAGGCATTCTCTCGATGGAAGTTCAAGGCGCGCACTGTCACCCGAGTCAGAATTCCCATCAAATTTTGGCTGAACGATCCCAGCAGTTGATGACCCAACGATCTAACCCCTGTGTAGGGAGTCAAGCGTGGTAGCGGGTTTTTGTCGGATCAGTTCATAAGGCGAATTGGTTTGGATGAGAGTGATCTCTGGGAACGGCTCCTCTTCCTTTTTGCACGGTCGCCGCGGCGACCGGGTCGTACTCCTATCCGGGCCTGAGCTTTTGTTTATTGGCATCAGCACCATTTGATCAATGCGATCAGCGTGGAAGAGGAAGGGCCAGTTCCACCAAGGCGGCGCTAACTTATTTGCGCCGCGCCTGGTGGATTTCTTCGAAAGTGATTTCCAATCGGCGATTGAGCTGCCGGGTTCCGGCGGCGGCGATCCGTTGCAGGAAACGAAGACGGTTCTCAGAAGTGGTTTCCTGCCAGACCGGTTTGTGAACAAGGATAAGCGAATCGCCAGATTCCACCAACGCGCCCCAGCCGATCGGCAACTCGGCCGGACGATACAGTTCGTTAGGGAGAACGAGGAAGAAAATATTGGCGCAGCGGTAGCGCAGTAGTTTCTCAAACTTGGTTCCTTCGAAGAGTTGATTCTGGAGTGCAGTCATCTGCCGGATGACGCTGACGTAGGCGCGATGCTCGATGGCGCCGAAGTCGTGCGAATCGAACTCGGGAAAGAGCGAATCTCCGCAACGCAAGTTCGGGTAGTGGATGCGGAGATGTTTTTCCAAAACGTGTCGGCGCTTGTGGAGCGACTCTAAACGCTCGCGGACGGTGACGCTGCAGCAATTGTCCCGGCGCAAATCAGGCCGGGCCTGTTTGCACTCGAAGATAGCGGTGCAACCGATGCCGTTTGCCGCGGGACGGTACGCCGCTACATCCGCGCGGAATCGAGATCGTGGCAAAGTCACTTCCATGGCGCAGGCGGAATAACCCTGGGCCTGCGCCCAGAGCAACGCGAGACGCTTCAGTCGTTGATGCGCGGCTGTTTCGCCGCGCAGCGTCTTTACGCTTTCGTCCATTCCGCCAGCTCGCGCGCCCAATAGGTCACGATCAAATCCGCGCCGGCGCGTTTGAGCGAGGTCATAATTTCCAACACCGCCGGCCGCTCTTCGAGATAACCTTTCTCGACGGCCGCTTTCACCATCGCGTACTCGCCACTGACATGATAAACTGCGGTTGGCTTGGCGAAGCGCTCGCGCACGCGCCAGAGAATATCGAGATAAGGAAGAGCGGGTTTGACCAGCACGATGTCCGCTCCTTCCTCGATATCCAACGCGACTTCGCGCAATGCTTCATCCGCGTTCGCGCAATCCATCTGGTAGGAACGGCGATCTCCAAACTGCGGTGGACTTTCGGCCGCATCCCGAAACGGTCCGTAGAAAACGGAAGCGAATTTTGCGGCGTAACTCATGATCCCGGTCTGATCGAAGCCGTTGGCATCGAG
>CAVXQL010000002.1:0-685744 GCA_963763995.1 uncultured Verrucomicrobiae bacterium | reverse complement strand
CGGTTCTTATCTGAAAACCTTCAGTGCGGACAATGACGCCTTTCCAAGATCAGGCGTCGTTCTTGCTTCAAGCGCAATCAATGAGCGCGCTGAGATGGATCTTGATCCTGCCAACCTCGTTTTTCTTTGGTGCACTGGCCGCGATCGCCGCAGTAGATATCTCTCGTAAAATTGTGCCGGCAAAAATCGTTACTGGAATCATTGCGGGCGCTATTTTTGTCGGCGCTGGCGGATTGGTGGCACCTTCACACAAGATCGCAACAATGATCGCGCTGGTCATCATCAATGGCTTTTACTCGCTTTCTCAGGCAAAGACACTCTTGCTCGCTCCGGGCGAGCGAGTCGATTGGGTATCCGTCTCCCGTGTTTTCGGTGGCGCCTTTGCTCCATTGGGACTCTGGCCTTTGCTGGCGGAGTAGTCGCGCGGACCCGAAAGCGAGTTGACTCACGTGCTGTCAGTTGAAGTGCAGGCGAATTTTTTCGTAGGTCTTTACGCCGATACCTTTCACGCGACGCAGGTCATCGGCGCTCGTGAAAGGGCGAGCAGCAATGATTCGTGCTGCCAGCACAGGGCCGATTCCGGGCAGGCTGTCCAACTCGCTTTCGGTCGCCGAGTTCACGTCCAGCTTCGTCCCCACATCGGTGGCGGGTGCAACGGCAGACGTGACTGGCGGATGCGCCGCTTGTTTCGAATGAAAGAACGCATCGAATGAGTCCCGCGGCTTCTCGGCTGTCGGATGAAAAAACGCCTGAAACGAGTCTTCAGGCTTTTCGGGCTTCGTTTGAATTTGTGCGTTCAATCGTCCGTAATTTGCGCCCCAGCCGCCCACGCGCTCGGCTTTCGCCTCGCGTTCGAGGCGCCGCAATTTTTCCCATTCGCGCTCAGGCAAATCGAGCCCCGGCGCTTGTGACGCGGTCCCGTGCAACCGAGCCAGTCCGTTGGCGACGAGCTCTTCGCCTAAATCTTTAGTTCCAACCTGCACGAACGCATAGAATCGTTCCAATTTACTGCGACCAAGCGCATCCTGACGGCACGTGCGCACAATGAAGGGTTGCTGAAGTTTCTTGCGCGTGAATTCCTTCGCCGCCTCCCCTACTTTGAGCGCAAGAGCGGGAGTGACTCCAAAGTATTCTGCCTGCTCCTCAGTCCGCTCGGACAGGCCGGCGTCAGTTTCCGGCGCATCGACGAAATAGAGACGAAAGATGTATTGCCTGCGGCCGACGCGTGCGTGAAAACTGTCGCCGTCGTTCGACGGGTTGGGAAGGTAACGGCAGTCCTGCAACGTGACCCAAGGTCCGTGCGCATGAGCTGGGGCAAGGCTATAACAAAGCGACGCCGCAACGAGCGCGAACCATTTCCCGATCGCTACTCTCACCTCAGGGCAGCACTTCGATCTGACTCATGAGTTTGAACATTTGATATCGATCGGCAATTTCGTCCTTCGTTAGACTGCGCAAACGTTCGAGACTGAATTTTTCCACATTGAAGCTCGCGAGAACGCTTCCGTAGATGATTGCCTTGCGCAGGTCGTTGAACCCAACCTCTCCTTTGACGGTGCCGGCCAGATACCCCGCCACGCCTCCAGCAAATGTATCCCCCGCTCCGGTCGGATCGTGGATGTCTTCAAGCGGATATGCGCCGCAACTGAAGAAATCATCATCGCCAAACAGCAGCGCTCCGTGTTCGCCTTTCTTGATCACAACAAACCGCGGTCCGCTTTTCCGGATCAGACGTCCCGCTTTTATCAAACTGGTTTCACCAGTCATCTGCCGCGCTTCGCTGTCGTTCAAAACAAGCAAGCTGACGCGGGAAAGGAGCGCGTCGAGTTCAGGACGCGCGGTTTCTATCCACAGGTCCATCGTATCGGCGGTGACGAAGCGCGGCCGCTTCATCTGATCGAGCACGTGCGCCTGCAGCCCGGGCGCGATATTCGCGAGCAGGACAAATTCTGTTTCGCGAAATGAATCCGGGAGCTTCGGCTGAAAATGCTCGAAAACATTGAGCGCGACCGATTTTGTTTCACGAGTGTTGAGGTCCCACGCGTACTCACCGGACCACCGAAACGTTTTTCCCTTGGCGCGCTGCACGCCTTCCGCATTGATGCCGTGCGCTTTCCAGAATTCGAACTCGGTGGTTGGAAAATCATCGCCTACTACTCCGACCAGTTTCACTGGTGAAAAGAAACTCGCGCCCAGCGCCGCATACGAGGCCGAGCCGCCTAACAAATCCGCGTGTTCTTCAACCGGTGTCTTGACGGTGTCGAGTGCAATGGATCCAACGATAAGAACGGACATAAGCGATTTTAGATTTTCGATTTCAGCCTGGCGCAGCGAGCAATTGCTTCGCGGCCCGCGCGGTCGCCGCAATGTTTTCACTGCGCAACAAGCCCGAGACAATAACCACTTTTCCCGCCCCTGCTGCGATGACTTCAGGAAGATTGTGCAACTTGATGCCGCCGATGCAGAAGATCGGCAGATTCACCTCGCGGTGAACTTGTCCAATTTCGGCTAAACCGATCACCGGGTAATTCGGTTTCGTCGGTGTCGCGAAGAGAGGCCCGAAGCCGATATAGTCGACGCCCTCGGCTTCGGCGGCCTTCGCCTGCGCGAGAGAATGAGTGGATTTCCCGATGAGTACCGGGCGGCCCGCGATGCGACGCGCTTCGATAACCGCGAGATCGTCCTGGCCGACGTGCACCCCTTCTACATTCACCATCCGAGCAATCTCGGCGTGATCGTTGATGATCAATGGCGTTGTTTGCTGCGAAGTGATCGCATGGAGTTTCGCGGCCAGCGCAGCGAGTTTTTCCACGCTGCATTCCTTGCCGCGCAGTTGAATGAGATCGACGCCGCCTTCAATCATCTCACGCGTGACACGCAGCGCATCGGCCGCGCCGATGTAACTCAAGTCGACTATTCCGTAGAGACAGTAATTTTTTAGATCGTTAGCCATCACTCAAGAATCTCTAGGGAGCGGCGGTTCCCAAACCGCCGGATTGGAAGGTGCCTCTGCTGCGTCGGCTAATCGTGCAACCGATTCGGACTCGGTTTCAATTCGAAGCCTTCCGAGTTCATGAACCGCTCCACGAAGCCGGTGTCGTAAGTTCCATCACGAAATTCCTTGCTCCGCATGATCGCGCTATGAAACGGCACCGTCGTTTTGATTCCGGTAATGTAATATTCATCGAGCGCACGGCGCATGCGCTCGATCGCCGAAGCGCGCGAGGCTCCCACGGTGATCAGTTTCGAAATCAGCGAATCGTAATACGGCGGAACGACGTAGCCAGTGTAGGCATGTGAATCCACCCGAATGCCGCGCCCGCCCGGTGCATAGTAGAAAGCAATTTTCCCGGCCGAAGGCTGAAAGTTCCTGGCAGGATCTTCCGCATTGATCCGGCACTGAATGGCGTTGAGCCGTGGAGTCGCACGTTCGATATGGGATGAAAGCTTTTCGCCAGCCGCGATGCGAATTTGTTCCTTCACCAGATCGCAGCCGTAAACTTCTTCCGTGATCGTGTGCTCCACCTGGATGCGCGTGTTCATCTCGATGAAATAATAATGGCCTTCCCGATCGACCAGAAATTCCATCGTGCCGGCGTTTTGATAACCGACCGAATGCGCAAGTTTCACCGACGCGCTTCCCATCCTTTTTCGCAACCCAGCAGTCATGAGCGGTGACGGACACTCCTCGATTACCTTTTGGTTGCGGCGTTGAATGGAACAATCGCGTTCCCCGAGATGAACGATGTGGCCGTGGCCGTCGGCCACGATTTGAAACTCGATATGGTGCGGATTGAGAATGAGCTTCTCGATGTAAACCTCGGCGTTCCCGAAAGCCTTTTCGGCTTCCGTTTTCGCACTGTGAAAAGCAGGCGCGATGCTCGCCTCATTGTGCGCCGCGCGCATTCCGCGACCGCCACCTCCGGCGACGGCTTTGATCAGTACGGGATAACCGATTTTTTTCGCGACCTTGATCGCCTCCTGCTCGGTCTCGACGATGCCATCGCTTCCCGGCGTAACAGAAACGCCCGCCTTGCGCGCGTACGCTCGCGCCGAATTCTTGTCACCCATTGCGTGCATGGCGCTGGCCGGTGGCCCGATGAACTTGATCTTGCAGCTCTCACACACTTCCGCAAAGTGCGCGTTCTCCGCGAGAAATCCGTAACCCGGATGAATCGCATCGACATCGCCCACTTCGGCGGCGCTCATGATGCGATCAATCTTCAAGTAGCTGTCCGAACTCGGCGCAGATCCGATACAGATTGATTCATCAGCCAGCTGTACATGCAACGAATCCACATCCGCCTCGGAATAAACCGCGAGTGTGCGCACGCCCAGTTCTTTGCAGGCGCGAATGACGCGCAAAGCGATTTCGCCGCGATTTGCGATGAGAATTTTTTCAAACATGAAAGTATCGGCAGGGCCTTCGCGCTGCGATGGCCGAACGGTGCAGCGAGCCGTTCCTAACTATCATCGAACGCGGAAAAGCACCTGGCCGAACTGCACCGGCTTGCCGTTCTCTGCCAGGACCTCGGCGATCACGCCGTTCACCTCCGCCTTGATCTCGTTCATCACTTTCATCGCCTCGATGATGCAGACCACCGTATCTTCAGTGACTGCCTTGCCGATATCGGCGAACATCGGTGAGTCTGGCGACGCCGCGCGGTAGAATGTCCCAACCATCGGTGAAACGATGTCTTTGAGCGGCTCACTCGGCACCGCGGTTTCCTCGGGCGCGGTTGGCGGCAGAGCCTCCGTCGGTGCGGCGATCGGAGCGGGCGCGATCGCAGTTTGTTCGCTCGCGCCTTTTTGCAGTTTAATTCGAAAGCCCTCCTTCTCCATTTCGAAGACCGATAAATCGTTCTCCTTCATCAAATCGATGATGGC
The DNA here is from genome assembly GCA_963763995.1 of uncultured Verrucomicrobiae bacterium. Classification (GTDB taxonomy): domain Bacteria; phylum Verrucomicrobiota; class Verrucomicrobiia; order Chthoniobacterales; family UBA10450; genus CAVTTH01. The sequence goes on along the minus strand of CAVXQL010000002.1, from coordinate 680,857 downwards.
TTTGATGTCTTTGAGTTCCAAGGTGCCCCCTCGTGCAGCTAAGGCGTTTAGGTAAAACGGGTTTCCCAGCAAGGTCAAGCAAACGAATGCGGGAGGTCTGGGCGCCCCGAATCGCGGACCACTTTCCCATCGCGCATTTCCACTGTGCGCGCAGCTTGGTTTGCCATTTCGGCACTGTGTGTGACCACGATCAGCGTCGTCAGCTTTTCTCCGGCGATCTTGCGCAACAGGTGCGATACGGCTTCAGCGGAACCTGAATCCAGATTTCCAGTTGGTTCGTCGGCGATGAGCAGCGCAGGCCGATGAACCAGCGCCCTCGCGATAGCCGCGCGTTGTTGTTCGCCGCCACTCAACTGATGAACAAAATGATCCGCCCGATCTCCCAATCCAACCAGCTCAAGAATGGAGCGAGCGCGCGTCTCGCTTTCCGGAAACGGAATCCCCTGGAGCACCAGCGGAAAGCTGACATTCTCGATCACGTTCATTGTCGGGAGCAGATTGAAGAATTGAAAAACAAGCCCGAGACGATGCCGGCGAAATTCCGTCAGCGCGGCATCATCGGCCGCGTGCAGCGCGAGACCCCCAACCACGATTTCGCCGGAAGTTGGCTTGTCCAGCCCGGCGATCAAATGCATCAACGTGCTCTTGCCGCAACCGCTCGGCCCTCTCACCGCGACAAACTCATGCGGGGCGATTTCCAGGGAAATGCCGTCGACCGCGTGCACGACGCGTTCACCCTCGCTATAATAGCGCGTGACGTTGTTGAGGGAGATCATCGGGAAGTCAGCTTTATCCTCCAGTGCCGAAACTCGCGCAACTACCCCGCCCGCTTTCAGCATTGTCGCCGAGCGAGATGATTACATCGTGGTCGAGAAGCCGCCGCTCCTGTTAGTGCATCCAACCAAGCCGGATGGGCCGCCCACTCTCTGGAGCGAACTGGCCGGCCTGCTCGCCTTCGAAATCGCCAACGGCGGACAGGTTTCCATCGTCAACCGCCTTGATCGCGAAACGAGCGGGCTCGTTCTCGTCGCGAAGACGGCGACTGCCGCGCGTCGCTTTGGATTGCTGATGCAGGAGCAGCGCATTGCGAAGGAGTATCTCGCGATCGTTTGGGACTGGCCGGTTTGGGAGCGGAAAACAGTGGATGCTCCGATCGCACGGCAAGGGCTGCACGCGAACTCGCCGATCTGGTTGAAACAGACCATTCACACAGTAGGCGCGCCAGCGTCGACCGAGTTCCTGGTCGAGCAACGTTTCGAGAAGAAAACGACAGCGGGCGAACGCTTCAGTCTCGTTCGGGCATTTCCGCGCACCGGCCGCACCCATCAGATCCGCGTCCATCTCGCTTCCCTGGGGCACCCGATTGTCGGCGACAAGATATACGGGCCTAACGAACACTATTATCTGCGCTTCATTGAAACCGGCTGGACAAACGAATTGGGAAATGCGCTGCTCCTTCCGCGACACGCTTTGCACTCCGCGCGTTTGAAAATCGATGGCGGCGAAGACTGGCACAGCCCGCTCGCGCGCGATCTCAACGACTGGCTACAGGCAAAATGACGCGACCGCTGGCCCCCGTGTTCTTTGCAATTCAATGGAGCCACAATATGCTAGCGCGCCGTTGATGAAAAACTTAAGCGCGCTCCTCGTTTTCTTATTCATCATCGAGCTCGGGCTCCTGACCAGCGCGTTGGCCGGCGGCGAAGCAACATCTTCTCTGAGCGCCGGCCAACCGGTGGATGCGCCCTCATTTGAGATGGCCGCGGAGACAGCATATTTGCTCGGCATCCTAGGAAATCCGAATAGCTATGAGATCGGCGCTGAATTCATCACGGCGCGGTGGTGCATCGGGACAGTGAATCGCAATGATTGGCTGCGCGGTTATCATCAATTTTATCTTCTTGGAATGGCGGAGCCGATTTTGCGCGGCCCGGAGAATCGCTACTTCGGCATCTCATTTGGCTTGCGCTACAATTTCGCGCAGCCACACGCCCGACTGATTCCCTATTTTTCCGGTGGCGTCGGCGCGGGTGTCATTGACAGTACCGATGTCCCCTATGGTCAGGGACAGGATTTTACCTTCAACATCCTAACCGCGGCGGGCGTTTCGTACAAAGTGAACGATCACTGGAAAGCAAGCGGCGGCGTTCTCTTCCAGCACCTGTCCAACGGTGGCCAGACCAATCCAAACCCGAGTCTCAACCTCCTCGGGCCACAAATCGGCGTCACCTACTCGTTCTAGTCCGTTTCCGGAATTTTCGAATGCCCCAGCCTGCGGAAAACGTTCTGGTCGTTAGGCGCGGTCTCTTTGATGAGCTCGGCAGCTTTCACGGCCTGAACTTCGCACCGCAGAAATACCTGAACGCCTTCCTTGCGCGGGGAAATAATTTTTTTCTTCCGCGCGCGCAGGCCGAGCAAGATCCGACCCATAAACAAATCATCCCTTATGCGATTATCGCGCACGGGAACACCGTGCTGCATTACGTGCGTGGGAAGAAGGCCGGCGAACAGCGCCTGGTCGCGAAGGGTTCGATCGGCATCGGCGGACATATGAACGACACCGACGAGTCGCTCTTTGCCTGGGACAAGGATGCCTATCGTGCCGGCGTCGAGCGCGAGGTCAATGAAGAGATTACGATCGATTCGCCCTTCGAGGATCGGATCGTGGCGCTCTTGAATGATGACACCACTGAGGTCGGCCAGGTTCATCTCGGCATTGTGCACGTTTTTCGTCTGACCGAACCAAAGGTGCAAAAGCGTGAAGCGATGATTACCAATCTGGCTTTTCTGACCAGGGACGAATTACTCGCCCGCCGCGAAGCGCTCGAAACCTGGTCCCAGATTTGCGTCGATTCTCTCGATCGATTGCTTCAGGAGCCATCAGGATAATCGTTCGCCCGCTCAGTCCTTCTCAACGCACGCCGGCAAAATTCAAGGTGATCAATTCAGGATTCGCCGAGGAATTCTAAAAACCAGTTGCCTTGATCACCTCGCCATTGCGGATCAGCATCGTGTGCTTCTGCTTTCCGGTCGGTGCGCCAAAGAGATTTCGCGAGTTCACTTTGATGTCGACCAGATAGCCTCGCAGCGGAGCGCTACCTTTGACGGGTAGCTCTCCCGGTTTCGGCTCGCCTAACCATTCAATCGTGGCGCTGGTCGGATCCAGCAAATGCGTTTCCAGCCACCGGCCGACGATTCGCTTGTACTTCTTCGGATAGGGGCCGTAGACAGAATCCGTCGCCGAGGGGCTTGCAACCGGCGACGGATTCTCGGCCAACGTCGTGCCGACCGTAACGAGAAGTATGAGAAACAGCTGAGATAACAGCAGGATCTTTTTCATCTGACCAGCGTACAACGCTCCGTTACCAAATGCGAGATTTCGAATTTCTTCGGCGGGGTAGTGCTGCAAGCTTGCCGTGGTTCGTCCGCCGCTGAAGATTATTGTTCAAGCCTTTGCCTCGTATGTCGCAGTTGCATTTCCCCGATCGGCGTGGCCGGGAACGCCCGGTCCGCGCCGTCGTGGCGCTGCTCGCGGGAGTCATTCTCATCATCGCGGGAATTGCGCTGGCGCTCCAGCCACAGGCGCACACGCAATCCGCAGTCCCAGTTCACACGCCGATGCCGGCATCCCCGACGCCATCTGTTGCCGAAAAATCTCCGACACCGGCAAATCAAGTTGCGCGGGGTCAGGATGAACTCGGTCTAAGCCTGGAAGAATTTCAGGCGAAGTATGAATCGCTGTCTGGCAAGGGAGATGAACAGGAGACCTTCTTTAAGAATGCCGTTGGAAAGAAGATTGCATGGACGGTTCAGGTCGATCAGGTCTTTCGAGCGAAAACCGGCGTGATCGTTGTTTTCCTGTCGCCCGAGCAACCCGATTGGGCAGCATTTCCCATTTCCGATGCGCATTTTCCCTCTCGATTGGAGAACGAATTAATGAAGTTATCACGCGGCGATATCATTCGGATTGAAGGCAGGATAATTTATCAGGGGATCAAGACCCTGGAATGTTCCTCCTTCGAGATTGTGCGAAGCGAGGCGCGTTCCGATTGAGAGCGCAGGGACCCGCGGGAAGGCTTTCTTTTCTGTGCGGGTTCACTATTAATCACGCCATGTTCATTCAATCGTCTCGATTTCTTCTGCTGGCTGCGTGCCTCGGCTTTGCGCTGCCTCTGACGGCTCATTCCCAGGAAACGGCGACACCAGCCCCAACTGCGGCGGCCACTCCGTCCGGTTCACATCTCGACCCGGCGGCGGCGACACAAGCATGGCTCGCCACCGTTCCGGCGGACAAACGCGCAAGATCCGATGCCTATTTTGAGGGCGGCTACTGGCTGCTCCTGTGGGATTTCTTGTTGAGCTCCGCCATCGCACTTCTCCTGCTTTTCACTGGAATCTCCGCCCGCCTCCGCGACTTCGCCGAGCGCCTGACGCGCTTCAAGTCGTTGCAGGTCGCGTGCTATGCGATTCCCTACATCGTCATCGTCGCCATCCTCGGTTTTCCTCTCATCTACTACCGGGATTTCGTTCGCGAACATCAATACGGCATGGCCACGCAAACTTTCGGACCATGGTTTGGCGAACAACTGACCGCGCTGGCTGTCGTGCTGATTGCCGCCACGATTCTTCTCGTGGTTCTCTACGCCGTTTTCCGGCGCGCGCCTCGCACGTGGTGGATTTGGGCCACAGGAGTCGCCGTTGTCTTCCAGCTTGTCGGCAGTTTCATCGCTCCGCTCTACATCTTTCCTCTCTTCAACACCTACAAACCTCTGAATGATCCCGCCATCCGGGATCCGATCCTGGCGATGGCGCGGGCGAATGAAATCCCGGTCACGCAGGTGTTCGAAGTGGACGCGTCACGACAAACCAAACGCGTCAGCGCAAACGTCGCCGGTTTTCTTGGAACGACTCGGATCGCATTGAACGATAATCTGCTCAAGCAGTGCACGCTGCCGGAAGTTCGAATGGTGATGGCGCATGAGATGGGACACTACGTTTTAAATCATGGATTCAAGCTGGCGCTTTATTCGGGGATTCTGTTTGTTGTTGGCTTCGGCCTGACCCGCTTGGTGTTCGACGCCGCAGTCCGCAAGTGGGGCGCTCGTTGGGGCGTCCGCGGGATCGCGGATCCGGCCGGTCTTCCCCTTCTCGCTCTGATATTGGGCGCGTATTTTTTCGTGATGACGCCGGTGCAAAACAGCATCACGCGCGTGACCGAGCGCGAAGCCGACGCTTTTGGAATCAACACCGCGCGCGAGCCGGATGGAATGGCCAAGATTGCGCTGAAGTTAGGCGTCTATCGCAAGCTCGATCCAGGTCCGATGGAGGAAATCATCTTTTTCGATCACCCCAGCGGCCGGGCACGGATTCGAATGGCGATGGATTGGAAAGCTGCAAACCTGCCTACGGGAAATACTCAGGCGGATGGACCGGCAAGTTCGCCCGCTGCGTCTCAATTGCCGTGAGACCGGCAGGCGGATTCGCTACGGGCGCTCGTCGATCGGCACCAATTTCTTGCCGACAGGTTCGCCGACGTATTCGCTGAGAGGTCGATAGAGCCGATTGTCTTCCAATTGCTCGAGGACCTGCGCGCACCAACCCGCGCAACGCGCAATCGCGAAAACCGGCGTGAATAAATCGGTCGGAATCCCTAACGAATAGTAAACAGTCGCGGAATAGAAATCCACGTTCGCGTTAAGGTTCTTTTTCTCCTTCATCAACTGCGCGATCCGCTCGGACATCCGGATCCATTTCGCATCGCCCAGCTTTTCGCTCAGCTTGATCGCCATCGCGCGAAGGTGCGGCGCGCGCGGATCGAGCGTCTTGTAAACGCGATGGCCGATCCCCATAATTTTCTTTTTCTCCGCCAGTTGCTTCTCGATGTAGGCATCGACCTTGTCCTCACTTCCGATCTCCTCCAGCATGTGAATGACGCCTTCATTCGCACCGCCATGGAGCGGGCCTTTGAGGGTGCCGATCGCCGACGTGATCGCAGAATAGAAATCGCTCAGGGTGGAGATCGTGACACGGGCGCTGAAGGTGGATGCGTTCATGCCGTGATCAGCGTGTAAAACGAAGGCAACGTCCAACGTTTCGCTTGCCTCTTGCGGCTGCACTTCGCCGCACATCAGATAGAGGAAGTGCTCCGCTTCCGTAAGATCGTCGCGCACCGGCGGCAAAGACTTGCCGTTGCGGGCGCGATGAAAATAGGCGGCGATGACGCCGATCTTGGCAGTGATACTGCGGGCGCGGCGCTCGTTGATCTCACGCGTGGCCAATTTGTCCATTTCGGGATCGTAAAGGCTGAGCATGGAAACGGCCGTGCGCATGACGTCCATCGGCTCGGCAGTCTTCGGTGCAGCCTTAATGAAATCGATCACACCGCCGGGGAGCTCGCGCTCGGCCCGGAGCGCGTACATGAATTCATCCAGCTCGCGGCGGTTTGGCAGTTTGCCCTTCCACAATAGATAAATGACCTCCTTGTACGAAACCTTCCCAGCCAGCTCGTTGATATCGTAACCGCAATAAATCAGCTGGCCCTTGTCGCCAATGACGTCGCTGAGCCGAGTGCTGTTGGCGACGATGCCCTCAAGTCCGCGTGAGACGTTCATGAAGCGCTTTGCGTCGAGCCGCTCATTTCCAGTTTCGTCACCAAAAGCAGATCAACGACGGTGTGTGCTCGTTCGCCCTCTTTGTAAACAGCAACCGTTCGATCGGTAGCCGGTCTGGCAATGAAATCCGGGTGCGGAATGCGAATCGAACTTCCATCAGCCATATGCATCGCGAATGAGTGAAAAGGCGCGACGTGCACAAGCGAACGCACTTCTTCCAAGGTCATATGAAAGAGAGTAGTGCGATCATTTCATCCGTGCAATCAACGTGTCCGCCATGGTCGCTGGCGTATCCGCCACCGCGATCCCTGCGGCCTTGAGTGCTTCGATTTTTCCCGCTGCGGTCCCCTTGCCGCCGGAAACAATCGCGCCCGCATGACCCATCCGGCGTCCGGGCGGAGCAGTCGTTCCGGCGATAAAGGCTGCGACTGGCTTTTTGCAATTGTCTTTGATCCAACTGGCCGCTTCTTCCTCCGCGCTGCCGCCAATTTCGCCGATTAGAATCAGCGCCGTTGTCTCAGGATCTTCGTCGAAAAGTTTAACCGCCTCGAGATGCGACATGCCGTTGATTGGGTCGCCGCCGATGCCGATGCACGTGGATTGTCCGTAGCCGCGCGAAGTCAATTGCCAGACCGCTTCGTACGTCAGCGTACCGGACCGCGAAATCACGCCGACGCTTCCGGGCTTGTGAATGTAGCCAGGCATGATTCCAATCTTGCACTGGCCGGGCGTAATGATTCCCGGGCAATTCGGGCCGATCAGCCATGACTTCTTACCGGCCATCTGCGCTTTCACGCGCATCATATCGATGACCGGAATTCCTTCGGTGATACAGACTACCAGCTCGACGCCGGCATCGACCGCTTCCAAAATTCCATCCGCCGCTCCCGCCGCCGGAACGAAAATGACCGACACGTTGCAGCCCGTTTCTTTCCGCGCTTCCCACACTGTATCGAAGACCGGCACTTTCCCATCGAACATTTGTCCGCCCTTGCCGGGCGTGACGCCGGCCACAACATTCGTGCCGTACTCCATGCATTGTCGCGCATGAAACCCGCCGGCGCTGCCGGTGATTCCCTGCACTGCGAGCCGTGTGTTCTTATCGACGAGGACGGACATGACGCGAATGACGAGCGACGAATTTCGAATGACGAATAAGAAAGAAACCCAAATGACGAAGGGTGACGCCACGACCGGCGCGCTGTTTTCGAGCCTCGTCATTTCCCCTGGTTCTCTTTCCGCTTGTGAACGACCAGCTTGTTGCCGTCGGGATCGCGAAATTGCGCCATCCAGCACACCGGCGTCTCCGTTTTATCCATGTCGAAGGCGACGCCGCGCTCTTTCAGTTTTGCAATCGTCGCATCAATGTCGTCCACTTCGAAGGCGACCGTTGTTCCGTCGCGAGAAGGTTGCCAGGCCGGATGACATCCAACTCCGATTGTGGCGGTGCCAAGATCGTACTCGACCCAGGCCCCTTCCATCGCAGAGGAAGTCGGCTTTAGCTCGAGCGTTTCCTGATAAAACTTCCGGGCACGCTCGGCGTCTGAAACTGCGATGGCGACAAATGCGACTTCCTTAATCATTTTGCTTCCTTTCTTCGTTAGGCCGTTTTCAATTTGTGAATCATGATCTTATTGCCATCCGGATCCTGCACGATGGCCATGTGACAGACGGGCGACTCGAACGCTTCCCATGCGAACTTCACGTTCGCTTTCTTCAGCTCGGCGATCGCTTCGTCAAAATCTTCCATCTCGAGCGCAGCGCCGGTCCCTTGATCCGACGGCGTCCAGGTATCGCTAATGCTGGCAATCGCGAGCGTATCTTTGCCGACGCCGTATTCGATCCACTTGCCGTCCATGAACCGGCCGGACTCTTTCAGTCCAAGCACGCCTTCGTAAAACTTCCGCGCCCGTTCCATGTCCGTTACCGGGATGGCAACGAACCCAATTTCTTTGATTTTCATTTCTTTCCTCCTGCAGCTTGTACGACTTTCTGCGCGGCATCACCAAGATCATCCGCGGCGATCACTGCAAGGCCGGAATCCGCGATTAATTGCTTGCCCGCTTCAACATTCGTTCCTTCCAGCCTAACGACCAGTGGGACCGGAAGCTTTACCGTTTTCACGGCGTTGATGATGCCCTGCGCGATCACATCGCATTTCATAATGCCGCCGAAAATGTTGACCAGGATCGCTTTTACCTTCTCATCCGCGATCAAGATCTTGAAGGCTTCCGTCACTTGCTCCTCCGTCGCGCCGCCTCCGACATCAAGAAAGTTCGCGGGACTGCCACCATAAAATTTGATGATGTCCATCGTCGCCATGGCGAGCCCGGCTCCGTTAACGAGGCAGGCAATGTTGCCATCGAGGCCGATGTAATTCAGGCCGTGTTTCGAGGCCTCGACTTCGCGGGGATCCTCTTCGGCAATGTCGCGCATCGCGGCCAGTTCCGGATGACGAAAAAGCGCGTTGTCATCGAAATTGAATTTCGCATCGAGCGCCAGCACTTCGCCAGTCGGTGTGACAATGAGCGGATTCACCTCCACCATCGAACAATCGCACGCGATAAACGTTCGATACAATCCGTCGAACAACTTCGCCGCCGCTTTTAGCTGTGACGATTCAAACCCGAGCTGCTTCGCCAGTTTGCGAGTCTGGAACGCCTGCAATCCCGCGAGCGGATCGACCGGCTCGCGCACGATTTTCTCCGGCGTCTTCGCAGCAACCGCTTCAATTTCCACACCACCCTCGGTGCTCGCCACGATCAACGGAGCCGCCGTCGCCCGATCGAGCAGAACGGCAAAATATATTTCGCGAGCGATCTCAGCCGACCTGACCACCAGCACCTTGTTCACTACGCGCCCGGCCGGACCAGTTTGGTGCGTGACCAGGGTTTGGCCGAGCATCTTTGCAGCAATCTCACGTGCTTCCGCAGGCGACTTGCACAAGTGGACTCCGCCCTTGAAACCATTCGCGAACGTTCCCTTGCCGCGGCCTCCAGCGTGAATTTGCGCTTTCACCACCAGATCGTTCGTCCCGAGTTCGCGCGCCGCCTGCTCCGCCGCTTCCGGAGTCGATGCCATCTTTCCGGGAGGCGTGGCCACTCCGAATTTCTGGAGCAATTCCTTGGCTTGATACTCGTGAATGTTCATGCGCGCGGCGCGTTTGGCAGACGGCAATTAGCTCGCGAAACGCCGAGCGGCAACGCTTTTTCTTACGCAGCTTATATTCGATAAGATTTCTCTTGTTGTTGAGGGATCGCCGCCCCTAACCTGATGAAAATGAAAATCAAGACTGCCTTCGTTTCGCTCCTTTTCATCTCCTGCCTCGGTTCCGTTTCGTTGCTTGCCGGCACGCCGGAACAGGAAAAGGCATTTACCGACAAGTACAAAACTGCCTTTGAGGCCAAGGACACGGCGACGCTTGAATCTTTCCTCTACACAAAAGACGCCAATCCGATGGCGCTTGAGTTTTACAAGATGATGATGACGGATGGAGCGGGCGGCAAGATTACCAAAATCGAATTGGTCGATCTCTCACCCGAGGACGCGAAGAAGGCGGAAGAGACTCAGGACGGCCCTGGCGGAATGAAAACGCGGCTCCCGCTCAAGCCGACAAAGAAATTGAAGATTACTGTGGAAACGAAGGACGCCAACGGCAGCTCCTCCAGCACGAGCGAAAGCTTCATCGCGGAGAACGATGGCAAATTCGTCATCCCCGTTCCGGTTTCAGTGAAATAGACCGCATCTATTTCAGCGCGCCGCCGCATCTCACTGTGACCGCGGCTACGTTTTGTCGCCTTCGACCTCGATCGTTATCTCAACGTCCTCGCCGACGACCACTGTCCCTTCAATCGCTTTGGTCCAGGTCAAGCCGTAGTCGCTACGCTTAAGCGGATCAGTAGTCAGCTGCCAGCCGCTGATTTCGCCACCCATCCCTTTTCCCTTGCCGAGGAATTTCGCGTGTAGCGTCACTTCCTTCGTTACGCCGTGCATCGTGAGATCACCGATGATGTCGCCCGTGTCCTTGCCCGTGGGCTTCACGCTTTTGCTCTTGAAAGTGATTTCGGGAAACTTCGCTGCATCGAAGAAATCCGGACTGCGCAGGTGACCGTCACGCTTCGGTTCGCCCGTGTCGATACTCGCGGTCTGAATGTTCGCTGTGACTGATGATTTCTCCGGCTGCTCGAAATCGACGGAAAATATGCCGTCGAACTTCGTGAACTTGCCGGTGACGTAGCTAAAGAGGTGGCGAACCTTGAAACCGACCGATGAATGCACCGGATCGATCTTGTAATTTTCTTCCGCGCGCGCGGAAAAAGCGACCGTGGCGCAGAGCCAAACAGCAATCAGCAGCGAGAGACGGGATTTTTTCATGACCGTGACGCTACGGTGTGGGAAGCAGCTGGCAAGGAACGAAAAGCGCCGCCTCAGGATTGCGATCCTCTCAATTCAGCTGCCGAAAGCATTAATTCCCGTGATGTCCTGGCCGACGACCAGGGTGTGAATGTCGTGTGTTCCTTCGTAGGTGTAGACGGCCTCGAGGTTCAAAAAGTGCCGAATTACCGAATAGCGATCGGTAATGCCGACGGCGCCGAGGATGTCGCGTGCCTTGCGCGCACATTCCATCGCCATCCAGACGTTGTTGCGCTTCGCCAGCGAAATCTGCGCGGGAGCTACCGCGCCCGTCTCCATCATTCGAGTAAGGCGCAATGCGAGCAATTGCGCCTTCGTAATCTCCTGCACCATCCAGACGAGTTTTTCCTGCACCAATTGGAAGCCGGCAATTGGCCGGCCAAACTGCTTGCGCGATTTGGCGTAGCCGAGCGCGGTTTCGTAGCAATCGATGGCAGCGCCGATCACACCCCATGCAATGCCGACACGCGCCTGCGAAAGGCACGACAGCGGCGCGCGCAGTCCCGACGCGTTCGGCAGGCGATTCTCCGCCGGTATGCGGCAGTTTTCGAACCAACACTCGGACGTGCGCGACATCCGAAGACTAAACTTCCCGTCAATATCCTGCGCGCGAAATCCAGGCGCATCCTTTTCCACGACAAATCCGCCAACTTTTCCGTCGTCGTCCTTCGCCCAAACCACCTTCACATCCGCGATGGAGGCGTTGCCGATCCAGCACTTGCTCCCGTTTAAGACATAATGATCGCGATCGCGTGTGGCCCGGGTTTCCATTCCACCGGGATCCGAGCCATGCCCATGTTCCGTTAGTGCGAAACAACCGACGCGTTCGCCTGCTACCAGTCCCGGCAGCCAGCGCGCGTGCTGCTCAGGTGTGCCGAAGGAATGAATCGCGTAGATGGCAAGTGAGCCCTGGACCGATGCCAGCGAGCGCAGGCCCGAATCGGCCCGTTCCAGTTCCTGCATGATGAGGCCATACGCCGTGTAGCTCTGCCCGGCGCAACCGTGCTCTTTCAGGTGTGGAGCAAAGAGACGCAGCGCGCCCATGCGCGCCGTAAGATGTTCCGGAAACTTGCCCGCGCGATGACAGGGCACGACCTCCTTCATCACCTCCTCCTGGACAAAACGCCGGGTTCGATCGCGTGCCGCGCGCTCGTCGTCGGTGAGGAGATTTTCGATGGCGTAGTAATCGAGTGAGGTCATTGCGATTCGGCTCCAGGGAATACGCGAGAGGTTAGCGGCCAAGCGACACGAAGACAACGCCCGCTTCAAGAGATGGTTGTAACTCTTGGTACATTTGAACGGACCAGCTCCCCAGATGCGGTCGAAGACCCCCGATCGGCGTGGATTCTGCTGATTGAACCACCCGCATGAACATTCCAATTACCAGTACGGACGTGACAGATGTCCGCACGACAGATCGCCATCTGATCAACGAACTCCGCCGTACTCTCGACGCGAGCTACGAGCGATTGCTGGAAGCTGCCAGGATGAAATGGGAAAGCAAATTCGCCGGCAACGATCCGAGCGATGCGTGCGTCACTGTTCGGATCACCACGGATGAACCTTCGCCGCGCCAACTGACTTGCGCAGTTCCCGTGGAGAAACCAACGCCGCCCTCCTTCAACGGCAGACGCTGCGCCGTGGCCGCCTAACTTCCTATTTCGTGAGCCAATCAAGCGTCGCTGGCAATTCGCGAAGCCGCTCGTGTGGGGAATCGATGTGCGGATCGCGATTTCCTGAAATTGTCAATTCATCCAACGCCGAGGACTTGAAAAAAGCCGTCAGGAAGCTGTCTGGACGATTGGCTGCGACACGATAAGTTAGTGCACCGATGCCGCAATACGCCTATCGCGCACGCAACGCCCAGGGAGGTCTTGTCGAAGGCGTCTTGAATTGCGCGGACCGTTCCGTAGCCATCCGCCAGATCGAGCAGCAGCAATGCATCCCGGTCAAGATCGACATGGTGGGCAGCGAACCAACGGTGGTGGGAAGCGCTGGCACGGCCGCGGATCAACCGGTCACCCAAACCTTGCGAATCCCGCACGGACAGTTGCTCGTATTTACCGAGCAGCTTGGCCATTTACTCCAGGCGGGAATGACGCTCGACGAGGGGCTCTCGATTCTCGAGAAACGGCTGAAGCAGCCGAAGGTGCAGCGGATGACAAGCGCGCTCCATCGCGCGCTGGTGGACGGGCGAAGTTTCTCGCAGGCGCTGCGCGAGTTCCCACGCATCTTTCCGGCGATCTATGTCAACCTGGTCGCGGCCGGTGAAGCCAGCGGCGCATTGCCCGATATCTTATCGCGCCTGGTGAAACATTTGATGCAGGCCAAGAGTCTGCGCGATCAAGTGCAGCAGGCGCTGATCTATCCGGCATTCCTCGCCCTCGCCGGCGCGGGATTGATCACAGTGTTCATCACCTTCATGGTCCCGCAGTTGACCAGCTTCATGGCGGCAAATGGCGGCACCTTACCGCTGGCAACGCGTCTCCTCTTGCAACTGCATCACATCATCACCGGATATTGGTGGGTCGCCGTTCTGATCGGAATTGGCGCGGCGGTCGGTTTTCGTGCTTTCGTCCGGACCGAGGAGGGCAGACTGACGTGGGACCGATTTCGCCTGATCATTCCCGGATACGGACGCATCGTGAAGCACCGTTATTATGCGCAATTCTCCCGCACGCTCGGGACGTTGATGGAGAATGGAATCCCGCTGCTGCGAGCTCTCGATCTGGTGACAGAGATCGCCGGGAACCGTTTTCTCGAAGAGAAACTCGCGGAGGTGCGACGGACAGTGATCGACGGAGCAAATTTGTCTACGGCATTAGCAGCGGAGCATTTGTTTCCCGAGCTGTTTACAGACATGATGGCGGTTGGCGAACAAACCGGCCACTTCGCGCAAACCATGCAAACGATTGCCGACGTGTATGAGCGCGAGTTGGACCGCTCTGTCAAAATCATTTCCGCGCTGATCCCGCCGGTAATCATCATCATGATCGCCCTAGTCGTGGGATTAGTCGTTTACAGTATTCTCTCGGCTGTTTTCGACATGACGCATAGTTTGCAGTTCCGACCCCACTGAGGTAACCTCGCGCCCACCAATGCTTTTTCGCGTCGTCGCTTTTGCGCTCCTCCTCGCGGTGACATCGTCTACGCGCGCGCAACAGGCTTTTCCCGAGAAGCTGCCTGCGAACGATCCACAGGCTGATCCTGGAACTCCAAGCGCCTGGATCGATCTGCGTCAGACCGCAGCCGGGAATTCGACGATGCAAGTGACTCCGCCTTGGGTTGAGGCGGTAACTTTGGTCCCGGCGGTAACAAGTCCGGGAGTGACTCCGAAGACCGTGTTCCGAATTCGTCTCACACGGCCAAGAAGTGACTATCAAATCCTCCTGTTCCGATTGTTCTTTGAAGACAATGCTGATGCGCATCCAGAAGTGGTAGCCTGGGATGAATCGGCCACAGAGATCCTTCGCTCCGCTCCCCTTGGCGCCGGCCTGAACCTCGACAGTTCCGATCAGATCATGGTGCCGATGCTGGGCGTTTCATGCATTGACGTGGAGGTTCCGGGTGATGGAAGCACGGTGCGCGGTGCCTATCTCGACTGGATGGTGAGCAGCGAAGTCGTTCATCCCGTCAATGCCGAGCATCATACTCTAATTCCCCAGCCGTTTGGCGCTGCAGCGCCACTGCGGGCCAGCGAAAAAGATACCGAACAGTTCGGCGCCGTGAGCGCGACTTTGGCGCCCGAGACGATCCGGATTGGCCCGAGTCTGCCAGAAGGGGCCGCGTTCCAATTTGGGATCGAGGAGGAACCGCTTCTCGCGCTGCTCACCTTCGAAGTTGCGAGCCCGGAGGTCGGAGCTCCACCGGAGATTTACGTCAATGGGGAAAGCATTGGTCCGGCCAATCTGTCTCTGCCGGATCTGGCCGACCCAGCCTATCGCGGGGAAATGAAATCACTCGTTAGGCAGATGAATTTCCGATATACCGGCTGGATGCGGGCGCAGAAACTGGTTCCAGTCGCGCTCTTGAAAATCGGGACAAACGATGTAGTTGTTCTTAACGGCGGCGGCACGTCCGCGTCAGCGATTCGTGCGACGCAACTGCAACTCAAATACCTCTGGGATAAATCCGATTACCTGCTGCGTCCTGATCGATAGATCGCTTATGACACGGAAACGAAAAGAGCACGGCTTTACGCTTTTGGAGATCATGCTGGTCGTCTCCATCATTGCCGTGCTGATGAGCGTGGCCATCTACAAAATGAAGGGAAACCTGGAGATCGGGAAGCAGGTCGCGGTGCAGTCCGATGTCCGCAGCATTGGCACCCAGCTAAAACTCTACGAGACGATGAACGGATTTATGCCGACGACCGAGCAGGGTTTGCAGGCCTTGGTGACGCAGCCAATCACGGAACCTAGACCCACGCGCTGGACGCAGTTTTTTGATTCTGTGCCAAAGGACCCGTGGCACAACGATTACATTTACCTCAATCCCGGACGGAAGAATCCGAACGGCTACGATCTTTATTCGGCAGGTCCGGATCGCAAGGCGGACACGGCCGACGACGATTGGGGCCAATAGCCGCCGCTTCGGGTCGCCTGATTCCTCCGGACGGAATCGCGGGCTACTTTTGTTCGACGCCCTTGACCTGCGGCCTGCGCTGAATCATACCACGGACACGAGGCACCGGAGTTGGGTAGGACGGCATCGCCGCCGCGTTTGGAAACTTCATTGGATTCGCCTGCGGAACGGCACCCATCGGAGGCGGCATCGGCGCAGGAATATTTTGCCCCGCGTTCTGAATCGGTTGGGTAAGTAGCGCCTCATTAAAACCCAACGTCGCAAATTCACCGTTCTTGCTAATCGTCACTTTCGTGGCGCCGACTCGGTCCGACCATTCAATATTTGCAATCGTGTAACCGTGGACCGGATTTTTCGTTGTCAGATACTCCTTGAGATTCCTGTCCGTGTTCGACGCGATCGTGACCAAATCGCAACCGGTTGAATGCGCGGCATTCGCGACAAACAAATCCTTTGCAAAATTGGGAGCGGCCGCCACGGGCGCAGCCGCCGTCGCCACCGCGAAGGGCGAATGATCAAGCATCGGATTGTACCGGGCAAAACTCAGCGGCTGCGGCAAATCGTCCGCCGCCAGCACGCTGCTCACACTTGGCAAAGCCATCAAAACGGCGAGAGAAAGCAATCTTTTCAATCTCATTTTCCTGTGCCCAAGGGTGCGAACCAACGCGCGATCTTGAATTTCCCGCGCATCACTGTCGAATCCGAACCATCGATGGCAAGATTGACATTTTCAAATACCAAAAATTTTTCCGGTTTTTGCACATCGTAGAGAAAATGGACCAGCGGCGGCCATGCGCTTTTCGTTTCGATCGAGGCAAAAACCGCCTGATGCGTAGGAGTGGAATCGCTCGAACCGATGACGGGATTTTCGATCAAGATTTTGTGCTTGGCGGCGATTTGCTTTATCTCGTCGAGCAGGGTGGAAGCTTCTCCGGCACTCTGCAACACCGGCTGATGCTGCTTGAGCCAGGCAGCCCTTCTCGTCCAAAGGTCGCGTTCCTTCGCGTAAACGATTTGGGCGGCTCGCGTTGTTTTCTGTTCGGCGAACTCCGCCCGTGTCTGTGTGATCGCGCCGAGAAGCGTACTCCAGAGAAATAGGTTCCCGGTTAGGAAAACGACCGCGCCGACGATCAACGCCAGAATGCGCTCCCGCCGGTTCATGCGTTGCCACCAGGCCGGCGTCATCGCGGTTTGCCCTCCAGGCGGAATTGCGCGTGGTCGTTAGGGAGAATGCGCGGCGCCGCCATCTCGAATTGAAACGCTCGCAGCTCGGTATTCTTCTTCACCTTGTCCGCAAATTGATAAGCAAGCGCGGCCGTTTTTGCCTCGCCATCCACGGAAACCTGACGGGCAGATTGATTGTACGCCGTAATTTGGACATCCCGGGAAGGCAGACTGTTGAAAAGTTGGAGCAGGACTTCAATCGGGTAATAGCGCGGATCAATCGCCGGGGCGAGCGCATTCCATTTCGTTTCTGTTTCCTTAACGAATTCGACTTTCGGGGCATCAGTGGCAATGCTCTGGTTGAGACGCCCCAATGCGAAACGCATCACCCCCAGATAAAGGACGAGCAGGACGAGCAGCCCGGCATAGGCGCCGCCCGCCCAGATCAGGCGCTTCCGCCATTCTCTTTGCTTAACGAGTTGACTGCGGTGATGGCGCCACGCCTCCGGGAGGAGGTTCAGTTTTACTGACGCGGGAGGAGTCTCGACGTTGATGAGTTCGGGCCGGCTCGTGAAAAGATGTTCCACCGTGCCTCGCAACGGCAGGCAGCTCTCATCGAGGAAGACATTCGAAAAGGAGGAGCCGATTCCCTGAAGTTCGGCACTCAATGCGAGTTGCGGAAGATCGTTTTGCACTTGCGCGGGATCGGCTCCGTCGATCATCCGGGTAAGACTCAGTTTCCCATTTTCGCTGATGACCGAGACCAATGTTTCGCCTTCTGAATAAATCAGAAGCGCACGATCGTTCGGAGCATGCGTTGAGGCGCGCTGCGTCGCGTAAACGGTGACCTGGCTGGGAATCAAGCCTCGATTCACCAGCGGCGCGGCGATTTCGCTCAGTTTTTCATTGTGCACGGCCACCGCCGAAACCACCGAATCGGATTCAGTCTGCTCGATGATTTCAAAATCGGTCGTGATTTCATCCAAAGAATACGGCACCGCTTTCTCCACTTGAATGCGCACCATCTCGGCAAACTCCTGCGGATCGACCGAGGGCAAGCGCAGGCGTTGCGCGATCACCGCTCCGAGCGGCAAGCCGAGAATAATCTCGTCCGAAGCGGAGAGAAGCGGAACCGCCTCTTCCAACGATGCCAGCGGACGCACTTCCCACGATTGGTTACCGTCGAAGGAACGAATGAGGTTCCAGCCTTGCCGCCCCGGAATTATAAAGACCGTCTTGGGAGCCTCGATATTACAGCTCCTTCCACGTGATTATTTGCGGAACGGCTCCCGTTTTGCGAAACACGATTTGCACGACGCGCGTGACATCGCCCGATTTCCCGACGCTGACAACTCTCTGGACCGGATCCCTGAAACTGACCAGTCCGGCAAGCTGCTTGAATTGCTCGGGGGAAAAACCGAGCGCGGCGCTAATATCGTCGAGTGATTTGAAAGGTGGATCGTCCTCGGTGCCGTCGATTCCATCTTCTCCCTGGCGAATCTTAAGGAACCGGTCGACGATTTCCGGGGTCATGCCCGGCAGCGCGATAAGAATGTCGCGTGATGCCCAAAGCAAGTCGATCGGCCCGCTGCTATTGACAGTAAAATAGTCTTCCCAGCCCGGGACCGAGGTGAATTCTTTCCAACCTTTGACTTTTTTCAATTCGTCCAGCCGGGTGAGCAAACGATTCGCCGGCTTGTAATTTTCGTCCGTCTCCGCGCCGTTCAAGCGAACGAGGTTATCTGGATCGACCCAGTCGAGCAGACAATCGATCATATGATCGCGCTCGTTAAGGTCGATCCCACGGCTTTCCAGAAACTTGCGCAAGAGTTCAAGCCGCTGCGGATTTTCGCCCGAGACGAGCCAATTTACGTTCAGCCGGCCCCCCTCGCCCGTGATCCTCGCGCTATAACTTTGATGATCGCCAATCCGACCCTGTAACGCCGGTGTTCCCGACTTGACCACGGGATGGAGAGCCACTTCCGATCCCGAACAGGCCATCGCCTCGGCCTCGAGTGCGCGAGTGGCATTGCCCGAAAGAGAGATGCGCGCATCAACATCGAGCGTCCAGGTAATGATGATGGCGCTCAAAAGAAACAACGCCCAAAGCGCGAGCATCAGAGCAGCACCGCTGCAACGAGCATTTCGAAACGGCTTCATCATCACAATGGAGTTCGCGCGATGGCGATAACCGCTTCCCATGGCACCGGATTTCCCGGCCGCCCGATGGTCACCTTCACGAGTCGCGGCAAGGTTGAGGTATCGACCCATCGATCGACCCAAACGTTAAGGCGCGGATCGAAGTAGCGGATCCGGAGAGTCTCCACATCCTGCATCAACGGAACCCAGGATTCTGGTCCCGAACCAGCTCTTGGTTTTCGATTGAGCCCTATTTCCATCCCGTCCGAACTTTTTGGCATCGGGCGCAGGCGCATGTTCACAGTGAAATCTCCCGTGGCATAACGAGTCAAAAGACCCGGCCCGGCACCGCAGATCCAGGTCAATTCATCGCGAGAACGATCGGCAAACTTGAAAGTATCACCCGAAAGCGAACCTTGGCCGGGCGTCAGACTTTGTAATTGGACGGTAAGCAAGTTAAGCAATCCGGCATAGCTCTCGTCTTTCGCACTCACCTCCGCCGATAAACGCATCGCGATCATGTTGGTTTGGACGAACCGGTAAACCACGAGCGCCATCATCGCGAGAATGCCCACCGCAAGCGTGATCTCGAGTAACGTGAACCCGCGAGAACCTTTTCGATCAACCGCGGTAGACATAAAATACGATCTGTTGCGATTGATCGACGCCCCCCCGCGACCACTCAGCCGTCAGGGTCACTTTGTTGATTCCGTAGAGATCCACGCCCTGATCGCTTTTCAATCCTGCCGGAGCAGTTTTCTCATTCAACCTCACCTCGCCGAAACCGGTATTGATCTTCGTTACCCGCTTCGGATCGGGAAAGCCAGGCGACGCCTGGATTTCCGCCATGCGATTCGACAAAATCTGGCGCACACGATTTCCTTCTTCGTTCACCGCTCCGGCATTCAGACAATTTTGGACCGAGCGCCCAAGGACAAGAACGCCCACGACGAAAATCGTGAGACCGAGGAGAACCTCGTAAAGCGCAAACCCATTCCTGGTTAACTTATCTCGCCGCATAATCTGTCAGGTCTGCCCGCGCCGTGAGCGGAGAATAATTTGCCCTCCATGATCCATCAACTCCCTTGAAAGTCACTACCGCCGGTTCGCAATTTCCCGAGGGCCAAAAAACCCACTCCCCAGGCGGGTCCTTAACCAGCGCCGCCGGAAGCTTGAGAAAAAACGCATCTCCCTTTCGCACCGACAGAGTGGTAACGTCGGCTTCCTTTTCGTCCTTCTTGGCAACCACTGGACGAAGAGAAATGTTCCCGAGTCCCCAGACAATCAGATAAGGACGCCGTTCGTTGATGCTTCGTTCCTGCGCCTGCCGGACGAGATTATTGAATTGGTCGAGCGAACGGCGGAGGCGGTGATCGGCCAGGACACCGGTCAGGCTCGGAACCGAGATCATGACAATGAGCAGCAAGATAAAGACGGCGATTGCGATCTCTATCAATGTAAAGCCTCTTCGGTTTCGCATGAAAAAGGTTACGCCGCAGTGCGCAAATCACAACAAAGCGCCGGTGCGTGACTGCAGCCCCTGCCGTCGCGGTTCCGCAAGAATTCGTCCAAGCGTGGATCTGACCAACATTCATATTCAAGAGGCGAAGCACAATTCAAACCGCCCCAGGGCCGTGACGCCACATCACAGACGGATCGAAGTCCTCAGCGTTCGTCCGCCGCTTGCGCAACGAGTCGCTAAAAAAAAGCAACCGACCGTCAGCGCAGCGCCCATCTGTGCGTTATGATTTCGGTGTGAAAGAGGGAGCGACGGCGATGAGAAGCACCAAGCCCTTCGTCTATCGCGCAATGACCGCTCAACCCAGGATGCAGGCCACGCGCTCGAATCAATGGGACTTTCGCCTCGCCGCGCAGGTATTCCTTGGCCTCGCTGTCCTTTCCGTTGTCGGCATATTGATCTGGCAGGGTGTCAGCGGTCACGGAAGCCCGGACCCGACGCGACCGCACACCAGTCCGACGGTTGCGTTTCTCGATATCGGCGTGCTCGTTTTTCGCGAAGGCCTAGAATGCATCCTTGTGCTCGCGGCTATCACCGCGAGCATGATCGGCGCGAGACAAGTACATCGGCGGCCAGTGGCGCTCGGCGCGGCAATCGCTTTCGGCGCCACGCTCGTCACCTGGTTCATTGCCATCGGCATCATGGGCCAATTGACCGAGAGCGTGCCGGCGCTCGAGCTGCAGGCCGCGACCGGTTTGCTCGCCGTCATCGTCTTGCTCGTGATCATGAATTGGTTCTTCCACAAAATTTACTGGGGTGGCTGGATCCGTGCCCACAATCGCCGCCGCAAGACACTTCTCGCCAATGCCAGCGTCGTCGCCATTTCCCAGAAAAAGCTTTGGTGGGGATTCATTCTTCTCGGATTCACTTCGCTCTACCGCGAGGGATTCGAGGTCGTTCTCTTTTTGCAAAGTTACAACCTGCGCTTCGGTGGCGGGGTGGTGCTGAAGGGCGCGCTGCTTGGCCTGACGCTTTCCGCCTTCGTCGCCATTCTCACTTTCGCTCTGCAGCGACGTCTGCCGTACCGGAAAATGTTAATCACGACGGGCATCCTTCTCGGCGTGGTCCTGCTCGTCATGGTGGGTGAACAAGCGCAGGAGATGCAGCTCGCGCATTGGCTCCCCACGACAACGATCCCCGCGCTCGAAAACGTAATTCCCGGTTGGATGGGAATGTGGTTCGCGGTTTTTCCGACAGTCGAAACGTTGAGCGCACAGGGAATTGCCGCACTTCTGGTTATCGGCTCGTATTACGGCGCGCGCATGTTGCGCGGTTCGTCACCGGAACCCGACGCGGCCATTCCGGACACCTTGGAATCTGGCGGCGCGCAGTAGAAGCGGGCGCCTCGCCGCTTTCCCTGCCGCAGCACGACGCAACGAGGGCTGTAGCGTCCATGGATTCGCTGGCCTTTCAAAAGTCATCTGTTTTCTTGTCACCGATTGGCTGTTCCAGATATAAGTTGGTCCTCATGCGAACAACGATTTACACGAAAGAACGCCTCACAAAAATTTCCGCTCTCATCGCATCGGTCGTCGTCACGGCGACGGCCATGGCCGATCCTTCATATCAGATTTACGATATCGGCACCGTCCAAGTGGGCGATAGCGCCTCGCAGGGTTTTGGCGCATCGACGGGAGGGATCGGCGTCGGACGCTCGTTTCGAACCGGTGGAACCCAGGCGTTTACCTGGACTCTCGGCGGCGGCATCATCGGCCTGCCGAACCTGGCCGGACGCAGCTACGCCGTTTCGAACAGCGCTAACGACACCGGCACCGTCGTAGGCACCGGCGCGACCACGGCGTTCGGCTCGGGCCGGCTACCGGTTGTGTGGCAGGGTGGCGTGGTTTCGCAGCTTCCTCTTCCCTCCGGCCAAACGCTCGGTGACGCGAATAGCGTGAACGCTGCGGGTGTCGCGGTCGGCTCGGTCAACGCCGGAAGCTTGCAGCAAGGGGTTATCTACAGCGGCGGCAGCGCGACGATCATCACGCAGACGACGCCAGGCGGAAGCTACTTTTTGACAGCCTTCGGCATCAACAATTCCGGGCGGATCGTGGGCCAGGGCATCGATCCGGGCAACGCCGCCCGCAACGTAGGGATCGTTTACGACATCGGAGCAGGCACGGCCTTCGAAGTTGGCGGGCTGCCCGGCTTGAACGGCGCGCTCGCTTTCGGCGTGAGCAACACAGGTTATGTCGTCGGATCGAGCATGCTGAATCAGGGCTCAGGCTTGCCATTCATCTGGTCGGATGCGGGCGGAATCGTCGCGATCCCGCTGGCCGTGGGCACGAGCCAGGGCTCCGCTCGGGCAGTGAACTCAGCTGGTTGGGCCGTGGGCAACGATTCCTCTGCGTTCTCGATTCCGTTCCTCTATGACGGGACGACGACCTATCGTCTTGCGGACCTCATCCCCGCCGGATCAGGCTGGGACTTGTCCATGAACACTTCGTCTTCAGCTCTCGGCATCAGCGACAACAATGTCATCGTCGGGACCGGCGTCCACAACGGCGATACTCACGCCTACGCGATGATCCCGACGCTTCAGCTTGCCTCGGCCGTTTCCAGCAAGGTGCATGGCGGCGCCGGCACATTCGACATTCCGCTCCCGCTCTCTGGAAGTCCCGGCGTCGAGTGTCGCAGCGGCGGCGCGAACGGCGATTACACACTCGTATTTACGTTCAGCAACAACCTAACGAGCGGAAACGCCAGCGTCTCCAGTGGCATAGGGAGCGTCTCAGGAGCGCCGGTCGTTTCCGGCCACACCATCACAGCGAACCTGACTGGCGTCGCGAACGTGCAAACGCTTGCAGTCAATTTGAGCAGCGTAACTGACCAGTTCTCGCAGGTCCTGCCCGACACACAGGTGAGTGTGACCATGCTCATCGGCGACACAAGCGGCAACAGTATGGTCAACGCCGGCGACGTCGCGCAGACCAAAGGTCAAAGCGGCCAACCGGTAGCCGGCGGCAACTTCCGCACAGATGCGAACGCCAGCGGAACCATCAACGCCGCAGACGTGGCAATTGTGAAATCACACTCTGGAGAAAGTGTAAGCGATTCTATTGGCAATCAGCAGTTCTTGGGAGAGTAATTGATCGTCCGTTACCCAGACCTGGGGAACGCAGTGTGCGCCCAGCGGCTGATGGAAGCCGCGTGGTGAAAACTTTTCCATCAAGCGGCGCTGCTGAAACTCACTTGAGCCCAGTCAATAGCGAGGCACCCTGCCCATGGATTCCAAGTCATCCCAAAACCCTAGTCTCCAAGAGTGCGCAGCATCCGGGTGTCGGTTCTCTTTACATTTCGGGTTACTACCACTTCTTCCCTCTAGGGACTCGAGACTGGCCCGGGCTAATCCATGTAAATCGACGGATTCCTTTACAATTCCTTAATGTTCGAAGAACAAGTTTTTTGGAACAAACCAAAACGTATTGCATTTAATATCAATGGTTTATCGACTTTAGCACGAGCATTGTTACACGGTGGCATCCTAACTGCTAAGCATTCTGGCTATTCTGAAAAAGAATAAACTGAACTAATTAACTAACTAAAAGAAACTCATGACTAAATTATCCAAATTATCATTCGCGGTATTGGCAATCCTGATGGTGGTTGCCTATCCGGCCACGACCCAAGCAGCTTTCGATGTCCCAGAACCTGGCAGCACTGCCTCCCTCTTGGGATTGGCTGTTCTTGGCTTGGTCGCGGCAGGACGCAAGCTCCGCCGCTAGAGCTCTAACGGACGGATAGGGGAGGCCCCAGGTTCAACTTCGCTTACTGCGAGGGGGGCCGACCTCCATTCTAGTGAAATGTTAGCCCCAGAAAGTCAATCAACATCCGCGGAGCACCCGCAAGTCACCCATAAAAAACCCCGGGGAACACCCCTGATTACCCAGATAAAACTCAGTCCAGACAAAACCCAGTTATGAATAAACAATATCTATTGACGTGGAGCCGCGCCGCCTTGTGCGCTTTCCTCGTTTCGCTGCTTCCCTGCGTTTCACCTTTCGCGGTGGCGGGTAAGATCGTTCGCGATCACAGCCACGGAAGCAACCCCTCGCAGCAGCAAGCGCAGACAGCGTGCTGCAACCTGAACCTGCCGAGTATCGCCCAACAGAATACATATAACCCTCGCATCCAGTTTACGGTCAACACGAACGGGCCAACCAGCTATGGCATTCTCTCCTTCTGGTATATTCCATCGGGATTTTCCATAACGAACACCTCGTATCCGGGTTGGTGTATTGATTCGAACCTGCATACGACCATGGGAGGAACCTACCTCCCCCGCATTTACTGCAGCGACGACACCGCCGGCGTGGCGTCAGAGGGTATTGATCCAACAAATTTGCCTAAGATTAATTACCTCTTGAACCACAAACCACCTCCCGGCCCAACGACCGGTTCAGATGTTCAGGATGCCATCTGGCACCTCATCGGTGGCGGGGGCTTTGGTCAAACCCAGTTGGAAAACGGGGACCTCGCACAATACGGCCTCCCGGCGCCTAATATGACCGTGGTCAACGCTCTCGTCGCGGCTGCGAACGCGAACGGAGCCGGCTTTGTTCCGCAGCCTGGCGACATCATCGCCATCGTTATGGCTGTGCCTACCGACCTTAATCCCCCGGGCCCTAACGGGCCGTGGCAGCCTTGGATTATCGAACTACCGTGTCCCGGGTGCACGGGCCAGATTGGCGACTATGTGTGGCAGGATAACAATAGCAACGGCTGCCAGGACGCCGGCGAGCCGGGTATTCCAAACGTAGTTGTTGACCTCTACAGAGACTGCGCCAATCCCGTCTTTGTGACGACGACGACAACGGATCAGACCGGCCATTACCTTTTCACAAATCTTTGTGCCGGGGATTACACTGTGCGCTTCCATACGCCGGGAGGTTATACCCATACTCTGGCGCATCAGGCCTGCGGCGGCGTACCCGGTGACCCGCACAATCCAAATGACAGCAATTGCGAATGCACCGGCTCTGTCGATTGCGATGTCTGCGTGCATCTCGTTGGCTCGGATCTCACGATTGACTGCGGCTACATCCCAGTCTGCCCTTTGACCGTAGCCAAGTACTGCGTTCCTCCGGTGGTTCCACCGTCGTTCGATTGCAGCGGAGCCAAGCCGATCGATCGGCTGATGTTGACCTGGAACGGCACGACCTCGCCGGTTTATGTGAAAGCCTGGAACGGCAATATCGGCACGGGAACGGCCCAGACCTTTGGCGCTATCGCCATTGGGCAGACGATTACCTTCTCGCGCGTGGGCGCGGGTTCGTATCCCAATGACATCTACTTCCAGATCTATAGCAATCCGAGCATGACGACCTTGCTCGGCACTTCCACCTTCCACTTGTCCTGCTCGGACGTGGACATGAACGGCCCAGAGGACTGCGGTAACGCGGAAGGCAACGGGAAGAACAACACTACAAGCTACATTAACACTTGGATCTTCGCTGGCATGGCCGGCAATGGGAAGGTTCTCGATTGCTTCCCCACGCCGCCGCCGCCCAGTAGCAACTGCACCATTCCCATGGTTCCGATTGCGAGCTGCGATACCGTGGGCAAGCCGACCTCGCTCGTCTTCCGTTACACAGCTGGCGGTTGCGCAGCGAGCAACAACCAGCAGCCTTACGGCACTAAGTTCGAGTGCGATGAGGTGGGCGCGTTTAATTCCTCACTGCCCATCGTCATCGGCCAAAACGACCAGGTTGGACAGCTGAAAGGTTCGCAGGCTTACACAATCATCAACGACTCGAATGGTCAACCGGTGACAAATGCAAATCCGGTTCTTCCGGGGCAAACCTTCACTGTCAGCTTTGCCGGCGCTACCTTCAAAGCTCAGTCCTATTTCGCTCTCATCAATCAGGGCGGCGGTGGGACGGAATACGTCGACATCCATACTTCCTGCTCGCAGCCGCTGGTGGTGGGTAACGTTTTTGGAAGCATGACTCTGGTAGGCTTCAACGGCCAGACCGGAGGGAGCCCGATCACGTATCGTTACACGGTGACCAACACCGGGGCCGTGCCGCTGACCAACGTCACGGTGACCGACGATCATCTCGGTGCCATCGCCGGGCCTATCACGCTTGCTCCCATGACATCGCAGAGCTTCGACAGGGACGTCAATCTCACGCAGACGACCACCAATGTGGCCACTGCCATGGGGACCTTCTTGGGCAGCCAAAACTGCACCGCGACTAGCGGTCCGGTGACGGTGACACTCACGCCGAACGGCGGCGGCGGCGGCGGCGGTTCTGGTTCTGGTTCTGGTTCTGGTTCTGGTTCTCATTAGTAGACAAGACTAACGCATCGCACCTTGAGGAGCCTGGGTTTGATCCCCAGGCTCCTTCTTTTTTTGACGAGTGTTGCAAGAGGGGACAATGAACTGCGCCCTAGCTACGTTTCCTCACGGGTGGTAAACTGAGCTTTATGGATCGCAGCGCCCGGTTCCGTGTCGCCGTTGTCTTCGCGGCTGTGCAGTGGGCATTCCAATTGTTCGCTCAATGTGCGAATTACCTTGGGTGTCTTCTGCCGGCGAATGGCCAGTTCGAAGCTGCGCTGAAGTTTCTCGCGCGCCTGCCACTCCTTCAAGGTGACAATGTCCTGATCGCTCTGGCCGGTGGCCTCGGAGGCTGGGTCTGCGCGAGCAGAAGGTGGAGCCGTCTGCTCTGGTTGGGAGTTTGCGCGATCGCCATGATTTATACGCTGGGTGACCAGGTTTATTTCCGAATTTTCCTTGACCATTATCGCCCGGGAATGGCGGAGGGATTCGGTTATGGCAACCCAGAGGTCTTGTGGAGTTCCTTCTCGGCCGCAGTTGGCCCGGCATTCTATTGGACCGCGGCGGCAGCCCTGGCGAGCATCTGTCTTCTGCTGTGGTTCGGTGTGGTCCGCGTCCCGGGCTCCGCGGATTGGCGGACCCTCTGGGCTGCGACGGGGTTCGCTGTGGTGAGTGGTTTGACGCTGGCGGGGTCAAGAATTGCAAGCACCCCATCGGAGTTAGAGAACCTTGGCCAAAATCCACTGTTGGTTCTCGTCCGGGAGTCGGCTCGGAGCCAAGTGATTGATCAGGTGAGCCGGACTCGGCCCAAAGCCGGGCTCCAATCGATTGCGGCAGGGCTGCCTGCAGAGCGGATCGACCGTGATTCGCGCCTGTCGACGCTGGTTTATGAGAATTTGCGACGCAGCCATTCTCCGAATGTCATTCTCATTGTGATCGAGTCGGTGGGCTCGCTCCAGTTGCTGGACGACAAGGGACGGCCTTCGGGAATTGACGCGCCCAACCTTGCCAGACTGGCTCGTCGCGGCGCGGTCTTCGACTCCGTCTATACTATTTTCCCGGCTACGGTCCGTACCCATGTCGCGCTCCAGACTGGCGGCCGTGCGCTGACTTGGGGAAGCGTCTTCGAGATGCTGGATCACAAATATCTGGGACCGACTTTACCAGGCATGTTCGCCAGCCACGGCTATGCAACAGCGGCTTACACCGGGGCGCGGCTGGATTACGAGAACATGCTCCGTTTTTACCAGAATCTTCGCTTCGGGACCTTCTATGAGTTTGGCGGAGACGGGGCGCACCACACCCCGCAGTACGAGCTCAACTCATGGGGAGCAAAAGAGGAATTTCCCGTGTCTCTGATTGAGGCTTGGATCGACAAGACGGCCGAGTCGAAAAAGCCTTTCTTCGTCAATTACCTCACCGTCGCGACCCATCATCCATATACCTCCCCGCCGGGTTCTACAGTGCCGCATCCCGGCACAGACGATTATTCGCACTATCGCAACGCGATCCACGACACCGACCATGCGATCGGCGACCTGATCGAGTTTCTCGAGCGGCGTGGCCTACTAGCGAATACACTGATCGCGGTCACCGGCGATCATGGTGAGGCGTTCGGCAATCGGCATCCGGGGAATTTCACCCACAAAAACCGAATCTACGAAGAGAACGTCAAGAGCTTCCTTATCCTGGCTCCGCCGGTCGCGCCGCCGGCGCCGATTGTCTCGCATCGGCTGGCGACAATGGGAGACATCATGCCGACGCTCCTCGCGTTTTGCGGTCCGGAGGTCCCGGGGATTCCGGGACGCAGTCTGCTCGCGAAAGACTTTGCAGAGCGGCCCGTGTTCTTCCAGAAGAGCGCATTCCCGGAACAGTGGGGGCTGCGCGATGGGCGCTGGAAATTTATCGCGAATATCCGAACCGGCGCGGCTGAGCTTTTTGATCTTGCCGTCGATCCGGCCGAAAAGAATAACCTGGCGCCAGCGAACAGACGCTTAGCCGAACGATACAACGCGATGTGTGGAGACTGGTATCTTCGTTCGGATGACGAATTTGCCGCTTTGCTCGACAATTTCCACTACGGCCGGGGGCGATTCACCTCCTCTGAGCAACTTCGCCACGACGGGCCGACTGCTTTGGCAGTCGGTTACCAGAAACAAGATAAGTCCGGAGCATTCGTTGATCTATCCACATTTCGTCCGGAGGATCGCCCGCTTTCGCGTGCGCGGTGGCTCGGATACCCCGAGGATACGCCGATCGCGTTCGACTGGCTGTCACCGAGCGGCCAACGGTATAGGACATTGTTTACCATCCAGTCTGGGTGGGTCGTGAGCTACCTCCCCTACCAGGGACCGATGCCGATGGAGCCCGGGCTTTGGCGCCTATCGCTACGGCGACCAGCCGAGGCGAAGGAACTGATATCCACCGAGTTCACCGTTGCGCCGGTAGCTGGGCGGGTCGGAAGTCTAACGAATTCCGGTGCTGTGGCTCCGCCGTGACCGGCCCGAACGAGCCGTCAACACCGAACATTTTGAAGCCGGTGGCTCCTGAGGCGGCTGCGCAGTCCTTCGGTCAAATTGTGAGGGACGCCGTCCGCGGGCGACGGGAGTATTTCTCATTTGTTGCCCGAATAAAGGAAATGGCGGCCGACATTGGAGTTGAATGGTTCCGAATGTCTCTCAAACTACGGGATGCGTTCTCGATTTCTTCCGTTCCTGACCTCGCCGTTTGTTTTCCTCTTCGCGGCCGCGCTGCTGGATAACGCGTTCGCCGCGAATCCGGCCACCGACAAAAGCAAGCTCGACGAGAAATTATGGAGCGGGATGAAGTGGCGCGAGATCGGGCCGTTTCGCGGCGGACGCGCGCTCGCGATCGAAGGAGTTCCGGGGGAACCGAACACTTATTACTTCGGCGCCGTCGCGGGCGGCGTCTGGAAGACAATCGATGGCGGCGCGAATTGGACGCCGTTGTTCGACAAGGAACCGATCTCATCGATCGGCGCGATAGCAGTTGCGCCATCGGACCACAATGTGATTTACGTCGGCACGGGCGAATGCGCGCCGCGCGGCAACATCACCTACGGCAACGGCGTCTATAAATCGATCGACGCAGGCAAGACGTGGAAGAATGTCGGGTTGAAAGATTCGCGGCAGATCGGGGCGCTCATCGTGCATCCGCAAAATCCGGACATCGCGCTGGTGGCGGCGTTTGGTCATGCGTTTGGCCCTAACCAGGAGCGCGGAATTTTTCGCACCGCGGACGGCGGGAAGACGTGGACAAAAGTTCTCTACAAGGACGAGAACAGCGGCGGAATCGATGTCGTGTTCGATCCGCACAATCCGAATATCGTTTTCGCCGCGCTCTGGCAGGCGCGGCGCCAGCCGTGGAATTTTTCGAGCGGCGGGCCGGGCAGCGGGCTCTACCGATCGGAAGACAACGGCGTGACTTGGAAGCAGCTCACGGGAAATGGATTGCCGGATGGAATTCTCGGGCGCATCGGCATCAGCGTTTCCGGAGCGGATGCAAACCGCATCTACGCAATCATCGAAGCGAAGGAAGGCGGCATTTTTCGCTCGGAAGATGGCGGCGAGAAATGGACGAAGGTGAATGACGACGGGCGATTCCGCCAACGCGCCTGGTATTTCAGCAAAATCTACGCGGACCCGAAAGCGCCCGACACGGTTTATGTGCTGAATACGGGGGCATTCAAATCGGTCGATGGCGGCAAGACGTTCAATTTGCTCCCGGCTCGGCACGGCGATCATCACGGGCTCTGGATTGATCCGCAGAACCCGGATCGCATCGGCAACGTAAGCGACGGCGGCGCGAGTATTTCGATCGACGGCGGCAAGACGTGGACGACGCAAAACAATCAGCCGACGGCGCAGTTTTATCACGTCGCGGTCGATAACGCGTTTCCGTATCACATTTACGGCGCACAGCAGGATAACTCGAATGTGGGCATCGCGAGCCGGACCGACAGCGGTACGATCGGGCGCGAAGATTGGTTTCAGGCTGGCGGCGGCGAGTGCGGCTTCGTCGTGCCCGATCCGCGCGACTGGCACATCATTTACTCGAATAACGAAGGCTTTGTCACGCGCTACGACAAGACGCGCGAGCAGTATCAGGACATGAGCGTGTGGCCGGTGGACAACTCAGGTCACGGCGCGGCGGATTTGAAGCATCGGTTCCAGTGGGTCTCGCCGATCTTTCTTTCGCCACACAATCCGGATGTGATTTACACAGCAGCCGAATGCGTTTTCAAATCAATCGATCAGGGCCGGACGTGGACACAGATCAGCCCGGACCTGACGCGTAACGACAAATCGAAGCAGCAACCGAGCGGCGGCCCAATCCAGCTCGACATCACATCGGTCGAATATTACGACACCATTTTCGCGCTCGCGGAATCGCCGAAGCAACAGGGTCTGCTTTGGGCTGGGACCGACGATGGCCTCGTGCAGGTGAGCACGGATGACGGCGCGCATTGGGCAAATGTTTCGCCGAAAATGCCGGAGTGGAGCACGGTCGATATGATCGAGCCGTCGCCGCACGACGCGAACACCGCCTACGTCGCGGTTGACCGGCACAAACTCGATGACATCAAGCCGTACATTTACAAGACGACCGATTTGGGAAAAACGTGGACCGCGATCACGAATGGCATTCCAGAGGGCGCTTACGTCCGCGCGGTGCGCGAAGATCCGAAAAAACGGGGAATGCTCTACGCCGGAACTGAACTCGGCGTGTTTGTCTCTTTTGATGACGGCGCGCATTGGCAATCGCTGCAGTTGAATCTGCCGGTGTCACCGATTCGCGACCTCGTGGTGAAAGATGATGATCTTGTCGTCGGGACACATGGGCGTTCGTTTTGGGTGCTCGATAATCTGACGCCGTTGCGCCAGGCGACCGCGCAGATGGGGAACACCGATTTCGTTCTCTATCAGCCGCAGACCGCGCTGCTGCTCAACTACCCGACGGAGTTCGACAAGCGTCTGCCGGTCGGCGAAAACCCGCCACCGGGAGCGATGATCGACTACTACTTCAAGAGCGCGCCGAAAGACGAAGTGACGCTCGATATTCTCGACAGTCAGGGCAAGCTGGTACGGCACCTGTCGAGCAAAGAAAAGAAGAAAGAGGAGCAACCGCCGGAATGGCCGGATCGCGTCGAGACCCCGAAGACGATTCCGGCAGCGAAGGGAATGAATCGGTTCGCCTGGGACCTGCGTTACGACGATCCGGTGAAAACGCCAGGTGCGTTCTACAGCGGGGACGGCCCGCGCGGCCCGAAAGCGATGCCGGGCGATTATCAGGTGAAGATGACTATCGCAGGCAAGACGGAAACAGCGCCGTTGAAACTCGTGATGGATCCACGGATCAAAAACGCCGACGCCGGTGTGCAAAAACAATTTGAACTCGGAATACAGGTCCGCGATCGCATTTCGCAACTGCACACCGCGATCAATGAAATTCGCGATGTGAAGGCACAGATCAAAGCGTTGCACGCAAAGTTCGGCGACGATCCGAAGGCGAAACCGGCGCTCGAGGCCGCGGATGGATTGAGCAAGAAAATGTCAGTTGTCGAGGAGGAGCTGATTCAGGTGAACATGAAAAGCTCGGAGGGCAATCTTGTTTTCCCGAATATGTTGAACGAACGCTTCGACACTTTCAGTCACGTCATCGATGGCGCGAACGCGGCGCCAACTCAGGCGCAATACGAAGTGTTCACGATGCTGGGCGGTCAACTGGACGAACAGCTCGCGAAGTGGACGCAGATCAAGAAGGACGACCTGCCGAAGATCGATGCGATGATCAAGCAACTCGATTTGCCGGTGCTGTTGAT
This sequence comes from uncultured Verrucomicrobiae bacterium, assembly GCA_963763995.1. Taxonomy (GTDB): domain Bacteria; phylum Verrucomicrobiota; class Verrucomicrobiia; order Chthoniobacterales; family UBA10450; genus CAVTTH01. The sequence goes on along the minus strand of CAVXQL010000002.1, from coordinate 648,305 downwards.
CGATGAAAAGCGCGACGCCGCGAAATAGCGCTACGTTTTGTCCACGCTGTATTTGCCCGGCCCGATGAACGAGAGACAGAGCAGAACGAGAACGATCTCGATCGGGGCGATCTTGTCGACGAGCGCATGTTCGTAATGGCTGACGGCGATGGCGTTGACCAGCGCAACGATGAACGCAAGCAGCACGCCGAAGCGGAAAGCGAAACCGAGGATCATCAGGATTCCACCGGCACAGCCCGCCAGTGCGCCAAAAAATCCCCACCAGGCGAGATGGGCGTGAAAATTGAATACCCGCATCGCGCTGCCGAATTGCGCCCAGTGCCGCTCGCCCGAGAATAAGACCGGCGCGCAGAAGAGAATGAAAATGACGCCGATGCTCACGCGCAAAAGCAGCAGCCCGGTTTCGCGATATTTTCCGAGAAATTTCAGCACGCTGGCGATGCTGAACCACTCGCAGCGTGAAATCAACTCGCGATGAGAATCTCGAAAGCTGTTTTGCTCGCGGCTGGTCGCGGCACGCGCATGCGCCAGTTAACAAATGAACTTCCAAAACCGATGCTCCAAGTGCGGGACAAGCCGGTCTTGCTCCATATCGTCGAAGGTTTGCACGCCGCCGGTGTCAGCGATCTCCTGATCATCGTTGGCTATCGCGCCGACGCGGTGCAGGAATTTTTTGGAGATGGGACACGATTCGATTCCCGGATTCATTATACGACACAGGTCGTGCAAGATGGGACGGGAAGAGTTGTGGAGCTGGCGCGAGATTTTGTGGGGAACGCTCCGTTCATCCTGAGTTATGGCGACATCCTGGTTGATCCGGCCAATTACCACCGCCTCGCAGCGCCGACCGATGAGGTCGAGGCCATCGTCACCGTCAAACGAAACGAAGATGTCACCAAAGGCGGCGCCGTTTTCGTGAATGAGCGATTCGAGTTAACCGATCTGCGGGAAAAACTGCGACCGGGAGAACCTGCCAGCCCATGGTACAATGCGGGCGTCTACATGTTTCGCCCGACCATTTTCGATTTCACCGCCAAACTGGAGCGTTCACCGCGCGGCGAATTCGAACTGACCGACGCGATTCGCAACCTCGCGCTCTCGGGCAAAAAGGTCCAGGCGCTGGAGCTGACGGGCGAGTGGGCCGATGTGCGTGATCCCGAAATTCTGGCGAGACTCAATCAATCATAGCGACCGTTGTCTCCGCGCAGGGGTTAAAGCGGTTGCGGATAATCGCAAGGGAAACTGCTTCTGCGAGCTGTCCAAGCGTCGGCCACAATCCGTCGCGACAAGATGCTAACGGGCTTCTTCGACTGTTTCATCCGGCTCTTCTCCGATCTCTTCCTCGATCTCGCGCCGCCACTCACGGGAAAGCCATGGCCGAAGAAATCCGTAGAGCAGATACGAGAGGAACAACACGGCCGGCATCCATTCGTAATACAGCCACGTAAAGACGAGGATGAGAATGATGATGAGAAAACGCGGGATCGACTTTTTCGTTTTCCAGTTGAGCGCTTTGAAACTCGGATATTGGAAGCGGCTGAACATCATGAAAGAGAGAAAAAGCAGCAATGGCGGCAAGACGAATTTCCATTTGCCCAAGTGGTGTTCGCCCTCAGCGAGCCAGAGCAGAAAGAGCGTGATGGACGCGATCAGTCCCGCGGCAGCGGGAATAGGAAAACCGGTGAAGTTTTTCTTGTTGTCGACGCCGGCCGCTTCGCCATCGGACGAGGCGCAATTGAAACGGGCCAAGCGAAGCGCGCCACACGCGAGATAAACAAAGGCGATAATCCAACAGGAGCGCGGAAATTCCTGAAGGACGATGCGATACACCATGAGAGCGGGCGCGACGCCGAACGATACGATGTCGGCTAACGAATCAAATTCGCGCCCGAAGGCGCTTTCGTGCCCACCGAGACGCGCGAGGCGGCCATCGAGCAAATCGAAGATGCAAGCGCCGAGAATGAACCAGACGGCAGAGTGAAACAGGTCGGCGGCCGCGTCGGGATTCGAATTCTGGAGCAGAGCGCCCTCGAGAATTTTTAGCGTGGCAGTGAAGCCGCAGAACAAATTGCCGGCGGTCATCAGATTCGGCAGGAGGTAAATCTTCGGACCGTTGTCGTTCATTCAGTGGGTAGTTGCGCAATGATCGTCACACCGCCGACGACGCGATCGCCGACCTTCACGAGCACGGTCGCATCGAGCGGCAAGTATACTTCTGTGCGGGAGCCGAAGCGAATCATGCCGAAACGCTCGCCTTTCTTCAAGCGATCTCCCGCTTGGGACCAACCAACGATCCGGCGCGCGATCGCGCCGGTAAGCTGACGAACGACCAACGTTAGGTGCGGCGTTTCAAATGCCCACGTCATCGCCTCGTTTTTCGCGGAACACTCGGGATCGCGCGCATCGAGAAAAAGGCCCTTGCGCCGCTCCCGGTAAATAATTCGCCCGGCGACAGGTGCCCGGTTTACGTGCACGTCGAAGATAGAAAGAAAAATGGCAACACGCTGCATCCTGGCATGAACGACTTCGTTTTCTTCCACCTGCACGATCTCAGCCACCACACCATCCGCCGGTGCCACCACGGTGTCAGGACCGGAGGGAACAACTCGTTCCGGGTCCCGGAAAAAAGTGATCGTATAGGCGATCAAGACCAGCCATACGAGCGAGAGCCAGAGCGAAATCAGCAGGCTCGCCAAGGTAAGAGCGACCAGCACGGCAAGAATCCACCGCGCCTCAAATAATGTCTGAGATCGCATGCGTTAGCACCTTCGCGGCAGGCCAATCCTGGTCAAGTTTTGCATTATGATAATTATAACAATGGCGCGTGTCTTGCTCTGTATGAGAGCGACTTGTAACGCATTTCGCAGTGTCCTTATGAATTGCAACCCTTCGAGCACGCGCCGTTGCCGGCGGCAGCTCACCGTGCGCAAATCGCGCGCCGAAGAAGGGATTACGCTAGTGGAAATCGCCATCGGAGCCGCCCTCCTCGGACTGATCGCCAGCTCGGCCATCGTGTCCCTCACTCTGTTAAATAAGAACGCAGTCAGCACACGAATCATGACCAACGCCAGGGAGATCGTACAGCGCAATATCGAAGCAGCGATTGGCACACCTTTCACCTCTACCAACGTCCCACCGATTCTCGCGACCGCGACCAATGCGGTGTGGGACGACGACGGCGGCGGCGATAACCTCGAGACCATTTACACAAGCCGCGACGGAACGACAAAAGTGACCGGAACTTTGCTCCGCACCGTGACGGCCGAAACGAATGCCGTCGGCGCAGATATTCGGCGAGTGACCTTCCGTCTGAATTATTCGCTCTATGAGCGTCAGTTAAGCTACGAAATGACCACGATCCGAGCAGTCGACAAATGAAGGAAAACGCACGCCAGCTCCACAACAAGGGATACACGCTCACGGAAATCTGCATGGCCTCCATCCTCCTGCTGATCGTTGGCGGCGTTGTCTACTCGATCCTGATGCGTTCGACCACGCTGTTGGCCGAGAACGTATCCCTAAATTCATCCAATACTATTGTGCGGAGCGCGCTCGATCGGATTTACTCCGAGATCAATCAATCAAACGGGCTGCCCAAACTGATCAAGGCTGACGGAACTGATGCTACCAACCCCTCCGGTCCAGCTGCTGGAATCATTTTTGACCGGTATGTCGGGGGACCGTTCGTCGTTGGTAATCCCGGAACGGGTCTCCCGTCGACCACAACGACGCTCCAGTTGTACTATTGCACAAGTGCGCTGGCCGTCCCACCCAAGCTGGCAAGAAACGACGTGGTTAGGATGGATGCCAGCACTCGGCCATTGGTCGACACTTGCAGCGACCCCTTGGGACTAGCGGGTCCCATCCCCAACCCCTCTCCCAATCCGGGCGCGATGCGGACAGTTACGCTGCAAAATCCCTTAGGCAGAACGATTTCCTGGAGCTCCAGCGTCGCACAAGTCGCATACGTGGTGCACCGCGTGGCGTTCGTGGTTGCGCCGGTTGGCGGACGTGCCGAGCTGCGAATGTACGGAGACGCGGAAACGGTGACTAACTACAACGATCCTGCCGGCTACAAGATTTTAACTCGCGAGATCGGAACGCAAACCGTTAACGGTTTGGCAGAAAATGCGCCGTTCTCGCTCGTAAACCAAAACGGGGCAACTTTTCTCAGTATCGCCATGCGGGTGGAAGATCAGCAGTTCAACAAGTATCTCGCCACCCGCCAATCCAAGGAGTTCAATACGTTTCTGCGCGTCGACACCATGGTGCGACCCAGAAACTTTCTTCAATAAGTATGAAAACACTGCCCACAACGGAAAAAAAAGCTTCGGCCCTGATCGTCACCCTGCTCATCATATTCTTGATCACTGTTTCGATCGGGATCGCCATGCAACTAACTACCGCCACGGTGCGGACGACGGATTCCAGCCGGGATTATTCCGCCTTGCGGAGCGCGGCGGAGGGAGCGCTCGACTTCGGCTACGGAATTTGGACAAAGACCATCAATAGCTACTACGCACCGGTTTCCAGTTCCCGGTTGGCCCAGAATCTTGCGACTGTTCCCTCGTTCAACGGATTTTCCTATGCACCGAGCGCGGACGGCCCTCTACAAGTGGCCGGGACCGACCTGTACGGCAAACCCGATCCGACTGCCACGGTCCCTCCCTCACCCACACGAATCAGTCTCGATAACTATCCTGGGTGGTCGGGCCGGAATACCCGCTATCTGGCGAGCGTTCGCCTCGCCGGCACGTTCACCGGTGGACGAATAGTAAAGTGCGGGGTCAAGCGCGAGATGAACTACACGGTTGTGCCGCTTTTTCAGGCGACTGCTTTCTTCGAGGACACTCTCGAACTCTACAAGACCGCTCCCATGACTATCGGCGGTTTAGTGCACACCAATGGCAAGGCCTATGTCAGCTCGTCGGTACCGGTGGGCCCGGGCCAGACGCCATCACTCACCTTCAGCGGAAATCTGTCCTTTGTTGGAGGATACATTGACGGCGTCTGGACAGACGCCAACAACCAACAGCACGATGCGCCTCCACAAGCTTGGACTTGGTCCGGCTATTCTCCGAATAGTTCGTTTACGCCCGCATACACCAACGGAGGCATTGGTCAGCAAGTTCACTCCGTAGATCGCATGGAACCGCTCGGAGCGGACGCCGCCGCGCTTTTGGATACGACCGACAGCAATCCAAACAACGACAGCATGCGCGAGCTAATCGAGCCGCCCAACAACGCCTACCCTGACCCAACGCCCATCGCCCAACGCCGTCTCTTCAACAAAGCCGGCATTCTCATTCGCATCACCGGCACCGCCGGCACCCCTGTCACTAACGTTTCCACGCAGAATGGCACATCTCTTAACGCTTCGCAGATTGCGGCGCTGAAGAGTGCGGTTTCTCACCAAACCATTTACGATCGTCGCGAAGGGAAGAATGTCGATGTGACATCGTTCAATCTCTCCCAGGCGAGGACCTCCTTGAATGCTGCCTCCGGTTTTAACGGTATCCTCTATGTCGACGACGCCACTTCGACCGGTTATAGCGATCCGAAGGCAATTCGCCTAACGAATGGAAGCACTCTGCCGTCAGGAGGACTGACGGTCGCGAGCCAAAATCCTGTCTACATCCAAGGGGACTACAATCTCGGCACCGCCAGCACGAGGGTTTCCTCCGCCGTGTTTGCCGATGCGGTCACAATCCTCTCCAACAACTGGAACGACAGCAATTCCAGCTCGTCGCTCAAATCCCGCGTAGCATCAGCCACGACGGTGAACACGGCGATCGTGGCCGGCTTCCTTCCTTCCGGATGGACGAATGAATATGGTGTGCAATACGGCTACTCGGGCGGGCTAAACAATTTCCCCCGCTTCCTGGAAGACTGGACCAGCAAGGCGTTCACCTACAACGGTTCCATGATCGAGCTTTTTGCGAGCCAAATCGCGACCGGTGAATGGGACACTGGCAGTATATACGTCCCCCCGAATCGTGTGTGGGACTTCGATTCCCGTTTTACCGATACACCACCACCAGGCAGCCTCGATGCCGTCTCAATGAGCCGTGGTTCGCTCGCGCGATTCTAACGAAACCATGTCGACGAAAAAAATCCTTTTCGCCACGCTTCTGCGGTCCGTCGCGATCTCAAGCAACATTTACGCACTCAATCTGACACCGCACGAATTGACCGTGGCCAAAGATGGTCCCCCGATCAAGCGTTACTTTTTTCAGGATGAGGACAAGCGTCTCATTTTTCGCATGGACAATATGATGACGGTCGATGGAACGACCGCATCGGCGACCTTCCGCTTCAACGACCTGAAAAGCGCAGGCATGACGTTGTCGAAGTCGCCGATGAAACCCGAGATGCTTTTCGATCAAAAGAATCTCGAACAATACCGCTCTGTAGCGCGAAGCTTCGTCCCCCAAAACGCCACCGACGTTCAACCGGAATCGGAGAGATCGGACGCGGTCCCGATCAATGGCTGGACCAGCCACCAGTTCATTTTCACTTACAATCTTTTCGGCTTTCCCTACCGACGCAGCGTAACCTTCGTTAACTACAGCGAGAAAGAACAACTGATGTTCGACGTTTGCGGCGCCGAGGCCGACTACGCGAAGGCCTACATGCGGAGTTACCGCGTCCTGAATTCGCTTTCCGAGCTTCTTCCCACCAGCACTTTGGGTCCAACGTAGATCGCCCGTGTGGCGCGTCTGACGCCTTCAAAGAGCGGCGCCGATCAGATCCAAGCGACATCGACGATAGCCGCACCGAGTGCGGCCATACCAAAATTTTCCGCTGGTAAACCCCGCACGTCCATTGACGGCATTTTTCTTCGATTGGGCACGGCCACCAACTACAAGATAGTGGGCTCGGCTGGGTTTCCATCCTCAACAGTTAGCGGAAATCGCATGCCTTGGGCAGCGAGATATTTGTTGTTTCCAGACGTGTTCGCCGCTATCTTTTTCGGTAACAATGCAAGCTGCTGTTTTGCCTGATCCAGACGACGAAAATCCCCGCCAAAAAGACGACATCGGCATCAACAAATCTCAAAAGTACGATGCCGCGCAGATTGACAAGTTGGAAGGTCTCGAAGCTGTCCGCAAACGCCCGGGGATGTACATCGGCGATCCCGATGAACGCGGTTTGCATCACATGGTGTTCGAAGTTCTCGATAACTCAATTGACGAACATCTCGCCGGCTTCTGCACGAAGATTGACGTCGCCATCCACGTAGACGGTTCGGTGTCCGTACGCGACAATGGTCGCGGTATCCCGGTCGACATGCATCCGAAGTTCAAGATGCCGGCGGTCGAACTGGTTCTGACGAATCTGCACGCCGGCGGAAAATTCGGGCAAGGGGCCTACAAATATTCCGGCGGTTTGCACGGCGTCGGCGCGAAATGCGTTAACGCTCTCTCGGATTGGTTCAAGGTCGAAGTGTCGCGCGACGGCAAGGTTTATCACATGGGTTTCGAGCGCGGCATCACAACCGAAAAGCTGAGCGTGATCGGTGAGGTTAAGAACAAAAAGGTGACAGGAACGCTCATTACATTCTTCCCCGATCCAACGATCTTCACGATCACCACGGAATTTAAATTCGAGCGGCTCGCTTCCCGCTTGCGCGAGCTCGCGTTCCTCAACCCGGGCATCGAAATCACGCTTTCCGACGAGCGGAGCGATTCGCCGAGAAAGGAAACGTTTCTCTACAAGCACGGGATCGAAGAGTTCGTTAAGCAGCTTGGAGAAAACAAGCAGGTAATTCACCCGAAACCGGTCGTGATTTCCCGGCAGCGCGACGAAGTCTTCGTCGATGTCGTGCTGCAATATAACGACAGCTATAATGATCAGATTCTTCCGTTCGCGAACTCGATCCCCAATCCAGACGGCGGCACGCACCTCACCGGTTTTCGCACGGCACTGACGAAGGCGGTCAACCAATACGCCAAGTCGAACAACCTCATGAAGGACAAAGATCCTTCGATCTCCGGTGACGACGCACGCGAAGGTCTCGTCTGCGTATTGAGCATCAAACTGCCAAATCCGCGTTTCGAATCTCAGACCAAGGTCAAGCTCGTGAACACCGAGATCGACGGCATCGTGAACTCGGTCGTTTATGATGGGTTGATGACGTATTTTGATCAGAACCCGCCGGTGGCGAAACGCATTTTCGAGAAGGTGCTGACCGCGGCGCGCGCGCGTGAAGCGGCACGCAAGGCGCGAGAAACGATCCGCAAAGGTGCGCTGACCGGTGGCGGTCTACCCGGGAAGCTGGCGGATTGTTCCGAACGCGATCCGGAATTGACGGAACTTTACATTGTCGAAGGCGACTCGGCCGGCGGCTCCGCCAAGCAGGGCCGCGACCGCCGTTACCAGGCAATCCTGCCGATCCGCGGGAAGCTCATCAACGTAGAAAAGGCGCGTCTCGATCAAGCGCTGAAGAATACTGAGATCCAGTCGATGATCACAGCCATCGGCACCGGCATCGGGAAGCCGAAGGAGGAAAGCAACGGCGCTGGCGGGAGCAAAGAGGAAGGCACATTCGACATCAAGAAACTTCGCTACGGTCGCATCATCATCATGACTGACGCGGATGTGGATGGTTCCCACATCCGGGTTTTGCTTCTGACGTTTTTTTATCGGCAAATGACGGAGCTTGTGCGTGCCGGAAAAATTTTTATCGCGCAACCGCCGCTCTACCAAATCAAGCGCAAGAAACGCGAAGAATATGTCGATGACGACGTGCAGTTGAACAAAATTCTGATTTCGTTAGGCGCGGAAGATGTGCGTCTGAAAAATCTGGCCGATGACAAGGAACTGACCACCGCGCAGATGAAAGACATTCTCGAATCGCTCGAGAAGCTGGCCAAGCTGAGCGAATCGGTTCGTCGGCATGGCGGCGAGTTTGAAAATTTCCTGGCCGAGCGCGATGCGAAATCCGGCAAACTACCGTCTTATCTGGTCAAAGTACGCGACGGGAATGAGGAGATGACCCACTATTTTGGCGACGAACGCGCGGTCCGAAAATTCCACGAAGAGAATCTCGATCTGAATCTTTTCGACACGGAGATGGGCCAGGAACTGCTGCCACTCACGACCGCGCCGGCGGCCGTTCCGAAAAACGGCAATCGTCGTCGCGGCAAACTTGTCGAGTTGCATGAAGCGACCACCATCCAGAAGCTGATCGCAGAGCTGGCACGCAAAGGACTGAAGGTTGATCACTATTCGGCGAGCGATCGTCCTATCTTTGAGCTGATTGAGGGTGAGGGCGAACGAGCCTTGTCGCATCCGCTTTTTTCCATTCCGGAAATTCTGCAGAAGATCCTCGAGATTGGGCGACGCGGTGTGCAGATCAAACGCTTTAAAGGTCTCGGTGAAATGAACGCCAAGGAACTCTTCAACACCACAATGGATCCCGAAAAACGCAAACTACTCAAAGTGGATCTGAACGACGACAATGCTGTCGATGCCGACAAGATGTTTACGATCCTGATGGGGGACGTCGTCGAGCCGCGCCGCCAATTCATCGAGGACAACGCGTTGAATGTCCGAAATCTCGATGTGTAATGACACGCGCGACTCGTCGCGAGAAACCTCAGCTGCCTCTTTCGGTATTTGCGAGATGTTTCGCTTCGCTCAACATGACACGGATCGTGCGGCATTAGCCGCCGCGGCAGGCAATGTATAACGCCAACGAAAAAGTAGATCCCATCAACGTTGCCGAAGAGGTGTCGAGGTCATTTCTCGATTACTCCATGTCGGTCATTATCTCGCGCGCGCTCCCCGACGCGCGCGATGGTTTGAAGCCATCGCAGAGAAGAATTCTCTATGCGATGCATGACCTCTCGCTGTTTCCCAATCGGCAGCACAGAAAATGCGCCAAGATTTGCGGTGACACGAGCGGTAACTATCATCCGCACGGCGAGGCCGTAATTTACCCGACGCTCGTTCACATGGCCCAGGCATGGGCCATGCGCGAGACGCTCGTAAACGGCCAGGGAAACTTCGGCTCGGTCGAAGGCGATCCTCCGGCGGCGATGCGTTACACCGAGGCGCGCATGACGCATCTCGGTGCCGCGCTCATGACCGACATGGACAAGGAGACCGTGGACTTTGTTCCTAACTACGACGAAACGCGCACCGAGCCGACGGTTTTCCCCGCTGCATTTCCAAATCTTCTCGTTAACGGCGGAACCGGCATCGCGGTGGGCATGGCTACGAACATGCCACCACACAATCTGGGTGAAGTGATCGATGGCATCTGCGCCCAGATCGACGACCCGGAGATCGACCTCGATGGTTTGATGAAGTTTGTGAAGGGCCCGGACTTCCCAACCGGTTGTGCCATCCTCGGGCTCGCCGGGATAAAACAATATCTCGAAACCGGTCGCGGCAGCATGAAGGTGCGCGGCAAGGCTGGCGTTGAAGAACTCAAAGGCAATCGCGAGCAGATCGTGATCACGGAGATTCCATACAACGTTAATCGGGCGACGCTGGTCGAACGCATCGCGGCGCTGGTCAACGAGAAAGTGCTTGGCGACATCACGGCGATTCGCGATGAGTCCGACGAAAATACGCGCGTTGTGATCGAGCTGAAGCGCGACGGAAATCCGAAAATTGTCATCAACAATCTTTACAAGCACACCGCGCTGGAAAGTTCGTTCGCGGTCAACATGCTGGCGATCGATCATGGCCGGCCGAAACTCCTACCGCTCAAGCAGGCGAATCAGGCCTATATCGACCATCGCCGCGAAGTCATTCTGCGGCGGACGCGCTTCGAATTGCGCAAAGCCGAAGAGCGCGCGGAAACACTCGAAGGTTATCTCATCGCGCTCGCGAATCTCGACGAATTCATCCGCATCATCCGTGGCTCGGCAAATCGCGAGGAAGCGCGTGTAAAATTACTGGCCTTCGAATTTACGCGGAAGCAGGTCGAACAAATCGGCGTCCTCATTCGCAACGAAGAGCGCCTGATCGAGGGGCGCTACGCCTTTAGCGAACATCAAACGAACCAGATTCTCGATCTCCGTCTTTATCAGCTGACCGGCCTCGAACGCGAAAAGATCGTTAACGAATACAAAGAGCTGATCGAGACAATCAAGGATCTCCGCGATATTCTCGGGAAAGAGTCGCGCGTCTTCCAAATCATCAAGAAGGAGCTGCGCGAAATCCGCGACAAACACGCCTCGCCTCGCCTCACCCAGCTCGTGCCGGACGAGGGCGAGATCAACATGGAGGATTTGATCGCGAACGAAGGCTGCATCATCAGCATTACCCACGGCGGATTTATCAAACGCACGGCGGTGAGTGCGTTTCGCGCGCAGCGACGCGGTGGCAAAGGTGTCATCGGCATGACGACGCGCGAAGGCGCGACCGAGGAAGCCGAGGGCGATTTTGTTGAGCACCTTTTTGCCGCGACGACGCACGATTACCTCATGTTCTTCACCACGTCGGGTCGCGCCTATGTCGAAAAGGTTTACGAGATTCCGGAAATGGGCCGCGCAGCGAAGGGTCGTTCAATCGCTAATCTTCTCGATTTGCGCGCGGAGGAAAAAATCGCGGCGACGATTCGCGTGCAATCAAAGAGCTCGGGAACCGGCGCAAATAGCACAGACGAAACGTGGGATGAAAATTTCCACATCGTTTTCGCGACGCGTTCCGGCATTGTGAAGAAATCGAATCTTTCCGATTACAGCAACGTGCGAAAAGGAGGCATCATCGCCATTCAAATCGAAGAGGGTGATTGCCTGATTGATGCCAAACTAACGAACGGCGACAATGAAGTCGTATTGATCACGCAGGAAGGCATGAGCCTGCGCTTTCACGAAGAGCAGTTGCGCGATCAAGGGCGCAATACCGTAGGCGTGTGGGGCATTCGCCCGGAGAAAGGTGACGTGGTCGTAGCGATCGCGCTCGTCGAACCCGATGCGATGTTGCTCGTAGCCGGCGAGAACGGCATCGGCAAACGCACACCCTTTGATGATTACCGCAAACAAAGGCGCGGAGGCAAGGGAATCATCACAATGAAGACCGGCGAGAAGACCGGACGCGTCGTGGGCGCGCTCACGGTGACCGAAAATGACGAATTAATGTTAATCACTACCAAAGGTCAGATGGTGCGCACGCGGATAAAAGAAATTCGCGCGGTTGGGCGAAATACCATGGGCGTGAAACTGATGGATTTGCGCGGCGCAGAAAAACTCCAGGCGATTGCACCCGTAGTGAGCCAGGACGCGGAAGAGGCGGAAAGCGTGGTAGAGGTGTAGCCGGCGTCACGGCGAAGCGGCCGCAAAGAGAGAAGGGACATGCGACGCATGTCCCCCTTCCAATGAAACTGCACTGATTTAGTAGTCGCCGGTGCTCTGACGGGTCACCGTCGTGGTTGTTGAAGTCGGCGTCCGTGTGACGGCCGATTCCGTATGGGTCGTGGTCGTTGTGGCAGGCTCCTTGACCACGGTGGTGCAGGAACTGAGAAACATGTATTAAAAGCCGGGGACTTCGGCCGGGACGCAGTCAATCCTCTACCTGCGCCCGCTGCTTCTTGAGCAACGAGCGCTTCCGCTTCGATTCGAGAATGCGGCGTTTCACTCCAGGCGGTCGCGGCGAGTTTCGCCTCCGATTTTTTTCGCGCCGCGCCATTTCCGCAGCCCGCTTCTCACGATCCATCCGCTCGACCGCAGCAAATAACCTCTCTCGGGCGAGCTTCCGGTTTTGTGCCTGCGAACGTGAGTCCTGGACCGTGACCGAGATTCCGCTTGGCAGATGCCGTAGCGTGACGGCGGTCGACACCTTATTGACATTTTGGCCGCCCGGTCCCGAAGAACGCGCAAAGGTTTCTTCGAGATCCGCTTCGCGTAATTCCAAAAATTTCTTCAAGAACGTATTCGTTCCGATTATTCCGGCGCAAGATGCCGCTGGGTTTTCTTGTCCCCTCAACTGATCCGCGGCCGCTAAAAGCTAAAATTCAGTCCAGCAAAGTAAATATTCTGTGAGTATGAACCAAATGGCGTATTTGAACTCACGTTGGTGTAATGATAACCCGCGTTCACGAATAGATGCCGGTTGAGCATCATGTTAACCGAAGGCCCGACGTCGAAAGTGCTGTCCAGGTTGCTGCCGCCGGGTACGTAATTTAGCGCGAAGCTGGCGGAGAGGCGCCGCGATATTTGAATCTGGGAGATCAATCCTGTGCGGAACGTGCTGCCACTCGAACCCCCCACCGTATTTGACTCTTCGATGGCGTAGCTATTCGTCCAGCTGACAGAAACCCTGCGTCCGAACCGGTAATTGACCGTGCTCTCAAAAGACGGAGCCGGCCCATTTCCGTTGTCCTCCGAAGAACGAATCTCCACGCCACCGCGGAAGGTCACATTCAGGTGCGGGCTAAACTTGTGGTCGAAACCGACAAGGAAAAAATTGGTCGTCGAGTCGAGCGGAGCGTTATTCTCATAATTAATCATCCCAAAACGATATTCCCCATTGATGGTCGTCGATGGAAACAAGAGAAATCGCGCCTGCTCTCCGAACGTCTGATCGAATCGGTCAAGAGACGAGGCGCTTGCTTGCTCGTATTTTACGAGCGCGAGCGCGTAGCTGGTGATGGTCGAAAAGCGCGGTCCAAAGAGAAAAGTGAGCGAATTGGTATCGACAAGGCGAAAGAAATTTCCCGACGCCTGGTTTGGCCCGAGATTCGTGCTCAAATCCGGTTGGGATTGGTATGACGAAAGGACGTTTACATCGAGCATCATTCGCTTTGTGAAATTGTGCATGAAGTCGAGTGCAAAATACCCATTACTGGTGTTCGAACCTGCAGCGCGATCGAAGTAATATGTGATTCCGCCACCAGCCGCCAGGTTGAGCAGGGTGCGCGGCGAACCCACACTATAGGAGAAGTTCAGCCCTACGTTCGTGTAAGCTGATCCGGAGCCAGCTCCCGCCACTCCCACGTTATTGACGTTGCTGTTGTAGCCTGTGACGACCGACAGCGAGGAACGAAGGTGCCGGAGAAGGCCATAGCCGATATCAGCCCCGGCGGTAGCCGCTATGGGAGTGCCATTGTCAGGCCTCGTTTGCACGATTGGTCCGATGGGCGCGTTAGGGGCCTCCACAAGTTGGGCGTGGAGTCGTTGGCCAAATACCAAGACGATAGCGATGACACAAGCAACTTTCATGGACCGAAGAACTGTCATGGCAGTCGTCTGAAATTTTTTGTAGCTGTTCAACGACAAAGTCAGATCGCCGCGTGGCTTGGATCGTAGGCGGGTGTTTTCCCGTGAGCAATGGCTTTTTCTGACACTGGACAATCAAGTTTCAGCCGGATTCGTGCCGTTATCGCAACGCCGCCTCCAAGCCCGTTCACTGAAGCTAAGCGCGTCAATGGACGCCGTCAGCAAAATTCAGACTCTCCGCATTTCCATCGTGAACTCGCGCTTTCGGATGGTGCCGATGGCGGGACTCGAACCCACACAGAGTTTTCACTCTAACGGATTTTAAGTCCGTTGCGTCTGCCATTTCGCCACATCGGCCTCGCGACCTCGGGAAGTTTACGCATTGTTCCGCGCTGCGAAAGAAGTCTTGAACAATGATCGGCGGACTGGAGATCCCATCAGGAAAACTTTTTTCGTGCGCTTGGTTTTCCAAATCCTTTCTGAGCGCGTCGGCTTTTTAGGAAACGCGATCCCGCGTGCGCCATTCGGGCTCAAGATCTTGTGGATCCAGGAGCGGCGTTTCCCTCCGTTCGGGATAACCCAACGGTTAGCAAATTGCTTGCAACTTTTTCCTGCGGACTTTCAGTTTTCCTTTAGCGCCATCACTAATGACGACCGCCAACAAGATCACCATCGTCCGGATCCTGATGATCCCGGCGTTTGTCACGATGGCAATCTATTATGGCCAGAGCGTCCAGCGCGGCGAGCCGCTTGAGTGGCAACGCTTCGCCGCAATCGCGATTTTCCTGGTCGCGGCGGTGAGCGATGGCCTCGATGGGTACGTCGCCCGTCGCTACCATCAGCGCAGCGCCCTCGGTGTTATCCTCGATCCGATCGCGGACAAGGGCCTCCTCCTGAGCGCGATCATCACACTGAGCATCAGCAACTGGAGCGAGATCGATCCGGCTTACGGCCGCTTTCCCGCGTGGTTTCCTGTGCTCATCATCACGCGCGATGCTGTCATTCTCGTCGGCAGCGCGGTTTTGCATTTGCTAAACGGAAAGGTGCAGGTGCGGACAAGTTGGACTGGCAAGGTGGCGACCGTCTTGCAAATGGCCGCGATCGCCTGGGTCATGTTGCAAATGCGATTTATTCCTCTCCTCTTCATGGTCATCGCCGCCGCGCTTTTTACCTTCGTATCCGGCATTATCTACGTGCGCGATGGTGTGCGACAGTTGCAACTTGAAGGGCACGCGAACGCGAAAATTGACTGACCGCGCCGAGCTGCACACCGTCCGCGATCCGGAAGGAAGCGCACCGCACTCGGTAGGAAGCGTTGCGATCGTAGGACGACCAAACGTCGGGAAATCCGCGTTATTCAATCGTCTCGCGGGCCGCAACATCGCGATCGTGCACGATCAGCCGGGCATTACTCGTGATCGACTCGCAGCTGCCTGCACACGCGGTACGCGCCCCTTTACGATCTGGGATACCGGCGGAATCGGCGGTGCCGGTGAGGACGATTTGACCACGCAAGTGCGAGACGCGGCCGATGCCGCGATGCGTGAAAGCAACCTAATCCTCTTCATGGTCGACGCGCAGCACGGCCTCGCTCCGGTTGATGCAGACCTGGCGAAAATGCTTCGACGATCACGCGTACCGGTGCTGGTCGTGATCAACAAGATCGACCATCCGAATCATGAGAATCTCGAACTAGAGTTTACGCGGCTCGGGTTTCGCGACACGGTCGCAATCAGCGCCGCGCACGGTCGCGGCATTGGAGAACTGCTCGAAAAAATTGAGAGCCTTTTGCCGAAGGAGTCCTCCGCTGAAGGGCCCGCGCCATCAGAAAGCAAGGTTCCTCTCGCGCTGGCGATCGTAGGTCGACCCAACGCGGGAAAATCTTCCCTCATCAATTCGATCTTGCGAAGCGAGCGCACGATCGTGAGCGAGTTGCCCGGCACTACTCGCGATGCCGTCGACATTCTCTACGAACGCGAGGGACAGAAGTTTTTGCTCATCGATACCGCTGGGATGCGTGCCCGCAGTAGGCATTCCACGTCCGTTGAAGTCTTCAGCGTGATGCGCGCCGAACGCACGATCCGCCGCGCGGATTTATGCGTCCTTGTTATTGACCTCACCGCGGGTGTGACATCACAGGACAAAAAAATCGCCGGCCTGATTCAACAGTCACGCAAACCGTGTCTCGTTGTCGCCAACAAATGGGATCTCGTGAAACCGGCCCGCGGCGCCAAAGCGGAGATGGAACGCATCGTCAGCAATACGCGGGAAAATCTTTTCTTTCTCGATTATGCGCCGGTCCTCATCGCGTCCGCGCTCAGCGGTGAGAATGTGGCACAGCTCTTCGACTTGATCGCGCAGATTCAACGGGCTGCGACAACGCGCCTCGGGACAGGCGTGCTCAACCGATTGCTGCGCGCGGCGCTCACGGAAACTCCGCCGCCCATGATTGGGACGCGCCGTCTGAAATTATTCTACGTTGCGCAGTCAAGCGGCGAGCCGCGAAATGCGCTTGATCCACCAAAATTTGTGCTATTCGTGAATCAGCCAAAATTGCTGAGCGACAATTACTCGCGTTACATCGAAGGGCGAATTCGCCGAGCGGAGCCGTATCCTGGTTTGCCGATATTACTGACCTGCCGGGCTCGAAGCGGACGCTCGGTCGAGTAAAGTTGGCGCTTAATTCGAACGCATTGCCACGCGGTTTGTCTGACAAATCCGTATGAGATCAACGCAGGAAATAACGCAGCAGGTTCAGGAATTGGGTCAATGGATTCCTGCGCTCCGCCAGCAAGTCGGACATGTGGTTATCGGGCAAAAATATCTGGTCGATCGGCTGCTTCTCGGCCTGTTAGCGAACGGTCACATTCTGCTCGAGGGCGTTCCCGGTCTGGCGAAAACGCTCACCGTAAAAACGATGGCTGCCTGCATCCAAACGGGTTTCCAGCGTTTGCAGTTTACGCCCGATCTGCTGCCCGCGGATTTGATTGGCACTCTTATCTACAATCCACGGACGGGAGAATTTTCGACCAAATTCGGTCCGTTATTTTCCAATCTGATTCTTGCAGACGAGATCAACCGTGCGCCTGCCAAGGTGCAGAGCGCTCTCCTCGAGGCTATGC
This sequence comes from uncultured Verrucomicrobiae bacterium, assembly GCA_963763995.1. Lineage (GTDB taxonomy): Bacteria > Verrucomicrobiota > Verrucomicrobiia > Chthoniobacterales > UBA10450 > CAVTTH01. The sequence goes on along the minus strand of CAVXQL010000002.1, from coordinate 631,009 downwards.
AGGAACGCCAGGTCACGATCGGCGACAAGACTTACCCGCTCTCCGATCCATTCCTCGTTTTGGCCACACAAAATCCGCTTGAGCAGGAGGGAACTTATCAACTACCCGAAGCGCAGCTCGATCGCTTCATGTTGAAGTTGAACATCGGCTATCCGCAAAAATCAGAAGAGCGCCAGATCCTCGACCTGATGGCAACGTCGGCGCCAGATCTGAGCGTCCAAGCTGTCGTCGATCCGCAGCACATCATCGCAGCGCGTAACGTAGTGAACACCATTTATATCGACGACCGGGTTAAGGATTACATCGTGGATATCGTCTGGGCGACGCGAGAACCAGCGGCCTACAATTTGAAATTGGAAGGCTTGGTCCGATATGGTGCATCACCTCGGGCGACGATCTATCTCGCGCTCGCCGCGCGCGCGCATGCGTTCCTCAATGGGCGCGGCTACGTCACGCCGCAGGACATTAAGAGCATCGGCCTCGACGTGTTGCGGCACCGCGTCATCGTCAGTTATGAGGCGGAAGCGGAGACAATCACGAGCGAAACGATTGTCGAACGAATTTTTGCCGGGCTGCCCGTCCCGTGAGGTGTCGGTAATGCGACAGGATCCCTCGACTCCGTTCCGCCCCGCTGAGGATGATGAGTTTACGCGAACGCCCGCGGACATTCTGAAAAAAATCCGCGAGCTCGAAATCAAGACGAAAGGCCTGGTCCAGACCGTATTCGCCGGCGATTACCACAGCGTCTTCAAGGGCCGGGGAATGAACTTCGACGAAGTGCGCGAGTACCAACCGGGGGACGAGATTCGCGCGATCGATTGGAATGTGACCGCGCGGATGGGAAACGCATTCGTCAAGAAGTTCACGGAGGAACGTGAATTGACCGTTATGCTCGTGGTGGATGTGAGCGCTTCGGAAGACTTCGGAAGCGTATCGCAATCGAAACGCGAGCTCGCCGCGGAAGTGGCCTGCCTACTCGCGTTCAGCGCCATCCGCAACAACGACAAGGTCGGTTTGATCCTATTCACCGATCGCGTGGAGATTTTTATTCCTCCAAAAAAGGGCCGGTCACATATCCTGCGGCTCATTCGCGAAATCCTTTTCTTCGAACCGGAAGGCCGTGGCACCGCTCCAGCGCTGGTGCTTGATTATCTGAACAAAATCGTGATTCGACGGGCGGTAGTCTTCTTCATCTCGGATTTTCAAACAGACGATTTTTCGCGCTCACTCTCGGTCAGCGGCCGCCGGCACGACGTGATCGCCATCCACATTCAAGACGAACGCGAACGGGCCCTGCCGAACATCGGCATGATAACGCTGGAAGATGCCGAAAGCGGGGAACAATTCGAAATTAACACGGCGGACCGCACAACCAGAACCTTCTTTACCGAACTCGCCGACGCTAACCAAAGCGAACTTTCACGCACGTTGCGTCGGTGCAATATCGACGCGATCTCTCTTCGCACCGGGGACGATTATCTCCCGGCCCTGCGCGCATTCTTTAAGCAGCGTGAGCGCCGTCTCGCCATTCGATGAAACGCCATGCAGATTTTTCTTGCCGAGGAATTTCATGATATTGCGCCACCGGTCGACTACTCGCTCCTGCCGACGTGGGTCGTTTTTTGCGCTGCTTTCGTCGTCCTCACGCTCATCGGGTTGATCGTCTGGCTGATCGCCCGCCGTCCTAGGAAAACGCCACCGCCAAAATCGGCCCGCGAGCAGGCGCTCGAACGCCTCGCGCAAATCGAACGCGAAATCGAGACGGTCGGCCCATACCAGTTCAGTATCCGCGTTTCCGATATTCTCCGGCGCTATGTCACCGAGCAATACAGTCTTCCGGTGACGAGACAGACGTCGGTGGAGTTTCTGGCCGGACTAACGAGTGCGTCCCCATTTTCGGAAGATGACAAATCGCTCCTGACCGATTTCTTGAATCGTTGCGATCTGATCAAGTTCGCCCGCTATGAAGCCACGACCGATGACAGCCGGCTGTTGCTCGAAGAGGCGACGCGCTTCGTGAAAGGAGGACAACTTGCACCTGCCTGATTGGTGGCCCCGCGATTCCGCGCTCACGTTTGCGCATCCCTGGCTGCTGCTTCTGCTGCTCGCCGTTCCATTGATCGCCTATTTGCGCGGTCAGCGCGGACCTGCCCCGGCTCTTATCTTTTCCTCGACCAAGGTCTTCCGCGGACTTGGACGGCAGAGCGCGGCGCGTGCCGGAAAAATTCTCCGGAGTTTGCTCTTTCTTAGTCTCGCCGTCCTCACGATCGCTCTGGCGCGACCCCAGCTTGGAAAGAGCCTAACCAAAATCGAGGCGAGCGGGATCGACATCATGGTCGTGCTCGATGTCTCTACGTCGATGCTGACAAAGGATTTCACGATCGGGGGCGATCCCGCGACCCGAATCGATGCGATCCGCGAAGTGACACGCAAGTTTGTCGAAGGTCGTCCGAACGACCGCATCGGTCTGATCGCTTTCGCCGGACGACCGTATGTCGTTAGTCCGATGACGCTCGACCATGATTGGCTCATGCAAAATCTCGAACGGGTGCGGACGGGGTTGGTCGAAGATGGCACCGCTATCGGATCAGCCATGGCTGCGGCGGCGAATCGGCTGAACGATAAGCATTCGAAGAGCCGAGCCATCGTCCTGCTGACCGATGGTGAAAATAACGCCGGCAAGATCCCCCCGAACACAGCCGCCGAGGCGATCAAGGCGTTAGGGATTCAGCTGTATGCAATCGGCGCCGGGATCAATGGAATTGCGCCCGCGCCAGTTTTCGATCGATCAGGGCGCCCTGTCACCGACGTGCTCGGTCATATCCTCTACCAGGATCAGCAGGTGCAGTTCAACGACGCGGGCTTGAAGGAGGTAGCGAAGATCGCGGGCGGTCAGTTCTTTCGTGCCACCGACACGAAATCTCTCGAAGAAATTTATCGCGACATCGACAAGATGGAAAAATCGACTGTGGCGGTCAGCAAGTATCAACAATACCGCGATTTGTTTCCGGTCTGCATTATGGCTGGTTGCGGCTTGCTTCTCGCGCAGATCCTTCTGTCCGAGACGATCTGGAAAAAATTGCCATGAACAGTTTGACGTTCGGCGCGCCGGAATGGTTCTGGGGATTTGTCGCATTGCCGATCCTCGCGCTCCTCTATTGGCGATCGGAACGCAGGGGGGCAAGGCGCATTCAGGAGTTTGTTTCCGGGCGCTTGTTGCCGCGGCTGGCGGGCACCGTCAATCGCTTTCGTCGTATTTTGAAGTTCGCGCTGCTTCTCTGCGCGCTCGCGTTCGCCATCACCGCGCTTGCGCAACCGCGACGGGGTTACACCTACGACGAGACAAAACGCAAGGGACTGGATCTGATTTTGGCGATCGATACTTCGCGTAGCATGCTTTCAAATGATCTCCAGCCCAATCGACTGGAGCGGGTCAAGCTTGCGGCGCAGGATTTGGTCAATGACCTTCAAGGGGATCGGGTGGGTTTGATTGCTTTCGCCGGCCGCGCATTTTTGCAGGCGCCGTTAACGATCGATTACGGCGCGGCGGTGGAAGCGATCAACGATCTGGATACGACCACGATTCCCGAGGGCGGAACCAATATCTCTGAAGCCATCTCCCTGGCCGTGAATACTTATGGGAAAAGCGCGGTGGGTAATCGAGCGCTAATCATTTTCACGGATGGGGAGGAGTTGAGCGGCGACGCTGTCCGCACGGCAAAGGCAGCTGCGGATGCCGGCGTTCGCATTTTTACCGTTGGTGTTGGCACGCCGGAGGGATCGTTGATTCCAATAAGCGGTGAAAATGGCGGCACCGCGTTTGTGAAAGACAACAAGGGGCAGGTGGTGAAATCGAAACTCGATGAAACGCGGCTACGCGAGATCGCGGAAGCGACCGGCGGCGTGTATTTGCGCCTCGAGAACGGCCCGGGAACAATGAAGCAATTGATTGCTCAGGGGCTGGACAAGATGAAGGCAGGCGAGATCGACGCGCGCCTGGCCCGCCGGCCAATCGAACGTTATGAGTGGCCGCTCGGCGCGGCGCTAGTGGCGCTCGTTGCTTCGATCTTGATTACCGATAGAAAACGTCTGCGCGTAAAAACTTCCGCTGTCCCGGCCATCTCTGATCGCCGGAGAATTGCCACGAACCAGGGCGACGGTGAGAGACCGCCGCTGCGGCCGAGTCGGGCTGCTGTCGTCGGAATTTTTTTCCTCGCTGCATCTGCGGCGCATGGAAGCGCGCCGGGATTGGATTCGTACCGACAGGAAAAATTTCAGGACGCTTATCAAGAGTTTCAGCAGACGTTAAAAGAACACCCGCAAACGCAAGCATCGGATAAGATCCAATTCGATTCGGGTACGGCCGCCTACAAGATGAAGGATTACGGCAAGGCATTGGAATCCTTTAGCCAGGCGTTACTCTCCAAGGACGCCGGTCTACAAGGCAGCAGCCATTACAATCTGGGAAACACGCTGTACGAGCTTGGGGAGACGCAAAAGGCAGACGACAAGAAGCTGACTGACTGGACCAACGCTCTGCAACACTATGACGAAACGCTAAAGCTCGATCCGCAGAATAAGGAAGCGAAGGAGAACCGTGAATTCGTCAAAAGGAAGATCGATGAGCTGAAAAAGAAACTGGAAAAACCGCCTCCTACTCCTACCCCCACTCCTACTCCCTCGCCGTCGCCCTCTCCCAAATCAAATAAGGACGAAAAGAAGCAAGACAAGCAAAAGGAGAATCAAAAAGATCAGCAGAAGCAGTCGCAAGACCAGAAGCAGGATCAAAAAAAGAAAGATCAAAAGGACAATCAGGGAAGCGGCGACCAACAAAAACCCGAGGACAAGAAAGAAAAACAGGAAGGAAAAAACGACCGCAAAGATTCCGGCAAGGGCGAAGACGAGAAGCAACAATCAAAGCCCGGCGAAAGCCCTTCGCCCTCGCCTGGGCAAAGCCCCTCACCTTCGGAGAATTCCGGAAAAAATCCCGATGAGACAAAGCAGCCTTCGCCTACGGCCTCCGCCACACCGGGCGAAGCCGGATCATCACCAACTCCGTCGCCGGGCGAAGGAAACGGAGCCGGCGCGGGTGAAAGCCCAACTCCGTCGCCGGCCGAGTCTCCGTCGAAAAAACCTTCCGGCGAAGTAAAGGGCGCCAATGGCGAGAGCCCAAAGGAATCACCCGAGCCGGCAGCGCAGGCGGAGGAAGGAAAAGAGGGTGAGATGAGCGCGAAACAAGCCGAGCGTCTGCTACAATCAATGAAAGACGAAGAGCAGCGCGTACAGCTTGATGAACGCAAAGCCGTGCGCCCTGTCTATAACGACTGGTAGACGATGCGCCGATACCATCACGCATGAAGGACCAATTTGACCTCTCACAAAGAATAAACCGAAGCGCATTCGTGATCGTGGCACTGGTCGGTTCACTTTTGGCGACAAAGGCGTTGGCGGCCGAGCCAAGCGTTACGGCAGTTCTGACGAGCTCCGAAACCGTCGTTGGCCAGCCCGTTCAGTTACAGATCAAAGTCAATGGTTCGACCAGCGCGAGCGTGCCAGACACGATTGCCGCGGACGGCCTCGACATTCGGTCCACCGGCACGTCGACCGAATTTCAAATGAACGGATTCCATACGAGTTCGAGCGTCGTCTACAACTACACCATCATGCCGGAAAGAGACGGCACGTTTAAGATTCCCCCCCAAACCATCAATGTGGGCGGAGCTTCGCTTCGCACACCGGAACTCGTTCTGAACGTAGTATCGGGGTCTTCATCTGGCTCTTCGCGGCCAGCGGCGCGATCACGCGGCGGATCGCAGTCGATCGATCAGCGGCAGATTGCTTTCGCCGAACTCATCGTGACGAAAAAGAGCGCTTACGTCGGCGAAATGATTCCGGTCGAAATTCGGCTCGGAGTGAACGCGCGCGTCCGAGCAAACTTGACCAAGCCGCCCGAAATTACCGGGCAAGGATTTACCACCCAGAGACTTTCGGATCCGCAGCAGATTACGGAAACGATCGATGGACGACCCTACCAAGTATTGACATACAAAACCGCCATCGCGGCCGCTCGCACCGGTCAATTCAAAGTCGGTCCGGTTGAGTTTGAGGCGGTAGCATTGGTTCCGCGTAAGTCCGGCGGGAGCAGCAGGTCACCTTTCGATCTCTTCAACATGAACGATCCGTTTAGCGATCCGTTTTTCACGGATCCCTTCGGAAGCATGATGGAGCAGCGCGAGATAAAAATAAGAAGCGAAGCAGCCACACTGGAAGTCAAACCGCTACCGCCGAACGCTCCGGCTGAATTCTCGGGCGCTGTCGGCATCTTTAACATGACGACCGATGTGAAGCCGAAGTCAGCCCAAGTGGGCGATCCGTTGACCGTCACTGCAACAATCACCGGTCGCGGGAATTTTGATCGCGTCAGCGCCCCCACTTTGTCCGATGAACGCGGGTGGCACAAATATCCGCCATCGTCCAAATTCACGAAGAACGACGATGTCGGGATCAGCGGCGAGAAGTCGTTTGAAATGGTTCTAACACCTAACGAGCGCAAACAGCAGATGCCGCCGCTTCTTTTCTCCTACTTCGATCCTTTGAAGGAGAATTACGTGACGCTGAAGAGCGATCCGATTGCCGTCCACATCGAAGGAGGATCGGCCGCGGCAACGGCCAGTACGGCGGCGCCGGCCGCCAAACCCTACCCTTCCGTTGCTCCGGCTCCCAAATCACAAGACATTCTTTATCAAATCAAGGAATGGCCGGGAGTATCTCAATCGTTCGCGCCGATCTACCTAGATCGGAATTTCTGGCTGGCGCAACTGGTGCCATTTCTCGCCCTGCTTGGCTTCCTGGGCTGGAAATGGCGCGACGTGCGGCGCGGCAATCGCGCAGCCCAACGTCTCGCGAGACTGAATCAAGAAGCATCTGAATTGCAGCGAAATCTGCGGCGAGGGAGCGCGCCGCCGCAGGAGTATTTCGCGCAAGCTGCCCGGGCGGTGCAGATCAAGACCGCGCTGGCAAAGAATGTCGAGCCAGGCAGCGTGGATGCGGAAAGCGCGGCGAAGGCTTTTCAGCTCGACGAATCAATGCGCGCGCGCCTGAGCGAGCTGTTTCGGCGAAGCGACGAAGTGCGCTACAGTGGAAAACAGAATGGCAATGTTCCCCTCTCGGACGAGCAGCGGCGCGAAGTTATGGAGTTAATCGAAACTTTGCACGTATGAAGAGACCTCAGCTCAACCTTATCTTCATGATCTCGTTTGCGTTCTGCCCTGTGCGGTCCGCGAGAGCAGCGGGAGGAGACGCTGACGTGTTCGCAAAGGCCAGCCAGGATTACGCCGCCGGTCATTATCAACAGGCGATCGACGGCTACGAAAGCCTGGTCCGGGCGGGAAAATGGAACGCGGCCCTTTTTTATGATCTGGGCAACGCCTGGTTTCGCATGGGCGATCCGGGACACGCCATTCTCCAATATGAACGCGCGTTGGCTCTGGATCGGCGGCACCCGGAAGCCGAGGCCAATCTGAGCCTGGTGCGCGATGAAGCGCGGGCGCTCGAGTTGCCCAAGACTCCAGTGGATCGGTATCTCGATCTCGCGACTGCAGGACAATATGCATGGATCGCTGCAGTCTCATTTTGGATCGCGATCTTCGCGCTGGCTGTGTGGCTTCTGAATTCTCGCCGTTCGACCTCCACTGTAGCACTTGCGGTCATCGCACTACTCGTCTCCGGCGGGGCATCGGCTGCGGTTTATGCAATCGAGAATGGGCCCCAAGGCCGGGCACTTGCAATTGTCACTGGCAAGAACATCGAAGCGCGGCTCGCGACGGCCGACAACGCCAGAACCGTGCTGGCTCTTCCGGCGGGCAGCGAAGTGAAAATCTTGAGCAGACGCGGCGACTGGATCTACGCCGCGCTCCCTAATAATCTGAGCGGCTGGGTCCCGGCGAAGAACATCGAAGCGGTGCGTTTGCAGTAGCCGCCGTTCTCGACAGCAAGTCCGCCCGATCAGCGGACGCGAGGGTGGCCACTCCAGAGTTGAGAAGCGGGGAAATGCCAACATCTTGACGGCGTATGAACGCGGAGATGGATATCGGGACGAACAAGAAAGCTTTTCAGATCAATCTGGACGCGAAGAAGTACGGGACGTTCGCTGAGATCGGCGCCGGCCAGGAAGTGGCCCGCCGCTTTTTCTTCGTGGGTGGTGCCTCGGGAACTGTCGCCAAAACAATGTCCGCATACGACATGCGTTTTAGCGATGCGATTTACGGTCCGACGGACCGCTATGTCAGTCGGAATCGGCTAAAAACCATGCTCGATCACGAGTACGGTTTGTTGATCGAGCGACTGAATGAAAAACTCGGCGACGAGCGGACGTTTTTTGTTTTCGCGGATACCGTGGCGGCGCGCAGCTTTAAGGAACACAACGAATCGCATGGCTGGCTCGGGATTCGTTTTCAGACAAGCCCGCACTCGGAGCCGAGCGAGATCATTATTCACGTCCGCATGCTTGATGAAGCGAATGTTGCCCAGCAGGAAGCGCTTGGGGTGATCGGTGTGAATTTGCTTTATGGCGCGTTTTATCACGAAGAGCCGGCGAAATTGATCTCGTCGCTACAGGAAAATCTCGCACCGGGCCGACTCCAGGTGGACATGATCAAATTCTCGGGGCCGGCATTCGAAAAAGTGGATAACCGCTTGATGAGCCTGCAACTGGTGAGCCAGGGGCTGGCCACGGCCATCATGTTTACCGCGGATGGTGAGAACGTGCAACCGGCGGAAGTCTTTTACAAACAAGCGATTCTCGTGGAACGCGGCAGCTTTCGCCCGGTAACCTACGCCACGAACGACATGCTGGATGGCGCACGCCGGGAAGTTCTCAAGCATTCGGGTCCTTCCGAGAAAGATCTGGTCGTGTTGATGGAAATGACCCTCGAGAATCTGCTCTCCGAGGGCGAATTGAATCACGCGGATTTCCTGGCGCGCGTCGATATTTTAGGGGCGCTGGGCCGGACTGTGTTGATCTCGAAGTTCGGTGCGTACTATCGTCTGGCGGCTTATCTCTCGCGCTACACCAATCAGATGATCGGGCTGGTCATGGGCGTCCCGAGTTTGTTGGAGATCTTCGACGAGAAATATTATCTCAATCTGGAAGGCGGGATTCTGGAAGCTCTCGGGCGAATGTTCAAAGGCGAACTGAAATTGTTCGTTTATCCGATGGTCGACGAAAAAACAGGCGCGATTCTGACTGCGACCAAGCTGGAAGTGGCGCCGAATCTTCGCTCTCTTTACAGATACTTAATCGAAAACAAATTCATTGAGGAAATCAGCGATTACAATGACGCGTATCTCCGGATTCATCCGCCTGAGGCGCTGGCCAAATTGCAGTCTGGCGACAGCGCCTGGGAGAAAATGGTTCCGCCGGAAGTCGCTCAGATAATCAAGGAACGGAAGTTCTTCGGTTACCGGGCGCCGGCCGCTGCGTGAATGCCACGTCAGGCTCCCGACGCGGGCCACGCGAGGCACTTATAGGAGAAAACCGCGATGTCGGCACGTTTCCCGCTACATCGGATTTACCGATATGGCGCGCCGCGGGAATTCTGTTATTGGCATTGATCTGGGGAAACACTCGTTCAAAGGAGTGCACCTTCAACGCAAGAGCGACTCGCGCTTCGTGCTGACCGGGTTCGCCACCAGAGAAGCACCTCGCGAAACCTTGACGACCGAGGAGCTTTCACAGCAAATAAAACTTCTCCTCCGCGAACTCGGAGGCGGCGCGAAGAATTGCGCGATCGCAATTTCTGACCCGGGAGCGCTGCTACGCATCATTGAGCAGCCAAACACCCCCGTGGATTTGCTCCGGAATGCTCTGCGACTAAATGGCCTCGCCGTGCTCAACCAGGAGTGCAAAGAGTTCGTTCTTGATTGTGCCCCAGTGGTCGCAAACAAGACCAATCGGCTGGGTGCTAATGGCAACGGAACGGAAGGCGAATCAGGAAACATTGCGATCCAAAACGGAGTGATGGTCAAGACCAAGTACCTTGTCGTGGGCTTGCTGCGTCCGTTAGTCAAACAAATATCCGAAGCCGTCAACAAGACACGAGTCTCTGCCGATATCTTGCAGCTTGCTCCGGTTTGCTCGTTCAACGCCTTCGAACTTGCCTATCCCGAGATTTTTAATGATGACGCCTTCCTGCTCCTCGACATGGGCCACTTGCAAAGCACCGTGCTCATCGGGAACAAGAGGGAGTTGGTCCTTGTTCGCAGCATCGATTACGGTGGCAAGGCCCTCACCCAAACACTGACAGCCGATGGCGCACTCGACGCAAAAGCCGCCCACCTCATGATTCAGCAGGGTGATGCGGGGATGGGGGAAATTTGCCGCGGCTCCCTCGCCCGTCTGGCGACGGAAGTGCGCAACTCGATTGGCTTTTTTGAAGGACAACGCGAGGAGAGCATCAATCGGATCTTTGTTTCGGGAGGCCTGGCCCGGGCGGAGATTATTCTCCAGATCCTAAGCGACGAGCTGGGACTTCCCTGCGAGATATGGGACCCGCTTGAAACCTGCGAGGTCGCGCTGCCCCCGGCGAAGCGCCAGGAATTGCCGCAACAGTTTGTCTCGCTCAACGTCGCCTGCGGCGCAGCCTTTGAATATCTGAGAAGCTAACCGGACATGGCACTGACTCTTAACCTCCTGCATGAGGAGATTTTAGAACGGAGACAACGCCAGCGCGATCCCCTCAAGATCGGGATGATAGTCATCGGTGCGATGGCCGCGATACTCTTCGTTTATTATCTGTGGAACGCGTACCAGACACTCGCGATCAAGAGCCGGCTGAGCGCCGTCCAGCATGATTGGGCAAAGGTGGAGCCGAAAGTGACGGCAGCACAGAAACGTTCGGAAGAACTGACCCAAACCATCAACACAACCCGTATTCTCGACGGACTTATCGACAACCGCTTCTTCTGGGCGCCCTTCCTGGAAAGAGTTTCGCGATGTGTCGCCCCCAATACACAGCTCACCAGCATCGAGGGTATGGTTGTGGAGGAACGCAAAGCCGTCACCGTAATGATAGAAGGGGTCGCGGCCGGGCGCGAGCCACGGGCCGATGCCGAAGATCTTCGCCAACTCCTTCTCGAGCAGCTTTCGCAGCACTACGGCGACGTGAAGGTCGAGTTTAAGACGCTCGAAGATCTCGATACAATCGTAAACGTCGGAGGAAATAGCATGCCCATGGCACGCTACGTCCTTGACGTGAGCCTTAATTCGCAGAGCGCGGCCGCCGCCGCCGCCGCCGCTACACCTGCCCCCCGATCCAGCAAGCGATGAAATCAATCAGTCTCACCAAGGATCAAGTTCAGAAACTCACGCTGAGTGCGATCGGGTTCGTCGCTCTGCTCTACATCTATTTTACTTTCTTCCTCGGCCCACTTAACAGAAGTCGCACCTCGATGCTGGGCAATATCAGCGACCTGCAAGCCAAGCTGTCGGCGTCCAAGGGCCAGCTGAGCAAAGCTTCAAATCTCGAACGACAAGCCGGCACGGCGACGACCCGCTTCACTGCGCTGAAAGCGCTGAGTCCTGAAGGAGCGCCAATAGCCTGGTTTCCGCCGCGGATGAAAACATTCTTTGCCAGCCAACAAATCGACAAGGCGATCGCGCGACTCGAGAGCAACACCCAGTTCAAACAGCCGGAACTGGCCGCATGGGCCAGGTACAATTGGATTATTGATCTGCCTCAAACCGAGTTTGCCACTCTGGGCAAGGCGGTCGCGCAGCTGGAGAACGCCGAGCCGCTATTGTCGATCATGCGGGTAAGCATTCGCACGGTTCCCGAGGACGCACAGTTTCAGCAGGTCAACCTTTCCGCCTCAACCGTCATCGAAAAGCGATGAAAACGTTTTTGCCTTTCCTACTTTCCACGGTCGCAACTCTTGCAGGGGTTAGCGCCGCCGACACCCCCGCTGCGATCCAGCCGAAAACTCAGTCGTCCTTTAACCTTGAGGACGCCAGCCGCAATCCCTTCTGGCCAATCGGCTGGAAACCGACAAGCAAAGTAAGGGACAGCTCCGAACACACCGGGCCCAAAATCCTGCCGGGCGCCTTCGCCGTCACCTCTATCATGCTCGACCCCGGCGCTCATTTCGCCATTATCAACGGCAAGACCATGGTAGAAGGACAACAGTTTGGATTGCAGCTCGGCAATCAAACCTACCAGCTTACAGTGAAGGCGATCCAGGACGGCCAGGTAGTCCTGATGCGGCGCGATCAGGAGATCGTGGTTCCGCTCAGGCGAAAATAGAAGGCATGGCCCGGGCACGGGTCCCATTGCTCGTTTGCGGTCAGCGCGGAACTCGCCGAGAGCGCGAAAAACATCCGCCATGGCACACCGGTGGCTCAGAAAACGTGATAAAATCCCCGAGGTCTGATCCGCCATGACTTTGCTCGCCGTCGTCCCGATTCTCGTCCAAGCCGGAACCACTGCGTTTTCCGCGATTCTCGCCGGCGCCGGCACCGTGCTAGCACCGCTACTCCGTCCCTCGCAATGGTGGCAATGGAGCCGCCAAAAACCGGCCGCGGCAACCCTCCTAATCGGTGGAACGGCTCTCGTAGTTTCCGGATTGATTAGCCTCGGACACAGAATGGCCGCCGCCTCGCATTCGGAAACGGATTGGGCTCAGGTGGCGATAAATCTGATTCGAAGCGAAGAAAGCGCGAAATCGGCGCAAGGAGCGATGATGGCCCTGCGCAATCTTCGTTCGGTTTGGGAATTCAAACAGCCCGGCGCTTCCTTTCTTTCCACACCGATCCTCGCCAATGGACGGATCTACGCGGCTTCTTGTGTTGTCGATGTTGGCGGCACGTTCGGCAGCATTTTCTGTCTTAATGCTTCGACCGGACAGCCGATCTGGCAGGTCGACAAGATTGGCGAGCAGGACCTGAAGGCATTCTTCAGTTCGCCTGCGCTCAGCACCGACGGAAAATTCCTCGTTATCGGCGAGGGCCTCCACTTCGACTCGGATTGCCATTTGATTTGCCTGCACGCGGACACCGGAAAGGTCCATTGGAAAATCGACGTGCCGAAAAATCATGTTGAATCGTCGCCCGCTATTCTTGGTGACGTGGTCGTTGTGGGTGCGGGCGCGATTGAACGCGCCAACCACCTTCCGATCAAATCGCCCGGTTACGTCTTTGCTGTCGGCCTTTCCGACGGGCAGATTCGTTGGCAAAGCGACATCGTCGATCCGGAAAGTTCTCCGGCAATCGCGCCGGATGGGACGACATACATCGGCAGCGGCATCAACGGATGTGCTCTCTTCGCCTTGGATGCGGATGGCGCGCCCATTTGGAAAACAACCACACCATACCCCGCCACCGGTGCAGTATCGCTCTTGAACGACCTGGTCGTCATCGGCACCGGTCGCGGCGACTTCGTTAACGCCGATCGCCGTCCAGCGGGCGCTGTGCTCGCTTTCGATCCCGGCACAGGCCACATCCGTTGGCAAACCGAGCTGCCCGACGCCGTCCTTGGAAGCCTTGCCATCTTCGAAGGAATGGTGTTTTGCCCAGTGCGCGATGGCACTGTCGTTGCGCTCGACGCGAGCAGCGGCGCGAGAATTTGGAGCCAGAAGATCAGTCATGCTCCCGTCCTGGCCGGCACAGCCTCGTCGGGCGACTGCGTCTATGCGGTGAGCAGCGACGGATTTCTGGTTGTCCTAGATTCCAAAACTGGACGCCCGCTCGAGAAGCACTCCTTGAACGACGAGAACAATCCAGGTCGTAGGAATCTATGTCTGAGCGCTCCGCTTCTCAGGAATGGTCGCCTCTTCGTCGGCAGCGAAACGGGTGGCTTGCGGTGCTTTGCTGGAATGGTGACCCCATGACGCTGGTCCAAGATTTGGAGGAATGCGCGGACGTTTCCCTCGTCGGCGGCAAAGCCGCCAATCTGGGGTCGCTTCTCCGCGCGGGATTCGCCGTCCCCGATGGATTCGTCATGACGACGGCAGTGCGCGATGAAGATTTCAAAACGATTCGCCAAGCCTATCGCGAGCTGACAGCTCCCGCCGTGGCTGTCCGTTCTTCCGCGACAATCGAAGACAGCTCCGACCTATCGACGGCCGGACAGTTCAAAACCGTTCTCAATGTTCACACCGAAACGGAGCTGATCGACGCGGTCCGCCTATGCCGCGCGAGTTCCAATTCGTCTGGCGTACGCGCCTACTTGGGTGACAGCCACGTACCCGGCCAGGTGGCGATGGCAGTCGTGGTGCAACGCCAGGTTTCAGCCGACGTGGCCGGCGTTCTCTTCACCCAGGCTCCGCAGAACCCGGATGAAATGCTGATCGAGGCGGCCCCGGGATTGGGCGAGGACCTGGTTTCCGGACGGACGCAGCCAGATACGTTCCGCGTGAACGCCCACACCGGCGAGATCATCAAGTCATGTTGCGTTCGTGAGAAACCGAGTTTGGACGGCCGCGACGTGGCAAAGCTTTGGTCGTTAGGCCTGGAAGTGGCATCCCATTTCGATTCTCCCCAGGACATTGAATGGGCCATCTCGGGGGGCGAGCTTTTTCTTCTCCAAGCCCGGCCAATCACGACGTCCGATCGAGCCGCAACCCGAGCGACGCTGATCGAGGCAACTCGCAAAGAACTCGCGCATTCGGGTCGCGGTCCTTGGGTTCTGCATAACCTCGCTGAAACGCTGCCGCATCCAACGCCGCTCACCTGGAGTGTGGTGCGTCGATTCATGTCCGGCGCGGGCGGCTTCGGCGCGATGTACCGGCGGCTCGGTTTCGAACCCGACGCGGCGGAGTTTCTCGAATTGATTCTGGGCAGAATCTACATGGATCTCTCGCGCGCTCCGGCTTTGTTCGGAAAAGAATTTCCGTTTACATACGACCCTCAACTTCTGCGGCGCGATCCGGACGCCGCCCAAGCGCCGCCTTCGATTCCACGCGGCTCGTGGGCGGCCCGGTTTAAGGCGCGTCGTCGCCTGGCCGAGGCGCAGCGCCGGATCGACCGCGAGAGCGCGGATTTCGATCGGAGGCTCACCGAACGAATCATTCCGGACTTCGTCGCCTGGTGCGGAGAAGAGAAAAAGCGAGATCTCTCCCGACTCTCGGCGGATGAGTGGATTGCACTCTGGCGAAAGCGGGAACACCGTCTGTTCGACGAGTTTGCGCCGGAAATATTCTTTACCAGTTTCATTGCCGCTACTGCGCTGAGGCGGCTCCGGGATTCTGTGGCGGAACATTTCTGGGACGAATCTCCAGATGCGTTGACGCAATTGCTGGCTTCGACCGGAGCCCCGGATCGCACAACGCTCGCGGATGCCGAATTGCGCGAAGTGGCGCGGGGCCAGCGTTCAGCGGAAACCTGGCTCGCGGAACATGGTCATCGCGCTGTTGGTGAGTTCGATCTGGCTGTGCCCCGATGGCGCGAGATACCCGATGCCCTAACTGCCTGCGCGGCACGTTTGAAAGACGCACCAAATCCCATCGGGTCGCATCGACGACGAGCGGAGCAGGCCTGGGCTCGAATTGACGAATTGCCCGCACGGACCGCCTGTGAGCTTTTTGAAGCGACCAATCTCGCCCGGCGGTATCTCGTTTTCCGCGAGAACGGGAAACATTATCTCATGCTTGGCTACGATCTGCTGCGCGACATGGTGCTTGACGCTTCGCGCCGGTTAGGCGTCGAATCGGTTTGGCTGACTTTCGATGAACTGGCCACCGCACTGCGCGATGCAGATGTTCCGCAGGCTGAGCTTGCCCGGCGCAAACGCGACTACCAGGCCGAAGCGCGAATCAACTTGCCGCACATCATCGATTCCGCCGAACTTTCGACGCTCGGTCAGATTCCCAATCTGGAAAATCACGCGTGCCACAAGGGCTTTGGCATTTCCAGCGGTTTCGCGTCCGGTCCGGTGCGCATCGTAGAGTCGCCTCTGGACGCGCGAGACCTCGGCAGCGGTTATGTTCTGGTTTGTCCATCGACCGATCCTCAGTGGACACCGCTCTTCTTAAACGCCTCGGCACTCGTTCTTGGATGCGGCGGAAGTCTGTCGCACGGCGCCATTGTCGCCCGCGAAATGAATCTTCCCGCTGTTGTTCTCCGGGACGCGACGCGGTTACTGCGCGAAAACGAGCAGATATTTGTCGACGGTTCGAGCGGCGTCATCGCACGAAAAGCGGAAAGCGCTAGACCGGATGTGAACGACACATCGGTCGCTCCCGAGAAACTTCCACCTATTCCGGGCAAGCGTGAGCGGCGTGCGACGCGAATGCGCAACGTGGGCTTCATACTCTGGGGTCTGTTTCTTCTCGCCGCCTGGCTTCTGCCCGAGAAATGGCTGTATCAACCTTCTCTCCACGCCCTGGACGCAATACTTTGGCCGATCGTTCGAGCCTTTGGGCGGCCTGCGACGGTTGCAATCGTCGGCGCCGGACTTGCGTCTCTTGCAGCCCTTACACAAGCGCTTGTTGCCGACAACACCCGAGTCCGCGAGGCTCGCCGGCGCGCGCGTGACCTAACAAGTGAAGCAGCCGCTCTTCCATTGAATTCAACCAGGCGAAGCGCCCTCGTGTCAATCGCCACAGCGGTTCACCTCAGGATGATCGGCACCGGCCTCGTCCCGGTCGGAATATTGCTCGGCGCTATTGTCCTGAGTTTCACCTGGCTCGTCGCGCGCATGGATCGCAGTAATCCGATGCCCGGTTTCGCCGCCCGAGTGGTTGCGACCATCGACGCCGATTTTCGCGGCCCAGTTACGGTTAAAGTAGATCCGCCGCTGCGTCTCGACGGATCCAGCCCGCCGACCCGCTCGCTTCTGCCGATTCGCGAGACGCTCGAGCGTCTCGCATCTCAACCGCAGATGTCCGCGACCGCCCTGGACGATCTTAGGCGCTTCTTGCGCCGGGGCGTACCGGCGCAAACTCTGAACTGGATTGTCAGCAGCGACGCGCCGGGTTCGTTCCCGATAACACTTACGTTTGGGAAAGCGCAGTCGATCCGGCAAATGGTGGTCTTCGGTGATGATTTCCCGCCGCCCGATTCTCAACGCACCGGAGGCGCACGATTTCCAAAGGGATCGGTGCACGTCGAAAGCCCAGCCAAAAAAATCGCCTTCTGGAGTCTCCCTTTGCTCGACAAGACGCAACCGCTGGCAGTCAGCTGGCCTTGGATTTATCTCGTGGCGTATTTCCCGGCGTGGCTGCTATGGAGTCGCCTGCTGCGACTCGGGTAGGGAAGCAGTTTCAGCTCGAGAGACCTGCGACAGCCGTACGGCGGCCTCGCTGCTCTCAACTCTGATGTTCGCAATTGACTCCGGCATCGCCTTCTTGAACGCGACAAAATCGCGGTGGGCCTGCTCAGCGCGCGGATCGTTTAGCCGTTCATAACATTCCTCGCGGGCGCTCAGAAAGTCTGCCTCCCACGGGACATTCGGTTCCAAGGCTTCAATGGCAGGCAATGAGTGCATCCCGTAAGCCTCCTGGTCCAGAAGCTTTCCGACCACCAACAGCATGAAAAGACGCAAGTCGTCATGGTCGTAGATAATGAAACGCTCGATGAGAGCTCCATACATGGTCACCGCCGCCGACTCATCCTGTTCAGCCAATGTCTTGGCCGCAAGGATCGTGCGTGTCATGATGTCCGGAGGCGTCCAGGGATAGTGGCCAAAGGCAGCGAGCGCTTCTTCGAGAGCCGGCGCGGCAGCCGTCCAATTTTTCTGGTGTATGCGAAGACACGCAGTAATCGCGGACGCTTCCGTGGGCAGTGTTTCTCGCAGTCGATCGATGTAAGGCAACGCGGCATTATCGCCTTGCGCGGCCAGGGAATCGGCCACCAGCAACAATTCGTTAAGCGATTTCGGCTCGGCCGGTTGCCCCCGCCAGTTGCCAATCGCTTCGCGCAGATTTCCCTTGGCATATTGGAAGGAAGCCGCTCCGCGCCAATTCTCATCGGCGTTTCGTTTGATCCCGGGGATCGGGCCGCATCCCAACGCAGCAAAGCGCTGCTCGTTCACGCTCTCCCAGTCTACCGTACCATTGAGCGTGGCAGGATGGTCCATGCCGGAGGCAGACGCGCTGACCAACACGTCTGCAAGTTGAACCTTTGCGCCATAGCTGGCGCTTCGCGCAAATGCATATTCCAGCAGCGTGCGATCGTCGGTATTGATTCGCGCCTCGGCTCGGCTGGCCAGCGCCCGACCGAAAGTGTCGTTGGCGAGATAGTGCGCGAGGAATCCTTCAAGATCGTTCGCATGCCAGACGTATTTCAGAGCGCTCTTGAAAGGCTCTTGAGTAAACCGCTCGCGCAGCGCCGCAACGTCGTAGCGATTTGGTTGCTCAGATCCGACGAGGAGTATGTCGCCCGTTGTCGTCTCATACGTTTCGACACAGCGAAACACGGTGTGGAGCGTCGCATAGACCGTTTCAATGGTCTCCGCGTCCACTTCATAAGCCTGCACCCATTGTAGAAAAAGACCCCCCGGACGCAGACGATTCCTCACGGCACGATAGTATTCCGTAGTAAAAAGGCTGGCGACGCCGGCTCGATACGGATTTGAAGGTTCAGAGGCGACAAGATCGTATCTCTCCTGCGTGGTCAGGAGCGACTCGCGAGCATCGCCGATTGTGACGTGCAACTTTGGGTTTTCGAGAGCGGCTTGATTTACCGCGGCGCACGCCTTCGCTACTCTTAAGATCGCCGGCTCAAGCTCGAAAACATCGACCTTCTTTACGCTGGGGATCGCGGCCAGCCAGCCAGCCGTGCTCCCTGTGCCGAGACCGATGACCAGCGCGCTTTCCGGCCTGGGATGCAGGACCGCCCCAATTAGTCCGCACATGACTTGCGTTCCGGCGTCTCCCTTCGCGTTGCCGTCGCAGCGGCCGTTGACGATGAACGCGATACCGTTCTCAGACTTGCTTAGCGCTACGCTGCTCTCGATGCCCTCCTCCTCCCAAAGGATGTGGCGCCGGAACATCTGGACGAGATCGCGCAGTCCGTTCTTGGTCGAATCATACTGCGCCACCCGACCTGTCCCAATCTGGCTGTGCCGCCAATAAGGGGTCGGGCCCTTGCTCCCGAGAAGCAGAACCGCGATTGCGGCGGCGGTTCCTGCCGGAACAAAACGAAGCACTTCTCTTGTCGCTCGCGCCGCCAGGAATCCAGCCAATATGCCGAGTGCACAGAGCATGCTGGTCACTAGCATCCAGGCGCCCGGCGCGGTGAGAACGGGCAAAAGACCGAATCCTCCGACGAGCGAACCGGCGATGGCTCCAGCGGTGTTCCAGGCGAACGTCATACCGGCCTGAGCGCCGATCTTCTCGCCCCCGCGCCCGAGTAGGCCGATGAGCAGAGGAAACTGAATGCCGGAAACAAATGCTCCTGGCAGGACCACGATCGCGCAAAGCACCAGCCACTCCATAACCTTGCCGCCAAAACCAGCAGTCCCAATCGGCTGAAGAAGCATGGCGAGCGTTGCGAGTCGATCTCCGAGGGCAAACGGAACGGCGAGACAGAGTGCTTCCAAAGAACAGGTGAAGGCAAAAAACTGGAGCGACGGCCGGCGGCGTCCGCCAAAGAAAGCATAGCAAATTCCGCCGAGACCAATGCCAAACAGCGCTACGGCGAGAATCAGTCCAAAGGCGAAAGTAGAACCGCCCAGGAGCGGGCTTAGCATCCGGTACCACACCATTTCCATGAGGAGAAAGGCGAAACCGACGGCTGCGGCAGCGCCAAGAACAAAGGAAGGGCGGGCCACCGGCGGCGCCGCCACGACCTTCTCCTTTGTTCCAGGCGGGGCGGGGAATGTTCCTGCGAGATAGAGCGCCGCCAGCGCGAGAAAAATATTCAGCGCGGCGGCGATCCACAGCGTGAGGTGATTTCCAAATCTCTCGAAAAAGTAAAACGTCGCCAGGGACACGCCGGCTACAGCTCCAAGCGTGTTTGCGCCGTAGAGAAGAGCGAGCGAACGCCTTCGCGGATCATCGGCAGTGGTCACTGCACGAGCTGCGGCGGGCAGAGTTCCGCCCATCAAGAACGTCGGTCCGCCGATGGCGAGAGTGGCAAGAATCAATCGAATCACGGTTCCGAGGCCCATTCCGAGCGCCATGGTCCCGCCCATTCCAAAATATGCGCGGCGAACGAGCCAAATGAGAGTGGGCGAAAGCGCGACCAGGACGGCGATCAAAAACTCAAGCTTGGCGTAAAAAACCAGCGGACTGCGCGCATTTTCCGAGCGGCGACCGAGGACGATGCTGCCGATCCCAAGCCCGCCCATGAAGATTCCGAGCACGGCAGCGGTCGCGGCCGTGGATGTTCCGAAGATGAGCCGAAATTCACGCAGCCAGGCCATCTGATAGACGAGCGCACAGAAGCCGGATGCAAAAAGTAATGGGGCCACTTTGGCCGTGCGGGCTGTCACCTTACCGACTGCCAAGCAGCGCCCATGCCGCGGTCGGCTCAATTCGGCCCAGAATCACCTGGATCGATCATCGAAAACGATTCTCCAGCCGCTCGTAGGGAGTATTATCCAACTCAAACAAACTGCCTTCCTCGGTCACTATGAGCAGATCGTCGAACTTGTCCCCATGGATGTCGCCCGCGCCAAAGCGAGTACCGGCAGTAAGCTTCCAGGGTACGTCTTTGCCGCCCAAGGCCTGGATCGCGTCAGCGGGAAGAGGGTTTAAGAAGAACGCACCGAAACTCCGGTTCACCAGGGTAGGACCGCCTTTGTCGAGGATCGCGATCATATCTTCCCGACCGTCGCCATTGATATCCAACGGTACGACCGCGAAGACATCCCAACGTACTCCTTCTTTCCGGTCAGTGTAAGTCTGTAATGGGTCACCTATGAGGCGATCAAGTCCGGCGGGCGGCCCACCATCGGGACCCAGAGCATAGCGAGTCAAACCACTCAGCCGCGCGACGATGGCATGAGGCTTACCCGTATCCCCCCAATCGTTTGACAAGGTCGCAGCCGTGGCTTCCTCTCCTCCGTTCCACAAATGCTGAGTCGGGAGGACCGCCCACTCCGCCCTGTCGTCACCGGGATTCTCGAAGACCTGAAAGTCACCGTCCTTCATCAGGAAGGCGGCATCCGGTCGCCCGTCACCCGTACAGTCAATCAGAGAAACAGTGATTACGTTTGCCTCATCGCGAAATGGCAGTGTGCGCCCAGGTGCGAAATGATCGCCCTTGTTCAGCCACAACCTGGTTCCGATCAAAAGGTCCGGTCGCTTATCTCCGTTAACATCGCCGAACGCCGCCCATTTTCCGTGCGCATTTTGAAGGCCCCATCGGCGCGTTTCCTCTTCAAAACCTTGCCCCGTATTAATGAGCAACTGCGTAGACTTGCCGTTCCCAATCAGCACCTCCGCTTTCCCGTCTCCATTCAAATCCAGAGCCGTGACGTAATCTGCGTTGGGCAGAACCTTGCCCCATTGTCGAATCCCGCCTCCCCATACCACATGCTCGATGAAATTCAGCAGGGTCGGATGGCCTGACGCGATCTCATCGACCAGGCGAACCAAGGCCACGGTTCTGCCCGGAAACGACCATTGGATCGGGTTCACTTTGTTCACCGTCAATGTCGGCGGTTCACCTCCATCAAGAGGTTGCGCGCTCAGAAAATTATCGGCCAGGTGCACAAGAGCGCCCTTGACCCCATTAAAGATCAGGACCGGTTGATCAATCTCAATCTGGCGAACGTAGTCGCCAACGCCGGCCAGCTGAATTTGGATTCTGCCACCGGCGAAATTCCCTCTGGGAACTCTTACGATTTCGACTTCGACAAGCTTTTTTTCTGGATCAACTCTTACTATCTTGCCGACTAGCACGACTTTGGCGATATCGTAGATCTGGGTGATTGGGGCATCGACACGGATGACCGCCCAGGCATTCGGGGCACACAAAAGCGCGACGCTGCACGCTAACAGCAACGAATGACGAAGAAGGCTCGGCACGCCAACACCGAGCCGATGAGCACCGGACGCAGACTTAACGCTCACGCGGCCAGGATGCCGCTTCCTGTCCTCCGCGCAACGGTCAACGCGGGTCCTCAACGTAACTGGACCGGACGTAGTCGTTCACGATCCCGCCGCCAAGCGATTCGTCGTAATGGTACGAGCCTGCCGTAGTGGTGAGATACCCCCCCACGAAAGCACCGTAAAAACCGGAAGTGGTATCGTAAGTGGTGCTGCCATCGTATTTCATGAGCACATAACGATATGGGGCGTAAACCGTTCCATAGAAATTCTGAATCCCACTCCCTCCGGCGTGGAGGTCGATCCCCGCGCCTGCGTTGCCGCCTGGAAAAGTCCCGACGCCGTAGATTGTAAGGGTCGAGGCATCCTTGTTCTGGTTGTCGATCGCGCCAACATTATTCCCATTCAGCCCGGGGTGAAAGGAAACGCCGTTATCAACGTAAATCTTGACACTCGCACCTTTCGGAATGGTCATCCCTCCCCCCGGCGTCATTCCTCCAGAATATGATCCCTTATTTAAGGTACCCGTCAGCCAGATATTGAGGGTTCCGCTGGTTAAGGGCTTTCCAGTGACTGGGTCATTCCCCAGCGCGACCGTAACTTGCTGGGTAATGTTCTGAATCTTGTAGTAATTCTGCGTTGCGTCGGCGTTGATCGTAATGGTCGTCGCCGCCTTCTCGATGTCGGTCACGCTGTTATTGATTGGCGGATTCGATCCCCCCGTGCCCCAGGTAGGAGTCGGGACCGCTGGGAGGTCCATGCTATAGCTATTATTGATCGTTCCGGGTGCTTGGATCGTTTTGTTCGGGTCAGTGAAGTTTCCGCCGGCAGTTGCGGCGTTCCCGTAGACTTTTTCGCCGGAACCGATCGTCATGGCGTTGTTGGCACTCGACAGGACGACGAGATTCCCATTAGTACCGTGCTTGGTTGGGTCAGGGGCTTTCGGATTGAACTGAATAAGACCATTGTTAAATTGGTTAGGATTCGTCGGGTCATAGCTATCAATGAACTGGTTGCCCGGTGCGGTAAGCGCATTCCGCGCTATAAGTGCCCCTATGATTGGCGATTTCGGCTTGATGATTTCCTCGATGGTCCGAGTCGCTTCGGGCGTGGTCAGTGCGAGCCCCGTTGCCCGGTCTTTCCGCAGATTGATCTTGCGAAGCGAATTGCTGTGGCGCCCGCCTGAATCGGACAAAGCATCGTTGGAAACGCGCGCCAGGCCGCTCAACTTGGCGTGGCCGGTCGAGCGGATCCGATACCACTGGCTGCCTTTGGATGTGAGACCCGAAGGAGGATTAGTCGTATTATCGCCAATGGGACTGTCCACTGTAACCTCAGCCCAAGTCTGAACAGTACCCTCGGTCCCTGTTGCCTGATTAATGACCGGTGTCGTATAGGTATAGATCGTGTCGGGTTTTCCCTGGGATACTTTCACGCAAAGGGAGTTTTGGTCGTTGGCTGCACAGGTGGTCTTGGTCCAAGCCGGCGTGGCCGTGGTGTCGAAAGCCGTGGGCGATCCGGAGACGGACTGCCAGCGGAGGTTCGCCAGAGCGACGTCGGCCCCCGCCTCCGCGGCATGCAACGCCTCCTGCCATCCCTGCACCTTTTCATTTCCATTGTAGCGCCGCGAAGCGTTCATGAGCACGGTCGCTCCGATGAATGAGAGCAGGACCAACATGAACAACGCCAGGAAAGTGGCGCTGCCCTTGTCCGCTCGTGATATGACTTGTTGTGTTTTGATATGAGTTTTGGGGATCATCTTTTTATTTATTATCTTCGGGGGTTTCTAAGCGTCGTTGTTACAAAGACCTTGGTGCCATCCCGGGCACTGGTCTGGTTGGAAAAATTGAATCTTGGGGCGAAGCTGACCCACGTCCCAACTGATGTCCCTTTGTCCGTGAAGTTGATTTGCAGGCTCTTGCAATCGAGTGAAATCACAGTCTGCGTCGCGCCCACCTGGCGTATGAGGTACTGGCCGTTTGCCTGGTAGGTATAAGTCGTTGAAGGAGAGATCGGCGCATTCGCAGGAAAATACTTTACGGTCGACGGGGAGCCTGCGTCTCCGTAATCGACTGTGCCCTTGCTGGTACTAACACCGGCCGCGACGGTTGGGATGACCGGAACGCCCGTGTTCGCATCCAGGTAAGGCGGAACGGTTAAGGTGAGATAGTCTCCCGTGTTTGGGGTAGTGACACAGGTGGTGGGCGTGCTCCCGCTGGCAACGCACACCGTTAACGCCTGCCGCGCATCCCGGGCAACATAGTCCAGAATCCTTGTCTGATCGGCGTTCGCTTTCATGCTCCCGTCCGAACCGGCAAAGGTCTTTTGGAGGGAGACTCCACCGGTAATGATCGAGACGAGGATGATTGCGACGACAGCCGCAGCCACCGACGTTTCCGCCAGCGTGAATGCGCCGTTTCTGGAGCTTGAAAGTTTCATTGCGTATTCTTTCCGTAAATCGTCGACACGGCCACGCTGCGGGACTGCTTTCTCGGCCCCGCGGTCCAGCTTAATTGAAGGTTGATCGTTACCATGTCGGCGGTGGCGATGGCACCATTGGGGATTGTGTCGTTGGTCACGGATCCACTCCCGCTTGCGCTGCCCACGCGCGTCACTTGTATTCCGGGACTAACGGCGGTTGGATATTTATTGATCTTTACCACCTCGGTAACGGTGCCCAGACTCAACGCACCGTTATCCACGGCGGTGTTAAGAACGTTGGTTCTGATGTAATTGGGGTCGGTGACTTGGGCCCACGTTAAGTTGCGAAGCTGCTCTATTCTACTCTGGGCCGTCTGACCCGCGGCCGTGAGTTCGCGCGACGAATTGACGAAGTACAAGCACTGGGTATTGAGCGCGAAGAGTCCTACGAAAGCCGTGGCCACGAGCCCGACCGCGAAGGCGGCTTCGATCAAAGAAAAGCCGTCGCGTGGGTAGCCTGGTTGTTGCCTCTTGAATCTCATTAAATTATAGAATCTACAGGAAACCCAGCAGGGAATATGCCAGCAGGGTTCCTCAGTGCACGTCCGTCCCGGAGAGGGGAACGCGCGCAACTGGGAGAGCGATCATCACGAATCGACACGGCCGTCCCATTGTCGGGGCTGTGTTGGACCGTTTTGTCATAATCGCCATAATTAACATACTAGACGGCTTTTTGTAAACAAGATTGTCGACTTATTTGAATTAGATCGGCTAGAAGCACTATTCCTCCTGGCATATCACCAGAGGGAAGACCGATGTTTGCGGCGGGGTCAGTGAAGTAAAATTAGGAATATCATCGGCTGGGCGGCAGTGCCTCGCGGCCCTTCGTCATTCTCTTACCTTCTGATATTGGCGATGGCCGCCGATGATGATGATCTTGCGCTCGAGCGTTGCGCCTGTGGCATCGTAGACGTGGACCTCGCCGCAGCTACCACCGAGACGCTGGGACGCGTAGTCGATCGCCTTCTTGCCCGGCCTCCGGTTCGGCGAACGCCGGTTCAACGCCGGCGAAATGGCCATCCCTCAAGCAGTTGGCGTTTTCGTCCTGGGGGCTGGTATATTTCCCCGTATGCTTTATCGACCGGCGGTGGCAGCTATTATCCAGGGTCGCGGCGGGCGCATTTTGATCTGCGAGAGATCGGATGTCGCGGGGGCATGGCAATTTCCACAGGGTGGAATTGAGCCTAACGAGTCCAGGGAAGAGGCTCTGTCCCGCGAATTACTCGAAGAAATTTGTCTCCCTCCTCAAGCTTATCGCGTGATCGAATCGAAGGGACCGTATCGATATAGATTCCCCGCCGGTCAGACAAAGCGTGGATTTCGCGGTCAGGCCCATCACTATTTTCTGGTTAGGCTTCTCGATCCGCGGACACGTCTGAATGTGGGAAGCACGCACCCGGAGTTTCGGGCGACTCGTTGGATCGAGCCCGCCGACTTCCAGCTCGTCTGGCTGCCACCGATGAAGCGCAAAGTCTATCGTCGCGTCCTTAACGATTTCTTTGCCGTAAAACTTGGAGCGCCCAAACATTGCGGTTGACGCCCGGCGCTTCAGGGGGCATGAAGCGTGCTAATTCCAATTCGCTACCTTATGCTGACTGTCGGTTCTTTCGCGATCGCGATTTTTTCAATCTTGGGATGTGTTTGGTTTGCCTGTTTGAACGATAGTGATCAGATGTAGAAGATTGCCTTATGCTCGACCATGAGGATTTAAAGTGGATCGCTAGTGCGTCGACCGAGCTGAACGCGATGCTCCAACAAATCGCGCGTTACTCCGATCTCGCGCGACAGCATAAGGGAGAATACAATTACATCGACCTGCTGGGCGGACGCGTCGAAGCCGCTTCAAAAACGGCGCAGTCACTTTTCGATCGCGTCACATCGAAAATTCTCGCCGAAACCGCCGGCCAGATGGGTTCATCGTCCGATGCGCCGCACGCCCCTGCGTTTACAGTCGTTCCATCACCGGATTCCAACGGCGTAAGATCCCGGGAACCGATTCCCAAACCGCTCGAATCAAAAACATCCTCAAGCAGCTCGACTTCCGTCGCGCTGGATTCAAGCGAGTCCTCATCCGTCCCCGCGGAAAGCAAAATCCTCAATCCGGCCGGGAACCGAGAGTTGATTTTGCTGGTGGAAGACGACGTTGAAGTCGCCGAGCTCGCGGCGGAGATGCTGGCGGAAGAAGGTTACAAAGTCATCATCGCGTCGAATGGATTTGAGGCGCTAAGAATTTATAAGGAGATCGGCAACCAGATCGGTTTGGTGATTCTGGATTTCTTTCTCCCGGTGATGGATGGCGACGCGGTCTTCGACGAATTCCGCGCGATCAATCCGCAGATCAATGTCATGCTGAGCAGCGGGTTCGCCGAGCAGAGCAAGCTCGGTGCGATGCTGGCACTGGGCTTGCGCGGGTTTATTCCGAAGCCTTACACACGAGAAAAACTGCTCGCGCAAGTACGTTCGACGCTCGACGCTCCACGTCAGGTAACGCACTGAACGCGCCGAGTGCGGAGCAGCAGTTCGCCGGGCTGTCTGCAATGCGCGCGTCATAAATGGCGCGCGCGATCCGAAGCGTTCGCTCAATCGCCCTGCGCTCGCCGGGTCGCACTGCACCCGGACAAAAAAATGCTGCTGGCATCAATTTAGCTTTAGCCAAAGAGAACGCCCATGGCTCGGATTGATGCATTCTTCAAATTGATGGCCGAGCAGAAGGCCTCTGACCTTCATCTTTCCTCCGGAAATCCGCCGATGCTTCGCATCAACGGCGATCTTGTTCGCGTCGATTTCCCGGCGCTCGCGAACGACGACCTCAAAGCGATGGTTTATGAGATTGCACCCGAAGGGAAAATCAAGGTCTTTGAAGAAACGTCCGACGTCGATTTCGGCTACGAAGTTCCCGGTGATGCTCGTTACCGCGCAAATTTCTTTCAGCAGAAAGCCGGCATCTCGGCCGTTTTCCGCTTGATTCCGTCGAGTGTCTTGACGGTCGACGACCTGGGTCTGCCGCCCGTCTTGAAAAAATTTCCGCTGCTAAAGAAAGGCCTTATTCTTGTCACCGGTCCCACTGGTTCCGGCAAGTCCACCACCCTCGCGGCCATGATGGATTACGCGAACTTGATGCGCCACGATCACATCATCACGGTGGAGGATCCGATTGAGTTTGTGCATCGGAGCCAAAACTGCCTCGTTCAGCACCGGGAGGTGGGAGTGCATACACGCTCTTTTGCCGCCGCCCTGCGCGGTGCCCTGCGTGAAGATCCGGATGTTCTGCTCGTGGGTGAAATGCGTGACCTCGAAACCATTGAGCTTGCTCTCACCGCAGCCGCGACTGGTCACCTCGTTTTCGGAACATTGCACACGTCCAGTGCATCGAAAGCCGTCGATCGCGTGATTGATATTTTTCCCTCCAATCAGCAAAACCAAATTCGCGCCACGCTGGCGGAATCACTCAAAGGTGTGATTGCACAAAACCTGTTCAAACGCATCGACAAGCCGGGCCGGCTCGCCGCGTTGGAAATTCTGGTCGTCGATATGGCGATAGCGAATCTTGTGCGCGAAGCGAAAACACACCAGATCCCGGGCATGATCCAGGTAGGGAAGAAGAAGGGAAATCAGCCATTGGACGACGCGATCATGGAGCATCTGCGCCAGGCCCGCATTTCTCCCGAAGAAGCTTACGACAAGTGTGCCGACAAGAAAAAGTTTCGGCCGTTTCTGAAGACGCCGCCCGCAGACGAGGATTAAGCAAGGACATTCATCATGCGAATTCCGGAACTGGAAAAAATTCTTTCGGCGATGCTCGGCACTTATAACGGCATCTCCGATCTGAACATGTCAGTCGGCCGCCCGCTCCAGGTGGAAGATTTCGGTGAACTGAAGCCAGTCACACTCGATCCGCCGATCGAACGCCTCACTCCCTATCAGACCGAGCAGATCGCGCTCGCCCTCATGCAAGGCAATCGCCGCTTGATGTATGACTTTCTTACCACGGGCTCGTGCGATTGCAGCTACGCGCTCAATCATGAAGCGCGCTTTCGCGTCAACATTTTCCGCCAACAGGGCCATTTCTCCATCGTAATGCGAAAATTGCAGGCCCATATCCCGACGATCCAGGATCTGGAGCTGCCTCCGATATTTGAGGAAATCGCCAAGGAAAAAACGGGTCTGGTTCTTGTTACCGGCGCGACCGGAAGCGGCAAGACCACGACGCTTGCGGCCCTGCTCAACGAAATCAACGAGAAACAAGCCGTTCACGTCGTAACCTTGGAAGATCCGATCGAGTTTGTGCACGTGCCGCAGTTGGCCACCTTCAACCAACGGGAACTCGGGCATGACTTTAACAACTATCCAAACGGGCTGCGCGCCGCGTTACGCCAGGCTCCAAAGGTCATTCTGGTGGGCGAAATGCGTGATCGTGCGACGGTGGAGATCGCGCTCATGGCAGCAGAAACCGGCCACCTCGTTCTCAGCACACTGCATACAGTAGATGCCGGCCAAACGATCAATCGAATTCTCGGCCTGTTTTCTCTGGGTGAAGAACAACAACTTCGGGTGCGTCTGGCCGATACTTTGCGCTATGTCGTGAGCCAGCGGCTCGCCCCGCGCAACGGCGGCGGGCGGCAACTAATCACTGAGATAATGGGACACAACCTGCGAACGGTGGAAACGATTGCTCTGGGCGAGGGCGAGCACCGCTCGTTCTACGAAATCATTGAAGCCAGCGAAACCTTTGGATGGATGACGTTCGATCAATCCATCATGCGTGCCTACGAAGCCGATCTGATTACCGATGAAACGGCAAAACTTTTCGCCTCGAAGCGGAGCAAGGTCACTCGCGCAATCGATTTGATCCAGAAAATGCGTGGGCTGGATGCCGACCTCGAATCGGGACTACGCCTGGACGTTCCCACAAACACTTTCCGCTAGAAACAATGGATCCCAGCACAGAGACGTTCTTCGATTTAGGCGACAACACGGCCCTCGTGTGCGTCGATCATCAGCAGTACCAAAAGCTCGTCGTCCCGCAGTTGATCGACATGACTTACAAGGTGCACCTCGGCCTCTTCGAGGAGGATGTGCTCGTCAAGCTTAAAACCTACTCCTACGACGTGGTCATCGTTTACGAAAATTTCAAAGGCTCGAACTTGCAGACAAATCCGATCCTCGCTGAGCTTGCCTCACGCCCGGGCGCTGATCGGCGCGATCATTTTGTGGTCCTCCTCAGTCATCGCTTCGCCACCAACGATGCGATGAGCGCGTTCGGACAGAGCGTGGATCAAATCGTGAACATTGCCGATCTGGCAAACTTCAAGCCCGTTCTGCGACGCGGCGTCGTCCAACACCACGACCAGTATCTTCCGTTTCTGGAAACAATGAAAGCGGTGCAGACGCTCTAGGAAAGCGTCACGATTCGACGCCAGGTCTCGAAATTGTTCAGCGCGTGATCCCGCTTGTATCCGGGGAGGGGATGCAGACGGAGCGCGGGCCATGCAAGAACTTTCGCGCACCACAGTTGTTCACAGCAGATCGCAATTTTGGACGCATAGCGGCGTTCAATTAGCAATCCAAAAATGTCTCTGCGCGAAAATTTAGTCCTGCGCGCGCGTCGAACGTGAGTTGCGGTTCAAGCGCGGCAGAATATGCTGGAGCATCGATTCTATGAAGCTCCTTCGTTGGGTGCGGTTCACCTGGGATTTGGCGAAACTTCCTCCTTCGACCTGCGAATTGCCGGAGCATTACCAAATCGCGCCAGCGGCGCGAGAAGAAGAGAGCGAACTGCGGCAGGTCATCTCCCGCTCGTTCGTGCTGGATGCAACCTGGAACCCCGCAACGCAGGATGTAAGGCAGATGATCGACGCCTGGCTCGACGAGGCGTTCGCGTCGCCTTCGACCATTTTTCTCGCGCTTCGTCACGGATTGCGGATAATCGGCGTATCGGTTTTGTCACCATATCCTGCCGGAGAAAACCACCTGACACCGGGGCCGTGCGTTCTCGTCGAATATCGAAATCGCGGTTTCGGGACCGGACTTCTCGAACATTCCTTGCGAGCACTGCGGGAGGCAGGTGTGTCGCGCGCGATCACAATTTCCAAGGAGAACGCGCCGGCTGCCAGATTTCTCTATCCGAAGTTTAGCGGCGTCCTCACGCCGAACAATCACACTCCATTGCTCGCGGCGTAGGCGTCCGCTCGTTTGCGATCAATCTAAAAAATAGTCCTTGATTAATAAGTGATCAGCCACTTATTAATCATTCTATGATGAAACTTCCTATCCTTACTGTGATGCTTGTCATGTTTTTCGGCATCTCGGCCACGACCGTTTCTGCGGCGCCGGACGCGCAGCGCGACCGGCCATTATCCGGCAATCTGATTTTCGCCGATCTGAAAAGTTTCTTTCACGGCACGCCACCGCCCGCGCCGAAGCTCCCGCCGGATGCAAAGGCCGCCACCGTTTCCTTTGCTTCCGGCATCACGCCGGATAAGCAGATCCTGGATTTTATGGTCGCCTTTGCCGAGGCCGCGCGAATTCATGACGGGGCCTCGCTCAAGCCGCGGCTTTCCGACAAATACACGATCGAGGATGCACCGTCGGAAGACGCCACGGTGGATTTTTTCATGCAGGCGATGGCTAGATTCAAAGGGCCCGAGGAAATCGTCATCAATTCGGTCGAACCGGATGGTGATGTCCGCGTAGCGAAGATGGAATTTCGCTCTGCGAACCGGCCCGTTAAATTGCGCGTCTTCAAGTTTGACGCTGCCGGCAAATTGCTCAGCGCTGATTTCTTCCATCTAAAGCGCCAGTAACAGCGCCATCCACGCCCCAATTCCGCCGACGAATTCCTCGATGTTTTCTACTGCTTCCGCACCCGCGATTGACGCACCGGCCATCATTCAATTGGACGGGGTCGCAAAATCCTACACGCCGCGCGGAGGCCAGGCCTTCCATGCGTTGCGTGATGTTTCGTTGTCCGTCCGCAACGGCGATTCTGTGGCCGTCCTCGGCAAATCGGGCAGCGGCAAATCGACGCTGCTCAACCTTATCGCCGGGCTTGACCGCTCAAGTTCGGGCAAGGTTCAGGCGGCCGGCGCCAACCTCACCCGGCTCGGCGAAAATGAACTGGCCGTTTGGCGGGGGCGCAATGTCGGCGTCGTCTTCCAGTTCTTCCAGCTTCTGCCTACCCTGACCATCGAAGAGAACATCATGCTGGCGATGGATTTTGTCGGCAAAGTCCCCGTCGCGAAACGTCGCCCTCGAGCGCGGGAACTATTGCAACTCGTCGGCCTGATCGACCAGGCACCGAAACTGCCATCCGCGTTATCCGGCGGACAACAGCAGCGCGCCGCCATCGCCCGCGCTCTGGCGAACGATCCACCGATCGTCCTGGCAGACGAGCCCACCGGCAACCTCGATTCCGAAACCGCTGGAGCGGTGACGGAGCTGTTTCAAACATTGACCGACCGGGGTACGACGCTCCTCATCGTTACGCACGATAACAATCTAGCGCGGAGAGCGCATCGCGTGATCCAATTAAAGGACGGCATCATCATCGCCGACGATGCCAACCCTCCCTCGCGTTCATGAGCACGCAGTGGCGCAAGATAATCGGAGATTTCCGCGAACATCGGCTGCAAATTTTCCTGATCGGGTTGGTCCTAACTCTCGGAACCACGGGCGTGGTGGCAGCGATGAACGCGCGCGCCATTCTCCAACGCGAGATCGCTAAAAGCTTCGCGAGCGCATATTCGGCGGATGTCGTTCTTTGGTTCGACAAGGTGGAACCGAGTCTGTTGGAAAAGGTTCGCAAGCTGCCGCGCGTTGCGGACATCGATGCACGACGTGTGGCGTTTAC
The DNA here is from genome assembly GCA_963763995.1 of uncultured Verrucomicrobiae bacterium. GTDB lineage: Bacteria > Verrucomicrobiota > Verrucomicrobiia > Chthoniobacterales > UBA10450 > CAVTTH01. The sequence goes on along the minus strand of CAVXQL010000002.1, from coordinate 598,692 downwards.
CCGAGTGGCAGGAAAAACTGGTGCGTGGTTTCCGATGCAGTTGACAGTAGTGCGCGATTTTTCCGACCAGCACGTGGGCTTGGTCCACCAGCATCAACGTGACGCGTGGCCGTCTAACGCCGAAGGAATCCTAATTGAGCAGTCCGGCCGATCGCTTCTCGCGGCGGCGGTTGGCGAAAAGTTGCGCATCCGGACTCCGGAAGGCGGAACGACCACGATGCCTGTCGCAGGTTTTGTGCATGACACCGCAGTCGCTCCGAGCACGCAAGATCGGATGATCTATGCCTACGTCACTCGATCTGCCGCTCGCCGCCTGGGACAAAGCATCGATTTGGATCAATTACTCGTTAGGATGCAGGATCGGAGTGATCCGAGCGATGTTGCGCAATTTGCTGAGGATCTTAGTGACTGGCTCAAGGCAAGTAATCAACCGCCACTTCGAATCGATACTCTGAGCAATACCCATCCCCATGCCGCCCTGATGTCGACAATGCTGCGGATTCTCCAGGCGTTCGCAGCCCTCGCGTTTATCTGCAGCGCGGCGCTTGCGATCTACATGCTCTCCCTCTGGATGAAGCGGGAGATTCGACAAGTTGGAATCATGAAAACAATCGGCGCGAGATCTCACCAGCTCGCCTGGCAATATCTCGCGCTGGTCGCTCCCCTGCTCGTCGTTGCGAACGGTCTGGCGCTGCCCACTGGCGTTTGGGTGGGACGCTGGCTCGTCGGATATTACAGGACATCGCTCAACATCGATGTCACGCAATGGGAGGCACCGCGCGCTCTCTTGTGGAGCGAGATGATTTTTACCCTCGGCGTTCCGCTTCTAGCGATGGCTGTGCCGATCGTCCGTGCAGCCCGAATGACCGCGCGCGAAGCGATTCACGATGCCGGTATTATCACTCCGGCTGGGTTGGGAATTTCTGCCAGTCGATGGATCAGGGTTCCCGGCGACCGTCGGACCACGTTAGCCTTGAGAAACACCTTCCGCCGTCCCTGGCGGTTGATGGTTACTCTGACCGCGCTCTCGTTAGGCGGTGCGCTCTTGCTCACCGCGAGCAGCACATACGAAAGCTTGATGCGCGTAGTCGATCGGTCTCTCTCCAACCAGGGACACGACATTCACGTGCAATTACAACGCCCCGCGCCGGCCGCACGATTGGAAGCAGTTGCCTACACCGTTCCGGAGGTAGAGATCGCGGAGGCATGGCGCTGGATCGGTGTGAACGCAGGAAAGAGTGCGAGTCTCGATATCGTCAGTGACAGCCAAAGGTTTCTCCTCTGTGGATATCCCACCGATTCCCGGCTCTTCAAATTGCCCATGGAGGAAGGGCGTCTGCCCCGACCGGGAGAGGAAGGCGCCGTGGTCGTCAACCGACGCGTGCAAGTCGCCATATCTGGCCTCGAGCTCGGCAATGAACTGGAACTGCGTTTTCGCGCGCGACGTGTACGGGTGCACGTCGTGGGAATCGTCGAAGAAATCGGGATCGCTACAATCTACGCAGCCTTTCCAACATTCGAGACCATTACCGGGTTGGGCGATGCATCCACCGTGCTGCGAGCGAAAACGCAGAACAACAACTCTGAATCTGTCGCGAATGCGCTCGATCAAGCTCTCCTTGATGCGCGTCTCGCTCCGAGCCTGATCCAAACCAGCGCAGAATTTCGGAAATCTCTCGACGAGCATTTTGCCGTTGTGACTGACGTGATGAAGATGATCGCATTGGCCGCGGCGTTGGTCGGCGCAATCAGCCTGGGCGCGTCCGTCGCCCTCAACGTCCTGGAACGGGCGCGGGAAATTGGCGTCATCCGCGCTTTAGGCGCCACGCCGCGAATGGTCGGCACAATTTTTCTGGCCGAAGGAGTTGCCGCTGCTCTTCTCAGCGCGTTGCTATCGGTCGCGATTTCCATCGTGTTTTCGCAGGCGCTGAATAACAAAGCCGCGCGCGAACTCCTGCACGTTCCGGTTCCGCTTCATGTTTCGGCAGCAGGACTCGTGCTGCTCTCCGGCGGAGTGCTGGTGGTAATGCTGGGCGTCTGGTTGTCGCTTCGACGCATCCTGCGCATTTCCGTGCGCGATGCCCTGGCCTATGAATAACGCAGTGGAAGTCCGAGGTTTGCAAATGGCACTCGGAATTTCATACTGCTGAATGGGTCGGCCCAGGACAATCGAAGACCGAGAGTTGCTCGAGGCAGCTCGCAGGGTCTTTCGCGAACAAGGACATACCGCTACCACTCGCGACGTCGCGAGGGCGGCAGGAATATCTCAGGCCGTCCTTTACCAGCGCTTCAAGACCAAGGATGAATTATTTCTCGCCGCCCTCACCCTGCACGCGCCGGCGCTCACAGCTCTAAGCGAGATCGACGCCTCGGCTTACGATCCCCCAACCTATTTGGCGCTCTTTGCGGCCCGGGCTAAAGATCATTTTCGGAATGCCATTCCTTCCATCCTCACTCTCGCTGCGCACCCAAAGTACGGAAGAGAGATGATGGACCAAATTCACCGGCATAACCGCGCCGGCGAAGTCGCAGTAATCTTGTCTCTCCGTTTGCGAAGCTGGCAGCAAGCGGGCAAGATCCGACCGACAAATGCGACGGCCTTCACAGGGGCATTTCTGCATGCATTGCATTCGATGGCGATGATCGAAGTCCTCTCAGGAGATGCCAGGCGTTCCAGACCAAAGGAGATGCGTGCGTTCGTCGAAATCTTTTGGGATGGATTGAGGCCGCGCGAAGAAAGAACCATTCGTCAGAAAACGAAATCGACTCGGAAACCACGGCGCGGCTAGCCTGGTCGGGCACCCGCTTGCGCACCTTCATTGCTGGACCGAGAATTCCGACGTGGAATTGGCCACGTGAGGGAAGCACAGGAGTGATTCGGCGTCTTGCAAGGGTTGGCGTTTTCTCGTTTCGCTCGAGGCACATCGTGAGAAATCGGCGTGCCCTCGTTCCGCTTTGCGTTTGCAGTCTGATCTCATCATCGATTGCGCCATTGTCTGCCCTTCCTCGAACAACCATGGGAGAGCAACCCAACGGCTCGGTGTTGGTCCCGAGCAATCAAACGGTCACTCCGATCGGGCGCGTGGAACAGATCGAGGGCTCGCGCGTGAAAGACGTGGAGTTGTCCCCCGATGGAAAAACACTCGCCGTTCTTACACAAAATCGCCTCCTTCTTTACTCGGCGGACGGCGCACTGATCAACCATCTCGCGATGGCAGCTGGACCGTTAGGGCTCGCCTGGACTCCTGACAGTCGAACCCTCTTCGCCTCGGGCGACAAAGGGCAGGTTTATCACGTCGCGGAAACGGAACAAAACAAATGGAGCGCGATCACTTCGTTCGTTGTCGACAACTTGAGCGATAAACCACAGGCGGACGAGACGCCAGTCCCGGGAGAAGCGGAGACTGAGTTGCGACCCGACCCGGAAGCCAGATATCTCCTCAAGCGCTTTGCAAAGGCGTCGCGCTGCACGGGGGATCCCCAAGTCACTGGTCTCGCTGTCTCGCCCGACGGTATGCGTCTCTACATTGCTTTGAGTAAACGCAACGTCGTTACGGTGGTGGACATCGCCAGCGAAAGAGTGGTTGCCACGGTACCGGTTGGCGTCGCGCCGTTCCGTATCGTCGTATCGCCCGACAACAAGACCATATTCGTGGCCAATCGCGGAGGACGTCATCCGAGCAAGAGAGGGGCGGTGGCGAATTCCGCCGGGACGCCATTACGGGTGGATCCCATCACGGATGCAGCCTTAAGCGGCAGTCTTTCCTTCATCAACGCCGCGACTTTCGCCACGAAAGAAATGGATGAAGGACGGCAGCCTGCCGGAATGGTGGCCACGCATGACGGCACTACTCTTTACGTTGCCAACTCGGATGAAGACACTGTTACGGCGGTCGACGTCGCAAGTCACCGCGTCCGGCAAAGTCTAACATTGCGACCGGCGCAGGATCCTGGACTGGGACAACTGCCGACTGATCTGGCCCTGGCGGGGGATGGCAAGACGCTCTACGTCACTTGCGGTGGCGGCAACGCCATCGCGAGCGTCTCTCTCCCCGATTTCACATTAAGAGGGTTTATCCCAACCGCCTGGTTTCCGATTGCCATTGCCGAGCGAGACGGAACCTTATTCGTGGGAAGCAGCAAGGGAATCGGTTCGCGATCGCGCAGCCCAATGGCGGAATTTCAGATCACAGGCCCACCCACCATTCCGCATCAAGGCGACTTCCACGCAAACGGCAGCGTCAGTATTGTGCAGTTCATCACCGAGAAGGATCGCTCTGATCTGGCCACCCTAACGAAACGGGTTGCGACAAACAATCACTGGAACACGCCTGATTTGGGACCTCGTCCTGGAATGAGTCCCGTCCCCGTACCTGTCCGAGTGGGAGAGCCTTCAACCTTTAAACACGTCGTCTACATCATAAAGGAGAATCACACCTACGACTTCGATTTCGGCGACATCACGCAGGGCAATGGAGACAGGTCTCTCTGCGCGTTTGGCGAGGAGATTACCCCTAACGCGCATGCACTGGCCCGCCAGTTTGTCCTTCTCGATAATACCTATGCCAGCGGGACAAACTCAGCCGATGGACACCAATGGACGGACTCGGGAATTGCCAACGCATACGTCGAGCAAAATTATTTTTCCTACGCCCGTGGTTTTCCATTCAACGGAGGCGATCCCCTGGCCTATTCGCCAAACGGCTTCCTATGGAATGCGGCGATGCACGCCGGAAAAAGCGTGCGGGTTTATGGAGAATTCGTGAATAAGCCGCGCATTCTGGCGGGCGGGAGGACGGTGCGCCCCACGTGGTCTCAACTGTGGAGCGATTACAAATCGGGCACGCGAAAGTACGCGATCAGCGCGAATACGGACAACGCGGCATTGCGACCTTGCTTGAGTCGAAATTACATCGGTTTCCCGTTGATCGTTTCTGATCAGTGGCGGGCAGACCAATTCCTCGCGGAATTCAGAAACTTCGAGAAAAAAGATTCCCTTCCCGCGCTTTCGATCTTGCTACTGCCCACCAATCACACTTCTGGCGCGGCGCCAGGCATGCCGAAACCGCGCGCGGCCGTAGCCGACAACGATCTCGCGCTGGGGCGAATCGTCGAGGCCATCTCCCATTCCCGCTTCTGGTCCGATACCCTAATCCTGGTCGTAGAAGATGATTCAGCCTTCGGGGTCGATCACGTGGATGGGCATCGCATGATCTCGTTCTGCATTTCGCCGTACACCAAGCGAGGAGCAGTCGTCAGCGAGCCGTATAATCACACCTCCTTTATTCGCACGATCGGACTGGTGCTCGGCCTGCCAGCGATGACTCGGTTTGACCGCACGGCCACACCCCTTACTGCGTGCTTCACTGATCATGCGGATTTGCGTCCCTACACGCACCTACCGAATCGTGTGCCACTGGATGAAATCAATCCTTCTCTCGCGGCCTTGCACGGCGCGGCACGGCAGTTGGCCAGAGCCTCAAGTCGTCAGGATTGGTCGGAGCCTGACCGTGCTGATCCAACTATTGCGGCTCATGCCGCCTGGGCGGAGCAACGGCCGCAAGTGCCCTTTCCGGTAAGATATTTTCATCCGACAAAAGATGATGACGACGATTGATTGGTCGACAAAACACTGAAGCCCCGGACTTGGACAATGTTAAAACGATTGCGGTGATCGGGGGTGGTTCGGCTGGCTTCACCGCCGCGCGCACCGCTTCGGAACTGGGCGCCCGTGTCCTCTTTTTCATGGGCGATAACGCCGATCACGCGTCTCTTTGCATCAATGCCGGTTGCATGCCTTCTAAGGCGCTCTTCGAGCCAATCGATGCGATGCATCATGCGCGGCGTCACGGTTGGTTAAGAGTGGAACCGCAGCGTCCGGAAGAATATCTCACTCAGATTGTGCGCTGGAAAGATCGCGAGATCGCAGCCTTTCAGGATTACCGGGAAACGGAGATTCGCGATCTGGCGAGCGACAACTTCCGAATTGTTCGCGCGAACGCCCGTTTCACGAATGCTCACCACGTCGAGAGCGGCGGCAATCGTTACAGGTTCGACGCCGCGATCGTCGCCAGCGGCTCGGTCACGACGATCCCGCAGATCGAAGGACTCGATCGCGGCTGGAATGGTCTTTGGACGAGCGACGAGATCCTTCACAACACTCGTATTCCACAATCGCTCGCGGTGATCGGTGCGGGTGCGATCGGCATCGAATTCTCTCTGCGTTACGCGCGACTCGGCTGCAAAGTTACTCTGCTCTCGAAATCACCGATTTTACATCGCTACCCGCCGAGATTCGGCGAACGCCTAACTTTCATTTATCAAAAAGAAGGAGTGCGAGTTCTTGCCGCGAACAAGGTCGTCCGGATGGCGCGCGATCGAGAAAGCTTTTTTGAAATGGAGGTGGAAGGCCCTGATGGGTCCGAGACGATCAAGAGCGAGAATGTGTTGCTCGCAACAGGACGCCGTCCCGGTGTCGATCACCTGGGCTTGGAGGCTGCTGGCATTTCGCTGAACGCTCATGGCAATTTTGAAATCGACGACGACATGCGTGTTGTCGGCCAGAGGCACATTTTCGCGGCTGGCGATGTCACGGGTAAGCGCATGGTCGTTCACCACGCTCACATCGAAGCGGGAATTGCAGCCGAAAATGCCGTCACCGACGGCGATCGGCGCTGGACAAAACGATCGAACATTCAGGTCATTTTTTCAGACCCCGAGTTTGCTTTCACCGGAATGAAACCCGCCGATGCGGAAAAGGCGGGCCACAAACTCGTTACCGCTTCCGCCGAAAGCCGCGATATCGGCAAGCTGCACCTGGCGGGCGACGACTTCGGTTTCGGCGAGTTCTCGGCCGATGCAGAAAGCGCTCAGCTTGTCAGCGCAGGTCTACTCTGCAACGACGCCAGTAACCTGATTCATCTGCCGGCCTACGCCATTGATCACGAGCATACGATGCAGCAACTGGAGGACGCGGAGTATTATCATCCGACGAAGATCGAAATCATCTCCGAAATCGGGGACAAACTTTGTCGGATGCTCGGCGGCCATCCGTTCTCTCGAGCCGAAGAGTAGTGTCGGTCGTTAGGGCACCACCCTCTTCGTAATGGCCTCGCGAATTGAAGCAAGTGGCGCCGCGGCGTTGAATTTGATCCTGTCATTCTGGCGCGCGATTCCAAGTTCGCTCCAAAGCGCTGGCAAATCCACCGGTGCGGGCGCGGCCTTCATCCTGGCGTAAAGCTCGCGCAAGACCGGAACACCAATGGCCCGATCACCGATCTCCAACGCTCGCGCGAGTGGCCAATCCGATTCAATGGTCCCGCCCGCGTTGAGAATTGCGCGCAACGCGTCTTCCAAGCCCTTTTTGTTCCCGGTGCGCTTGCGAATTTCGATATCGGCCAGCAAACAATAGATCGCCCCGCCCCAATAGGTGCGACCCCACGTCGGCGTAAAATCCAGACCGCGGTCACCGGGTTCCGGCAATCCTTGCGGGAGTCCCCTAACGAGATCGCCCCAGACTTTCTCGGGGGTCAAATCTCCCGCGCGCGCCCGTGCGATCGGTTCAATGTACGTCGCCGAGCCTTCCTCGATCCAATGATGTTCTTCGGCGACAGACGGAAACGCGAGATGCACCATTTCATGAGTGAGCACCCAGTCATCGGCGAAATCGCCGGGAGTGCTCGCTCGTCCGACAGCAATCGTGATCTTCGCGCCGTTCCATCCGATCGTTCGGCCTCCGCGGACACCACGCCCTTCGAAAAAGCGAATCTCAAGCTGCAAATGTGAAACGGGAAATCGTTCGTAGTAGACAGTGACCGCATGCGCCGATGACGTGACCCATGCGAGCACCAGATTGCGCAACGGTTCGGCTGGAGCGGACACAAAGGCGATGTCAATTTTGCCACCGCCGATGTCCAATCGCGCACCATTCTCGGCAGTAGCTAGCGCACCGGGCGAAAACCGGATAAGCATGAGAATGAGCGGGATAGCCAACCGGCGCATCGAGGTTTTTCAGTCGCTCGACGCTTCTCGTTTGGCCGGAACGGACATGCTCTTCATCTCTTCCTTGAGATCGACATTCCGCTCCATCCGCGTCTTCATGATTTCTTCCATCGTATCGCTCAGTCCAGGCAAATGCCCGAGCAACTCCTCGAAGGCGTTGCGCGAGACGGCGACAGTGTCCACGGCCGTGGTAGCACGGATGGTCGCATTGCGCGCGCGATGTGAAATGAGCGCGGCTTCGCCGAAGACATCCCCGCTGTGAAGCGTGGCGAGCGCCGCCCCGTCTCGCTCGACGGTCAATTCCCCCCTAACGACAAAGAAAACCTTGTCTCCAACATCACCTGCAGCGAAGACAGCTTCTCCAGCCTCGAAATGTTCGCGATGGACCGCTTCTTCGTGAAACAACCGCAACTGCGTAATGTCGCGCGGTAGAAATACGTCGAGGAACCAATCGGCCAGCAGACGGAGTTGCCCGTCGAGGCCAGGAAATTTAGTGACATAGACGCCGCGCCACAAAATCCACGCGACCAAACCCGTGAGATGAATGCCGAAAATCTCGGCCACCGCGGAGCGACGCCCCAGCGAGCCGAGTTTCCCCAGCCCGGTAAAAGAGAAGGTTTTTTTCTTCGTCCCGCGAAACGAAGCGACAATGTTTTCCGCACACGTCCTCGCCTGCCGCAGAGCATGCTGTGCCGTTGGTGGCGAAATGTGTCCGTCCACCTGTTTGATCGCCGCGCAATCACCAAGCGCCCAGACGCACGGCCAATCAGGCACCTCGGTTTGCTGATTCACGACGATGCGTCCCTTATCCTGCGGAAACGGTAGCGCTGTCAGCAACGGATGCGGTCCGGCGGGAACAGTTGCGACAGCCGTTCGTGTCGCAATCGTCTCTCTCTGGCGGGTCGCCTTTTCCTCGACGATGACGGCGTCGGCGCTGAGCGCTTTCAATCCCCAGCCGAGACGAATCTCGACCCCGCGCTTCGCGAGCAACTTGTGCGCGAATCCTGCCAGCGGCTCTGTCAATTCCGGCAAAATGCGCTCTCCGCGCTGTAACAAAATAAGCCGGAGATCGTTTTCCGAGATGTTGTGATATGCACGCACCGCTTCACGGAGGAAGTCATTCATCTCCGCGATGCACTCGACACCGGAGAAGCCGCCGCCGGCGACGACGAATGTCAATAATCGGCGGCGCATTTCGGGATCAGTTTCCGTTTCCGCTTCCTCGAGCACGCGAACGAGTTGATTGCGCAGATAAAGAGCGTCGCCCAGATACTTGAACGGACTGGCGTGCTCGCGCATGCCGGGAATTTTTGAATCATCCAGCCGCGTCCCCATGGCGACGACGAGATGATCGTACCCGAGCGATAACGCCGTCGGGCGAAGCCCGGGACTAAGGCGAACAACGCGCTGCGCCGGATCGATCGCCTCCACTTCGCGGGTGTAAAGATTCGCTTTCGGCGCCATGCGGCGGATGGGCGCGATCACGTGGTTTAACTCGACCGAACCCGATATCACCTCGGGCAACAGCGGTTGAAAGACGATGTAATTCTCGCGACTCACCAGCGCGATCTCGATTTGTTCGAGTTCCTGCCGCGAAAGAAGTTTGCCCAAATGCACGGCCACATAAACGCCGCCGAATCCGCCGCCTAGAATCAAAACGCGCTTTCTTGGTTCAGTCATAACGAGCTTGAGCCAATCCCAATCTCTACCATGAACTTATTTCGACATCGAAGCATACACTCCACGCCAATCCGCCGGTGGCGGCGTCTGCTGAAATGCGCGACAGCGTTCGACCAGGATCGCACTCGGTGCATCTGCAGCGTGCGGCTCCAAAATGGCGATCGCTTTGTCGAACTCGCCTGCAACGTAGGCCTCGAACGCCATCTCATAGGCCATGACGGTTTCATTCATCGCGGTCCCCTCGCCTTTCATCCCGAGCAGTTCGTAAATCTTGATCGCATCGGTTTTCCCTTTCACCGCTACCCAGTCCAGAAGCCGAAAGTCGAAGTGAGCACGCGCATCCTCAAAGATGCGATCGCTCGTAATAATGCTTGTACCGTAATACTTGTTCAATCCTTCCAATCGGGAGGCAACGTTTACGGCATCGCCCATCGCGGTGTAATTCATCCGATCTGGCGCACCGAAGTGGCCGACCAGCGCTTTCTCTCGATGCAATCCAAATCGCGTTTCAAACGGCGGCAACCCCCGCCACTCGGGTGATTGCCAAAGGACTCGACCCGCTTCAAGACAACGCAGAGCGGCCAGACACGCCATACGGGCATGTTCGGCCACTGCTTCCGGCGCGTTCCAAAATACCATGATCGCGTCACCAATGAATTTGTCGATCGTACCGTTAGTCTCCTGCTGAATGATCTTCGCCATCATGTCGAGGTACCGTCCGAGAGCAGGTGCCAATTCGTGAGGCGCCAGCTGCTCGGAGCAGGTCGTGAAATCCTTGATGTCCGTGAACATGATCGAAATCTCCATCAGCTCACTGCCCAGGACCGGCTCGGTCTTGCTCCGGTAAAGCCGGCGCACGAGATCGATGGGAACGTATTTGCCCATCGCCCGCATCGCGGTTTTTGCCTTTTCGAGACTTTCGAGAACCTCACTCACATCGCGAAATGGCGAAGCGGTCGGCGCGGGCGAAAACTCGAACGCGTTCATGGCCAGGCTTTCCTTCACGATCTGCGACTGGGCGCGCTTGACACGGCGCACGATGTAGCCGCCCCCGGCAATAAGCAGGGCGATGATGCCCAGCGAAATGGCAAGCAACTGATTGCGAATCACGGTGAGCTTTCCGAGATAATACGCGCGCGGGACAACGATCCCGACAATCCAGCCTTGCGTCTTTGGCAGGGCGCGGAAGGTGGTCAGAAATTCCTGGCCGTTGAGACGGAAGTGCCCCGAGCTGCTCGGCCGCCTTTCGTCCACTGCACGGAGTTTCGGATCTGCGAGCGCGCCGACGATTTCCGGCGGCAGATTGGCCGGCGCGACCCGCAAGTCTCCATTGACGTCCCGCAACTGATCGGACGGCGAGAGACGCGTAATCAAATGGCCGGCGGCATCGCAAATAAAAATCCGATGCGGATCGGTTTGGCCGGCCGCTGCAATCTTGAGCTGCACGGCGCGATCAAGTTCCTGGGTGAGCAATCCGACTCGCAAGACGCCGGCGAATTCGCCCGCCGTATCAGCCACTACTTTCTGGACGCTGACTTCGACGCGGCGCTGCGACTCCGGGAGTTCGGCGTCGAGTTGCGACCAATGCAAATCGCTCCACAAAAGTTGTCCGGAAAAATCCCTCCGCGCGGGCGTGACAAAGGTGGCATGCAATGTCGGATCGAAAATTTTCTCGCCTGCTTCGCGACGCAATGGCAGCGCGGAAAAACGTGACGCGGCCTGAAGTTCGCGCCGATCCGCTACGAACACGCCATTTTCCTGGCGAACATGCCGGCTCCAAAATCGATCCTCACCTTGCGGGCTCAAGGACCGGACTACGCTAACCTGGCCGCGAGGAGTTGCCGCAAGCTGGAGCGTTCCCTGCTCGTTAAAACCAATTTTGTTACCATAGGTGAACGTGATCTCGGAAATATCGCGAGTGGACAAAAGCAACGAGAAGAGCGCGGGCTCGACTGCCACCGGATCGCGCGCGTCCACCAGTCCGTGATCGACCTCTCGCTGAAACTGCTCGACGGCGTCCGGCGCCTTCGCCAAAAAACTCGTGACCCGCTCGCCGATCTCGCGGCTGGCTCCATCGCGAATTCGCTCGGAACTTTCGATGATGGTCTCGCGAGAGAGATGGAAGACCAGGTAAAACAACAGGCTGAGAACCCCTGTCAGCCCGAGCAAACTCAGTCCAAAGACCTGACCCAGGGTCGGCTTCACGATATTGCTTCCGGTAAACAGCACGTCATCCCGAGCGAAGCGAGAGACGTCGCAGGCAACGTTCTTCGGAAGTCAGAGACATCCTTCGCTGCGCTCGGAATGATAACACTATGGACGAAAGGACAGATGGCTTCTGCAGGTTATCCGAAGCGGGCCGAGTAAGCCTTGCGCTTGATCAGCCAATCGATGGAAAATTTTCCCGGCCCGAAAGCGAAGACCACGACCACCGCAAACAAGAATTGAAACTCCGTGGCCGTTAAGAATTTGTCGGGATCACTGAAAATCATTTTCACTGCCTCAAGATCGGCGGTGAGATAAGCGACGATCAGCAGGATCGTTAGCGGGAGGGAAATAAGGCGGGAGCATAGACCTACAAGGAGCAACAACCCGCCGAAGCATTCGGTCGAGCCGGCAAGAATCGCCTGCTCGTGCGGGAAAGGAATCCCGAGACTTTGGAAGTATTCCGTTGGTTTTTCCAAATCCATCAACTTCCCTTTTCCGGTCAGGAAGAATTCCCAACCCCAGTACAGTCGAACGACGAGCAACAGCGACGACTGCAATACGGTGGTCGGAGGCACGAACCAGCCGAAATATTTGGCAGCGAATCCAGAAATTGTTTTCATTTTTTCGAGAACTTGCAGAACCACCCAAGCGATGCCCAGTTGTCGAACCAGGTTTTGATTTCCGCCGCCCATTCGACTCCAGTCCGTTTGGTGGAAGAGAGCGCCCGCAAACACGCTTCCTCGACGCTCGCACCCGCGCGCAACGCCGTCAGAACGACAAATGCCTCCGGCTCGAGACGCTTGTAATAGAGTATGTTGTCGTGCCGGTGAACGGCCAGATGAACGCACTTGCGCTTCGGTAATCGCATGCGCTTTCTCGACGCGGGCGCATGTGGCATCGCTTCGAACGTGTTGCTCGCTTCATCTCGCAGCACAGCGGCTTCGTTCTTTTTAACGGCGATGAAGAACTCGTCCACCTCGTAGCTCAGTTCGAGCAGCGAGAGATACGGCTGCAAGCCGAGCCGCAACTTGTCGGGTCGCGCGTCGAGAATGTCATCGGACGTGATAGCGGGCTTTGCTTCGTCATCAAAGGCAACGACCTGCGCCCACTCGAAGCGCACCATGTCGAGAGCCAACTCGGTGCGCGGCGCGATCCAACGCGGCTCCTCCCGAAGAAATTGTTCGAGACGGCTGCCGAGATTGCGCAGGGTAAATGAAGCCGACGGATACTTCGCCAGATACGCCGTGACCAGCTCCATAAACCGCTTTTCGCCGAGAATCGCGCGCAGCCCGGGATAATCGTCCCAAAGGCAATCGAGGACACGAAACCAGTAGACGCGATTGTAAATTTCCAGGCGATCGAACGACGTCAATCGATCGTTAGGCTTGATGAAAGACTCGGCCACGTTCGTCATTTTGCTGCCGTCGGTCCATCGCGGTTGCATCCCGTCCTGCTCGGTGAGCGGGCGGAAGACCGCCGTCGCCATCAAGCTCTGCAAAGCCTTCAATTGCGCGCGCGAGCGAACGTCAAGCCGCGGCGTTTTCAAGTTTTTCGACGAATTTGTTGGCCTTGAGCGCTTCATTATGAACCTCGTCAAAAGTCGGAATCCTATCGTCCCATTCCAGCAGCGTTGCGGTGCGGCCGACGAGCTTCACGGCGTGTGCGTACATTTTCCAAACCGGATCGAGCACGGGATGGTCGTGAGTGTCGAGAATATATTTCTCGAACTTCGAATGCCCCGCGATGTGAATCTGCCCCACCCGATCGTGCGGAACATTATTCAGATAATCGTACGGATCGAAATTATGGTTCTGCGAAGAGACGTAGATGTTATTTACGTCGAGGAGAATTCCGCAATCGGCGCGCTCAACGACTTCGCCTAAAAATTCCCACTCCGTCATTTCCGAGGCGTGGAATTCCGCGTAACTGCTCACGTTCTCGACACAGATCGGTACCTCCAGAAAATCGCGCGCCTCGCGAATGTTGTCCGACGTCACTTTGGCCGAAGCGAATGTGTACGGCATCGGCAGCAAATCATGCGTGTAACGTCCATCGACGCTGCCCCAGCAGAGGTGATCGGAAAGCCACGGCGTTTTCGTGCGCTTGACCAGTCGCTTGAGTTTTTTCAAATGCTCGCGATTCAGTCGATCGGCTGATCCGAAATACATCGCGACGCCATGCTGCACCACGCGGTACTGCTCGAGGATCGAATCGAGCACTTCGAGCGGCCGGCCGCCATCGACCATGAAATTCTCCGAAATGATCTCGAACCAATCGACCACAGGTTTTCGCGAGAGGATGTGCCGGTAATGCGGCACGCGGAGGCCGATTCCGATTCCGTATTCGGTGAAATTATTGAAAGAATTTGCGGGCACGCGTTGTTCTGGAGAGCCGGGGAATGAAACCCCGGCTCTCGATAACCGTAGTAGCTACAGGTGAACTAGGCTGCCGGCGAGGCCGCCGGGTGGCTACCGTCAGTTGCACAGCCGCCCTTGCCTTTGCAGGAGTTCTTGCCTTTGCAACCGTTGTCACCGGTCTTGCATCCACCCTTGCCTTTGCAGCTGTTCTCCCCTTTGCAGGAGTGCTTATCTGCGGCGGCTTTCGATTTGCCCATTTCGAGCGAAACGCCAGCCTTCGTGTGAGAAGTGGCGCCTTGCGCGGTAATGGCCGCGCCACTCATCAAGCCGGCAATCGCTGCGCCGGCAATCAATGCTTTCGATGTCATGTTACCTTTCTTTTTCTCTGTTGTTTTTGCCTAACTCCCGAACGGCACAATACCGCCGGGAGCCTGGCAAAGTGTTGAAAACGTGGACGGAGTTCTACCCGTTCTATTCGCCGCATTGCAGGAATTGGATGCATGAGGGAGCGCCGTATTCCCAATTATCGGGATGCACGCGTTTTGGGAAGTCCAAAGTGTGGCCTTGGGAGGATTTTTGCCCCCTCGTAATGCCCGTGCGGGGCACACTCCACATCCCGCGCCGACATGTAGCGGTATGCCCGTTCGCGAGCGATGTGCCGATCTGCTTCGAGGAGGTGGCTGGGGGCGGAATTGAACCGCCGACACGTGGATTTTCAGTCCACTGCTCTACCAACTGAGCTACCCAGCCGTCTCAATCCTGGCGCCGCGCGCTTGTTTTTCTGAGCCGGGTGCCAACTATGCAAGATTCCGGCGTCAGGGCAAGCGCTCCGCTTGTCGATGCCCGCCAGATTCCACAGTGAACGTGGAACGGCGCGTCTCAAATCAATCTGCGAAATTTCTCGGCAACTCAATCGCGCGCGCGAGCAAACGCAGATAATCATTTCGCGGGATTTCGACGCAGCCAAATTGCTGGAGATGCGGGGTGATCCATTGCGTATCAAGCAGAAGGAATTTCTTTTTCCGTAACCGCTCGACCAATCCGCAGAGCGCGATCTTCGACGCGTCTGTCACGCGATGGAACATCGATTCGCCAAAAAACGCGCCACCGATCGCGACGCCATAGAGACCGCCCGCCAGCTCGCCCCCATGCCATGCCTCGATCGAGTGTGCATGGCCGATCTCATGCAAGCGCGTGTAGCTCTGGATGATCTCGCGGTTGATCCAGGTATCGGCGCGCTCCGCACATAGTCGTATCACTTCGGGAAAGCTGGCGTCGATACGAATTTCGAAGGTCTTCCTGTTCAAAGTGCGACGCAGCCCGTGCGGAATATGAAATTCCCCCAGCGGAAGGATTGCCCTCGGATCAGGCGAGTACCATTCAATCTCACCGCTCTCCCTCGCCATGGGGAAGATCCCCATGCGGTAACCTTGCAGCAAGAGATCGGGTTCAATCATGAAGCGAGGGACGAGCGAGGAGTGACATGTGACGAGCGCCGCAAGGACCGAAGCGATTGGTTCCTATTTATCTCGTCACTCGTCACTCGTCACTCGTCACTTGTCACTCGTCACTTGTCACTTCGATTCACCTGTCATTTCCTGATTCCAGACTTGCCAAAAAATCTCTCTCCCATTATTATCAACGCTTGAAACCCCACTCTGCCGCCGTTTGCATAGCGAGCGCGATCCTGCTGGGTGCCTGCGCTGATCCAATCGAAAAGCCGCCCGGTCAGGAAGCGGCGGAAAAATTCCAGCGCGGCATCAGAGGGGAAGGAACAATCGGCCCCATGGATCGCTCCGAGGATCCCGGCGTCAAACCGTCCGCATCAGATTCGGCCCCTGGCTTGTGAAGACTGCCGCGCCGCCTGCGCACTCGAAAATTCTCATTCTCGATTTCGGCTCGCAGTACACCCAGGTCATCGCGCGCCGCATCCGCGAGTGCCAGGTTTATTCCGAAATCGTTCGCTACGACATCGGCGCGGATGAAATTGAGCGGCGCCGGCCGAACGGAATCGTTCTCTCCGGTGGACCGGCCAGCGTCTACGACAAGAGCGCACCGGAAATTGATCCGCGCATCTTCTCGTTAGGGATTCCGATTCTCGGGATTTGCTACGGCCTGATGCTGATGGCGAAACATCTCGGCGGACATGTCGAGTTCACCGGCCGGCGTGAATTTGGCGCCGGAACACTCCACGTGACCGATGGTTCACAACTGTTCGATGGCATGGGCGACGCCATCGATGTCTGGAACAGTCACGGAGACGAAGTCACGGCGTTGCCCGCCGGATTTCGGACGGCGGCACGGACGGAGAATTCAAATTTTGCCGCGATCGAGCACGTTGAGAAAAAACTTTACGGTCTCCAATTTCATCCCGAAGTCGCGCACACGCCGCGCGGGAAGGAAATTCTGCAGAACTTCATCTTTCACATCTGCCACTGCTCGATGGACTGGACGATGGGATCGTTCATCGAAGAAGCCTGCGCGCGCGTGCGCGAACAGGTCGGCAGCGAGAAGGTCGTGCTCGGTTTGAGCGGCGGCGTCGATTCCTCCGTCGTCGCCGCGCTTTTGCACAAGGCGATCGGCAATCAGCTCACCTGCATTTTTGTGAACAATGGCCTGCTCCGGGAAAACGAAGAGGAAGTGGTGCAGCGCGTCTTCGGCGAAAACTTTCACATCAAACTGAAATACGTGGATGCTTCCGAACGTTTTCTCCAGCTGCTCGAAGGCGTGACCGATCCCGAAGAGAAACGGAAAATTGTTGGCGGCGAATTTGTCAAAGTGTTCGAGCGCGCGACGGAAGAATTGCTCGAGGAAGATCGCGCGAACGGCGCGGCGGAGCACAGCGGTTATCACTTCCTCGCCCAGGGCACGCTTTATCCCGATGTGATCGAGAGCGTCGCCATCGGCGGCAACCCGGCTTCGCTCATCAAAAGCCATCACAACGTCGGCGGCCTGCCGGAGAAAATGCACTTCGAACTCGTCGAACCCGTACGCCAGCTCTTCAAAGACGAAGTGCGTCAGGCGGGTTTGCAGCTTGGCCTTCCGAAAGAAATCGTTCATCGCCAGCCTTTCCCAGGTCCCGGGTTAGCGGTCCGCATTCTTGGCGAAGTCACACATGAGCGGCTCCGCATTTTGCGCGATGCAGATACCATCGTGATCAGCGAAATGACGGCGTCCGATTGGTACTACCGCGTCTGGCAATCATTCCCGGTGCTGTTGCCCGTGCGCTCCGTCGGCGTGATGGGCGACCAGCGAACCTACGAATACACCATCGCCTTGCGGATCGTGGAAAGTCAGGACGGAATGACGGCCGATTGGGTGCGGGTGCCCTACGAATTGCTCGCGCGTATTTCCAATCGCATTTGCAATGAGGTCAAGGGCGTGAACCGCGTTGTCTACGATATTTCGAGCAAACCGCCGAGCACGATCGAATGGGAGTGAGGCAATTGTAGATTGTTGATTTGAGACTTCAGATTTAGCCGCTCGGATTTTCGCGAACGGAGTTGTAGGGACACCAGCGACATCGATGGGAAAGCCGAACGGCCAAGCGAGTGGGAGCGAGCGAGTCAAATCTAAAAGTCCCCGTCCACTTTGGAAATGCCCGGAGTGCGGCGAGCGTTTTACCGGACGCAACATGTGGCATTCATGTGGAAAGTTTTCGCTCGAGGATCTCTTTGCTCGCAGTGAACCGCATGTCATAAAGCTTTTCCGCAAATTCGCGCGGATGGTGCGCGCGTGCGGACCAGTGCACATTATTCCGCAGAAGACGCGCGTCGTCTTTCAAGTGCGGGTGCGTTTTGTCGGCGCCACGCCGCGCAAATCGCATCTCATTTGTCATTTCATTTTGCCGCGCAAGATCGACAGCGAACGCTTCCACAAAATCGAAACATTCAACCCATGCTGTCACGCGCATTACCTGCGCGTAAACGACGACGCCGATCTCGACGGAGATGTCGCGCGGTGGCTCAAGGAAGCTTACGAAGTCGGCCCGTAGAGGCGCTTGTGCCAAAAAGTTATCGCAACCGGTAGGGGCAAGGCGCTGCCTTGCCCTCAGAACGTCTAACCAGATCGGGTGAATTTGATCATGATGAACGGCGCAACCGTATTCGGCCCTAACGGAGCAGAATTCGAAGTCGGCGATTTTCTCGGCAGTGGTGGATTCGGAACCGTGAATATCGCGAAGGAACGGGAGGGAACACGAACACTTGCCATTAAGTCTTTGGCTACACCATTCCCTAAATGAGGCGGCATTGAGCGCCTTCATTAATGAGGGCAATCTCGCGGTGGAAATACGCCACTCAAATGTGATCGAATACGTCTATTTTCACGACGGGACAAAACATAAGGACCTGCCTCCATACATCCTGATGGAGCTAGCTGACGGTGGAACCCTGAGCGATGAGCTCGAACGGGCACTCGCTGCGAATAAGCGCTTCACACATGACGAACTCCTAGGGACGTTCCGGCAGATGGCCGCGGGAATGAAGGCGATCAACGAAAAGCTCGTCCATCGCGACATAAAGCCAGAGAACATTCTCATCAGCGGTGGAGTCTTGAAGATTACCGACTTTGGGCTCTCAAAAGTGGTTGAGGAGGCAACTCGGATGACCACGTTTAAGGGTGGCGGAACATTCCCCTACATGGCGCCAGAGGCTTGGCGATTCGAGAAGAATACAGCGCAGCTAGACGTTTATGCGATGGGAGTGGTCTTTTACGAACTGGCGACCCTCCGCCTACCGTTCCAACCCAAGTCGCCCAATCCGCAGGCTTGGATGGATGTTCATACATATGAGGCTGTTCCAAATCCAACGAACATTAAACCAGATCTTTCGCCGAAGCTTTCCCAGATCATCGTAAGGATGTTAGAGAAAAGCGCCTCCAAAAGGTTCGACAACTGGGACGCTATCGAAAAGCTGCTTGAAATTGCAGGAGCATCTGAGGGAGGAGGGAAGAATCCTGCCGTCGCTGCTATGATCAAAAGAAGACTAGAGGCCGGCACGGCAGAGCAAGCGGCGAAGACCGAGGCAGAGCGCAAAGCCAAAGAGCGGGAGGATTTCTGCAAGCTCGTTCTCTCGCAATTTGACTAGGCCATTCTCCCCCCTCTTCAATCCCTGGTAACTGACTTCAACGAGCAATACGCCGGGACAAAGGCGTCGTTTTCCCACCCGGGTGCGACGCTCGGGGAACTCGCGCGGGGAACTCCAACTCAAACGGTGGCTGACATCCGCTTCCCCGGGGGCAGCAATGTCCGACTCAACTTCCGCGTCTGCCTGCCGGATGACTTCCTGCGGGAGGTAACCGTAGATGACTTTGGTCGTCGATTCACACAAAGGAAAGCCCTGCTCCCCCACCTGAATCGTGATCGAGTATTGGGATGGGGACTCCTGAAAGGCTCAGACGGGCGCGGATTCAACATTGTCCTCCTCGAACAGCAGGTGGACCTCTACGGTCGATTTGTTTTCTTCGTGAATAAGTCGGGATTCTTCGGACGCGAGGAACGTCCCGATCCTTTCCCGTTCGAGTTTGATGAGTTGGAGAAAGAAATTAGGCTCATTGGCGCGATGCACATTTACTCCACGAAGGTCCAAGATTTTGACGAGACCTTCCTCGTTAGTTTCGTCTCGGAATACGCTTAGCAGTTTTCGCGCGGCACTGCGGCGTCTGACGCGCGTTCCCGCAAATCGTTCTCAGCCGGAAGCCGGAATGCGCCATCTGGCGATGCAGAACCCGACCCTCGCCGTGCTGACCTATCGGAACGACTTGGAAGATCAACTCTTCGGCCAGTTCCAGCGTTGCCCCGAAATCCTGCGGCAGACGCCGGTGCAGGCGGACTCGGTCGTGCATCTCCGCAACCTGCTCAATGTCGCGAGCGGCGGCGTGGTTTTGACTCCCGCGCGGGCCTGCTTGCTCGGGCTTTGCCCCGCGCTTTATACGTAATTCCCCGTATTTACGCTGTTCGGCGTCTGATCAAGCTCTGGCGCATATCGAAACCAAAATGGTACTCACCGCAGTTGGAGCGCGCGCTGGTTCGCGCGCAACGAGATGGCGTGTGTCTTTCGGAAGACGAGCCAGCGGCTCATCCCTACCCTGAGTTGCGCGTCGCACGTTCGTCTGATTCACAACGCGCAAGCGACTGCGCGTTCCACCTTCGTCTAACGTGCTCCATTCGTGAAATCGCGCGCTCCCCAACCCGGCTGTCATGCTTCCCCCGCGGATTGGCATGCTCCCCGCAGGCTGATGAGCTTTCCTCATGGACCGGGGCAGTGGTCATTCCTGAGGCCGTTCAGTGTTTTTCAAAAAAACTGGAAAAAAGCGGTCTACTTTCTGCACAATCTGTATAGAATCTCCCGGTGGCTGCACGCCCAATGTCTCGACATCTTGACTGAGGATTTCATCGCCTGCCAAACGGGCCATCAATCAGAAAACTAGGATCATGAGAAAAATACTGGCTTATTTCGCGCTCCCGCTACTCTTGCTCTTGAACAACAGCTCGGGAAATCCCGCGCCGCAATCGTCAGGCGACAGCCCGAATGCGCAGACGGGAACTCTCGAGAGAATGATCGTCGCGAGCGGAAATGTGACGATGGATCTCGATTCGGCGCGGCTGACGGGAATCCGGAGCGAGGCATCGGGATCGAACTGGGACACGGCGCGTTTCGAAGTGAGTTCGAATTCGTTTTTCACGATCCGCGTTTTCAACCACGTCTTGCGCGGTCCTGAGGCGGGATCGATGGGATTGATAAGGGCAAACTCCACGCTTCTTCCCGATCCGTTGAATGCGTCTTCCAACCAGCTCGTGGTCGAAAGAATCCGTCCGGGCGAACGATATGATCTGGTCGTCCGCGATGGGAAAACAGGCTTCGTCTTTTTCAACATCGAAGGACACGCCTATGAGTACGATGCCACCGCGCATTCGTTCGGCATCAAGAGCGGAAGGCTTCTGATTTCAGAAGAGCTCGCGAACAAGCTGGGTCGCCCGGCAGACGCGGGAACGATGGCCGGGGAAATTTCGGTCGCCGCGATCGTTTATCCGATCGAGGTCAGCACAGTCGTTAACGGCGCAACCAAATCCTCGATAATGCCCCCGCGCAGCGGCCGCAGCCCGAACGCTCCGACTTTTGTGCATGGACCCGATATCGTGGTGGGAGATCTGCCCAGCATGGTCCAGGCTGGAAGTGCCGGAACCCAGGTCGGCCTGGGGGTCGCCACGACTTCGTGCAACAACGGAGATCAGCCGGTGCACTTTTATCAGTTGCCGAACACAGACCATTCCGTCGTTTCGCAAAATTTCTATCGAATGAGCGGCGGGGCGAACAATGACGATCGCTTCGAACAAATCGGTGCGTCCTGGGTGAAGCACACGTTTGGGGCCGATCAATTCGACGACTGCAGTTTTGGCTGCACTCCCTATCCGGATTTCACCGCGCTCGGCGTGGGGTGTTCGGATCCGTACGACGCCAGCGAAAATGCGCAATACAGCCTCCTCGGTTCGCGCGCCTGGGTGAATCCCTTTACCGGCGTCTTCCCTTCGGGGGCAGAGAAGCCACACGGGTCACGTTCACACCGGCACGTCGCACCGGCTTCTGGTGGAAGCCGCCGATCTGAACACGACGCTGAATTCGGGGGCGACCTATTACGCCGAAGTACAATACGACACGCCACAGGAATACGCCTGGTGCCAGGCCAACCCCGGGGAATGCAACATGTACAACAACGCGTCCTATCGTCGTTTCAACGTCACCGGCACGACCAGTTTCACCTTTTCGCCCGTCGGAGCCACCGTGCGGATGAAGCCTGCGACCAATGCCTGGACTGGTGCGACCTCCGCTACGATCGAACCCGCGCCGGGAGTCGATGGCCGCGCTTTCGTCGTCTACAAAGTGACGAACCCGTCTGCCGGCGTCTGGCATTATGAATACGCCATCCATAATCAAAATCTTGATCGCTCGATCCAATCTTTCAGTGTGCCTCTGGGATGCGGAATCACGGTCAACAACCTCGGCTTTCACTTTCCACCGAATCATCCTGGATTTGCCAATGATGGAACGGTCGGAAACACCGGATTCAGCAATGCGGCCTGGACCTCGAGTCAAACCGCCGACGCGGTGAGCTGGAGCACCGAGACCTTTGCCCAGAATCAGAACGCGAATGCGATTCGGTTTGGCACGTTGTATAATTTCCGTTTTGATTCCAACCGTCCGCCGCAAGCCGCGAACGGGACGATCGGCTTTTTCAAGACGGGAACGCCGATCACAGTTGGAATCCAGGGCCCTACTCCGGATCCTTGCAACCCGCTCCAGGTCACTTCAGCGGTTTCACGGAAAACGCATGGAGCTGCGGGAGATTTCGATATCGACTTGCCGCTGACGGGCGAACCCGGCGTGGAATGCCGGAACGGCGGCGGTGATTACGCGATTGTGGTTTCGTTTAGTAACACGATCGTGAGCGGGAACGCGAGCGTAACGAACGGTACCGGCAGCGTGGCGGGAAGTCCCACCTTCAGCGGTAATATGATGACGGTTAACTTGACTGGCATCGCCGATATGCAGAAAGTCATTGTTACTTTGAGCAACGTGACAGACAGCTTCGCTCAGGTTCTGCCTGATACGGCCGTGAGCATGAACATTCTCATCGGCGACACAAACGGGAACAAAGCGGTGAATTCCGCCGACATCGCGCAAACCAAAAGTCAGTCCGCTTCGCCCGTGACCGCCGCCAACTTCCGTACGGACGTCAATGCCAACGGTGCGATCTCCGCTGCGGATGTCTCCCAGGTAAAGGCGGATGCCGGACACAGTGTGCCTTAGCCATGAGAAGTCCCGCCCGCCTCGTCATCGCCGCTCTTTGCACATTCGCGTTTTCTCCATGCGCGTCGGTTCTGGGCGTTAACATCGTTACCAATGGTGGATTTGAGGATGGCGATTTCACCGGCTGGACCCTGAGTGGAAATTCTGGTGCCGCCCACGTCGGTGGAGGGACTGTGCATTCTGCCTCCTTCGCCGCCGATTTCGGACCCACCATGTCTTTGGTCTCTATCTCCCAGAGCCTGGTCACGACTCCCCTCACGACCTACGTCGTGAGCTTTTACGTGAGCCATGTTGGACCCGCGACGGACAACAGTTTCACCGCTACTTTCGGCGGCACGACTCTCTTGAGTTTGTCGAATAGTTCTACTTTCGGCTATACGATGTACAGCTTCAATGTCGTTGCTGCCCAACCGCTTACCATCCTGCAGGTTGGTTCCTTGGGAAGAAGCGGCTTTTGGCATTTGGACGATGTCTCGGTCACGCCTTTTGGTGCGCCGGGCGTACCTGAACACGGTTCCACTCTTACCATTCTCGGCATCGCGCTGATAGTCATCGAAGGCCTGCGCAGAAAACTTGGCGCGACCCCTGAACGGGAGGGTTAACCGCGGATAACGCGGATTTCTCGAACAAATAAAGGGATCCTGGCTTCTACGGCGCGATCCGCGGCTAAGTTAGCCGCGCTGGTGTAAGTATGGTCAGAAATTATGTTGACGGGTAACGACCAGAATTACTAGAATGCCCAAATGAAAACTCCCCTTCATTTCGCTGCCGCTGCTTTCATTGCTCTAGTCTTTGTTCCGTGCGCACCGATCCTGGCCGTGAACATCGTGACGAATGGCGGATTTGAGACAGGCGATTTCACAGGTTGGACGCAAAGCGGAAATACGATGGATACGGGTGTCGCGACATTCGCTGCGTATTCGGGCAAATACGGCGCATATTTTGGTCCGAGCGGCTCCCTTGGTTTTATCTCGCAGGATCTAGTCACGATTCCAGGGGCTACCTATTCCCTGAGTTTTTTTCTGAACGATCCGTTCCCGGGCGTTCCTAACAATTTCATCGCCACCTTTGGCGGCACTACCGTCTACAGTTTGACGGATACCAATCCCGGGCTCGGAATGTACACTTTCAGTGTCGTTGCCACCAGCGCACTCACGACTTTGCAGTTTGGTTTCCGGAACGACCCGGAGGCCTGGTCTTTCGACGACGTCTCGGTGGAATTTGTTAAGGGACCGAGCGTGCCTGAGACCGGCTCAACTCTTGCCATCCTCGGCGTCGGGCTGGTGGGAATCGAAGGCCTGCGCAGAAAACTTGCCCCGGCCCAACGAGCGGTGGTTGTAGCGACGGCGCAACGCCTGCGATTACTCTAACCACGACGCTCCGTCGCCGTATTTGCGAGGATCGCCCCTCCGCAACTACGACGACGAAAAAGGCTTGACCATAAAAGGCGGGAGTTTGCAAGATGCCCGTTATGGAAACTTCTGCTCGCCTCGCCCTCGTTGCCCTCGTCACCCTCGCGCTCTCTCCGTGCGCTCTCGCCAATCTCGTTACCAATGGGGGATTTGAGACCGGGAATTTCACCGGCTGGACGCAAAGTGGAGACACTTCCTTTACGGGCGTCGACTCCTCTGCCGCGCATTCGGGGTCCTTTGGCGCCTTTTTTGGGCCGGTTACGTCCCTCGGATATATCTCGCAGGATTTGACCACGGTGGCGGGGGCGACCTACACCTTGAGTTTCTTTATTAGAGAAGAGGGCACGCCTCCCAATCAGTTCATCGCCACCTTCGGCGGCGCGACCGTCTATAGTTTAACGGATATTAATCCTGGATTTGGAACATTCAGTTTCAACGTAGTTGCCACCAGTGCCCTCACCACTTTGCAATTTGGCTTTTTCAACCTCAATTCGTTTTGGGATCTCGACGACGTCTCGGTGGAATTTCTTAGTGGTCCGAGCGTACCTGAAACCGGATCCACTCTTGCCATCCTCGGCATCGGGCTGATGGGAATCGAAGGTCTGCGCAGAAAACTTGCCGCGGCCTAACGAGCAACACAGCGTCAGAAGATTCTGACGATAATCGCTAGGTGCCAGGCATCTGCGTTTCGTCACGTGTGAACCGCGGTGATCATGAGCGCAAGCGAAGGACGTCCCCTAAGGTGATAGATCACACCAGGTAGGTGCGGATATTTGTCGCTTCGACTGCGAGATCCTTCGCTCCACTTCAGCACGACACTATTTCGCCGCGGGCTTGCCGTCGGTTTCGTTCCATAGAAACGCCAGCTCATCGGCGGTGTCGTTCACCAGTTGCGTGATCGAGACGCCCGAGCTGTGGCCGGCCTTCAATTCGTAGTGCAACAGTACCGGACGATCGCCGCTATTCGCAGCCTGCACGAGCGCGGTCATTTTCCTGGCATGCAACGGATCGACCCGCGTGTCGGAGTCGCCGCTATGAAACATGACCGCGGGAAATTTGGTGCCGCGTTTCACATTTTGATAAGGCGAATACTTGAGCAGATACGGGAACTGCTTCGGATCTTCGGCGGACCCGTACTCGGTCGTCCACCATTTTCCGACGAGGAATTTGTGGAAGCGTGTCATGTCGAGCAACGGATAACCGCACCAGATGGCGCCGAACAAATCGGGCCGCTGCGTCAGCGCTACGCCGGTGAGCAGCCCGCCGTTGGAGCGGCCGCGAATAGCCAGGTGCGCGGCGGTGGTGTATTTGTTGTCGATCAGGTACTGGGCAGCACCGAACAAATCGTCGAAGACGTTCTGCTTTTTCTCGAACATCCCCGCCTTGTGCCAGGATTCGCCGTACTCGCCGCCGCCGCGGAGGTTCGGCTGCGCGAAAAAGCCGCCCTGTTCCATCCACCAGGCATACTCGGGATTCCACGTCGGGAGGACGCTGACGTTGAATCCCCCGTAAGCGAAGATGAGCGTCTGCGCCGTGCCGTCGAGCTTCAGTCCTTTCTTCGAGGAGATGAACATCGGAATGCGGCTGCCATCCTTCGACTTGTAGAAAACTTGCTGCACTTCGTAGTCGTCGCTCAAAAACGGCACCTGCGGTTTGGCGAAGACCTCGGCCTTTCCACTCGCCACATCGTAATGATAAATCGTCGGTGGAATGTTGAACGACTCGAAGCTGTAGAAGCCTTCATTCGATGCGCTACGGCCATGCACATTCGTAGCGGAGCCGATCGCCGGATACGTAATCTCTCCCGTCTGCTTCCCATCGAGCGTAAAAACGCGCGTTTGCGTCACCACATCATGGAGTCCGCTGACAAAAAGTTTGCCGCCGACGATCGAGATACTGGAAATCACGTCCTTGCCTTCCGGTATGATCGTTTTCCAATGAGAAGGGTGCGGATCGTCGATCGAGATTTTCACGACGCGATAATTCGGCGCCTCGTTGTCGGTAAGGGCATAGAGATCGCCCTCGTAATTCACGACGGAAAAGCGGTTATCCATCGCGTGAATGATGGCGCGGATATGCTGGTCCGGTTCATCCAGCTCCTGCGCATAAACGTCCACGCGCGTCGGCGGCACGCCATGCGCCACCGAAATGAGCAGGTAGCGGCGGTTTTCTGTCACCTGAGTGGAAATCAACTGCATCGGCCCGAAGTTTTCGGAGTAGTACATTTTCCCGAAGATGAGCTTGTCGGCCGGGACTTCGCCGCCGAACGGATGAAAGAAAACGAGCGTGCCTTCCGGTCCGACTTTCGAGTAGTAGATTCCCTTCTTGTCCGGGCTGAGATCGATGCTGCTGTAGCGCGCGCGTGGCAATACGTCCGGCAGATCGCTTCGTTTGTTGATGTCGAATGCGTGCACGCTCTCTTCATCGGCGCCGCCTTCGCGCACGCCGTAAAGGAGGAGGCTGGCGTCGTTAGCCACATCGGCGATCGTGACCGACGTATTTTGATCCGAGCTCAGCTTCGTCGCATCAATCAAGCGCTCGTCCTTCCCCTGCAAACTTTTGCGCACATAGATTGAGGCTTGGTTTTCGTCCACGAGGCGTTTGGTAAAAAAATAAATGCCCTTGCGTTCAAGAGGAATGCTCAAGCTTTCGACGTGAAGCAGCTCGGTCAGGCGTTTCGCGATCTCGGGGCGGTTCTTTACCTGTGCGAGATATTTCTCGGTGTAATCCATCTGGCTTTCGATCCACGCGCGGGTCTCGGGGCTCTTTGAATCCTCGAGCCACCGATAAGGATCAGTCACGGTCGTCTCGCAGAATTTCTCTTTCACTGGCTCGACTTTGGTCGATGGCGGCGCGGGAAGGGTAATTCCATTTCTGCCGTGGACCGCGGCCGATTTTTCCCGGGCCTGCGCCAGGATCACGGCCGCGAGGAGGAAAGTGGAGGAGAAACGCAATCTCATATTCATTTGTAATTTGCCGCAGAACAGATCGCAAATTTACCGAGTATTCCAGCGCGATCCGCGAGCTACGGAAACAACGGCCATGATGTTCTAACCGCGGAGATCGCCGAGGCCGCAGAGCAAAAAACTAAATTCATTCGTTTGCCCGACGGTTGCCGTTGAGACGGCTTTCCGTTAAAGGAAGGTCCCGCACTTACGATTGCATGAATGCCGAACAAAGCCGGATCGAACAAAATAATCGCCGCGAAGAGCGATGGCATCTCTGGGGGCCATACCTGGCCGACCGCGCCTGGGGAACGGTCCGCGAGGATTACAGCGTAAATGGCGACGCCTGGAATTATTTTCCGCACGAGCATGCCCGCTCCCGCGCTTATCGCTGGAGTGAAGATGGCATCGCCGGCATCAGCGATTACAAACAACGGCTCTGCTTCGCTTTCGCATTCTGGAATGAGCGGGACCCGTTTCTGAAAGAGCGCTTTTTCGGACTAACCAATCCACAGGGGAATCACGGCGAAGACGTGAAGGAGATTTATTTCTACACCGACAACACGCCGTCACACAGTTTCATGCAGATGGTTTACCGGTATCCGATCGGGGCCTTCCCGTATGAGGAATTGATCGTCGCCAATCGGGCGCGATCGCGCCATGATCCGGAGTTCGAGCTGGAGAATTCCGACGCCCTCACAGCCGGCTTTTTCGAAATCGAACTGGCGTACGCCAAGGTCGAGCCAGACGACATTTTCATTCGCGCGAAGATGACAAACCAGAGTGCGAATCCCGCCAGGTTGCACGCCCTGCCCACGATCTGGTTTCGCAATACCTGGAGCTGGGGACGCAATCTGGATCGGCCGAACCTGCACGCGGGCTGGGGCGCCGAGCCAGATGTGGCCGTGATCGAAGCGAGTCATGACTTGTTAGGAGAATATCGGCTCTTCTGCGAAGGCACTGGAGATTTGCTCTTCACGGAAAACGAAAGCAACGCTCAACGGCTCTGGGGCGCTCCGAACAGGAGCGACTTCGTGAAAGACGCTTTTCACGATTTTGTGGTTCACGGACGAAAGGACGCGATCAATCCGGCGCGCTCCGGAACAAAAGCCGCTGCGCAGTATTGCGTGGCGCTTGCGGCCGGCGAAACCCGGATGGTGCGCCTCCGCCTGAAACGGATCAGCCAGATGGTAAGCGAGAACGTCCCAGCGGCGTTCGCCGATTTCGACCGATGCTTTTCACAAAGGCGCGGGGAAGCGGACAAATTCTACGATGACTTGATGCCGGCGTGCCTGAACGGCGAACACCGGGCGATTCAACGCCAGGCCCTCGCCGGAATGCTTTGGACCAAACAATTCTACCACTACATCGTGGAGCAGTGGCTGGACGGTGATCCCGGCCAACCGGTGCCACCGGCCGAACGACAACACGGCCGCAACGTAAATTGGCGTCACGTTTATAATGAGCGCGTTCTGTCGATGCCCGATACATGGGAGTATCCGTGGTACGCTTCCTGGGATCTGGCGTTTCACTGCATTCCTCTCGCCCTGGTCGATCCTCACTTCGCCAAGGGCCAGCTCGATCTCATCATGCGCGAATGGTATCAACATCCGAACGGCCAGGTACCGGCCTACGAATGGGACTTCAGCGACGTCAACCCACCGGTCATCGGTTGGGCGGCATGGCGCGTTTACAAGATGGAAGAAAAGCAGACCGGCCAGGGCGATCGTGCATTTCTGGAAACGATTTTCCACAAATTGCTGATCACGTTCACCTGGTGGGTGAATCGCAAGGATTCCGAAGGCAATAATATTTTCCAGGGTGGATTTCTCGGGCTCGACAACATCGGCGTCTTCGATCGCAGCGCGCCGTTGCCCGGCGGCGGTCATCTCGAGCAAAGCGATGGGACGAGCTGGATGGGAATGTTTTCTCTCAACATGATGCGGATGGCGCTCGAGCTGGCTCGCAAGAATCCCGTTTACGAAAATATCGCCAGCAAATTTTTCGAACACTTCCTCGCTATCGCCGCCGCTATGAACAATGTCGGTGGAAAAGGTATCGGGCTCTGGGACGAAACCGACGAATTTTTCTACGATGTCCTGCATCTGCCGGACGAACGCTACTTTCCTCTTCGGGTGCGCTCGCTCGTCGGTCTCCTGCCGCTGCTCGCGGTCGAAACGCTCGAACCTCAGTTACTCGAAGCGATGCCCGGATTCCGGGAACGACTCGAATGGTATTTGAAGAATCGCCCCGACCTGGCTGGATTGATTTCCCGCTGGTACGAACCCGGCGCAGGCGAGCGGCACTTGATTGCCCTGACCCGCGGGCATCGCATGAAAAGTTTGCTGCGACGCATGCTCGATTCGGATGAATTCCTCAGTCCGTACGGAGTTCGCTCGATGAGCAAATTTCACAAAAACCATCCGTATGTTCTCCACGTCGACGGAGCGCAAAAAATCGTGAACTACGAGCCGGCGGAATCGCAGACTGGATTGTTCGGAGGCAACTCGAATTGGCGCGGCCCCGTCTGGTTGCCGATGAATTACCTGCTCATCGAATCGCTGCAGAAGTTTCATCATTACTACGGCAGCGATTTCCAAGTCGAATGCCCCACTGGTTCGGGGCAATTCCTGAGTCTCGATGGCGTCGCGAACGAGCTTTCGAATCGGGTGATCAGTCTTTGGCTGCGCAATGAGAAAGGAGAGCGTCCGTTTGCCCGAGCGTCCGGCGCCTCGTTAGGCCAGACGCCAGATCGCGATCCATATTTGTTTCACGAATATTTTCACGGCGACACGGGCGCCGGGCTCGGCGCGAGCCATCAGACCGGCTGGACCGGTTTGGTGGCGAAACTGATTCAGCAGCAAGGCGATCGCGGAACAATCGTCAAACGCGATCCGTTTACCGATTTATGATCGACAGAATTACCCGCGGATCTTGTAGATCACGCCAATTTGGTCCCTTACTCTCAAGAGGGCATCACATCATCGACGCATGATGTGGATGGCAAGGATTCGGCTTTGATGTCGCGCCAGCAGGTAATCGATAAAATCGCCGATGATGGAGTTCGGTTTGTTCCCGGACTTCGTCACCACGCGGCAGATCAGAACGCCCGTGCGACTGTGCCACTCGAGATTGATCACGCCATGGGCTTCGCGCGCACTGTGAATTTTTGCCCAACCATGGGGGCGACCCGGCCGTTGGTGCTCCGTCGGCACCAGTTTGAATTTCTTTTCGAGCTGCGGATCGCTCATGATCTTGTTGCGTAACGACCCGTGGCCGCTCGTGATGACTTGAATGACGGTTTGCATCTTTGTTAGGGACTTTGGCCGAGATTAGTCGTTAAGCGAGCGAAACATGACATAAACGTCGACGTAATCTTTCTGCGGATGGCGGAATGCCCCCGGCAGAGTGCCCACGATTTCAAAGCCGAGTTCCTTCCACAAATGAATCGCTGGCTCGTTCGTTGAAACGACAAAGTTAAATTGCATCGCGCGAAAACCAAGCCGGCGCGCTTCGCTCAGAGAATGATCAGCCAGAAGTCGCCCTACATGCTGCCCGCGCGCGACCGACGAAACCATATAGCCGGCGTTGGCCACATGAGCGCCGCCGCCTTGTTGATTCCGTTTTATATAGTACGTGCCGCAGACTCTACCATCTTCTTCGGCCACGTAAGTGTGCCTGCCCGGTCCACACCAAAAGGCGAGCGCATCCTCGCGAGACATCCCGGGATCGAAGGCAAAAGCGTCGCCGGCGGAAATGACGTCATGGAACATCTCCCAGATCGCGTCGCGATCTTCTTTCCGAGCCAATCGAATGCTAATCACGCGTCTCGCGTCGCAAACCGTTCGAGAGCCAGGAAACAATCAGCGCGGCCAGAATCGCGAAGTCGAGCACGAGGTGCCAGGTGAAACTGAGATTCTTGCTGGCGTGGCCGAAACAGCCACAGGTGATGTCGATGCCGCGCGCCTTGGCGGCGATCGTGGCGGCGATGAAAACGAGCATGAGCCAGAGCAAGAATGGAAAGCGCGCCGGCATAAAGCCGCCGGGTGATGAGCGCGAGTCCGCAGAGAATTTCCAGCCACGGCAGATAGAAAGCCAGTCGCACGCCGATCGCCCACGGAAGCATTTTGTAATTATCGATGTCGACCGCGAATTGAAGCGGTTCCATCGCTTTCTCGACACCGGCGTAAACGAATACGCCGCCAATAATGAACTCGATGACGCGCCAAGGAATGTTTGCTGCGCCGCTGCGACTTGTCCCTATAATTGAATGTTGAGCGTCCAACGTGTTTTTCATTTTCTCGCCTTCAACCACGCTTCCCAGCCGCCCTCGAGCACGAAGACATTTTTGAGCTGCGCTTCCTTCCGCAAACGCCGCGCGATCTCGAGCGCGAGATTACAGCTCTTCGAACTGCAATAAACGACCACGCGTTTCTCCGGCGAATCAACAACCTGCAGCATTTGCGGGAGTAATTCGTTCCAGCGATCTTCGTTTAATTGCACTGCACCGGGGACATGGCCAAGCGCGAATTCTTCATCCGGGCGGGCGTCGATCCAAATCGCATCGTTCCCCCAGCTTTGTGCCTGGGCTATGGTGACTGACTCGGAAGCCGGAACCGGGCTCTGCCAGGAAATTCGTTCGCGAAAATAGATCGCCTGCCCCAGTCCGGGGAGGAAGGCGAGACCGACCAGGATCAGAATTTCTCGGATCGCGAGGAAGCGCACGGCCTTACTTTGCCGGCGACACTGCCGCCGCTGCCGACGGCGGGGCCGGCATCGGAGTCGAAGGGTTCACCCTCGCCGAAGCGAAATAGACTTTCGGCTTATTCGGCGGATAATTGGGCTGGATCGTCAAGGTCGTCGCATGAAGTGCCACGCGATCTTTCGGTTGGACACTGATCGTCCACTCTTTCGGTGAAGAACCCGGTGCGATCTTCGCGGTAATCGCAGGATCCGACGAAGTCACGGTAACCTTTGTCACCGGTGATTCTTTTGGAACAACAACGTCAATCGTCTTCGGATTGAGCGGTTCCGCAGAGTCCCAAAAGACGAACGCGGGCTTGAGTTCCAGCAGCGGCGGGATATTCGCCTTCAGCTGCAAAATCGTGGTCGGACTCTTCGGATCATTGGTTTCCACAGTCACCGATTTTTGTTGCAGGCCGACGCGATCTCCAATTTGCAAAGTGGCGGTGATTTCCCCTTTTTCGCCCGGCGCAACATCGTCCTTGGCCGGCTTCGCCGCCGTGCAACCACACGACGTGCGCACGGCGTTAAAATGGATCGGCGTCTTGCCAACATTTTCGTATTTGAAATGGGCGACGGCGGTCGTGTCCGTGAAGGTCGGATGCAGGTCCAGCTCCTTCTGTTCCCACTGCAATTGGGCATTGGCGCGGGCTCCGAGAAAGAGCGACAAAGCGGTGATTAGAAAAATTTTGGTTGGTTTCATAGTTTGATTTGAATCTCCTTAACATACTCAGAGACGGCGTCGCGCCAATCCCGAGGTGATTTTTCAGTAAGCCGCTGGTATTTCCAGGTCGCGAGCGCGGTCTGAACGGGACGCCGCGCCAGCCATTGCTTCATGTCGCACATGGAGAGCGGCGCGACGGTACGAGCACGCAGAGGGACGCCGGTGGCATGAGCGCAATCAATCGCCCATTGCGCGTACTCCTGCCAGCTGCACACGCCGCCGTTTGCGAAATGCAGAATTCCCGAAGTGCTCGCATCGAAGAATGCGGGCAGCATCTCCGCGATATCGCGAGTGTACGTGGGCGTCGAAAACTTGTCGGCCACGGCCCCGATCTCTTCCTTGTCGCGTGCGAGTCGCAGCATGTGATCGACAAAGCTTGGTCGTTCCGGCCCAAAGACCCAGGAGACGCGGAGCACGAGATGCCGGGTGCTGGCGGTAAGCACGAGCCTCTCCCCTTCCCTCTTCGATTCCCCATAAACGCTGATTGGCCCTGCCGGATCCTCTTCGAGATACGGTTCCGTTTTATTGCCATCAAAAACATAATCCGTGCTGACGTGAATGAGTCGCGCGCCTTTCCGACGACAAATTTCTGCAAGCACTTGGGGCGCTTCGGCATTGATCTGAAAAGCTTCCTCCCGGTGTGTTTCGCAGTAATCGACATTCGTTAGGGCAGCGCAGTTGATGATGACATCGAAATCAATTGTTCCGATTGCGTCGCTGAGTCGTGCCTTGTCGCCGAGATCGAGCTGCGCATGATTGAATCCGATCACACTGTAATTCTCGCCATACTCTCGCATGAGAGCCGCTCCGAGCCGGCCGCTGGAGCCAACAATCACGATTCTGGGTTTCACCGCCATAAAGTATGATAAAGCCGCGCAGCGTAACCGCAGACGCGCGTAGATGAAACCCCAACCTTGAGAGGCAAAGTTTTCCGGCGGCTCCCGGCGCTACGGCAGCCCGAACGCCTTCCATGTCAGCAAGGTTCGCGCCAGACGCAAATTCCATCTCACGGGCAACCACCCACAATCCGGCCGGCGCGAGCGGTCCCCGATCCTGTTACTGATTGGAAATCGTAGCAATTGTCCCGTCGATCTTGGTCAGATGGACAGTAAATCTCTCGGCATAGGTCGCCGCTCTATCCTGCAGCATGCTGATGGCCACGGCTTCTCCCAGTTGCACGGATGCAGTGGTGTCACTGCGCCAGTGGATGCCGGCGAGAATCCCGTGACCGTAGGAGACGTTGTTCGCAAGCTTGTTCAGCTCACCGTTGACCGTAAGCTGACCCGCGTCGCCGCCCGTATAAGGGACGAGCGAAAGCCCGTCGTTGGTCGAGACGACGGGATTTGGGACGACAAAACTGCCGTCGAAGAAGAACTTCAAGACCGTGATGCAAGCACCGGCGACCGTACCGTGCCCCGTGGGATAAGCCGGGTGGGTAGGCGAGCCTTCGGGGAAAGACTGTGAAAGGAAGTAGTCCCCGTATTTCTTGAAGCTGCT
This sequence comes from uncultured Verrucomicrobiae bacterium, assembly GCA_963763995.1. Classification (GTDB taxonomy): domain Bacteria; phylum Verrucomicrobiota; class Verrucomicrobiia; order Chthoniobacterales; family UBA10450; genus CAVTTH01. The sequence goes on along the minus strand of CAVXQL010000002.1, from coordinate 564,318 downwards.
CTGCACCGATTGCGAGTTGAGCACGTTGTCGTCTACGTGGCCATCGAGGGTATTACCGAAGCCGCTCAGAATCTGGCGGACAATCGCGCCGCCCGACTCGGGACGATGCCGGAGGTGAATCCACCATTTTTGATACCACACGCTGTTCAATGCATGGCGAGCGACGGCCGCGAGCGTGGCCGCGAAATCCGGACCACCGAAGGTGCCGAAGCCATTCTGTTTGGTCGAATTTATGTAGGGATTACCGGGGTTCACCGGCACGCCTATGAACCCGAGCACCATGTACGCGGTAAAGAATGTTTGAAAGAGCACGTCGACGTGGGTGTACGAGCAAAGCCCGCGACCATCGTGGAGGTAGCGAAGCTGCGGATCATACTGCAGCGCCACCCCGCTGCTGATGCCGTTCTGGACTTGTTGGAAAGTCGTCGGGTCGGTCATGAAATCGATGTTCGGCGCGAAAGCGACCAACTGCTGGCTGATCGGCTGCACCCCCATGTAGGTGGGCTGGAGATAGAACTGAGAGAGGTAAGGTCCGAGGGTATCGCCCTGGTACGGGCCGCGAAAGAGCAGATCGGGCGTGACGTTACCGGAACCATCCCTCGGACCAGCGTAGGCGGGCATGCCTGTCAGTTCCGCGGCTGCCTGCGCCGCGGTGGGATTTGAAGCGTAATCGGTAAACGCGACATCCCGCAGGAGCGAAGCCCAGTAAAGCTCGACCAGTTCCGCACCGTAAGCCTCACTCGCGAGAGCCGGCGCGGGCGGGACGACCACCTGGTTGATCTGATTGGATGGAGACGAAGCGTTACCGAACTGCACGTCATCGCTTCCTTCCATCGCGAAAGCGCGTCCCCCGAGCGGGCCATTCATCGTCCGCGGCCCGCCTGTGATGACATTTTCGAAATCCTCGAATTTTCCGCTGTTGATCGCATCCCGAAAGGACTGGTAGGCGGCCAGGTTCACCAACCCGATCCCGTCCTGGAGAAGCCCTTTCGTGTAAGTGCCGCACTTGTCGGCATAGCGTTGCTCGTCCCCGTTGGTCGTGTGTGGCGGGACGGAGATAAGGGCTTCCTTGGCGGCGGCGGCGACGCGGATGGTGTAGGATTGCTTCACCCGTGGATCACTCAAGGGCGTTGGCGAGATGCCATCGCCGACGAGGGTATGGTCAGTCTGAGCGGAGGCAATCGCGGCTTTGCCGAAGACCGCGCCACCCGCCAGTGCCGCGCCGACCTGGCCCAGGAACTTGCGACGGCTGGACCTCCCGCCGGCGGCATTGTTAGGCGGATTTTCTGTTTCGGGGAGACTAAAATCGCTCTTTTTCTCGTTGTTCATTTTGACCTCTTGCTGTGGGCCGACAGGTGTATCTGAGTCCCCACGGCCCGTCAATTCTATAAGTTTTGGGATTCTTATGAGTGACAAGGAGTTCTTGAGGTTGCCCAGCCAGACGCTCCTCTACAAATCCGGGAGCCCAAATATAATAACCGTCTGGTGCGATCGTAGCCGATGTGTATGCTGGCGAGGTTTGATGCAAACCTCGACCACATCCCCGTCCGGAATGCAGCGCTTTTGCCTTGTGCTCGTTAAGCCGTCTCACTACGACGACGACGGTTATGTGATTCAGTGGTTCCGTTCGACGATTCCCTCCAACTCGTTAGCGGCGCTCTTCGGTCTGGCACGCGATTGCGCTCAGCGCCACGTCCTCGGTGATGATGTCGAGATCGAGATCCATCCGTTTGATGAAACGAACACACGCATTCGTCCGGAACGATTGGCTCATCTGATCGACGAAGCCGGCGCAGGCATGGTGATGATGGTCGGCGTGCAATCGAACCAATTCCCGCACGCGCTCGATCTGGCCAGGCCGTTGCTCGAACGCGGCATTCAAGTCGGTATCGGCGGATTTCACGTTTCCGGCACGATGAGCATGCTCGGCGGCAACGATCCCGATCTTCATCGCGCCAAGGCAATGGGCATTTCTCTTTTCGCCGGCGAAGCCGAAGGACGACTCGAGGAGGTCTTGCGCGACGCTTTCGCGGGCACGCTCAAACCGCTCTATAATTACATGGCGGAACTGCCCGGCATCGAGGGCTCTCCCATCCCGCTGATCAGCGCCGTGCGCGCCGCACGCACCGCGGGTCACGTGACGAGCTTTGACGCAGGGCGCGGTTGCCCTTTCCAATGTTCGTTCTGCACGATCATCAATGTCCAGGGACGAAAATCGCGCCGGCGTTCACCCGACGACGTCGAGAAGATCATCCGCGAAAACGTCGCGCAAGGTCTGCACAGCTTTTTCATTACCGACGACAATTTTGCTCGCAACAAGGATTGGGAGGTCATTCTCGACCGGATTATTTACCTGCGCGAAGTGGAGAAGATGAAACTGGGCTTCCTCATCCAGGTGGACACGCTCTGCCACAAGCTGCCGCATTTTATCGAGAAATGCGCGCGGGCGGGAGTGCGGCGGGTGTTCATCGGGCTCGAGAATATCAATCCGGACAGCCTGGCCGGTGCACACAAGCGGCAGAACAAGATCACAGAATATCGCAAGATGCTTCTCGCCTGGAAGGAAGCGAGGATCATCACCTATTGCGGCTACATCACCGGTTTCCCTAACGACACGCTCGAATCGATCAAGCGGGACGTGGAGATCGTTAAGAAGGAATTGCCGCTCGACATTCTGGAGTTCTTCTTCCTAACACCGCTACCGGGATCGGAGGACCACCAGAAACTGGTCGGCGCCGGGGCCGCGATCGATACGGACTTGAACCGGTACGATCTGAACCACGTGACGGCGCCACATGCGAAGATGTCGCGCGAGGAGTGGGAACGGGCTTACCGCTTGGCGTGGGAAACTTATTACACCGCGGAACACATGGAAACGGTGTTGCGCCGGCTGACGGCAAAGAAGGGACGGGTCAGCAATGCCATCTTGCTCATCACCTGGTTCATGGGTGCGATTCACATCGAAAAAATTCATCCGCTCGAGAGCGGGCTGTTTCGTTTCAAATTCCGGCGCGATCGCCGACCTGGGTCGCCGATCGAGCCGATCTGGAAGTTTTATCCGAGATATCTGGTAGAATCGATTGTCAAAATCGTTAGGTGGACCTCACTCTACTTTCGACTCCGCCGCATATACCTCCGCATCAAAAAGGATCCGGAACGGTACAATTACGCGGATGTAGCGCTGACCCCGGTGACGGACGACGACTTCGAGAATCTCGAGATGTTTCACACCCCCTCCGCGCCAGCGTTCATTGCCCAGGAGCAGAGACGCCAGCATGCGGGGAAACATGTGGCTGTGTAGGGAGTGTGCAGGGTTTTTCTCGTTCTAAAGCACCATTGTTATGGCGGCAATGAGGTTCCAGACTGCGATTTCACCAGCGCAACATCGCCGGCGTTGATCGAGCCGTTCGCATTCACGTCTTCACGGAAGTTTGCCGCCGCGACCGCAACCCCCGACTGCCCCTTGGTCTGAGCTGCGTCGCCGGCGTTGACCGATCCGTTCCCGTTCGTGTCGCCGAGCAGAACGCTCATCGGGATGTCAAAATTGCTGGCGCCATTTACTCCGTTCAATGCGACATGGATCGTTTGCGCATTGGCCACGTTCGTGAGCCCGATGGTCACAGTCGATCCGTTAACGGTAACCATTCCGCCATTACCGACCCCACCCGATCCGATCGTTGCCGTGCCAGCGACCACCTCGGCCTGAGGGTTGCCGTTGACCGTTACCGACGTGCCGAACGTAATGATTATCTGATAATCATTGGTCCCTCCCCCGCTGCGACATTCGATTCCTGGCGTGCCGGTGAGAGGCAGATCGATATCGAAATTACCGGCCGCGCCGTGCATCTTTCGCGACACCACGCTTTGCGCTACTGGTGCCGGCGGAGCCACTCGCAGGTAATAAACGTCCTCTTCGTGTTGCCCCCTGCTTGCGTTGAAGTTGAAAGTGGCGGCATAGGCGACGTTGCCTCCGCCGTTATCCGAAACGATGGTGATATAATCGCCCATCTTGTTCTGGTTCGGATAGCCTTCGAGTGGAGTAAACGAATTGCTCACCGGGACGTTGGGTGACCAGGTCACACCGCCGTCTACACTGTACGAATAAAACAACTGCGAATCGGTGTTGTTCGCAGCATTCCGGGTGTCAAGCCAGACCGCATCGAGGCGTCCATTGGGCGCCACTGCAAATGTGCCGAACCAGTGATACTTGTTGTGATTAACGGGATCATCATTGATTCGTTGCGGCGCGCTAAAACTTTGTCCGCCATTGGTGCTGCGCGCAAACATCACGTCGGTTCCTGTGCTGAAGCCAGTCGGCCGCACGCTTGCCAGCATGTAAACGTTATTGTTACTGGGGCCGCCGGAACGGTCCACTGCCAGGAAACACTGCCCGTCGAGCCCAGCTGAGTTTATTCCGCCCTGAACCAGGTCACCACCGAGATTCACTGCGGTTGACTGGTCAAAGGTTGGCGTCTGGCCCCCGATCTGTGCATTACTCGAGCGAACGCAGTAAAAGGTACTTCCTTCGCCGCCGATAAAAAGATTGCCGTTCGTGTCCACATCCAGCGTCCCGTATACCGGCGCGTGAGGAATAGTGATCGGCGCCTGCCACGTGACCCCGCCGTTGGTAGAGCGTTGGAATTGCACGCCCGCCGCCGGAACAGTTAATCCCATCGTCTGCCTGGTACTGGAATCCGTGCCCCGGGCCGTTGGTCTTATCGATTGTGAACCACTGCTTGTCGCCTCCTCCCCCACCTCTTTCCCCCGACAACAGCGTCCAGGATTGGCCGCCATTGAGCGAGCGCCACAGATCATCGCAAAAAAACGACTGGTTTACATCTGACTGAAGGCTGAGGTAGAAAAAATTCCCGATCTCATTGAAGTGTGTCACCGGGTCGCTTCGGAAAACGTTGTTTTCCAAAATACCGGGGAAGGTCCACGTCATGCCGCCATCGGTCGTGTAACCCCAGCCGCCTTGACGGAAGTTGGAGGTGACGTTGTTGAACTGCCGCCAGCCGACAGCCATCTTGTTGCGGTTGGTAGGGTCCACGGAAATGGAGCACTCGTTCGCAGCGTCGCCGACAATGTTGTTGCCATTTGCATCGACGTTTACCTGATAGCTGATGAACGGACCGAACTGCGAGATCATCCGCGGCGACGTTTCTGTCGGGAGAATTCGAGCCGGCGGGTTATCATATTTTTCCAGCAGCTCTGTCCGGGAAACCTTGCGCAGGGGTTCCAGAGCGAAAGCGGCAGCAAGCTCAGACAGCAAAATCAGGCAAACAAAAAACCACGTCCTTGACAGCATAAAGAGCACCTCGAGTAATACGTTTTACCTCGCGCGGAGCTATCGACGAAGAGAACGGAATGTCACGTTTTTTTTGATTACATTTCGGTCATGCCGCTGCGGAGCCCGGCCTAACGAGCGCGCGGCAAGGCGCGCGATCTTCGTCCAGACGAATCGCGAGACGCGCGTCATTCTCGGCGCGTGTCCCCTATCCATTCGCTACTCGTTAGGGAGGCAGCGAGGTGCCCGATCTGGCTTTGACCAAGGCAACGTCCCCGGCATTGACCGTGCCGCCGCTCGCATTTACATCGTTCCGGAAATTCCCTGCCCCGACCGCAGTCCCCGATTGCCCCTTGGTCTGACTCACATCCCCGGCATTGACACTCCCGTTCCCACTCGTGTCTCCGATCAGCACGCTCATCGGTATGACCACATCGCTCACCCCGTTCACGCTGTGAAGCGTGACGTTAATCGTCTGGGCATTGGTCACGTTGGTCAGCGGCACCGTTACCGTGTTTCCACTGATGGTGACTGCGCCGCCATTGCTCACTCCCCCACTTCCCACCGTGCCCGCTCCCAGTGACACGTTGGCTTGCGGCGAGCCGTTGACCGTCACCGGACTGACAAACGTCACCATCATCGTATAGTCGTTCGTCGCACTATTCGAACGGCACTCGACTCCGGGCGTGCCGGTGAGCGGTAGATTGACATCGAAGTCACCCGAGGCGCCATGGGTCTTGCGCGAAACCGCGCTGCTAACCGCCGGCGCCGTGCAGCTCTGCAGGATGTAGCTTTGCCCGCCACTCGCCGCACCACCCGAGCCGTTGCAGAAATACTGGTCAAAGGTCGCACTGTCCTTCTGCACTCCCGCCGTCGCGCTGGTGTTGCCGTTAGAGGTTGCGCCGTAGATCACATCAAAGCGCGACTGTCCCTCATACAGACGCAGCTCGAAGTTGGCCGTCTGCGCGTTGTTGGCAAAGTAAACGGCATGCCACTCGATGTTGAAGATGCGATTGGGCGCAGTTCCCGACACCGACGTGAAGATACCGCAACCATTCGCAAATGTGCTACAGCCGCTCAGGCCCACATCGGTGCGCAGGTCGTCCCAATACGGGAAGACCGTATTATCAAACGGACCAACGTTCGCTGGCGCGGGCAAACAGGCGTTGGTGTAGCCGCCTGGTTCGTTCACCGTAACAAAATCAGCCCGTCCATTAGAACTGACGTTTATGCTGTTATAGGTGTTGCCATACAACTGGTAGCTGAATGGGAGGGCAACCAATGTATCGCCGTCGTCGATGTGATTTCCCGTGTCCACCGTGCCCGGCACGATGCTGCCCCCTATCTGCGCGATATCGTAATGGTTTTGCGGCGGGCAACCGCCGACGGTGTAATTCCCCGTGAAGGCCATGTTACTATTGCAAGTATTGGCGGTGATCGCACCGGCGCCAAGGGTCGCCGTCACGTTGCCACCGAAACTGAAATGCAGCGTGAACCGGGCAGTCAAATTTCCGTTGATCACCTGGACGCTGGTCACGCTGCCGCCTGCATTGCCAGTGATCGTCAGATCACTTGTTGTGACTGACGCCGGGTCAACAGGCTGGTTGAAGTTCACGTCATATTGGTAGTCGCCTGGCGCTGGTGGCGAGAAGGTGCCGCCGACAACCGGAACGGTGGTCGTTACCTGTAGCGGCATCCCGGCGTAACAGAACGTGCACGTGAAATCCAAATTCGGCGCATTGTCAGCCGCCTTATTAAACGCGCCGGCGGGAATATGCATCGTCTGCACACCCTGGGTCGCGACCGGCGTGCTATTAAAGTGGAAGGTTATCTGAGTATTGCCACCGCCCAACATAAACGTGTCCGCCGGAGTCCCGTTCACCGTGAAATCGCCTGCCTGGACAGTTGCCGGATTCACGGGGTCGGTCAGGTTGATAACGAAGTCAGTTGGCTGGACAGAGACGATGCTGCCGCAGGTGGGGTTGGCGGTGGTCACGGAGAAACCCTGAGGCAGGCGAACGTAATACACGTCTTCTTCGTGTTGTCCGTTGCCCGGGTTGAAATTAAACGTGGCCGCGTATGCCACGTTTGCTCCGGCATTGTCCGAAACGACGGTGATGTAGTCGCCGATCTTGTTCTGGTTCGGATAGCCTTCGAGTGGATTAAACGCAGCGCTGACCGCAACGTTGGGCGACCAGGTCACGCCGGCATCCGTACTAGAGGAATAGAATAATTGCGAGTCAGTGTTATTCGCGGCATTGCGCGTGTCATACCAGACTGCGTCGAGCCGTCCATTGGGGGCTACCGCGAATGTACCAAACCAGTGCCACTTGTTAGGATTAACCGGGTCATCATTGATCTTGTGCGGAGCACTGAAGGTCAATCCTCCGTCGGTGCTCCGCACAAACATCACGTCGGTTGTGCTTCGCCCGGAAGGCATCACGCTGGCCAGCATGTAAATGTTATTGTTAGTCTGACCACCGGAATGATCGATCGCCAGAAATAACATTCCATCCAGTCCTGCGGAATTTATCCCCCCGCCAGCGAGGTCGCCCCCCATGTTGATGTTCTGGGTTACCCGGTCAAAAGTCGGCGTCTGACCCCCCATCTGCGCATTGCTCGAGCGAACGCAGGCAAAGGTGTTCCCTTCTCCGCCGATAAAAAGATTGCCGTTCGTGTCCACATCGAGCGTCCCATCTGTCGGCCCGGCTGGAACAATGATCGGGGCCTGCCAGGTGATCCCGGCGTCGGTCGAGCGCTGGAACTGGACGCCGTTGCCGCTGCAATTAATTCCGTCGCTCGACTGATATTGGAAACCGTGACCCGGACCGGCGGTCTTATCGATGGTAAACCATTGCTTGTCGCCTCCACCCGCGAGGCCGTCGGCTTGCAGCTCCAGCCAGGATTGGCCGCCGTTGGTTGACCGGTACATGTTCTCACAAAACGTCTCAAGAAGGCTCAGGTAAAAGAAAGTGCCTGTCTCATTCGAGCTCGTCACCGGGTCGCTCCGAAAGACATTATTCTCCAGAACACCGGGGAAAGTCCACGTCATGCCGCCATTGGCGGTGTATCCCCAGCCGCCTTGCCGGAAGTTGGACGACACGCTGTTGAACTGCCGCCAGCCGATTACCATTTTGCTGGGATTGGTCGGGTCAGCGGAAATCGAGCATTCGTTCGCGGCGTCGCCGACAATGTTGTTCCCATTCGCATCGACGTTGACCTGGTAGCTGGTGAACGCACCGAACTGCGAGATCATCCGCGGCGAAGTCTCCAGCCGGAAAATGTACATCGGTGGGTTGTCGTATTTTTCGAGCGGTTCTGTCCGGGATACCCTGTGTGGAGGTTCCAAGCCAGCCGCGGCCGCGAGCTCAGGCAGCAAAACCAGACAAACGAAAAACCCTATTTTTGACAGCATAAGAGCACCTCGAGTTGAAGAAAGGCAGCCTATATCAGGATCCAATCGCGACGTCGATCTAATCTTTCAACGAAAATCGGGCCGAGCGTCCCGGTCCAATCGCTCGGGCTTTCCGAGGCCGCGCTGTAGAGGCTGTCGTCTTGGCGCAAATTACGATGGCCAGATATCTTGCCATCCGTCTGCACCGCGATGGAGCAGACGCGAACGCAAGCCGCCGCAAACCACCCAGCGTCAGAGGTGAGACCGAACGGCCCCTTGCCCCTTTCGGCTTGCCCTCCGTCGGCTGCGGAACTATAAGCGTCTCCGTGAATCCCGCTTTTATCGGCTTTCCACGAGAAGCAAGTGGATTAGACGGCTGGTCGTCCACGTATGCCTCGACACTTTGACCACATCGACCTGAGAGTACCTAAGCTTGCAGATGTGACCGCTTTCTACGGGGCGCTGCTGCCTGCCTTGGGGTTTTCCAATCGAGTGGCTATGGAGGGGTGGTTTCAGTTTGAAGGTGCGGATCACGGCATCACTGAGTTTTTTGGGATTACCGAGTCTGCCGCACATATTGCGAATGAGAATCGCATCGCCTTCTGGGCTGAGAGTCCCGCGGACGTTGACCGACTCGCGCAGGTAGTAACACGTGCTGGCGCTCGGAGCATAGAAGGTCCCATGCAGTATGAGGCAGGATATTACGCGCTTTTCTTTGAAGATCCTTGCGGCAATCGCCTGGAGATCTGCTATCGCACCCGGAATGCACCTAAAATCGCTGGAGCGAGCCGCTGACCGTTCCGATGTTTGGCTTTCACATGACTTCATCACTGAAATTCGCGGTAGCGCTCGCTCTCGCCGGCGGTGACTCAGCTCCGTCACGTCAGCCCGCTTCAGGAGCACATAATGCGACCTCTTCGGTATTCCATTAACGTCACATTGGACGGATGCTGCGATCATCGTGCGATCATCCCTGACGAAGAGTTGTTTCGTCACGTGCTCGAGAATTCGCCCAGGCCGATGCCCTCCTCTTTGGCCGCGTGACCGACGAAATGATGGAGGCAGCGTGGCGGCCGCCGCCGCGGACGGGAGCGAGGCCTGATTGGATAGAACCCTTCGCCCGGACGATCGACGCGGCAAAGAAGTACGTCGTGTCGAGCACCCTGGACCGGGTCGATTGGAACGCGGAGCTCGTGCGCGGGGATCTGGGGAAGGCCGTTCAGCAGCTCAAGCAGGAGTCGGGCAAGGGACTGTTCGTGGGAGGCGTGAAGCTCCCGCTGACGTTGGCGGAGCTGGGATTGATCGATGAGTATGAGTTCGTGATGCATCCCAGGCTAACGGGCCATGGGCCGACGTTGTTCGCGGGGCTATCGAAGCATGTCGACCTGAAGCTCGTGAGCCGGCTGGAGTTCGGATCGGGGGCGGTGGCGATGCGGTATGAGCCGAGAAGGTAGCCCTCGGGATTGGTAGTCCGGTTCTGCGCAATCTTACGATGGCCAGGTATCTCGCCATCCGGCTGCAGAAGTTCTACGGCAACGAGGTCCCCGAATGGGATTTCACCAGCGCAACATCGCCGACGTTGATCGAGCCGTTGGCATTCACATCCTCGCGGAAATTTGCCGCCGTGACCGCCTGCCCTGATTGGCCTTTTGCCTGGGCCACGTCCCCAGCGTCGACCGAACCGTTCCCGTTGGTGTCGCCGCCAAGCAGGCTCATCGGAATTACGAGGTCTCCGCCCCCGTTAACGCCGAACAGGGTGACATTGATTGTCTGCGCATTGGCGACGTTGGTTAGGGGCACGGTTATGGTCGTCCCCTCGACGGTGACCAGGCCCCCATTGCTCATTCCTCCGCTGCCGACAGTTCCACTTCCAGCGGTCACTTGCGCCTGCGGGCTTCCGGTAACTGCGACCTCATCCGCGAATGTCACGACAATTTGATAATCGTTCGTCGCCCCGTCGCTACGGCATTCGATTCCAGGCGTTCCAGCGAGGGGAAGATCGATATCGAAATGGCCGACACTGCCGTGTGTCTTGCGGGAAACTGCAGCAACAGTCGCGACGGGGTCGGTCTGGACAATGAGGTTTACGGTTACGACTTGCGGGCTGTCGTCTGCTCCGGGTGCATCAATCGTTACGTGCCCACTGTATTCCCCAAGCGCAAGACCGGTTGCATCGGCTGTGATGTCGAGATTGTAGGGCGTCGAACCACTTCCAGAACTCAACTGAATCCAAGGCTGATCGGCACTAGCGGACCATGTGAGATCGCCATCGCCGCTGTTGCGAATGGCTACCGTTTGGGCCGCGATTTGTCCCGCTACAAGCCTGAAGGTCAGCTCGCCCGGAGCTGCCAGCAGGGCGGGGGGCAGCGCTGGCCGCGTGCGAAATACCCGGATATGGATCGAGGCGCTTCCCGTCTGCGCTGCGCTATCTGTGGCGGTCAGCGTGATGGTGTGTGTGCCTTCTTGCAGCGTCAGCGCATTGATAGCCAACGAAGTCCCCTTGCCCAGCGGACCATTGAGATCAGAAGCCCAGCTCAACCCCGAGTCGCCCAACGATCCATCTTCTACGTCCGCACCGGTCCCTTCCAGGATTACCATCTGGTCCCCAACATAAAGCCGGTTATCCTCCGGCGAAGAGATGGAAGCGGTGGGCGCGTGATCTAGAACCGTAAACGTCCCATCTGATTGGTCAGCGGTACAGTTGAAACCATCACTCGCCGTGACACGAATCAACGCCTGATTACTTCCGTGCAGCTTGCTCAGATCAACCGGAAGGTTGCTGGCATTCCAACCGACAGCCAGCGTTTCCCAAGTCGATCCATGATCGGCACTGTAATCTACCGTATAAGCTAAAGCGTCGCCGTCGAGGTCGGCGGCCGTCCATGTGAACGTCGCGCTTGGGCCACTGAGGACCTCGCCTCCGTTGGGAAAGGTCACGTTCACGGTCGGCGAATGAGCTGACGCCTGACGGGAGTCAAGAATGTTTTCATTGTGCAGCAGTACAATTCGTTTCGCGTTCGGGTCCCAAGGCAGCAAAAGCGAAATGACACCAGTCGATTGATTCTCCGAGCCCAGAATCGGATTGAAGCTGAACCTTGCCAATTCCATCCCTTGGGAATCTTCCAGCCGGATTGAGTAATCTCCCGGTGCGGGAAGCGAGACGGCGACAGGCGTCGTATTTACGATCACAGAACCGATCTGTCCCGTCGGTCCATTCCACTGAACCTTGCCATCGACAATGACGGTTTGGCTGGCAGACATTGCGTTTTTATTTGATCTAATATTTGCAATAGGACCTGCCGCGACAAACTTGTCGAAAAGAAAGCCGTAATTCACCCGCGAAGGCCAGCGAGGCCTGCCATAGCTCATGAAGTCCGCCGTGTACGCGTTAAGGATTTGGGTTCCAGGGTTAGAACCATTGACATCGAACCCATAGACGGTCGCTGGCGAGTATGGAGCTTTGGACAAACTGAGAGTGCCGTCTCCTTCCAGGCGAGTACATGGTGTCTGGAAGCCCAAGAAATTCTCACATACTTCGTTTCCTGTGAACTGCGTATGCGTAAGGCCGAGCACATGGCCCTGTTCATGAATTCGTGGACTCGTATCACCCGTAATCACAAACACAGCGGACGCATGACCAGGCAGATCTCCCTCCCCATTAAGCCCGTTAAGCGAAGGTCCACAGCTCGATTGATCTGCCAAGAGTCCTTGATAGAAGTCCTTGCAGGGGCCGCTGCGGCAGTCGCTGTTCCGCATATCATTAAGCTCTGCAAGTATGAGCGGGAAATTGCCCTCGACGCAGGCGTCGAATCTGGTTCGTGTCGATTGAACAACGGCATCGAAAGAACTGATGGGATAGCGACCGAGAAATTCCTTTTTCACTCGCGCTACGTCCGCGTCAGTGGGCGTATGGTCGATGCCTCCACTATTGTACGTGAGCCGCAGAAATTTTGTACTCAAGGGAGTCGTGGGATGGAATGTAACGGTGGCTTTGCAGGCGCCTGAAAAGCTCGTTGGGCATGCGAACCCGACTGGGTTCCCAGAAAATCCAAATTCGACCGTTGCTCTCCTCCACGCTGGCGGCACTTCGAAGAAGAAGCTGTCATCGAGGGACATCCGCCCGGGAAACCTCGGAACAACGATTGTTCCGCCCACGTTGCTATCGCTGATGGTTCCAAGGATGGTCCCAGTGGCCACGTCCTTTGCGGTCAGCGTTGCCGAAGATGTAATTGAGGGGCCCGAAGTGGAAAAATCTTTAACGTGAGCGCGCACGACTGTCTTCTTGTGTTCTACAAGGTTGACGCTGTTGTTCAGGTCTTGCACCCCTTGTGTTATCTCCAAGCCGATCAACTGCAGGCAGCCAGCGCCAAATGACGGTGTCACATCAGTCACGGTGTTGTTAGTCAGCCGCGTTTGGTTTGAACCGTCGGCGTTCATCACGTAAATCTCGTTGTTGCCGTCGCGGTTGGTGGCGAATGCGATCTTGCTGCCGTCCCGGCTAAATGACGGCCTGTTAGCACCAACCATATCGTTGGTCAGCTGGGTTTGGTTGGAGCCGTCGGCGTTCATCACGTAAATTTGTTCGTTGCCGCCGGTGCGGTTGGAACCAAACGCTATCTTCCTTCCGTCCCCGCTAAATGACGGCTCCAAGCTGGCAAGCCCCCCGGTATTAGTCAGCCGGGTTTGGTTGGAACCGTCGGTATTCATCACGTAAATCTCGTAGGGCCCGTCGCGACGGGAAGTAAATGTGATCTTGCTGCCGTCCCCGCTAAATGACGGAAGAGTATCTTCCGCCGCGTTGTTGGTCAGCCGGGTTTGGTTGGAACCGTCGGCGTTCATCACGTAAATCTCAAAGTTGCCGTCGCGATTGGAAGAGAACGCGATCTTGCTGCCGTCCCCGCTAAATGATGGATTTAAATCAGCCGCTGTGTTGTTGGTCAGGCGGGTTTGGTTGGAGCCGTCCGCATTCGTCACGTAAATCTCGGTGTTGCCGTCGCGAGTGGAGCGAAACGCAATTTTGCTGCCATCCCCACTAAATGACGGATCCTGATCAGCCGCCGCGTCGTTGGTCACCCGGGTTTGGTTGGAGCCGTCAGCGTTCATGGCATAAATCTGGAAGTTGCCTCCGCCGGAGGGCTCCGACGAGTTACCGCTGCGGAGGGAAACGAACGCGATCCGGCCACATTGCACAGTTGTCGGTAAAGCCGACTTAAAGACCGACGGCGCCGTGATGCGGGAGACCTGGGCGGTCGCGGTCATTTGCCGGGGAGCTTTGTTTGCATGGCTCGGCACTGCCAAAGCCAGCAAAATCGCGGAACCAGTGATCAGAGCGATCGAGAGGGCGATTCTGGGCCCCGAAGCGTGGTCCGAATTATTTTGCAGTTTCTTCACGGCTCCCAAGGGTTGTGATCCATAAGTGAGGATTTGGCCGCAAGAGAAAACCGTGCCCCTCACTCCCTGCGCCCGGTTCGCTTGAAGTTGAACTCCGTTCTAGCGACTAACCAATGGGTTTGTCGAGCAGAAAAGAGGAACAGCGCCCTCATTTGCTGCCTTTATGTTTCGCGTCACCCGCGCAACGATTGACTGCGGGTTGAGAAGACGCGAAACATTCTGGCGGGCCGTTTCGGCAGCCGCTGGTCCACCATGTGGGCACAAGCCGGTTTTATTAATGCGACGACGACAGTTCCGCGCCGGATCGAAGAGCGGCTCGGCCTCGCCCTGAAGCTGGCGAACTTCTTTACCGCGAACAAATCCTATTAAGTGCCGTCAATGGACGTGACCGCGGCCGAGGCGAACATGCTGCGCAATGCCGCGCTCGCCGCGCAACAGGCGCTCGGCACCGCCGATGTGACGCTCAAGACCAAGGGCGATGAGAATACGGAGGCGTTCAATGCGCTCACCGATATGATGCGTTCCCTCATTCTCATTCTCGGCGCGTCGTTGGATGGCGACGATCCGCGCTGGCTTGCTTTCGGCCTGCAAATGCCGGCGACAGCCACGACCCCGGGCAAGCCAGTAAACGTAACCGCATCGCTGGATGCGATGGGCAATCTGGTCATTCAATGCGACGCGACGCCACTAGGTACGCGGTGGCGCTTCCGCGGACTAGTGGTCGGTGTTGAGACAAAATACCGTCTGCTGGCCAGCTCAACCGCGCCGCTGGCGAGTGTGGCGGACGCTGCGCTGCCCGGCCAGAGATTGCAGATCGTGGTGCAAGCGGTGAACGGCGATCGCCAGGGTGTGGCGAGCGATCCGATCGTCTTCACGATGCCGTTGCTGGAGAAGGCGAGCGCGACGCAACCGGCGCCCGAGGCCGAGCCGGCCATCAAAGATGCCGCGGCCGCGAGTGGAAACGGCGGCAATGGACGAGCCAACGGCCGCCGTCTGCCGGCCCTGGCCTAACGGAATAGCGTCAGGGACAGACCCAGCGGTCCGTCCCTGGCATAAACCGCCCGCTGTCCGCCACCCCCGGCGGGCGGTTTCCCGCGAAAGCGCGGTCTTTAAGGGAGTGACGTACCTGATCTCGATTTTACCAATGCAACATCGCCGGCATTGATTGAGCCGTTCGCATTCACGTCTTCACGGAAGTTCACCGCCGTGACCGCACCACCCGATTGGCCTTTGGTCTGCGCAGCGTCTCCAGCGTTAACCGCACCGTTCCCGTTGGTATCACCAATCAGCACACCCATCTGGGGCCCGGTTACGTCGCCGCTGTTGCCTACCACATCGAGCGCGTTATTTAAGGTGACGGTGATATTCTGGCCGTTACTCACATTGGTTAGGTTCACCGTGTACTGATTCGGGTTTGGGCCAAGTGAACTGCTGAGCACCGTTCCGGTCCCGCCTACCGGGTCGTGGCTAGTAACGCTGGCACTAGCGACGCTGGTCAGATTGTTCGCGAAGGTAAAGACCAGCACGTAGTTGCCTGCGCCGAGTGAAGAGCTGGAGCGAGGCTCAATGCCGCGGGTGCCGGTAAGCGGCAGGTTCGCGTCGAAGGTTCCGGCGCCGCCGTGCGTCATGCGGGATACCGCGCTGGTTAAGGTCGGCGGAGTTATCGGGGCGTTGGCGACCGTAAAAGGGAGAGCGACGAAGGCGGCGCAGGTTGCTCCGGCGGGGAAGCTATCAACCCAGACCTGGAAAGCGCCCGGTTGCGTGATCTGCGCAGCAGTGACGGATACGCTGAGCTGTGTGCTGCTGAGGAAATTGACCGCGGGAAATGCTCCGTTCACCGAGACGACCGAGCTGGGAGTGAAGCCGGTGCCGTTCAGGGTAAGCGTAAAACCAGCCCCCCCGGCAACGGCGGAGGCTGGGCTCAAGCTGGTCAGAGCGAGCGGTGTCGCGATGGTGTTGTAGTCGGCGGTAACGAGAACTTCATCGGTTACAGTCAGCGGTTGGGAGCTCGACATTCCGCTAAGGTCATATTGCCATCCGGTGAAGAGCCATCCGGTGTTAGGTGTCTCGGTGAAAGTGAGGCCGGCGCCGCTGGGATAGAAACCGTCTCCAGTGGGCGAGCTGGGAGTTACATTGATGGAGCCTGCGCAATCTTCGTTGACGTAGTCGGTGACGTAGAATTGGGGCGTCAGGTTTGCGGTGTAGGTGGTACTGCTGGCCGGGAGCATAACGGTATGGCTGGCGGTCATGGCGCCGTCGCTCCAGTGGTCGAAGGCATAGCGGCTGCCGAAGCTGTAGGGATATTCGGGCGAATCCACGGCCAGTGTGTGGCTACTGCCCGGGGTCCAGGTCGGATCATAGAAAGCAGAAAAATTCCGAGGCGCGTAGGAGAAACCGCCGTCGGCGTAGATATAAAGGTTCGAACTGAAGAGGTTGGGGGCGACGGTTACGGTATAGACAGGGTCGGGAGAGAACTCGGCGGTTGTGTTAACGGTGAGACCCGTATCCGGAACATAGAAAGTCTTGGGATTGGCCCCAAGACCACCGGGAAGCCAATAGGGCCCATTGTTGAATTCGTAGAAGTTTTGCCCCGCGTTCGGCACGGCGGTGAGCGTGACTTGCTGGCGAGCTGTGTAAAAAACGAGCGCGGATCCGGGATAGCTCTGCGGTGCCGGTGACGGCGTGACGGTTCCGGCTCCCAGGGGATAAACCGCGGCGGTGTAGGGAACGAGCTGGATGAAGTTTGCAGTATAAGTCGTTACCGCGGGAGATGTCGCGGGAGTAGAGGGGAAGCCATTGCCGGGAAGGATGGTAATACTGTGGGAGGCGGCGGTGGAATCGTTCCACCGCCCGTAGGTGTAATAAAAGGTGGTCGGTTCGTTGCTGTTAACGATGTAGCCGGGCTGGCTCTGCACGCCGGAGGGAATGTCGAGCGTATGAACGGAATTCAGCGCCCAGTTACTGAAAACCTGCGGCGTGGTAACGGTTGCGCCATCGACGATGACCTGCAGTCCCGGAGGATTACTCGTGACGGTGACGGCGGTGGGAGGGTTACTATAAAGCCGCTCGATGCCGTCGATGTCGCCAGCGCTGTAGCCGGTCGGGTTCGAGAGCGGGATTCCGGCGGGAATCGGATTCAATGGACTGGGCCGCCATTGCGAGAGAAGGCGAAGGCCGGGTACTCCATGATCGACGCGTAGTCGAATAGGGTGGTCTGCTGCGCATTGTCATAGATCTGATTGAAGTTGGAGATGGAGCCTTTGATCACGTTGTTGTAATTGACTGAGAGTAGGTGTTACGGTCCGGCCGGGACTGCTCATGCCAAAGGCCGACGGTGTGTCCCATTTCGTGCAGGATGGTGCCGACAGCACAGGGGTTGAACGATCCACCGGAGCCTCCGACCTGTTGTTCGCCCCCAGCGCGGCCGATGTTGGCTTCGCATTGAGCGCTATTATCGTTGGGATCGAAGTAGAAATTGACGTAGTCGGTTTCAGTCGTGCGGGCGACGAATTTGATGTTGGAAAAAGTGCTGTTGAATTGGGCGATGGCGGTATTGAGGTTGGCGAGGTTACCGGTGCCGGGGCCGATGACATAGGGGATCTGGTACTGATTGCCAACCAGAGGCCACCGGTATTGATAGTAGTCGAGACCGAGAGAGTCGATGCCGAATGAGGGCCGCGGGCGTTGAG
This sequence comes from uncultured Verrucomicrobiae bacterium, assembly GCA_963763995.1. Taxonomy (GTDB): domain Bacteria; phylum Verrucomicrobiota; class Verrucomicrobiia; order Chthoniobacterales; family UBA10450; genus CAVTTH01. Next base: position 546,557 of record CAVXQL010000002.1, on the reverse strand, counting down.
AACCGATAGCGTCGACTTTCTCGAGGATGATATCGCCCTGGAAAATGGCTAGGCCGTGCCTGACACCGTAGGTCACCGGCATGCCGCGATAAACACCATGAAACAGCCGACCGGTCTCAGAAGGCGCGGGCGCGTCCCGCGTTGGGCCGCGCCCGTTTCGATAGGGCAGCACTCTGGTTGCAGGCGGACTTGAAGCGAAACTAAGTATCGCCAGGCCCACGCCAGCCAGGCAAAATGTGAAGGCCACCAAAGCGCGCGGATTGAAGCGGCCCGATTGAGAAGCGGAACCCATTATCGACATAAATCCCTTTCATTTTTCCGAACGAATCTGTCCGAGCGAGGAGAAGGCGAGGCGCTTGGTCTCTCCAAGTAAATGCGCCGGGCAGACTTGACGCTCTGTCGCAAATACCAGCCCGTTCTTTTTGCGAAGTCAAGCTCAACCCATAAACGGCTGCCCCAGGAGCAGAAATGGAAAGCTCTTTCACTTCGAGTGCTTCAACGCACGATGTTCGCGGCGAATAAGGCCACCTCCGACCGACTATGTCGGGTTCCCGCCAAAGTCATCTCACATGACTGAGCGTGAAGGTGATTGTCTGCGCGTTTACTACGTCGGTAAGATCAAATGGAAAGGGACGGCGCTCACTGCGCCGTCCCTTCCACCATTTAATTCAATCCGCGTCGTTCTCGACGCATCTTATCCCTTCGATACGCGCTAGGGAGGCAGCACTGTGCCCGATTTGCCTTTGACCAAAGCAACGTCCCCGGCATTGATCGTGCCGCCGCTCGCATTCACATCCTCCCGGAAATTCCCGGCCACGACCGCAGCCCCCGATTGCCCCTTGGTCTGACTCACATCCCCGGCATTGACCGACCCGTTCCCGTTCGTGTCACCAGCCAGTACCTCCCATCGGAATCAGGACGTCACCGGCGATGGTTCCATTGCACACGTTCCCGAGCGTTACGCCCAGTCTCTGGGCGTTTGTCACGTCCGTGAGATTCACCGTGATCGTGTTGGTCCCGCTACCGCTGAAGCTGGCGACGCTCCCATTGCCTGCTGTCACTGTTGCTGTGTCCACCGTGACGGCGGTGGGGAAGGTGACCACGATCTGATGACTAAAGCCACCGCCACCGGCGCCGTTCGTGCCCTTCACGCCCATGGAGAAGTCGTAAGGTTGACCTTGATCGGCAGTCGACCCGAACACGGCGCCGAACTGGGCGCTATTGAAGAACGCGTTCTGGTCGTTGCCGCAAGGCGTGCCCACGCAGTGGATCCCAGGGGGGTTGGCAATGGCCGAGTCAAAGGAACGCCCCGTCCCGTCGCCAATCGGCGTAACGTTGAGCCAGTAGAATTCGCCCGGGTTATTGGGCGGCAGGTGCACACTTAGCCCAGTGACTGCGACCTGGAATTCGGTGAACCCGAACCCGCTCCGGCCTGTTGGAGTAACGACGAGATTTGGTCCCGCCGATACGCTGCCGCTGGCGACCAGTGTGCCGCCGGTGGTAAGCAAGGTGGTGCCGCTGCGGATTTCCCAAGTCGCCCCGGTTACGTTGGTATTCTCCAGATTGTCGGAGAAGACTGAGGTTACATCCCATCCCGCGCCGGCGGGCACGAGGAAATTGTCATACACAGCCGATTGGCCAAGACTGGTCATATTCTCGTTCGCGAGACCGTTGACACCATCAAAGTCGCCATTATACCAAAGGGTGACCGCACCCGCGGCCCCCTGTTGGCGATCTTCAATCCCGACTGCGCCGCCGATTGGGACCAGAGGGAGATTGATATCAAAGGTCCCGGCTCCACCGTGCACTTTTCGCGACACCGCAGCAGTCGGCACCGGTGCCGGACAGTTATTCGGGCAGTAGGTCACTTTCAATCCGTTAGTGAGCGTGGCCGTGTTGCACGAAAATTGAGTGGCTGGGCCAGCGGCGCTCTTCTGCACACCGCTTTCTTCGGTCGATCCCATGGTATCAGTCGCGCCATAGATGATGTCAAAGCACGCTGTGTTCTCATGAAGGACCACTTCATAATTGGCGTTGCCGGATCCCGGAAAGTACTGATTGCGCCACTCGATGTTGAAGTTGCGGTTTGGCGCAGTACCGGTAACCGAGGTGAAGATGCCATAACCCGAATTGATGGTATACCCGTCGTCCTGGAAGGGAAGGATCGACCGATCGATTCTCGTATCGGGCAACGGACACTGGTCGCCAAACGGAGCCGCGGAGCCGACGAAGTCCAAACTGCCGTTCGAGCTGGCCTGGATCATCGTGCCGGCGGTGTAGGTGGTCCCGTAAAGTACAACGTTGAATGGAAGGGCGATCGGCGACGCGCAGTCGTCGCAGTGGTTGCCTATGTCTGTCGTGCCGGGCACGATGGCGTTACCGGTCGTAGTAGTAGTGACATAAAGGGGACACACAGGGCAGGAAGGAGGGGGCCCGAATGCAAACTTGCCGATGCGCGTGAACCATGAGGCGCCGGCGGTTGCGGCATAGTATTCGTTCACATGCCAGAAGCTGTAGTTATCGGAGGGGTCGATGGTCAGCATGCTATAATCGCCCCAGCGGTCGGAGGTACTGGTTTGGGAGCCGCCCCCAGCGATCATTGTCGCTTCCCCTTGCCCAAGGTCATTTAATGGGTCGCTCACAATACGTCCAGCATAACGAATGGAGGGGAACATGCTGGCGCTCGATGTCGAATAACCGATGGCCATGCTTCCGCTTTGATTGACGGCTATGCTGCCCATCCAGCGCCACAAACCGTCATTGCCATTGGTCCAGGTTTCCTGCTGAACAGGAGTGGCGGGATACGTGCCGCCAGTAACATTGAATTGATACCAGCGAGTACCCGTAGGCTGAACGCAGGTTGCCTCGGTACAAACGGTTTGTGAGGCCCACAACGATTCCGTCCCACCAAGATTCTGATAAACAAGCGGCGTCATGATTTTGTCGCCCAGCGTATCCAGCTTTTGCGTGGTTCCAGACTGCGGCACGAGGTGGCTCGTTGTGTTTGTGAAAGCGTCAATGAACCCGTTGACTGTGATCTCGGCATTCGGCATGTGGTTTGCGCCAACGCCGAAAGTAGAATTGGCCGGCGTAACAAAATCGACATGGAACAACCGGGCATGGACCTGGGTTAAGGTCACGCCGCCGCTGGCCGGACTGTCGACGGCCAGAATAAACTCCTGTCTCCCCGCAGGCGGCGCGGCGCCAGTGCGAAAGCTCGCCGCGACGAAGCTATAGGAATCGAGCACATCGGCCGCACTGAGAGTAAAGCCGATCGCGTTGGCGGGCCCGCCGGTGAGCATGCTGGCGCGGTTGAGTGCATAGACGCGGACACCGTTGAAAGTGGTCGGACTGCTGAACAGATTCATCGTCAGGTAGTAGGCGTCGGGCCACAAGCCGAACTTGGGGTAATCGCCCAGGTACGTCGGATTGGCCGGGTCCACTTGTACGGCGTAGAGAAACCAGCCGCCTGACACCGGATCGGGGGTCTGAGATACACCAATGCATTGGTAAAAGGAACTGCCGGGAAACGCGGGGAAGGCGAAGTCGCTCACTACCCAGCGGTCAGCAACATGATCATACATAACAAATGGGTCGCCGTCGTTGGCGTTGGCGCAAGGCGTGCCCGTGAGCCCGGAGAAGAACGAGTTAAACGTGGTGCCGTTAGTGCCGTTGAGCGGATTGCCAGACTTGTCGAAAATCTTGATCCTTGTATTGACCGCATTGACGTAGTGATTCGGGCCGACATCGCCGTCGCTATCCGGCGGCAAACAGCCGCAGGCGCTCTGCACGGAGTTCATCCCATCGAATGTCAGCAGCGGGGCCGGCATGTTCGGCACCGGTCGCAAGAGTTTTTTAGTTAACGGGCTAAGCTGACCAAGAGTAGATGTGCCCGATCGTGCTGGCCCGCCTGAACCCGTCAGCGGGAACGGATGGCGCGTTAGTCGGAACTCTTCGGTCTCGGATTTCGGCGCGACGTAAGGCAGGCTTCGCAGGTCCTGGTTCTGACGGACCGGACCAATCATCTTCACTACATCCGGTGGAGCGGAAGGGGGTTGTGCTTGTTTGGCTGCCTGGGCTTTGGATTTGGCTGCCTGGGCTGCGGAGGATTCCCTTGCTCCTGCGCTCTTTTCCTGGGCGAATACGTTCGAGAACGCGCCAGTGCCAAGCAGCGCCATAAAGACGCCAACTGAGCAAAGAACAAAGGCGAGTAAAACACGCAGATTAAGGAAGGCGGATCGATTATCTGATTTCTTTTTCATTATGAATTTAGCGATTGGAGTTTTTGAGTGGTACGGTAAGGAACTCTTACCGTTACCGCGGACGCTATCGGAAATTCGAGATGTCCCTAGTTACATTTTGGTAATGTCTTGAGCCGACGTCGGATCGAAGAGCGGCTCGGCCTCGCCCTGCAGCTGGCGAACTTCACCGCGAGCAAATCGTGGTGAACGGCGATCGCCAGAGTGTGGCGAGCGACCCGATCTTCTTCACCATGCCGATCGCCGCGCAGGCGAATAGGACTGCGGCAGAGCAGCAGGGCTGGTACTCAAGAATCGGCAACAGCGGCCATGCGGATGGCAACCGCCCGCCGGTCCTAGCCTAACGAATGATAGAGTTCGGACCTATGTTCCGGCTCTACCAGGAACCACGTACGAAGATGCACTTTGATTAGTAGCGGCCAGCGCGCTCAAGCAGCGGCCGCCACCACGACTGGTTAGCCAGGTACCAGTCGATCGTCTCAGCAAGGCCTTCTCGGAAATTCCGGCGCGGTTTCCATTTCAATTCTCGCTGCGCGAACGACGAATCGATCGCGTAGCGGCGGTCATGGCCAAGTCGGTCCGTGACAAACGAGAGAAGACTTTCCGGCTTGTTGAGCTTTCGTAGAATCAGTTTCACGACGTCGATGTTCGCCATCTCGCTTTCGCCACCGAAATTGTAGACCACTCCCGCCTTGCCCTCGAAAAGAACTGCCACGATCGCCGCACAGTGATCCTCGACATGGATCCAATCGCGCACGTTCAGGCCATCGCCGTAGACCGGCAGCGGTTCATCACGGATCGCCTTGATAATCATGAGCGGAATCAATTTCTCTGGGAACTGATACGGTCCGTAGTTGTTCGAGCAACGCGTCACTATGACTTCCTGCCCGTAGGTTTTGTAGCAACCGAGCGCCAGCAAATCGGCGCCGGCCTTGCTCGCGGAGTAAGGCGAACTGGGCTCGATCGGCGATTGTTCAGTGAATTTTCCCGTTGACCCTAAAGAGCCGTAAACTTCGTCAGTCGAGATTTGGATGAAACGCTGCACGCCATGCCGCCGCGCCGCATCGAGCAGAACGCTGGTTCCGACCACGTTGGTGTGAATGAAATTTTGCGGCGAATTAATGCTGCGATCGACGTGCGATTCGGCCGCGAAATTGACCACGGCATAAAACGAGTGCTCGGTCATTAGTTCATCCATCAAATCAACATTCGCGATGTCGGCCTTGAAGAATTCGTAACGATCGCCATTTTGCTGCGCGACACCGTCGAGAGTCGAAAGGTTCCCGGCATAAGTCAGCACGTCGACATTGGTCACGGAAGCCGGCTTGTAATGTTGCAAAATATACCGAATAAAATTGCTCCCGATGAAACCGCAGCCACCCGTCACAAGAATGCGCATTGCAGCGCGTACTCAGCAGCGGACCGGACGGCGCGCTAGCAGATTCTCCCGCGATTCCGGAGCGAATCGCGGCGTGGCGCACGCGGGCTGCGGAGATCGATTGGACGCCGTGGCTGATCGTCGCACTGGGGGCGCTTCTGCGCCTGCTCCTGCTCGGGATCAAGCCGCCGCATTTCGACGAGGGCATCAACGGTTGGTTCGTCGATCAGATGACGAAAACCGGCTTTTACAGATATGACCCGACAAATTATCACGGCCCCCTCCACTTTTACGTGCTCTTTCTTTCGCAGACTCTCCTCGGGCGAAACCTCTGGGCCCTGCGGCTGCCAGTTGTCCTCGTCAGCATCTATTGCATTCATCTCGCGATAAAATTTGAGCCGTTCGTCGGACGCAATGTCAGCCGGTGGGCCGCGCTCGCCATGGCGGTCTCGCCCGGGTTCGTCTTCTACGGGCGCTATTCCATTCACGAAGTCTGGCTCGTGCTTTTCTCGATGTTTTTCGTTCTCGGTCTTCTCGGCCTTTGGAAAAACGGGTCCGCCAAATATGTATGGTACACCGGCATGGGGCTCGCAGGAATGATCCTGACGAAGGAGACTTACATTATTCACGTGGGCTGCGCGCTAATCGCGGCGGGCCTGACCTGGATATTGCATCTCATTCGGCCGATCAAAGACGCCGGGCCAGTCCGTCAAACCTGGAGCTATCAGGACCTGACGGTGGTTAGTGGAGTCGGGATCGCACTGATCATCTTTTTTTACTCCGGAACTTTTCTGTATTGGGAAGGATTGAAGGGACTCTATCAAACTTTTCACACATGGTTTGAAACTGGCCAGAACGGCAATGGGCACGAGAAGCCCTTCTTTTATTGGTTAAGGCTTATCTGTCGTTATGAGTGGCCGGTGGGCCTGGGTCTTTGCGCGTGCGCGCTCGCACCCTTTGCCAAGAGCGTGAGTATCCGTTTTGTCGCGATCTATGCGGTGGGGACGCTGCTTGCCTACAGCATCGTTCACTATAAGACGCCCTGGTGCATCATCAGCGTGGTGTGGCCTCTTCTTTTCATGTTCGGGGTCGCGATCACTAACATCGCTCTTAAACGGCAGTCGCTCGCACTAATCATTGCGGTGGCGCTCCTGAGCGAGTCACTTGGCTCCGCCGTCTCGCTCAACTACTTCCGTTGCACGACGTACACGCAAGACGACTGGGATAACACGAAGAGCACGGTTGAAAACATCGCTCATTTTTTCACGACCGAACCATACGTTTACGTCCAGACCTATAATGACATTTACAAATTGACGCAGCCTTTGCTGACGCTGGCCAAACATGATCCCACCTATTACCAACTGGTGGGACACATGATCCGGACAAGCGCATATCCGTTCCCCTGGATCCTCGGGGACTTTCCTAATGTTGGTTACTACGAGCATGATAATCTTCCCAAGAAAGTAGATGCGGATTTTCTGCTCGTTCAGGAGGATCGCATTGCCGAGGTCGAGGCCAAGCTACACGACTCCTACTACACGGACTCGCTCACGATTCGCCCCTACCAGGACACTTCGAAGATTTATTTGAACGCGAGGGTCTTTAGGAATTTCTTTCCCACGCGAACGCCAGATTTCGTCGGCAAGCAATAACGTTATCGGGAATGAAATGGCTCGCGGCAGGATTGACCTGCGTCAATTTCGCGACGGTGTCGGGTCTGCTCCTTGGCATGGCCGCGGCCGGTCTCAGTCGATCGGTTGCCTGGGCTGCGATCTGTCTCGGGCTGGCAGCGGGTTTGATTGCTTTTGTTACAACTAGCCGCCCGAGCTTGGACGCGAAGACGGAGGACAAGCCAAACAAGTATCGAAATCTTTGGCTCTGGCTCATGGCTGCGTGCTTCGCGATGTTCGCGTTCCGCTGCTTTTGTTGGCTGCTCTATATCGACGGTGATGAACTCAAGATCCAATCCCCTTACAATCTCGGCGATCTCGCGCTCCACATCACCTACATCAGGGAGTTCGCCAATGGCGTCGCCATCTGGCCGGACAATCCGATTTTCCCCTTTGGCAAAATGCGATATCCGGCCGGTACGGACCTGTTCAATGGGCTTTTGACGTGTCTCGGCGTGGATGTGACGCGCGGTTTGATTTGGGCCGGCCTTCTCGGTTCGCTTGCTACTTTCTGCGCACTGCGATTCTGGGGCGGAACCTTCGCGGTGGCAGGATTCCTGTTTAATGGGGGGCTGATCGGCTTTCAGATTTTCAAGACCCGGCAGTGGCTCAATGGCGAGACCTTGCAGCACATCGCGTGGAAGAGCATTCCCTTAACGATGCTGGTCACTCAACGCGGTCTTCTTTACGCAATTCCCGTGGGGTTACTGCTCCTTTATCAATGGCGGGCGAAATATTTCGCGTCGAGCACGAATAATTCCGAAGCGAAGGCTCCGCTCCCGTTCTGGGTCGAACTGACGCTCTACGCTTCGATGCCTCTTTTCCATGTCCACACTTTCCTCGCGCTCAGCATCGTCCTCGCCTTTTGGTTTCTAGTCGGCGACCTGTCCACGCGAAAACGATTGTTGCTTCTCGTCGGCGGGGCGTTGCTTCCCGCAACGTTTTTCATGTGGTTGACCACCGACCACTTTAGCGCGGGATCCATGATTTCCTGGCACCCCGGGTGGGCAAGTACCAATCCGGATTTCGCAGAACCGTTCCCCGGCTTCTGGCTGGTCAACTTCGGAATTTTTCTCCCGCTGGCGGTTGTATTCATCGCATTCTACGTCTGGCGCGCATGGAAAAAGAATCCAAAAACTTTCCTGCGCGATCCGGTTGTTGCCTTCGTTCTTGCAGCCACGATCATTTTCATTTTCGCCTGCCTCTTTCGGACTGCGGTATGGGACTGGGACAACATTAAGCTGATCATGTGGGCCTACCTGATCTTGCTTCCGTTCCTGTGGCGGGAATTTATCGCGCACTGGCCTTTATCAGTTCGCATGGGAGTCTGCTTTTGTACTTTTCGAGTCCGGTTTCGTAACGCTTTTCGGAGGCCTCGCGGCTGGCAAGGAAGGCTATGGTTTTGCTCAGCGCTCGCAGGTGGATATCGTCGCACTCGTCCTGCGCCAGTTGCCGGTGGAAGCGAGATTCGCCGCCTACCCGACCTACAATCATCCCTTGCTCCTGAACGGGAGAAAAGTCGCCCTCGGATACGACGGACATCTTTTTTCTCAAGGGTACAATTACTCGAAGCCGTTGGCTGAGTTGAGATCCCTCATGCTGGGTGAGCCGAACTGGAAGGACGCCGCGCGGCACTTGGGTGTGCGATATATTTTTTGGGGCCCTGAAGAGCAAATGCATTACGCGATAAGTACACGTCCCTGGGCAGACGCTTCGCGGATGGTCGCGACGGGAAGCTGGGGAACAGTTTACGATCTAAAGCAGGCTGTCGAGGATTCCGCTACCCCGTGACGTTAGCAGCCGGGGTCGTTCGCCGTTTGCACCGTGACCCACTTCGAGAATCAATTGCCGGACCTTGATTTTCTGCGTCACAAAACTCGGAACACCGTTGGCTCGTTCAAGATCGCGCCGGTGTAGGAAGATCAGCATTCTGCCGCCCGGATGCTGCTGCATGTAATCGGTGATTTTTCCCGCAGCGAAGAGTTCTCCGATCAGATGGAGGCGGTATGATTTGGGAATGTCCCCATCGCGCAAATCGTGCCTGGTCGCATGCTCTTCCGTAAATTTCTCCTGATCGCTCGCGGGAACGCGATAACCACTCGGCAACAGCAGGCGCTCTTTGGCGGTCAGGTTTTCGCCGGTTTGCAGTTTCACCCGCAACGCCTTCGGTATTCCGAGGGCTAGTTGGGGTAAATCGGAGGTCGCTCGTAAGACATTTTGTCGAGAAGCTCGCGACTGGCTCCGCACATTCCACGTTACCCAATCGACCACGCCGAGATCACCCCCTTGCGCCCCGCCTAACCGGTCGAGGATTCCTTGCTCGTCCGCTCCAAGATCCTGCCAGCCGATGGCAAACGGCTTTGCCTCATCGCGCAGCGCCCGAATCAAGTCCGCAACAGAGTGATCCAGATCCTCGACCGGGAAGTAAATAATCTCGGCATCTCTGATGCGAGCTGCGAAGTCATCCGCCGCAGGATCGTGTGCCGAATCAATCGAACCATGACGAGGCAATGCCGGCTTACTGAACATTCCGCAGCCGCTGAGCGAGACGACGAGAATAACGACGAGAAGTATCGTTCTCATTCCGCGGGAACCGCAGTCGAGGGGGCCATGCTCAGAACGATTTGGCCTTCCCCGACCAATGTTCCGGTCACGGTCGCTTCCACCTTAAACTGTAACAGATCGTGCATTTGAGCGAGCTTTTCGGCTCGCAAAATTATTCTTTCCCCAGGACGGACCGGGCGAAAAAATTTCATCCTCCGAATGGCCGAAAGCAGGAAGAGCGGCTTCGCTCCGCCTGGATAACCGGACGCGGCTACAATCCCTGCCGTCTGTGCCAGGGCTTCGGTTAGGATGACGCCCGGTACGAGTGGATTCCCCGGGAAGTGACCAGCGAAGATCGGATCATCGCTTGCGAATGATGTCGCACATTCGGCGCGGGCTCCCGGCTCACACGTGAGGAGCTCATGCACGAAAACAAAAGGTGGGCGATGAGGCAGGCAAGCCAGTGACGAGTGACGAGTAACGAGTGACAAGATCTTATAGCGCTACGCCTCCGAGAATCTGCTCGTTCCTCGTCGACCTGTCACTTCGGCGTCACCCATTCACGAAGTAGGCAAACTTCCAGCTGCCATTTACCCTTCGAATCCCGGCGCGGTAACCTTCGTAGTTAACCGATTCGTTCGCGAATTGCGGTGGCGCCACCATATAGTCACCCTTCGGCACAAATTTCTCACTGAGAATTCCTGCAAGTTCTACCCATAAGCCATTTTCATCCCAGTATTTGAAAACTCCATCTCCGGAGCCCACTGGATTGAGACGATAACCGAAATCTTCCGTCATCATTGGCGCCAGTGTGTTCACGTCATGCGCCGCCACCGCTTTGCGTAGGCGCCCGACGAAAGCCAGAAAATCCACGTCGGAACTTTGATCCCGTTGCTCCTGATCCGGTTTCTTGGCTGCGGACTTTTTGTTCTTGGACTTGTCAGACGTTCCGCAACCGGAGCAGGCGAATACGATGACAAGGAGAAAGGATACGGTGATTTTCATGGAGGCGTCGATTCTTCGAAGAACAGGTTTTTGCCATGTTCTCGTGCCTGTGACAAGCGCTGACCCGCTCAATTTCTTCATTGGCATCTGTGTTCAGGGCAGTTCTCCAGACTCCGCCTGTGCACTCCGCGCCGCCGAAGGGGATGGGAAATAAAAATAAAATAGAACGAATCGAAGAGCTCGTGAAACGAGCAGCTCGGGCTTGTTAGGCGAAGAGGGCCGGAACGAAACGCCGCAAAAATCGCTTCGGCCGTCAACTGGGGCGGGCGGGGGATGCTGGTAAAATGGCGGCCGAATGCGGGCAGCCGATGTGCGTCGGACGTCGCGATCAACGGCTTCCGGAATTTGGAACTCACCGCGGCAGCGATCCAGTTAGGATTCATCAATCCTTTGTGAAAATGACAGAACTCAATCGCATCGAAACAATCGATCTCGTTCAGCAGGCGCCGTCCAATCGAACTGCCGAAGACGTAGAATGGATGTGGCGCAATCGTGAAAAGCGAATCCCCGCGCCGCGCTCTGAGCTTTCGCAGATCGTCAAAATCCCGCAGGGCCGCGATTTCGTCCGGGCGGACGTTCAGCAGAATCACATCCGAGCCACAAAGGCGGACTTCCGAAGCCGGGATGAGCAGGATTCCCATCCGCGCGGCACGTGCAAAAACTTCCTCATGATCGAAAACCGCGTCATGCAAGGTGATCGCCAGAACGCGAAAGCCGAGCGATTGCGCGCGCTCCAGGAGTTGGTGCGCGGAATAATCGATCACATCTTTCGGATCATCGTGGGTGTGAATGTGCAGATCAATTTTGATCCACCCATCATCTCCGGTGTCCGCTAACATCTGGAGAAAGTATCCGTAGTTCGTTTATTTCACAGATCGGATTCATCCTCGCGATCGTAGTCTTTCTCCGACGGAGCTGCCGCCGTGTCGGCAGCGGGACGCCGATCCGCTAACGAAACAGCGCTAGCTCCGAACGATTACGAGCACGAGGAGAAGGCGGAGCGAGGGAGAAGGACTTTGGCTTTCTTGCTTTCCTGCGTTCCTGATTCAGATTTCCGCACGCGGCTCGGGTGGTGAAATGGCAGACACGTACGTTTGAGGGGCGTATGCCGCAAGGCATGCGGGTTCAAGTCCCGCCCCGAGCACCACGTTCGTCTATCGGTAAGGCGCAAACACCGGTCGCGGAACGCGTCCGTTGAACTCCTCGTAAGACGCGCCGACGTTGATTTGGATTTTGTCGTTCCCGACGGTGCCGAGAATATACGCCTGCTTATCCGTCCCGCCGAATTTGCCGGTCGACTTACCGTAAGCAAAACCCACTTCCCCGCTGGCATAATTCCGATTCAGCCGCATGTTCAGCACCCCTTCCGGCAAATCCGCGCCATAGGTCGAAGAGGGGGCTTCCTTTTGCACTTCCGCGGCGCTCAAAAACGCGACTGGAAAAAGATCGATTGGGATCATTCCCATCTGGCCCAGAGCGCCCGAAACCGGCAGACGCCGCCCGTCCGTAAGCGTCAATATCGGGAGGCCATGAATCAAAACGGAGCTATCCACCGTGTTAAAGATGCCCGGTTGATCAAGGGTCAGCGCGGCGGCAGTATCCAGCGCGCCGGTCTGGCGTAACTGCTGGAGCGCGATCGTTTCGTCCTCGGTTTGCAGCGTCTGCTGTGCGATCAAGGGAAGGCAAAGAGTAAGAAGGCCCACAACGGCAAGAACTGCGCGTTTGATCATGAGGGAATTCACATCTGAACCGCCATGAGCGCCAGCGAAATCTTTGATGGCGCGGCGGCTGCTCCTAATTCACCGATGAAAATCTTCCTCGTGGTTCTCGCGATTGGGGCTGGCCTGTTCTATTGGCAGCACCAAAGCAGAACGGCAGCAACCGCCGCCGATGAAAAGAATTCCACAGCGCCCGCAGCTTCGGTCACACCGCGACCGGTTTATGAGCACGATTGGGCCAAGCACTCGCTCGATCGTACGCACGCGGTGATGAATCAGGTCCGCGAAACGCGCAAGGACAACGAACAACCTTAGCGGCTTCCGAGGCCTGAAATCGAGTTCTGCGAGACAATTCTTCGGAGAACTTCGCCCTCTGCTTCCGGCGGTCGGAGACTTCAGCAGCACCTGTCGCGGTGGTTCGGGGTGAACGAGAACCCCGCGTTTGACAGGTCCGAGAAACGGGCATTCGTTAGCATGCTAATGAATTACTCCGATGTCCGAATTCGATGTTGAAAAAATCGGTTTCCTCCTGGCCGAGACGGCGCGGATGTGGCGGTGGAAGCTCGATCAACGCCTCAAGCCGGTTGGCTTGAGTCAGGGCAAGTGGATGACTCTTGTTCATCTCGCGCGCGGAGGTGAAAAGCTGACGCAACGGGAAATAGCCGGCCGGATGGGAATTGAAGGACCAACCCTGGGCGGATTGCTCGATCGTCTCGAGAAGGATGGCTGGATCAAACGCGAAAACGCACGGCACGATCGCCGCTGCAAGACGGTGCATCTCCAGCCGAAGTCGAGTGCCCTTATCCAGAAGATCGAGAAGACCGCGCGTGACCTGCGTCACGAACTTCTGGAAACAATTCCGGCGAGGGACCTGCAAACCTGCTTTCGGGTCCTGACCGAAATCCGCGACCGCGCCGCGAGCGCATCTGCAGAGGGAATGAACGGCAACGGCAGCACGAAAAAAGGAGGAATCCGGAAATGATCGCTGCCGGTAAAGTCGGCACGGCGACCCGCGAAGCGGTGGGCGATCTCGAGCAACGTTTTGGCCGCAAGCGCCTTTACATCTTCGGCGGCATCGCCGGGCTAGTCGTTTTGATTTTCCTCAATCGCGCGTGCAGCAGCGGCAACAAGACCGCACCGCCGCCACCGCCGCGACCGGTCGCAGTGGCAAAAGTGATCACGAAGGACGTGCCGCTTTATCTCGACGAAATCGGCACTTGTGCCGCTTATGAATCGGTCCAAGTGCAGGCGCAGGTGAGCGGGCAGATCGTCGCACGCAATTTCAAGGACGGCGCCAACGTGAAAAAAGGCGATCTCCTTTTCACGATCGACCAGCGTCCATATCAAGCCGCCCTCGACGCCGCGAAAGCCGACAACATATTGGCCGAGGCGAATCTGAAACGGCAGTTGGAACTACAAGCCAAGAACGTCACCGCGACTCAGGACCTCGACACTGCGAGGGCGAACGCCATGCGGATGCAGGCGACGGTGGACGCGGCGCAGGTCAATCTCGATTATTGCTCCATTCGATCGCCAATCGACGGTCGGGCCGGTCTGCGCCAGATCGACGTCGGCAACACGGTGACCGCGGGAAGCAACGGCGGCGGCAGTGGCGCGGTCCTGGTGCAGATCGACAATTTCGATCCGATTTACACCGACTTCACGGTTTCCGAGCCAGACATTCCACTCGTTAGGCGCTACCTCGGCGGACCTAATTTGAAAGTGCTGACCGATGCCGAGAACGACAATCATCCCGCGCAGGAGGGGCACCTCTACTTCATAGCTAACACTCTCCAGCCCGGAACCGGAACCGTGCAGGCCCGCGCCGTCACGCCCAACCCCGGCCACATCCTCTGGCCTTCGCAGTTTGTCCACGTCCGCTTGATTCTCGACATCATCAAAGATGCAAAGCTGGTCCCAAACAGCGCGGTCCAGATTGGCCAGAATGGTCCGTACATTTTTGTGGTGAAAAAGGATTCCACCCTTGACCTGCGACAGGTCACACCCGGACAGAAACAGGGCGATTTCACGGTAATTCAGAAGGGTGTTCAACCGGGCGAAACAGTCGTAACCCGTGGCCAACTGCAACTCGCGCCCGGCACAAAAGTGGTGGTGCAAGAGACGGAGACGACTCCGCCTAAAGAATCCGAAGGGACCGACTAACAGATGGCGGGTTCCCAAGGCAACGGCTGGGACGGCGAACCGCACGGCGACCCCGAACAGGGAAACGGCGCCGGCCAGGGCGCGCTCGCGGAGCGCGCGCGGGCGAAAGGCGAACACACTCCGGGCAAAAAACTGGTGCAGTTTTCCTCCGGACTTTCGCGGCCTTTCATTCAGCGACCGGTGATGACGATGCTGCTGACGGCCTCGATCATTGTCTTCGGTATTCTGACCTACAATCAACTGGCGGTAAATGATCTGCCAGCGGTCGATTACCCGGTCATCCAGGTAAACGTTTCCTATCCGGGCGCGAACCCGGAAACGATGGCGAACAGCATCGCCACGCCGCTGGAGAAACAGTTCACCCAGATTCCGGGCCTCGCCTTGACGACCAGCACCAGCTCTCAAGGCAACACCGCAATCATTCTGCAATTCGACCTCAGCAAAGGCATCGATGCGGCTGCGACTGATGTGCAGGCGGCCATTCAACGGGCTACCGGCCAATTGCCCAGCGATCTTCCCAGCCCGCCCACCTTCACCAAGTCCAATCCGAACGATCAACCGGTCATGTATGTCGCCCTAACGAGCGATACCTTGAGCGACGGGGAGCTCTATCGCTATGGCACGACCGAAGTTTCGCAGCGGATCAACATTTTGCCCGGGGTTTCCCAGGTCAACATTTATGGCGTTAAAGGAGCGATCCGCATCAAGGTCGATCCCGGCGCGCTGGCCTCACGCAACATGACCTTCGCGGATCTGTCGGCCGCGATCAGATCCGGCACTGCTTACTCAGGGGCGGGCCAGTTTGACGGCCAGAACAAATCGATCACCCTCCGGCCTAACGGGCAGATTGCGACCGCCGAGGGCTATCGCAATCTCATCATCAAGCAGACGGCGAACACGTCTCCGGTTTACCTTCGCGACGTGGCCCGCGTCATCGACGGCGTGGAAAACGAGCGCCTGTCGCGCCATTTCTTCGTCCGCGGCTTTCATCCGCCGGCGTCGGTGATCGTTTTTGCCGTCTCGCGTCAGTCTGGCGCGAACGCCGTCGCCGTCGCGCGTTCGGTCCGCGCGCTCTTACCCGGGTTGCAGCGGGAGCTGCCGGGCTCGATCCGTTTGATCCCGGTTTTTGATCGCTCGCAGTCGATCGTCAATTCTCTGCACGACGTCCAGGCGACGCTCGCAATTGCCTTCGTCCTCGTCATCTTTGTCATCTTCGTCTTTCTTGGCCGCGCCAGCGACACGCTCATTCCGATGGTGGCGCTGCCGATGTCGTTCCTTATCACCTTCATCGCGATGTGGTGGTTCGGTTTCTCAATCAATAACCTGACTCTGATGGCGCTCACCCTGGCGATCGGCTTCCTCGTCGACGACGCGATCGTCTTTCTCGAGAATGTCGTGAGGCGGGCCGAAGCCGGGGAATCGATCTACCGCGCCACGCTCAACAGCGCAGGTGAAATCTCCTTCACCATTTTGTCGATGACTCTGTCGCTCGCGGCGGTCTTCATTCCGCTCGCCTTCATGCCGGGATTGTTGGGGCGAATTTTCCGCGAGTTCGCCATCACCATTATTGTCGCGATTCTCGCCTCGGGTCTCGTTTCTTTGACTCTCACCCCTTTGATGTGCTCGCGGATTCTCGCGGAGCGCGGCCCGAGTCATATCAAAACTTGGACGGAACGATTCTTCAGCCGGTTCTTCGAACCCACGCTCAGGTTCTACGGCCGTTCTCTCGACTGGTTCCTCGACCGCGGTTGGCTCGCGGTCCCGATCATTCTCGCCTGCGCGCTCGGAGTCTGGTTCTTTTTCAAGCAACTCCCCTTCACTTTGCTCCCGACCGGCGACAGCGGGACGATTCGCGGCTTTTTTATCGTCCAGGAAGGTGCCTCACCTGATCAGCAACGGCGCCTCCAGGAAAAACTGGATCCCGTCCTCCAGGCGAATCCAGCGGTCGACAAATATTTCACGGTCGCAGGGCGTTCCGGACTTGGCGCGGGCGTTTTCACCGTCCTATTTTTGAAAAATGTGAGCCAGCGTCCCGATATCGATACCGTGGCGGCACAGCTTCGGAAAGCGTGCAGCGAAATTCCAGGAGTTTTCCCGACTCTCAATCCGCAGCCGGTCTTGCAGATTAACATCGGCGCGACCGGCAGCTCATTCGGGCGCTACACCTACGTCTTGAGCGGAATCAATCCCGATCAAGTCTACGCTGCGGCTGACAGACTTGCCGCCAAACTCAGCGAATACGATGGTTTCGCCAGCCCGCCGCGTTCCGACCTTTTCCGCAGCACGCCCAATCTCGACATCAATATCGAGCGCGGCCGGGCCAGCCTTTACGGCGTCTCCACCACCAACCTCGAGGCCCTGCTGCGGGCCGCTTATTCGCAAAATTACGTCTACCTGATCAAGCAGTCGGACGATCAATATCAGGTGATTCTCGAAGCGGACGACCAGGCGCGCACCGGTCCCGAAGATTTCCGGCAGATCTACGTCAAGCCGGACAATGGCAGCAAACTGATTCCGATCCGTGCAGTCACGACGTCGAAAGAGGCGCTCGGTTTGCAGTCGGTCAACCACGTGAATCAATTCACTAGCGTCACGTTTGGTTTCGATACGAAACCGGGTGTCGCGCTGGGCGACGTGACCGACTACATCAAGAAAACAGCGGCGGAAGTGCTGCCACCGACGGTGAAAGGCGAGTTGCAAGGTGAAGGCCTCGTCCTGCAACAACTCTTCAGCGCTCTGCCCTTTCTCGTCATCGCGGCGCTGTTCGTGATGTATGTGATTCTCGGCATTCTCTACGAAAGCTATGTCCATCCGGTAACGGTGCTCTCCACGCTCTTCCCGGCGGTCGTCGGCGGACTGATGACGCTCTGGCTGTTCGGATCAACCCTCTCGCTCTATTCCGTGATCGGCCTGTTTCTTCTCATGGGCATCGTGAAGAAGAACGGCATCATGATTGTCGACTTCGCGCTCCATCGGCTGGACGAAGGCTACGATCGCCGATCCGCCATTCACGAAGCGAGCGTTGAACGTTTCCGCCCAATTATCATGACCACACTGGCGGCCTTGATGGGCGCGTTGCCGATTGCGCTTGGCTTCGGCGCGGATGGCTCTTCGCGCCGGCCGCTTGGGCTCGTCATCGTCGGCGGATTGGTCGTTTCCCAATTGATCACGCTGTATATCACGCCCGTGATCTATCTGGCGCTGGAATGGTTCCAGGAACGTGTGCTTGACCGCGTGCCATTCCTGCGCAGCGCGCATACCCACCACGAAGCAGACGCCGGAGCTGTGACGAGTGAGCTCGAACCAGAGGCGGCCGCGCTGCACTGAGGCGACCCGGCTATTCCTTGCCTAACCGCTCGCTTATCAGTTGCCTCCGATTCTCAAAATTGCCACCCGCCGATCGCGGTAATCCTTAATCTGCAGGATCGGTCTGGCGCGCAGCGGCGCCCAACGCTCGCTTGCTTCGGCGTCGGGCTCCTTGTCGGCTTGCACCAGCAGGTAGCGCGCGTCTCGGGGCACATCTTCAATGCGGCTGGCGTAAGTTACCTTGCGTTCGACGTAAAAGAGAAACGGTTGATAATCAGGATTGACGGCGTAAAGCGAGTCCGCCGGGGGGACGGCGGCATCAATCTGCGCGGCAATTGTCTTGATTTTCTGCCGGTGCTGCAGCTGAGGAATGATGACCAGCGCGTAAATCCAAATCGCTGCGCAAACGATTAGCGCGAGGCCGACGACTTTGCGGAACCGCTTTTGTGGAGTGGCAAGCCATCCCGCGATCGCTTGCGGCAATGCAAGGGTTTTCGCGGTCAATATCATCGCGATCAGCCACGACGCGGGCACAAGCAGCGGCATGGTGTAGCGCGCTAACGCGCCTGGAATCAGACTAACGACCAGAAATGAGGCGGCGATGCCCAAGCCGAGCCCGCGTACGAGACTGTTCTCCCGCTCCGAATCAAACTGCGCAGTGCGTGCGCAAGGAAGTAGCAATGTCCAAGGCAGGAAATAGCCGAGTCCGCGCGGAATATTCATGAGCCAGCCGCCGAGATGAAAATTCTCGCCTGCAAGTCTGCCAGTAAATTGTCGCGACCAGACTTTTCCGATGCCAGTGCCGGCGGTCATCTGCAAATAGGGAACGGCCCAGGCGGCGAAAATCGCACACATGAGCCCGATCCCGACGAAGTGCGCGGGATGGCATAGTTGTCGTAACTCGCGGGCGCGATAGAGAACAGCGACAACGATGGCGTAGAAAAAAAGCAGATGAAGAGGTCCCTTCGCCAGCATGGCAAGCCCCAGAAAAATCCACGGCACAATCCAAACCAGCCAGGGTGATCGCCGCTCTTTCCACCAGCTCATCCAGCAGATAAACGCGAGCCCGGTGAGCGAGACGTAGAGTGCTTCGATCTCGATCAATCGACCCTTCTCGATCATTCCGAAATTCGTCATCCAGATGAGCGCAGCCATGATTGAGCCATTCGCACCAAGGGCGGCGCGAGCGACGGTGACAAACGCGATCGCCACCGCCAAGATGCAGAGCGCCGAAGGCAGCCGCGCCGTCCATTCATTGCGTTGCCCGAAGATTCGGAATGACGCCGCGACCAGCCAATTCACGAGTGGCGGCTTGCGGAGATACGGTTCGCTCCCGACATGCGGCACGATGTAATCACCCGTTTCCAGCATCGTGACCGCAGGCAAAATCCTGCGGCCCTCTTCCCCTTTGATCTCGAGCGAACCGAGGCCTGGCAGGTAAATCGCCATCCAAAATGCCGTCACAAGGAGTAGACTCGCGAAACGCGGCATCGCTGATTCTGACAATGGGCGCGACCCGTTGTAAAGGTAATTACGTCGAGCTCGCTTCGCAGCGAGGGGTTTTGGCCCCTTGACGAAATGGGGTTACGAAAGTAGCTTTCGCGTCTAGTCCGAGGTGGATTGGAGTGGGAGCCAGTGTCCCACTCTTTTTCGTCTGCGGGCTAAACCTTTTTATGAACGCGGAGTTTATTGCCATGCTGGATTACCTCGAACGGGAGCGCGGGATCAAACGCGAAATCCTGATCGAGGCGGTCTCGAACGCACTGCTCTCAGCTTCGAAGAAGAGCGTCGGCGCGTCGCGCGATCTCCACATCGACATCAATCCGAAGACCGGCGAAATTCGCGCGCTCGCCAACTTGCTCGTTGTCGAAAAGGTCGAGAATCCACAGGACGAAATCGTTCTGAGCCAGGCACGGAAGACGAAATCGGATGCCAATGTCGGTGACACGATCGAGGTCGAGGTCACACCGAAAAACTTTGGCCGGATTGCGGCGCAAACCGCGAAGCAGGCGATGATGCAGCGCATCCGCCAGGTCGAGAAGGAAATGATTTATGAGGAGTTCAAGGATCGCGCGGGAGAAATCGTCAGCGGTACAGTGCGCCGCTTCGATCGCTCGGATGTGATTCTCGACCTCGGAAAATTCGAAGCGATCATGCCGCAGCGCGAACGTGTCGTGGTCGAGGATTACAACGTCGGCGACCGGCTCCGCGCCTACGTCGTCGCTGTCGAGAATGGAATCCGCGGCCCCGAGATCATCGTTTCACGCAGCCATCCGAATTTTGTTCGGCGTCTCTTCGAGCTGGAAGTGAGCGAAATTAACGACGGCACGGTCGAGATTCGCGGGATTGCGCGCGAGGCCGGTTATCGCACGAAAATCGCTGTCTTCAGCGACAACCCGAAGGTCGATCCAGTCGGCGCCTGCGTCGGCATGCGTGGATCACGGGTAAAAAATATTGTGCGCGAGTTAAACAACGAAAAGGTGGACATTATTCGCTGGAGCTCGGACCCGAAGGAGTTTGTCCTCGAAGCGCTTAAGCCAGCAAAGGTGAAGAATCTTGTCTTCGATGTCGAGAAGAAGAGCGCGCAGATTTCAGTCGATGAAGATCAACTTTCGCTCGCCATCGGGAAGAAAGGCCAGAACGCGCGGCTCACTTCACGTCTGACGGGCTGGGAAATTAATATCGACAAGGACGCCGCAACAACGACAGCGGTGGAGCAAAAGGTAACGCAGGCCGCTCATACTCTTGCCGCCGGCTTGCCTGTCACCGAAGAACAAGCGGTCATGCTCGTAAAAGCCGGCTTCACAAATCTGGAAGGCTTGCAAGACGCCGACGTCTCGGATTTTGTCGACATTTTGGCAGTTGAAGAAACTAAGGCACAGGAGATTCACGCAGCGGTGCACCAGGAACCAAAATAATATGGCTACGCGCTAACCGCTCTGAGCCATGAGCAGAATTTTAGAACAACATGCCCTCAAAAACGACGACCAAGACAGCAGTTCGCAAGACTGCCCGGGCTCGCAAGCCGGTCAAGGCCGCCGTTAGCGCTGAATCCGCCCTGTCGAAGGGAAGGGTCGCAACAAGCACGAGGGTCGCTCATCCGGAAAAGCCAAAGGGAGATGCCGTCGCGAAAGCGAAGGCCCGCCCGCATTCGGCCGTTGCGCCGAAAGCTGCAACCGAGGAAAAAGAGCCAGCGCCAGTTCGTCGCCCGGCTCCCGAAACTGTTTCACTGATCGACAAGGAGCCGCCGCGACCGAAGCGTTCCGAGGCCGACATCAAAGGCGCAAAACGCTCCGTCTTGCCGCCGATTTCACGTCTTCACGATCTACCGGCACCGGTTGAGCCAGTCGCAGTGGCCCCTCCCCCCACACCGATTGCGGTTGAGCCCGTTCCCGCCGCAGAGATCACAGCGCCCGGGTCTGCCGGCGAGGAAGTTGCCGAGCCGCAGAAGATAATTCACATCAAGCCGCCGATCATCGTGAAGGATCTGGCCCAGCAACTCAGCCTGAAAAATTTCCAGCTCATTAAGGAGCTGATGGATGACTACAATATTTTCGCCAACCCGAACCTGACGGTTGAGCCGGAAGTCGCAACTAAGATTTGCGAGAAGCACGGTTTTGTTTTTGAAATGGAGCGCCGCGAAAAGGGCGGCGGCGTTCATAAAGTCGAACAAGTCGTCGTCGCTCCTCCTCCGCCCGTTATCGAGAAGGTCGAGGAACTCAAGCTGCGCGCTCCTATCATCACATTCATGGGTCACGTCGATCACGGCAAGACCTCGCTCATGGATGCGATCCGCAAGACGCGTGTCGCCGCGGGAGAGGCCGGCGGAATCACCCAGCACGTCGGCGCCTACAGCGTGATGCATAACGGCATGCCGATCACGTTCATCGACACGCCGGGTCACGCCGCCTTCACCGCCATGCGTGCGCGAGGCGCAAACGTAACCGACATCGTCGTCCTGGTTGTGGCGGCCGACGACGGTCTGATGCCGCAGACAATCGAGGCGATCAACCACGCCAAAGCTGCACCACATGTGAAAATCATGGTGGCGATCAACAAGATCGATTTGCCGTCAGCGAACATAGATCGGGTTAAGCAACAGCTTCAGGAACGCGAACTCGCACCGGAAGACTGGGGCGGCGACACGATCGTCTGTGAGGTTTCCGCGACCAAGGGAACAGGCATCGATCACCTTTTGGAGATGATGACTCTGCAAGCGGAAGTGATGGAGCTAAAGGCTTCGCCTGTTGCGACGCCTCGCGGCACCGTGATTGAAGCGCAAGTCGAACCAGGCCGTGGCCCGACGGCAATGGTAATCGTGCAGATGGGCACGCTGAAGATCGGCGACCCATTCATTTGTGGTCACTACGGCGGCAAAGTGAAATCGTTGATGAACGATTTGGGCAAGCCGATCAGGGAAGCCGGTCCATCAACTCCCGTAAAAGTGCTCGGTTTCACCGGGCTGCCAGACGCGGGCGATGAATTTTTGGTGATGGAATCGGAACGCTCCGCCAAGACTTTGAGCGAGGAACGTCTCCTGACGAAGCGCACCGAAAAATTGAGCATGCCGCAACGCGCAACGCTCGAAAGCCTCCTCGAGGCAGCCGACGGGAAAAAGCATCTGCGCATCATTTTGAAGTGCGATGCGCAAGGTTCGCTCGAAGCGTTGACCGGAGCGCTGAATCAAATCGAGAGCAAGAAAATCGATCTCGAAATCATCCACTCCGGCGTCGGGCCCATTTCGGAATCCGATATCCTGCTGGCAAGCGCATCCAATGCCGTGGTGGTCGGTTTCAATATCAAAGTCGAGTCCCAGGCGGTGACTGCAGCGAAACGCGAAGGCGTTCAAGTCAAACTTTACAGCATCATTTACGAGTTGATCGACCAGATCAAAGAAGCGATGGCGGGGCTACTCGATCCGGAACATCGCGAAAGCGTCATCGGACATGCTGAAGTGAAACAGGTGTTCCAACTGAGCAGAGGGATCGTGGCGGGTTGTCTTGTCACCGATGGACGCATCGCGCGGACGGCGCGGGCACGAGTTCTGCGCCGGCGCCAACCGGTTTACGACGGCGGATTATCAACCCTGCGCCGCTTCCAGGATGACGTAAAGGAAGTGCGCTCCGGTTTGGAATGCGGCATCAAGCTTGGAGATTTTACCGAATATCAAGTGGGCGACATCATCGAGTGCTACCAGCTCGAAGCGGTCGCGCAGAAATTGTAGCGCGAGCTTCCGGTTTGACCGCCGAGCGAAGCAAGCCGGAAACCTGCGTCACGTCCCACACATGAAACATCGACTACTGCGCGTAAACGAACTACTGAAGCGCGAATTGAGCGTCGCAATTACGCGGGAACTCACTTTTGACGGCGCGTTGGTGACGGTCAATCAAGTGGACGTCACACCCGATTTGAAATCGGCGCATGTTTTCGTCAGCGTCCTTGGCTCTGAAACGCCCTTCGCCGTCACGGAAAAATTGGAAGCGAACCGCGTCATGCTGCAGAGCGAGCTATCGCGCAAAGTGGTTTTGAAATTCACGCCGCATCTCATTTTTCATTTGGACGATTCGACCGAGCGCGGCTCACGCATCATCGAAATCCTGCAGGAAATCGAAACACCGGACGCGCCGACAGAGTGAGTCTCACGACTAATTTTGCGGAAATTGGAAAGGCGGTTCGCGCGCATCAACGCTTCGCCGTTCTCAGTCATGTGCGTCCCGACGGCGACGCCATCGGCAGCCAGTTGGCCCTGGCTCTGTCGCTGCAGACAGCGGGCAAGAACGTGACCGTTTGGAACGAGGACGGCCTGCTGAAGAATTACAGCTTTCTTCCAGGTGGCGATAAGTTGGTCAAGCCGCCATCCACATCGCAAGACTTCGACGTCGCGATTGCGTTGGACACCGCGACGCAGAAGCGACTGGGTACGGCGGGAGACGCGGTAAGGAGCGCGAAACTTTGGGTCAACATTGATCATCACCCGAGCAATCCTGGTTATGGCGACCTGGTGTGCGTGGATCCGGCAGCGCCGGCCACTGGTCAGATTCTTTTCGAATTACTCAAAGCCGAGCAGCTGCCGATCGATCGCGCAATTGCGGAAAACCTTTTTGTCGCAATTTCAACCGACACCGGCTCGTTCCAATATTCGAATACGACCGCGCGGACCTTCGAGATCGCAGCCGAGCTCGTTCGTACTGGTGTCGATGTCGGCCAGGTAAGTCAGCACCTTTACCAAAGTTATCCGCGCCGGCGCATCGAGTTGCTTCGCGCGCTTCTCGATACGATGCGTTTCGATGCAGCTGGAAAAGTGGCGAGCTTCAGCTTGAGCCTCCAAGCCGCGGCGGAGCTTGGGGCGCAGCCGGAAGATAACGAAGGATTGATCGATCACCTCCGCGCCATCGAAGGAGTGATCGTGGCCGCATTCTTTGAGGAACTGCCCGACGGAAAAGTGCGCGTCAGCCTCCGCTCCAAGAGTGAAACAGCCGATGTATGCGCCATCTGCCAGAAATTTGGCGGTGGCGGTCACACCCTCGCGGCCGGCGCGCGCGTTCGCGGTACGCTCGCCGAAGTAGAGAAGCGCGTTCTGGAAACCATTTGCGATGTCGTTAACCGCAACACCTGACGGAGTTCTTCTGGTCGACAAAGCCGCCGGGATGACGTCGCACGATGTCGTCGCCCTCGTTAGGCGGAGATTGCAGATCAAGAAAGTTGGCCATTGCGGGACACTCGATCCGCTCGCGACCGGTTTGCTGCTGCTCACGCTCGGACGCGGCACCAAGATCCAGGATTTGCTCATGAGTGAAGACAAGGATTACGCCGGAACCTTGACCCTCGGCGTCTCGACTGACACGCAGGATGCGGAAGGGAAAGTCGTCGAGGAGCTTCCCGTCCCGGAGCTGACTCCCGACCGGGTACGCGCAGCCTTCGAGAAATTCCGCGGTGATTTTTACCAAATGCCACCCATGGTTTCTGCCATCAAGATGGGCGGCGTCCCGCTCTACAAGCTGGCGCGGCAGGGAAAGGTCGTCGAACGCGAACCGCGCCTTGTGCACGTCTACAACTACGAGATCGGTCGCATTGCTTCACCCGAGATCGATTTCCGGGTCAGTTGCAGCAAAGGTTTTTATGTTCGGACTTATGCGCACGACATCGGCGAAGCACTTGGGTGTGGCGCGCATCTGAAAACTTTGCGTCGGACGAAATCCGGCCGGTTCGATGTGACCGGTGCGATCACTGTGGAAGAGATCAGGACAGGTGAGCCGGTGGATATCCTCGGACGCATTCTGACGCTGCCGGAAGTCTCGCGGATGCGAGGGGCGTGAAGAAAATGACGAAACCCAAAATGCTCGTTAAGGGGCACGTGATTGGTGCTGCGTCATTCATTCGTCATTCGTCATTCGTCATTCGTCATTTTTTCCCTCTTCGTCATTCGTCATTTGCGTCGTGAAAACGCTGTCGTCCATCAACGAACTGGCCTCCCTTCCCGGCCCGTTGTTTCTCGCCATCGGCGTTTTCGACGGAATCCATCTGGGTCACCAGGCAGTGATTTCCACCTCCACGCGACACGCGCAAGCGGCCGGAGGCACGGCTGTGGTAGTGACGTTTGATCCTCACCCGGCGAAAGTGCTCCGCCCGGATGAAGCGCCCCATCTGCTAACGGCCACGCAGCACAAGATCGCGCTGATTCGCGATCTCGGCGTGGCGCATCTGCTCATCCTGCGTTTCGATCGCGAATTCGCCGCGACACGACCCGAAGATTTCGTTATCGATTTGGTCAGACATTCCAAGCCGCTGCGCGAGATCTGTGTCGGACACGAATGGTCGTTTGGCAAAGGCCGGGCCGGCAATCTCACCCTGCTGAAACAACTCGGACGCGAGCATGATTTTGATGTGGTTGGAATCAAACCGGTCAAGGTGAACGACACTGTGGTCAGCAGCACAGCCATCCGCCGTGCAATTGAAGCCGGCGATTTTTCGACCGCGGCGGGAATGCTCGGACGCGACTACACCGTTCTCGGAACTGTAAAGCGCGGGACGCAGCTTGGCCGCGAACTAGGTTATCCCACCGCCAATTTGAGCGCACATAACGAACAATTCCCGCCCAACGGAGTCTACATTGCGGAAGCCCGGTTCGAAGGCGCGCTCTACCACGGCGTGATCAACCTGGGCTACCGCCCGACTGTGAATACGGCTCGACCGGAGCGCTTGCTCGAACTGCACATCTTTGGCCTCGATCACGATATCTATGGGCGGGACGTCGAAGTGCGGTTCCAGCGTTATCTTCGACCAGAGAAGAAGTTCGACAGCCTCGAGGCGCTCCGCACTCAGATTGCGCTCGACGTGAAGCAGGCCCGTGAACTGGTCGCCGTCTAAGCCCGCCGAGGATCGGCGGTATTTTCGCTAACGCCGCTCTTCGCGCACCTTAGCCAGCGCGGTTACCGTGGCAATGGACGTAAAAACCATCGCGCTAATTGCCGCCAGAGCCAAAATCCAGAGCGTTGGCAATCCGGCCAATCGATGAAAACCGATAATGAGAAATTGCCCTCCGCCGGACACAGTGTAGGTCGTCGCGCTCGCCAATAGCGTGATACAGCAAAGCAGAAGCGCGCGAAACGATCGCTGAGAGGACCGCGCCGGGAGCTTTTGGATCACGCGACTGGTGAAGCCCTCGTCGTCGATGTACGGCGCCTCTTCGCGCAAGCGCGCATCCAACCAATCTTCCTGGAACTGCTCGTTCATCTTCAATTCGGTCCCCATGCTGCCAGCGTCTTCTTCAACTTCTCCCGCCCTCGCAGCACATTTGTTTTAACCGTGCCGAGAGGAATGTCGAGGACGCGTGCAGCTTCATCATGCGATAAACCATTTTGACAGCAAAGCAAAATTGCCGAGCGCTCGTGCAATGGGAGAAGTTGAAGCGCGTGCATGAGATCGTGTCTTAGTGCTGGATCGACAGTCTTCGGATCCTGCTCCGCCGCAAGCTGTGTTTCGTCGATCCCGACCAGCTCCTTGCGCTTGCGCGCGTCCTCGCGAAAGCAGTTGTAGGCAATGCGATAAAGCCAGGTCGAAAATTTCGCCTCGCCGCGAAAACTTCGAATGTTCTTGTAAGCGCGAATAAATGTCTCCTGCGCGAGATCGTCAGCCAACGCGACATCCGCCCGGGTGAGTTGGCGCAGAAGCCCGCGCACGGCTGACTGGTGATTCCGCACCAACTCGCCAAAAGCATGCTGGTCATCATCGAGAAGGACTCGGGCAACAAGATCGGCATCGGTCAGCGGCACGCGAAGAGTTTACACCTTTGGGGAAGTGTTCTCTTTTCGAGCATCAAGTATCCAGACTAAAAAGTAACCAACGCCGATCAGCAACGGAATAATCCCAAGGCTCCAAACGCCACCTTCCCAATCGTTGACTGCACCGAAGAAGACCATGAGACCGGTGCCGACCATGACGAGCACGATTCCGCGACGCAGATCGGAGCGTTGCCGTACTACTGGCGGCGGATTGAGCAACGCTTCCGGAACAGGCTGACCTTTCTCCACCATCATGCGGACGGTGCGATGCATGGCGCGGCTTTTCGAGAAGCTGAAATACATGATCAGACCAACGATCATGACCGGCGTTCCGAAGATCGCGAGAAAGACAATGGTAACGATCGGAACGGCAATCCAAGGCACGTCCGAGTCGTCGCTGGAATGACGTCCGGAATGGTCACCATCGAAGGAAACGTTGAAATGCTTGCGGATTTTCCTTTCGATCGCCGAATCCAGGTCCTCGTCCGAATCGGCCGCAGCCGTAGGACGAACCGTGGGAGTCGGAGTGCTGGCAGGCGCCGCTGCCGAGGCGGGGGTCACTGAGATGGTGAATGCCGGAGTTACGCTTGGACTCGCTTCCGGTGAAACAGTGGGGGTTTGTCCTAAAACGCTCAGGGCCAGCGCCATCGAACAGAGGAAGGTAAGAAACAATGTTTTCATAGATTTCCAATGAGATGCAATACCAGCTCGTCTTGGATTCAACAATCTTGCATATCGCAGCGTGGCGCCGGTAATAAAATCTTGCGCCGCGAAGGTGGGTGGACATTATTCCTACCCGCGTCGAATGCGGGTGTAGCTCAGTGGTAGAGCACCTCCTTGCCAAGGAGGACGTCGCGAGTTCGAGTCTCGTCACCCGCTCCCCTCAGTCATCCCGCGTCGCTGAAGACGGCGGCAATAACAACCAGCAGATGCATCTTTGGCGAAAATTTGCGGAGCCTCGATGGCTGCAAGATCGCGAAGCGCTACTGCAAGGGCGGGCTGGTGACGCGTTGACCGTAATTGAGCGGCCAGGTCGTTCGCGCGTTCTCTTGGAGGTCTGCTGCCGAAGTCATAAGACGGCGAAACACTTTCTCGCGGAGTTCGGCGGCAAGATCGAACCGCTTCCGCGCGATTGGCTGCAGTGGATTGCACGTCGACAAAGGAGCAGCAGACCGATCCGGATCGGAAGGCGATTGCTCATCGCGAAGACTGGGGAGACCATGGCGTGCAACAAATCGCGGCGCCAAGGCCGCTGCCGCCTGCTTATCATTCCCGCAGCGGCTGCATTCGGTACCGGCGAGCACCTCACGACCGCGATGTGTCTTCGTCTGCTCGAAGAAGCGACACGCGGTTGGAAACATGATTGGCACATACTCGACGCAGGCACGGGCACGGGAATTCTCGCGCTCGCCGGCCGCTGTTTTGGCGCGCACGATGTCCTCGCGATTGACAACGATCCGAGCGCGATTGCTACGGCGAAAGAGAACGCTCGCGCCAACGCCATCAACGGTGTGCGCTTTGTCCTCGGCGATGCCGTCCAGAAAACCGGGCGAATAAAGTTCGATGTCATCACCGCGAATCTTTTCAGCGAGTTGCTGGTTTCCGCGCTGCCATTCTGGAAGACGCGATTGCGGAAGAACGGTTTGATGATTCTTTCCGGCGTTCTGCGCGAGCAGGAGGGCGATTTGCTTCGCGCCCTGCGCTCCAATCGATTCGAGATCGCTGGCGTCAGGCGGCGAGGCAAATGGATTGCGTTACTCTGCCGCCCGCGAGTTCGTACTTGGAGAGCGACAAAAACCTAGTTGCGCGGGCAAACCGCGCTAGTTACTTTCCCACAGTCCTAGGCGACTTCGATTTACCTGCATCCAAGCGGTTTAATCTTGAGCCGCTTTGACCAATCCGATGCAGGCCGAAGAACTTTCCTACGTTATTGTTACGCCGTATTCCATGCGCAAATCGCGCACGGGCGCAATCATCTCGCGCCTGATTTCTCGCACCGGCCTCGACCTCGTTAGCGCGCGCATGTTCGCACCGAGCGAGGAACTGGTGAAGCGTTACGCGGAGACGATCGTCACCGAAACTGATCCTCGACATCGCGCGACCCAGGAGCTCATCCGCGGCTACGTCTTGAAGAATTTCACCGGCAATGTAAACGGCCAGCGCGCACGAGCGCTGCTCCTGGTTTTCCGCGGAGAAAATGCAGCGGAGAAAACGCGCAGCACCGTGGGTCACATCGTGCATGAGCGCACAAGCGGGGAGACCATTCGCGATACATTCGGCGATTACATCACCGACGGATCGGGCCGGGTGACCTACTTCGAACCGGGAGTGCTCGCGTCCTTCAACACCGAAAAGATCCAGCGCGACCTGACCCTGTGGGCTGAATTTTCAGATCGCGACGGCGGCATCCTCGATCAAGCGATCGAATTTCCCAAGAGCGCTGCGATCGAGAAGACGCTCGTGCTGATCAAGCCGGATAATTTCACTTTTCCCAATCTGCGGCCAGGTGGCGTCATCGAGGTCTTTTCTCGGACCGGTCTTTATATCGTCGGATTCAAAGTGCATCGCATGAGCGTCGCCCAAGCCGAGGAGTTCTACGGCCCGGTGCTTCCTGTTCTGGAAGAGAAACTGGGTGCCGCCAGCGGTCGCGAAAATTGGGAAAGCATTATCGAATTTATGGCGGGGAAGAAACCAAGTGAGTGCCCGCCGGAAAAACGCGACCAGCCGGGTTCGGAGAAGTGCATTGCCATTGTTTATCAAGGCGAAGATGCCGTGCGAAAGATTCGCGAAGTTCTCGGACCGACCGATCCGAAGAAAGCGCCACCCGGTTCGATCCGGAAAGAATTCGGCCAGACGATCATGATCAACGCGGCGCACGCTTCCGATTCCGCGGAAAACGCTCGGCGCGAGATGGCGATCGTCCGGATCGATGAGAATAACCTCAAACCTTTGATTGAAAGTTTCTACCGACGCCAATAGCTTGCGCTCCCATTTTGCAAATCCTCAACTCAACTCCCACTTCCATGGAAATTTCTTCCCGCGCCGCGCAACTCAGCCCCTCCCTCACTTTGTCGATCGACAGCAAAGCAAAGGCGATGAAGGCCGAGGGAATCGACATCTGCGGGTTCGGCGCGGGCGAACCTGATTTCGATACCCCCGATCACATCAAAGCGGCCGCGATCGCCGCACTCGAAGCCGGGTTCACCAAATACACACCGAGTTCCGGTATCCCCGAATTGCGTCAGGCGATCGCCGAAAAACTTCAGGCGGATAATGGCCTTGAGTACCGCGCGAGCCAGGTCATTGTCAGCAACGGCGCCAAGCACTCGTGTTACAACGCGATTCTCGCCACCTGCCAGCCGGATGATGAAGTTATCATCCCCGCGCCCTACTGGGTGAGTTATCCCGACATGGTAAAGCTGGCCGGGGCCGAGCCGGTGATCGTGCCGACGACCGAGCGCAATTCCTACAAGCTGCTCGCGAAGGATTTTGAAAACGCGATGACGCCGCGCACGAAGATGCTGATCTTGAACAGCCCGAACAATCCGAGCGGTGCGGTTTACACGCAGGAAGAATTGCAGGCGCTGGTGGAAGTCGCAGCCGAGGAGGACATCTACATCCTGTCGGATGAAATTTACGAAAAGCTCGTTTATGACGATGCGAAACATATCAGCATCGCATCGCTTTCGAAGGAGGCTTACGACCTTACAATTACGGTCAACGGCTTTAGCAAAGCGTACGCGATGACGGGCTGGCGCCTGGGTTATCTGGCGGCACCGGAGGCCGTAGCGAAAGCGGTCGACTCCATTCAAAGCCACAGCACGTCGCATCCCTGCTCGTTTGCACAACGCGGCGGGCTGGCCGCTTTGAAGGGCGATCAACAACCGCTCGCCGACATGCGCGAAGAATTCGATATGCGCCGGAATTATATGTTCGATCGCATCACAAAGATCCCGAACATCACCGCGGTAAAACCGCAAGGTGCGTTTTACATATTCGTGAACATTAGCCAGCTCGGGCTGAGCTCACAAAATTTCGCCGATCGTCTCTTGAGCAAGGCGAACGTTGCGGTGATTCCGGGCGCGGCCTTTGGCGACGACCGCACGGTCCGGCTCAGTTATGCGACGAGCATCGACGTGATCAAAAAAGGTCTCGATCGGTTTCAAGATTTTTGCCGCACGCTGTAGTCATCCCCGAGCGGAGCGCAGCGGAGTCGAGGGATCCCGCCACGGAGGCGTTAGGGTGACACAACGACATTCTTCGCTGCGCTCAGAATGACATCGACAGGCTCGCTCGCTCTCATTCTCCACGCTCACCTGCCGTTTGTTAGGCACCCCGAGCACGAAGATTTCCTTGAGGAAGATTGGCTCTTCGAGGCGATCACGGAATCCTACATTCCATTGCTCATCGTGCTGCAGCGTCTCGCCCACGACGGCGTCCCGTTCAAGCTGACGCTGTCGCTCACCCCGACGCTTTGCTCGATGCTGCGCGATCCTCTCCTGCGCGCGCGCTATCTGCGTTACATCGATCGCGCCATCGGTTTGGCGCGGCAGGAGATTGAGCGCAATCGGGACGACGAACCGCTTCTCGATCTCTCACAATTTTATTTCAACACTTTCACTGAGTGCCGGCGGCGTTTTGTAAATGAATGGGAGTGCGATCTGGTCGGCGCGTTTCGCCGTTTGCAGGACACGGGCACGATTGAAATCATCGCTTCCGCGGCGACGCACGGATTTCTGCCGCTGCTGCAACCATCGCCGGAAACGGCGCGCGCGCAGATCCTGATCGGTCGCGATCATTATCGAGAAACATTCGACCGCGAACCGCGAGGTTTCTGGCTGCCGGAATGCGGTTACACGGCGGAGCTCGACCAAATTCTGCAGGAAGCAAATCTCCGCTGGTTCATCGTCGACGCTCATGGATTGCTCTTCGGAAAACCGCGACCGCGCCGCGCGAGTTACGCACCGTGTTACACACCATCGGGCCCGGCTGCTTTTGCGCGCGATCGCGAATCGAGCCGGCAAGTCTGGAGCGCGATCGACGGTTATCCCGGCGACCCCGCATATCGGGATTTTTACCGCGACGCAGGATACGATTTGTCCATTGATTATCTGCGCCCCTTTCTCCCCTCTCCCGCCACCCACAAGTTTACCGGGCTAAAATATCACCGCATCACAGGCCGTGATGTGGAAAAGGAAATCTACAACCGCGCCTGGGCGGAGAATGTGGTCGAGGTACATGCGAATCATTTTCTCGAAGCGAGACGCAATCAGCTCAACGAGCTTCGCACTTTTGGCTTCGATCCGATTGTCGTTACGCCGTTTGACGCCGAGCTCTTTGGCCACTGGTGGTTTGAAGGACCGCGCTTTCTCGATCTCTTCATCCGCAAGGCGGCTTGCGATCAACACGACTTTGAACTGACCACGCCGAGCGAATATCTGAGCCGGCATCCTACGCAGCAAATAGTCGCTCCTACCGCCTCGAGTTGGGGAGAAAATGGGCACTCCGAGATGTGGCTCGATCCGGCGAATTCCTGGATCTATCCGCACCTGCATGCAGCGGGTCGTCGAATGACGGAAGCTGCTCGCGCTCATGCAAATCAAACGACGAGACTGTCGGAGCGAATCCTGAAGCAGCTCGCGCGAGAACTTCTTCTCGCGCAATCAAGTGATTGGCCTTTTCTCATGAAAACGGAAACCGCCCGGGAATACGCGAGCAAGCGCACGAATGATCATCTGATACGGTTTAACCGCTTGTACGAACAACTTGCGGCGGAAAGAATCGACGAACCCTTCCTCGCCGATTGCGAGCAGCGCGACAATCTTTTCCCGAATGTGAATTGGCGGTATTACCTTTGATCTCTCCTGTCATGTCGAGCGAAGCCGAGACATCCCGCCATGTTGCCGCAAAGACTGTGCCTCGGAATCCCTCGACAGCACTCGAGATGACAGCGTGCTGCATCGCCATTCTCATCGCATTTTCCTCGTTAGGCCAAGTCACAGCGCAGGATACGCCCGCGCCTTCAAGCACCCCATCTCCCTCACCCATAGTTCGTAGCGTTCGCATCAGCTTCGTTCCGCCGCCGCTCGACGGCACGATCAGTCTCGGTATCTATGACAAGGACGAGCAACTTGTGCGCGTACTGGATCAAGAAGCGAAGCTCGATGAATTCGAAGTTGGCGCGGACGCGCTAAACGGGCGCTGGGACGGGAAGGATGATGACGGCTCTGATCTCCCTCCCGGCCGTTATCACGCCAAAGGTTTTGTGGTCGCGCCGGGCAAAATCGAAGAGGTCCCGTTGGATAACACTAATCAAACAGAAACGTCGAACAGCGTGCGGGTGAAGCTTGTCGCCAATCCACTGGAGAATAACGAACGACCCGTCGTTGAACTCGCGATCGGATTCGATGATGAGAATGCGTTCTTGAAAACGGCGGACGGATTGCCGCTCATCACCATCTGGCCCGGTGGTGACACCAAGCGCGCCTGGATCACCCATCGGGCAGACAAATCGTTCGATGTTTTTCTGGATAACGGCGCGAGCACACGACAACTTCACATCAGCGGTATCTCGAAAATGATGGCATTCGACTGCGGCGATTTGAATTTGAAATGAACGCTCCCTTGAAGTTCCTCTGATGCCTCGCGACATCGTTTACTTCGATCTCGAAACGCAACGCACCGCGAATGACGCGGGCGGGTGGAATCGCAAAGGCGATATGCGGATGTCGATCGGCGTCACTTACAGCACGAAGTCCGGCCGCTACGAAGTTTTCAGCGAAGCGCGCGTGCACGATCTAATCGAACGACTGCGTGAGGCCGATCTCGTGGTTGGATTCAATGTGCTCAATTTCGACTATCACGTTTTGATGGGATACACCGTCCTCGATCTTCGCGCGGAACTGCCCACAGCCGATCTCATGATCGACATGGAAGAACGACTCGGTCATCGCCTCGGCCTCGACGCGATCGCGCAGGCCACGCTCGGCGTTCAGAAAACGGCCGCGGGACTCGACGCCATTCGCTGGTGGCGCGAAGGTCGCGTGCTCGAGATCGCTGAATACTGCTGCTTCGACGTGAAAGTGACGCGCCTCATCCACGAGCACGGCTGCCAGCA
This sequence comes from uncultured Verrucomicrobiae bacterium, assembly GCA_963763995.1. GTDB lineage: Bacteria > Verrucomicrobiota > Verrucomicrobiia > Chthoniobacterales > UBA10450 > CAVTTH01. Next base: position 512,113 of record CAVXQL010000002.1, on the reverse strand, counting down.
CAAAGAATTGTTCTTTCACGATCGCTTCGCGCAGCGCCAGCGAGTAGCCATCGACTGGAAGCATCTGGAAGAATTGTAACGCGTTTGCGCGAGGTGCCGCAGCCGAGCGGCATTTCGAAACCGTTTCTGGCCACCATCTTGAATCTCTGCTACTAAGCCGTCTATGCCTGCGTCCCCGGAATTCCAGCACACTCTCGCCAAGACCGCGAGCCTCAGCGGCACTTCGCTGCATACCGGGGAAAAGGTCACGCTGAAATTGCAGCCGGCTGCGATCGACTTCGGGATCAAATTCAAGCGCAAGGATCTGGAAGACGAACCGACGATCGAGGCAAAGATCGAAAACCTAAAGACGGTCGAACGCGCCACCACCATCGGCGAAGGATCCATCCGTGTGCACACGGTCGAGCACGTGCTGGCGGCGCTCTCGGCCATGGGAGTGGACAACGCGATCGTCGAGATGGACGCGAACGAACCGCCCATCGGCGACGGCAGCGCGCAGGCGTACGTCGAGTTGATCAGGAAAGCGGGAGTAGTCGCGCAGGAAGGTGCCAGAAAGTTCTTTGATCTGCGCGAACCGATGCACGTCGAAACGAAGAGCGGCTCGCTGCTCGTTATCCTGCCGGACGACACATTCCGGATCTCCTGCACGCAAGCCGGGCCGGAAGGACGTTTCACTCAATTTCTTTCCACTGAAATCACGCCGGCAATCTTCGAACGCGAGATCGCGCCCGCGCGGACGTTTGTTTACTACGAGGATGTCCAGCCGCTCATGGACAAGAATTTGATCAAGGGCGGCAGTCTCGAAAACGCCATCGTTGTGCGGGGCGATTCAGTTTTGAGCAAGGAACCGCTCCGTTTCCCTGACGAATTCGTCCGCCACAAGATTCTCGATATCATCGGCGATCTGGCGCTGGTCGGATTGCGCATCCGCGGACATGTCATAGCGGTCAAGCCCGGTCACAGCGTGAATGCGGAACTTGCGCGCGCTCTCGCGAAGGAACATGCGCTCACGGCGGCGATGCGGGTGCCGCGAATATTTCCGCCCGGAGAGGGCGGCCTCGATATTAGCGAAGTGATGCAGATGCTACCGCACCGTTATCCGTTTCTGATGGTGGACCGGATCATTGGATTCGAGGGGGAAAACAAGATCACTGGCGTCAAGTCGGTCACGATCAATGAACCTTATTTTCAGGGCCACTTTCCCGGCCATCCCGTCATGCCGGGTGTGATGCAAGTGGAAGCGATGGCACAGGTGGCGAGCATCCTGATGAGGAAACTGAGCAAGAAAACGAACCCGATTGGCTATTTCATGAGCGCCGACAAGGTGAAATTTCGCAAACCCGTTTTACCCGGCGATACGCTTTTCATTCACGCGGAAGTGATAAGGGCACGCAGCGACCGGGTGGCAAAGGCCTCGTGCCGCTGCGTCGTCAACGACAAGGTTGTTTCTGAAGGCGAACTGATGTTCGGGTTCCTCGCACAATGAGTGATGCGCGGGTTCATCCAACGGCAATTGTTCACCAGAGCGTCGAGATCGGTCCGGGAACGGTCATCGGACCATATTGCATCGTCGAAGAAGGCGTAGCGCTCGGGGCTGATTGCTGGCTGCAGCATCACGTCACGATTTGCGGGCCTTCGCGCATCGGACGCGGCAATAGATTCTTCGCTTATTGTTCGATCGGACAGCGAACGCAGGACTTGAAATATCTGGGTGAGCCAACCTATTTGGAAATCGGCGATGCGAACACCTTCCGCGAATTCGTGACGGTGAATCGCAGCACGCTGAGCAGCGGAAAAACGCGTATCGGCAACGGCGGAAATTTTCTCGCCTACAGTCACATCGGGCACGATTGCACCGTGGGCGACGGCGTCGTTTTCTCGAATAACGGAACCCTTGCCGGACACGTGCAAATTGGCGACAACGCCGTTATGGGCGGATTGACCGCCGTGCACCAGTTTTGCCGCGTCGGGCGGTTCGCCATCACCGGGGGCTGCTCAAAAATTGTGCAGGACGTGCCGCCTTTCATGATCGCCGATGGGAATCCTGCGGTCGTGCGCGGAGTCAATCTCATCGGTCTGGAACGCAAGGATTTTCCCGCGGAAACCATCAAGGCAATTAAGGACGCGTTTCGTTTGATCTATCGTTCGAAGTACAACACGAAGCAGGCGCTGGAGGCGATCGGGAAAGAGCTGGCTCCGAGTGAAGCGGTCGCGCAGATCGTCGAGTTCATTAAACAGAGCGAGCGCGGGATTATTCGTTAGGCCATAGCCGCTTTTTCTGTAGCGGTCCCTCCGTCGGGGCGAACGAAAGTGCAGGGCGACAGTGTTACGGCCTTGACGGAGTTGGAGAAGGCGGCGGAGACGGCGGCGCCAGCGCCAGTTCGATCTTCTTCAGCAGTGCGGAAGCCGGCGCGTCGGAAGTAACGCGAAGAACGCTCCTCACCAAATCCAGCGCCTGCTTCGGCTTGTCCTGTCTGATCAAGGCGTCTGCCTCTTCCAGCACGACACGCAGAATATCGTCGCGCTTCGAGTAACAAGCGCGCGCCTGTTGAAAATAGCTGCTCGCGGAAACAAAATTTCCCTCCTGCGCCTCCTGCGCACCGAGATCTTCGATCATCGGGCAGTTCCCCGCCCGCGAAGCCGCCTGCCGCGCGAGCGTGCGAAATTCCGCGGTCGGTTTGCTCGAATTCTCCATCGTGAATTCGCGTTCCATCCGCCAGGGCGAAGCGTTCTTCGACGCTTCCTGTTTCAGATCGATCTGGTTCCACGAAATGTACGGCCGATAGAGTGGATCGCCCACGGCGACCGACATCCAGGAAAGGGCGCGTGTCGACATGTAGAAGCTCTCGGCAAACGTGAATCCGTGCAAAAGCCGGTCGTTGAAAATATCGAGATGGGCGGTGAGTTGAAGGTACGGTTCGTAAACATTTCCGAGCGAAGCGGCGGCTCCTTTGGTTAACAAAGGTCCGACCCAGCCGGCATTTGGATCTCGCAAAGTGGTCGCACTGAAGGAATGAATGTGGACGGCGATGGCACCCGGCACGAAACGAAAATCGGATTGGGTAAAAGGACCGGCCACCGAGGCTGTGTACCATCCATAATAGAGTGCGCAGTCAGTCATCGGATAGCCGTCCGGGAAAATCGCAGGCGTATCGTCGAAGATCACTGGGATGCCCGCCTTTCGTAATTGAGAAGAAATATTGGAAAGCCATTCGTCCCCCGCGGCCAGGCCAGGCGCCTGGTTATGCGCGCCGTCGATGTAGCCGCGCCCCCAAAGTCCGGACTTCTCTGTCTCGATCGCGTCCACGATCATGCGGCGAACAGTCGCGGCGTCCGGCGCATCCAGCCGGCAAACCAGCATCAAGGCTGGAGCGCCGAATTCGGCGATGGGGCGATAACTTTGGAAATAGACATTGTCGACAGCGCCGGCAGGCCCGCGTCGAAAAGCAGCCGTTACCGCCAATTCCGAATCAACCGAGGCTTCATTCCGTTTGCCCGGTTCGATTGGAGTGGGGCTGGCTCCCTGATGTTCGGTCGTCGGATGGATTTTTAGCGGAATCCCTTTGATCAGCGCGACGAAACGAATGGAATTGCTGATGACTTCTGGGGTATCCGAATTCTCGCGCAGCTTCCACCATTGCCGCTCTTTGAAGATCGCGCGCAGCGGCTTTGCAATCGTGGCATCGTATTCTTCGCGACTGATTTCCTCCTCTTTCGAGCAGGCGAGCGGAACCAAATGATCACGCGCAATACCCCGCTTCTCCGCGTAAAATTTCGCGAGCGCCACCGACTCGGGAAGATCGCTGTTGTAAACGACAATCGTCATCGAAGCGAGTGGCCGCTCACGTTGTGCCAGACTCAGCACGGGGGAAAAAACGAGCGCAGCCATGACCGCGCCTAGAAAAGCTGACCGCATGACGTCAGAGCTCCAACTTCAGGCCGTCGTAGGCGATGTGAGCGTGGGCCGGCAGATCGGCCTCGGCCGCTTGTGGAAGTTCGTGAGCGATGTGCGTGAAATAAGTTTCCTCCGGATGAACGCGCGACGCCACTTCGAGAGCCTGATCCACGCTCAAGTGCGTCGGGTGTGGCTTATGTCGCAACGCATCGACGATCAAGATTTTCACGCCTTCGATTTCTTTCGCGATCTCTTCGGGCACGCCGCTGCAATCGCTTAGATAAGCGACAAGCTTTTGGCCGTCGCGCGAAAAAAGATAACCGTTCACGGTCGAGTGACCGTGCGGAACTGGCAGCGGCGCAATCCTTGTCTGTCCCAAATCAAATGGACCGGAAATCAGGTGAGGTTCCGGGTGGAGATAGCCGGGGAAGCGATTCTTCCCGTTGAAAGCAAACTCAAAGACACGCGTGAGATCGGCCATGGTTTCGGCCGAGGCGTAGACCGGCATCGTCCCCCCGCGTTCCCAGGCAAAGCGCCGCAGATCGTCAAAGCCCATCACGTGGTCGGTATGCGAGTGAGTAAAGACCACCGCGTCGAGGTGCCGGATATTTTCGCGAAGCACCTGCGTGCGAAAGTCCGTCCCTGTATCGACCACAAACGCGCACTCCGGCGTTTTGACGTAGATCGAGGAACGGGTGCGGTTATCGCGCGGATCGGGCGACTGGCACACCGCGCAATCGCAGCCGATCATCGGCACACCCTGGGATGTGCCGGTGCCGAGAAAGGTGACGGAAAGTTGAGAGTTGTTAGTTGAGTGTTGAGAGTTCAAAAAAGGTCTGCCGCGAGCGACCACTCTCAACTCTCAACTGCTAACTCTCAACTTTACCAATGCCCGCCGTTCTCACTTTGTTGCGAATCAAAAATCTCGCGCTCGTCGAAGACCTCGAGTGGCAACTCAGGCCCGGTTTTATCGCGATCACTGGCGAGACCGGCGCCGGCAAATCGATCATCATTGGCGCGCTCCAGTTGTTGCTCGGTGAGCGCGCCGACAAATCGCTCATCCGCACGGGCGCGGAACAATGTACGGTCGAAGCGATCTTCGCGGGCGAGGCGCTGCCCGCGCTCAATGCCCAGCTTGAAGAAGCCGGCGTCGAGGCGGGCGACGACGAGCTGATTCTTAAACGCAGTTTTGCCGCGAGCGGCGGGAATCGGCAATTCATCAACGGCTCGCCCACGACCCTCGCGATTCTAAAAAATCTCGGCGACGAACTGGTCGATCTGCATGGACCGCACGATCATCAGTCGCTTTTGTCGCCGGAGAAACAGCTCGCGCTGCTCGATGCCTTCGCGCACGCCGCCAAAGCGCGGGACGCATACCGCGAACATTTTTTCCAACTGCAGCGCTTGCAGGCCGAATTCGACACGCTCAACACCGCGGAGACCGCGCGTGAACAGGAGCTTGATCTTCTCCGTCACCAGGTCGCCGAAATTACGGCGGCAAATCTGGTCGCGAGCGAGGAAGAAGAAATCGAAAGGCGTTACAAACTCGCCAGCAGCAGCAAGCGCCTCATTGAGCTGGCGGCTGGCGTTTCGCAGCGGCTGGCAGAAGCGGAGGATTCTATTCTCTCGCAGCTCGCCGAAACCCAGCGCCACCTCCGCGAATTGGAAAAGATTGACTCGTCGATCGCTCCGTTGGCCGCCACGCATGAAGCAAGTGTGGTGGAACTGACGGAGATTGCGCGTTCGCTTTTGCGTTACGCCGAGCGCCTGGACCTCGACCCGCAACAGCTCGCCGCGCTCGAGCAGCGCGTTTCTCTTTTCGAATCGCTAAAGCGAAAATACGGCGGCTCGATTGCGGAAGTAATCGCGTTCGGCGAGCGCGCCGCGGAGCGCATGCGAAAAATCGAAGGACGCGACGCTGAGTTGGAACGGCTGGCGACCGAGATCGAGAAGGCGCGAGCGCAAATGCAGAAGAGTGGCGAGGCGTTGCGCAAACTGCGCGCGCAGGCCGCGCCAAAACTTTCCGGAAACATCCGCGCAAACCTGCGCGACCTCGGATTTCGGCAGTCCGAATTTGAGGCGAAATTGAGTGCGCTCGATGAGCCGCGATCGAGCGGACTCGATTCCGTTGAGTTGCTTTTCTCTCCCAATCCCGGCGAGCCACTAAAACCGCTGCGCTCGATCGCATCGAGCGGCGAAATTTCGCGGCTCATGCTGGCGATCAAATCTGCGCTGGCTGCACAGGATGCAATTCCGCTTCTCGTTTTCGACGAGATCGACGCCAACGTCGGCGGCGAAATCGCGAATGCGGTCGGCGCGAAAATGCGGACGCTGGCCGCAGATCACCAGGTACTCTGCATCACGCATCTGCCGCAGGTGGCGGCGGCCGCGACGACGCATTTTGTGGTGACCAAAGAGGTGACCGGCGGCCGGACATTCTCGGAACTGCATGAGGTAAAAGGGAAAGCGCGCCAGGAAGAAATCGCGCGAATGCTCGGCGGAAAAAGCGAGTCCGCGCTCAAACACGCCGCCAGTTTGCTGAAGATGTAGGTCGGTGGTGCCACGTACCTGCGGATTTGAACACGGAAAAATTTTCCTTCGGAAGAAACGCGCTCTTGCGGATCCAAGTGTGATAAGAAGGTGGCTGAAAACGCATGTCACCGGTTCGCCTCCAAGTAGCCTTTTTGCGTCTCTGATTCCACACGGCGTCACATCCATGCGGCACCACTCATTAGCAGTTGACCGTCTCCGGATTAATAGTGTATATACACGCATGATTGATTCGTCGGCGTCTTTTCGCGTGTGCCGGACTTGCGCGTGTTCGGCCTTGCGACATGCGAGCAGGGCTGTGACCCAGCATTACGAAAAACATTTTCGCGGAACCGGCCTTCGCGCCACACAGTTCACGGTGCTCGCGACGCTTGTGCAAACTGGCCCGCTTTCCATCTCCGAGTTGTCGAAAACCCTCGGTCTTGAGCGAACCACGCTTTCGCGAAATATGCGTTTGCTCGAAAAGAACGGATGGGTCTCGGCCATCACTCACGACGACCAACGCATCCGCCGGATGCAGCTGACTCGGAAAGGGCGGGCAAAAGCAGCGGCCGCTTTGCCGATCTGGAGACGAGCCGACGTCAGCGCGGAGAAGGTGCTGCGGCGCTTCGGTCTGCAATCGCGACCGTCCCGGCCATCACTCGGGACGAAATAATTTTTTGGAATAAAAGATGTATATACACGGTTAGACAAGGGGCGAGAGACGCTCGCCGATGAGTGCCGGCATTGGCGCGCGCGCAGTTCATCATCGCCGGCTCGGAGTACGTTATGAACATTGATCTTATCGCTTCCATCGAACTAACGGCTTCGGCCGCCATCGTTATCGCCGCTTTGGCGGTCGGCTTTGGTTCCAGCGCGGCCATGCGAGTTCGCGCAGCTGCCTGGCTCAGCGTCTGGTTCGTTCTCGTGGTAATTCTGGCCGCGACAGCGCGCTGTATTACGACGGCGGGCTCGGCGCGCCCGGCCTCGCCATTGCGGTAGCCCTGCCGATAGTAATTCTCTGCTTGATTGTCGCGCGTACAAGATTGTTACGAGAAAATCCCATCGAGTGCCGCTGTGGCTGTTAGTCGGCATGCACGCGGTTCGCGTGCTAGGCATTAGTTTCATTATTCTTTATGCGGCTGGTCGTTTGCCCGCGTCCTTCGCTCCGGTTGCCGGATGGGGAGACATTTTCGTCGGCGCAACCGCAATTCCGGTGGCATGGCTCGTTTACCGGGCGACGACTAATGTTCGATCGATAGTATGGACTTGGAACGTCATCGGCTTCGCCGATCTGATCGCCGCTGTTACATTGGGAGCGATATCATCCCCCGGACCGCTGCGTTTGATCTTTGCGGAACCAAGCTCGGGCATCATGATAACACTGCCGTGGCTCTTGATTCCCGGTTTTCTCGTCCCGTTATTGATCACAATTCACATCGCAATTTTCGTTCGCCTCATAAACGGTAATCGCCCAGTGCTTGCGTCTCCGCCTCCTACCGCTCGCACGAACAAACTGGCGACATCTCCATCCTAGTTTCCGAAACGATCGCGCCCGTGATGCTTTGTTAGGTCGATGACCGGACCGATCGGGACGATGCGGGTGGGATTAATTTCCGTGTGCGTCATGTAGTAGTGACGCTTGATGTGATCGAAGTTAACCGTCGCCGCGATCCCGGGCTGCTGATAGAGATCCATCAGATATCCCTGCAGATTCGGATAATCGATAATGCGCCGGATGTTGCATTTGAAATGGCCGTGATAGACGACGTCGAACCGGACGAGCGTGCAGAAGAGGCGCCAGTCCGCTTCGACGATGCGCTGGCCAAAGAGGTAACGGCTCTGCGATAAGCGCACCTCCAACTGATCGAGCGCTTCGAAAACTTTCCGGCAGGAAATCTCGTACGGGCGTTGTCGTGTGGCGAAGCCCGCCTTGTAAACACCGTTGTTGAGGTTGTCGTAAATGAAGCCAGCCAGCTTTTCGTGTTCGTCCGCGATGTCCTTCGGGAAAAGATCAACGTCCTTGTTTTTCGCAAAAACGTTGAAGGTATCGTTGAACATGCGGCAGATGTCGTCTTCGCAATTGTTCACGATCCGTTTGGTTTCCTTGTCCCAAAGTGCCGGCACTGTGACGCGACCGTCGAAGTTTGGATCGGTCGCCTGATAAGCCTCGCTTAAGAAGTAAAAACCATTGATCGGATCGGTTGATGGAGAAACTATCTCCGCGTCGTCCGCTTTCCCGGATGCAGCGGAACGCGTCCCTCCTGATGGATCCCGAAATGCCCAGCCCCTTTCGTCGCGGATCGGATCAACCACCGTCATCCCAAGTGCGTGTTCGAGCCCCTTCAAATGCCGGACAATGATGGTACGACTGGCCCACGGACAGGCGAAGGAGACGTAAAGATGATAGCGACCGGCGACGGCGGGAAAAGGAGTTGAGCCGTCAGCGGAAATCCGATCGCGAAATGCGTCCTCCTGTCGTTTGAATTCGCCCGAGTCGGAAGTTTCGGCGGCAAACTGTGCTTTCATGATTTTATGTAGCGCGTTCGCTTGTTAACGCGAGCGCTGGCGCGTGACATTCGATTCCTGAGGAAGGGCCAAGGAACAGGCACTTGGCACAGGCGCCTCTACATTTTATAGAACGCCGTGCTGAATTACATCTGGCTCGCGCTCGTTTTGCTCTCCGTCGTCATCGGTGGATGGAACGACCGGCTCAAAGATGTCACGTTCGGCGCGTTTGACGGCGCGAAGACGGCCGTCACCATCGCGCTGGGATTGATCGGCGTGATGGCGCTCTGGCTCGGCGTCATGCGGCTCGCGGAGCGCGCCGGTCTCGTGCAGAAAATTGCGCGCGGCTTGCGACCGGTTATGCGGCGCCTTTTTCCCGATGTGCCGGCGGAGCATCCCGCAATGGGCTCGATGCTGATGAACATGGCGGCTAACATGCTCGGCCTCGGCAATGCCGCGACGCCACTCGGCTTGCGCGCGATGCGCGATCTCGAAATGCTCAATCCGCGATCGGGTGTCGCCACGAACGCAATGTGCACATTCCTCGCACTGAATACGAGTTCGGTGCAGTTGATTCCCACAACGGCGATCGCGCTGCTGGTCGCAGCCGGCTCGACTCGACCGACTGCGATCGTCGGCACGGCGCTGCTCGCCACGCTCTGCGCGGCGACGATGGCGTTGGTCACGGTAAAGCTTCTTGAGAAACTGCCGATGTTTCGTCTGCCTGCGGCGAGGCCCGTTCGCGCGGACGCGGGTCCGTCCGAAATCACCGCGCCAAAAACTGAGATTACGGATCTGGACTACAACGAAAGCGCGATGAAGCGCACGCCCCCGTGGGGTTCGGTCATTCTCATCGCGCTGACCTTGTTTTTCGCGGTGCTGTTCCTGCGGATGGTTTTTCCCGATCTGTTTCATGTGGTTCCGAGCGGCGATACAGCGACGCAAGGTCTTTTCGTCCGATGCGTGAATGCACTTTCTCTCCTCGCGATTCCGTTTCTCCTCAGCTTCTTTCCCACTTACGCCGCGGTCCGCGGGATCAAGGTTTATGACGAATTTGTTGAAGGCGCGAAGGAAGGTTTTGGCGTCATCCTCAAAATCATTCCGTTTCTCGTGACGATGCTGGTCGCGATTAACATGTTCAAGGGCGCGGGCGGAATCGATTTGCTCGCACGCCTGCTTGCGCCCGTGCTCGGACCGCTGAATTTTTCGCCCGATCTCCTTCCGCTGGCACTGATGCGCCCGCTCAGCGGCGGCGCCACACTGGCGATCCTGACCGACATCATTCATCGCCTCGGCCCCGAAAGCATCGTCAGCCTGACAGCAGCCACGATCTACGGCAGCACCGAAACCACATTTTATGTCGCAGCAGTTTATTTCGGATCAGTCGGGATCAAGCAGACGCGGCACGCCATTCCCGCGGGGTTACTGGCCGATGCGACTGGCGTGGTTGCCTCGGTAATCATCTGTCGCGCCGTCCTGTAGACCTATCGTCACCGTGAGCGCGACTAATTTCCAAACTTTTGCCTCGCCAGCCGGTAAGTGCATTCTCTATGGTCCGATTTTTCGAACATGATTCAGCGTGATTATTTTATCGTCGGAGCAAGCGTGGGCGGGGCCAGCGCCTGTGAAGGAATCCGGAAGTATGACAAGCGGGGCACGATCACGCTGGTCGGGGCAGAGATTTTTCTCCCCTACAAGCGGTGGATGCTCTCGAAGAGTTTTTTGCACGACAAACAGCCGCCGCTAAAAAAATTGCCATTTCTCGATGAGAGCTGGTTCCAATCGCGCAAGATCGAGGTCCGCACCGGGACGATGGTCACGCAATTCAACATCGACCGTCGCCTGGCCGTGCTCGGCAACGGCGAGACGATTGAATTCAACAAGGCCTGCCTCGCCATGGGCAGTCGGCCGGTGCGTCCGCCGGTGGCGGGCGTGGGACTGGGGAACGTGATTTATCTGCGCACAACTCGTGATGCGCTCGCTTTGCGTGAAGTGGCCGGTTTGGAAAAGAACGTCATCGTCATCGGCGGTGGATTGCTCGCGTGCGAGGCGGCGGCCAGTTTGCGCCAGCTCAAACTCAAAGTGACGATGATGCACCGCAACGCGTACCTTCTGAATCGTTATCTCGATCCGGAGAACGGCGCATGGGTGACAGAATATTTCGCCAAACACGGGATCACTCTGCTCCTGGGTGAAAGCTTGAACGGATTCGAGGGTAAAACTGTTCTGCGCAACATTCAGACGAAGAGTGGCAATCGGGTAGCGGCGGGTGTGGCTGTGGTTGCGTGCGGAGCAGAGCCCAATCTCGATCTTGTGCGCAATACGCCGCTCTCGGGAGCGCACGGCTCGCCCGTGACCGAATATCTTGAAACGGAAGAGAAGGGCATTTACGCCATCGGCGATCTGGCATTTTATCCGGACCGTTTGATGGGCGGAATGCGCCGGCAAACACATTGGGAGAACGCGCGGGAACAAGGCCTCGTCGCGGGCGCGAACATGACCGGCAAGAAACGCATCCGCTACGAACAGATCCCCTATTTCTGGACCGAGATGTTCGATCTGAGGATGGATTTCGTCGGCGACTTCAGTTTAGCGCCCACCAGAGTGGAGTTGCGCGGCTCGCACGCGAAGAAGAAATTCACCGCCCGCTATTTTCAAGGTGATCGCTTGCGCGCCATTCTGCTCTGTAACGAGAGTTCGCGCGACGTGGAGACAGCAAAATCTCAGCTCCGCGCCGCGCTTGGCAAGTAGCGCGCATTCGAAGGCCAACGAAGTTTTGCCGGTTGCGCGACCGGGATGTTGCAGCATATATCGTAGGTCCTTGATCGGTGCAGTTCGGGCTGTGGCTCAGCTTGGTAGAGCGCCTGCCTCGGGTGCAGGAGGCCGCGGGTTCGAATCCCGCCAGCCCGACATTTTGGTTTGGTATTGGCCGCCGCCATCACACTTGTCGCAGACATGAACGACGCTGTCTTAACGACAATCGCGGTCACGGGACTCGGCATCGCATTTTTTCATGCCGCCATTCCGACGCACTGGCTTCCGTTCGTCTTAACCGCTCGCGCCCAGCGCTGGACTCATTCGCGCACTCTGGCGATCACCGCTCTCGCTGGAACGGGACACGTGCTGTTCACCGCGACACTGGGATTGATCATCGCCTGGTTCGGAATTGCCTTGCACGAGAAAATCGGAAATTGGTTCCCAAGAATGGCGGGCGGCGCGCTTCTGCTCCTGGGCGCCTTTTACATCTTGCGCCACTTCAGGGGGAAAGGACTTCCGCACACTCATTTGATTGGCGGACATCCTCACGCTGAGGATGCGCATCGGGACGAGCCTGAGCATAACCATGAACGTGGACACGATCTCGAAACAAAATCCCTTCGGTCCACTTCCGATCGGATCGCCATCACGAGTTTGCTCGCAATGTTAACATTCTCTCCCTGCGAAGCGTTTCTTCCGATTTACGCCTCCGGTGTTCGTTACGGCTGGATGGGATTCGCTCTGTTGACCGCAATTCTGTCTGTTGGAACTGTTGCCGGCATGGTCGTTTTCACCGGGCTCACGCTCGCCGGCGCTCGGAGGATCAATCTCGCGCTGCTGGAAAAATACGAAGGTGGTTTGGTGGGGGTCTTGTTGTGTCTGGTCGGCCTGCTGGTTATTTTCTTTGAAACCTAATCAATCCTCGAAACGAACAACATGGCTTCTGAACTCAAGGCCGGCGATCCGGCACCGGATTTTTGTGAACTGGCGGTGGGCGGGAATTATGGCGTCGGCCGCGAAGTGTGTCTGGAGAATTTCCGGGGCTCTCCGCTCGTCCTTTATTTTTATCCGAAGGACGATACGCCGGGCTGCACCGCGCAGGCGTGCGGCTTGCGCGATGCCTGGGAACAAGTAAGCGGGCTGGCGCAGATTTTCGGGGTGAGCGTGGACTCATCCGAAAGCCATGAGAAATTCATCAGCAAGTATCAGCTGCCGTTTCCACTGCTTTCCGATCCCGGTCGGGAAATCGTAATGGCTTACGGTGTCTGGGTGGAAAAAAGCATGTATGGCAAGAGATATATGGGCGTTGAGAGGACCACATTCGTCATCGACCGGAATGGCCGTATTTCCGCAGTATTGCGCAAGGTGAAACCGGGCGAGCACGTCGCCCTGGTGAAACGGGCGCTGGCGGCCATCGAAGAATAAGCGAAGAACGCAGTTGCAGTTCGCGGTATCCGGTGCTTGCATTGCGCTCCCGGAAATCGGCATGCTGCAAATATCTCTATGGGCTCATTGAAAAAACGTCGAAAAGCGAAGATCTCCAAACACAAGCGCCGCAAGCGGATGAAGGAGAATCGCCACAAGAAGCGTCTGCGCTACAAGTCGTAGCTTCCTTTTTCGATTCGTTAGGCCCAAGCGTCCGGAAATGGCGCTACCGTTTGCGTGCGCCATTCCCGGAGCTACATTCGGCAGCATGATCCCTCGGCAGAACTGGAGCGAATTCGCGGTCCGCGGTCTCCTTTTCTGCGGCGCTTGTTTTCTCCTGCTGGAATCGAGCCTGGCACGCCCTCCCGCGAAAGCCGCGCGCGCGACCACGCCGGCCAAAGCCGAGCGCTCCGATGACTCGTTGAACCTGACCCCGCCGCGAGATCTCGCGCTGCGGCCCGAGGGCGAGCGCAAGGCACAGGCGCTCGCGCAGTTCGTGGAAGGTCAGCGTCTGGAAGAGGAAGGGGAGATTGACAAAGCGTTGGAAGCTTACATCAAGGTTCTCAACGTCGATCCCGGTGAGGTCGACCTTGCCTCGCACGCGGCTGCCTTGCTCACGCGCCAGCAGGAGATACCGCATGCGATTGACGTATTGAAAGACGCGATCAAGGCAAAACCGAAAGCCTCCGCCGCGTACCTGCAACTCGCCGATCTGTACGCCAGATACCTCAGGAAAATGGATCAAGCCCTCAATTACGCGAATCAGGCCGTTGCGCTTGATCCGCAAGACATCGAGGCCTACCAGCGCATCTGCGAGATGGAACTCGCGGCGGGTGATCCCAAGAAAGCGCGCCAGGTGCTCGATCGGGCCGCGACGGTGAAGAGCGACGATGCTGACTTTTGGCTGCGCTTGGGAAAACTTTACGCCGCGATCAGCGTCAAACCGAATGAAACGCCCGACCCGGCCGATCTTCAGCGCGCTAACGAATTCTTCACCAAGGCCGCCGAACTTGGCGGAGACGATCCGGCGGTGCTGAAAGATGTTGCGGATTTTTTTGCGTCGTCACACCAAATCCAACGGGCACTGCCGCTTTATCTCAAGGTTCTGGAGCTGAAACCAGACGACTCAGGCGCTCAGGAAAAACTCGCAACCGGATTTGTCCTTACCAATCAAAGACCTCAAGCGATTGAGATGCTCCAGCAAATCATCAGCGAGCATCCCGAGAAATATCAGGCCTACGAGCTGCTCGCCGAAGTCTATGAGGACGAAGGCCGAGCGCTCGAGCGCGCCGAAAAAAACGAAGAAGCGCGGGCGAACTTCGTGAAAGCGGCCGCCAATTACGAGCAATGCCTGCTGATCAACCCCACCCACTCAAACAACTATTTCCGCCTTGCCGAACTTTACATCGGACGGCTTAGAGAAAACGACCGCGCGGTCAAACTCCTCACCGAAGCGCGTCGCCGTTTTCCGGATGCGCCGGGGTTCGCCTATTACCTCGGATTAGCTTTGCGCGAAGCGAAACGTCCGCAAGAAGCGGTTAGCATTTTCGAAGAAGCGCTGCGTGAAGCGGAGCTGAGCGGAAGTGACATGGCCAATGCCCATTTCTATTTTGATTACGGCGCGACGGCCGAACGAGCCGGGCTGTACGAAAAGGCGGCGGATCTTTTTAAGAAATCGATCGCTCTCGATCCAGCCAACGCCGAAGCCTACAATTATCTTGGTTTCATGTGGGCGGATCGGAACGAGCATCTCGACGAAGCAGCGGAGATGCTTAACCACGCGCTCCAGATCGATCCGAACAATGGCGCCTTTCTCGATAGTCTGGGCTGGCTCGATTATCGCCGGGGCAAGTTTGAGCAGGCCTTGACGGAGCTGCTCCGCGCGGCTCAGAATTTGACGAAAGACGATCCGACGGTCTTCGAACATATCGGGGACACCTACTCGAAACTCGATCGTGTGCCGCAGGCGCTCGATTACTGGCAGAAAGCGGCAGCCATCGATCGAGACAACAAAGAACTGGCCGCCAAGATCGAGAGTACGAAAACCAAGGTAAGCAAGGGAGAGCCCAGGAAAGACAATCCGAATCAGTGATTCGCAGTCTGGTGAAATCAATGCCCCCCACTCCACTCGCGATGCCCTGATGAAGAAGTATCCCACGCCCTGGCAACGCAAGACCATGTGGACTGCGTTGACGGCGCTTTTCGTTGTCTTTCTCATGTTCGTGCTCTGCGCGGCGGTTTGGATTGCCGCCAACGTCGTCGGTTTTCTGCAACCGATCCTCATTCCGGTCGCGATCGCAGGCATTCTCGCTTATCTCCTGGATCCCTTGGTCACGCGAATGACCAGGGCGGGCCTGGGTCGAACGAAAGCGGTCGTATCGCTTTTCATCATCGTCTTCCTCGTGATCGGGGCGTTGCTCGCCTGGCTGGTTCCGGTCGTCTCGTTGCAGGCCGCAAGCGCCGCCAAAGAGCTGCCTGAGTATACGAAGCGGGCGCGCGATAGCGTGGTCGATCTGATCTATAAATACGATCGCACTTTCGGCATGCCCGAAGTGGGCAAGGGCAAATCTTCCACTGCGACCAAGAGCTTCGTTAACTGGCTGCTTGCTTCTCCTACGCCTTCGCCGCGGCCCTCGGCCACAGTTCCGGCCAAAGGTCCTTCTCCCTCGAGCCCGATGAAGGAGGAGACCATCGCGCCCTCCCCAGAAAAGATTAGCTCAGCCGAACGTGAGCGCATCCAGGAGTGGGTGCAGAAACAAATTCCGAATCTGGAAAAACAACTTCCGAATTTGACGGACAAGTTTTGGAATCTTCTCAAGACAAGTATCGGCGGTTTTTTGGGAGTGACTGGATTTCTGCTCAGCTTGATCCTGGTGCCGATTTACCTTTTCTTCCTTTTGAAAGGACGCCCGGCAATTGAGCGCCGTTGGAAGGAATATATTCCGCTGCGGAACTCTCCGCTCAAAGACGAGGTCGCGGCCGTCCTCCTGCAGATCAATAGCTACGTGATCGCTTACTTTCGCGGCCAGCTTCTTGTCTGCCTGGTCGATGGTACCCTGATCGGCACCGCCCTCTTTGTCTTCGGCCTCAACTTCGCGCCGCTCATCGGGATGCTCGTGGTCGTCCTGACCATGATTCCCTACATCGGGATTGTCCTTTGCTGGGTGCCTGCGGTGGTCATCGCCTTCGTGCAATACGGCGATTGGTGGCACCCGCTTTGGGTCACGGTCATATTTCTTATCATCCAAAATCTCGAAGGCCTTTTTTACGCTCCGCGTATCGTGGGAAACTCCGTCGGGTTGCATCCGATGACGGTCATCGTTTCCATTTTCGTCTGGGGATTGCTTATCGGCGGTCTGCTCGGTCCCATTCTTGCCATCCCGTTAACGGCCACGATCAAAGTCCTGCTCGCGCGCTACGTGTGGGGAAGACGTTTGCGTGAGGAAGTGATCGATTCAATCGAAGACGTGCCGGTGGTTCGCAAAGCGGGAGAAAACGCGGCGAGTGCCTAGGCTGTTCGGCGGTCACCTCTGCGATCCAGGGCACCCAGCAACTCGCCCTTCATTTCCCTAACGCCAAATCGCGGCCGACGCGGCCCGCCAGTTGCAATCTCATGAGGTGCGAGCATAGAAGACGGCAGGATGTCGCAGCAGGTTAAGCGCGTTCGTCGCAAACGACTAAGGTCCGTCCGCCATGGTAAGCAGCCGCTGCGTTTCCGCCGCATTGGTATTTGGCTGGTCCTGATTGGGATTGGAAGCGGACTGGGCTTCCTCTTCTTGAGCGGCGGCCCGAAGGTCTATAATCAATGGCGCGAATCGCGCCTTCTTCAGCGCGCGCAAGTCATGCTCCAGCTCGAGCAGTTTGACGAGGCGCGCCAGGCTGCGAATCAGGCCCTGCTTTTCCAGTCGGATTCGCTGCGCGCATATCACATCCTCGCGGAAGCAAGCGAGAAACAAAACCGTTCCGAGACCGTGACTTGGCGGGCGCAAATCGCGCGCTTGTCGCCGCATGACCTGGACAGCCTGCTCAATCTGGCCTCGGCCGCTTTGCGTTTCGGCCAGCTCGATACCGCTCGGAAGGCCCTCGATAGTGTCCGGCCCGAAGACCGGGACAAGGCCGCGTACCACGTTGTTGCCGGCTGGCTCGCCCGTGCCCAGGGAAATGAGACTGAAGTCGAGCGACATTTCGCCGCCGCGGTAAAACAGGAGCCGGAAAACAATCTTTACCAATTTAACCTCGCGGTCATTCAGATTCGATCGCCTAACGAAGAGAAGAGCGCGGACGCCAGAGCGACTTTGGATCGGTTAAGCAAACTCAGCGAGTTTCGGACGGGCTCGTTGCGCGCTTTGCTCAGTGACGCGGTCAAGAGAAATGATTTCGACACCGCGGACGAACTTGCGCAAGGCCTGCAAATGAGTCCGCAGGTCACGTTCGCCGATTACCTCCTCTGTCTTGATTTTTACAAGAAACTAAACGCGAAAAAATTCGCGGCTCTCCTCGAAAAGGTGAAGCCCGTCGCAGCCCGTACTCCCGGTGACCTGGCACTTCTGCTGGACTGGATGAATCACAACAGCATGCCGGGCGACGCGCTGAAATGGATGGAAAAATTGAAATCGGACGTAACCACCAAACCTCCGGCGGCGATCGCCATTGCTGAAGCGTTCGTGGAGGTGAAAAATTGGTCGCGTCTAAAGCGTTGGACCCGTAGCGGCGATTGGGGCGAGGCAGAAGATCTTCGCCTGGCCTACCAAGCGTATGGCGCGCGACAGGCCCGGCAGGCCGCGGCTGAGGCGGAATTCGATTCCCTCTGGAATTCGGCCGTGCGAGCCGCGGGTGAGCGACCCGACCATCAGGCCGCCCTCGCTCGTCTCGCCACGCAATGGCAATTGAAACTGGAAGCTGAGCAGCTCTGGCTGCGCGTGGCGAAAATCCCAGCCAATCGTCGCGAAGCGCTCGACGCCCTCTACAAGATCTATCGCGCGAACAATGATCTGCCCAAGCTTTATGAGACCGCGCGCCGCTTGCACGAGAACTCACCAAGGGAGCCGGGGACAGCGGCCAACTGCGCGCGCCTCGCGCTTTTCGCCGAACAAAACACGAAAGAGGGCCAGCGCCTGGCCAAGGAAGCTTATGATCTTTCGCCTAACGACACTAATTGCGCCGTGACCTATGCCTTTGCGCTTTATCGCGCGGGTCAAACTCCGCAGGGAATCGAAGTCCTGAAGAAACTGGATCCGGAACAATTGCATGATCCGCACGCCGCGGTTTACGCCGCGGTCTTGTTTCTCGATGACAATCAACCCGCCACGGCCAAAGACTACATCGCTGCGAGTAAGAAGGGGTCAATTTTTCCGGAGGAAAAGAAGTTACTCGAAGAAGCCATTTCCAAGGTTCCGAGTTCGCCTTCTCCCTCTCCGTCGCCGTCGCCCTCTCCGCCCGCAATCACAACCGGACCGTTTCCCTCCCCCGCGCCTTCTTCGTCCCCGATGCCATCCCCGCAGTGATGCCGGAACGAAGCGATCGATTCATCGTTGCAGTCCTGTTCCTGTCCGGGGAGCGCACGCGGCTCGCGTGCGGGCCGGACCGACGTCGCAAAGTTCGCACTGGCGGCCGCCGCCAGTGCCCGCACGCGAGCCGCGTGCGCTCCCCGGGTTCCCTAACGATCGCCCACCGGTGTCTGATCCATCGCTCGTTGCACCATAATGGCCGCCAGATGTTGCGTCGCGGCATCGAGCGCTTCATTGGCCAGCTTGAGCCGAGCACCTTCCCGCGATTGCAGCGCTCCGCGGACTTCAGCAACGCAGTGCGTGATCGCTTCTTTTTCGTTCGGATCAAAATCCTCTCCCACAACCCTGAACGCGGATTCGACGGCCGCGAGCATTTCATTCGCTTTCAATTCCAATTCCGTCCACACACGCTCGCTCATGTCATCAAAGGCATGCTCAAGAGATTGAGCCAGCATCGTCTCGACTGCCTCGTCCGAGATGTCCACAGCGCTCTTGATCTCCGCGATCTTCTCCGCGCCAGTTCTTGTGTCCCGAGCCAGAACGTGAAGAATGCCGTTAGCGTCAATCTCGAATTGGACGCCGACGCGCGCGATGCCTTTCGGAGCGCGCTCAAAGACGATTTCAAACTGACCGAGCGGCCAATTATCGCGCGCCATCTCGCGCTCGCCCTGCAGGATCTTGATCGACATCGCGGTCTGGTTGTGAACCGCCGTTGTAAACATCTCACCCGCTTTGGTTGGAATAGTGGAATTGCGCGGAATGATCACGCTCATGAGGCCGCCGAAGGTTTCGATCCCTAACGAAAGCGGCGTGACGTCGAGCAGGACCATGTCTCGCATTGCTCCGGAAAGAATTCCCGCCTGAATGGTCGCGCCGAGCGCAACGGCTTCGTCGGGATTTTGCGAAGTGTTTGGGTGCCGCCCGAAAATCTCTCCGACAATCTGACGGACCAGCGGCATCCGTGTCACTCCGCCGACGAGGATGACTTCATCGAGGTCGTTAGGAGAGAGCTTCGCATCCGCCAGCGCACGCAAGCAATGCGGGCGCGTCCTTTCCACAATGGGCCGGGCAATCTTCTCCAATTCCTCCCGAGTCAATGTCGTCGAGAAATTTTCGTCCTCCCCAACAAACGGCACTTCGATCGCGACTTCGATTTCCGTGGAGAGCCGATGCTTCGCCGCCACGATTTCTTCGCGGACCCTCGCCTTTTGCTCCGCTCCCAAATTTGAAATCTGAAATCTGGAATCTGAAATGATGCCTCGATCGATATCGTCGCCGCCGAGCCGCGTGTTGCCGCTGGTGGCGAGCACTTCGAAGACACCGCGATTTAATTCCAGAATCGAGACATCGAATGTGCCGCCGCCGAAATCGTAGACCGCGATCTTCGAACTCTCTTTCAATTTGTCGAGACCGTAGGCGAGCGCCGCCGCCGTCGGTTCGTTCACAATTCTCTCCACCGTAAAGCCGGCCATCTCGCCCGCTCGCTTGGTTGCGCTCCGTTGCGCGTCGTTGAAATACGCCGGCACCGTGATGACGGCCCGAGCGACCTCTCGACCGAGAGCGCACTCCGCATTCCGCTTCAGTTTTCCGAGGATGAATGCCGAAATTTGTTCCGATGAATATTCGCGTGCACCGACCTTGATCCGCACCGGCCGACCACGGCGTCGCACCAATTCGTAACCCAGATCAAGATCTTCCTTCGCGAGATCTTCGGAGCGCAGACCGACGATCCGCTTGACCGAGTAAATCGTCGACGTCGGAGCGACAGCTCGCATTCGCGCCGCCGCTTGGCCGATCAAAATTTCGTCGCTCCCCGAAATATGAACGACCGACGGGACGAGCCGCTGGCCATTTGCATCAGCCAGCAATACGGGAAAGCCCGCGTCCACCACGCCGATCAAGGAGTTGGTCGTGCCAAGGTCTATTCCGACGATATCGGTCATGGGGTGGGCTTTGTTCAGAATTGAAAGTAGATAAAGTCCGATGTCGTGACACTGCGCGCCATCACAATTCCGCACAGGAGCAATGCGCCAGTGCTGCTTTCGATCAGGAGCGCCCTGTTCGGCGACCATTCTCCGGCAAATCGGCGGCGCATGAAATCGGATGTCACCAGCAGATGCACGGCGAGAGGGACCGCGTAGAACAGCGAAAGCGCCGCCAGATAAATGCCAACGTCAGATTCCGCTGGGCCAATCCGGACGCCGCCGCTCATGACTTCAGGGGCCGCTCCGATATTTTTTCCCAAGATTCGATGCCAGCCCGCGTTTCTGTTTTGTTCGGCGCGCTGATCACAGCCACCGAATCGAAAATCACCTCGTCAAACGGAAGTCGGAGCGATGCGGCAAGTTTGTTTTTGTCGGCTGCGGCCATGGTCTTGTAAATCAAACTCAGGTGTGGATCGAGGTGATATCCGGCAGCGTCAGCCGAACGACTCTGAATCGCTTCACTCAATCGCGTCAGCGCGGGAGACGCAAAGAACTGAACGAAGACCGTCTTCCAGAATTCCTCGGAAAACCGTAGACCTGCAACAGACATTTGTATCTGATCGAATTCCGCGGCCACTTCCTTGATAACGCGCGTGGCATGGCCATAACTAGTGTCCTCCACGTAGATCGACAGATGCGGCTCGAAGAGCGGCGCATCGAAACGCCCGGCCAGGTCGGAAATCAACGATGCAAAATACTCATGCGCCAGCGGTTCCGGCATCAGCCAGTAGGCAATCATCCTTCATTATAACTTGGCTTTTTACTTCCACGAAATTCTGCGTGACCTTTGTGCCGCGCCGATGACCTGCACCCGCAAAGGTAATAGTGTGCTGTGTGTTCGTCGCCGGTCTCCCCGCGATCACGCCTTATTGCACTAACGAGCAATGCCAAAATCACATGCCTGAAAATCCAGCAACGAACAGCAACAATTCGCGGACCAACGTTCTCGGAACGGAACTGAAATGTTGCTGTCGCGATCCGCTCACCGGTTTTTATCGCGATGGTTATTGTCGCACCAGCGCCGAGGATGTTGGGCAGCATACCGTCTGCGTGAAGATGACTCGTGAGTTCCTGGATTTTTCCGTCCTGGATGGGAACGACCTGGTCACGCCGCATCCGGAATGGGGCTTCCCTGGCTTGGAGCCGGGCGACAAATGGTGCGTCTGCGTCACGCGGTGGAAAGCTGCGCTGAAGCGCGGTCTCGCCGGCCCGGTCGATCTCGAAGCGACGCATGAGTCCGCACTCGAATTTGTCACGCTTGAGGAGTTGCGAGCCAACGCATTGCAGCGCTAGTTTCCGCGCATTGGCTCCCACCTTCTAAACCAGTAATGGCGCATAACCTCGTGCGACCAATGCGGTTGACGAATCTCGCCAGCTGGCAGGAACTCTTTCATCACGGGCTTGATGTCGAGGACCGGGGTACCGTCGATCGCGTCCAGACCCAGCAGAGTCAGCAGTCGACCTTCCCGTTTCACCAGCCGGGCGACCGAAACACCAAGTCGGTTCGGACGATTCTTTCCGCGCTGGGCAAATATCCCAACCTTGGGCCAGTAGGGTTTGCCACGGGGACGCTTGACTCCCAATTCAATTTTGCTTTCGGGCACATGATCGAAGTGAAAAAGAACCTCAACGTGCGAGAACTCTTCAATCCCATCGAGCGCCTTCGCGCTGAACTCGGCAGTCAGTTCGATTTGGGCCTCTACCGTTCCCCACCCATCGTCGCGTAAATCAGAGCGACTGCTGCGAACGTAACCAATCGGTATCAGAGTGATCATGTTCCCCTTTTCATTTTGCCGTTACGTCTTTCTTCCCTCGTCTACTTCAAAATATTCCGCCATCGTGACGATATCGTCCCGATGAGCGAGGCCGCTTTCCGCCTTCCGTCTGTCCAAAGTCGGAGTCACATCATCGTTCCAGCCGAGCTTGGTAATATAGAAGTTCCAGATGCGAAAATCGATTTCATTGAGCCTCCGGCCGGTCGTGAAACACCACTCCAGCACTTGCTCGTCACTGCCGCCGTCGAGCACACGAGCTCTGAGATCGTGGTAAGCTACGCGGAGGAAATCGCAGCACCAGCCATCGGCGCCTTTGCCGAGGTTTGCGTGGAAATCTGGATCGAGCTGGTCGCCGGCAAAGAGCCGGATTTTGTCGAGCATGCGCGGGAAATAGATCATGCCTCCGGCTTTATCGTACGCGCTCCTCGGTTTGTTCATACCGTTACTTCGAAGTAGTGGTTCGCCGCATCAACAAGTTGAATCAACTCGACCGCGTTGTCGAGAAACCCGGGCCGAAAATTCACCGCAGAGAACGCAAAGCTTGATTGAAATTCTCTGCCTTCTCAACGCGCTCGGCGGTTGATTCCGTCCTGACGGCGCGAGATTTTCTTCGTTGGAAAACGAGCGGAACACAGCCACGGTATCGGCGATTTGAAACTGCCGTTCAGCATTTTCCTCGCGCTTCGCTATCTCAAACCGAAACGCACCTTTCTTTCCATCATCACGCTTATCTCCGTTTGCGGCGTCATGCTCGGCGTTACCGTCCTGATTCTTGTCATCTCCGTCATGACGGGATTCGATCGCGAGCTGCGACAGAAGGTGATCGATTTCGATGCCCACATTCTTGTCACCTCGGAGAAGGTTCTGCCGAACTGGCGGGAACTCACTGTAAAGCTTCGGAATACGCCGGGAGTGGTTGCGACCGCGCCGTATGTGCAGGGGCCGGTCATCGTCGAGTTCGAAAACCGCCGCCTCGCGCCGATGATCCGTGGCATCGACGTCGAAGAGGAGGAAAAAGTGATTCCGCTCCGAAAGTTTATCACCCAAGGGGAACTCGATCTGGAAGGCGACTCCACCGTCCTCGGCGTGCGCTAGCGCAACAGCTGCACATTCAAGTTGGCGACAAATTGACGGTTTATTCGCCGGGAAATCTCGGACAAATTCTCGACGGAATTAAGAAGCTCGAAAACGCGCAGGGCGAAGCGGAACGGCAAGCGGTCGACGAGCTGCGCGATGTGGTCCTGCCAAAGGAACTGACGGTGACCGGCATCTTCGAGACCGGTCATTACCTGCACGATTCTGAATTTCTCCTCGTGCCGCTTTACGTTGGCCAGGAACTTTATGGACTCGGCGACACGCTCCAGGGCATCACGGTGAGAACCGATGATCCCTACGATGCCGCCCGCGTGAAACGGGAAATCGAGAAATTCCTTACCCCGCCGGAGTACGCCAAAACCTGGATCGAGATGAATCATCAATACTTCGACGCCGTCCGGCTCGAGCGCACGGTGATGTTCTTCCTCCTCTTCTTCATCGTTGTCGTCGCGGCATTCGGGATCATGAGTACGCTGATCACCGTGACCGTGCAAAAGCGGCGCGAGATTGGAATCATGAAAGCGCTCGGCGCGACTGTCTGGCAGATCGTCTGGGTCTTCCTTGGGCAGGGAATCGTCGTCGGACTCTTTGGCACGCTCACCGGACTTGGGCTGGGCATGACGTTGATCCGCTATCGCAATTATGTCAGCCACTGGCTCTCTTCCACACTTCACATCGAGATTTTCCCGAGGGAAGTTTACCAATTTTCGCTGATTCCGGCGGAAGTCGTGCCGCGGGATGTAGCAGTCATTTGCATCAGCGCGTTCTTGATTTGTTCAGTCGCGGCGCTGATTCCGGCCTATTTCGCTGCGCGGCTCGATCCGGTAAAGGCGCTGCGTTACGAGTAGCTGTAGCGGCGGTCTCTGACCGTCGTGCTTTCTCCCTTCGTAGCGTGCGCTCTTCGAGCGTCGTACGCTTATCGCCCTAACCACGGCGACGCTCAGAGAGCGCCGCTACAATATCAGGCGCGATCACGCCGATACTCCAATGCGAATATTTCGCCGAGATATGGCCATCTATCCCAGGCTGGCACCAAACCGGCGCGAACAGGATTGTCTCGAACGTAATCCCATTTCTCACTGTATGATTCGCCGCTGCGCAGCATGTGATCGAAGAACCCTTTCTGCCAGTGGGGAGAAACTATTCCCTTTATCCGCAATGCCTCTGAAAGCGCACCTTTCAGCGCCTTCATCCACTTCGACAGATTTGTTTTCGCGTCATCTAGCGCGACAAACAGATGTGCGTGACCGGGCATCAGAACGTACGCGCCCATCCACGCGCCGCGATCCGGGCCGGATGCTCCGAAAGATTTTAGTGCTCCATGAACTTCCTCGCAGGCGAGAATCGCGCGACGTTCGTGCGCACATGCCGTGACGAAATAGATCGGCGCGCGCTCGAAAACTTCTTCAAGGCGCCGCAGCCGCTTGATCGGTTTTTTTGTAGCGGCGCTCTCTGAGCGCCGCAAGAATTGCTTCCTAGCTTCATTCTCGCAATGAACGTTTTGCTTTGGCCAGTTAACAACGGCGACGGCCGGAGACCGCCGCTACAAATCCTGTTTAGACAGAAAGCGATCGGTTGTACGAAATGCGAAATCGTAGCCCTCCGACCATTCGCTTTCGCGCGGGCCTGCCACATTCAGATTGGCGATATTGTGTTCGCGTACGAAATCGAGAATCAGCTGCGCCGCGTCGGTAGCGGAAGTTTTCTCCGCATCGATCAATTGATGCGGACGATCTTGCTCAATGCAATAGCGAACGGTTTGTTCGGTACCACCTTGCAGTTTGCCGAAGTAGATGATCGCGGTCGCGTCCGAATCCTTCACGTTTTGCAACGTCCGCTCGGCAAATCCGCCGTGCTCCAATTCCTTCAGCGGATATCGATCAGGAATTCTACCAACTTCATCGAGCCGGCCTGCCGGACACCAGCCGCCGCAATCGACCCCGTGCTTCAGCGCGGCATCGAGTGCCGCGCGATCAACTCCCGTTTGCCCGCCGGAGATTATTTTCAGGATGAACTTGTAGCGGCGCTCTCTGAGCGTCGCAAGAATTGCCTTTTCTCTGTCGCCGCCTCTTCTTTAAACGCTTCGACGGTCAGAGACCGCCGCTACAAAAATGCATCCAAATCCGTCGAACTGGACACGTCGGCTTGGGTTTTCACCGCACGGGCTTTATCATAGGTCCATGCGCTCGATTACGTTCATTTATCCGGCTCTTGCTCTGCTTCTTTTCCTATCTCCAACAGCGTCTGGCCCAGATCGATCGCATCACCGGGAAGAATTTCGCCACCCGCTCGGAAGTTCTGGCCCGGCACGGCATGGTTTGCACGAGCGTGCCGCTCGCCACCCAGGTCGGGCTCGATGTTCTGAAACGCGGCGGCAGCGCGGTCGATGCGGCGATCGCCGCCAACGCCACGCTCGGTCTGATGGAACCGGTCTCGAACGGAATCGGCGGCGATCTCTTCGCCATCGTCTACAGCGCGAAAGAGAACAAGCTCTACGGATTGAACGGGAGCGGCCGTTCTCCGCTCGGGCTCAGCTACGATCAGATGAAAACGGAGCTGGCGAAATTGAAACGCGAAACCATTCCGCCGACCGGCATGCTGCCAATCAGCGTTCCCGGCACCGTCGATGCCTGGGCGGAGCTCCACAAGAAATTCGGGAAATTGTCGTTAGGCTCCGATCTTTCCGGCGCCATCCATTACGCCGAGGAAGGTTTCCCGGTCACGGACCTGATCGCCTACTACTGGGGATTTGGGCCGCGCATTTACAAAGGTTTGCCCGGGGCATTTCTCGAAACCTACACGCTCGACGGCAAGGGCCGGACGCCGGCCAAAGGCGACATCTTCAAAAATCCGGCGCTGGCGCATAGCTTGCGATTGATCGGAGAAAGAGGCCGCGACGTTTATTACAAAGGAGAAATCGCGGATAAGATCGACGCCTTCATGCAGGCAAACGGCGGCTACCTGCGGAAAGCCGATTTCGAGAAACATACTTCCACCTGGGTCGAACCGGTCTCGATCAACTATCGCGGATACGATGTCTTCGAGTTGCCGCCGAACGGTCAGGGCATCGCAGCGCTCCAAATCCTGAACATCCTCGAAGGCTTCGATCTGAAAGCGATGGGACGCAATTCACCTGAAACGCTGCACGCCATGATCGAAGCGAAGAAAGATCGCCTGGGCTGATCGCGCGAAATTTTATGCCGATCCCGCGTTCTCGAAAATTCCGCTGAAAGGTTTGCTCTCGAAAAGCTACGCGGCCGAGCGTCGCAAATTGATCGACCCGGATCACGCCGCCAGGAACGTCGCGCCCGGCAATCCGGCGCTGAAAGACGGCGACACGATCTACATGTGCACCGCCGATGACGAGGGCAACATGGTCAGCCTCATCCAAAGCAATTATCGCGGGATGGGCAGCGGCATCGTCGTGCCCGGGCTCGGCTTCATGTTCCAGGATCGCGGCGAACTTTTCTCGATGGAACCCGGGCACGCCAACGTTTACGCGCCGGGCAAGCGTCCGTTCCACACCATCATTCCGGGATTCGTCATGAAAGATGGCAAACCGTGGGAAGCGTTCGGGGTCATGGGCGGCGGCATGCAACCGCAAGGCCACGTCCAGGTGCTGACTAACCAGATTGATTTCGGCTTGAACGTGCAGGAAGCAGGCGATGCGTCACGCTGGCAGCACGAAGGCGACAACGAACCGACCGGCGAGAAAATGACCAACGGCGGATACGTCGAAGTCGAGAGCGGCATTCCCTACGAAACCGTGCGCGAGCTGCGCAAGAAGGGACACGACGTGCGATTCGACGTCGGCGGCTACGGCGGTTATCAGGCGATCAAAGTCGAAATGCACGACGGCCAGCGCGTCTACGTCGGCGCCAGCGAAAGCCGCAAAGACGGGCAGGCGGCTGGGTATTAACTGTAGCGGCGCTTGTGCCAAGCGCCTCGGAGTGGGCGGTTCCCTCCGACTCTCCGTTTCCGGGAGCGCACGCGGCTCGCCGCAATCAGTTGCCCCTCGGCTTTAGGCTTGTCGCTCCGACGGTGCGGCTACAGAATAACGCGATGCTTTTCCTTTTACCGGTCCCACTCTGCGAGTCAGAGTCAAAATAGACGAAAAATAGTTTCGTTCACTTGTAGTTAGGCGACTCGCAACTTGGAACGCGTGACGATAGCGACAGTATATAAACACATCGATTCACTTCGGCCTCCAAGATTGCGATCTCGTTACGCAAAAACTGCGAGAGCGCACTAAACGCGAGGAAGGAGTGGACGTGGTGGATCGCGACTTTAGGTATCGTGAAGACATTTTTATGTCGCAGTTACTCAAGATGGGCGTTCCGCACGTTCCGTTTTCCGAACCCGAACTCACCACGCGCGGTGGCGAAATCAGCAAAAAGCGCGCATTCGATATGTGCGTTGTTACGGGAGAACCATTTTACCAATTGCTTGGCATCGCCTCTAAGCTCAGACGAGCACGCTATTCAGGCCCAATTTACCTTGAGATCACAGAGGACGAGGCAACTAAACAACGGAGTCTCCAAGCAGCCGAAGCAAATGCGAAACGATACAAGGTAGAGGACCTTCTCCGCAACCTAGTCTATCTAATCAAGACAATACCAAGAGATGCTCCAAGGGAACTTGACTTCGACATTAGCATTCGAACCACCGAGGCCATTCCAGTCGATCTTTCGCAACGAGCGTCACGGAAACGGGCACCCGCCGAGGAAGTCTCCCAGCTAGCGACCGACATCGCGGAACCTCCTAAGAGATTCAAGAGCCACATTTCCAGAGTCATTCGCGACACCGCTACCGCTCGCGCTCTGAAAAGTCTCTACGAGTTCCGGTGTCAGATTTGCGGCACGCGCTTCGAGATTTCACACGACACCTTCTATGCCGAGGTTCATCACGTGCGACCCTTGGGAG
Source organism: uncultured Verrucomicrobiae bacterium (assembly GCA_963763995.1). Lineage (GTDB taxonomy): Bacteria > Verrucomicrobiota > Verrucomicrobiia > Chthoniobacterales > UBA10450 > CAVTTH01. The sequence continues at coordinate 483,714 of CAVXQL010000002.1, read as the reverse complement.
GCGGCCACAACGGTTTGGACACAACCACCAACATGTTAGTTCTTTGCCCCAATCATCACGCGATGTTTGACTTTCGTATTCCCCGTTTCATAGCATGTGACCGCGTTGAGATAGAGAGAGTTTGTTACCAATTGACCGCGAAACACCAACTTGCTCCTGATGTGGTGGACTCATTCACAATACGTCACTTCGCAGATTCACCAACAACTCTGGTTAACCTATAGGACGATGCAACCTTTTGGTCGGGACAAGTATCCTGCGAACGTTTTGTGGTCAGAGCGACCATTTCTTCGGCAACTTTTGCTTCAGTGTTTCCACCCGCTCAAACAGATCGCCCAGTCTTTCGACGCGGCGAAGAACCTGGTCGGAGGTGAAGACCATCGACTTTGCGTTTTTCTTCTTCAGCGCTTTCTCCACTTCCTCCCACGTCACGGGCGTCGACACGGTCGGCTGCGCTTTGGCGCGCATTGAATAGACATTGATCGTGGTCTTGTGCTCGTCGTTCTGGCTCCAATCGACGAACACTTTGCCGGTGCGCAACGCCCGCGCCATTTTCGAAATGACCAGCTTGCGGATGCTCGTGTTCGAGATGTTCCGCGAGAGCGCGCGATAAATCCTTGGTTTGATCGAACGTGACCGGCGTATTGAGCGGCACGTAAATTTGCAGACCCTTCGAGCCGCTGGTCTTGGCAAAACTTTTCAGCTTCAACTTCGCGAGCAGGTCACGCAGCCAGAGTCCGACCTGACAACACTCGACGATGTCGGCCGGCGCGCCGGGATCGAGATCGAAGACCATCATCGTCGGACGCGCGATATTTTTCTTTTTCGCGAGGGAAGTGTGCAGCTCGATATCGGCGAGATTGGCCGCCCAGACCAGGGTCGGCAAATCCTGGGCGAGACAGTAGTTCATGTAGGTTTGGTTGCCTTCGCTCCAGACTTTCGCCGTCTTCACCCACGGCGGCCGATGCGCCGGACAGTTCTTTTCGTAGAAATATTCTGCCTCAACGCCGTCGGGATATCGCTTCATCGTCAGCGGCCGATCCTTCAGATGCGGCAGAAGCACCGGCGCGATGCGGATGTAATAATTGATCAGTTCGCCCTTGGTGAATCCCGCTTTCGGATAAAGGACTTTGTCGAGGTTGGAAACGGGCAGTCTCCGGCCTTCGACGATCAGTTCCGCTTTGTTGCTCATAGACTGAAAGTCATCTCACAAGATATTCGCGCCATGATGTTGTAGCGGCGTTTGTATCAAGCGCCGAACGAAATTAGCAGGCGCCTGGCACAAGCGCCTCTACAATTGCAAGGATGACCGCTGGCCGGACGCCGCAGCGCGGCGTCCCTACCATTGAGATTCAGGAGAAAAATCTCTCGGGCGAAAGCATCGGCTGGGGCTGGCATATGCGCGCGACGAAATGCTCCCAGCTCTCGTGCCCGCTGAGAATCTCGATTTCGACCCGAAGAAAGAAAATCGGCACCTCCGGTTTCGTCAGGCGCGGGAATCGAACCGCGTCCTTCTCCGTGGTCACAATCATTTCCAGATCGCGGCGGATACAGCGATTGATGAAGCTCTGCAGTTCGGCTTCGCTGTAGCGGTGATGGTCGGTGTAGCGTTTGGCCAGCTCGATCCGAGCGCCAAGTTTGACTAAACCGCCCTCGAAACTTTCCGGCGCCGCGATCCCGCTCAGAGCGCCGACGTAGGTGTCGCGCAAACGATCGAGCGGCAATTGCTCGCCAGTGAAAACATTCTGCAGGTGCAGCGGCTTGTGCGAGCACTCAATGATTTCCGCGGTCCGATTGTAGCGCGCGGATGCGATCGACCAGCGCCTGATTCGATTCGCCCGTGCTCTTGGTAATGAAAACATAGCTGGCTCGCTTCAGGTTTCCGGGCGGCTCGCGCAATGTGCCGCGCGGCAACAGGTACTCGTTTCCGAACGGCGCCTGGCGATCGACCAGCACGATGTCGAGGCGATGCTTGAGATGCAGATACTGCAGACCATCATCGAGCAGGAGTGTGTCCGCTTTCATTTCACCGATCGCGAAGAGCCCGCTCTTCACGCGGTCCTTGTCCACGAGCACGATGACGTCCTTCAAATTACTCGCGAGCATGTACGGTTCATCTCCGGCAGTGAGCGAATCGAGCAGAAGCGATTTCCCATCGGAGACGACCCGCGGCGGGCCGGGTTTCTGGCGGCGAAAGCGCTGCCAGAACTTCCGAACGACCGGCCGCGGCACGCTCTTGTATCCCCGGCTCAGAATAGCGACGCGGCGACCGCCTGTCTGCAAAGCGCGCGCAATTTTCTCGACGATTGGTGTCTTGCCGGTGCCACCGACGGTGAGGTTCCCGATACTGATGACCAGACAGCCGAGGGTGCGTTCGCGGATGACACGATGGCGATAGAGGAATAGCCGAAGTTGAACGAGTCCCTGATAGAAAAAGGAAAACGTGCGCAGCATCCAGCGCAGAAGCGTTGCCCGGAATCCGTGACGCCGCTCCAGGATCACGTCGATCGCGAATTGTTCGAGATTTTCGAGTGATTGGCCCACGTCGTTTGTTCTAGCGTGTCGATGCGCGAACGGAAAGAACGCGCGTCCCTTTGTTGTCGGCTTTTGTGATCAGGATTTTTGCTTTCGTCGCGCCGGCCGCCATCAGCATCGCGCGAGCAACCTTTTCCGGCGAGCGCAGCGCGAGGCAGGCGATGGTCGATCCGGAACCGCTTAAGAATCCGCCGAGCGCGCCCGCCGCTTCGCCCGCGGCAATCACGTCATCAAGAAACGGAATCAGTTTCCGTCGAAAAGGCTGGTGCAAGCCGTCGGCGAAGGTGCCGCGCAGTTTTTGATAATCGCGGGACGCGAATGCCGCGGTCAGGGCGCACGCATTCTTGCTGCTCTCGACTGCGCTCAGTCGCGCGATTCGAGAAGGGAGAACTCGACGCGCCCGCGCGGTCGCGATTTCGAACTCAGGAATGAGCAGAACGAAATGGAGTCGAGGCGAGACGCTAAATCGCTGACGGTTCAAGCCGCGGGCCACGTTGAACCCGCCAAACTCGGCTGGAGCGGCATTATCAGGGTGACCTTCCAAACGCGCGCAAAGTCCAAAAATCTGCGCGCGCGTTTGCGTTCCGTTGGTCAGCTCGTTCAGCGCGTGCATGACACCGAGACGGACCGTAACGCTGCTACCCAAGCCGCGCGATGGCGGAACATCTCCAGAGACCGAAACGGAAAACGCGAATGGAGTAATTCCAGTTGTTTGAAAAAATGCCTTCGCGGATTCGCGCATCATCGGCGTAAGGCGCGCGGAGCGGCCGCGAAACACCGTGACCTCATTGTAGATCTGAAGCGCGACGCCCAGACAATCGAAGCCCGGCCCCAGATTCGAAGTGCTGGCGGGAACACGAATGATGGCGTGCGGCATGGATGGAGAAGGACGGTTGTTCGTTAGGCCCACGGGAGTTGAGGGTTGCGCCGATTGTAACCCGCCCCGTCAGCGCGGCAAGAAAAGGTCGCGAATTTGCTGGCCGAGCCAGTCCGGCTCATAGCATCGTATTGCGCCGAGAATGAAATCCGAATGGATCGAGCCCGCGATGTTGCGAGACTTTGCGGCGGAGCAAACCGACGCGCACCGACTTTGCACAGCCGGCGATGGCTGGGTGGAACGCTTCGGTTCTGACGTGCTCATCTCCTACAAGAACCAGGCGGCGGAAGACAGGCTCGCCACGGAACTCTATCTCTGGGCGGAATCAGCCGAATTCCATTTCAAGCGAGTCTTGGCGCGATACCTGCCGATCCGGAATTCGGAGCGAGAAGCACCCCGGCTCCTGAAAGGCGATGCCGATGAGAATTTACGGACGGTCGCGACCGAGCGATCGCTGCGTTACGGCGTCGATTTCGGAGCGGGTTACTCGATCGGGTTGTTCGTGGATCAGCGCGAGAATCGCCGCTTCGTTCGAGAAGTGGCGCCAAAGAAACTGCTCAATTGTTTCGCTTACACGTGCTCGTTTTCCGTCGCCGCCGCAACAGTTGACGCGAAGACCGTGAGTATCGACTTGTCGAAGAAATCGCTCGCGCGCGGAAAGGAGAACTTTGCGCTCAACAGTCTGGTCACAACCGGTCACCAATTCATCGCGGATGACGTGTTCGACGTTCTGCCGCGCCTCGCTCGAAAGGGAGAGAAATTCGACATGATCATCCTCGATCCGCCCACGTTCTCGCGCTCAAAACGCGGAAAGGCCTTTCAGGTCGAACGGGACTTTGAAGACTTGTTGTCGGCAGCGCTCGAGGTGGCTGACCGGGACGCTCGCCTCCTCCTCTCGACGAACTGCACCGATCTCGATGCCCATGGGTTGGAGCTGATGGCGCGCTTCTGTTTGAAAGCGGTTCGACGCGCCGGAGGGTTCCATCGCGAACCTCCTCTGCCGGACATTGCAGTTGACGCCGGAGCGCGTACGGTCTGGTTAACTCTTCGTTAAAGTATTTTCCACGCGCAAAAAGCCCCTAACATCCGAAATTCAAAGTAACATGGACGAAAAATCTGCCGGCATTTCAGAAGACTTCGCGGAACGCGGTCTTCATTACACGAAGGATCAATTTGAGCACCTGCTCAGCGAGACGGAGGATTACGTGCGCGAAAATCCGTTGCCGGCACTCGGTTTCGCTCTGGCGGCGGGCTTTATCCTAAATCGATTGCCAGTCGGGAGAATCCTCGGCGGTGTCGTCCGTTTGGGTTTTGTCGCCTTCAAGCCCGCCATCCTGATGTACGGCGCGACAAAGATTTATCAGGCGGTACAGGCGCAGCGTCAGGACTGATGATTTTTGTAGCGGCGGTCTCTGACCGTCGCATTTTCTGCGAGTAAAGTTTCCGACGGTCAGAGACCGCCGCTACAAAATGTTACTAGTCCAGGGTAAAGCCGATCTTTACCGTCACCTGCCAGTGATTGACCTTGTTGTTTTCGATATAGCCGCGTGTTTCGGTCACCTCGAACCAACGCATGTTGCGGATCGTTTTTTCCGCGCGCGAAATCGCATTCCTGACCGCGTCATCGATGCTGTTCGGTGACGAGCCAACTAACTCAATCTTTTTGTACACATGATCACTCATGCCGCGATCTTTTCGTCAGCGCTCACGGAAGGCAACGCAAAACGTAGCGGGACGAAACTCGTTGCTATTCCGTGCGGGGCCAATCTCTCGACTGCGCTCGGGATGACGTTAGTGCAATCGAACTTTCCGTTGAGTACCAACTTCACATTGATAGCCTCTCCCAGACCTTCTGCATGAACACAAACATTGAGTCTCACCTCGTCGAAAAACGTGTCTTCAAACCCGGGCGCGATTTTGCGAAGAAAGCGCGCATCAGCAACATCCGGCAGTATCAACGGATGTATCGCGAGTCGATCAGACGCCCGAAGAAATTCTGGGCCCGCGAAGCCGGCGAGCTTCTTTGGCAAAAGCCCTGGAAAAAAGTGCTGAAGTGGAAGGCGCCTTTCGCGAAGTGGTTTGTCGGCGGGAAACTGAACGTCTCCGAGAATTGCCTGGACCGCCATCTCGCCGGGCCGCGCCGCAACAAAGCCGCAATCATCTGGGAGGGCGAACCCGGTGAGACACGCACGCTGACCTATCAGCAGCTCCATCGCGAAGTCTGCCGTTTCGCGAATGTGCTCAAGCGAAATCGCATTCGGAAAGGCGATCGCGTCATCATTTACATGCCGGCCATTCCCGAAGCGGCGATCGCCATGCTCGCCTGCGCGCGAATTGGCGCGGTCCATTCAGTCGTCTTCGGCGGTTTCAGCGCGGATAGCATTCGCGACCGCATTGCCGATTGCGGTGCGGTCGCGGTCATCACGGCCGATGGCGGTTATCGGCGAGGCGCCATCGTTCCGCTCAAGAAAAATGTGGACGACGCGCTGAGCGGCAAAACCTCGATCAAGCGCGTGATTGTTTTTCGACGAACTGGAAATGAAATCCACATCGAAGACGGCCGCGATGTCTGGTGGCATCGGGAATTAGAATACGTCGATGCCAATTGCCCGCCGGTGGCCGTTGATAGCGAGCATCCGCTTTACATTCTTTATACGAGCGGTTCGACCGGAAAACCGAAAGGCATTCTCCACACTACAGGCGGCTATCTGGTCGGAATTTATTCAACCATGAAGTACGTCTTCGACCTCCGCGAAGAGGACATCTACTGGTGCACTGCAGACATCGGATGGGTAACCGGACACAGCTATATCGTTTACGGTCCGCTCGCGAACGGCGCGACCACGCTCATGTATGAAGGCGCACCGAATTGGCCGGAACCGGATCGCTTCTGGAAAATCATCGCAGAGTACCGCGTTAACATTCTCTATACGGCGCCGACCGCGATCCGCGCCTTCATTCGTTGGGGCGATGAGTGGGTGAAGAAGCACGATCTCTCTTCGTTGCGTTTGCTCGGGACAGTCGGCGAACCGATCAACCCCGAAGCATGGATGTGGTATCACGAGAAGATCGGCGGCGGACGCTGCCCGATCGTCGATACGTGGTGGCAAACCGAGACCGGCGCGATCATGATTACTCCGTTGCCGGGCGCGGTGCCGACAAAACCGGGGAGCGCAACGCTGCCATTTTTCGGCGTCGACGCCGCGGTAGTCGATGAAAACGGCAAAGAGGTCGGAGCGAATGTCGGCGGCAAACTGATTATTCGGCGACCCTGGCCATCGATGCTCCGCACCATTTACGGAGACACCGATCGCTACAAGAAACAGGTACCTGGAGCGAATTCAAAGGAAGCTATCTGACGGGTGACGGAGCGCGTCGAGACAAAGATGGCTATTTTTGGATCGTGGGCCGGATCGACGATGTTCTGAACGTCGCTGGGCATCGCCTTGGCACTTCGGAGATTGAGAGCGCGCTGGTGAGTCATGCGAGCGTGGCCGAGGCCGCAGTGGTCGGTCGCCCTGATGAAATGAAAGGTCAGGCAGTAGTGGCATTTGTAACGGTGAAGAGCAGCGCTGTCGCAACACGCGCGCTAAAGGAAGAACTCCGAGCACACGTTGGCCAGCACATCGGCGCGATCGCCAAACCTGACGAAGTACGCTTTGCCGAAGCGCTGCCCAAAACACGCAGCGGAAAAATCATGCGCCGTTTGCTGAAGGAGATCGCCAGCGGCAATGCCGTCACGGGCGACACGACGACGCTGGAGGATTTCAGCGTTCTGGCAAAACTGAGCGGAGCCGAAGAATAATGCTCGATCTTATCGGCGACGCGATCGAATTCTCCCATTTGGTTGGAGATCGGCGATCGTCAAAATATCTAGCGTGCTAAAGAATTCGCCGTCTGCACCGTAAACGTTGCAGGTACGCCGACTGGGAGAAAACGTAACAAAGTCCGGATGTGGAACTTTGTAAGCTTCTCCCGAAGCGGTGACCAATCGAAATGGCCGAAAGGGGTGTGCTTCCAAAAAGGCTTCAATTGCCCTAACCGTCATGGAGATATCATACCAAAGCCGGGGAAAACTCGCAACAAGCGAGCCGCAATCGCTGCAACTTTTCGATTTGTCTCGCGCGCTCTTCGCGTAGCCTAACCCTGTGAATTTTATTCGCACAGGCTTTCGTGAATTAGGCCTCAAGGTTCGCCGGCAGAGAACGCGGATGGCGCTACGCCATGAGAAGCGTCTTCTACAGAAGAGTCACATCAATCTCGGTCGGGAAGGCTGTTCCCAGGCAGTCAACTTCCCAGAGGTGCGCAACGAAATTGTCGCTCTGAAAAAGCTCGAGCAGGAGCAAAAGGAAGTGGCCCTCCGGATTGCGCAACTCGAAGAAGGCATCACGCAAATCGAAGGGCAACGCCAGGAAAACGCGAAGGAACAAAACGCTGCGCTCGCCAGACTTGAAGCCGAAAAGAAACCGTTGATGCAGCATCGCAACGACCTCAAGGCCACTTCCGATGTTCGCGCCAGAGAGCTCAAAGATGTGGATCGGCGCCTGGAGGACATTGAAGCGTCCGACAAGGAATTATTGAAACAGCTCACGACGCTCCAGGAGAAAACGCCGCCGCCGCCGGATCTCGAGGCGCAAACTTCCGAAATCGGCGCCCGCCGCGCGCGGTTGCCGGAGGAGCGCGCGGAACTCATGCGAGCGCGGCTGGGCAGCGCCGACGCCTGCCGCCTGGCTAAGGAAAAGTTGGCCGCTGCTGAGAGCGATCTTGGGGCAGCGGAAAAAAATATTGCTCAGGTCCGCAGTGAATTTGAGGCGCGCGATCGCGCGCTGAACGAAAGCAGCCGCGCGCAACAAGACGTCATGAAAGAGGCGCGCGCGCAGCATGAGACGGTCGAGGAGCGCAAGAACCCCGCTTATCTCAACATCGGCCGGCATCTCGCTTCCCAAGGGATCGCTCCGCCGAGTGCGCCGCATCTTCTGCCGGAAGTGCAGCGTCATCACGAGGCCGTGGAGCGACACATGCAGCACACGGCGGAACTGGCGACGCTTTCCAGCCAAATCGACAAGCAGGAGCTGCGAAAGTTTTATTTCACAGTCTTTTCCGTGGTCATCTTGCTCGGGATCATTCTCCCGCTGGTTTTTCAATCGCCGCCGAAACGCGAGTGGCTCCCGCAGGAAACCGACGCCATCCTTTCGCTCAATACCGAGCGATTTGAACGCGACGACCTCCCGAAGCGTTGGCGGAAGGAGGGAGATGTTAGCTGGCAGGCGCTCTGGTCATCCTTGCTCGGTAGTGCGGCCCGCACCCCGGCGCTGGATGTATCGCATGGCACGTTGCGCATCACTCGAGCGATGGCCACGGCCGAAACCGGAGTCACTCGTGAATACGTCCTGGTGGAAGCGCGCGGCGATCTGGCGCACACCATCCGTTCGATTGATCGCGACCCGGCTTTCCACAAGCGTCCTTTCAACGGTCTCCCGATTTGGCAACTGCAGCAGCAGGATTTTGCCGTGGCTCGGGTCGGCCCCAGGACGATCGCCGTCGGAAAGGAATCGGAAGTGGAAGAGCTCGTGCAAGTGCGCTTGGGCATTAGCCCGGATCTGAAAATCAGCGGCCAGTTATTCGATCGCTTTCAAGCCCTGGATCAAGAAAGCGCGCTGCGTTTGATTTCACGGGATCCCTCCAAACTCCCGCAGGTTTTTCATCCAATTTTTACCCGCGAGCTGCTCGATTCATCCCAGCTCATCGGGCTTGCTCTGACTTTTGAAAACCCTGTGAAAGCGCGCCTGCTCATTCGCCTCAAAAATCCGGCCAACGGAGCCGACATGGCGCGACGGCTGCACGACGAGGCGCAACGCTGGCTTCACCTGGAGAATTCTGATCTCCAACTTTTCGCGCAACCGCCCGAGGTGACCCGGCAGGATGCCGATCTGGAACTTCGCTTCACCATGCCGGAAAACAGCGCCCGTCTGCTTCTTGATCGAATTGCCAGAGTCGATGGCGCACCGGTGGCGTCCGCGCCCTGAAGGTCGATTGGGAAGAAGCGCTTGCCAGCCAGCGAAATTGCGGCAGAGGTTTCACGCCAATTGCTCTTTCAATCCTGGTGAAACCCTCGCGTCCTTTCCGACCAACCCTTATTTCCGTGGGTCTTTGTCTGCTCGTAACGAGTTCGCTCGCGGCGTCACTCGACGAAGAATTGGTTGATATCAAAAAGATCGTCCCCACGATCGTCGTCGAACTGCGCTATGCCGGGACTCGCAACATCACTGGGCGAGCGCTCTATCCTCCCGATATGCCCGCGCTGGTGCGGGCAAGTGTGGCTCAGAGACTGGTTATCGCGCAGGCGTTTCTGGCCCAGAATCATCATGGTCTCAAAATCTGGGATGCCTATCGGCCGAAGGACGCGCAGGCGCAACTTTGGCAACTCTCGAAAAATACCGATTACGTGGCCGATCCGACCAGCGGAAAGTCATTGCATTGCTGGGGGGTGGCGGTCGATTGCACGCTGGTCGATGAGCGAGGCCACGAAGTGACAATGCCGACTGATTTTGATTCGTTTACGTTCGAAGCGATGCTTCATCACCACGGGCCTAACGAAACGATTAATCACCGGCTCTGGCTCCTGCGAGCCGCGATGAATCGCGGCGGATTCTACGGCTTGAAAACGGAATGGTGGCACTACATCGCGAAAAATTGGGAAGAGTTCGGCCCCATCCCGGAGGTGAAGTTCTCCGCGTCAGGAAAAATCAACGACGCCAGGGTTCGGTGATGCTCGGCACCTTCTGGCAAGATCTCAACCAGCCTGAGTACATTCATGTCCTGATCAATCCGCTTCCGGTTTACGGACTGGCGGCAGGTTGCCTCGGATTGATCGTTGCGCTGTTCCTGCGGAGCCGGCACGCGCAGATCGCGACGCTCGTCATCGTTCTTGCGACCGCGGCGTCTGCGTGGCCGGTAAAAGAATACGGTGAGCAGGCTTACGATCGAGTTCTTTCAATGACCGACGCTGACGGAGAGGCCTGGCTGAAAATACATGAGCATCGTGCCGATCAGTTGATCTACCTTTTCTACGCGCTGGCCATCGTTGCCGCGGTTGCCATTCTTGTGCCGATCAAATGGCCGAAGACCGCGACGCTCCTTGCCTTGTCTGCGCTTCTCCTTGGTTGCGCCGCTTTGGGCGCGGGAGGCTACATCGCATACGCGGGTGGAAAAGTGCGGCATCGTGAGTTTCGGAATGCGCCTCCGCCGAAAGAGGCCGAGTCGGAACGACGTTGATTGGATGTGGTTCTTGTAGCTGCCGCTGGGGATAGCGGCAGCCACAAAAAGATCACGCCCCGCAATTCTCGCTGACCCAGCACAGATATTCTGGCGAACCACCCGTCACGGGCAACGCAACGATCTCCGGAACGTCGTACGGATGAAGTGCCTTAAGCTCTTTTTCGAATGCGGCGTAACCTTTCGCGGTAAGTTTAAAAAGGACAAGCGTTTCATTTCCCTTCTCAACCTTTCCCTGCCAGCGATAGATTGACTCAACCTGCGTCGTAAGGCTCGCGCACGCTGTCAGGTTTGCCGCAACGAGTGTCTCCGCAATCCGTCGCGCGGTTTCCACATCGGGAAACGTGCTCATCACGACGAGAATCTCTTCGACCATTCGTTAGGCCGATGCGAGAACCGCCTGCCGACAAATCCAACCGCCGCCGAGGACCGTGTCGCCCTCGTAAAAAACAGCGGCCTGCCCGGGAGTGACCGCTTTCTGCGGATCATGCAACTGCAACCGCGCGCGATTTTGATCGAGTGGCGTAAACGTCGCTTGAGTTCCCGGATGGCTGTAACGAATTTTCACCGTCACTTCGGTCGCTTCTTCAAACGCCCCGCGACTCACCCAGTTCACGCGATCGATTTCGAATTCCTCGGAAACCAAATCCTCGGCGCTGCCAACAATGACGCGATTCGTCGCCGGATCGAGATCCACCACATAGCGCGGCTGCGCGGATCCGCCGGGAAGCCCCTTGCGCTGACCGATGGTAAAAAGCTCGAGGCCGCCATGTTCGCCAAGAAATTCTCCCGAGAGATCGTAAATGCCGCCCCGATGAAATTCGCCATCCCCAAGATGCGAGCGGAGGAAAGCCTTGTAATCGTTGCCGGGCACGAAACAAATTTCCTGGCTGTCCACTTTGTCCGCCACTCTCAGACCTAACGAACGCGCAATCTCCCTAATCGCCGTCTTCGACATTCCCCCAAGCGGAGTCAGTGCCCGTCGCAACTGCGCCTGCCGCAAGCTGAACAGAAAATAGGATTGGTCTTTGCGCGGATCGACGCCCTTGCGCAACACGGCGCGATCAGCGTGATGCTCGATGATCGCATAATGCCCGGTCGCGATGTAATCGCAGCTGAGCGCCTCCGCCTTGTCCCAAAGGCTGCCGAACTTCAGTTTCTCGTTGCACATGACGCACGGATTCGGCGTCCGGCCGGCCTGATATTCGCTTGAGAAATAATCGATCACGACGCGCTCGAATTGGTTCGCTTCGTCCACGACATAATGCGGGAAGCCGAGCGCGTGGGCCACTCCCCGCGCATCAGCCACCGCCTGAGGTCCGCAGCATTTGTCTTCCGCGCGTGAGATGCAATCCTGCGGCCAGACCTTCATCGTCACGCCGACTACATCGTAGCCCTGCTCGCGCAGCAGATAGCCGGCGACGCTGGAATCGACGCCGCCGCTCATGCCGAGAAGAACACGTTTTTTCTGCGAAATCATTGCGCGCCTAACTTCAGTGAATCCACCGCGCAGTCAACGCATCGTGACATGTTGCGACGACGCATCCTTTGGTTTCACGCTCACGAATGGGCTGCCGCGCTGAGTGAATCGCCAGGGGAAGGTGGCCGATCGTGTAATGCCGACGCGTTCGTCGGCGACGATTTCAGGAACCAGCGAACCGCGCAATCGAAACGAGCGCCTCGGATCGGCGCACAAATCCATTTCGTGATACCGATTCGTGATATCGAGTGCTTGGGTCAACTTGCCCGGGCCGGAGCAAAGCCGTCGAACGTCGCTCGTTCCACGGCGTTCCTTCATCAAAGTTAAGCCGTGCGTCGGTTCAAGCGCTCGAATCAAGACGAAGCCTTCGTGTTCGCCTTTCACGAGCACATTCAACATCCAATGCACACCGTAATTTAAGTAGATGTAGGCCGTGCCCACGCGATTCCGCTCCACAAAAGCACGTGCGCTCGGGCGGAGGAAGGTGTGAGACGCCTCGTCGTTTACGGTCAGATAGGCTTCGGTTTCAACGATGATTCCGCGGCAGCGCTCCCAAATCAGTTCCGTTCCGATCAGCTCGCGCGCGCAGGTCAGCGGGTCACGCCGAAAGAATGATCGCGGGATCGGCTTGTCCGCCTCTTTATGATTCCCCACGCGTCCGCAAATGTTTACTCGCCTGGCACCTTTTGGCCGTCAGGCTCATCAGTATCCGGCGGAGCACCAACCGATGTCGGTTGTCCGGGAGCAGCATAACTGTGCTGCATCTGCTGTTCCTGAACGGCATCGATATCTGATATATCCGAGCAACTAGCCAGGTAAAAAAGACCGGCCGCCAGCAATGCCGCGACAACTAATTTCACAATGTCGAGAATAAATGGCGCGCCTCCCTCATGCAAGGGGTGCTTGTTCGGATCGAAGAGCGGAATCCCCGAAAACAGCAAGAATCGGCTGAAACGCGGTCTGTACGCTGTCTCCAGAGGATGGGAAAAGTCGATGCCAGATCGTGCGCGCCTCAGATGAGAATGTAAAAAAATATTCCGCTTTCCTGGAAACAAGTAATATCGTGATCTCGATCGTACGGGTCACGGTTCGGAACGTAGTCGACATTGACTCGTCCCGAAAAGCGCTTCGTTCGTAATTTTTTCAGTGATTATCAATTTGGAGGATTAGAACATGTTCAAAACCATAGTGACCTATTTCACGCTCCCGATGCTTTTCCTTTTCGGCATCAGTTCGGCAACTTCGGAGAATTCAGCGACAAGCCGGGATGCACAGACCAGAACTCTGGAGAAGCTGATTGTCGCGAGCGGAAGCGTCGCGATGGATCTCGATTTGAGCCGGCTTAACGGATCGCCGAAAGAGCCGCAACGGCACATGTTGCACTTCGGCGTGGCGCCCAATTCTTTTTTCACGATCCTTGTTTTTAACAACGAATTGCGCGAGCTCGAAAGGGGCTCGATGAGACTCGTACCGGAGAAAGCAGCCGGTCTTCCGCAAGCGTTGAATGCCTCCATCAGCCAGCTTGTCGTTGAGAAACTTTCTCCGGGAGAACCTTATGAGATCGTCGTTCGCGACGCAAAGACAGGATTCACTTTTTTCAATATTGAAGGAAACCAGTACCGATTACGATGCTCAGGCGCGGTTGCTGAGCATTAGAGGCGGACGGCTGCTGGTCTCCAAAGAATTCGCCGAGTCATCTGGCCACCCGTCAGACGCCGGCACAGTTGCCGGCGAAATCTCCATCCGCGCAACCATGCATCCCATCGAGATCACACAGCTCGACGAAAACGGCGACGTGAAGTCAGCGAGACTGCCAGCACTGAACCAACCCGACGTCGGGACCATCCCCGGCCCCGACGTCATCGTAGGCGATCTGATCGGCTTGGAGCAATCCGAGACTGGTTCCGTCGGGGGGCGTGTGGGCCTCGCTTTGGGAACTGATGCCTGCAACAAAGGGACAATCGACGTCGATTGGTTTGCCTTGTCGAACAGCGACCATCCGTTTATTCCGCAGAATGTTTACCGAATGAGTGGCAGCGCTGACCATACTCAGCGGTTCGAGCAAATCGGGCAGTCCTGGGGTAAGCATGCGTTCTCAGCGGCCTCGTCAAACACCTGCGGCTTTGGATGCAATGGTGTAGGCGGCGGCCAACTCGGCTCCGGCTGCTCCGATGCGTACGGCGCCGGTTTGAACGGCAGCCAAACCGGTATCGGTTCGCGCGCCTGGGTCAATCCATTCACCGGAAATTTCCAAGGTTCCACAGCGAACAATCACAGCGGCCACAGTCATGATGTAACGTCTCACCGAATTCTCGTCGACGTTAACGACTTGAACGTGTCGTTTAACCCGGGAGCGACGTATTTTGCCGAAGCGCAATACGTCGTCCCGCACGAATACACATGGTGCCAAAGTCATCCGGGCCAGTGCAACATGTACAACAACGTTTCGTACCGTCAGTACAACGTCACCGGAATCAACCAGCCCTTTAGTTTTACTAACGCAGGCCCCACCGTGCGAGAGCAGCCGGCCATTGCAGCTTGGACCGGCGCGACAGTGAACCAGATTCAGCCTGATCCGGGAAATGATGGCATCTGGTTTATCGGCTACAAAGTGACGAATCCAAGTGCTGGTGTCTGGCATTACGAGTACGCGCTTTACAACGAGAATCTCGATCGTTCGATTCAATCCTTCAGTGTGCCTCTGGGATGCGGAATCATGGTGAGCAATCTCGGGTTTCATGCGCCGCCTCAACAGCCCGCCTTCGCCAACGACGGGACCCAAAATAGCGCTGGCTATAGCAGCACTCCATGGGCTTCGACTCAAACCGTCAATGCTGTGAGCTGGAACTCGGAAACATTTGCGGAGAACCAGAACGCGAACGCGATTCGGTTTGGAACGTTGTATAATTTCCGTTTTGATGCCAACCGTCCGCCGCAGGCTGTGAATGCGACGATCGGGTACTTTAAAACAGGAGGCCCCTCCACCGTTGCCATCCAGGGTCCTATGCCCGATACCTGTAACCCGCTGCAACTCACGAGTGCCGTTTCGCGGAAGACGCATGGGATAGCGGGAGACTTCGATATCGACTTGCCACTGACGGGCGAACCTGGCGTGGAATGCCGCAGCAGCGGCGGTGATCACACATTTGTGGTTACGTTTAGTAACCCGGTTGTGAGCGGCAACGCCAGCGTGACGAGCGGTTCGGGCAACGTCACGGGAAGTCCCACTTTCAGCGGCAACACGATGATGGTCAGCTTAACCGGCGTGGCGGATGTGCAGCAGATCACGGTTACTTTAAGTAACGTAACAGACGACTTCGCTCAGGTTCTGCCCGATACCTCAGTGAATGCGAACATGCTGATTGGCGATACCACAGCGAACAAGACAGTGAATGCTGCCGACATCTCGCAGACCAAGGGGCAATCAGGCGTGCCCGTGACTGCGGCCAACTTCCGGACTGATGTTAATGCGAGCGGTGCGATCAGCGCTTCAGATATTTCCCAAGTCAAGGCAAATGCCGGACACACCTTGCCGTAACGACTGACGCGCCGACGGTGCCGTAGCGTCTCTCAGAGAACACAAACAGCTTTTCCGCATTCTCGATTGCGCGTCGTAGATCCGTGACTTTCTTCTGCCGGTTGCAGAAGGCATCACTGCCTACGACACCTCGATGGCCAACACGAGCGGCAGACGGCCAGCGGGCCCGAGCCGGCGGATGGCGCGGTAACTATGCGCGAGCTGCCGGCGGGCCGGTTCGCGGTGCTGCGCTTCAGCGGCGGCCGGAACGCGAAGAACGAGGCGGAGGCGCAACGAGGTGATGCTGCAGACGGAGGGGGAGAAACCAAAATGAGCGCCTTGTCACAAATCCAAAACCTCCGCCGGACGCGCGACCTGCTGCTGCCGCGTCTCCGGTCGTGCTGGGTGGGATCTCAAAAGCAACTGATCCGATGAACGCCAACGGAAGATCCACGACCTGACATGAACCACTCCGGCCACATCTTGCTGACGGGCGCGACCGGCTATGTCGGCGGGCGGCTGTTGCCGTTGCTGGTGGCAGATGGCTGGCGCGTGCGGTGTCTGGCGCGGCAGCCGGAACATTTGTTGCCCCGTGTGCCGGCCGGCGTCGAAGTGGTGCAAGGCGACTTGCTCGACGCGGCATCGCTGTCGGCAGCCATGCAGGGTGTGGAAGCCGCGTTTTATCTGGTTCATTCGATGAGCGCGACAGGCGATTTTGAAACGCAGGACCGTCTGGCCGCGGAAAATTTCGCCGCCGCTGCGCGGGCCGCGGGCGTGCAGCGCATCATCTATCTCGGAGGCTTGGGCGAGGACGAGCCGGATTTGTCGGCCCACCTCCGCAGCCGGCATGATGTGGGAGAGCGATTGCGGGCGCACGATGTGCCGGTGATCGAGTTCCGGGCGTCCATCATAATCGGCTCGGGCAGTTTGTCCTACGAAATGATCCGGGCACTGGTGGAGCGGTTGCCGGTGATGGTGATGCCGCGCTGGGTGCGGGCGACGGCGCAACCCATCGCCATCGGCGACGTGCTGGCTTATCTCCATGCAGCGCTGTCCCTCAAGCTGGATGGCAGCGTCATTGTCGAGATTGGCGGACCGGACCAGGTTTCCTATGGCGAACTAATGCGCGAATACGCGCAGCAGCGCGGGCTGCGGCGGTGGATGATTCCCGTGCCCCTGCTGACCCCGCGGCTGTCGAGTTTGTGGTTGGGCTTGGTGACGCCGTTGTATGCCCGCGTGGGCCGCAAGTTGGTGGACAGCCTCCGCCATCCGACCGTGGTGCGCGACGATTCCGCGCAACGCCTCTTTTCCATCAAGCCGGTCGGCGTGCGCCAAGCGATTGCGTGCGCGTTGCGAAACGAAGATTCCAGCTTCGCACAAACGCGGTGGTCCGACGCCTTGTCCGCCGCCGCGAACGCGCCCCGGCAGTGGGGCGGCACGCGATTCGGAAACCGTCTGGTGGACTCGCGCTCGACGCGGGTCGCAGCGTCGCCGGCCAAAGTGTTTGCGGCCGTCGAACGCATCGGCGGCGCGGCGGGCTGGCATTATGCGAACTGGCTTTGGACTTTGCGCGGCTGGCTGGACCTGCTCATGGGCGGGGTGGGCATGCGCCGGGGTCGCCGTGATCCGGAGCGATTGCGAGTGGGCGACACGTTGGATTGCTGGCGCGTCGAAGCCATCCAACCGGACCAGCGGCTGCGGTTGGCGGCGGAGATGAAATTACCGGGCCGGGCGTGGCTGGAATTCGAAGTGCGACCGGATGGAAACGGGGCGCGGCTGTGCCAGACGGCGACGTTCGACCCGCTCGGATTGTGGGGGCTGGCGTATTGGTATGGCGTATGGCCGTTGCACCAACTCGTGTTCGCCGGGATGCTACGCGGCCTGGCGCGGGCCGCCGAGAAAAATGGTTGAATATCGATCATGACGATCAACAACACACCGAGTCGCCGCCTGCTCGTGCTGGCCGGATGGGTGTTGCTCTGCTTGGCGGCTGCGTCGCTGGGTGCGTTCTTCGGACCGGTCGAATGGTATGCCTCATTGAAGAAGCCCTCGTGGAATCCGCCGGGGTGGATTTTTGGTCCGGTCTGGACGGTGCTCTACACGATGATGGCCGTGGCGGCGTGGCTTGTGTGGCGGCAGGGTGGCTGGGGCAAACAGTGCAAGCCGCTGCTTATCTTCCTCGTGCAACTGGCGCTCAACGCACTTTGGACGCCGCTGTTCTTTGGCTGGCACCGACCCGGTTTAGCGTTTGCCGAGATCGTGCTGCTCTGGCTGGCCATCGCGACAACTATCGTGGTCTTCCGTCCCGTGAATCGCACGGCGATGCTGTTGCTTGTGCCTTATCTGGGCTGGGTCAGTTTTGCCGCAGCGTTGAACTTCACTTTATGGCGACTGAACCCCTGAACTTTTGAAACGCAAATGACTTGGAATTTAATCCTCAACATTCTTCACGAAGTTCACGACAGAGCCGTTGCATAACCTTCGCCGTGATCTTCAAACACGTCGGGTGTTTCAAACGCACATCACGAGTTCGTTTTCTCATCGGCCCGTTACGTAAGAATACCGTAACCGCCCTGTCCGTGACGCTCATGAACTCAAACAAACAACTGCGAATGTGTTATGCGAAAGACAGTTTGTCCGCATTCTTCCATCGTGGCGGTGAGTGAGGTATTACGCTCCCGCTAGTGCATCCGAAAGTGTACCCGGCTTATGATTATGGATTTCCCTCTCGCGCCTTTTCAGGCGCGGTGAGGGAGGGATTCGAACCCTCGGTAGCCTTTTGGACTACGGCGCTTTAGCAAAGCGCTGCTTTCGACCACTCAGCCACCTCACCAACCGGCGTCAGAATATGGAGGAGACACGATGCCCGTCAACGTGCCGATCCGATCGACTTGCGAAACAGGCAGAACTTGTTGTTCCATCCTCCAGACAAGAAGATTATTGACGGATGGTAAAAGGAAACGCGGGGAAATTTATCCATTAAGGAAATCGATGATCGCACAAGAAGAAGCCCTCGCGAAGATTCTCGAAAGCGTGCCCGTGCTTCCGTCACGCGAAATGCCACTCTCGCACGCTCTCGGTTGTTTCGCCGCGCGAGATATTTTCGCGCGTTTTCCGCTGCCGCTGTTCGATAACTCCGCAATGGATGGTTACGCGGTGATTTCGAAAGACTGCCGGCCAGGAAAAATCCTGCACGTGGCGGGCGAACAAGCGGCGGGTAGCGATCGAAAAATCGAAGTCCACGCGGGCGAGGCCGTCCGTATTTTCACCGGCGCGCCGATGCCGAACGGCGCGGATGCGGTGGTCATGCAGGAAGACGTCCAGTGCGACGGTGCTGAGATCATCGTGAACACGACGGTTTCACCGGGCGAGTTTGTCCGGCGGCGCGGATGCGACTTGAGCGAAGGCCAAAAAATTATGACGGCAGGCGACCAGCTCCGGGCGGAGAATCTTGCTCTGCTCGCGGCACAGGGCTTTGCGACCGTTGAAGTCGGGGGCCCGCTGCGCGCGGCAATCGTTTCGACGGGGGACGAGCTCGCACCATCGGGAGGTGAGCTTCATCCCGGCCAGATCTACGAAAGCAATTCTGTCCTTTTGCGCGCTCTTCTCGAAAAAATCGGCGTCAGCGTGCAATCAAGTGAGCATGCGGCGGATAATCGGGAGTCCCTGCTGGCGGCGCTTGACGCCGGCCTCAAGCATGACGCGCTCGTGATTAGCGGCGGCGTGTCGGTCGGAGAACGCGATCTGGTCAAGCCGTGCTTGCGCGAGCTGGGCGTGGAGATTGATCTCTGGCGGGTCGCGATGAAGCCGGGAAAACCATTTCTTTTCGGTCGCGGCGGCAACTGTGCCGTTTTCGGGTTGCCCGGGAATTCCGTCTCGGCCTTCGTGACATTTCTCATTCTCGTGCGGCCAGCTCTCTTGAAAATGATGAGAGCTAACGCGACCGCGTGTTCGCTCCCGAAAACGTCGGCCCGCCTGATGAGCGATGTGCTGAACGAGGGAGATCGGATTCATTACCTCCGCGGTGAACTGCGTAACGGCCAATTCACACCGATGGGCCGGCAGGAATCACACGCACTGTTTGGATTGAGCCGTTCCAACGCTCTTTTGCCGATTGCGCCTGGAAAAGAATTCCGTGCCGGGTCCATGGTCGCGGTGCAAACGTGGAACTGAAGATATGTGTGGGACGAGCGTTGACACTCCACGCCGTCCTTTTAGTTTAAGCGCGTTGAACTCGAAAACCTTACCTCGGAGGACGACCGATCAGACTCGTGCAGACGCGGAACGTTTGTCGCATATCATCCTGGAACTGCAGCGCTGTTTTGTTCTGCGTCTCTGCAAAGAGCTGGCGCCGGGTAATGTCTCTTTCCCGCAGTTTTTCCTCCTCGCTTGTCTCGATCACAAGGAAGTTCTGACGATGTCTGCAATCGCCCAGAAAATGAAACACACCACAGCGGCCGCGAGCGGCTTGGTCGCGCGCCTGGAGAATCTCAACTACGTCGTTCGATCGAGCGCACGGGAGGACCGGCGCAAAGTCATGGTGTGCATCACGCCGAAGGGCTCCGCCCTGGTTCGACGCATTCGCGAGGAAATGGTGGACAACATCATGAAGGTCATGGGCCATCTCTCGCCGGATGAGCAGAAAGCGTGGTTGCAGATCTACACCAAGATCTATGACTATTGCCAAAGTAAATGATTGACCAGCGGCGGCGGTAAGCAGCAGGGACACCGTTTCGAAAATGGAACACGATGATCCCAGTCGCGGGAACGAGTCGAGATCGCTGCGATGAAACTCAAAACTTTAACACACTGCGAGTTAGCGTTTTACAAAAATAGATCGAGAACGGCATGCGGCATGCAATTCACACCACGCTAAACCGGCTCGACTCTTTGCACGCTGCCTAACCATATTTGGCTGGCGGCGACGCTGACGCACCTCTTCTCCTATGCGAAAATTTATTGCCTACGCCATCGGAATCCTGATCCCGCTTGCGATGATTGAACTCGCGAATATCGCTCTGGGCGGCTCCGACAATCGCGAAGCGCGTTCGGGAGTTCCGCGGTTCACTCTTAATGAAGCAATTCTGACCGCGCTGCGGCAGAATCCCACCATTCAGATCGCACGGCAGGACATTGAGCGGACGAAAGGCCTTTATATTCAGATGCGAGCGGCGGCATTGCCCCAGATCAACATCATGGGCACGTTTGCAGATACCGATCCGCATCTGCAGGCGAACCATGGCGCCCCCAGCGACATAACCATTAATTCCTTCAATCAAGTCGAGCAGTCGTACCAGGTGAGCATACAGGCGACGCAAGTGGTTTTCGCCGGAGGCCGGATTGTTTCGCAGATTCGCGCATCTGATTTCACACGCGACAGCAGCTACTACGCATTTCGGAATGTGATCGACCAAGTGATCGCGACCACGCGCACCCAGTTTTATCAGGTTCTCCTGAATCGCGTGCTGATCGACGTGCAGCAGCAATCGGTCAAGTTGCTCCAGAGCCAGGTTCAGGATCAACAAAATCGATTCGAGGCGGGGACCGTGCCGCGTTTCAATGTTCTACAGGCGCAAGTAGCGCTGTCGAATCAGGAACCCCAATTGATCCTGGCGATCAATAACTATCGCATTTCGCAGCTTCAGCTCGCGCAAACGCTCGGGCTGAATTTTGACCCGAATCGAGGGGACCAGCCCCCGTTGGAAGCTGTCGGCGAATTGAAATATCAACCCCGGACCATGCCACTGGTCGAGGCGATCAGAGTGGCCAAAGAACGGCGGCCTTCTCTGAAACAACAGAAAGCAATTGTGCTGAGCAACGGGCAACAGGTGCGGGTGGCGCGCTCTGGATATTTCCCGCAGATCAATGCTACGGCTGGGTCTGAGGTGAACAGCTCGGCCTTCAGCTCCAGGCTCCGGGATGTGAGCAGCGGGTACATTTTCGGCGCCACCGGAAGCTGGGCTGTTTGGGACTGGGGAGCCACCTACGGCGCAGTGAAACAAGCGCGCGCCATCCTGGAGCAATCGAAAATCACGCTCGACGACGCGGGCCGACAGGTTGAGTTGGAGGTTCAGCAACAGTATTCAAATTTGAAGCAAAGCGCGGCACTTGTTGCCTCGACGGAACAAAGTGTCGGGCAGGCTGAGGAAGCTCTACGCTTGGCGAGCGCGCGATTGGATGCGGGCGCCGGGACCCAGTTGGAAGTTTTGAATTCCCGCACCGAACTGACTGCGGCCCAATCAGTCCGGGCGCAGGCGCTTTACAGCTACAATGCCGCTCTCGCGGAATTCGATCGCGTCACCGCCACCGAGGTCACTTACGCGAACGAACTAGACGAACCGAATACCCGGCGGAAGTTGAGAACGGAAGCTGTGCCGACGCCGGCTCCGAAACCGACACCGCTAGAGTTGAATCACGCGGGAATCCGACAACCTGTCGGGGCCACGCGTTCTTCTCGTGCGGATTCAAGTAAGTAATCGCACGTCAGCTTTCGGCTGAAGGTTCCTGGCGTCCTCTACGGTTCGATGGGCGGCAATATATTTTCGGTTTCGCCAGTATCGATACCGTGCCGCAGTTTGCTGTGTCGCACGCTGTAGAAGAAGTAAATCAGCAACCCGACACCGAGCCAGATAAAGAACCGGATCCAAGTTTCGATTGGCAAGCTAAGCATCAGAGCGACGCACATCAACACGCCGAGCAGGGGAAAGACCGGGACGAATGGCACCCTGAACGGCCGCGGTCGATTCGGATCTTTCTTGCGCAGCATGATCACCCCAGCACAAACCAATGCGAAGGCGAAAAGCGTTCCGATGTTCGTCAAATCGGCTAACGAACCGATATCCGTCAGCATGGCAACGCCGCCGACCACGATGCCAGTCCAGATGGTCGTGATGTGTGGCGTGCGGAAGCGCGGGTGGATCCGGGCGAAATACTGGGGCAACAATCCGTCGCGGGCCATCGCCATGAAGATGCGCGGCTGACCGAGCTGAAAAACGAGCAGCACCGAAGTGAGCCCGGCCAGCGCCCCCGCGCTGATCAGCGCTTGCGCCCAGGGCTTCGCCGCAAAGGCCGTTGCCACTGCGGCCGAATCGCCGAGGTAAGTCGTGTACTTTCTCATCCCGGTAAGAACGCCGGACATCAGAACATAGAGGATGGTGCAGATGATCAGGCTGGCGATCATCCCGATCGGCAAATCACGTTTGGGATTTTTCGTTTCCTCGGCCGTGGTCGAGATGGCATCGAAGCCGATAAACGCGAAAAAGACAATCGCAGCACCGCCCATCACGCCGCCAAAACCGCTCGGCATGAACGGATGCCAGTTGGTCGGGTTGACCATGAAAGAGCCAAACGCGATCACGAAAACCACCACCGCGAGCTTGAGAATAACGATGGCTGTGTTTGTGGTTGCGCTCTCGCGAATGCCGTAGACGAGGAGGACGGTCACCGCCATGACGATGAGAAGCGCGGGCAGGTTGAAGGCGATCGGATGCCCCATGATCATGGGCAGCGTGGTGGAAGAATAATCGCCCAGTGCGGCTCCGCCCTTGGCAATGATCGTCTCGGCCGTGGTGTGATCGCTCACCAGCCAAAGCGGAAATTTGAGGTGCAAGTTGAAAGGCAGATTGCCGAGCAGCTGCACAAAATACCCGGACCAACCGACGGCCACTGCCATGTTGCCGACTGCGTATTCCAGAATCAAATCCCACCCGATGATCCAGGCGATGATCTCGCCGAGCGTCGCGTAGGAATAAGTGTAAGCGGAGCCCGAAACCGGGATCATCGCAGCCAGTTCGCTGTAACAAAGCGCCGCGAAGCCGCAGGCGATGGCGGCGACGACAAAGGAAAGCGCCACCGCCGGGCCGGCAGCGGGCCGCCCAAAGACGAGATCGGTGTGGTTGATGTACGCGATGATGAAATTGAGCACCGGCGTTTTCACGATCGATTCTCCGACGCGCGCCGACTCGCCGGCAGCGGCGGTGCCGGCGAGGGCAAAAATTCCAGCGCCAATAATCGCGCCAATCCCGAGACAGGTGAGATCGAAGGCGGTGAGCGAGCGCTTCATCTTGCGCTCGGGCGCCTCCGATTCACGGATCAAGAGTTCGGGGCTCTTGGTCTGGAAAAGTTTGGATGCCACAACTCGTCCGGTATCTCTGTTCGCACCGCCATGGTCAATCTTTTGTTTCCGCCCCCGATCTTCCAACAGTCGCTCTGGCTGGCGCGGCTTAAGCTTCGAAATTCATTATGCCCGGTTTTAGTTTCGCCAACCTGAGCGCCGCCAACCTGTTCGGCGGCCTGCTCTTCGGATCGATCGGCTTCGTCGCATTCGTTTATGGAAAACGCCTGAGTCAGTGGCGACCGATGTTCCTCGGGCTCGGCCTGATGGTCTTCCCTTACTTCATTGAAGGAACACTCCCTCTCTTCGCCATCGGAAGCGTCGGCTCGGCCTTGCTTTTTTTCTTTCGCGAATAGGCGACGACGCGTCTTCCGGATGGACGGCGGGCCAGCGGTTTACTACCTTCGCCGCGATGTCCGACGAAACGACTCAAGTCATAACAGGCGATGCGCTCGCCGCGGCGAGCGAGGAATATCCCGGCACCAGAAAAGGTTTGCTCGGCCGACAGAAACGCCCGCGCAAAGGATCGTTTTGTTTCACTCATTGCGAAAACTGCGACACTCCACTTCGAGGCCTGTACTGTTCAGCCTGCGGACAAGCCGCGATTGATTACCGGCGGTCCTTTCGATACGTCATCGTCGACGTCCTCGATTCGTTCCTCAATTGGGACTCGAAGTTCATCGCTACGATCGGCTGGCTGATCATACGCCCGTGGCATTTGACGAACAATTTCCTGCGCGGCCGGCGTGTGCGCTACCTCCATCCGCTGCGGCTTTATCTGCTCGCCAGTATTCTCTTTTTCTTTGCCGTAACTTACCTGACGAAGTCGATGCACGTGAATTCGCAACTGCCTCTCTCCCCCGAGGCGCGTACAAAAATTGAAGAACAACTGAAACGCGAGGATTTGTCCCCCAAGAAGCGGGCTAGTTTGGAAAAGCAATTAAAGCAGGCGAACTTGCCGCCGGCAGCGGCTGCCGGAATAAAAGAGGCGCTCAAGAGCAAAGATCTGCCGCCTGACGCCCGAGCCGAACTGGAAAAGCAATTGCAGGGAGAGGAGTTGCCGCCCGAAGCAGCCGCCAAAGTAGACGAAGCGCTGAAGGGCAGGGATCTGTCGCCGACAGCTCGTGCTGAAATAGAGAGGGCTTTGAAGAAAAAAGCGCCGGCCAACGACAACGACAGCCCGCTCCAGTTTGGAGACGATTCCAAGGAGCCGGCAAATCCGACCGCCAAATGGTTGCAGGCCCGCGCCAAGGAGAAACTGGGTGAACATGGGACAAAGGTTCAACTGTTCCTGGTCACGCTCTTTAGCAATCTCCCCTACATGATGCTTTGCTGCATCCCGCTCTTCGCTTTCGTCCTCAAGATCCTCTACATCCGCCGGGGCATTTTTTACATCGATCACCTGGTTTACGCGCTCCACATTCATACGTTCGCCTACGTGGGAATCATGTTGATCGTTGCCGCTACGATGGGCTTGAATCGCATCGCGCCAGGCGCACTGGCCGGATGGACCATCGGACTTCTTTGGCTCGCTTTCGCAGTGCAAATTTTCCTGTCGATTCGCCGGGTCTATCGACAAGGTTGGTTTTTTAGCATCTTCAAATTTTTCGTCGGCGGGTTCGTCTACCTCATCGTGCTTTGTCTGGCGCTTGCCGCAACTTTCATCATCACGATCGCCTTGCCCTGAGGTTGCGCGCGGCGGCGAGCTGCGATAAAGAACGGAGCAATATGCATCGCACCGCCAGAATTCTTCTTTCGATCGAGATTCTGATGGGCGTTTTTGTTCTAGCGGGGTGCGAGTCGGTCCCTTCGGGAATTGAACAATCCCGGGTCGCGATGACACAGAATATCCAAAGCGAGCCGCCTGGAAATTATTTTATCGGACGCCGGTACTACAAACCTGATTACAAGATTTGGGGTTACATTCGCCGGCCGGGCGAGCCGTGGACCACGGCGCAGCTGGTCATGCTGAACGAGAAGAAAAAACTGGCTCCGGATCGCGCGGCTCTTAATTTCGGCGAGGACAACAATTACGAATACAAGCTCTACGGCTACTTTAGCGGCGACAAAGTTTACGAGCCAGCCAGCAACACGGTCTATCCTGAGTTTGTTCTCGAAGGATACCAACTTATCTCGACCAATCCCCCGCCGATCTTCAAAAGCCAGTACAGCGGACGCGCCAACGCCGCTGCCACTCGCTACCAAATTGAAAAACCCGAATAGCCATCGTGGCTGCGCGTAACTCGCGAGATCCGCTCGCCGAGGAGTTCTTGCGCTATCTCGAGGTCGAGCGAAACGCTTCACCGCGCACGCTCGCGGTTTATCGCCAGGCGCTGATCGCGTTTCGTGTCCGGGAAAATCCGATTCCGTGGAAGAAATGTTCGGCGGATCATTTTCGCGATTACCTTTTCGCGGCGATGAAAAGGGGCCAGGCGCGTTCCTACATTCGACTTCAGTTCTCGGCTTTCCGCACCTTTTACCGCTTTCTGATCGAACGAAAGGGCCTCGCGCGTGATCCCGTGCGTGAGTTGCAATTGCCGAAGGCGGAAAAGAAATTGCCGCTCGTTCTCACCCGACAACAGGTGGAAGAGCTTCTCGCCGCGCCTTTGCGCGTGCCAAAGCATCAGAGCGCGCCCACTTGGATGCCACTGCGCGACGCCGCCATCATGGAGATGTTTTACAGCAGCGGTTTGCGGCTGGCTGAGCTGGCATCGCTCGATGTCGCCGATTTGGATATTTACACAGAGTCGGTCCGCGTTCTCGGCAAGGGCAGGAAGGAGCGCGTCTGTCCGGTCGGCGCGCCGGCGCTGGAGGCCGTTTCACGTTATCGCTCGGCGGCGAACGTGCACTCGGGGCCGCTCTTCATCAACAAGACGCGCCGTCGAATTTCAGCTCGATCGATTTGGCTGATTCTTAAGCGCTACCTCCGCCACACCTCGATTCCGATTGCGCTCAGCCCGCATAAGCTTCGGCACAGTTTCGCCACGCATCTGCTCGATAACGGCGCGGATCTTCGCAGCGTCCAGGCGTTGCTCGGACACGCCAGCCTTTCGACGACACAGATCTACACGCACGTAACTGTCGAGCGTTTGAAAAAAGCCTATGCTGACGCGCATCCACGCGCGTGACACTCGATTGTCATCCTGAGCCGCGAAGACGGCGAAGGATCTCCATTGATCACGCCCTCACGCAAAGGCGTCGCGATGCCCTAACTAGCTCGCGCTCGCCGCCGGACTGCCTTGCGGCTCGGCAACATGGAAGGCCAGCTTCTCATCTTTTACCGATACCTCGACCAGATCGCCGGCTTTGATGTTGCCCTTCAACAATTCCTCCGCGAGCGGGTCTTCAAGGTAGCGTTCCACTGCTCGGCGCATGGGACGCGCGCCGTACGTCGGATCATAGCCCTTCTCGATGACGAATTCGTGGGCGGGACCGTCGAGAGCGATTTCGATCTCCTTAATCTTCAGCCGGGCTTTTACCTTCGCAACCTCCAGATCAACGATGCGCATGAGATCCGGTTTCGAGAGAGTGTGAAAGACAATGATCTCGTCGAGCCGATTCAAGAACTCCGGCTTAAATACGCGCTTGGTCTCTTCGAGAATTTTCTCGCGCATCGTCTCGTAGTTTCCTTCATCTTTGGACGCCGCTCCGAATCCCATGGTCGTCTGCCGTTTGATCAATTCCGCACCCACGTTCGAAGTCATGATGATGACCGTGTTTCGGAAATCGATCTTCCGGCCTAACGAATCCGTCACCTTGCCATCTTCCAGAATCTGAAGCAGCAGGTGCATCACATCCGGGTGCGCTTTCTCGATCTCGTCGAACAAGACCACTGAATAAGGACGACGCCGGACGGCTTCGGAAAGCTGACCGCCTTCCTCGTAGCCGACATAGCCCGGAGGGGAGCCGATCAGCCGTGATGCGGTGAACTTCTCCATGTACTCCGACATATCGATCTGGATGAGCGCATCCGAATCGCCAAACATGAACTCCGCCAGCGTGCGCGCGAGAAACGTCTTTCCCACACCTGTCGGCCCGAGGAAAACGAACGAGCCGATCGGCCTTCTTGGATCTTTCAGGTCCGCGCGCGAACGTCGCAGCGCTTTGCTAATCGCGCTGACGGCTTCGTCCTGGCCGATGACGCGCTGTTTCAATTCCGATTCCATCGCCAGAAGCTTTTGCGTTTCCTTTTGCTCCATGCGCTGGAGCGGAACACCGGTAACCTTGGAAATGATGTGCATCATGTCGTCGGCCGTCACGAGCACTTCCTTTTCTTCGCGCTCCTCACGCCATTTCGCCAGGATGCCGTCGAGTTTCTCTTTTGTTTGTTTCTCGCGATCGCGGAGAGCGGCCGCCTTTTCAAAATCCTGCGCCTTAATGGCGGCTTCTTTTTCCACCCGGATTTCTTCGATTTCCTTTTCGATCTCCTTCACGTCCGGTGGCCGGGTCATGGCATTGATGCGGGCTCGCGCGCCAGCCTCGTCCATCACGTCGATCGCCTTGTCTGGCAGAAATCGACCGGTGATATAACGCTCGGAAAGTTTAACCGCGCTTTCGAGCGCTTCGTCCGTCAGCTTTGCTTTGTGGTGCGCCTCGTACTTCGGACGCAGTCCTTTCAAGATCAAGATCGTCTCTTCGATGTTGGGCGCTTCCACCTTGACCGTCTGGAAACGGCGTTCCAACGCGGCATCCTTTTCAATGTACTTGCGGTATTCATTCAGGGTCGTCGCCCCAATGCACTGGAGTTCACCGCGACTCAACGCCGGTTTGATAATGTTCGACGCGTCCATCGCGCCTTCGGCCGAACCCGCGCCAACGATCGTATGCAACTCATCGATGAAAAGGATGACATTTTTCGAGCGCCTGATCTCATCCATCACCGCTTTAATGCGCTCCTCGAACTGGCCGCGATATTTTGTTCCCGCGACCATTAACGCGAGATCAAGCGTGATCACCTTTTTCTCGCGAAGCAATTCAGGCACGTTGCCGCTTGCGATTTCCTGGGCGAGACCCTCGGCAATCGCGGTCTTGCCCACGCCCGCTTCGCCGAGCAGGACCGGGTTATTTTTGGTGCGCCGGCAGAGCACCTGAATCACGCGCTCGATC
The DNA here is from genome assembly GCA_963763995.1 of uncultured Verrucomicrobiae bacterium. Classification (GTDB taxonomy): domain Bacteria; phylum Verrucomicrobiota; class Verrucomicrobiia; order Chthoniobacterales; family UBA10450; genus CAVTTH01. Next base: position 454,811 of record CAVXQL010000002.1, on the reverse strand, counting down.
TCGTTATGCCGGCCGATCACGGGATCGAGTTCATTTTTCTTCGCCAGATCGGTGAGGTCGCGCCCGAACGCGCGCAGGGCTGGCGTCTTGACGTCTTTCTTCGAGGAAGGCTCGCCGTTGCCCTCCTGGTCGGATTCAGGCGGCGTGAAATTGGGATCGAGTTCCTTTAGGATTTCATTGCGCGTCCGCTCGATATCGAGCTCCAGAGTTTTCAGGACTCGCGCGGCCACGCCTTCGCCTTCGCGCAACAATCCGAGCAGAATGTGCTCCGTGCCGACATAAGAATGATTAAGGGCCTTGGCTTCCTTGCCTGCCAGCGCCAGGACCTTTTTCACGCGCGGCGTGTACGGAATATTGCCGACCATCTTCGTTTCAGGACCGGAGCCGACCTGTTTCTCCACTTCCATCCGCACCGTTTCGAGGTCGAGGCCCATCTTTTGCAAAACGTTGACGGCAACGCCCTGCCCCAACTTGATCAGCCCGAGAAGCAGATGCTCCGTGCCGACGTAGTTGTGATTAAAGCGATCCGCTTCTTTGCGAGCCAGCGCCAGGACCTGCTGGGCTCGTGGCGTAAAATTATTCATGATTAGATGGCTCCGAGTCCGTTTGGTCGCCCGACTCTTTCGCCACCTTACTGATATCAGGTTTGGGGAAGACTTTCAAACGCTCACGGATAATCTCGGCGCGCAAATGGTCGCGCTCCTCGGCGTTTAGCTTCTGTTGCGAACCCTTTTGCAAGTGGGCCGGCTGCGTATCGATAAACAATTCATCGACCGGCAAACGCCGATCTTCCGGAAACGCACCCAGATCGACACCGAGTTTCATGATCGACAGAAGATTCAAAGCTTCCTTCGAAGTCATGGCATGCGCGTAGGTGAGCACGCCGTAGGCCCGACCGATCTGGTCCCACAACGTGTTCGATTTTTTCTGAATCAAAACCTGACGCGCGTCGTGTTCTTTTTCGATGATTGTCTCAATCACCTTGGTCAGCCGGTTGATAATGTCGTCTTCCTTCTCGCCCAGCGTCGTCTGGTTGGAAATCTGGAAGAGATTGCCCATCGCTTCCGTGCCTTCACCGTAGAGGCCACGCACGGCAAGGCCTATCTTGTTCACCGCCTGGATGACTTGATTGATCAGCTCACTTAGAACGAGGCCGGGCAGATGGAGCATGGCCGAGGCGCGCATGCCGGTGCCGACGTTGGTCGGGCAGGCGGTGAGATAGCCCAGCTTCGAATCGTAGGCAAAATCGACTTTGCTTTCGAGGGCGCTATCCACTTTATCGACCAGCTTGAAAGCGCTCTTCAATTGCAAACCGGAGCGGATCGATTGCATGCGCAGATGATCTTCTTCGTTGATCATGATGCTGAGCGTCTGCCGCCGGTTCATGACAACGGCGCTGCCGGCGCTTTTCGCCGCGTGTTCGCGACTGATCAGATGCCGTTCGACCAACACCTGCTTCTCAAGCGCGGAAAGATCCTGGAGCGCTTCCGAAAACGAATCCTGCATTTCCGGCAATTCATCCACGCGCGGCTTGATCAGCTCCAGGATTTGCGTCCGTTCCGCCTTTTTCGCCCAACCGGGAAAGGCCCGGTCCCTTAGATTTCGCGCCAGACGCACGCGACTGCTGATGACGATCTGATGATGCGGTCCTTCGCCGCGCAACCACTCTCCCGAAGTGGAGATGACGTTGGAAAATTTCATGGTTACCTCGCCAGCTCGTGTTCGAGTTGCTTGATCTGATCCCGGAGGGAAGCGGCTGATTCGTAATTTTCTTCCTGCACCGCCTTCTGGAGATCCTCGGTCAACATTCGCATACGATCGCTCAATTCGATCTCGCGGTGGGCCCGCTGTGGAAGTTTGCCGACATGCCGGGTGCCCTTGTGCATCGCCTTGAGCAATGTCGCCAACGCTTCGCCGAAGGTGACGTAACAAGCACTGCAGCCGAGCCGGCCCGTTTTTTTGAAATCCGCCTGGGTGAAACCGCAGACAGGACATTTCTGAGTCGGTCCGCCTTTCTCGATTTCTTCAGCCGCCCCGATTCCTAACAACAAATCGGCCAAAGCGAAACCGGTCGGATCCTGCACGCCTTTTTCTTTCGAGCAGGCGTCGCAGAGATTCACTTTCTGCATCTTGCCTTCCAGGATTTGGGTCAGGAAGACTGTCGCATCATTGCATTTGCAAACGTCACAGAGCATTTCTTCTATCTTAGACCTTGGGAGTGCGAAAACATTCAACTCCAGCCTCTTTGAGCACCTTCTGCGCCCTGTTTCCGATGAGGCAGCTCAGGAGAAGATTGGTGTTCCGGTCTCCCGTGTTATTTCCCGGAAACGGGAGATCAAGCGCGTGCTGATTGCACCCGGCTTGCCCGTTCCGATCAGGCGACCGTCCGCCTTGATGACCGGAATGATTTCCGCCGCCGTCCCGGTCAGAAAGCATTCATCCGCAATGAAGACATCGTGCCGTGTGATATCCGATTCGGAAATCTTGATTCCCTGCTCCGCCGCAATATCAAATACGACAGAGCGAGTGATTCCACGCAATGCGCCGGCGGAAATGGGCGGCGTAAAAATTTGCCCGTGCTTGATGATAAAGATGTTGTCGGCCGTGCATTCGGACACGTTGCCTGCATCGTTTAACATCAGCGCCTCATCCGCACCCGCCAGATTCGCTTCGATTCGCGCGAGAACGTTGTTTAAATAATTGAGCGACTTGACTGCCGGATTCAGCGCTGCCGGGGCGGTTCGCCGCGTGGCACACGTAACTACGGTAAGACCGTTCTTATAAGCGGAGTCCGGATACAGTGCGATCGTCATCGCGATGATGATTATGCTTGGCCGCTTACATTGCACCGGATTCAAACCGAGGTTTCCAACGCCTCTTGTCACGACCAAGCGCACGTAACCTTCGCGCAAATCATTTCGCCGAATCGTCTCGAGCAAAGCGTCGGACATTTCGCGCACAGTCATTGGGATTTCCAGGCAAATAGAACGCGCGGAATCCCACAGCCGCTCGAGGTGTTCCTCCAGCCGAAAAACTCTTCCGTTGTAAAACCGGATGCCTTCGAAAATTCCGTCGCCGTAAAGCAGCCCATGATCGAAGACAGAAATCTTCGCGTCCGCTTCGGAATAAAACTCGCCGTCGATGTAGATTTGCGTTGTCTTTGCTTTTGCCGCCCGGGACCGCGTTTCGTTAGCCGGCTTAACCGCAGCCTCCTTGGCCGCGCTCAGATCGGTCGATTGATCGATCACCATTTCGCCTACGCCAGCGCCTGTTTCCGCATCTTTCGTAATCACAAGAAAACGTTCGGTGGTTCAAAACGCAATTCAAGCGGCAATTGGAGCGCGCCTGTGGGCATTCGCCGATTATTCGAGAAGCCCGTCGACGATCCGCATCTGTCGATCCCCCAGTCCCGCGAGACGGTTGTCGTGGGTCACTACGAGCAGCGTCTTTTTTCGATCGCGCGCCAGATTCAGCAGCAGATCAATGATCGCATCGCCGGTTTTGGAATCGAGGTTGCCGGTCGGTTCGTCGGCAAAAATAATATCGGGATCGTTCGTCAGGGCGCGCGCAATCGCTACGCGCTGTTGTTCTCCGCCGGAGAGCTCAGCCGGGAGATGTTGCAATCGTTCACCCAGGCCAACCGCGTCGAGGCTTTCGCTGGCTGTTTTTCGTTCCGTCTTGTGACCAATCATTCCCGGCAGCATGACGTTTTCCAAGGCGGTCAGTTCCGGAAGCAAAAAATATCCCTGAAAAACAAATCCCATTTTCTCATTTCGCCGCTTTGCCTGCGACGATTCGCTGCCGGAGTACAGACGGCGGCCTTCAAATTCCACGTGGCCCGATTCCGGCCTTTCCAATCCCGCGAGCGTATAAAGCAGAGTCGTCTTGCCAGCCCCGGATGGACCACAAAGGAAAACCGCTTCGCCTTGCGTCACCTCGAGGGATATCCCGCGCAATACTTCAATGCGCCGGCTTCCGATGCGAAAGGAACGACGCAAATCGGAAGCGACGAGTTGCGGTTTTTTTGAATCCATGCCGGCAGGTGTGCGCGGGAAATTATTGCCCCGGAGAAGAAGGAAACACAACATCGGGTCGCTTTCCGCCGCGCTCAACCCAAGAAAAAACCGCATGGGGACGACTCCCTGATGCGGTTGATTTTGATTGTCTCGCGGCTCGCCTAGATTAAACCCAGCGAGGCCAGTGTCGACTCATCGATGGCGGAGGTGACTTCGAGACCATTATCGCGTTGGTAACCCACAAGCGCGGCGCGAGTGAGGGGTCCGATGCTCGACTTAATTAAACCCCACGCAGAGATGCGGACGGCGGGTACTCCGGCAATTCTGCAAAAAAACAAGAGCCGCACGATGATGAGTTCACCGTGCAGCTCTGAACGTGCGAACCTTGTCGCTCTTAGCCTACTCCAAGTGTGGCCAGAGTCGGTTCGTCGATGCTCGATGTGACCGCCAGCCCGTTATCGACTTGGAAAGCCGTGATAGCCCGGCGAGTCATTGGCCCGAGGACCCCATCTATTGCGCCCGTGTAGTAGCCGTCGCGTCGCAGTTGAATCTGGACGTCGACAACCACCCGATCGGGCGCCAGACCGTTGTATCCATAGATCGGACCGTCGTACTGATAAACGTAGTTAGGATAGTAGCCCCAGGCCGGGTACCAATATCCGGCGTCCCAGTAGTACGGCGCGCCGAAGTAGAACGTGATTCGTGGGTAATTGCTTCGCCACCAATTGCGATTGTGGTATGTCCGTGAATAGTTGCGAAACGGAGCGTAGTTTTGACCGCTGAATTGGCTGCTTCGCCAATTGTCGTTAACGGTCACGTTACGATTAACGCCACGCCCTCGGTTGGTCGCTACATTGGCGGCGCCATTCGCGTTGAAGTTTCCTTTGCGGTTAACGCTTAGGTTCCTCTCACGATTGGTTGCGACATTGTTCCGTGCGTTCCGCGCACGAACCTGATTACTGGCAGAGATGTTTCGCTCGTGACGAACACCGGCGCTCGAACTCACTTTTGCACTCGAAAGGGTATGCTGCGTTCGGACCCTGCCGGCATTTTTCACGCTCGACCCGCTTGTGCGAGTCCCATGGTAAGAATTCTGGCTAAACCGCGGACTCGAAACGCTGTGCTGGGTTCGGACCTTGCCGGTACTTCTCACGCTCGAACCACCCCCTGCTTTTTGAACCTTCGTTACCCGAGCCTTCGCCTTCGGCTGCGCTTTTGGTTTGGCCGCTTCGCCCGATGCCGCAAGCGCCAGTGCGAGGCTCCCTATGCATATTGAATATAGAATTTGTTTCATGATTCTTTCTCCATTTTTCGTTAGAGAGTTAGACCAGTTTGGGAATCGATTTATTCAACGCCGCTAACTCTCTCTGCTTCAGAACGCTGCGCCTATCTCTTGCTGACGCATCGCTTCGAAGAGGACAATCGCCACAGCCGTCGCCAGATTCAGACTGCGCGCTCCGCAGATTGGAATGGTGATACAATTATTGATGTTGTTCGCCAGCAGACTCTCCGGCAGTCCCTTCGTCTCGCGGCCGAAAACGAGAAAATCGTCGGATTGAAATTGCACGTTGTAATACGCGCACTTCGCTTTTGTAGTCAGGAAGAAGTAGCGCGTGTCTGCGGATTGCGCGCGCTGCAACTCGAAAAGCGAATCCCATATCCTAAGATCGACGTCGTCCCAATAATCAAGGCCAGCGCGTTTCAATTGCCGATCCCCCAGCGAAAAACCGAGCGGCTTGACCAGGTGCAAAGTCGAGCCAGTCGCAAGACACAGTCGGCCGACGTTCCCCGTGTTAGGCGGAATCTCCGGCTCGATCAGAACGACGTTGAACACGCTGCGAACGTCGCGACGAAAATCCGCTGCTACAATTTGCTCGCGACGAACTTCTCCAGCTTCACGATGTCGGCCGCGAACTTGCGAATTCCCTCGGACGTCTTCTCAGTCGCCATCGCATTCTCGTTAAACAAATATCGAAACTTCTTTTCGTCTAACTCCAACCTCTCGATTTTTGCGCTCTTCTCTTTTTCCGGATCGAGCTTGCGCTCCACTGGTTCGTAGGACTCCGACAATTTCTCAAGCAGATCAGGACTGATTGTAAGCAGATCACAACCGGCCAGCTCGATGATCTGCCCGAGGTTACGGAAGCTGGCACCCATGACTTCCGTCTTGTAACCGAACTTTTTATAATAGGTGTAAATCTCCTGGACCGATTGCACGCCCGGATCTTCCGGTCCGGAGTAATCGCGCTTGTTCGCCGCCTTGTACCAATCGTAGATCCTTCCAACGAACGGCGAGATAAGCTCAATGCCTGCTTCCGCGCAACGGACCGCCTGCGGCAGAGAAAACATCAAGGTCAGATTGCAATTAATTCCTTCCTTCTCGAGTTGTTCGCCCGCGGCGATCCCCTCCCAAGTCGATGCAATCTTGATCAGCACGCGCTCGCGAGGAATTTTGCGTTCTTCGTAAAGCTTGATCAGCTGCCGCGCCTTGTTGATCGAGCCTTCGGTGTCGAACGACAGACGCGCATCCGTCTCCGTCGAGACGCGACCGGGGACAATCTTCAAAATCTCGCAGCCAAACTGCACGAGCAGATGATCCATGATGTCTTCGATCCGCGCCACTCCACTCAGGCCGGAATTCTTTCGGGCGGCCAGAACTTCGTCGAGCAGATGAAAATATTTTTCCTTTTGTGTGGCAGCGTAGATCAGGCTGGGATTGGTCGTCGCGTCGCGCGGCTTAAATTCCTTGATTGATTCAAAGTCGCCCGTGTCAGCGACGACGACGGTAAATTTCTTCAGCTTCTCCAGCTGATTCAGTTTCGTCCCTGTTGCTTCCTTCTCAAGTGTATCAGTGCCCATTTTCTTTTTCTCCAGGTTGAACGTCTCGATTCCGTCTATCGAAGAATACTACTGATTAGCTGGAAAGGACAGCATCAATCTGCTGCAATTCCTCGTTAGAAAATTTCAAATTCTCCAGCGCCTTCGCGTTCTCTTCGACCTGCTCGACGTCCGATGCACCGATCAATGCGCTGCAAACCTCTGGTCGACGCAAGACCCAGGCGATCGCCATCTGCGGGAGGGTTTGCCCGCGCGCTTCCGCGATCCTAATCAACCTTCGAATCTTGTCGCGCGCTGCAGGCGTGACCTTGTCGCGATGCGCCTGGGTCCAAATCGTGGCCGCGCGCGATTCCGCCGGAAAATTCTCCAGATACTTGCTGGTGAGGAAACCTTGCGCCAGTGGCGAGACGGCAATAACACCGGCCCCTCCGTTGCGGATTGTCGACAACAGTTCGTGTTCGCTCTCGCGCTGGATCAAGTTATAAACCACCTGCTGTGCGACAATCGGCGATCGATTCGGCTGCCGGCTCCGTGCGAGGGCCTCCTGTAACGCCTGGCCCGAATAGTTACTCAATCCGATGTAAAGCACTTTGCCGCTGCGGGCGATTTCGTCGAACGTCGCCAGCGTTTCTTCCAGGGGCGTTTCGGGATCGGGCCGCTCCGAATAAAAAAGATCGACATAATCAAGTCCGAGACGCTGGAGCGATTGATCGAGATTCGCGAGCAGCGATTTGCGCGAGCCACCGCTTCCATAAGGTCCTGGCCACATCGCGACTCCTGCCTTGGTGGAAACAATAATTTCGTCGCGCGGCATTTCGCGCAAAATCCGCCCGATCACCAACTCGGCCCGACCCGGCGTCTTCCCGTAATGATTCGCCAGATCAAAATGCGTAATGCCAAGGTTGAACGCACGGAAAATGCACTCCCGCGCTATTTCCCCGCCGCGATAGCCACCAAATGTTTCCCACGAACCTAACGAAATCACGGGGAGCTTGAGTCCCGATCTTCCGCAGTTACGATACACCATCCGATCATAACGCGACGGTTCGGCGGCAAACTGATGCCAGCTCAACCGGTCGCGCTGGACCGGCTTAATACCCCGTGGTGTTCGCTTGATGACTTCGGCCATAAACTAAACCGGAACTGACTGGGGTTGCACCGTTGCGCGCTTTGAACTCAGTGCCTGACGAACGAAATTGTTGCCGATCTCCCACATCGGACCGGGAAACTTGCGGCAGTCCGTCAGCACGGCATCGAGCGCGTTGACGAAAAGGTCGACCTCCCGTTCGCCGATCATGAGCGGCGGCAGAATTTTCAGCACGTCCATCCCGTGCCCGGCAACCTGGGTCAGAATCCGATGCCGCGCGAGCAACTGCGTCACGACCATTTGCGGAAACAGGACCTTGTCGACTTTGTGCAGGAGCTTCCATGCCATCCGCAGTTTGAATTCCGTCGGTTCGTGAAATTCGATCGCGATCATCAATCCTTTTCCGCGCACTTCCTTGATGAACGAATGTTTCGCGCGCAGAGCATCAACGCGTCCGACGATCGCCTCGCCCATCCGCGCGGAGTTTTCGATTAGGTTCTCGGAATCGATCACGTCGAGCGCGGCCAATCCGCAGGCCATCGCGAGGTTGTTGCGCCCGAAAGTAGTCGAATGCACCACGCAGCGGTCCATGCGGCTGAAAGTCTTTTGGTAAATCTCGCGACGCGCGACGATCGCGCCGCACGGCACATAACCGCCACTCAATGTCTTCGCCAACGTGATGATGTCGGGCTCCAGATTCCAATGTTGGAATCCAAACATCTTTCCCGTCCTTCCGAGCCCGGTTTGGATTTCGTCTGAAACAAGGAGCGTTCCGTGCCGGCGGCAAAGCTCTTGAGCCCGAATGAAAAAATCGGTCTTCGGAGATTTGCAGCCTTTGCCTTGCACCGGTTCAATCACGAATGCAGCCACATCGCGTTTCGATAGTTCGCGCTCAAGCGCTACGACATCATCGAGCGCGACGCGAGTTTCGAATCCGTCCATCAACGGACCAAAGCCTTCCGTGAAACTTTCGCAGCCCATGAGAGAGAGCGAACCCAGGCTCAGTCCGTGAAATGCACTCTCGAGCGAAAGCACGCGTTTTCGTCCGGTCGCGGCGCGGGCAAATTTCAACGCACCTTCCATGGCCTCAGTGCCGGAGTTGCAAAAGAAAACGGCGTCGAGATACGACGGTGTCCGTTTCGTAATCGCTTCGGCGAGAAGACCGCTTAGGAGCGAGCAATCCATCTGCACCATGTTCGGCAGATCGAGGTCGAGCACGTCGCGAATCGCTTTTTTTACAACCGGATGATTGCGTCCAATATTGAAGACGCTGTAGCCGCTCAGGAAATCAAGATAGGCGGCGTTATCCATGTCGTAGAGATAAGCGCCCTCCGCCCGCGCATAGACCTTATCGAAACCAATGACGCGTTGCGCCGCTACGAGTGTGCGGTTGATGTGGCGATGATGCAGTTCGTAGTTCTCGCCCAGTCGCGCCGCTACGATTTCCTTTAGATCAAACGCCATGGAAATCGTGTAGGCGATTTAAGGCGAGAACGCAACTGCGGCCCGACTCGTTCAACGCGGCTTCCAGTCGCGATACGCCTCCTGCGCGCCGAATCGAAACCAAAGCAGTAAACGAAAAGCCGCAGAGTCTCACCGAGAAGCTCTGCGGCTTTCGTTAACCGATGTCCGCTTATTGATCGACCACTACGCGGCGGACCACCTCTGCGCTTCCGTCCTTGTCATAATAGACATGGACCCTCGTACCGGGCTTGATCAACTTGACGTCGATCACTTTTCCTGCGGTATCCACGTACTCCACCCTTTTGCCGAGCGTGAAGCTGACGGGCTCCGTCACGCCCACGCGTTTTACCACAAGAGTGCTCCCGGGCGTGAAGGTTGTCACCGTGCCCTCATCCGTCGTGGTCACGGTCGTCACCGTTTTTGAACCGAGCAGACCGCGCTTCGTGACGGTCTGTTCAGTCGTGGTCGTTTGCGCGAAGGCCAGAGGCGCGATCGCAGCGCAAGCGAGAATCAAAATGCTTTTTTTCATATTTTCCCTTCTTGTTTGGATTTTCAATTGCACGCCTCCATTTCGTAAGACGTGGCCGCGGCGGACGTTCTTTTCAGGAACTTTGCGCCGATCCAAATTTGACCGGAGTCCGCTCGCAGTTATTCAAGTGGCAGTCGAAGAAACTGGGCGAGCGGAGGCACGGGAAGCGCAAATTCCTCAAGTTGAACGCCTCTCGCCATCAGCTAACGTGCGCTGCGAATGTCTTCTGTTTCTGATCCTGTAATTACGCCCGAGCTTATTGCCAAACATGGCCTTCTCCCGGACGAATACGAGCGGATTCAGCGGATTCTCGGGCGTGTCCCTAATTTTACCGAGTTGGGCGTTTTCTCCGTTATGTGGAGCGAGCATTGCTCGTACAAGAATTCGCGCCGGGAGCTGAAGAAGTTTCCGACCACCGGGCCAAATATTCTGGTTAGGGCCGGAGAAGAAAATGCGGGCGTGGTCGATATCGGCGATGGCTGGGCCATCGCGTTCAAAATCGAAAGTCACAATCACCCCAGCGCGATTGAGCCGTTCCAAGGCGCAGCCACAGGTGTCGGCGGAATCATTCGCGATATCTTTACCATGGGGGCGCGTCCGGAATTTCTGCTGAACTCATTGCGCTTCGGTCCGATTAGCGAAACGCCCACCCTAACGAATGGCGCTTCATCGCGAAGAGAATCGCAAATCGGGAGCAACCGGCGGTTGTTTACCGGCGTCGTCTCGGGTATCGCGCATTATGGGAACTGCGTCGGCGTGCCGACAATTGGCGGCGAAATTTATTTCGACGAAAGCTTTGAGGGAAATCCGCTCATCAATGTGTTTTGTCTCGGTGTTCTTCGTCATGAGCAGCTGGCGCGCGGCGCTGCCAGCGGTGTCGGCAATCCCGTTTTCTATGTCGGTGCGGAAACCGGGCGAGATGGTTTGGCCGGCGCCGCCTTCGCTTCGCGTGAGCTCACGGAAGAATCGCGCGAAGATCGACCGGCCGTGCAAGTCGGAGATCCGTTTAAAGAGAAATTGCTACTCGAAGCGTGCCTCGAATTACTGGCGACCGATGCAGTCGCGGGCATCCAGGACATGGGTGCGGCTGGGCTGACCTGCTCGACCTGCGAGACCGCCAGCCGCGGCGGCACCGGCGTCGAAATCGATCTCGCGAAGGTTCCGCAGCGTGAACCCGGCATGACGCCCTACGAGATTCTGCTCAGCGAATCGCAGGAGAGGATGTTGATCATCGCCAAGCGCGGCCAGGAGAATATCGTGCGCGCAGTTTTCGAAAAGTGGGACGTACCGTGTGCCGAGATCGGACGCGTGACCGGCGATGGCATGATGCGGGTGCGCAACAACGGCACCGTCGCCGCGGACATTCCGGCGAAGCCGCTCGCCGATGAGGCGCCACTTTATTCGCGCGAAGCGAAAGCTCCTGCTCCGACGCCGCCCCTCGACCTCGCCAGCGTTCCTGCGATCGACAATCACGAAGCGCTGCGCTCGCTCCTGCGAGATCCAACGATCGCCTCCAAGAACTGGGTTTATCGCCAATACGATCACATGGTCCGCACCGGCACAGTCGTTAGGCCAGGTTCGGATGCCGCCGTCTTTCATGTCCGCGAGGCGAACAAGTTTTTGGCGGCGACGACCGATTGTAATTCTCTCTACTGCCGGCTCGATCCGCGCGAAGGCGGACGGATCGCAGTCGCAGAAGCAGCGCGCAATCTCACTTGCTCAGGCGCGAAACCCCTCGCGGTAACGGACAATCTCAATTTCGGCAATCCATACAAACCCGAGATTTTTTGGCAGCTGCGCGAAGCGGTCGAAGGCGTGGCGGAAACTTGCCGCGCCTTCGGCACCCCGGTCATCGGTGGCAATGTCTCTCTCTATAATGAGAGCCCGGCGGGCGCGGTCGATCCTACACCCACCGTCGCCATGGTCGGTTTGATCGAGGAAGAGCGCTTCATCACGACACAGTTTTTCAAGAGCGCAGGCGACGCGATTATTCTGGTCGGCGATATCGGCGACGAGCTGGGCGCTTCACATTTCCTGAAGATTTGCCATGGTCGCAAAGAAGGGCTGCCGCCTCGCCTAAACGTCGAACGTGAAATCGCAGTGCAGGAAACTGTTCGCGACCTGATCCGGTCTGGCCTCGTGAAAAGTGCGCACGATTGTTCCGAGGGCGGACTCGCCGTGGCGCTGGCTGAATCGTGCTTCAATCCGGACCACCAGTTCGGTGCGGCGATCGTTCTCTGTAGCCTTCGCCTTATGGGCAACGAGAACAGGCCCCACTGGGACGCGGCTACAGTTCTTTTCAACGAATCACAATCCCGCATCGTCATTTCCGTGGCGCAGGAAGACGCCGACGCGGCCTTGCAGTTGTGCGAAGAGCGCCGCGTTCCCGCGCAGAAACTCGGAAGCGTTGGGGGCAACGATCTCCTCATTCGCGCGGGAGCGGAAGAATTTCGCTGGTCAATCGCGCAAATTTACGACGATTGGTTCAACGCGATTCGCCGATCTGTCGAAGACAACGTTTAGAAACGCGTCTCGAATCGATCAATCATTGAACGCGCGACGGATTAGCCGATAATTCCAGAGATGTCTCTTGATCCTTTGGGGCAGCACGAGGTGCCGGACTCGCTCGCATTCCCGCAGCACGAATGCGGCCTCTTCGGCGTGTTCGGGCATCCGAACGCCGCGGTGCTCACGTACTATGGACTTTTCGCGCTTCAACATCGTGGCCAGGAAAGTGCCGGCATCGTAACGACAACCGGACCGGGCGCCACCTTCCGGCAGCACCGCGACATGGGACTCGTCTCGCAGGTTTTCGGTCAGGAGGACTTGGAGCGACTGAAAGGGACCCGCGCTCTCGGTCACACCCGTTATTCCACCACCGGTACGAGCACGCTGAAGAATGCGCAGCCGTTCGTGGTCGATTGCTTTCGCGGTCAGCTCGCAGTCGCGCACAATGGAAACCTGATCAACGCCGCTGTGCTACGCGATGAGCTGGAGCGCAAGGGTTCCATTTTCCAAACAACGGCTGACAGCGAAATCGTTCTCCATCTTCTCGCGCAACCAGCAAGAAATGGCAGCAGCTCTCTCAGCGCACTGCGGCGGCTCGAAGGCGCATTTTCACTCATCGTCATGAGCGAGCGCGAGTTGATCGCAGTGCGTGATCCGTTCGGTTTCCGTCCACTTGCGCTCGGCAAGCTCGACGACGCCTACATCCTCGCGTCGGAAAGTTGTGCCCTTGATCTCATTCACGCGGAATTCATCCGCGAAGTGGAACCGGGCGAAGTGCTCATCATCAGCGAAGACGGGCTGCGTTCGGAATGGCCCTTCCGCGATGAACAGCAGGCCTTCTGCATGTTCGAGTACGTCTATTTTTCCCGGCCCGACAGCATTATTGGCAACGTCAATGTCGCGAAGGTCCGCACCGAAATGGGCCGCGAGCTTGCGCGCCGCTATCCAGTTGAAGCGGACATCGTGGTACCGGTGCCGGACTCAGGAAACTACGCTGCGCTTGGTTTTGCCCAGGAGCTCGGCATTCCCTACGAGCACGCTTTCGTCCGCAATCACTACATCGGGCGCACATTTCTCCAGCCGAGCCAGCTCATTCGCGACTTCGATGTCCGGGTGAAATTGAATTTGATCAAGGAAGCCGTGGAGGGGAAACGCGTTGTCGTCATCGACGACTCGATTGTCCGCGGAACGACGGCCCGTGCTCGTGTCGTAAATCTGCGCGAGGCCGGCGCGAAGGAGGTTCACATGCGCGTCAGCTGCCCGCCGCACCGGTTCGCCTGCCATTACGGGATTGATTTTCCCGATCCGGAAAAGCTGATCGCCAACCGATTTTCGATGAAACAAATCTGCGAATACCTCGGCGTCGACAGCCTCGGCTATCTCGATCTGGAAGGAATGGTGAGGGCCACCGGAAAACCGATGAACCATTTTTGCCTCGCCTGTTTCACGGGGAAATATCCCCTTCCGGTCGATCCCGAGCTCGACAAGTTCATCATGGAAAAGCGCGAACACCGCGCCAAAGCACTCGCTGCGGATGAAGCGCATCCGACGCTGTTTGCGGATTTGAAATAGCCCGCAGATTTTTTTTGTAGGGGAAGACGTTGCCTTCCCGGGGGAAGCTGACAGCTTCCCCGAACAGAGCATGACAAAGAAAGCTTACGCACGCGCGGGCGTGGATGTTGATCTGGGCAACCTCATCAAACAACGCATCCACGCGCGCATTCGAGAAACCCACGGCCCCGAGGTTCTCGGTAAGATCGGCGGCTTCGGCGGACTTTTCGCGCCAAACTTTTCCGGGATGCGCCAACCGGTGCTGGTCGCGAGCGTCGACGGCGTCGGCACGAAACTGAAGATCGCGTTCGCAATGAATCGCCATGACACCGTCGGCGTGGACCTGGTCAACCATTGCGTGAACGACATCGCGGTCCTCGGCGCGCGCCCGCTTTTCTTTCTCGATTACATCGGTACGGAAAAATTGGAGCCACGCGTCGTCGATCAACTTCTGCGCGGCTTCACCCGCGCCTGTCGGACGGCGGGTTGTGCGCTTATTGGCGGCGAAACCGCGCAGATGCCCGGCATGTATCGCAAAGGCGAATACGATCTGGCCGGTTGCATCGTCGGCGTGGTCGATCGCGCCGCGATCATCGATGGTAGCAGCATTAAGCCAGGCGACGTGGTTCTCGGATTGCCGTCGAGCGGGTTGCACACGAACGGCTACTCGCTCGCGCGAGAAATCTTTTTCGAAAAAATGCGCCTCAAGCCTACGTCGCGGGTTCCAGGCCTAACGAATCCAATCGGTGAGGAACTCCTGCGCCCGCATAAAAATTACCAGCCGCTTCTGGAGAAGATTGCGCCTGGAACAATCAAGGGACTCGCGCATATCACCGGCGGCGGTTTGATCGACAATCTTCCGCGAGTGCTGCCGAAAAACTGCGATGCGATCATTGACACACGAAGTTGGACAGTACCGGCGATTTTCAAAATTCTCGAAGAAAAGGGGAAAGTTAATCGCACGGAAATGTATCAAGTTTTCAATATGGGCATTGGCATGGTCGCGATCATGGCGGAGGACGCCGTCCGAAAATCGATGTCGATCCTGAAAGCGGAGCGCATCGGGGTGATCGAGAATGGCACCGGCAAAACGCGGTTGCGGCTTTAGCAATCGGTCAGCCGGAGCGTCTCGTCTAAGCTTGCGCCCGCGCTTACGGCGGCGGAAACAGCTCGCGCATCTTTAGTGATCGAAAATCGAAAATACGTTCGGTTTCGGGGCGCACGAATAATCGATGAACAATGAAATCGAAGGAAACGGCGTAGCGGACCGTGTCATCAATAATTGTCTCACCATCGCATTCGACGAATTCATGCTCGTGCTGCCAGAACCGATAAGGGCCGCGGCGTTGCTCGTCGACAAAGCGATGAGGAGGTTCCCATACCGTGATTTCGCTTTGCCAGCGGAACGGAATGCTGCGAACGACGATGCGATAATCGATCAGCGTCCCCAATTGAATCGGAATCGGCCGCGGCGAAAGTATTTGAAATTTCAACCACGATGGGGTGAGAGCCTCAAGGTTTGCGGCCTCCGCAAAAAACGGAAAGATTTCCGAGAGCGGACAGGGAAGCCGAAGTTCGCGGCGCAGTTCACGAATCTTCATGCAGGTTGGGCCTGTTCGACCGCCGCAGGTCGTCGAGCTGCTGGCAGAATTCCTCGATACTCTCCGTATACGTGGCGCCGACGCGCTTCAACGTTTCGAGATATGCTCGACCGGCGCGGCCGCCGGTAAGGATTCTTATTTCCGGAGGGAGGAAGCGCCGGAGATTCGTGAGTTCCTGCGGCAGACGGGGATCGTCTTCGGGATAAACGATGCTCAAGGCGACCGCGTGCGCGCGGTTCTGTACTGCCGCACCGGCGATCTCCGCTGCCGGCAAGCTCGCGCCCAAGTACGTGGTATGCCAGCCGACCTGCGCCGCGGCCGCGTTAACAATAACAGCGCCGAGTTCGTGGAGCTGTCCCGCCGGGGTGGCGATGATGATTCGGGGGGCATTCGCGGAAAGAGAAAATTGTGCGGACAAATGACCAAGGAAAACCTTAAGTCCAGCGGTAAGAAAGTGCTCGTGCGCCGCCGTAACGGTACCCGCCCGCCAAAGTTCACCAATGGTCTGGGCCAGCGGAGCGATGACCTGTCGGAGTAAGCCCTGATGTCCGAGGGCGACGACCGCTTTCTGCATCATTTCTTCAAAAGCCTGTGCGTCGAGTCGCTGGACGGCCGCGAGACAACCATCGTGAAAGGCTTGCGCGGGCGAAACGGCTCGTCCGGCAGGAGGCGCTCCCGATCCTCCCAAATCCGCTTTGGCGACCAGCGACCTCAGACGCGCGAGCGGGAGTTTGGCAATATTCCCGATGCTGTGTCCTGCCGTAGTAGCCAATCGCAGAAAGTTTAAGCGCTCGATCTCGGCATCGGAGTAAAGGCGGCGATTCGTTCCGTTACGGACGGGCGCAACCGCACGATAACGCTTTTCCCAGATACGGATGAGATGGGGGGACAAGCCGGTTAGGCGAGACGCGGTTTTGATCGAATGATGGGGTTTTGCCATGCTTGATTCAAATATTAGACATAATTCAGACAGAATGCAACACCAAGGAGAAAAATTGGTTCCCAAGCCCGGGATAATAGGTCGAGAAAACCCGTAGCAGAAATATTAAACAAAACATTGACAATTTGATTAGAACCTATACAAATATCGAACAACAACATTCCGAAATTACACAACAAACCACCTTCATTCTCTAAAAATATGTTTAACAAAGTTGATCGACCGTTTCTTTTCGCATCACTGGCCAGCCTCATTGTCAGCGTCACCTTGTGGTTCCTTGTAAACCGCGAATACGGCGTGTTTGTAGGCCTGTGGGTGCCGAGCATCCTCGCTCTCTGGGTCGGTGTTCGTGTGATTCTCCTGACCAATGCCCTCAACCAAACCAAGAAAGGCAGAAATGTTTGAGTACCTTTTTCCCATTTTCTGTTTTGGCCTCGTCATTACCGGGATTGTGGCGAAAGGACTCAGCATGGCTGCAGACGAGGCAGAATCCCAGATGAGATCGCAGATCCAGGTCGACGTCGAATCGGCAAAGCCTGATTCCGCGACTCGCTCTGCCCCGCGGCCTCAGTCCCAGTTCCGCATCGAAATGGAAACCAATCAAGTCAGCGCCCCAATTTCCTCGGGCTAACAATAGCCATTCGCCGCGCTAAGAGGGCCCTTGGTTTTCGCCGAGGATTCTCGCTAGCCGGCACAGCAACTGAAAATCAGACTTTATGAAAAAAAAGAAATCGAATCGCTTCGCACCCAACATCGAGAACAAAGGTCGGCTTTTCCGGGCCGGCGGGTCTGTCGCTATCGGAGGGACGGCCATCTTGTTATGGCCAAAATCTGCCGCCCTCGGCGTTTGTTTGGTTTTGGTGTCCGCGTTCCTCGCGTTCGAGGCTACCCGCGGCTGGTGCGCCCTCCGCGCTTGCGGCGTCAAAACCAGGTTCTGAGCCGCGTCGCCCATGAACAAAGACGTCATCGTTATCGGGGCCGGTCCCGGTGGCCTTGCCGCGGCCATTCTCCTCGCCTCGGTGGGAGTGAAAGTGAAAATCCTCGAACGCCTCCCGACTGTCGGTGGGCGGACTTCTTCGATTGTAGCGAACGGGTTCAAGTTCGATCTCGGTCCGACGTTTTTCCTCTACCCGCGCGTGATCGACGAAATCTTCGCCGCGGCCGGAACGTCGCTGCGCGAGGAGGTGGAAATGGTGCGTCTTGATCCGCAATACCGCATCATTTTCGGCGCGGGAGGCAAGATCGATGCGACCCCGGACATCGCGCGCATGGAGCAGCAGATCGCTTCGATTGCTCCAGACGACGCCCCGGGTTTCCGCCGTTTTCTTGATGAAAATCGAGAAAAACTTCAACGCATGGAGCCGTGTCTGGAAATGCCGTTCCACGGCTGGCAGGACGTGATCAACATGCGGCTCCTCAAGCTCCTTCCGATGCTGCGGCCACATCAATCGATGGACACATATCTCGGCCGATTCTTCCGAGATCCGCGCATCCGTCTCGCGTTTTCCTTCCAGTCGAAATACCTCGGCATGTCGCCGTTCCGTTGTCCGAGTCTGTTCTCGATTCTTTCCTTTCTCGAATACGAGCACGGCGTCTTTCATCCGATCGGCGGGTGCGGTGCGGTGACCGCCGCGATGGCGCGCGTGGCCAGGCGTCTCGGCGTTGAGATTCGCACCGATGCACCCGTCGACGAAGTGCTCTTCGAGGGCCGGCGTGCCGTTGGTGTGCGCACCGCTTCGGGAGTGGAAAAGGCCGGCGCGATCGTCATGAACGCAGACTTCGCCCGCGCCATGCAGCGCCTCGTGCCCGACCGTCTCCGGCGTCGATGGAGCGACCGCAGGATCGCGCGCAAAAAATTCTCCTGCTCGACCTTCATGATGTATCTCGGCGTGACGAGCGAGTTCGATCTGCCGCATCACAACATTCACATCGCAACCGACTACGCCCGCAACCTCGACGAGATCGAAAACCAGCACATCCTTTCGGAAGACCCGTCGTTCTATGTGCAAAACGCCTGCGTGACCGACCCGACCCTCGCGCCAAGCGGCATGAGCGCTCTTTACGTCCTCGCGCCGGTGACCCACCAGCATCCCAACGTCGATTGGTCTCGTGAACGCGAGCGCTTCCGTTCCCGGATGCTGCAACAGATCGCGAAGGCTGGATTCGCTGACGTCGAGCGACGGATTCAGTTCGAACGCATCGTCACGCCTAACGACTGGGACACGACCTACGAAATTCACCAAGGAGCGACGTTCAATCTCGCGCATAGCCTCGATCAGATGCTGCACCTGCGTCCGCACAACCGCTTCGAGGATGTGGATGGCATCTATCTCGTCGGCGGCGGCACCCATCCCGGCAGTGGATTGCCGGTCATTTTTGAATCAGCGCGAATCAGCACACGCCTCCTCCTCGTCGATTTCGGTCACGCCCCGGCGACTACGTCCGCTCCCGCGCCGCAACTCGCGCCACTCAATCTGGAGCCCGCATGATAAGCACGACGATAGAGGCGCTCAGCGAGACCACGCACGTTGATGGTGCGAGAGCCCGCGATGTACAATCGCGCCGGGAGCTCTCGCAGATCCGCGATCGCCTGCGCTGCATTCGCGAGCTTCGGCATCTCATCGCCGAAAATGCGAACGTGCTGGCCGATGCCGCAGCCTCGGTCAGTGATCGTCCGCTCTCGGAAAAACTCGTTTCGGAAGTTCTGCCGCTAGCCGACGCCTGTCGCTGGCTCGAGCGAAGCGCCGCGCGCGTACTCGCACCACGACGCTACGGAAGGCGCGGACGTCCCTTCTGGATGCGAGGCGTTACCTTCGAAGTACAACGTCAGCCCTTCGGGGTCGTTCTCGTCATTGGGCCCAAAAATTATCCGCTTTTCCTCCCTGCCGTTCATGCTCTGCAGGCGCTTGTCGCAGGGAACACTGTGCTCGTTAAACCGGCGCCCGGCACGCGTGAGGTCGCGCTCTCTCTTGCTCGCCTAGCCAGCAAAGCCGGCCTCGATCCAGCGCTGCTCACGATCCTACCCGAGAGCGTGGAAGCCGTTTACGACGTCATCGTCGGCGGTGTGGACAAACTCATCTTCACGGGTTCATCCGAAAACGGTCGCGATCTTCTGAAAAATCTCGCAGAAACCAAAACGCCTGCAGTGATGGAACTTTCCGGCGAAGACGCCGTGATTGTGTTCGCCGACGCCGATATCGATCTGGTCGTGCGCGCGCTGAAGTTCGGCACCCGTTTGAATGGCGGCGAAACATGCATCGCGCCCCGGTGGCTGATCGTTGAGTCATCTGTCGCCGCTAATCTTCGCTCTCAACTTGCGCACGACGCCATCCCGCAGCTTTCGTTCGATATCTTTCGCGACGAACAAGACGCGCTCGATCATATCCACTCCGCGAATCTCGCGCTGGGAGCTTCGATATTTTCGCGCGACATCAGACGAGCACGCGAATTCGCTGCGCGCATCAAGAGCGGCTTTGCTCTGATCAACGATCTGATCGTTCCTACGGCCGATCCGCGTATGCCGTTTGGCGGAACGAAGGGGAGCGGATTTGGCAGCACGCGCGGTGAGGAGGGGTTGCTGGAAATGACATTCCCGCATGTCGTGGCGCTGCGCCGCGGAGAGTCATACCGACATTTCGATGAGACCACTCCCGATGATACGCGTCTCTTTGCTTCTTATATCCGGGCGGCGCACGGGCGTGGTCTACAGCGCGTCGGCGCAACTCGCGATCTCATCCGTGCGCTCATCGACAAAGTCAAAAACAGAAGGAGAAACTCATGAAACCAATTGGCATCATCGGAGGCGGTCTGGCCGGCCTCTCCGCCGCTTGCGTGCTCGCCACGCGCGGCCATCGCGTCATTCTTTTCGAGCGCAACGACTGGCTCGGCGGCAAAGCCGCGCAACTTATCGGCAACGGCTTCCGCTTCGATATGGGGCCGACGATCGTCACGATTCCATCGGTGCTCCGTCGCATCTTCGCCGAGGCCGGTGCGCGAATGGAAGATTACCTCGAACTTGTGCGCCTCGACCCGCAGTGGCGCTGCTTTTTCGAGGACGGCTCTGCGCTTGATCTGGCCCAGAATCCCGAAGCGATGGCGCGAACGCTCAATAGGTTCGCGCCGGGGACGGGCTCAGGTCAGCGCTACCGCGAATTCATCGACTACAGCAAGCGTCTCAACGGCATCTCGCAGCGCCACTTTTTCTACAAACCGATCGGCGGTCTGCGCGACATGTTCGAGTGGAAGGCGTCGTTCGATCCGAAAACGCTTGGCGACGTTTTCGCCATGCGCATGGGCCAGTCTGTCGCGAGCACCGTGCGCGCGTTCAATCCCGACCCGCGGGTAGCGCAGATGATCGATCACTTCACGCAATACGTCGGCTCGTCGCCGTACGGTTCGCCGGCCGTGCTCTGCGGCATCGCGCACATGCAGACCGATGAAGGCGTGTGGTATCCCATCGGCGGCACGCGCGCCGTGCCCGATGCGCTCGTAAAGCTCGCGACCGAGCTTGGCGTCGAATTCCGCACAGGCGTGCAAATCGAGAAAATTTTGTCGCGAGGCGGTGGAGTCACGGGCGTATGCACGGATGCGGGCGAAGAAATCGCGCTCGATGCGGTGGTGTCGAACTGCGACTCCGTCCGCACGCATCGCGAATTGCTCGATAGCGCAGCGGCCGCGGCCTTCATGCGGCGCCGGAAATATGAGCCCGCCTGCTCCGGTGTCGTGCTCTATCTCGGCCTGAATAAGCGCTATGATCATCTGGCGCATCACGATTTCGTTTTCAGCCGCGATCCGCAGGAGGAGTTCGAATGGATTTACCAAAAAGGTGAGCCCGCTCCGGATCCGACCTGTTACCTCGCAGCGACCAGTTGCACCGAGCCCGGCACTGCGCCTCCAGGCGGAGAAGCGCTTTACGTCCTCGTCCACACACCTTATCTGCGCCCGCATCACAACTGGAAAGAAATGCTGCCGGCGTACCGGCGCGTGATTTTGGAAAAGCTCAAGCGCACCGGTAAGATGCCCGACATCGAATCGCGCATCGTCTTCGAACGCGCACTGACACCGCAGGACATTCATGAGCGATATCACGTTCTGAATGGTGCGATCTACGGACTCGCCAGCCACGGCAAATTTCTCGGCGCATTTAAGCCGAGCAATCGCAGTCCTGATCTGCGCGGCCTCTATCTCGCGGGCGGCGCAGCCCATCCCGGTCCAGGCATGCCGATGGTGCTCATGTCCGGCTGGATTGCCGCCGACGCGCTTGATCGTGACGGCGTTTGCGAAAACTCTACCTTGCCGCTGGTGGAGCACGAATTGGAAATGGCGCGATGAAAATCGCGAAGCAAGAAAAGCCGCCCGCGGCGCTGCCGAGTCTCTCGCCGCGGACGATGAAAGTTTTCGCCGCCTATACGCGCGGTTACGTCCATCGGCATTTCCACTCGTTTCGGATTTTGAAAAACGGACTGGCGCCGCGCGATCTCGCCAGACCGCTTGTCATCTTTCTCAATCATAGTTCATGGTGGGACCCGCTGGTTTGTGTGCTGCTCGCGCGTAAATTTTTCGCGAACCGTTTGTCATTCGCACCGATCGACACAGCTATGCTGGAGCGCTACCGCTTTTTCAAGCGGCTTGGTTTTTTCGGGGTGGACCAATCAGTCACCGGTGCGCGGGATTTCATTCGAACATCTCGCGCGATTCTCGCCTCCCCTCTCCATGCTCTATGGATGACGCCACAGGGACGTTTCATCGATACCCGCGAGCGGCCGCTGCAATTGCAAGGCGGTCTCGGCGCCCTTGCCGCGCTCTGCAGGAGCACGATGTTTCTGCCGCTTGCGATCGAGTACACCTTCTGGACTGAGCCCCGGCCCGAGATTTTGCTCTCATTTGGCGAACCAATTATTCCTGCACGAGAAACGTCCGGCAGCGTCGGGCAATGGACAGAGCGATTGAGCAACGCTCTCGAAGAGACGCAGGACGAACTCGCCGCTCGTTCGTGCCGGCGTGAACCGAATGAATGGCTCGTGCTCAATCGCGGCGCCTCGGGCGTCAATCCATTTTACGATGCATGGCGCTGGTTGCACTCGCGGATCAACCGGCAGCAGTTCGTTCGCGAACATCGCGCGGAGGTGCTGCGATAATGGCGTGGATCACTGCGGCGAGTTGTCTGCTTGCGGTCTTCCCGGCGGTTCTATTCTTGCGTAATCTGCGCCTCTACGCGGTGCTACCGCCAAACGGCGGAAATCGCGCCAAATGTTCTGTGCTCATTCCCGCGCGAAATGAGGCTGCAAATATAGCGCTCGCAGTGCGTTCGATTTTGAAAAACGAAAACGTCGAGCTGGAAGTAATCGTGCTTGACGATGATTCGGATGATTGCACCGCCGACATTGTCCGCGCGATCGCGCAGGAGGATTCACGGGTCCGCCTCGAAACCACAGCGCTGTTGCCCGCCGGCTGGTGTGGCAAGAATTTCGCCTGCCATCAACTCGCACGGCTCGCCCACCACTCGCTCCTTGTTTTCATGGATGCCGATGTTCGCGTCTCGCAACCGGCCTCGCTCGCCCGACTCGCGAGTTTCCTCGAGGAAAGCGGAGCGGCGCTCGTTAGTGGCGTGCCTCGTCAGGAGACGGGCACTTTCATGGAGAAGCTGATCATTCCATTAGTCCATTTCGTATTACTCGCTTTCCTGCCATTGCGGCGCATGCGTGCTTCGCCTGATCCGCGCTTCGGGGCGGCGTGCGGACAAATCGTCGCCACGCGACGCGACGCCTACGAAAGCGCGGGCGGACACGCTGCCATCGCAAGCCGCATGCACGACGCCGTTGCGCTCGCGCGCAGCTTCCGTTCGCACGGCCTAACGACCGATCTCTTCGACGCAACCGATACTTTCCATTGCCGCATGTATCGGTGTGCAGCCGAGGTCTGGCACGGCTTCGCCAAAAATGCGCAGGAAGGACTCGGATCGTCTCGTCTCATCGTCCCCGCCACACTGCTTCTGCTCAGTGGGCAGGTGCTTCCGCTTGGTCTGCTCGCGTTCGCGCCTTCGCCGCTCGCGCTCGCCGGCACCGTCGCCATATTTCTCCCGCGCATTTTGGCGGTCGTGCGCTTACGTCAATCGCTCCTCAGCGCGCTCCTTCATCCGCTTGGGATTTGCACACTGCTCGCGATTCAGTGGATCGCTTTCTTACGCTGCCTCCACCAGGGTACCGTTGTCTGGAAAGGCCGCGCGTATCGTCCCGTGCCTGCGACGCATGCGCGCCGTTTCAGCAATCGCTTACCGGTTTCGTAATGCGCACCGCAACGTACTAGTGATCGCGCGATCCCAGGCCTCTCTACTGCTGACGTGATATTCGTTGAGCGCAGTTCGACTTCGTCTACGCTTTCCTACGATGGAAAAACGCCAGTTCGGCAAAACCGACATGAAGGTTTCGGTGCTCGGCTTCGGCGCATCGGAGATCGGGTATGAGGAGGCTTCTCAAGCGACGGTCGAGCAACTTTTGAAAAGCGCTCTCGCGGCCGGCTTGAACGTGATCGACACCGCCGAATGTTACCGGGACAGCGAAACGATGATCGGGAAGGCAGTCGGCAATCGCCGCGCCGATTATTATCTTTTCACAAAATGTGGACATCCGCACGGAGCGGAGAGCGGAGCGAATTACTCACGCGATTCAATTCTGGAAAGCGTCGAGCGCAGCTTGCGTCGATTACAAACTGACGTGCTGGATGTGGTCCATCTCCACAGCTGCTCAGAAGCAGAGCTGCGTAAAGGCGAAGCCATCGGGGCGTTGCAAACTGCGCGTGACCGCGGCCATACCCGCTTTATCGGTTACAGTGGCGATGGTCACGCGGCGCGCTACGCGGTCGAATGCGGCGCATTCGATTCGCTGCAAACTTCGATCAACATTGCCGACCAGGAAGCGATTGAGCTGATCATGCCGCTGGCGCGCGAGCGCGAAATGGGCGTGATGGCAAAACGTCCCCTTGCGAACGTGGCCTGGAAAACGGGGCACAAACCCGCCAGTTCCTATCACCACATCTACTGGGAACGATTGCGGAAACTAAGTTTCGATTTTTTGCAAACAGCGGATTTGGAAAAAGCGATTGCAACCGCGTTGCGATTCACTCTGAGTGTGCCCGGCGTCGATACCCTCATCGTTGGGACGGCGAAACCGGAGCGATGGGAACAAAACGCCAAATTGCTAGAAGCAGGCGCATTAAGCGACGCGGAATTCAACGGTATTCGCGAGCGCTGGGATGATATCGCGCCGAAAACCTGGGTCGGACAAACCTGAATTATGAAACAGCGAAAACTTGGACGCGGCGGACCACTCGTTAGTGCGCTGGGTCTCGGCTGTATGGGCATGTCGGATTTCTATGGTGAACGCGATGACACGGAATCCATCGCCACCATTCATCGTGCGCTCGATCTTGGAGTCACCTTCTTCGACACCGCGGACGTCTACGGTCCGCACACGAACGAAGAACTTCTCGGCCGCGCGATAAAGGGCCGTCGCGATCGAATCGTCGTGGCGACGAAGTTTGGGATTGTGCGCGATGACACCGGCCCGCTGTTTCGTGGAATTAGCGGAAAGCCGGATTACGTGCGGAAATCGTGCGAGGGAAGTCTGCGCCGGCTGGGGATCGAAACAATTGATCTTTATTATCAGCATCGGGTCGATCCGGAAACGCCGGTTGAAGAGACGGTTGGCGCAATGGCTGAACTCGTTAGGGCAGGCAAAGTGCGTTACCTCGGTTTGTCCGAGGCGGGTCCCGCTACCATTCGCCGCGCGCATGCGGTCCATCCGATCACCGCGCTGCAATCGGAATACTCGCTTTGGACGCGCGAGCCGGAGGACGAAATTCTGCCGACATGTCGCGAATTGGGGATTGGCTTCGTTCCGTATAGTCCGCTTGGACGCGGTTTCCTCACCGGGCAAATCAAACGTTTCGAGGATTTGCCGGAAGGTGACTACCGCCGTACCGCACCGCGATTTCAAGGAGAGAATTTCCAGCGCAATCTCGATCTGGTACGGCGCGTGGCCGAAATTGCCTGGGAAAAACATTGCACCTCCGCGCAGTTGGCGCTGGCCTGGGTTCTGGCCCAGGGCGAGCAGATCGTTCCGATTCCCGGGACGAAGCGACGGAAATACTTGCAGGAAAACATTGGTGCGCTCGATACCACCCTAACGAGTAAGGATCTCGACGGCATCAACGAGCTTTCGCCCAAAGGTGTCGCCGCCGGTTCACGCTACCCGGAGGCGATGATGAAGCTGGTCGGGCGCTAGGGCTTGTCACCAGCAGCTGACTCGACACTACGGGCAACGTGGGCTAGAAGTCGAAACACTCAACCGGGCAGTTAGCTCAGCGGTAGAGCGGCACGTTTACACCGTGTTGGTCGGGGGTTCGATCCCCTCACTGCCCATTCTTGCGCATGACTGACCAGGAACTGATGAACGCCGCCATTGCGCAGGCACGGAAGAGTCTCGCCGAAGGTGGCATCCCGATCGGCTCTGCTCTCGCCCGCGACGGAAAACTCCTGGCCGTCGGCCACAACAAACGCGTACAGGAAAATGATCCGGTAACACATGCGGAGATCGACTGTTTGCGAAATGCCGGCCGGATCGGCAACTTTCGTAACACCGTTCTCTTTTCGACCCTTATGCCCTGTTATCTTTGTGCCGGGGCCGTGGTGCAGTTTGGTATTCGCAAGGTGATCGTGGGCGAAAGCCGCACCTTCCCCGGCGCCGCTGATTTCATGCGCACACACGAAGTGGATGTGATCGATCTCGATCTTCCGGAGTGCATCGAGATGATGCGGAAGTTCATTTCCGAACATCCACAGCTCTGGGACGAGGATATTGGTCGTTAAAAACGGTTGCCGCCCACAGCGGGGCGCGCTTCCGCCAGTTCGCCAATCGGCGCAAAGATATCGGCCAAGGCCGCTAGGTGATTTTTGCGTTGCCTTTCTCTGCCGTAACTGGCTTGTTCCCACGGAAACGCACCGAAGCCGAAGCCGGGACGAAATTATGAACACCGATCTGAAGAATCTCCCTAACGAATATCCCCGACGTTGCCGGTGCACACAGTGCGCGAAAGCGGCTAACCTGGTACGGCGATGAACGCTAACGACGGGATCGACGAGAGAAAGCGTCCGGAACTTACGGTTCGCGGCCTTATTATTGGCGTTATCATCACCTTGGTCTTCACGGCCGCCAACGTTTACTTCGGCCTCAAGGCCGGACTCACTTTTTCGACATCGATTCCGGCGGCGGTGATTTCGATGGCGATCCTGCGGAGCTTCCGTAACGCGACCGTTCAGGAAAATAACATCGTGCAGACGGTGGCTTCCGCGGCGGGCACGCTTTCATCGATCATCTTTGTTCTGCCGGGTTTGATCATGATCGGCTGGTGGACCGGCTTTCCGTTCTGGATCTCGTTCTTGATCTGCGCACTCGGCGGCATTCTCGGCGTGATGTATTCGATCCCGCTGCGCCGCGCGTTGGTAACGAACTCCGACCTGCCCTACCCGGAAGGCGTCGCGTGCGCTGAAGTGCTGAAGGTCGGCAGCGGCGGCGACAAGGACCATGCGGCCGAGATCGAACACAGTCGCGCTGGTCTGCTCGCGGTGGTGTGGGGATCAATCGTCGCCGCCGTCTTTGCGATCATCGTCGCGACGCAAGTGTTCGCTTCCGATGTCGCGCAGACTTTCCGCATCGGCCGGCGCGGCGCGGTCACCGGTTATGATTTCTCGCTTTCTTTCGCGCTGCTCGCGATCGGTCACCTGTGTGGATTGTCCGTCGGCATCGCCATGCTCATCGGCACATGCATTGGCTGGGGTTGGCTCGTGCCGCATTACTCGGCGCTGACCGGCGACCTGACGACTGCGGCCGGCACACTCGCGCAAACGACGTGGAGTCACAAAGTGCGGTTCATCGGTGCCGGGGCGATTGGTGTTTCCGCAATCTGGACTCTGCTGAAACTGGTGAAGCCGGTCGCAAGCGGGCTCGCCGGCGCGATGGCCGCGTCGCGCGCGCGCAAAGCCGGGAAAGCCGATACGCTGCCGATCACCGAGCGCGACATTCCGATCGGCATTGTCGGTCTTGTCACGCTCGCTTGCATGGTGCCGATCGGGTGGGTGCTCGGCTACTTCGCAAACACGAGCGGACTCGGCGCTCACATGTGGACGCTGGTGATCGGCGGCGTGTTTTACGTTTTTCTGATGAGCTTCTTCGTTTCCGCCGTCTGCGGTTACATGGCCGGACTGATCGGTTCGTCCAACAGCCCGCTCTCCGGCATCGGCATTCTCGTCGTGATCGGCGCGGCGCTGCTGCTCGTGCTCGGCGTAAAGCCATACGTTGGGCCGGACGCGAGCAAGGCGCTGATGGCCTTCGCGCTTTTCACCACCGCGGTCATCTTCAATGTGGCCGCGATTGCGAATAACAATCTGCAGGATCTGAAAACCGGCCAGCTGGTCGATGCGACTCCGTGGAAACAGCAGGTCGCGCTGATCATCGGTGTCCTCGCCGGCGCAGCCGTGATTCCGCCAGTGCTCAATCTGGTGAACCAGGCGTACGGTTTCGTCGGCGCGCCGGGCGCGGAATTGCGCCCGACTCCGCTGCCCGCGCCGCAAGCCGGCCTGATCTCTTCGCTCGCGCAAGGCGTGATCGCCGCGGATATCGATTGGAGTTTGATCCGCATGGGCGCCTACATCGGCGTCGCCATCATTGTGCTCGATGCGATTCTCGCCAAGACCACGAAACACATGCGCGTTCCTCCGCTCGCCGTGGGTCTCGGAATTTATCTGCCGACCGCGAGCACGCTCATGATCGTGGTCGGCACGATCGTCGGCTGGTTCTACGATCGCGGCGCCGATCGCACGCGCGAATCCGGAAGGGACGAAGCAGCTCGGCGTGCTGCTCGCATCGGGTTTGATCGTCGGCGAAAGCATCATCGGCGTGGTGATCTCCGCGATTGTTGTCTTCTCCGGCGTCGCCGCACCGCTCGCGCTCGTCGGCGCGGGATACGAAACTGCGGGCATAATCATCGGCGGCATCGCCTTCGTCGCGATCGGCTTTCATGCTTTATCGCTGGATCCTGGGAATGGCGGTCGAAGCGCGCGGCGTAAATCGCGTGACTCGTCAGGCCAGCTCAAAATCCCATGACAAACATCGATCCGTCGCAATCCGCCTAACGAATTTCCGGACATCGTTGGCGCGTCACCGGTGAACCCGATCCTCGCCAGCTTTCGTCCGTTCATCCCGCCGCACGCGCGGCTGCGCGAGCTGACGCCGTTGCCACTCATCATCGGCACGCTGCTCGGGATGGTCTTCGGCGCGTCGTCGCTTTATCTCGTCCTCAAAGTCGGACTGACGGTGAGCGCGTCCATTCCTGTCGCGGTCATCTCGATCACGATCTTTCGGGTTCTGTCCAAACTCGGCCTGCGCGATTCGACCATCCTCGAGAACAACATCGTGCAAACGGCGGGCTCGGCCGGCGAATCAATCGCCTTCGGTCTCGGCGTGACCATGCCTGCGATCATGATTCTCGGGTTCGATCTCGAGATCACGCGCGTCATGCTGGTCGCCATCCTCGGCGGACTGATCGGAATCCTGATGATGATTCCGCTGCGCCGCGCGCTCATCGTGCAGCAGCACGGTTACTTGAAATATCCCGAGGGCACGGCCTGCGCGGAAGTGCTTGAAGGCCGCCGCTTCGCCGGAATCGCGCGATGCCGCGCATGCCGGCGATGCCGTTGCGCGGGCCGCGGCGGACGAAGCGGTCAGCGGCGGCAAGATCATCATCGGCGGTTTCGCGATCGGCTTCATCTACTACGGCCTGCTGCGAGATTTTCAAAATCATGAAGGAAATTCCGGAGAAAATTTTCGGGAAGCCATTCGAAGGCGCGTCCATTTCGCTCGAGAACAATCCGGCGCTGCTCGGCGTCGGTTACATCATTGGCCCGCGCATCTCCGCGCTCATGATGGGCGGCGGCGTCTTGTCGTATCTCGTCCTCATTCCGGCGATCAAATATTTCGGCTCCGCCGGAACGCTGCCGCTCGCGCCGGAAACCGGGCACAGCATTGCCGACATGTCGGTCGAGCAGATTCAGAGAGGCTACATTCTATACATCGGCGCGGGTGCCGTCGCCGCGGCCGGCATCATCAGTCTCTTCCGCTCGATACCGCTCATCTGGCATGGACTGAAAGGCGGGCTCGCGGACCTGCGCAGCGTCCGGTGTCGTTCGCGAAGACGTGCCGCGAACCGATCAGGATCTCTCGATGAAATGGGTCATCGGCGGAATCATCGCCTTGCTCATCGTCATCATGATCGCGCCGCAATTGAATCTGCGATTTAACTTGTTAGGCGCGATTCTCATCGTCGCCTTCGGTTTTCTCTTCGTGACCGTTTCCTCGCGTCTGACCGGCGAAGTCGGCTCATCATCCTGTCCGACCTCAGGCATGATGATCGCGACGCTGTTGCTGACGTGTCTCATCTTTCTCATCATCGGTTGGACGGCGCCGCCCTACTTTGTCACCGCGCTCTCCATCGGCGGCATCGTCTGCATCGCATCGTCGAACGGCGGAACAATTTCCCAGGATCTAAAGACCGGTTTCCTCGTCGGCTCGACGCCGAAGTCGCAACAGATCGCGATCCTGATCGGCACGCTCGCGTCCTGCCTTATCCTCGGTCCGATCCTGATGCAGCTGAATCAATCCGGCACGATTTACGTTCCGGTCGCCGGCAACAAGGATTTCGCTTTCGCCTCGAGCTTCCACGCCAATCCGGCCGATTACCTGAAGGAGAGCAACGGCCAACCGAAACGCGAGCGCTTATCCGGCGCGCAAGCAGGCGGCGACCCTAACGAGTATTTCGTTTACCACAAAACCAGCACCGACAACGGCCCGGCCGGCCGTTACCTCGTGAACAACGACGGAGTCCCGGTTTATCTCGCCGATCCCGGGATCAACGGCGTCTACGAGAAACGCCCGGACGGCTCGAGCGTGCAAAAATTCACCGCGCCGAAAGCCACGCTCGTCTCCTACATCATCAAAGGAATCCTCGGCGGACAACTGCCGTGGGGCCTGGTCTTGTTAGGCGTTTTCATTGCCATTGTGCTCGAGCTTTCCGGCGTTTCCGCGCTCGCTTTCGCGGTCGGCGTTTATCTGCCCATCTCCACCTCCGCGCCGGTCTACGTCGGCGGCATGGTGCGCTGGCTGGTTGACCGTTACACGCGCCGCAAACACGCCGGCGCGCAGCTCACGGAAGATCAGCTCGTCGCGGAAGGCGACAAGAGCAACGGCGTTCTTCTCTCCTCCGGTTACATCGCAGGCGGCACGCTCGCCGGTGTGCTCTTCGCTTTCCTTGCCATCCCGATGAAGGATCGGCTCGATGCGTTCGAAAAGTGGGCCACCGCGCACAATCCATTTTTCGAAGGCCCGTCATCCGATCTGCTCGCGATGATTCCATTCACCGTTCTTTGCGTCCTGCTTTACCTGGTCGGACGCGACGTCTTGCTGGCTGCGAAATCCAAACGCGCTCGCCGCTAACACACGAAGAAAGTTAGATGCTTTTTTCGCCCTTCATCCGCTCGAAGGTCGCAAACAACGGCGCCAGATCGATCACATCATTCGCTGCCGCCTTTAGCGCGCTCCCCAGATTCTGCGCGACTGAGGCGACTTCCACGCGAATCCCTCGTCGCCTTAGTTGTAAAGCGAGATAAGCGAAATCAGCATCGCCGGTGACGAGAATAACCACATCGGGCCTCATCTCGACAGACAACTCGACCGCGTCGATCGCCATCATCACATCGACATTCGCCTTGTAGTGGCCCTCCTCCGTAGGCGAACCATCCTTCGTTACCACCAGGAATCCGTTCGAGCGCAGCCAATGCACAAACTTGTTCTTCTTGTCCCGTTCTTCCTGCCAGCCCGAGATCGCGGGCGGCAGCCCGGCATAGACCACCATCTCGATTAACTCTCGCGCCTTATTCTCACCGGTGAAGGAATCGCGCAGTTTCAGCCAATCCAGACCGCGCCCGAGGGTTCGCACCGAACTGACGACATTCGATTCGTCCACGAGAACAAGCACTCGCGATTCCCGGAGTCGCTCGGGGGCCGTCCGCCTCTTCATGTATCCTCGGGAGCAGGAGCGTCAGCAGGCTCAGTCGCATTGGAGTTTTCGGAAGTTGGATTTTGCTTCGCCTCTAATTTACGCAACCGCTTTTCTTCCTTCTTCGCTTTTCTCGCGAGATCTTTCCTTCGCTTTTCGCCCGAATAATTTGGTTTCGCCAATTTGTGATCCCTTTAGTTTAGGAGTGTTCTTCATGCTGAGCGTCAACGCCACTTGCAGTTAGAGCAAGGAGGAATAAGACCATCGCTCCAAAGAGACGTGGCGCCGCCTCCGGTTGTCGCCGTGTCTTGCGATTGCTTGAACAATTCGTTGAGGATTGAGTCACATTGGACGATTAAAGAGGCGGTCGAATCCCATGAAGCGAACGAGCATTTCATGTCACGCTCTGATCACAGCTTGCGTTCTCGTTCTGCACGCGACCGCGGCACGCCTTCAGGCAGATGAGTTATCAGAGAGCGACAAATATTTTCTTCGCGGTTACGAAAAGATGCGGGCTGCTTTAGTTGGGGATGATCTGGCGAAAGCAAACGAGGCGGCGCAAGAGCTGACAGAATCCGGCTTCCAAGTTGCCAGGGCTGAGACGCTGGGATTCGCGCGCGATGAATTCACCAAGCTCAGTAAACTTGCTGTAAAGATCGCAGCCGGCCAGGCTGGCTATTACATCATGTATTGCCAGGTGCTGGACAAGGAGTGGGTCCAAACATCGAAGACAGTTTCCAACCCTTATGGCGGGAAAGAAATGATCACGTGCGGCGAGATCAAACATTGAGATTTGGCCGCCGCTGCCAATTGTAATTGCCGCTGTCTCAGTGGCAGACCTTTTGATCCCTGCCGCCAGAGGCGGCGGCAGCTACAACCTGAAAGAAGTTTCCCTTTCGTCCTGCCGAACGAAGTCCTGATCAGGACCACTCAAGGAAGCGACATGCCCGATTGCGATTTGGCCAGCGCGACATCGCCGGCGTTGATCGAGCCGTTCGCGTTCAGATCCTCGCGGAAGTTTGTGGCCGTGACCGACTGCCCGGACTGGCCTTTGGTTTGAGCTACGTCCCCGGCGTTGACCGAGCCGTTCCCGTTGGTGTCACCGATGAGCACACCCATCGCGACCGGCACGTCGCCAGAGCGAATGCCGTCGTCTACGCTTGTGAGCTTGACGACAATCCTCTGGGCAGTGGCGATGTTCATGAGATCGACAGTCACCACTGCACCGTTGACGCCAAAGCCGCTTACTGAGCCGCTGCCGCTGCTGAGAGTGGCCCCGGCGACGGTGACCGGGTTTGCGAACTGCACGATCATTTGATACACACCGCCTGCGCTGCTGCGACATTCGACGCCAGCGCTGGCGTTGGGCATTAGATCGATGTCGAAAGGTCCTGCGGCGCCGTGTGTTTTGCGCGAGAACGCAGCGATGGGTTGCGGGGCCTTGCATTTGCCCGCGCTGCCGGCGTTGAAAATAGCAGCGATCTCTGTTTGCGAGAGCGCGCGGTTGAAGATCTCCACTTCATCAATAATCCCAGAAAAAAGCTGTATGGGGCAGCCGCATCCGGGGTTATTGTTTTCTATGATCGCACCGATGAGCACAGGGTCTGCTTCACCATCGTCGTTCTGTAAAACGCCTGTTGGAACAAGGGTCGCGCTGGTCTCGAGTGTACCGTCAAGATAAAGGCGCATTTCGCCTCCCGCGATGTCTCTTTGCATTGCCACATGATGGAAGCTCCCGTCTGCAATTGCGGTTGTCCCGGTCAGCGCTTGACCGGCTCCGGTAGTGTCGCGGATAAACCCTGATAATTTGCCGTCCATTACAAACATCTCATAATCCGAAAAGGCCGAGCCGCCGGGACAGAAATTGCCGCATTCGTAATGATTAATGATTTGCTGAGTCCCGGTCGTTTGACTGGTCTTGATCCATGCATCCACGGTGAAAGAACCGGAAGGGTAGAGAGCAGCGCTGTCTGGAACCCTAACGTAGGCGCTTGTTCCGTTGAAGCTAAATGCCTGATCGACCTTGCCCGGGGCAAAGGTGGCGCCGTTTAGGAGCGTGCCGTTCTGGCTGCCCTGGATATCGACGGCATTACCATCGCCGGGCCACCAAGAGACCATGTTTGCCGGTGGCGATGTGCAGGCCGCCGCGACGTTGATCGTGCCCGTCATTCCACGATTGCAATGGAACGCACAGAAGTAAGAGTAACTGCCAGCTTGCGCGAAAGTATGCAGGTAAATCGTGCCCGTATTGGAAAGAACGCCCGAGGGGCAATTCATATCGTCCGGCGAACAGAATTGCGAATCGATCGCGCAAGGATTACCGCTTGAGACACTGTGATTATCACTCGCCCAAGTCCAACGCACCGTGTCGCCTACCGCGATGTTGAGCGTGTCAGGTGAAAAGACAGTCTGCCCGCCCGGCCCTACCGTGACATCGAAGATCTGGCTCGTGGTTGACGGCGCAGCGTTCGGAACCGATCGACCGTTCTGATCGACAATAGTGATCCCTGCGGCAGCGGCTTGCTTTTGTAACGAAGCAACCTGTTCACTGCAACGTCCAGACTGGGAAACGAGCGCCGCTCCCAACATGATTACCAACCAAAAAATCCGCCGCATTAATACGTTTGATCGTTTCATAGTAGCAACCTTAGGACCTCCTCATTTGACTCGAATCGCGTCTCGATCCGCCCGGACCGGGAACAGGCGCTGAAGTCCCGGCGATTGTCCTGGCTTGCTGCGTTGTTGGTCAAGACAAAAGCAGATGTCCAACCGCGTGTGCTCGCAGGCTCGTTGCGGTCCGCAATTTTCGCTACGACGACTTGCCTAGATCCAGCGCCGCACCTCCCGCTTTAAGGCGAGGTATTCGTCGCCAAATTTTACCTCGAGATATTTCTCCTCGCGCAGAATGACGCCATGATGCAGAACCAGCGCGAGCGGGATCACGAACAAGAGCGCGATCCAATCATTAAGAAAGAAGCCGACCGCCACCTGAAGCAAGCAGAGCGCCAGATACATCGGGTTGCGGGTGAGCCGATACGGCCCGCAGCGTACAATCGTTAGGGCGGGTTCGCTTGGATTAACGTTCGTCCCGGCGGACTTCATCGTGCGCACGGCCCAGATCGCGAGCGAAGGTGCCAGCACCGCCAGGGCAATCCCGAGCGAGAGGGACACGTCATATCTCGTCATCATCCGGCACGGGAAGATGAAATGTAGCAGAACGCCCAGCACGGCACACACCAGCCAGATCAGTGGCGGGAAAGCGATGATCCCGGGATGATCCTGCGTGTCGCTCGATTTCATAGACCCCGTTGGGGAGCGATGGCTTCCCCAGTCTTCAGAAGCTTGAGCCTCCGTCAGCGTCGGATCAAGCCTTCGCAGATAGGGTCCGGCGAACGGCTAGCGAGATCGGAAGGCCGATAAAGAACGCGTGAACAAAGAGCCCGGTCGCCAAAACCACGAGAGGGAAAGTAACCTTGCGCGGGAAGGCTGAAAGCGGCAAGACCACGAGATTCATGACCGCGTAGATGAGAAGGCCGTAAACCACACCCGAGATGACTGGGTGTCGGGTAAGGAATGGTATCCCTTTGCTGGCCGCATAGAAGATAGCCGCCAATGCCAACGCAATGCAGAAATGAAGAACGAGCCCCAGCGCTGCCGTCGGCAGGCCTCCATTAAACGCTGGCGCGCCGAGCAAACCACTGGCGACCGATTGAAGGATGCGCATGGGTGGCACACCGCGCAGTGCCGAGAAACCAATCGCGTATGTGATATCGAGAGTTCCAGCGATCGCGCCTCCGATCAGAATCGCGGACGGAGCAGAGAGCCGGCGCATGGTCATTACTTCCCCTCGTACGCCTGCTCGAGCGCTGCCATATCGAGCTTCTTCATTGGCATCACCGCCTGCATCACGCGCTGAAATCCGGCCGGATCCCTGGCCCACTCGGCTATCTTCGCCGGCACCACCTGCCAGGAGAGGCCGTATTTATCCGTCAGCCAACCGCATTGCACTTCCTCCCCGCCGCCGGACGTGAGCTTCTCCCAGTAATAATCGATCTCCGCCTGCGTCTCGCAGTTGATCACGAACGAGACCGCTTCGGTAAACTTGAAGCGCGGCCCGCCATTCAAAGCCACGAAATCCTGCCCATTGAGCTCGAAGTCCACCGTCATTACCGAGCCCTTCTGCCCCAAAGGCTCCTCCCCGGTATAACGAGTCGTTCCTTTGATCTTCGAATTCTTGAACACCGAGACGTAAAAATTCGCCGCCGCCTCTGCCTGATCGTCGAACCACAAGAATGGAGTAATTCCTTGCATTGGTCACAGTGCCTGCGACCGGGCACCGCGCAAGCATTAGGAATCGCGACGACGAAATCATATTGGAGACAGGCCATCGATGAATATGCCATCGTTAGGCGATGGCATTTTCGGCGGCGGTGAATGGCTGAGTGACGCGGCGCTTGGCCGTTTACTTTTCGGGCGGGGTGCGCAATATCGGTCACAAGATGGCAAATAGAGTCGTTGGCGCCGGGTCCTCCCGTAACCGGGCGGATATCACGCTGCTCATCGTGATCGCGGCGCTCGCCGTCATCTATCACCTTTTCACCGGTGGCCATTACGGATTCCATCGGGATGAATTGGCAACGCTCGACGACGCGCGCCATCTCGCCTGGGGTTATGTCGCGTATCCGCCGGTAACGCCGTTTTTTGCCCGCCTTTCCCTCCAGCTTTTCGGAACGTCTCTCACCGGCTTTCGCTTTTTCGCGGCTCTCGCCGGCGCCCTGTCGATCTTGTTGACTGGTTTGATGGCGCGCGACTTGGGCGGTCGGCGCGGGGCCCAACTCTTCGCCGCCAGCGCTGCTGCCCCTTTCGCCCTTGCCGCCGGAAGTCTGATGCAATACGTCGCGTTCGATTATCTGGCTTGGGTGGCGTCCGCCTACTTCGTCATTCGCCTCGCGCAATCACGCGACCCGCGCTGGTGGCTGGCCCTCGGTGGCACCATCGGCTTTGGGATGCTGAGCAAATACAGCATGCCCGTCTGCGTCGCCGGCATCGTGGCATGGGAGTTTTCGCGTCCGATCTGCGCGCGCATCTGCGTAGCAAATGGCTTTGGCTCGGCGCGGCATTGTCTCTTCTCATTTTTCTCCCAAACCTTATCTGGCAAATTCACCACCACTTCATCTCGCTCGATTTCCTTCGCCATATCCACGAACGCGACGTTCGGATTGGCCGCACCAAAGATTTTCTCCCCGATCAGTTGGAGCTGACTCTTTTCGGGCTGCCGCTCGCCGTCGCCGGTCTCTGTTTTTATTTTTTCGCGCCGAACGGTCGCCGGTTCCGCGCCCTCGGCTGGATGTTCCTCGTCCCTTTCACAATTTTTCTCGTGGCCAAAGGACGCGGATATTATCTCGCGGCCGTTTACCCGATGTTGTATGCGGCTGGCGCGGTTTGGGGAGAACAGTTTCTCGGCCGGCTGCGCCGCGGTTGGTCCGTCGCCCTGGGTGGGCTGGCCTGGGCCGCGATCCTGTTCGACATCATTTTCACGGCGGCCTTTTTCACTCCGATCGCGCCCATCCACTCCCGCTGGTGGGATGCGGCCATGAAACTGAACGGCGATTTTCGCGAAGAGATCGGCTGGCCTGAGTTAGTGGAAACCGTCGCGCAGATTCGCGCCTCTCTTCCGCCTAACGAACGGGAACGCGTTGGCATCCTGACCATGAATTACGGAGAAGCCGGCGCCATCGATCTCTACGGCCCGCGGTATGGCCTGCCTCCGGCGATCAGCGCGGTCAATTCGTATTGGGAACGCGGCTATGGCGATCCGCCGCCCGAAGTGCTGATCGTGCTCGGTTTTGCGCGCGAATCGCTGGAGCGAAAATTCGAATCCGTTGAACTGGCCGGGCACCTCACCAATGGCGACGGGGTCTTGAATGAGGAGACGAGAGACAACTCAGAGGTTTTCGTCTGCCGTCGTTTGCGCACGAGCTGGCCCGAACTCTGGCGGAAGATTCGCCACTTTGGTTAACCATGCGCTCGCCTACCCACGCGTTACAGCGCAGTTCAAACCCTCGACTATTTGCCTTGACGCAAGCCAAGCGCGGCCCGCATTGTCGGCCGCAAATTAAGAGAAACCCCAATATGAAATACCTGCTTACCCTCGCTCTCGCCCTGGCCATGCCAGTTTTCGCCTGGGCCTCGTCTGCCGATGACAAAGCGGCCATCACCAAACTGGAAAACGATTGGCCCGCGGCGATTGCCAAGAAAGACACCGCCAAAATGCTTGGTATGGGCACCGCCGACTGTTGGTTCATCGATCCGTCTGGCCAGATCATTCCGCTCAAACAAATAGCCGCCAATGTGAAGTCGGGAGACTATGTCGTCACCTCGATGCACATCGACGATCTGAAAGTGCGCGTCTACGGGGGCACGGCCATCGTCTTCGGCCTCGAGACCGAGAAGAGCCGTTACAAAGGCAAGGACTCGAGTGGGCAATACCGCTACGTCGATACCTGGTTGAAACAAAACGGTCGCTGGCTCTGCGCGGCCTCGGGAAATACTAAAGTCACCCCGTAAAAGCCTAGCCGCGCCGAGTGTAGAGGCGCGGCGAGCGCCCACCCTGCCTAAGCTTGCAACGATGATCGGCATTCGTTCGCGTCACTTCCAGAAGCCGGATGGATTAGGCCGAATTATTCCCCTTTCCCCAAGAAATTACGGAAACATTCGGCCGACTTCTCGTTAGATGCTATGACGTTTACCGACCTATTCTACCATCTCATTTGGGATGTGTTGCCCGTCGCAGCGCTCATCTGCGTCGTTGTCGGAGCCTCGTTGCTCTGGATACGCACGAAGCGCACCTCCAGTTTGTTACAGATGGTCGCTTCAGTTCTATTGTTTTTCGGCATCACGTTGGATCGAGTGCGCTGGCAGTTCGTTACGCCGGATGACCATTCGGCATTCGCCGACGTGTTGCGGTCAGAGTCGCTGCGGATCGCCATGTTGCTCGCGCCGCTGCTCGGATTGATCGTCTTCTCGATTGGCTACTTGTGGTATGCTCGCACGCAAGAACGTATCTAACCAGGATTAGATGAGAAGGCGGAGCGGGCCGTGCGCTCGAGCGCTGCGGTAGGCTCGACGCCTATGAAGCAACAACAAAAGAAGCAGAAGAGCAGTCTGGTCACGATAGGATTGGACCTGGGCGATCGCCGGCACCGGTTTTGTGTGCTGGATGGAGCGGGCAAAGTGGTGGAAGAAGGAACTCTGCGCAACGAGAGGGTTTCTCTGGCCGAGCTGAGCCGGCGCTACGGCAGGGCGCTGATCGTAATGGAAGCGGGATGTCACAGTCCCGGGATCAGTCGCTTTCTCGAGCAAGAGGGCTGCCGGGTCTTAAAGCGAAGCCGGATCGAGTCGGCCGATCCGGGCCAGCATCTGCAGGCCGTTCCGATTCTCCCTGGCCGCGGTGGTCAAAAGCCAGGCAGCGAACGGTGAGCGTGTGCTGGGCGACTTTCTTTCGCGCGAATTCAGCCCAGGATTTCCCGACTCCGAAGTGGCGAGAGTCATCGAAGGCAGCCTCAAGATGCCGCGCGGCGCCGCTGCAGAACTGCTGAGCATCATGCAGTCAGATTTTCCGAGACGTTCCGCCACGTATCGGTCGGCCCACGCTTTGTATTGGCGGCACAAAGAGCCATCTGGGACCAGAAGCCATGCCATGGATCGCTTCTCGCATTCCCAACTCACGGCTGGCAATGATCGATGCACAACATTTTGTCCATTTGGAAAACCCCGGGCAATTCAATTCAACGGTCCGGAGCTTTCTCGAGCAGATCGAGAAAGCTCCGGACTGATTTTTCACCGCCCAACAAATCGCTCAACCGAAGCGGCGGTTGAGGAAGCAACCGACATCGACATCACTCACCCCGCTGCCATTTGAAAACCAGGACGCGCACGGCGGCGCTCGCAGCAGCCCCGCTTTGTCTCGTTAGGTGGTTTTGGTCCATTCGCATGCAGGCCGAGCGTTTTCCCCAGCTCGCCGTTCGGATCACGGCGCTGGTCGCCAATGTGCTCCGTTTCGGCTTCGGCCTCCCCTCACGACTTTCCGTGTCCGTCCAGCTTCGCAGTCGCGGTTTTTCTTCGAGCGCTCCGCTTTCCGTTCCTCTTGGCGCAACGCGCTGGCAGATTTTCCTCGTGTTCTGGGGAGAGTTTTGGTTCCCTGCGTTTCATGCAGCGACGCCGTCTCTCCTCAGAGGATTTTCTTCCACGCTTTCCCTGCACACAACGTCCGCCACCTAACTAGGCGCTCGAGCTGACTGCGAGCCGGCGTACGACCTCGTTTTCCGTGACTTCTACCCTTTGGTTCGCTCGTGCCCTCGCTCAGCCTTCGGCCTTCCCGCCTATGTCGTGGCTTGCCAGTCCACTCCATTCACCCGCTGCCACGCGCGCTTCCGCTCGCGGCAGCTCAGCTTCGTCTCGTTAGGATCAAAACACCAATCTGGCAACCTGCGGCTCGCAGCAGGTGACACGAGCAAACCAAAGCGAGTAAAGAAAGAGTTCTCTGACAGGTGACAAAATATACGAATACGATCTCGACGTTACGGGAGTGACAGACTACGGTGTTGCGCTTCCGTCCGTCCTTTCGGGCTAATCCAAATCCCGCCGCAAGGCGCTCGCATCGACGTTGCCTTTGCGGGCGAGGCCGACGCCGCCGAGCGGATCGCCGACCTTCGTGAAAACGTAAGCCTCGCCACGGCGGCCGAGAGTTACGCCTGGGTCAATGCGCGACAGGTTGCGGGAGTTGGAACAGTGAATTTCGCCATTGGCAAGATTCACCTCAACGCATACATGCAGTGAGAGTGCATGCGACGGAAGCCCGAAAGAAGCGCAAAACCGAGAAATACTGAACGCGGGATACAATCAATACCTGACCGAACAACAAGGATGAAAGCCAGGCAACCAAGCAAACTAAAAGACGGTGCCCGATGCAAAGTCGTTGCCGGCACGCATGAAGGCAAATACGGCACCGTGAGAGACATCAACACCAGCAAAACTGGCCATTTAACCATTACTGTGGTCCAGCCAAACGGAGAGCGATTCAAAACGATGGCAAAAAACGTCGTCATCCAGAAATAGACGGCTTCAGCTCGCGATGCAGCAAACTCCGGCGGCTTTAGCGAGTAGACTCGCTGGCCGCTCTGTGGCTGAAGGATGAAGGATGAATCACGAATCATGAAACGAATGACGCAGGCTCCCGCCAGAGTCGCTGATCCTATGTTTCGTTAGGATACCTGAACAAATGGATACACTTCCTCCGGACGACAGATTGACCGCCATCAAAGAGGCGCTCTATTCCGGTCACAAGATCGAGGCCATCAAACTCTATCGCGAGGCCACTGGCTCTCAGTTGGTGGACGCCAAGAACGCAGTCGAAAAGCTTGAGGCCGATCTGCGTTCGACGTCACCCGAGAAGTTCATCGCTCAGTCTTCTCGTGGCGGGTGCTCAGCGATGTTTGCTCTGTATGTTATTGTGATCGGCTTCGTATTTTGGAGCATCGCACGATGAGGTGTCCTAGCATTTCGGCGGAGCCAACGGCCATCAACGTAGCAGGCTCGCAACATCCCGCACTTTGCGGACAACCTCGACCGGTGGCCCACTTGGGGATTTATCATCTGGTGTTTCTTGCCCTTCGTGGTCATGCTTGGACTTTTTTATCCGCTCCCATTGTTCTTCCACTTGCGGTGAGTCCACATCCACATCTTACCAGCGGCGACTTCCGAAGGCTTTAGCGAGCAGAGTCGCTGATCTTTGTGTCTCGTTAGATGCTCTCCTACGCCACGGCTGCAACTACGCCTTTTGGTTGATTTTATATGAAACTGACCAATGACCACTATATCATCTTGATCGGCACCAAGAATTTCACTGAGCGCTATTATCGCGACGGGACCGGTTGGCTAAAATCCAGCGCGCGTGGCCGAACGTTCCGGATGACGGCAGAGCAGGTTCTGAATCACGTTTTGCCTGCGCTCGCCGGAATCAAACCAAACCTAACTATTAAGGTGGAGCATCACGAGGATTAGCAGGCTGCGACGATCCGACGGTCGTTCACAAGGTCTGCTCGACCTGGCCCGCTTTTGAATTCCAAGCGCGACCCGTGATTCCCGTCGAGGACGCTGTTTGGGTC
Source organism: uncultured Verrucomicrobiae bacterium (assembly GCA_963763995.1). GTDB lineage: Bacteria > Verrucomicrobiota > Verrucomicrobiia > Chthoniobacterales > UBA10450 > CAVTTH01. Next base: position 413,006 of record CAVXQL010000002.1, on the reverse strand, counting down.
GAACTCGAAGCGATGACCTGGCGCGACGGACTGAAACGCAGCTGACATCCGAGACGATCGTATCGCTTCCGCGTCGTGTGAGTCCGCGACACGATCCTCTCATTGGCAGTGGCCAGCGTCTTCGCACTTCGGATGAACCACGGGCTAACCTCTCGTCAGACAAATCTGCGAGACTCGTCGATGCAGCCCTTCGTGTTGAGCGGAAACTCTCCTTTGCGACAATTCCTGGCTTGCCCTTCTTCCGGGTGGCGTTCAGGATCGAAAAGATGAGCCTGTCTAGACCAGTCGACAGTCTGGCCGATATGGATCTTTTGTGCATTTCACGCACAATTGTCATTACTTGTCGTTAGCTCTTGTTTGTCAGTGTCTGGAGATGCCATTCTACACCCGATCCTCAAAGGTTATTCTCATTTGGGCGATCGCGCTTTTCGCTTCACTGGTGGCATTCAATAACGTTACTGATTACGGGTCGAACTATCAGTTCGTTAGCCATGTACTTCGGATGGACACAACGTTTCCAGAGAACAGAGCGATGTGGCGCGCGATAGACTCCCCTTTCCTTAATCACGCTATTTATTGGTTCATCATCCTTGCCGAGACGGTCGTCGCAATTTTGTGTTGGTTGGGAGGCTTTCAGCTTTTCAGATGCATAGGCGACTCGGCTCGATTTAATGGAGCCAAGAGTGTTGCGATTATGGGATTAACACTGGGGATTATCCTTTGGTTTACGTGCTTTATCACTGTGGGCGGAGAATGGTTTCTCATGTGGCAATCGGAAAAGTGGAATGGCCAAGAGTCAGCTTTTCGATTGACTGTCATCTTTGGCCTTGTGCTAGTTTACCTTATTCAGCCTGATCGAGAGGCCGAGACCTAACTATGTTCCTCGCTCGGTTTTTGGCCCACTGCCCTGATCTTCCGGCTTACTGAATTCGCAGGCTGGGCACGTTGAGCTACCCTTGGAAGTTCGGCAGCCCGTCAAGCAGGGTTGTGCCTCTTTACCAACAACCTGCGTTCCAGGTTCGACCGGAATTTCAATGGACATCGAGGGGCTGCGGATTTGACGGCGCCATCAAGATTTCGCAGTCCGTTCCGTAGTCTTTCTCCACGCAATTTGTGAAGTAGATGACTTTCCCGTCGGGAGACCAGCGCGGGGCTGTTCCGCGTCCTTCCGTGTTCGAGAGCAAACGTGGATTGGCACCATCGGCATCCATCACGAAAATCTGGTAGCCGTGGCCGCGGCGGTTCGAGGCGAACGCAATCTTCTTCCCATCTGGCGACCACGCCGGCCAGCCATCGAAGAACGGGTTGTCGGTCAGGTTGCGTTGCTTCGAGCCGTCGCCATTCGCGAGAAAGACCTCCGAATTTCCGCTGTCGGTAATTTTGCGGAACACGATATGTTTCATGTCGGGCGACCACGATCCGTAGGTGTTAATCCCGCCCGTGATAAGTGGCGTGATTTTCTTCGTCGCCAACTCGATGGCGTTTATCTATGCGGTATTTTTCTTCGGCGGCTCGAGGTCGTCATTAGTGCAATAGATCACCTGTTTGCTGTCGGAGGACCAGTTGGGATGGATGGTGTTCTGCTCCCCGGGTGTAAGCACTTCCAGATTGCTGCCGTCAGTTCCCATGACGGCAATGCTGTGGCGGTCCTTGGTGATAAGGACGAAAGCGATCTTCGCTCCATCCGGCGACCAGGCAGGATCTTCGTGATCGGCGTCATCACGCGTGATCTGCACGACATTGGAGCCGTTAATATCCATCGTGAATAATTGTTCCTTGCCGGAGATGGACGAGATGAAAACGAGCCTTTTGCCGTCCGGGGAGGGTGACGGATCGAGGTTCTGGGCGTGAGTGAGCTGCACCGGGATGGAAATCGCCAGGTCGGCGCCAACGGCAGGCAGCGAGAAAAAGGCAACTGCCAGAACAGCGACTACAACCGAAAATCTGAAACGGGCTTTATGCATTGCGATGTTTCCGATTACCCACGCCGGCGGGCCCGAAACCATCCTCTTTTCAACAAGGTTCGCCAATTCCGAGGGATGCGTGGTTAAGGTGAATCGTCAGACGGGAATTGCGCTAGATCCGCGCGCGCGTTCTGCGTCCGCTACGGTTTCGGGGCGCGGAGACTATTTTGATCGCATTGTCCCGCGCCTGGCGGGCAAGGTTCAGGGCGGTAGAAAATTTCTTGTCCGCAGCGGGGTCCGGCCCGTGAGCGATCGCGTACGCTTCGAATAGGTTCGCGTAGAGTTTCGCGAGCGTAGCCGCATAAGCGTCGTTAACCGCGTCCGAATCTGGTTTAGACATACTCGAATCATTATTTTTTCAGCTTCGCACCGACAAGATAATTGTCGCGAAAGAGCGTCTTCGCGGCGAAGGCGGCCAACGCCAACGCTGTCCCGAGAATTGATGACAGAAAGTGTGAATGTGCGATTTTCCGACGAGCAAACCATGAAAGTGCCGCTCCGACCTTGTCTTTGTTTCTCGATCATTTTCCTGATCGCGGCGACCGCGAAACCCGAGACTTACAAGATCAGCCCGGCACAATCGAGCGTCACCTTCGGCATCCATCAGTTTTTTGGACTTACCCGCGGAAAGTTCACACAGCTCGCAGGAACGATTGAAGTCAATCGCACGCATCCCGAACGTTCATCAGTGGAAGCCGCTATAGGGGTAAGGAGCATCGACACCGGAATCGTGAAAAGGGACGAACATCTGCGAAGTGTCGATTTCTTTGATGTCGCGAAATACCCGCAGATCAGATTCAAGAGCCGGAGCGTGAAGCAAACCGGACCGCAAGCGGGCGATATTCTCGGGGACCTGAGCATGCATGGGGTGACCAGGCCGATCACGTTGCATGTGAAGCTCCTGACTCCGCTTCAGTCTGGGAACGACATTTCGCGGGCACGCTGGGCGGTTCGCCCGGATCCGATCAAGCGAAGCGATTTCGGCCTCCTCTTTAGCAAAGGGGCCGAAGCGATCTCGGGCATCGGCCAGGAAGTTACCGTAGAAATCAGTATCGACGCGACAAAGTAGGGTGCAATAGTGGCCTAACGAAAGGAGATGCCGCGCTCATTCAGCGGATAGGAGGCTCATTTCTTCGGCTCATTCTCCGCCGGCACCTTTGTTGCCTGCCAACCAACTGCCTGCCACTTACCGTCGCGCTTGACGAACGTACCGGTATTCAGGTAATTCGTAACCTCGGTCTGCTCCTTTTTCGTGGTCGCAGCAACCAGACGGAAGGCGACGATGGCGGTGTCGCCATATTGCTGGATGCGGATATCTTCCGCGGTGTAAGCCGTGGTTTCATCACCCGGCTTGGGGGGCCCCTCTTCGCGCACCGCGCGCATGATGTCGGCCTTGCCTTTGCGGTGTCCGGTCGAGCTGGTGTAGATCAAGTCGTCCGCCCAAAAGCGTTCGTGCATGGCGGGATCGTTCCGACCGGCGCCGGCCAGGAAATCCCGCAGAAGCTTGGTGAGCACGGCCACGTCCGGCGTGGTCGCGTTCTGCGCCGGGAGTCCGACCACGATGGAGAGCAGCATGATGGCAGAGAGAAGAGTTTGTTTCATGGGATCGAAGCAAAGTGATCGACGACGTCGAAGAAGTGGCAAGCGAAAAGAGATTGGGATTCTGCTTTCTTGTGGCGGCGCTGTCTCAGCGTCGAAACCCTGGGGTCGGCGGTCAAGACCGCCGCCACACTATCAGCACGTGAGATTCTAATCCCGACGGATCGAAAGACCGATTTCGTTGAATCCAATCGATCATTAGCTGCATCTCATTGTCATGATCAGCATCCGCGCAATCTCTTCTTCTCCCTTATTCAACCGACTATTACTGGCGTCGCTCGTTTTAATGGCGACGCCATTTCTTGCGCACGCTGCGCCGCTAAGTTTTGCGCTCGACGTCAAAGACGGAAAACTCGTGGGGCCCGGCGCCGACATCATCCGCGCCGAATTAGCCAAGGCGCAATTCATTCTCTATGGCGAAGATCATGGTTTCGCGGATTCACCAATTGTCCTGCGCGCGATCGCGCACGAGGCGCGGCCGCTCGGCTTCAAGTACCACGTCGTGGAGGTGGGGCCGCTTTCCACGCGCATGATCGGCGAGACGCTGGCGCGCGATGGCCTTCCTGGATTGCACCGGCTGGTGCATGAGGTTCCGCTCGGCATTCCGTTTCTCTCGTTGAAAGACGATGCGGAGCTAGCGAGCGATTTTCTTGGCCATGATTCCAAGGGCACGCCGTATCTATGGGGAATCGATCAGGAATTCATCGGCTCGCCGGTATTCCATCTAAAACGCCTGACCGAGATCGCGCCTAACGTGTCTGCTCGCGCCGCGGTCGGGAAACTTCTGGCGGAGGAGAAGGATGCGGCCGCAAACGCAGCGCAGAACAGATTCCTGCTGGCGCGTTTCCGCGACGCGGATTTCGCGGCGCTGGCCGTCCAATTCAAGGGACAAAAAGAAGCAGAGAATATCATCGCGGAACTGAAGGAGAGCGCGGGGGTCTATCAACTCTGGATGAGCGGACACAATTACGAAAACAATGCCCGCCGCGCGCGCCTCCTGGCGAAAAATTTCCTGGCTGATTACAAATCGGCGGCGGAACCGCAGCCCAAGATCGTGTTCAAGATGGGCCTTGAGCATGTAGCGTTGGGCACCACGACCATTAACACGATCGATCTGGGCACGCTGGCCACATCGATCGCACGGATGAACGGCCTAACGGCTCTGCGTATCGCTTTTCTGCCCATCGGCGGACACAACACGGCCTTCACGCCGAAACCTGGAAATCCGGCCAGCGTCAAGGTCTATGAAAGCGCGGACACGAAGGAATTCTTCGCGGCCATCGGACTCGATGCGGCGGCGCTGCCAAAGGATGGCTGGACACTGATTCCGCTCGAGCCGATCCGCCAATCGCTAGATACCAAAGGCATCGAGGCACTGAAGCCGTTCTCGCGCTTTGCCCTGCTCGGCTACGATTATGTGATCACCACGCCGGACGCGAAGGCGGGCGTCTCGCTTTACTGAAGCGGTCGGGTGTTTTTCTGTATGCGCAGCGTCGCGAATCTGATTCCTACCGCCCACGCGACTGAGCTGTTGGAGGATTCGCCGTATTTTCGAAGTCGCTGCGAAACGATCTTTGCAGTAGATGCGAGCGATGAAGATGCGTTTGATCCAGGCAATCGTTCTGCTTGGTATCCTGGCGAGCGGGACAAAACTGCCGGCGAGCGCGATTGATTCAAACAGCGCGGTCTTCATTATCCTGATGGAGAATCACAATTGGTCGAGCATCAGAGGCAACGCGAGCGCGCCTTACATCAACAACACGCTTCTGCCGATGGCCTCGTACACCGATCAGTATTACAATCCGCCCGGCATTCACCCGAGCGAACCGAACTATCTTTGGCTCGAAGCCGGGACGAACTTCGGCATCACCAACGACAATCCGCCTTCCTCGAACCACCAGTCGACGACGAACCATTTCGTTACCCGGTTGAGAAATGCCGGCATCTCCTGGAAGACATACCAGGAAAATATCACGGGCGCGACCTGTCCGACGACCGACAGCTACCCTTACGCCGTTAAACACAACCCGTTCGCCTTCTTCGATGACGTAGTCGCCAGCGGCTGCACCACAGTGATGCGGCCTTTCACTGAACTGGCCACCGACCTCGCGAACCACACTGTCGCGCACTACAATTTCATTACGCCGAATCTGATCAACGACATGCACGATGGCACAATCGCACAAGGCGACACGTGGCTTTCGCAGACGATCCCCGCCATCCTGCAATCGGCCGCTTATCAGAATAACGGTCTCATCCTAATTACCTGGGACGAAGGCGCCGGCTCGAGCGATGGACCGATCGGAATGATCGTGCTCTCTCCGCTGGCAAAAGGCGGCGGCTATCATAACGCCCTCCACTACACTCATAGCTCTACGTTACGCACGTTGGAGAAAATCTTCGGCATCGCACCGACGCTCGGCGGCTCAGCCACCGCGCTTGATCTGAGCGATCTCTTTGTTCCCGACGCGATCCCTAACGGCGACCCGCAGCTCGCCATCCAGAATGTCACGCACACATCCGCTGGCACGACGATTAGTTGGACCAGCCAGCCCGGCATTACCTATCGCTGCCAATGGAAGAACCAACTTTCTGATATCTGGCAATCGATTACTCCCGACATAGCCGGCACCGGCAACGTTCTTTCCTGGACTGACGACGGCACGCAAACTGGCGGGCCCGCGGCACAACGATTCTATCGTGTGATCGTTCCGTAGACATGGCGCCGGAACTGACCATTCCGGAATTTCCTGAATCGGCCTGACGTTTTGGTGGAGTTTCATTGGCAAAAAAGAATGAACGTGCTCAAATCAACGAAGTAGTAAACCTGCGCAACGTCTTTGCCCAGACGAAGCCACACAATGTTTATAGTGTCGTGATCGCGAAGAGAATCTCGTCATATATCACGCTCCTGGTGGTTCTATTTTTGAGCGGAAGCTCGCCGTTCGCGCTGGGACGACAGGTTTCGGAAGGTTCTGTACCGGGCCCCGACGTGATTGTGGGTGATATCTTCGGTTTGGCACAATTTGGAAGTAGCGGGACTCAGGTTGGTCTTGCCACTGGGATCACCGCTTGCAACAATGGAGACACGGACCTGGATTTTTTTGCGCTGCCGAGCGCGGATCATCCCGTCATTGCGCAAAATCTGTATCGAATGAGCGGCGGAGCGACGAACGACGATCGCTTCGAACAAGTGGGTCAATCCTGGCTGAAGCACACATTCGCTGCGTTGGAGCAGAATGATTGCGGTTTCGGCTGTTCCCCCTCAGGTACTGGCGGGACGCATCTGGGCGCAGGATGCTCTGACGTTGAAAGTGCAAGTTCGAATGCCTCACAAAACGGCCTCGGCTCCCGCGCCTGGGTGAATCCGTTTACCGGCGTTTTCCCTGGCTCGAATCCCGGCCCAACCAACCATACCGGTCACACGCACACTGGCGTCTCGCATAGGATCCTTGTCGAAGGCAGCGACCTCAATACGACGCTAAACTCAGGCGCAACCTATTACGCCGAGGCTCAATGCCTCGCGCCGCATGAGTACACCTGGTGTCAGACGCACGCTGGGCAATGCAACATGTACAACAATGTGTCTTACCGCCGTTTCAATGTCACGGGGACGACGAGTTTCGTCTTTGCTGCTGTCGGATCCACGGTGCGAACCGCCGCCGCGATTACGGCCTGGACTGGAGCGACCATCAACACGATCGAGCCAGCGCCGGGACAGGACGGCCGCGCGTTCGTTGGCTACAAAGTGACGAATCCATCAGCCGGCGTCTGGCATTATGAATACGCGCTTTATAATGAGAACCTAGATCGCGCGATTCAATCCTTCAGCGTGCCTTTGGGATGCGGCATCACGGTAAACAATCTCGGCTTTCACGCCCCGCTAAATCCTCCCGGCTTTGCCAATGATGGAACGCAGGGAGATGCGGGATTCAGCAACACCCCGTGGACATCCAATCAAACCCCCGACGCGATCAGCTGGAACACGGAGACCTTTGCGCAAAATCAGAACGCGAACGCGATTCGGTTTGGCACCCTGTATAATTTTCGGTTCGACTCCAACCGTCCGCCGCAGACGGTGAATGCGACGGTAGGCTTCTTCAAAACAGGAAGCCCCATCAGCGTAGCCATTCAGGGCCCGACACCGGATCCATGCAACCCGCTGCAAATCGCGAGCGCGGTTTCGCGGAAAGCGCATGGAGGTGCTGGCGATTTCGATATCGACCTGCCGCTGACGGGCGAGCCCGGCGTCGAATGCCGGAATGGCGGCGGTGATTACACGATCGTGATTGCCTTTAACAACACGATACTAAGCGGCAACGCGAGCGTCACGAGCGGCACGGGCAGCGTCGCGGGAAGTCCGGTCTTCAACGGCAACACCATGACGGTGGAGTTAACCGGCGTCGCCGACGTGCAGAAGCTTACTGTAACTCTGAGCGGAGTGACTGATAGTTCTGCACAGGTTTTGCCCGATACAGCAGTGAGCGTAAACATGTTGATTGGCGACACCAACGGGAACAAAACGGTAAATGCCTCCGACATCGCTCAGGCCAAGGGACAATCAGGCTCGTCAGTCACCGCCGCCAACTTTCGCGCTGATGTCAACGTGAGCGGCACGATCACGGCTTCGGATGTTGCTCAGTTGAAAGCGAACGCGGGACACACCGTGCCTTAGATATTCTCGAGGGCTACTCCGAAGGCACTCGCGCCCGCGACGGAAGCGTGAATCGCATGATTACGGCGAGGACGACACACATCCAGCCAAACCAATCGCCGAAACGAGCGTAAGGCGTGGGCGCCGGTGAGCCGATCGGAACTCGCGCGAGAATTGAAACTCCAGGGAGCGAACTGCTGCGCGTCTCGGCGACAAAGCGTCCATAGCGATCGCTGACCGAGAGGAGACTGTCGCGTGCGGAATGCACGACCGCGTAGCCGTTCTCGACGCCGCGCAATGCGGCCAGGCGCGCGGACATCCACCCGTCGCGATAAAAATCCCAGGCTGGCTCGAGCATCGCGGCGACGTTCTTTCGTCCGTAACTGCGACCAAGTGAGGCGAAATGCATGTCTTTGCAGATGGCGATTCCGAAACGGTGTCCATCAATTTCGCGCACGGTATCTTCGTGGCCCGGCGTCATGGCTGCTTCCAGTCCCGGCACCAGATGTTGTTTGTCGTACTCGGCAAGCAGGTCGCCGTTCGGGCCGAAAAGCCAGGCGCGGTTCTTCCAGCCGGCATCAGTCGACAGGCCGATGCCGACGACCAGAAAAACGGCATTCCGTCGCGCGATTTCCGCGAGCGCTTCCCGGCGTTGCAGGGCCGCCTCTTCCTTCACGTCAATCTTTTCTGGAAGCACCACTATCTCCGCCCCTTGGGCCGCCAGCCGCGCGATGGCGGTGTCGTATTGTTTCCAGATTTCCTCCGCTTTCGGACGAGGAATTCGCGGCCCAAGGAAATCGTCGATTGCAACCAACCCGATCGGCATTTTTTCCGTCGACGCCTGATTTCTCGTTAGGCGTATTTCGCCGAATACGACAATCGCGAGCAGCAGAGCCGTCGGCAATCCGTAGGCCAGCGCCGGTCGCGTTCTCGGATGTGTTCGATACAGCGCGAGCGCGAGCATCGAGGCGAAGAGGCTGATGAGAAAAACGATACCCGGTGTTCCCGTGATCGAAGCGATTTGAATGACCGGCAGGGCATCCATTTGCGTGTAGGCGAGGCTGCCGAAGGTGCCATGGGGCGAGAACGCCGAGATGAGCGTATCGAGCGCAGCCCAGACCAGGGGATATGCAAAGACCGTCAGCCAATGATTTGATCGGCGCACAATCGCGCGGGTGAAGCTGACGACAAGGATCCATTCCATTACTTGCAGGAGGACGATAACGACGGCTCCCATCCGGCCTGACACTATCTCGTAGTAACCAAACATACTCGTTAGGCCAAGAAGACCGGCAATCGCACAAAGCAACCACACTTCTCGCTGAGATGTGTGGAACGCCGCCAGCAGCAGCGGCACCGGCGCGATCCAGGCCACCAGCCAGCACGGCGTAAGCGAAAGCGTAAAGTAGAGCAGCCCGCCGGAAAGCAGCGCCGCGACAATGCGGGCCATCCGTCGATCGAGAATTGAGTCCATCTCTACCGTGATATTAGCAAACTGACGGAGCAGTCCAACGTCTGGAAAATGCCGGATGGAATCGCCAACCGAATCCAAGCGCGCTGCGAGTTAGGAAATTGCCTTCTCCGCTTGAGCCTGCGCTCTCTGGACCATCACAACCGCGGCCATCAGGACGATCGCCGCAACAATTTGATGCGGGTGCAGGGTGGCGTGGAAAAAGCCCCAGGTGATGCAGACCGCGGCGAGCGTTTGCATCATTTCGAAATAGCCGGCGGTGGAGGCGCGAGTGAGTCGCAGCCCCTCGAAGTAGATGAGCAGTGGGATGCCGCCGGAGATCGAAGCGAGAAGGATGAGCGCGACGATCGCGGTGCCGGCGTGTGCTTGCGCCGCCGCCGGCCAAAGCGCCGGACCGCGAAGATGCCCATAGAAGAGGAGAATGAACGTCATGCAGATGAGACCGATAACAATGCGCAAACTGGCGGCCAACCGGAGCGGCATGCCGGTCATGACGCCGCGCCCGGCTACGGTGGAAAGACCCCAGAAGAACGCGCAGATGAGCGCGTAGCCAGTGCCGAGGTTCAACCCGGCTTCCGCGAAGGAAACGCCGATTAAGGTCGGGTGTTCCACCGACAGGAAAATGCCGGCGATGATGGCAATGCCGGCGTAGAGAAAGAATCGCGGAGTGAGGCGATCGCCAAAAAGCAGGAACGCGCCCAGCGTCGAAATAACCGGCTGAATGTTCAGGATCACGTTGACGACTGTCGGGTTGCCGTTTTTTAGCGCGAGGGTGAAGAAGACCGTGCCCACGGCCGAGCCGGCGAACCCGGAAAAAAGCAGGTAACCCCAGGTAGGCGCATCGATTTTTCTCAGTTCGCCGAGCTGCGGGATGAGGATGGGCAGGAACAGGAGCAGGATGAGGACATGTTCCCAAAAGACGATGACCTGCGCGTCGAAAAGATTGTTAAGAGGAATTCGCCACGCGCTCTCTGTTCCCCACAAAGCGGCGCCGAGAGCGACGAGCCAGGGACCGTAGCTGGCGCGGCGCGCGCGAGTGTTGTTCACGCGAACCGTCATAACGGGCGGCGTCTGATGCGTCAATGCAATGGAGGGATGACCGCCGTGTCGTCTCAGAGTCGAAAGACAAAACCGCAGAGGGAAATGCTAGACTGAGCGTTTGGATCCACCGCGAGCCAGGACAAAGTGGGCGATGAAGCCGGCAACGAACACGATGCCGGCGACGCCTATATTTAAGGTGATGGCAAGAACAAGCTCCGCGATTCCGAAGAGCCAGACGAATGCTTCGCCCGCGAACGCCTGGCCCCAACGGGGCGAGCGATTGCCCGATGGCACGCGTGGTACGAGCGAAGGCCAGAAACGCGGCACTGCTCTCAAGTAGGCCCGATACGACTCGCCCTGGCTTTGACGAAGAGCTTCCTCTTCGCGAAAAATGAGTCGATAAACGAACAGCCAGCTCACCGCCACCATGAAAAGCCAACCCAGGCGACTGGCCAGCACACCGATGCCGGCCGCCATCGGCAGATTAGCGAAGTAAAGGGGATTGCGCACGTGACGGAAGGGCCCGTCCGCGACCAAAGCTTCGGAATGTTGCGCCGTATCGTGCACGATGTCGGTGCGAAGATAGGCCGCCGCCCAAGTGCGCAGCGCAGCAGCAAGAAAAACCAGGAACGCTCCACTTGCGATGATGAATCGCTGAAGGTTCAGCGCCTCGACACTGCCGCCAACAATCGAGGGTGCAATCAGATGCCGAATCGCTGTCGTGAAACCAGTGTGGTCAAATTGGCCGAGTGAAAATCCGATTGCGTAAATGGCACAAATGATCCAGAACCGTTTCTCAAACTCAAACTTCGTTGCCTGCATTCGCGGGAAAGATTAACCAGGAGAAGAAGTTTGGCGAAAGGCAACAGCCGGGTCGACACGTCGGCGAAAAATGGAAGGTAGTGCACCATTGAACTTGTCTAAGCCATGTTGAGTGATTCATAACGAACAGCAGGGCGAGATTGCACGAGATCGGGTATGAAAGATTTGACCGAGGGTTCGGTGACCAAACACTTGCTGCACATGGCCACGTTCATGGCCATGAGCATGCTGGTGCAAACGCTCTATTTGCTGGCGGACCTTTACTGGGTGGGGCGACTGGGGAAGGAGGCGATCGCCGCGGTTGGCGTGGCCGGCAATCTCACGATGATCGTGCTCGCATTGACGCAAATGCTCGGGGTGGGAACAACCACTCTCATTTCCCATGCGGCCGGGAAAAAGGACCAACCGCAAGCCGAACTCATCCTCAATCAATCCTGGATCATGTCGCTTCTGGTCGCGGTGGCTCTGGGCGCTTTCGGATTCCTTTTGCGAAATGCGTACTGCAATTCGCTCAGCGCGGATGCCGCCACCGCCACACTGGCGAAAAATTACCTCCTTTGGTTCCTTCCCGCGCTTTTGCTTCAATTTCCTCTGGTGGCGTTGGGATCGGCTCTGCGCGCAAACGGAATCATCAAGCCGACCGTCGGATTGCAGGTGCTCAGCGTCTTGCTCAATATCGTGCTCGCGCCTCTGCTCATTTTTGGAGTCGGACCATTCCCAAAGCTCGGCGTCACCGGTGCCGCCCTCGCCAGTTTCATTGCTATCCTGATCGCGGATGTCCTGATGATTGCTTACTTCGAGACCAAGTATCATTACCTGCGCCTTCGTTGGCCACTCATGCGTCCGCAGACAAAAATCTGGCGGGCGATGCTTCGCATCGGCGTCCCGGCTGGCTCCGAGTTCATTCTACTCTTCGTCTACATCATGATGGTCTATGGCATCATCAGGGGCTTTGGGCCGGCGGCCCAGGCCGGCTTCGGAGTGGGCGCGCGAGTGATGCAGGCGCTTTTCCTGCCGGTCGTGGCCCTAAGCTTCGCCGCCGCTCCGGTGATTGGACAGAATTTCGGTGGACGCCGCGCCGATCGCGTCCGGAAGTCGGTTTATTCCGTGATCGGAATCGCATCGGCCATGATGCTGGTTCTCACTTTGATCGCGCACTTCTGGCCGGCCGCGTTGATTCGGCCATTTTCCAAGGATCCCAAGGTGATTGCTTTCGGCGCCGATTATCTTCAGATTGTTGCGCTCAATTTCGTGGCCGCCGGAATCGTCTTTACCAGTTCCAGCATCTTCCAGGGAATTGGCAACACCTGGCCGCCGCTCGTTAGCTCGATGTCGCGGTTAGGCCTCTTTGTCGTCCCGGCTCTGCTTCTTTCACGTACGCCCGGATTTCAAATCAGGTACGTTTGGTACCTGTCGGTCGCATCCCAGATCATTCAGGCGTGCATCAACTTGTTGCTGCTGCGGCGCGAGTTACGAAAAAAATTAGTATTCGAGGGAACGGATGATTTTGTCCAGGGAAACGCAGCCGCCGCCTGAGTATTCACCGTTTTCAGTTGTAGAGAAGCTGTCAGCTTGAGATCTCTTCCGGTCGCGCTGCGGCCACTGGCGCGCCAGAGCTCGAGCGCTTGTTGTTTATACTCCTCGGTGTAGCTCGCCTAGCTGCGAGCCGGCTTGGTTAACTGTGTTTTCATGCGCGCTCTCCTTTTCGGTTTTGACCCTAAGCCCACTGTCCGTCAAATCAGGGCAAACCTAGACCGACCCCTTCTCCCTCTCACCTCGGCAGCTGCGGCCCGCGGCGTAGCGTCCGTTAGGAGGTCGGCGGGACCTCATCGTCCCACAACTTCGGAAGTAAGAACTTCCCGACCACAGCGCGAAATGTGATATACGAGATTGGGATACCAATCACGAAGCAAAGATCTTGAAGAATTCTAGTCACTTGCGCAAGCGATGCTCCTCCTGCACCGAAAAAGGCAGCGAAGAAACTGCCAAGAATCGAGGCCTACGCGTCCACCGCCCACTGTCGCGACGAGAAAAAAATCAACCACGCCTTAAAATAGTCAAATTCTTTGAGTTCTTTCATATGCGTCGTGTTACTGCGTTATAGAACTAAGATTCGGTGAAGCGATTCGAGCGAAGAGGTAATCCATACGCTCCTTGCGAAGTCAGTTACCCTCTCTATTGCTCTTTGGTTTACTCATTTCGAAGAACCAAAGTGGTCTTTGACCCACAGAGAGATCAGCAGTGCTCCAAAAGCAAGGCAAAGTAGTCCGCCAAATCTTGCCCCGTTGCCCGAAGCCCCTATCTCCGGGATATTCATATGCCGAATATTGCCAGTAATGACGCCTTTCGCTCCGACGACAACTGCTGCTAATCCTAACAAGAGCTGAATTAAGTTATCTTTTCTTGTAGACACAACAACTAGGGGCCTCCGTATGGATTAGAAAGGAAACTGAGAAATTCGCCGAGGCCCTCCGAGTACGTAGTGCTCGCGCCGACTCCCAGTCCGTAATACGAATAAGCGAATGATTGTGCCACGACAACGGCTTCGGGATGAAGAAAAATTTGGTAAGCTCCCCAAGACGCCGCCGCATTTGCGCCAGTACCAATTACATTGGCTCCAGCCATCAAGAGTGGAGCCGCCGCTTCCGGGATTGCCAGCGGAGCGAAAATTACGCCCGCTGCGATGAGGGTTGGTGTGCGTCCCGCATTCGTCCAAGCAATTTGCTCCGGTGTCGCCGGAGTCGTGTGGGGAAATTCAAGAGTTCTTGGCCACCAAGGTACGATTACGCCGCCTGAGCTGCCGGAGCCGGAACCACGGCTTCGTCCATCACCACTTTGGCTCTCCCTGCCTTCGCCCGGCGCAAGGGCAGGCACTCCGAAGAACGAACCGAATGCCCCGAGGCCGGATCCATACCCCATACCAACACCTCCGCCATTACCGTAACCAGAAATATCCGTCATCTCGCCCAACAAAACTCCAACGCCATTTGATTGTCCGTAGCTAGAGCTCCCACCCGTGTAACCACCTTGCATCGCCTTTCCGAAGGCGCCCAACAAATCCTGGCTACTCGCATCAGGAGGCCTGGGAGGCGTATGAAAATGCTCATCCATGCCGCTAGGATCAAAGAAATTCACCGGATCGTTGCCGCAGTAGCGGAACAGATTCGTATCACCCGCGGCGAAGCCCATCGGGTCTTCGCTCATGAAGCGGCCCAGGCCGGGATGATAGGCCCGGGCGCGATTCTCGTAGAAGCCGAAATCGGCAACCCATTCCCGGCCGGCGAAGAGATACCGGTTGTTGATCATGGTGTGGTCAAGGGCCGTTCCACCCAGCGGATCACCCGGGACCGGCGGCCCGTGGACCTCCGGTGTGCCAAAGACATCGTAGCGATATTGCTCGATCACATCACCGTTAATGCCTGTCACCGCGCTCGTGCTCCCAAGCCGATCCTGAAGCAGAAATTGACTGGTGCCGTTGTTGCCTCGCCCGATGATTTCATCCACTCCCAGCCCATAAACTGTGTTCGAATAGACGCCGCCAGGGTAAAACCCGCCTACGGTGTAGGCCCTAATTGATCGAACGCCGTCATACGCATAGTAGATCGGATCCGCGTCATTTGTGGTGCGTTTCACACACCGGCCCAACGCATCATAGCCTAGATTGTAGGTGCCAGCAGACGCGGAACTAACTGTCGCGAGATACGTGTCAGCCAGGTAGCCGTAACTCACGTTAGAATAGGCACTGATCTCATGTTGACTGCCATTGCTGGTCTGGTCGTACTGGTTCAGGTTGTTCGAGGTGTACCCGATGTTGCCATTCACACTATCGTTTACACTTGTCCGATTACCGCCGTTGTCCAGTCCATAACCAACCGTCCGCGCCGGCGGACCGAACCCGCCCTTAGGGAATATTTGACGTCCCTTTAGTAATCGTCTCCAATCGCCCCATCCCATCATAGCCGTAGATATGGTTATAGCTCGTTGCTGGCGACTCGCCGAAGTCGCAACGCGTCTCACCGCCGGAACAACCGCGAGTTGGTTATCTGCTCGTTTTCAATCCCATGGAAAACCGTCGGATTTCCGAGGGAAGGCAACGCCTTTCCCTACAATTGTCTGCCGACTTCTTCCGGATGATGCTTCCGCCAGTAACGAAGCGAGGCGGTGGCCGCCATGTGACTTGGATCCGCTGTTTCGTAGTCCTGGATCAACTCGTTAGTGGCGCCGCCCGCACGGAGGTCGACGGCTTCGTATTCAGCAAACATTGGAATCAATTGCTGCTCGTCATCGCCGGCGCGAATGCGATCGCGAAACCAAATGGACCAGCGGCGCACGCGTTCCTCGAGCGCGTCGAGATGGGCGGAGACTGAGTCCGTGACCAAACCGAAATGAGGGAGGTAGAGTCTTGATGCGTTCAGGGCGCGCATCTTCTGGATGGATTCAAGCCAGGATTCGATGCTGAGTTCGGGCGGAACGAAGGGCGGAATCGGCGGGCCGTTGCCTAATCGCACTCCGGCGATATCGCCACCGAACAAGTTATCTTCCCATTGATAAACATGATGATGGCTGGCGTGCCCCGGAGTCGCGATCGCGCGCACTTCGAGCGAACCAACGCGAACGACGGCTCGATCTTGCAAGACGCTGACGCTTTGCTCGGGAATGGGCGCGAACCGGCCCCAGAGCTTTTTCATGTTTTCCACCCCGAAGATGCGCGCAGCCGAATCGATGAGTTTGCCGGGATCGATGAGGTGCGGCGCGCCGCGCGGATGGACGTAGATAGTCGCGCCGAGTTCAGCGAAACGCCAGGCGGCTCCGGCGTGATCGAAATGAATGTGGCTCAGGAATACATGCCGGACATCAGCTGGGGCGAAGCCTACTTTACGAAGCTCGGCAGCTATGTTGTCGAAGGTCGATTCCGGACCGGTGTCGAACAGGGCGATGCCTTCCGTCGTCTCAACCGCGGTGGCCGCGATGATGTGTGGCCGGCCGAGTTGTCGCGTGTCGAGAACGTGAACCATTGGCGACGAACTGTTCACCGAAATCGATTTGCCGAAAAGCAGCAGTGCGCGGCTGCTGCGCACTGCTAAGCCTAACTACCCTTCATCGGATTGCGGTTCGGATACGGCGGAACCGGCGGCAGCTCGCGGCCCTTCGTCTTCATCTCGGTTTGTACTTCCTCGATGGCTCGATCGAGCTGCTGATCTTCGCCTTTGAATTCCTTGGCCGGATCGTTATCAACCACGATGTCGGGATCGACGCCGTGGCTCTCGATGATCCAACCTTTTCCGTCCTTATCGTAGGGCGCGAATTCCGGTTTGAAGAGTTGTCCGCCGTCCGCCAGCGGAAGTGGATTGCGAATGCCGATGACGCCGCCCCACGTGCGCTTGCCAATCAATTTGCCAAGCCCGAGCATCTTGAATCGATAGGGGAAAATATCGCCGTCGGAAGCGGAGAACTCATCGATGAGCGTGACCATGGGACCAAGAAATGTTTGCGGCGGATTGGTTTGCGGCATGCCATTGCGCGCAATCTCAACCATGACCAGCGCCCGGCGAAGTCGCTCGATGACAAGGGGCGAGACAAAGCCACCACCATTCCCACGAACATCCACGATGAGTCCCTTCTTGCGAATCTGGGGGAAGTAAAGCTTGGTGAACTCGCTCAGACCTGGCTGTCCCATATCGGGGATGTGGATGTAGCCGACTTTGCCGTCGGTTTTCTTGGTAACGTAATCGATATTTTTTTCCACCCAGGCCTGGTAATAAAGCGGCGCCTCGTCGGCCGTGGGCACCACAGTGATATCGCGAGCGCCGTCATCGCTCGGTTTCGAGTTCACTCGCAGGATCACTTGCTTGTCCGCAGTGCCAATCAGCGCGTCGTAAAGATTCGGCAAGGTGGAAACCGGCGTGCCATTGATCGCGAGGATGTAATCACCCGCCTTCAGATTCAAGCCGATGGCGGTGAGTGGCGAACGGGTCTGCTTGTCCCAATTTTCACCCGGCAAAATCCGGTCGATGCGATAGGCGCGGGTGGCCGGATCGCGGGAGAACTCGGCGCCGAGCAAGCCCAGCTTGATGCGCTTCGTCTCGGGCCGTTCGCCACCAGCGACGTAGGCATGGCCGTTGTTCAACTCGCCGATCAGTTCGCCGAGCAAATAGGTCAGATCGTTGCGATGGTTCACGAATGGCAGCAGCGCGGCGTACTTGTCGCGCATCGCTTTCCAATCGACACCGTTCATGGTGGGCGAATAGAAGAAATCGCGCATCTGCCGCCAGGCCTCGAAGTAGATCTGATTCCATTCCGCGTGACGATCGAGGTGCATGTCGAGCCCTTCGAGCTTGATCTTGTAATCCTTGCCGGCTTTCTCATCCTTGATCTCAAGCTTGTCCTTCGGCAGCTCGATCATGGCGTAGTCCTTCTTGATCTTGACCAGCATCTTCTTGCCATCCCGGGTGATTTCGTAGCTGATCACATCTCCGAGCACGGTTTCCTTCCGATCTTCCAGACTGTAAGCGCAGAGGTGGGATATCTTTTCGCCGCCGCCATCATCTTCATCGTCCCCGCCTCCGCTGTCGGCCAGCGTGCGACGGAGATAAAAAATTCGATCACCCACCATCCGGAGGTCGCTGTAGTCGCCGGAGGTAACATCGAGGGCGACAAGACGATCGTGAATGCCATCGGGATCGACCTTAACGACGACGGGCTTCTTCGATTTCGCGTCTTTTTCGTCGCCCTTCTTGTCGCTCTTTTCTTCCTTGTCCTTGTCTTTCTTGTCTCCCTTGCCGACTTCATCACTACGCGGCGCGAGCGGTGATTCGGTCTCTTTGGCAAGCGTGACTAAATACACGCGACCCATGTCGCGATAAACACTCTCGAATTCCTGCTCGCCGAAGGTCGGTTTGTAGTCGCGGCTCGAGGCGAAGAGGAGATATTTTCCGTCGTCACTGAAAGCGACATTGCCGGAGGCGTACCAATCGTCGGTCACGGCGACCGATTTCCTGCTCGCGGTCGAGAAGAGATAGATCTTGGTCAGGTCATTTTCTTCCGGTCGCGACCAGGCGATCCACTGACTGTCAGGCGACCAATCATAGGATTGGATTTCGCCGAACTTATCCTGATCGACTTCCGTCACGGCCTTGGTCGCAATATCGACGTAGCGCAACCGCTGTTTGCGATCGCTCCACAGCAGCTTTTTGCTATCGGGCGACCAGATGACCCGGTAGTAGTAGGTATCGGCTCCACTGGTTATCTGCTGTGGCTGGCCCTTGCCATCCTGTGACCGAACATAGAGCTCGTTCTCGCCGGTTGCGTCCGAGTTGTAGGCGATCCATTTGCCATCAGGAGACCAGACCGCATCGCGCTCGTGAGCATTCGGACTGTTCGTCAGCTCGCGCGAAGCGCCATCCTTCGCCGGCACCGAAAAAAGATTGCCCCGCGCCACGACGATCACACGTTCGCCATCCGGCGCCGGACTAACCGATTCCATATGCTTCGAAGCGTCGACAAACGCGGCTCGCCCGGAATCAAAATCCTCCTTGATCTCGATCGGAACCGGCGTCGCCTGCCCGCTGGCCAAATCGTAGCGCCAGATGTAGCCGGCCTCTTCGAAAACAACCGCGTCCTTGCCGATCGAGGGGAACTTGATATCGAAATCTTTAAACGTCGTGAGCTGTTTCGTCTCCTTACTCGTTAGGTCGATCGAGTAAAGATTCATCCGCCCGTCGCGGTCTGAGAGAAAATAAATACGGTTGTCCGGGCCCCACATCGGGCAGATGTCCTGTCCGGGATCGTTCGTCAGGTTTTCCGTCGTGCCGGTCTTGAAATCATAGATCCAGACATCGTCCGTCATGCCGCCGCGGTAATGTTTCCAGGTCCGGAATTCGCGAAAAATGCGGTTGAACGCCATCTTGGAATCATCAGGCGAGAACGAGGCAAACCCACCGCGGGGTACGGGCAACTGCTGCGGGAGCTCGGCGTCCATCCCCACTGTGTAAAGCGAGCCGTTGAAGGAATTGAACGATGTCATGCGCGAGCGAAACACGACCAGCGGTCTCGTGTTTTCCCAGGTCATCACGAGATTGTTCGGGCCCATGCGATCGGAAATATCGTCGCGCCCGAGCGTAGCTGTGGTCGTCAGGCGCTTGGGCACGCCGCCGTCGCCGGGCATGACATAAACTTCGGTATTGCCGTCGTATTGGGAGGTGAAGGCAAGCTGCGCACCATCGGGCGAGAAACGCGGGAACGAGCTGTAGCCCGGTCCACTCGTTAGGCGCCGGGCGACCCCGCCCTCCCGCGCGACCGTGTAAAGTTCACCGGAATAGCAAAAGACGATTTGCCGGCCATTCGTCGTGGGAAAGCGCAGCAGACGCGTTGTCTCCGGCAATTTCTGGGCAGAGGCGGAAAAATCGAGCGCGAGCAGGAGAGCGAGCGCGAGTCGAAGAGAAGAAATGAGGTGCATAATTGAGATGAAGGTGAAGTTACGAAGCTGCCGTTGAATCGAGCGCGCGCAACTCCGAAGACGCCGTGAAAATCCCTCCGTTGCTCGATTTCCGAAGCGTCGATCCGCCGCGACTACGCAGTGCTTTCACTCCTCGCCATCATAATACTCCAGCGACTCGGAGCGAATCAGTCTGCGCTCAGGTGAGCGGACAAGCCATTTGTCGCTATCGGGATAATACGATGACTCGCCTGTCGGATTGTCCGCGACGACGTAAAGGACGAGATCATCGGCACTGTCGTTGATGAGCTGATGCGGCTCGCCGGGACGAAAGATAAAAGCGTCGCCCGTCTCGATCGGCGTCGTTCCATCCGGGTAGCGGACGCTGCCAACGCCCGAGATGACATGGTAAAACTCCCATTGCGCGCTATGCGAGTGGTAGGGGTACGGCTTCTTGCCGCACGGGATGCGCAAAATCTCAATATCAAACGGATGGCGCTCGTTCAAATCGCTCGAAAGTGGGTTGCGGCCCAGTCCCTCCGAGACGCCTTTGCCCGCTCCGACGAAGTTTCCTTTTGGAGAGGACCAGGAGTACTCTTCGAGGTCTTTCGTATTGATTTTTCGCATGCCTCTTTCTAGCGAGAATGCACCGGAAAGGAAGTCGCGAAACGGATGTTGAAGTTATGAATTGGCTTTCACGACCATGACGGCCACCGTCCGGTGCGAGATCGGAGCGGTTTTTTGTTCCGTCTTCGATCCGTGGGCGGGGGTGAGCAGACCGATGATGAACAGCGTCAGGTAAGTCGTGGCAGCGATTGCAGTCGTTCTCATGTTACAGATGAGATGCAACCAGAGGGCGAGTTGGATTCAAAAAATCTCGAAATAATCGGCAAACGCCGTCCGCCCGGACATTTTCATACCGGCTCTAGCATATTGCCTCGACATTTCTTACTGCCGCACTGGCAGGCAAACTCTCGCTCGATTTTTCTGGTGCGAGGCTCATCCAGTTCCAATGCGTAATCGTAGAACAATTCTTCGCCTCGCCGCAGATTGCGTCGAGCATAGATAAGAATACGATCATCCTCTTCTATCGCCTCACAGTTTGGCATGCATGAATGATTGATCCAACGCGACTCATTGCCGCCGACCGCCGCATTGATCACGTCTTTTCCGTTCGAAAGACCGAACAGAACTGTGTGGCGTTCGTCCGCATTGTTGCCCGGGTTTTTTCGTTGCGCTTCCTTCCAGGAAATGCGCTTCCCCACATACTCGATGATGCGAGTCCCTTTCGAGATGGCCTTGGTCGCGTAGACTCCTTTTCCGTGAATACCTGACTCGCGAACTTCGACCAGTCTCGCAGGTGTCCGAGGTTCGGTCTTAGCTGGTTTTTTCTTCGTCATAAATCTTCTTTCTGTCAATCGATTCACTTTCCAGACCCGTTTCGCGACGAACCGGCGAATCAGATTTCTACCACCACGGCTGGCCGCGTCGCAGCGTTTTTCGGAATCAGCGAAACGCGCGGGCAGAGCGGAACGTACTTCTGAAGAAACGTCACAAGATAGAACAACTCCATCCGCGACCAGAGGGTGAAACTTTTCTTGATGTTTCCGGCAAGCATCGAGTTGATCACCGGCGCGAGCTGGAACTGATGCACCGGCTGAGTAATCACCTCGATGAACCGCGGCTTGTACCAATGGTTAACAAAGCGTAGGTACAAATCCATCACGCGGTTGATCTCCCGCGCGTACTTCCTGAAGGCGGTGGCCCGGCATTTTGGATTCTTGAAGGCGGCATCAATCGCATCGGCCGCATGCGCCGCGGATTCGATTGCGATAAAAACTCCCGTGCTGAAAATGGGATCGATGAAGCCGGCCGCATCGCCCGCGAGCAGCCATCGTTCGCCGATCAGGCTCCGGTTGCGATACGAATAGTCGCTCTCCGAGTAAACCGGAGAGCCGCGCGTCGAGTGCGTCATGCGGCTCCAGATTTCCGGCTGTTCCCGGAGCATCAAATCGAGCGCTTCTTCAGGCTGTCGCTTCAACGCTTTGAAAGCGCTGATCTCCATCACGACACCAACGCTCGTCCTGGTTTCGCTGAGCGGAATCATCCAGAACCATCGATCTCTTCCAGCCACGAGCCGCGTGTAGGTTCCCTCGTCGCCTTCATCGCGGACGACATTCTCGTAGTGTGCAAAGATCGAGAGCTTCTTGAGATTGGGATACGGTTTCTTCAGCTGAAAAAAATTCCCGATCACCGCGTTGCGTCCGCTGCAGTCGATCACATAGAGCGCGCCCGTTTCCCGCATCACGCCGCCCGTCTTGATCGTGATCCCGATGGCCTCGTCACCGAATCGCAGATTCTCGACCGCGGTTCCTTCCATGATTGCGGCGCCATTTTCGGCGGCGTGATCGAGCAACACTTTGTCGAACTCCGAGCGTGTGACCTGGTAGGCACGATCGTATTTGACCCGATAAGCATCCTTGAATTTGAACTTCGCGGCGTTGGTCCCGCAGCAGGTGCGAATTTCGGCGCCGTACTTTGGAAGAAATCTCGCGTCGAGCTTGGCTCGCACTCCGAGCCGGTCGAACGTGCCCATGCTGTAGGGCAGGAGCGATTCCCCGATGTGAAAGCGCGGAAACTTCTCCTTTTCAAAAACGATGACCCTGTATCCTTTCTGCCCGAGCAACGTGGCGGCTGTGCTTCCAGCCGGACCGCCGCCAATAATCGCCACGTCGTAAAGGGACTCTATCGGTGGATAAGTCGGCGAACTCATCGGGACGCAATTCTTAACTGATCACCGCAATATCCGCAATTACGCCCCGATTGCATTTACCTTGGCGTGATGGAAATCGAAAAGCGGGAAGCCAGCCAAAATGCGGCGTAGTCTCCGGCGTGGACAGAGAAGCGATTCCGATCACGCGAACACTGCTGGCTGGCGCAGGTGGATGGCCCGCGCTGAAAAGTGCGCAGGAGTTGCAGAGGGCCGGTCGGGTTTCGGATGCACAATATGAACCGCCCGTCCTTTCCGGAATCGTGCGGGAAGGAAATCGTAATCTTCGCTCCGGATTGCGAGTCAAGAGCGCATCCGATATCGAGAATCTTTGTACCTGTCGGGAGTCGCGTGAGTGGGGCACCATCTGCGCACACGCCCTCGCCGTCGGGTTGGCCTACATCGAGCGCAAGTCAGCCGAGGTTGCGTCGCCGCCGGTCGTCGAATCGCTGACCGAATCGAAGCCTGATTTTGTTGAAATCGGGACAGCGGGGGCGACGCCGGTTGTGCTGCATTTCATCCTTCCTCCGCGGTTTGAATCGGCGTGGACCAAGGGACAGGTCATGATCGTGATCGAGGCGGAACTTGACGGAAAGCGGACGATGCTGAGCGCTCTTTCCACGAGCGAAGTTTATGGGTGCGATACTTTCGATCTCGTCGCGATTGATGGCCTGACTCAACTCGCTGATTCGGGTGAATTGCTCGCTCCGATGCGCATTCTTTCGCGAGAGAATTTTCTGCGTCTGCTTCATTGGTTAGGGGGCCATCCGCGCGTGACCTTCGGAAAATCAACTCCCGCCGAGATTTCCCAAGCGCGCTGTCGCCCCAGGGTTCTTATTCAACGAGCCGGTGAAAGTGATGTCATCCTGCAGCTGGCGAAGACAGAGAACGAACAGCTTCTGACCGGCCAGACGGAGGCGTGGATGAAAAAGGGGAATCGTTTCACGCCATGCGCGGAAGGATTACCTAACGAGTTTCTGGCGCTGGCGGATGGACCTCTTCCGCTGCGCGGTGAGCGCGCGCTCCGCTTTTTCGCACTCGATTTGCCACGCCTGGGAAACTGGTTTGAGGTCGAGATGGCAGAGGGGATGGTGCTGCCGAAGCTTCAGAACGCGAGTCCGCAATTTACTCTCAATGTCGAAGGTTCGATGCGCGTCCTGCGAGCAAAGCTTCAATGCCGATATGCGGAGCCGGGATTGCAACCACAGGCGGATAGTTCCTTTTTTCGTAACCCAAAAGAACCGAACGTGATTCTCCTGCGCGATCGTGAGGCAGAGGCTGCCGCAATGGAGCGACTCGAAAGCTACGGCTTCACGCCCGAGGGTGATCGGCTTGTCATGCGCAAAGAAAATCGGATCGCGCGATTCTTTGCTTTCGAATATCCGCGCCTGCGGGAGGAGTGGAACGTCACGCTTTCGGCGCAGGCGGAGAAGTGTAGCCACGATCTGCAACCACTCGCACCCGCCATCGATATCGTCGCATCCGGCGAGAACTGGTTCGAACTGCGTTACTCGCTCGCTTCCCCCGCCGGCGAGACGCTGGCTGTCGAAGAATTGCAACGGCTGCTGCGTTCCGGTCAAAACCAAACCCGGCTCCGTAATGGACGACCTGCTGTTTTTGACGCGGAGGCGCTCACCGATTTCGAAGAAGTGCTGCGCGATTGCGAACCTTCGCAAAATCAACCCGGTGTTTATCGGATTGATCGCGCCCATGCCGATTACGTCGCGGCAACGGCACGGGAAGCCGGTGCGCGCGTCGTGGATGTGCGCGGTGCGCTTGAGAAACTGGCGAGCGACGCAAGCGCGGATCAGACCGATGCGTTGAAAATCAAACTGGGCGAACTCGGTCGTGTTTTGCGCGATTATCAACTGCGCGGCGTGGCCTGGCTCGTCGCGGCTGGCCGACAACGGACTCGGCGGAATTCTGGCCGATGAAATGGGGCTCGGGAAAACGGTGCAAACGCTCGGGTTACTCTCCGCGCGAAGATCAGCGCAACCCGCGCTTGATCGTCTGTCCGAGTTCGCTGATCACAAACTGGCGAAACGAAGCGCAGCGTTTCACTCCAGAACTGAAAGTTTTGGTTCTGGAGGGGCCGGGACGTCACGAGCGGTTCGGAGAGATCGCACAGTCCGACATCGTGATCACGAGTTACGCCCTGCTGCAGCGCGACGCCGAGAAATACAAAGCCGTCCAGTTTTCAAGCGTGATCCTCGACGAAGCGCAGCACATCAAAAATCCCGAAACGCAAAATGCGCAGACCGCCTTCGCGTTGCGCGCGAAGCATCGCTTCGTCCTGACCGGCACCCCAATCGAAAACTCGGTTCGCGATCTTTGGTCGCTCATGAATTTCGCCGTGCCCGGTTATCTCGGAAGCCGATCGGATTTTCGCGAACGCTACGAACAGCCGCTTGCGCGAGGCCCGGCGCCGGAAGTGCAGCGCCGCCTCTCCCGCCGGATGCGGCCATTCCTTCTTCGGCGGAAGAAGACCGACGTCGCAAAGGATTTGCCCGAAAAGATCGAGCAGGTATTGACCTGCGATCTCTCATCCGCACAACGCTCGGCTTATGACGCGTTACTACGCGAAATTCAGCTCGGCGTAACGGGCGGAGACGCGGCGGAAGCAGCGACGCGGATGAAAATGCTGCTGGGTCTGTTGCGTCTCCGACAAGTTTGCTGCGATCTGCGGCTTCTCGGCCCGGAGATGGCAAAGGGAAACGACCAATCGACCAAGCTGGCACTGCTCGAAGAATTGCTGGAGGAGGCCATTGATGGCGGCCATCGCGTGCTCGTCTTCAGTCAGTTCGTTACCATGCTTTCTCTGATCAGACAGCAACTGGAGAGCAAATCGATCGCGTTTACCTACCTCGATGGGCAGACCAAAGATCGTCAGTCGATGGTTGATCGCTTTCAGAACGAAAGCAACATCCCGGTCTTTCTCATGAGTCTGAAAGCGGGCGGCGTTGGGCTGAACCTCTCTGCGGCGGACACGGTGATTCATTTTGATCCGTGGTGGAATTACGCGGCTGAAGCACAGGCGACCGATCGCGCGCACCGCATCGGCCAGAGGCGAATCGTCACCGCCTACAAGCTGATTGCGCGCGACACCGTCGAAGAAAAGATCGTCAAACTGCAAACGCGCAAGCGCACGGCCAGCGAAGGAACAATCGGAAGCGAAGAACCGTTGATGAGCGGCCTAACGACTGAAGACCTGGAAGAACTGCTGAGTTGATCGTCCGTCGCCCGAAGATTAAGTGTGGTCAATGAAACGTCTTTCTCTCTTTCTCGCAATGATTGCCGTACTTGCATTCTCCGCCTCGGGAAGGGCAGCGACCCCATCCAGTGCATCGGATCCTGCTGATACGATTCGGAGCTTCTATCATTGGTATGTCACTGTTCTGGTTGCGAATCATGACCCAATGAAAAATCAGGTCGAGATGAAGCGCTTCGTGACGGACCGGCTCCGGAACGAGATCGACAAAATGGTGAAGGGCCCGGACGGACTGGACGGCGACTACTTCGTGGACGCACAGGATTTCGACAACAAATGGGCGAAGAACATTGCGGTATCGAATGTCAAAATCAGCGGAACCAAGGCGACGGCTGACGTCGTGCTGACCGGAAGTGAATCGATGATCAAGCGGCTGAGCCTTCGTCTTGTGAATCAGGGCGGCGCGTGGAAGATCGATAAAGTGCAAGGTCGCGAGTAGCTCGCATGGCCCTCAACCCAATCCGGCACGCGTCCCGTCGGCCAGATTGTTTCTTACGACAATCCATTTCCGGATGGGCACACCGGAAATGATGTGCTCCTGCAAGATGCGTTCGAACCGTTGCGGAGTAACTTCGCCGTACCAAATGCCGTCGGGATAGACGACGATCCACGGGCCACCGGTGCAGATGCGAAAACAGGCGGCCTTGGTTCGCACGACCTTTATCCCAGCCTCTTTCACTCGCTTTTTGATGAACTCCCAGAGAGCTTCGCCCTCGGGCGTTTCGCAGCAGTCGGGGCCGATGCAGACGAACAGGTGCTTGCGCGCGCCTTTGATCCCGGCTTTCCGCAAGCCCTTCTTCAAGTCGTCGCTCATCGTTTCATTGCTTATTGTAGACGATCGCCTCCGTGTCCAGGCTTCGGTTTCTGCCACCACGGACGGCGACAGCGGAAGGCGGGCGACGCGCAGGTGGGAACACGCGGAACCGTACGAGGCGGAACGTCAGATCAGATTGACTCTGCCCCGAGCGATGCGCGACAGTTTGAAAATGGAATGTCCGTTCAATGAAGGCGGGAAGCTGGCATATTACGGGAGCTATCTCGAAATCGATAAACTCCTCGCCTTGCAGAATCCGCTCAGCCTGAAGGACGGGCAGCTCCAGGCGCACGACGAGATGTTGTTCATCGTCGTCCACCAGACCTACGAGCTTTGGTTCAAGCAAATCCTCCATGAACTGCGCGCCTGCTGCGAAGTCCTGGGCAAACCGACGGCGGACGATGACGGCCCGGACATGAACATGGTAGTGCATCGCCTGAAACGAATCGTGGAAATCTGGAAGCTGCTCAACCAACAGGTCGATGTGCTCGAGACCATGACGCCCTTGGATTTTCTCGACTTCCGCTCCTCACTCGAAGGCGCATCGGGTTTTCAGAGCACGCAGTTTCGGCAAATCGAGGCAACCCTGGGCCTGCGGATGGAGAATCGGTTCCGGCCCGATTACTACAAGCATACCGAGATGGGAGGCTTCAGTCCGGCCGACTACAAAATCATCTCCGACGCGGAGAAGACCACGACGCTGCTGCAGTTAGTCGAACAGTGGTTAGGCAGGATGCCCTTCTTTGATGACTCGTTCTGGCAGGAATGGGAGACAAGCGCGGCCGAACCGGCGGTCAAGGGCGAGCCGAGATTCTGGAGTCGTTATCGGTCCATTTATGAAAGCAGCCTCTCAGAACGAGACGAAAAGCCGGAGCTGCTCGGCAAGTTTGAAGAAATGTTTTTCAAGTCCGGCGCGGGCGACTTTTCCCCGGCAGCCCTTCGCGCGGCACTCTTCATCATGCTCTACCGGGACGAGCCGCTTTTCCGGCTTCCCTTCATGCTGCTCAATGCGCTCATCGAGATCGACGAACAACTCGGCAACTTCCGCTACCGACATCTGCAAATGGTTCGCCGAATGATTGGCTCACGCGTGGGGACCGGCGGAAGCAGCGGCGAGCAATATCTACAGGGCGCAGTCAACAAGAACTACATCTTTAAGGATCTGTCGGGAGTAATCACCTTTCTGATCGAGCGACGGAAACTTCCTGAATTGCCTAGCCGTTTGCACAGGGCTCTGTGCTTCAGTTCCGCTGAGCGCTGATGCATGCTTCGGTCGAGGAAAGCGCATGCGTTTCCCCACCGAAACTACACTCCGTTATTTCGCTTTGCCGCCGCGCGTCAAAGCTCCAATTCTTCGCTGTGCGGCCGAGTCAGCGATCAACGTCTTGAGTCGTTTCTGTCGAGTCTCCTCGCCCTTGGCGCTCATTACCCACCAAATCGCCGTCTGACGGTACCCGGCGGGCTGACGCTGAAAAAACTTCCATGCGGTGGGACGAGCACGAAATTTCCGTTCGGCTGATTTGCCTAACACAGCCGCGTGCCGATTCTCGTAGGCGTAGATACCGGACTTCTCCTCCGTGCGACGCTCGAAGGCCTTCAATCCTGCGGGACGCATTCGTCCCTGTCCGATAAGATCCTGCACCCGCCCGATGTTCACCGCGCTCCAGTTGCTCGTTGGTTTCCGTGGTGTAAAACGGATTCGGTAACTTTGCGTATCGATCGTCTTGCGCAGACCATCGATCCAACCCACGCAGAGCGCTTCATCCACCGATTCGGGCCAGGTGACGCTCGGCCGGCCTGAAGCCTTCCTGTAAAAGCCCACCCACAGTTCCCGAGTGCTCTCGTGATTCGCGCGCAGCCAGCGGCGAAAATCCGCCGGCGTGGCAAAGAAGATCGGCTCCTTAACTAATCCTGATTTCACGCTATCTATATCCCGCAACGCTATCGCGATTCCAAAATATGGCGACGGCGGCCAAAGCCAGGCCGGACAGCAAAAGCGCCGAGGAAGCCGCGTTCGCGGCCAGGTCTCTGTTGCCGAGCAGCCAATCGCTGGCGAATCCTCCGACTTGAAGAAATAAGAGACAGCCTGCCAGCGACCAAAACGCCCAAACAGCCCTCTGGATGAGAGCAACCCAAATGACAACAAGCGACAACGAACAAAACGCAGCGGCGCAGGCGTTGAACATCACGGCGAGCGCATTGATCGTTGCCAGGGCGCGCGGATCCATACCTGATGCGCGAGTGTCGCCATATAGAATCAGCAAGGCGGGAGCGTTCCTGCCAAGCACGACGACCATGAACAGGATGCAGAGCGCGAGCGCGAGATTGAAGCCCGCCCACAACGATAAAAGGATTGCGCTGGCGCGGAGCATAGGATTTCCAACTTCAATCAGATCAAAGCTTCGCCCTGAGAGCAATCCCGGTGAGTGTCGCCTACCCGATTCTCGTCAGCCGAAATATCGCTCGTTGCGAGTGGTCCGTTTGCGCCTTTGTCGCGCGACCGACTTCTCTTCTGTGCCTATTCCGTGCGGAGCGCGGCCATTGGGCTGATCCGCGTGGCGCGCCGCGCCGGCAACCAGGTCGCGAGTAACGCCGCCGCCGCGAGAACGATCGGCGCGATCGTAAACGCAAGCGGATCGAGCGCGCCGACATTGTAGAGCATGCCGCTAATGAGTTTGCCGGTACCCGCGGCGAGCAGGAATCCGAGCAAGACTCCGCTCGTCAGCATCGCCGCGCCTTCGCGCAGAATCATCCATTGCACCGTCTCGCGGCGCGCGCCGAGCGCCATGCGAATGCCAATCTCCCGGGTGCGACGCGCGACCGAGTACGCCTTCACGCCATACACGCCGATCGTCGCGAGGACCAACGCGAGAGCGCCAAAGGTACTGAACAATGCCGCGCCCGCGCGCACGATCCAGAGCTCGATACTGCCATCGAGATGTTGCGCGAACGTTTTCAGACTGAGGATGGGAACGGCGGGATCAACTTCGCGCACGGTCCGACGAATGAGATCCGCGGTCGCGCTGGTATTGCGGCCGGCATTGGGTGCGAATTTGATGTGAAAGAAAACGTTGCTCTGGAAACCGCCGGCAAATGGAAGATAGAGCGTGCCGTTCGGATCCTTGTCGAACAAATCGGCCCGCGTGTAAGGCACGATGCCGACGACCTCGATCTGCGCTTTCGTCGCGCCCTCCTTGGCCTGCGCTGAATCTTTTTCCGCAAATTGAATTCGCTGGCCTATTGCGTCGCCATCGGGCCAGAGTTTTTTTGCCAGCACTTCGTCGATGATGGCAACCTTCGGCGACGTTTGATGCATCGCTTCCGCCATGTTGAAAACGCGACCGCGCAACACGGGCAGGCCCACGGTTTTGAAATAATCCGCGCCGACGCTGTTCAATTTCGCGCTAAACGCGAGACCTTCCGCGGCGGTGGCGGGCTTCGCGTCCGGTGCCGGGTTGGCTCCGCCGCGTTGCACCGACTTGTCGAGCTCGATCATTCCAAACGGAACGGTGGAGGAAATGCTGGTGCTCTCGACACCAGGCAAGGCCGAGAGACGTTCCTCGAGTGCGCGATATAAATCCTGTGAGCGCGTCTGGTCGTAGGCCGCGAGACTGGCGTCGACTTCCAAAAGATAATTCGAGCTCGTCTGTAATCCGGTATCGACCGCCGCCGCCTTGCCCGCGCCGCGAATGAAGAGCGCGGCCGCCGTAAGCAGCGCGAGCGAAAATGCAATCTGCACTACGACCAGTGGATTGCGGGGCAAGAATTTCCAACGCCTAACGACGGCATCTTCGCCGGCGTTCTCCTTCAGATCGCCAATGACGGCGGATTTCGATAACTTCAACGCCGGCCCGAGGGCAAAGGCAAAAGTCCCGAGAAGACAAAATGCGAACGTTGCCACCAGCACCGGTGCGCTCAGTCCGCTCTGCCAGAAAATATCGATCGGCAATTTCTTGCCTAACGAGGCCACGAGAAGATCGGACGACCAAAGGCCAAGGAGCAATCCGAAACCTCCACCGACCAGCGCAAGGGCAAAACCTTCGATCAACAATTGGCGCACGATTCGCCAGCGACTGCCTCCGAGCGCGAGCCGGATCGCGATTTCCTTGCGCCGCGCCGCGCCGCGCGCGAGCAGCATGTTGGCCAGGTTCAGGCAGGCGACCAATAGCACCACGGCGGACATTCCGAACAGCAGCGGCGCCAGTCGTTTGATGTTTGTGCCATGGGCCGGGCTCGTGCTCAGGCTAAAACGTGAAAGCGCTTCGATCATGAACGTCTGATCCTTCTGCTCAACTGGGTAGGCTTGCTCGAGATTCGCGGCCAAAGCCTTCAACGCCGGAGTCGCCGCGGCGGCCGTCATCCCCGGCTTCAACCGGCCGACGATCATGAATTGCTTGCCACCGCGATTATCGATCTTCTCCTTGTTCCCAGTCTCAAAATCGTTCGCGACCTGATCGTAAACCCCGAGCGGCAGAAAGATTTCCGGCGCGAAAACCTGTGTCGTGCCGGTGAATCCTTTCGGGAGAATCCCGATCACGGTGAAAGGGCGGCTGTCGATCGTAATGGTCGAGCCGAGCATGGCGGGATTGAGTCCTTCTTTCTTCCAATAGTTGTAGCTCACGATCGCGACCGCAGCGTCGCGGCCGGGTGTTTCCTCTTCTGCTCGGAACGCGCGGCCGTGTATCGGCATCACTCCCAGGACCGAGAAATAATTGGAACTTACGACGTCCGTGAACGCTCGACGCGTGCTGCCTTTTTCGCCCACGCCGACCGTGGCGAGATTGTGCGCCATCACACCCGAGAAGACGCTGTTCTGATCGCGGATATCGCGGTAGGTCGGATACGAAAACCCGCGAAACGTCTTCGGGTTTTTCTTATCCTGCGAAAAAACCTGCACGACCTCGTTTGCCTTCGGGTAATGGGGCGGCTGGAACAGCAGCGTGTTCATGAGGCTGAAGATGGCCGTATTCGCGCCAATCCCGAGAGCGAGCACAATGACCGCCGCTGCCGTGAAAGCCCGCGCCTTCACGAGCTGTCGGAATGCAAATCTAAAGTCGTGAAGCATATGTTCGTATGATGCCTCGAGGGAGACGTTTGGATTCAACGAAATGAAAGATCGGACGTCACGAAGATTGGCGCGATGTGAATGTTCCCGCGGCGTCACCATTCTCAGATAGGTAGACCGGGGAGTCCGCTGCTCGATTGCAAGTCCCATCGAGCGCGCCCATCCCACTCGATGCGATGGGCCCGGTTCTTCGCGCCTTACTCTGCCGTTCCTACGGCGGCAAAGATGTGCCCGACTGCGATTTCACCAGTGCGACGTCGCCGGCGTTGATCGCACCGTTCGCGTTCACATCTTCACGAAAATTTGCCGCCGTGACCGCCTGCCCCGATTGGCCTTTTGTTTGAGCCACGTCCCCAGCGTTGACCGATCCGTTCCCATTCGTGTCGCCGAGCAGAACACTCATCGAAACGCTCACGTTGTTCGTGTTTGCTCCGTCGCTGGCACCAAAAAGTGTTAGAGTGATCTGTTGCGCGTTAGCGACGTTCGTCAGTGGCACGGTCACGATCGCGCCGTTGACGCTTACGACACCGCCATTGGAGATTCCTCCAGCCCCTATCTGTCCCATTCCCGATGTGATCTGCGCCTGGGGATTTCCAGTCACAGTAACAGGGGCTGCAAAGGTCACAACGATTTGATAATCGCCGGTCGCCCCGCCAGTGCGGCACTCCACGCCGACGGGATTAGTAATTGGAAGAGGAATATCGAATGAGCCGGCTCCGCCATGCATCCGACGTGAGACGGCGTTGATCGGCACGAGTGTTCCTCCGAGTTCAAACGCGCCGATGTCGCCGCCATCCCCGCCGCTGGCATTCGAAATATTCGCTGCGTCAAACGGTCGTTCATGACCACGTTGGTCAGCAACGACATCGAAGCTCTTACCTTGATCGATTGCAGGACTGTTAGGCAGCAGAGCCATGGTGTCGGTAAGGCCACCATTGTTTTGGAGCGGACCGAGATGTGGATTAATCGGGGCGGCGGTTGTGCCTACTTGATCGCCGCTGGCATTGAAGCCAGTGCTGAAATCGCCGTTGCCAATGAGGTTGTAACCGCTGGAAACAAAGACGCCGTTAGCGTCGCCGCCACCGCCGTTAGTGCCGGGATTTTCAGCGCTAATGGTGTTAGCTACGGTCGCCGTTCCGCCAGCGACGAAGAGGCCACCGCAGGCGGTACCGAACGTGCCATTAACGGTGCCCGATCCCGGCGTGCCGCTAGCCCCGGTATTTCCGTCGATGGTGGCGCTCTTGATCATCATCGCGCCAAGATTGTAGATCGCGCCACCATCACCGTTGCCGCCATTCCCTCCGAATGGTCCGCCGCTTCCTCCGTTACCGCCTAACGCCACATTGCCATTGAACGTGCAATTTGTGATCGATAAGGAACCCGAGGCATCATTGAAAACCGCGCCACCACGACCGGCTCCTCCGCTGCCACTGGGCACACCGCCGTGTGAAAAGTTTCCATTTCCACCATTGCCACCACTTGCCTCGTTGCTCTGGACAAAAGACGACGTGTCCAGAAATAACGTACCAGAGTTATAGATGCCACCACCTTGTCCAGCACCGCCATCGGCTGCGCTGGGAGAAAGTGTGTTAGCGCCCAGCAC
Source organism: uncultured Verrucomicrobiae bacterium (assembly GCA_963763995.1). Taxonomy (GTDB): domain Bacteria; phylum Verrucomicrobiota; class Verrucomicrobiia; order Chthoniobacterales; family UBA10450; genus CAVTTH01. The sequence continues at coordinate 379,501 of CAVXQL010000002.1, read as the reverse complement.
GTGATTATTAATAAGCGAACAACCGTAGACATACAGTGTGGCGCTATTGTAAATGCCGCCACCGTTATTGAAGTTACCTAGGAGCACCTGATTTCGACCATCACGAATTGTTAGGCCACTCAACACGCTATTTCCGCCAGTGAAGTTAAACATGCGCGACGCGTTATTGCCACTTACTGTCACGTTATTATTGCCATTGATCGTCACTGAGTCAGTCACCGTCAACTCACCCAAGATTAGGGTGGTGGTGCCGCCCGTGTGCGTAAAGCCAATCGTGTTGCTGCCGGGCACAGTGTTGGCGCGGTGGATCGCTTCGCGGAGCGTGCAGTCGGGCAGCGTACAGGCGCCATCGTCGTGATCGGCGTAATTGGTAACCGCCAGACTTGGACCATTCTGAATCGGATCGTTCGGTGCTTCATAAGCGCCGATGTCGCTACCGTCTCCACCGCTGGCATTCGGAATCCCTGGGTTGTCATATGGTCGAACCGCTCCACGCTGGTCAGTCGTTAGGCCAAAACTCTTCCCCTTGTCGATCGCCGCACTCCCGGCAGTTAGCGCAATTGTCTGAGTGGGTCCGGTATTGTCTTGCAGGCCAGCGAGATCAAGGCCGGGATCGGTGTTGGTCTGGTCGGTGGATTGAGTGAGAAAGCCGCCACCGTCATCGCTACTGAGATTGTAGCCCGCTGAAAACAGGCCGCCGCTTCCCCCGTTGCTTGTGTCATTTGAGAGAGGCGATTGACTGAGAAGACAATTTTCGATGTCGGTTTCGGCGTGTGCGCTCGAGCTGGCGTGATTATAGATCCCATTGCCCTGAAGTGTACAGCTGTTGAAGATGGCGCGCGCGTCCGCGGAGGAGGAAAAGTAACTCGAAGTCCAAACGGCGGTGCCGAACGTTCCCCAATTTCCCGCGAGGTACAATTGGTCAGCGTAACTCTGCTGAAGAATGTCCCGGTACCTGTTGAATAAGAATCATTCGAAATGGCCCCGCCGAATGCTGCGGAATTACCGGTCAATGTGCAGCGATCAAAATAAGTTATTGCTGCCTCATTCATGATGCCGCCGCCATTCTGGGAGTGGTTGCCACGGATCGTGCAGTTGACCAGGGTTAACGGCATGGTTGAATTAAATATTCCACCTCCGGCTCCGCTGTCTCCCGATCCGGTCGCGAGGCTTCCGTTTTCGATGATCAAGTTGCTGATGTAAACGCCGCCATCTGGCGCGCCATTATTGGCGAAGGAAAAGATACGGAAGTTGGGCGCATTAGGGTCGCGCGCAATTCTGCTGCCGTTACCGTTGATGACCAGCGGGTGTGCATTGTCGCGGCGAATCACCGGAAGCCCATTTGGACCATCAAAAATCGTGTTATTATCGACGCTGGTCAGCACGTAGTTTCCGCCCGAGGCGAGAATGATCGTGTCCGCCTCGTTATTTAAGTTCGAGGTATTGATCGCGCTGATCAGGCCGGAGACATCCCCATTGGCGATATTAAACGTCGCGGCATTCAACAAGCACACGGCCGAAAGTGTTATCGCGCCGACGACAAGAACTAGAATTCTGCGACTCATTCTCTTCATGACTTCCTCCAGCGGTTGGTTTTGGCATCCGCTGACCAGCGGCCATGCGGAGCCCTCTGGAGATGTACAGTCCGGAATCAGCCGCGAGGTTACGCGGAAAGTTTGCGAAGCCCCTCCGCGCTTGAGCGTGCGCAGCGTTATTTCTTTGGCGCGAGGGACGCGACGATTTTTTCGAAGCGCGGATCGCCGCGCACCGGATCCCAAAGGGGATTAAACCTTAAATCACCGTAGCTCGGGCCGCTGTAGCTGGGTGTTCGGGCTGCGACGGCGAGAAAGGTTAAAGCCATCTCTTTGTCGGAAGTCAGAGCGCCGATCTCAGCCATGACGTCGGGAAAATCGGCTGCCACAACTACGTCTTTGTCTGTCTTCAGCGGCTGCAAGGTCGCGATTGCTTGCTCTTTGTCGCCCAGAAACGCGTGAGCTTCTGCCAGTCGCGTGCAGTCATAAATGGCGGTTTCGCTTTTCGGGTCGGTGATGAGCGTTTCCTTAAGCGCGCGTGCCGTCTCCTGTGCCTCCGGTTTCTTGCCGGCGACGTAATAGACTAAAGCGAGTTGCGATAGGTACTCTTGCCGCTCGAACCACATATCCGGCTTTCTCACTTCCAATAGTGCGGCGGTGAGGGCTTTGATCACTTCATCATAGCGGCGTTCATAGAGCCATTGCGAGGTCTGGCTCAGAAGCAGCAAGTGATAGCTATCGATCTGTTGGGGTAAGAGCTTCGCCGCGGTCTTGAGATCGCCGCTGTCCTGATAAGCGGAAATCTTGTAGGAGAGCGCCCACTTATTATCCGGGTCAATCGCGAGCAAGGCTTCGGAAGCCTTGAGCAGGGCAGGATAATCGCGCAGCTCGTGAAGGGTGAGCAATTGCCCTTCGAGTAATTGAGCATCACGCGGGCTTAACTCGACCCCTCGCTGAAAATAGTCGGCGCTCTCGCGCCATTTCCCCATTCGCCGCGAAATCAGAGCGAGCGCTTCGCAGACGCCGGCATCACCGGGAGCCAATCCTCGCGCTTTTTGAAACCATCGTGTTGCTTCATCATAATTTTTCTCGCCGTAGTACAAAAAATAGCCCTCGGCGATGTTTGCTTCCGCGGACCCTGGCTGTAGCTCATAAGCCTTCCTGGCTGCTTCCCGCGCAGCCGCCAGCGTCGCCTGATTCCGCAAGTTATCGCGAAAGTAAAAGTGGGAGAGTCTGCGCGACAACCAACTCCATGCCTCAGCAAACGACGGATCCAGCCGAGTTGCTTCGCGGAAATTTCTGATGGCTTCGGCTTTGTCGGATTCGGAGGGATCGTACGCCGCTCGGGCGTGAGCCAGGCCGCGAAGATACGCTTCGTAAGCGTCGAGATTCGCGGTTGGCCTGCGGTCGATCTGCGCTAGCTGCGCCGGTGCGATTCTGATCTGGAGCTGCTCGGCAACCCTTTGCGCGACCTCGCTCTGAATTGCGAACATGTCATTGATGTCACGGTCATATTCCTCGGCCCAGACATGCTTGTCATTACGTGCATCAATTAACTGGGCATTGAGATGAATCTTTCCCGCGTTCCTGCGCACGCTTCCTTCCAGCACGTGAGAGACACGAAGCGCGGTACCGATCTGACGGATGTTCCGGGCGCCGCGATATTCCATGACGCTCGTCCGGCTGATCACCTTGAGATCGGCAATTTTCGCCAGCTTGGTCAAAATGTCGTCCTGGACGCCATCGGCAAAAAGACCGTTGTCCTTGTCCGGACTTAGATTTTCGAAAGGCAGTACGGCCACTCCAGTAGTGGGCGGCTGCTCGGCTGAATTTTTCCAAAACATTGCGGCAACAATCGCGACGAGTGCGATCAATAACGGCGTTACGGCCGCGAGCACTGGATTGCGTCGCACCCACTTACGGCTGCGCGTGATGACACCGGCGCGTCGCGCCCGAATCGGTTCGTGCCGAAGCCAGCGTTCGACGTCCTGCGCCAGCGCTTCGGCCGTTTCGTAACGCTTCCTTGGATCCTTCTCCAAACACTTCAAGCAGATGGTGGCAAGATCGACGTCCACTCTTGGATTCCAAAGCCGTGGATCCCGCGGCTCGGTTTCCATGACCAATCGAATCGTTTCGTAGGTCGTGCCGCCGGCAAAAGGCGGCTGGCCTGTGAGCATCTGATAAAAGACCGCGCCAAGGGCGTAAACATCAGCCGCCGCTGTAACTTCCTTGGCATTACCCGCTGCCTGTTCGGGCGCCATGTAACTCGGAGTGCCCAGGACATCGAATGAATTTGTCACTGTGCTTTCCTGTTCGATCAGACGCGCCAAACCGAAATCGGTCAAGTGCGGTTCCCTCTGACAATCCAACAAAATGTTCCCCGGCTTGATGTCGCGATGGAGAATCCCGTGTTCGTGCGCGAATTGAACTGTGTGCGCGATTTTCACGAGCAACTCCGCTGCGTGTCGGGTTGACATCTGTTCGCGCCTAACTACTTCGTCGAGCTGACCGCCTTCGACGAATTTCATGCTGAAGTAACACGAGCCGTCGCGTTCGCCGATTTCGTAGATCGGAACGATTTGCGAATGCTCGAGACTCGCCGCCGCCTCTGCTTCATGACGAAAACGCTTTAAGTGGGGCGTGCTCGACCAGTGACCAAGAGCAATCACTTTTAGCGCGACCGTTCGATTCAGACTCTTTTGCCGCGCGCGATACACCACGCCCTGTCCGCCACGCCCGATTTCTTCCAGTAACTCGTAGTCGCCGAATTCCATCTGCATTCGCCTCGTTTTCGGCATTTCGTCATTCTCGTCGTCGAGCCCGCCGAGGCCGGTCCGGAACAGACAAACGCTGCAAAATCCGTGAGGTGCGTCCGCAAAAACAGTCGTTCCGCATTTTGCGCACACTTTGTCGCTTTTCGTCATCATCGTTCCAAATCGATCTCCGCCTGTACTGCTCGAAATTCCTCTCGAGGTTACGTCTGTAACACAGCAATAAAATGACGTAACTCGTCCTCGACGTCGCCTGGCACTGCCACGGTGTGAGCAATCTCTTCGCGCAACAATTCGCGATAGCGTTTACGCAATCGATGAAACGCCTGCTTTACTGCGTTTTCGGTCATATCCAGGCTCCTGGCGATATCGGCTTGCGATCGCCGATCGGGTTCGTCCGCGAGAAGTTCCTTTAATTGCGCGAACAACATCTCATTGCCCGCAATGCGATAATCTTCCTCCAGGCGTGTGAGCACCTGCTCTAACAACGTCAACGCCCAACGGCGTTCGTAAATCCGGTCGGCGCTCAGCATGTCCGCCGGTTCGAGATCGGCGCGCTCGCGCGCGAGGAGTTCATCCAGCGAAACAAGCGCCTGACCTTCTCCGCGTTTCACCGCCATCTCGCGCCGCCACGCTTTGGCCATGAAGTTCTTGAGTGACACGAGCAGATAGGAACGCAATCGCCCTTTTTCCCGGCGAACAGCATCCAAGTCGCGACGCTCCAGAAAAAGCGCGAAAAAACCTTGCGTCAGATCCTGTGCTTCCTCGGGGCCATAACCGCTGCGCCTGACGAATCCATAAAGCGGCCACCAATAAGTGCGGCAAAGTTTTTCGAGCGCCTCTTGCGCGACCCCGGATTCGCCTTGCGCGGCGCAGACCACGCTCCAGTGCGTGGTGACAAAGGCGCCAGCACCAGTTTCGATATCTGGACGAGGAGCGGCCACGTTGATTGAGGAACCGCCCCTATCACACTGCAAAACGTCCGCCAAATCAAGACATTGTCAGAAGACCATGCCCGCGTTTCCCTCGAGCGGCCAAGAAACCCTTTAAGCCTCGTCAGCGAACCTGTTTACGTGGGAGGCGGTGCGTCCGCAATTTCTGAATGTTGCAGCCTAACGGGCAGCCGGAGAATGGATGTGCTCCGGGCGCGGGCCGATGCCGATGAGACGGGCCGGCCACGAACGCAAGGCCGGGAACCATTGCAACAGCCTAACGAACAGCGGCAAGGCGTCGCCGCTCCTGGTTTCGCGTCCGGTCACGACCCGGCGATGGATGAACGTTTGCATCGCCTGGATCACGCGCGTGGGCCATTCCCGGCGCTGTTGCACCAGTTCCAGGTCGGCGACGGAGACCGGGCCGGCTTTTAGTTTGGCCGCGAGCAGATTCGCGGTCGCGACCGCATCCTGCAAAGCGAGGTTGATGCCGACGCCACCGGCGGGTGACATGGCGTGCGCGCTGTCGCCGATGCAAAGCAGTCCTTCGCGATACCATTTGCGCAAACGATTGATCTGGACGGTGAGCAATTTGATTTTCGACCAATCGTCCAGCTCGGCGATACGATCTTTCAGGAAAGGCCCGAGCGCGACGATCTCGCTGTGCAAGGCGGGCAGTCCGCGTTGTTTGATCTCTTCGATGCCGCCCTTCGGAATAACGAATCCAGCCTGGTAGTAATCGCCGCGGCCAATCAGGACGAGCAATTTGCCGTGGCGAAAGAATCCGAATAGTTGCTCGGGATCGCCCGCGCGTTTGGAAATGTGCATCCAAAGAACATCGATGGGCACGCCCAGTTCCTGAATCTCAAAGCCGGCGCGTGTGTGCGTGATGGCATGGCGGCCATCCGCGCCAATAACGAGATCGGCGCGAAAATCGCGTTCGCCGTCGGGCGTTTTTGCGCGCACGCCGACCACGCGTTCGCGATCGAGGATCAGATCGATGACTTCATGCTGCATGTGGAGCGCGAAGGAAGGGAAATCTTTGGCTTTGGCGGCGAAGAAGTTCAGGAAATCCCATTGCGGCATGAAGGCGATGAACTTGCAGTGCGTCGGCAGGCGCGAGAAATCGGCCATCGGAGCGAGGTGGCCATTGAAGATTCCCTTGAAGAGCGGGACCTCCTGATGCGGCAGCTTCAGGAATTCGTCGAGCAAGCCAAGCTCGTGCATGATCTCGAGGGTGGAAGGATGAATGGTGTCGCCGCGAAAATCGCGATTGAAGTCGGCGTGCTTTTCCAGCACCACCACCTCGACGCCGGCGCGCGCGAGCAAATAACCGGTCATCATTCCGGCCGGTCCGCCACCGACAACGACGCAGCGGGTTCGAATCTCAGACTGCGCGTTCATCAATCATATTATCGCCAAAGGTTCATCACTTGGACGCGTTCAACCGCCGATCTGCCGCGTCGACCTACAAGGGCCGGCGGCGGATTGCCGCTACCAGGTAGACCGTGGCGATACCGATGATTCCCAATCCGGAAAGACCGAAAAACCACTGCGCTCGAAGCACTGAAAAGACAATCACCGTGATCCCGGCAATAAAGAGGACGACGGCAAAGACATACGCTATTGCCGTCTCACTGCGTTTGAATTTGTTTGGTCGAAGCATCAGGTGTGTAAAGCCCTAACGACATCAGTGAAGAGCTGCATAAACCGCGATCGCGAGTGAAACAACGCCAACGACGAGCGAGGCGCGGCCATCGAGCACCATGTTTTCGTCGATCTCCAATGCGGAGCTGGTCGGTGTTTCTGGATCGTAATAGACGTCGACTTCGTTGCCGACAACGTAGCGCGCAGCCTCGGCGTCCGCGGACGCTTGCATGGTGCCTGGTTCTCCCACGGTGTTGTGATATTCCTGCCCGTCCACAGTGTAGGCGAATTCGACCAGCGCGCGATAATACCGGTGCTGGGAATGGCTGCCGCCGTCGAACGCGACATAGGATTCCGTTTTACTGGAAACGATCCGGCCGTTGGTAACCAGCCAGGGAAAAGCTTTGCGGACATGCCGCCGATTCCACAACCACGACCCCACGCAAAACAAGCCGAAAAAGCCCGTCACGATCATGACGATGGGATGGTGCGCCTGCGGGAGCGCGGCCCGGACTCTCTCGACGATGGATTCGCTCCTGATGATGGAAAAGAGAACCGCCGCGTAGACCAGTACCGCAGCGATTGCGCCGCCCCAGATGCAGCCGAGACTGGCGGGCGGCTTCCGCTCCAGCACGCATTCCGCGGGATTCGCGGGATCGTAGAAGACCGGGACGGTGGCCCCGACGGGATAGCGTTTCAATGTCTCGTTCACTTTGTCCGCGGGAGCGAACCCGAGGCCGATCCGGTCGCCGTGAAAGAGTTGTGAGCCGACAGAGAAATCGTACGCCACGAAGGCCGTGTTCGTAATTTTCGTTTCCTCCCCGGCGAACTGATGGCGTTTCACCACGACCTTGGATTTCGTGATGTGCGCCTGACCCTCCTCCCATCTCGCCGCCCGATGCACGCGGCGCGTCACCACTGCCACAAGGACCAGAAGGAATACCGGGAGCCCTGGAATCCACACGAGCGGGCCTCCGATTAGCAGAAGCACGGCAGCTGCGACTCCGCCTGCGACCGCGAACATCGAAGCCTTCGGCAATCCCGAACTCGCCAGGCGGTTCGCCATCAGCGCCAGCCCGCCGAGCAAGATCAAAAGCGCGCCCCAGCGGCATGCCTGGCGGATGAGAATGCTCTGCTCGTTAGGCACGGGCAGGGCGCGAGGCGTGTTGCCGATGTCGTAGAGTTCGCCCCCGCCTTCCCGCGCAAAGGCTATCTTCATCGCAGCGGTCATCGTGGCGAGGCCGTCGAGCGCCTCGCGCTTCGATCCCGCGGTAATGGTAAGCAAGGCATCGCGCGTTTGTTGCGCGGGGTTCCGCTCGGTTACGAGTTTTGCATCGACGCGGTTGTTACGCCGCGCGGACTCGAAGGCCCGGGTCAGCCGCGCATCATCCTTCTCAAACATTGTCCGCAGCGTCGTGCGCGTCGTCATCTGCGTGGCCGCGAGCGAAGAGATGAAGTTCTGCGCCATCCAGGGGATAAGCGCGAGCACCAATACCGCCACCCCCAACCCCTGCATTTTCGGCAAAGTCCGCATCATCGCGGGAGTGAGCCAGGCTGGTTTCATGGACGGGGCTTCAATGAAATGACAGAGAGTTGCAAAAACTCAACCTTGCAGAATTGCCCCAACGATAGTTACGGACGGACGCGCCTGATATGGAGTTGTAGCTGCCGCTGTCTCTGGCGGCAGAAATCAATCCACTCCCCCCGCTGAGACAGCGGCAGCTACAAGAGAGATGTTGGCGGCTACAACGGATCGACCCGAAAGTCCTTGTCCAGCATCGTGTCCAATTCACGCACGGCGAGCGCGAGCCGTTTCTGAAACTCGTGCGCTTCATCGTCCGCGGTCGAATCGAGCGGGTCGGCCAGAACGTGGTCACAGCGCTTCATCAACGGTCTCGTCGTATCAGTCGTTTCATCCAGGTGAACTAGTAAATCTTCCACGTCCCCCACCCTTCTCTTCACTTCGCGAATCGTTTTCAGCGCGACTTCCTCCGCAATTTCACCTGCATTGACTTGCTGCAATTGGCGGCACTCAAAAAGACGGCAGCGCTCCGGTCGCGACGCGTAGACGGAGCAGTGCGTTCCCTGAAAAGCAGAACACGGCTGGAGAAGATAATGCTGATCGCGCTTGCGTTTCAGTTTCAGTCCCAAAGCCGCCAGCTCCGTCGGCGAATCCGCCGGCCGCAATCGCACCCGATGAAACATGACGCCGTTGCAACACATCCCGCATTCCGAGCAGAGCCGGGCGGCAACGGATTGCGGATCAGAGGGCATGAGAAAGGGACGCTTGTCCGCTTTCGAATGAGTGCAAGAGGGATCGTTGCTCGGCTGTCACAGTCTCGTGGTGATGAGACGGCAAGCCGGATTGGACTCCCTGCGCGCTTCCAGTAATTTTCGATCCACTTCCCATGAATAGCGTCCCGCCTCACCCCCCACTTGACTCGTTAGGGTTTGCTCATCGATTCTTGCCCGGCGAGAAAGGAATCGCCGCACCGGTGCTTTTGTTGCTGCATGGCACGGGCGGCAACGAGGATGACCTGTTGGACATGGGTCGCCATCTTTTTCCCGGCGCCGCGTTGCTCAGTCCGCGCGGGAAAATTCTGGAGAATGGCATGCCGCGCTTTTTCCGGCGACTGGCCGAAGGCGTATTTGATGAAGAAGATCTGATCCGCAGAACGCACGAGCTCGCGGATTTCATCGGCGCGGCCGCAATGCAATATCAATTCGAGGCCAGTCGAGTGGTCGCGGTCGGCTATTCGAACGGGGCCAATATCGCGGCTAGCATGCTGTTGCTCCGTCCCGAAATCCTAAGTGCCGCAGTCCTGTTTCGCGCAATGGTTCCTCTGATCCCGGAGAAGTTGCCGAATCTCTCCAGCCGGCCCGTCCTCCTCGCAGCGGGCCGCCACGATCCGATTATTCCGCCCGAGAATACGGAGCGACTCGCCGCCATGCTCGCAGAAGCCGGGGCGCACGTTTCACTGAAATGGAGCGAAGGTGGCCATCAACTCAGCGCCGCGGAACTCGACGAGGCCAGGCGATGGCTGGCGCAGGCTGTCGTTTGACGAATATTCAAAACGCCGCCTAACCGGCTTGATGTAGCTGCCGCCATAGACGGCGGCAGCTACAACTTCCCCGAGCATGACGCTGCTAGAAACTCCGCGACCCGGCGTTCGAACCAAGGATGAAGTCCGCCGGCATATTCGAGAAAGCCAAGGTGGCCGCCGGAAACTGGCGCTTCGAGAAACAAACAAGGGTTTTGTTCGGCTTCGGGAAACGGAAAGCACTCGGGAGCGAGAAAGGGATCGTTGAGTGCATTCAGGAGTAGCGCCGGGACGGTAATCTGATGCAGGAACTGGCGGGCGCTGGCTCGCTCCCAATAATCGGCGGCATCGCGGAACCCGTGCAGTCGCGAGGTATAGCGATCGTCAAACTCCTGAAAGGTCCGCAACGCGCGACTTCCGCGGGCGTCGATTTCGTCCGGGAAGTGCAACGCCTTCGCTTCCACCTTTGCGATCAAACTGCTGATGAAGCGGCGCAAATAGATCCGATTGCTCCAGCGGTGATCGAGTATGCGCGCGCTGGCGGCGAGATCGACTGGCGCTGAAATGGCAACACCAGCGATGATCGCCTGATGCGGCTGCGCTTCGCCGAGATACTTCAGCGTCAAGTTTCCGCCGAGACTGAAACCAATCAGCGCGACGCGCGAGTAACTCGCCGCTGCGCGCTCGATAACCGGTTTGAGATCCTCCGTCGCGCCGCTGTGATAAAGCCGCACGAGCCGGTTCGGTTCGTCGCTGCAGCCGCGAAAGCTCCAGGCAAGCGCGTCCCACCCGGCAGAGTTCAAAGCGGCAGCCATGCCGCGGACATAGCTTTGCTCCGCGTTGCCCTCCAAACCATGCGACAAAATCGCGAGCCGATCGTGACCCTGTCGGAGCCAGCGCAAATCGAGAAAATCTCCATCGTCGAGCTCGAGTCGCTCGCGATCGAACGCGATGCGGTAACGGTGTCGAAGGAACGCGCCGATGATCGTCTGCACATGTCCGTTATGCAGAAGAGCGGGCGCTTTATAGGTGGAAGTGACGACAGGCATTCTTATCCTTCGGGGAGCGCACGCGGCTCGCGTGCTGGTTGCGGCGTCTCGCCGCAATGAACTTTCCTGCGAAGAGCGAATCGATCTCGGCGGTTTTCCTGCGGTTGCACGAAAGGATGTTCGCGCTGGCGAGCCGCCAGCGCCAGCACGCGGGCCGCGTGCGCTCCCAGGCTGGCAATGCGACACGTGCTCGATTCATCCGTCTCGTTGAGCTATCTTGCGACTGGATGTTTGAGATCAAGGCAAAGGAAAAGATGGTCGAACGCGCGCTGCTCGTGGGCGCATTCATCGACCCGGAGAAGAAGGCTGACGCGCAAAGTTTACTCGAGGAATTGGAAGAGCTGGTTGACACGCTCGGTCTTCCCGTGGTCGAGCGAAAACTCATTTCCTACCGCGAAAATCATCCTCGTTATCTGATCGGCTCAGGCAAGGCGGAAGAAATCGCGGCACTCGCGAAAGAGCAGAAATGCGATGTGATCGTGTTCGACAACGAACTGAGCCCTTCGCAGCAACGGAACTGGGAAGAACTCGCTGGTGTCACTGTCGCCGATCGACAGGAGATCATTCTCGATATCTTCGGCGCGCGCGCGCAGACGCGCGAGGCGCGGATCCAGGTGGATCTCGCGCGCATGGAATATTCGCTGCCGCGATTGACGCGCGCCTGGAGTCACCTTGGACAGCAAGGCGGCGGAATCGGCGCAAAAGGCGAGGGCGAAAGCCAGCTCGAGCAGGACAAGCGAAAAATCCGATTGCAGATCGATCGGCTGAAGCGCGAACTGGAGACAGTCCGCCGCTCTCGCGCCACGCAACGGAAAGACCGGAAGCGCGCACCAGTGCCGAACGCGGCAATCGTCGGCTACACCAATGTCGGCAAGTCGTCGCTTTTGCGCCGGCTGACCGGCGCCGACGTATTGATCGAGAATAAATTGTTCGCCACGCTCGATACGACCACGCGCAAGATCGCGTTGCCTAATAAGCAACCGTTATTGCTCACAGATACGGTCGGCTTCGTGCGCAAACTCCCGCACCAACTCGTGGAAGCGTTCAAGGCCACGCTCGAGGAAGCCACTCTCTCCGATTTTCTGATTCACGTTCTCGATGCTTCGCAACTCGAGGTGATGGAATTTTACAATACGACGATGCGCGTTCTCGACGACCTCGGTGCGGACACCAAACAGATGCTCGTGGTCTTCAACAAGGTCGATAAGGTAAGCGATCCTTCCGCGCTGTTCGCGTTGCGCCGTCATTTTCCCAACGCCATTTCCATCTCGGCGAAAACCGGCGAAGGAATGGATGAGTTGATTGAGCGCATTTCCGAGTTCGTGGCCAAAGGAACGATGACAGTCGAGCTGCGGTTGCCGTCGGCACGCGCTGATCTCCTCGCCCGGTTGCATCGCGATGGAACGGTGCGGGAACTCGTTTACGAAGATGGCTTCACCCGCGTCGTAGCTACGATGCCCACGCGTGCGCTGGAAGTCTTCGCACCATTTCTCGATGTCCCGCTCGCTGAGCCGATCAACGCGGCCGCGCCTGCGACTCCTTAGTTCCATCGGCGACATTGCTTCTTATAATGCGAGACGAAATCGCGAGACGGCGGACATTCGCCATCATCTCTCACCCCGACGCGGGGAAGACCACGCTGACCGAAAAGCTCCTGCTTTACGGCGGAGCAGTGCAGCTCGCCGGCTCAGTCACTTCGCGAAAAAGTCAGCGCGCGGCGACCTCGGATTGGATGGAACTTGAACGCAAACGCGGCATTTCGATCAGCTCCACTGTTCTGCAATTCGATTACGACGGTTACCGGGTGAACCTGCTCGACACACCTGGTCACAAAGATTTCTCCGAAGATACCTATCGTGTTCTGACCGCGGTCGACGCCGTCGTGATGGTGATCGACGCGGTTAAAGGAATCGAAACACAAACGCGCAAGTTGTTCGAAGTCTGTCGGCACCGCGGCGTGCCGATTTTCACTTTCATGAACAAGCTCGACCGGCCGGCGCGCGATCCGATCGCATTAGTTGACGAACTGGAGAGTGTGCTCGGGATCGGCGCGTTTCCGGTGAACTGGCCGCTCGGGACCGGGTTCGGATTCAAAGGCGTCTTCGACCGGCAAACAAACGAGGTCCATCTGTTCGAACGAACGAGCGAGGGCGCGTATCGCGCGCCCCTAACGATTACACATCTTCAGGATCCACTCGTGCGTGAGAAACTCGATCCAGACGATTACGCGCATGTTCTCGAGGAGCTGGAAATGCTCGAACTCGCCGGGAAGGAATACTCGGCCGATGAAGTTCTGGCCGGGGAATTGACCCCTGTTTTTTTCGGCAGCGCATTGAACAATTTCGGCGTTCAATTGCTGCTCGATTCTTTTCTCGCGCGCTCCGCTCCGCCCGCGCCGCATCATTCCGGTGAGCGCATTGTTGCTCCCGACGATCCGCTGTTTTCCGGCTTTGTCTTCAAGATCCAGGCGAACATGGATCCGAAGCACCGCGATCGAATCGCGTTCGTGCGCGTCTGTTCGGGACGATTCGAGCGCGACATGGTGGTGACTCACGCGCAAACCGGCGAGAAGATGCGGCTGTCTAGTTCGCAGAAGCTTTTCGGGCAGGAGCGCGAAACGGTAGACGAGGCGTTCGCCGGCGACATTATCGGACTCGTCGGTCACGGCGAACTCGGAATCGGCGACACGCTGACGGAGGACGCGACCATTCGCTATCGAGAGATTCCGCGCTTCCCGCCGGAATGCTTCGCTACTTTGCACAATCCCAATCCGTCGAAGTTCAAACAGTTTCGCAAAGGAATGGATCAGCTCCTCCAGGAAGGCGTGATGCAAGTATTTTATCTTCGCGATACGGGCCAACGCGTGCCGCTCCTGGCCGCGGTAGGACCTCTGCAATTCGAAGTCGTGCAATATCGCTTGGAATCGGAGTATGGCGCGCCATCCCGTCTCGAGACGGCATCATGGGAAACTCTGAAATGGCTGCCCGCCGGAATGACCGACGCGCAACTGAAGGCCTTGAAGATCCCAACGGATTGCCGTCTTGCTGACGATGCGGACGAACAACCGGTCGTCCTCTTTCCCAGCAAATGGGCGCTGGAGTATTTCAAGAAGCAGAATCCGGATGTTCCGCTTTTTGATCTTTCGGCGGATGCACAGACGCTGAGTTCCGCGGTCGTGGTCTAGTTTCGGCCACGTAAATGCGATGCTCGAAGCGCCTGGCACGTTCATGAGACTTGGCCTCCACCACGTCCACGCGGAAACCCGCCCTAACGAGTGCTTCACCGAAAGCCTGCTCTTCCGTCGCTGACCAGAAGGCGACGCGACCGCCCGGCTGCAGAGCGCGCGCGATACGCATGAATCCGCGGCGACTGTACAAGCGCGAATTCTTCGGCTGCACATGGGAAGTCGGTCCGTTATCGACATCCAGAAGAATGGCATCGTAACGGTCGCCTTGCACGCGACGGATGATTTGAAAGACATCCTCGGTCAAAACTTCCACCCGCCGATCGTTCAGGAGTGCGCCGTTGATCTTCATCAAAAATTTTCGATTCCAATCGACCACTTCCGGCAACAGTTCCGAAACGTGCACCTCGGCTTTTTCTCCGACGCTCCCGAGCACGGCTTTGAGCGAAAAGCCCAGTCCCAACCCACCGATGAGAATGCGTGGATGCGGATGCCTCATCAATTTTTCGCACGCGAGTCTTGCCAGAAGAATTTCGGACGTCGTTGACGTCGTGCTCATGAGCTGTCTGCCGTTCAGCTTCATGAAGTATTCGCCGTCGTGCTCGTGGAGAGTGAAGCGCGCTCCGTTGGGCGCGATAGTTTGAGCGAGAGTACGGAACGGTTTCATCTCGAGAGCGCGGCGCGGGCAACGTAGACCGTGCTGGCAAAATCGCAGTCCGCCATCGGATTGTGGAACGTGACGATGTGCGCCCTGCATTCGGCGAACACGTCACCGAGCGCAGTCAGAAATTTTTCGTCGGGCGGATCGTCCGACCACATGGCGAAAATGCCGCCGGGCCGCAGATGAGCCGTTAGGCGACGAAGCCCTTCCTTTTCGTAAAACGATTCGTGGCGTGGATGGAGCAAGTTTCGTGGCGAATGATCGATGTCGAGCAAAATGGCGTGGAATTTTCCGCCAGGATTGTCGGGGTCGAGGACATTTGAATTCACCAGAGCGAAGAAATCACCGTGCACAAAACGGCAGCGCGGATCGGCAGCCAATTGCGATCCTAGGGGAACGAGACTCCGGCGGTGCCAGTCGATCACTGGAAAAAGCGCCTCCACCACAACGAGCGATTTTACGGCCGGATTCCGTAGCGCAGCCCACGCCGTGTAACCCAGGCCCAGACCGCCGACGACAACGTCCAATGCACTGTCGCTCAGCTCAGCCAATCCGAGGTCGGCAAGCGCAATCTCCACTTCCGTGAACATACTGGACATGAGAAAGGCATCGCCCAGCTGGATTTCGAACACGTCCATCGCCCCTAACGACAAGACTCGGCGACGCCGCAAACTCAGCCCGCCAAGTTCCGTTTCCTGATAATCCAGTTCCTCGAAATCGGTGCTCACGCTCGGGCGATCATGCCACCGTCACGGCCGGTTTACGATTCCACAACACGAAGGCCGGGATTCCGGTGAGGACGATAATCACGCCAATTCCTGAGGTCGTCGGAGCGAGGTAGGCCAGGTCTGCGATCAGGATTGCCGCGAGCGAGACTGAGATAATCGGAACCATTGGGTAGCCCCATGCCCGGTAGGGCCGTTCCGCACCCGGAGTTTTTCGCCGCAGAACCATGACCGCCGCGACCAGCAGCACGTAGAACACGAGGTCTGCGGAAATGATGTACTCGAGCAACTGTGTGTAGACGTTCCCGTAAGTTACCGCACCGGTCGCGGGATTGACATTCACGGTTCGAGGCAAAGTCAGGAGCGCCGACCAGATCCCCTGCGCGACCAGCGCCGCCGCGGGAACGTGATTTGAATTCGTCGAAGCGATGCGGCGAAAGAACAAGCCGTCTCGCGCCATCGCATAATAAACGCGCGCGCCGGCAAGGATGAGTCCGTTGTTGCAACCGAAAGTCGAGATCATAATCGCTGCCGCCATGGCGAGCGCTCCCGGGGCGCCGAGAACGGATTGCATCGCCGCCACAGCAACACGGTTTTGCGGCGCGTGTTGAATTTCCGCGAGCGGCAGCGTCGCGACATAGGCCACGTTCGCGAGCACGTAAAGGACGACGACCACGCCGCAACCGGCCAGAAGCGCGCGCGCCAGATTTCGTCCCGGATCGCGCACCTCGCTTCCGATGAACGTGACATTCGTCCAGGCCGTTTGGGAAAAAAGCGGGCCGACCATGGCTTTCCCGAACAACAGAACGAGCGCGAGCAGGCCGACGATCGTGAAACCGGGTTGGGCCGTCTGCGGGCTCCAGCCGTTTGCCCAGGAATTCCACCACGCGGCCGAACGCGCCGCGCTCGCGACGTTCCAGCCTAACAACAGGCCGACAATGATCAACGCGATGAGCGCGGCGGTTTTCGCAAAAGTGAACGTATTTTGCACGACCTTTCCGACTTTGAGTCCGCGCGTGTTCGACCAGGTAAGAAGCAGAATCAGCGCGGCTGCCGCCAGCTGTTCCGTAGAAAGACTAATGGCGTAACCGCCGAAGAGATGAACCGGCGCCAGCAGGTAGCGATCAGTTGCGATTGCTGGAAAGAAAACGCCTGAAAATTTTGCGAAGGCGATCGCTACGGCTGCGATCGTTCCGGTTTGGACGACCAGGAAGAGCGTCCAACCGAAAAGAAAACCAATGGACGGCCCGTAGGCTTCGCGGAGGAAGATATAGACTCCGCCGGCCCGCGGCATCATGGCGGCGAGCTCCGCGCAGCAGAGTGCGCCCGTGATCGTCATCAGCCCCGCGATTGCCCATGCCAGGATCAACCAACCCGGCGCGCCGGTTAATCGCGCGGATTCCGCCGAGGTAATAAAAATCCCCGAACCGATCATCGAACCAACGACGATCATGGTCGCATCGAGCGGACCGAGACCGCGAATCAACTTCGTGTCCTGCCCTGACGTCAGATTGACCGTCTCGCTGGTCACGGTGAAGATTGCGCTAACGACGCGATTTCGATTCCAGCCTGGCAGAGTTTTGCTCGCAGGGCGCGCGCGAACGCAACCGCTTCCGGTGTGTCGCCGTGCACGCAGATGGTGTCGGCTCGCACCGGAACATCAGGGCCATCGATGGAACGAACGACTCCTTCGCTGAGCATGCGCAGAACGCGCGTCGCCGCTTGCTCAGGATCGTGCAACAAGGCGTCCGGTCGTGTCCGCGAAACGAGCGAGCCGTTTGCGAGATAATTTCGATCCGCGAAAACTTCGCGCGCGATTCGGAGGCCATTTGCTTCACCGGCGCGGGCGAGTTCGCTTCCGCCCGACGCGAAAAGGAGCAGCGTGCGATCAGTCGCAACAATGGCCCGCGCGATGGCATCGGACAGCGCCGCATCCCGCACGGCCATGTTATAGAGCGCACCATGCGGTTTCACGTGGCTGGGCCGAACGTTGGCGGCGGCAGCGAGCGCGCTGAAAGCTCCGACTTGAAAGACGACGAGATCAAAGACTTCATCGGGCGTAACCGGAAATTCAGTGCGACCGAAATTCGCCCGATCGAACAAGCTGGGGTGCGCGCCCACCGCAACATTTCGCCCCCGCGCCGCGAGAATCGTGTCGCGAATCGTGGTTGCATCGCCTGCGTGAAAACCACAGGCGATGCTCGCTGAGGTAACGAGCTCCAGAAGTTCGCGGTCGTGACCAGCGCCTTCACCCAAATCGGCATTCAGATCGACGCGCAGGTTCATGCGGTATGAAATTCGAGCCGATTCGGAAACGTTCCAGCTCACTTTCGCGCGTGAGCAACAATTCGTGCGCGTTCGCGAGCGAGACTTCGCTGAAGCGAAGTTGATCGCCTGGCCTGAGTTGCGCCGCCATCGGTAAGTCGACAGTGATCACGTGCGCGATTTTCGGATATCCGCCGATCGTTTGGCAATCTCCAAGCAGCAGAATTGGCTTTCCGTTTGGTGGAACCTGAACGGTTCCCGGCGTGACCGCTTCCGAGATGAGATCGCCCGATTTTGAGCGTTTGAGTTCGGGGCCGTCGAGGCGCACTCCCATTCGATCGGCTTCCGCAGTGACGGAGAAGTTTTCGCCGAAAAAC
The DNA here is from genome assembly GCA_963763995.1 of uncultured Verrucomicrobiae bacterium. Lineage (GTDB taxonomy): Bacteria > Verrucomicrobiota > Verrucomicrobiia > Chthoniobacterales > UBA10450 > CAVTTH01. Next base: position 361,317 of record CAVXQL010000002.1, on the reverse strand, counting down.
GATTCCTGCGCACTTTCTTCAAAGCGATCCCAATTTGCACCTCGGACAACACGGAGGACCGGGTGTGAAACAGCTGTCATCGCCCAATTACCAGGTGCGCTCCATTGGCCGATGCGCAAATCGCCGAGCACTCGTGAAAAAGCCTTCGCTCGAGCCGGGACCATGCCAAGCGGAATTTCGTCGCTGGCGCGGAGCGATCGACCGTCCAGCCCGCCGAAATTTGCGCGCAAGTCTGTCGATCGGCTTCCGAGGACCAATGGCAGACCAATCCCTCCCGCGATCGCGAGCCACGCGCGGCAGCCGGGATTGGGCCGATCCATCGCGAACTCCTCGCCGGGAGAAACCGCGATCGCCCGACCAGCCGGAATTTGCTCTCCGCCGATCCGCGCTTCGAACGCGCCGCCGCACCACGCGATCACACGCGCATTATTGAAACGAACGCGAAACATCCCGAGGGTAACTTCAATTAGCGCCGCGGCCTCGTCATTGCCCGTAAGCAGATTCGCGATGCGCGCGGCAAAACAGTCGAGTGCGCCTGATGTTCCCACACCGATTCCACGAAATCCATTTCGGCCCAGGTCTTGAACAGTTGTTAGGGGGCCGGCGCCCAAAATAGTAACGCTCATTCTGAGCCCTTCCACGAGAGGCGATTTGGAAATCGCCTCTCCTTGTTTATCCACTGCCTGAAAGTTGCAGCTGCCGCCGTCTCTGGCGGCAGACCCTCGTTGTCGATATTGCACATATTTCTGCCGCTGAGACAGCGGCAGCTAAAACGACGGCGGGTACGAGAATGAAGAAGACGACGCTCGCTGGAAATCCGGCTCATGTTTGCAACATCCCAAATTCCTCGCGCGAGATCGGACGCAGACGCACTCGATCGCCCGCTTGCAAAAGCACCGACGGATTGCGTCGAACGTCGAACAGCGCGAGCGGCGTGCGCCCGATAACGTTCCAACCCCCCGGTGATTGAATCGGATAAATTCCGGTTTGAGCGCCGCCGATCGCCACCGATCCTGCGGGAATCTTTGACCGCGGACTCGCGCGGCGCGGCGTAGCTAATTCCGGAGGCAGCCCACTCAAGAAAGGGAAGCCGGGCGTGAAGCCGACGCATTGCACGCGGTACTCAGGCGCGATGTGGCGCTGGATCACCTCATCAACCGTGAGTTGTGCGCGCTGGGCAACTTCTTCAAGATCGAGAGCCAGATCGCCAAGGTAACAAACTGGAATCTCAATCAGATCCCGATCCGGCGGCGGCAATTTCCGAGGCGACCGATCTGCCAGCACATTCTTCACTTTTTTCCTCAGCCAATCGAAGATCGAATCGACGGACGCATCGTCTTCAACCACGCGGAGAGGGTCAAAGAACACAGCTACTGTCGTATAGGCCGTCGCCAGTTCGATGACTCCGGGAATCGCAGCCCTCTCCAATCGCTCCTTCGCTTCTAGAACGTTGGCGAGTGTCTCGTTCGTCCCCGCCTCGGAATCCGGCCGGAGGCGAATGAGAAGCGCAGAATCTCCCAGCGGGATGATTTTCATCTGCTCTAGCGGCGCTCGGTGAACGCCGAAAATCAAGGCAAATCCTACTTTGCTTTGACCGCTTCGAAAATCATGCGGCCAAGAGGGCCTTGCGCAAGCTTTGACGGGAACTCGGCAGTCTGCCGAATAAATTTGCCAGGGCGACAGCCGGATCGTTCTTCAATAGTTTCGCATCATGCACGCCGGCGATACGCGCCAGCTCGGTCTCAAAATGTGAAACTGCGCGCAGTGTCGGATCGTTCTCGTTCAGATAGCCGAACGCGCGCCGCAGAAGGGCGAAGAGTTCGGGCTCGTGATGATCCGACTCCGTGCAAATCTCAATCAGCTCCACGAAATACGCTGCCGTCTGAGCGCGGAGATAACTTTGGCGGATGCCCCCAAACGGATTTCGGAGCACGACTTCGGTCAGCGTATGCAAGCTCGATTTCCGGCTGCGCGCGATTTGAATCTCGGCCTCAAAGAACAAATCGAGTTTACCGGCAAATACGCTCTTCGCGCGCCGCGCACCTTTGGCTACGGTCTGAATGCAGCCTAACGACTCAGTACACCAGGAAATGATCAGGCTCGTATCGCTCAACTTGCGCTTGCGCAACAAGATCGCGGCGGTGCTTTCCATCGCTTCAACTTATCCTCACTCGTTTGCCTGTCGTCAGTCATCGCGTGTCCGAAACGGCGCGAGATCCCTCGCCGGTCTCAGCGCTCGGGACGCCACCCATCGGCCACCCTGTAGAAGGTTACCTGTTGCCGATGTGGAGGGCGCGCTTCTCGACAGCGAGCGCCGCTTCCTTTACCGCTTCACTCAAGGTCGGATGGGCGTGAACCGTGCGACCAAGATCCTCCGAACTGCCGCCGAATTCCATAACAGCGACAGTTTCGGCAATTAACTCGGAAGCGGCGTGTGCAAGAATATGCGCGCCCAAAATGCGATCGGTTTCCGCATCTGCCACGAATTTGACGACGCCTTCGACGTCTTCATTTGCGACGGCCCTGCCATTGGCGCGAAACGGAAACTTCCCGATGCGCACCTTCATCCCCTTTTCCTTGGCGAAATCCTCGGTCACGCCGACACCCGCGAGCTCGGGATTCGTGTAAATAATGCTGGGGATGACGTCGTAATTCACGTGACCGGCTTTCCCGGCGATCATCTCTACGCAGGCGATGCCTTCTTCTTCCGCTTTGTGCGCCAGCATCGGACCCGCGATAACATCTCCGATTGCGTAGATGCCTTCAACGTTCGTTCGAAAATGCCCGTCCACTTTCACACGACCGCGATCATCGAGCGCAACACCAAGCTTTTCTCCGAAGACTCCCTTGGAAAAGGCGCGGCGGCCCACTGAGACAAGCACTTTGTCGGCTTCGAATTTCAGTTCTTCGCCGCCCTTGGCCGCAGTGGCGATGGCGCGCCCGTTCTCCGCTTTGACCGAGTCGACCTTGGTTTCGAGATGGAATGTCATGCCCTGCGCGGTGAGTGCACGCTGAAGCAAATTCGCGAGTTCGAGATCAAAGCCCAGTGCAATACGTGGGAGAAATTCCAGCACAACCACTTCGGAACCTAGCCGGCTCCAGACCGAGCCAAGTTCGAGACCGATCGCGCCGCCGCCAATCACGAGAAGTTTCTCCGGGGCCTTCTCGAAGGTGAGCGCCTCGGTGCTGCTAACAATCACCTCGCCATCGAACTTCATGTTCGCCAATTCGATCGGCACGCTCCCCGTCGCGATGACGATGTTTTTCGCTTCGATCTCCTGGCTGTCGCCTTCGCGCGGCTTGATCGCGACGCGGCCGGGGGCGGTGATAGTTCCCAGGCCCTGGAACGTCGTGATCCTGTTCCCCTTCATCAGGGCCTTCACTCCTCCGTTCATTGTCTTCACGACCTTGTCTTTGCGCGCGAGCATCTTCGCAAGATCGAGGCCGACATTTTCCAGAACGATGCCGTGTTTGGCGGCTTCCTTCTTCGCGAAGACGAAATGATCGCTCGAAGTAAGGAGGGCTTTGCTCGGAATGCATCCAATGTTGAGGCAAGTGCCGCCAAGCTCCTTGTCCTTTTCGACGATGGCGGTTTTGAGTCCGAGCTGGGCGGCGCGGATCGCGGCCACATAACCCCCCGGCCCGGAGCCGATGATAACAACATCAAATTTTTCCATGAAATGAGTATCGATAGGTTTGAAATACTGAGATTCCGCTCACATTCAAAAATCGAGCGGCAATTTTTTCGGATCTTCGATGCACTCCTTAACGCGAACGAGAAAAGTAACAGCTTCCTTGCCGTCCACCGCGCGATGATCGTAGCTGAGCGCGAGATACATCATCGGCCGAATAACCACCTCGCCCTTCATCGCGACCGGGCGTTGCTGAATCGCGTGCATCCCGAGGATTCCACTTTGGGGAGGATTCAGGATCGGCGTACCCAGAAGCGAACCGTAAACGCCGCCATTGGAAATCGTAAACGTTCCACCCTGCAATTCCTCGATCTTGATTTTGCCTTCGCGCGCTTTTGTCGCGTAATCTGCGATGTCGCGCTCGATATCGGCGAAGCTCTTCTTGTCCGCATCGCGCACAACAGGCACGATCAGGCCGCGTTCGGTGGCAACTGCAATACCGATATCGTAATAATTATTCTGAATGAAGTCGTCCCCCTCGATCCGGCCGTTAATCGGAGGGACGGCCTTAAGCCCCTCCACCGCCGCTTTGATAAAAAAAGACATGAAACCAAGTTTGACGCCGTGCTTCTTCGTAAACGCTTCCTGCGATTTCGTGCGCGACGCCTGAACTTCACTCATGTCGCACTCGTTAAACGTCGTGAGAATGGCCGCGGTATGTTGCGCCATGACCAATTGCGCCGCGATCTTGCGGCGAAGTGGCGACATCTTTTGCCGCGTGATCCGCCTGTTATCGAATGGTGACTCGGTCGGCTCGGCAGTCGAAGCTTTTTGCTCGCCGTAAGCAACGACATCGGCTTTCGTCAGGCGCCCGCCCTTGCCGGTGCCCCTTACCTCTTGCGGGTCAATCTTTTTCTCTTCCACGACCCGGCGAACTGCCGGCGAAAGCACGTCAGCGTCCGGCGACCGCTTCGCTGGAGACTCTTTCTCCGGAGCGCCGGATAGAGCTATTTTGGTTTCGTCTTCAGCCTTGGCGCTTGCCTCAGGTGGAGTCGCGGAATCATCGATTGTGGCGACGATCTCGCCGATTTTCACTTCCTGGCCTTCGTCCACTTTCGTGGCAAGCACGCCAGCCGTTTCGGCAACAATCTCACTGGAGACCTTGTCAGTCTCGAGCGTGAAGAGCGGATCACCGGCCCGCACATAATCTCCTGATTTTTTGTGCCAGACGGAAACGACACCGCTGGTGATCGATTCGCCAACCGCAGGGATTTTTACTTCGATGCTCATGGGTCGGATTAACTAAGCCGAAGAAAAACGCTTGGTCGATAGATATTAACTACCAACCAAGAGATGGCAGACAGCCCGCGCCTTCGTGGCGTTTGGCGGAGAAATTGCTCCTCCCAGATCGGTGGCCAAGGCTTTATTTCTCCCATGAGTTTCTCGACTGCTCTTCAGCGACAAACACACGGCTGGATTTTCTTCCAGTCGACCGTCGCCATGCTGGTGATCGGGGCCTTCGATAACATTATCGGCTATCGGGTAAATTTTTCCCTTTTTTACGGAGTGCCTATTTTTGTTGTGGCGTGGTATTGTGACAAGAAGCTTGGTTTTCTCACCGCGCTGCTGGCGGGACTAATGTGGTGGTGGGCGGACGCGTCGGGACATCTCTATCTCCACACTTGGGTCGAGGTCTGGGAAACGTTCGTCCAGCTTGGCTTCTTTATTTTCGTATCGATCGGCAGCTCGGCGCTGAAGGCCCAGCGCGATACTACCGCAGCCCGGATTACACTTCTGGAGCATTCGCAACGACTCGAGCACGAGATTATCGGGATCAGCGAGCGGGAACAGCGCCGGATTGGACAGGACTTGCACGATGGACTTTGCCAATACCTCGCCGCAATCGGTTGCTCCGCAGCCTCCTTGAAGAGTGATCTGCAGAATTTGAATCTGCCACAAGAGGCTCAGGTCGCAGACGAGCTCGTTCTTTTGCTACGGGAAGCAGTCGTGCAAACCCGCGACCTCGCTCGCGGCCTGGTGCCGGTGCAGATGGTCGAAGCGGGCCTTGCTTGCGCGCTTGAAGATCTCACTCTCTCAGTCACAAAACTTCTGGGCATTGGTTGCACTTTCGAGTCGATCGGCTCGGCCATTGTTCACGAAGAAGACGTTGCCAGCCACCTCTATCGTATCGCCCAGGAGGCCATCAATAACGCGACGAAACATGGCAAAGCGAGCAACATCGCTGTTTCTCTTACTGTCGTCGGGCAAACCACGACTTTACTCATCAAAGATGACGGCGTCGGGATTTCAAAGACGGCAACGGACCGGACTGGCATGGGCCTTAGCATCATGAAATACCGTGCGCGACTCTCGGGCGGAGAGTTGAACATTGAAGAGCCGCTCGAAGGCGGGACCGCCGTTTCCTGCACCGTCTGGCCGCGCCAACAGGATTTGCATGAACGCGCTGCCTGATCCAATCAAGGCGCGAGTCGTGATCGTGGAAGATCACCCGATGTTCCGCGAACGTCTCGCTCTCCTCATTAATCGTGAAAGCGATATGGTGATCTGCGGCGAAGCAGACAACGCGCACGATGGATTCGCGCTTATTCAGCAGATGAAACCGCAGATCGCGATCGTCGACATCAGTCTCAAAGGTTCCGGCGGCCTGGACCTGATCAAAGATCTGCGCGCTCATGAGATCGAGGTGCCGATCCTCGTCCTTTCAATGCATGAGGAGTCGCTTTATGCAGAGCGCGTGCTCCGCGCGGGCGCGCAGGGCTACATCACCAAACACGAGGCGTCAGCGAAGGTAATGGTTGCGATCCGACAGGTCTTAGCCGGCCAAATCTACCTCGAAGCGGCAACGATGTCGAAGCTAGTCCACAAGATGGTCGCGGGAGTTTCGACCGACCCGGCAAAGCCCATCGCCCGATTGACCGATCGGGAACTCGAGGTCTTCGAGCTCATTGGGCTGGGCCGCACTACCCGCGAGATCGGCGCCCAATTGCACGTTGGCTTAACGACTGTCGATACCTATCGGGCGCGGATCAAAGAGAAGCTTCAACTCGAAAACGCTTCCAGGCTGCATTCGGAAGCAAGCCGGTGGGTGCGGGAGCGAGAATAGGTTTCCCGGCAGAGAGTTAGTTGTAGCGAATTCCGCTACAGGAAAAGACTGGCACTTGTCGCGCGAAATCGGCGTTCGATCTGCTCTAAGGAAGGTCGCAATAAATGCTTCATATGAAAAGTCTCACATCAAGGAAGCTAACCGGCTTCACGCTCGTGGAAATCATGATCGTAGTAGCGATCATCGCGCTTCTCGCATCGATCGCTGTCCCCGGGTTCCTCCGAGCCCGCAAGCGTTCGCAAGCCACCAGAATCCTGAACGATCTTCGCTTGATCGATGGAGCGGTTCAACTATATGCCCTCGAAACGAACAAGAGCGCTAACTCTGATTGTGCAGTCGCTGACTGGACTGGATATCTGAAGGCGAGCACTCCCCTTTACAGCACTGGCGCCGATTTGTTCGGTCATCCCTACGGAGATCAAAAGGTTGACAACAGTCCGAGCGTTCCGCTCGCCACTTACGATGCTCTCTCCGATGTCGTCGACAGCGCGTTCTGGTCGCCATACTCGATCGGGCCGTAAATAGCGATTCACTCCACGAACAAGGCGCGCTCGCTCCACGGCGGGCGCGTTTTCGTTTTTATCGTGCGAACGCCTCTGCGATCAAGTCCGATTGCTCGCGCTTATGCACCGCGAGCGCACCCACCGCCGGACTGGCGCTGGCATTGCGCCCGGCATAAGCGATTTCCCGATCTAAAAGCCGGCGAAAGCGAGGCTCGATGTAGGTCCACGCGCCCATGTTCTGTGATTCTTCCTGACACCAGATGAACTTTCGAGCGTTTGAAAAAGGCTGGATTACTGCGCGCAACTTCTCTTCCGCCATGGGATAGAGTTGTTCGACACGAACGATCGCAGCATCACCAATCTTTTGGGCCGAACGATGGTTAACGAGGTCATAGTAGACCTTCCCGGAACAGAAAATAACACGCTGCACCTTTGCCGCGTCGGCAACCGCCGTATCGCCAATAATCTCCGCGAAAGCGCCCCTAGTAAAGTCTTCAGTTCGGGATGCGGCCTGCTCGGAACGGAGGAGACTTTTCGGTGTCATAATGATGAGCGGTTTGACGAAATCGCGCTTCATTTGCCGGCGCAGGACATGGAAATACTGAGCTGGTGTCGTAAGATTGCAGACTTGGATATTGTCTTCGGCGCAAGCCTGCAAAAAACGCTCGAGGCGCGCGCTGGAATGCTCTGGCCCCTGGCCTTCGTAACCGTGCGGCAGGAGAAGAACAATTCCGCTTGGCCGCTGCCATTTCGACTCCGCCGAGACAATAAATTGGTCGATGATGGTTTGCGCGCCATTCGCGAAATCGCCGAATTGCGCTTCCCACAGACACAGCATGTTCGGATAGTTAATCGAATAGCCGTAGTCGAATCCAAGAACCGCCGCTTCGGAAAGGAGGCTGTTGTAAATGCAAATGCGCGCCTGCTTTTCAGCAAGGTGCAGGAGAGGCAGGTAAGGCTCGCCTGTTTTTGCGTCGTAAATAAAAGCGTGCCGATGACTGAAGGTTCCGCGCCGGCTATCCTGGCCTGAAAGGCGGACTGGGATCCCCTCGAGGAGCAACGAACCGAAAGCGAGCGCCTCAGCGAAGCCCCAATCGTAGGGCCCGCCTGCTTCGAATACTTCGCGACGGCGGTCGAAGAGCATGCGCTTCACTTTTGGAATAATCTCGAAATCGTCGGGCACTCGTGTGAGTCCATCGATAATTTGACGGAGCATCTCAGAGCTAATCGCCGTCGGTTTGCTTCCACTCGAATAGTGCGGCTGAAAAACCGCGGTCGATTCCTTAAAGCGCGCCTGCTCGTCCGTCTTCATGTCTTCCAGCGCCTTCACTTCCTGCAAGACCAACTCAAGACGCATTTCGAATTCTGCTTCCAGACTCGCGGCTTCCTCTTCGCTCATGCGCCCGGCCTCGATCAGCTCTCGCTTATAAAGTTGCGCGACAGTGGGCCGCTGCTGGATTTTTGCGTAGAGGTCCGGCTGAGTGAATGACGGCTCGTCACCTTCATTGTGGCCGAAGCGCCGATAGCAATATAGGTCGATGACGGCATCGCGGCCAAACTCTTGCCGAAAATCGAGTGCCATTTGAGTGACGAACATGACCGCGAGCGGGTCGTCCCCGTTCACGTGTAAGATCGGCACTTCAATCATCTTCGCGATGTCCGTCGCATACATGGAGGAGCGAGCATCTTCGGGCAGCGTCGTGAAGCCGATCTGGTTATTGACCACCACGTGCACCGTTCCGCCCGTCCCGTATCCTGCGAGCTGCGACATGTTCAACGTTTCTGCGACAATGCCTTGCCCGGCGAAGGCCGCGTCGCCGTGAACAAGCAACGGCAGAACTTTTCGCCGCAGCTGCGTGTCACCACGAATGCGCTGCCGGGCGCGGGCAGTTCCTTCCACCACCGGATCGACCGCTTCGAGATGGCTGGGATTGGCGGCAAGCCGAATCTCAATTTCCGCCCCCGATTGAAGCTTTCGGATCGTCCGATATCCGAGGTGATATTTCACATCGCCGTCGCCTGCGACCAGCTCGGGAATGTAGTTGGTGGAGAATTCGGTGAAGATTACCTGCAACGATTTCTTTAGGAAATTCGCGAGAACATTGAGCCTGCCACGATGAGCCATGCCCATGCAGATTTCCTCGATCCCCTTCTGCGGACAGCTGTGCAAGATCGTATCGAGAATTACCAGAAGAGACTCGGCTCCCTGCAACGAAAAGCGTTTTTGCCCGACGTAGCGCGTATGGAGGAAATTCTCAAAAGTTTCCGCTTCCAGGAGCAACCTGAGGAGCGCGATCTGCACCACTCGCGGTGTGTCGTGTTTCGCCGGTCGTGATTCGAGCCGGTGCAGCACCCAGTTGCGAATGCGGGTATTCTGGATGTGCATGAACTCCGCGCCGATCGAATCCGCATAAATTTTTTCGAGCGCCGCGATCATTTCGCGCAGCGTCATCCGGCGGCCATCGAAGAAGAATTTCGATGAGACCGGAAAATCAAGGTCCTTATCGCTAAACCCAAGCTCGCGCAGGCTGAGCAGAGGCTGTGGCGGGCGTCCCTCCGCCAGCGGATCCAGCCGGGCAATCGTGTGCCCAAGAACGCGATAGGCGAAGATCAAGCCGTCGACCCGCGTCTGGAGCGGACCTTCGCGAACTTCCTCGCCAGTTTGGGAAGGCGCCGCTGCAGCGCCATTCCGTTTTTCCAAATTCCCCAGCTCGAATCCTTCAAAAAATGCCGCCCATCCGGAATCGACCGAGTCCGCATCGTCCTGCCAGCGCCGATAATTCTCCTCGAGGAGCTGGAGGTTGGGGCGAGCGGCAATCGAAACACGCATTCCGCGCTAACTCTGCAAGCATTACGCGGCACGGCAAGTTGACAGTGCGGAGAGTGCTCCTTTACTTGGAGCGCAGATGACTACGGTTATTTCCACGAAAACTTCGAGCCATCTGCCAGATCAGAATGTTGCGAGTTAAAGAAAATCTTAACGGGATCGCGCTTTTGCTTTGCCTTTTCTTGCTGGGCAAGGCGAGCCGTTGCCTTGCCCAAGCCGACCCCGCTAGCGAGCCGGCGGTGCTAGCGGTGGCGAAGGTCATGCCCGCCGTTGTGAATATCAACACGGAGCGCGTGGTACGGCGCCGGGTGCGCGATCCCTTCGAAGATTTCGCGGCGCAATTCTTCGGGAATTATCACAGCCGGCCGCGTGAAATTCGCCAAACCCTGCAGAGTCTCGGTTCGGGATTCCTGGTTGATCCCGCCGGCTACGTTCTCACGAACGAACACGTCGCCGATCGCGCCGCTGACCTAAAAATCGAGGTAATCACCAACGATGGAAAAAGTTATCGCGCTCATTACATTACGGGCGATCAAAAGAAGGATCTGGCCTTCCTCAAGATTGACTCGAAGGAGACCTTCCCGTTTATCAACCTGGAGAATGTTTCTCCGAACCTGCTCGGCGAAACCGTCCTCGTCGTCGGCAATGCCGTTGGTTACGGAAGCTCAATTAGCCGCGGAATCTTGAGCGGGGTGAAACGCGATATCACGATCGATAATGTCGAATACAAAAACCTGATTCAGACCGATGCGGCGATTAATCCGGGAAACAGCGGCGGGCCGGTGATTGATCTTTCGGGACGGCTGGTCGGCGTGAGCTCGGCGAAAATGGCGTTCACTCCGCAAGGGATCCCGACGCAGGGCATGGGCTTTGCGATTCCGGCCGATGTCGTGCGCGACAGTGTCGCGACCTTCAAGAATATCGCGCAGAACCCTCCTCCCAACGCGACGGGAAACGAGCCAACCGCGGGAAACGCGGATCAACTTTTTGGTCTGCAACTTCAGGATCTCACTCCCGAATTGGCGCAGGCGCTCGGTTATACCGCCGGATTAGGAGTGCTCGTGACTGCGGTCGAGCCTGATAGTCCGGCTGATACCGCAGGTTTCGAACGCGGACTGGTTGTCTATCGCGTCGGCAAGTATTCGGTGAACTCGGTGAAGCAGGTCGAGAAACTGCTGAGTCACGCCAGCAGCGGCAGCAACGTCACTTTCGTCGTGGGAGTCGTGCGCAACGATCGTTCGCGACAGCGAGTCGAAACCGTCACGCTTACCGCGCGTTGAAGCAAAAAATCTCCAACGCATGAGCAACTCGATTGTCTCATTCCATTACCTCTAGATGATTAAGGTCGAAAATCTCACGAAGCGATTTGCGGGTCAGACCGCGATCCAGAACCTGAACTTCGAAGTCGGCAAAGGCGAGATCATGGGTTTTCTCGGGCCAAATGGCGCGGGCAAGAGCACGACGATGCGGATCTTGTCGAGCTTCATGCCGCCGACCTCTGGTCGTGCCTCCATCGCCGGCTTCGATATTTTCGAACAATCACTTCAGGCCCGTTCGCATCTCGGTTACATGCCGGAGAATGTGCCGCTATATAACGACATGCGGGTGACGGAATATCTCAATTATCGGGCTGCGTTAAAGGGAGTCCCGCATCGGCGAATGGCGGAACGCGTCGGCGACGTGAAAGAGCTTTGTGGGTTGAAGGAGGTCGAGAAGAAAATGATCCGGGCGCTTTCAAAAGGCTATCGGCAGCGAGTGGGATTGGCCGACGCGCTCGTGCACGAACCCGATCTCCTCATTCTCGATGAACCCACCAGCGGACTTGATCCTAACCAGATCAGACAGGTGCGAGACTTGATCAAGAATCTCGGGAAGCAGCACACCATTCTCCTTTCCACCCACATCCTGCCCGAAGTGGAGATGACCTGCAGCCGTGTCATCATCATCAACAAGGGCCGGATCGAAGCGTGCGATACTCCGGAGAATCTTCTCGGCCAGATTCGCACTGCCGGTGGAGTCACGCTCGAGGCGAAAGTCGGTTCCGACGACGGCGTGGAGCAACTGGCGAAGATCCCGGGAGTGCGCGACGTGAGTGCGAGTGCGGAAGGCGACTGGAGCATTTTCTCGTTGCGCGTGGAATCCGGCGCCGATGTGCGCGAGGAAGTATTTCGCCTGGCCCGTGACCGGCAGTGGACGGTGCGCGAGTTATCGCAGCGGAAGGCCACTCTCGAGGACGTCTTCGTAGAAATCACGCACCCGGATGAAGTCTGATTCCATGGGAGCGCCTGCAAAAAACTAAAGATGCGTAAATTTTTCACTCTCCTTTCCCGCGAGATACGGAGCTATTTTTACTCGCCTATCGCCTACGTCGTCCTCGTTTTTTTTCTTCTCGTTAGCGGCGTCGATTTCTACTTCCAGATCTCCTTCATGAACCAGCGACCGGTGCCGTACTCGGTGCAGGAAGCTTTTTTCAATTCCGTTTTCTTCTGGTTCGCTTTCGTTCTGATCTTCCCCCTCATTACGATGCGGCTTTTCGCGGAAGAATTTAAGCTCGGGACGATCGAACCGCTCATGACCGCGCCGGTCCGCGACTGGCAGGTCGTGCTGGCGAAATTCTTCGGCGCGCTTTTTTTCTATGCTGTCCTCTGGATTCCTACGCTCCTCTTCTTCGCCATTTTTCAGGCGATCACGCACGAACCGGCGGCGAACTCGACCGGCGCTTATCTCGGCGCCTACCTCATGCTGCTTTTGTTGGGAATGTTCTATCTCTCCGTCGGTTGTTTCGCTTCCGTTTTGACCAGAAATCAAATCGTTGCCGCCATCATTTCCTTCTGCACCATCACGATGCTTTTCTTCCTCGGGCTGATTCAGTTCATCCTTCAGGATATCAGCTCCTCGACGCGTCAATTGCTCGGCTATTTCTCGGCCATCGAACAAATGGGAACGCTTTCGCGCGGTGAGATCGATACGCGGCCCATCGTCCTTTACGTCAGTATGACCGTCGTCATGCTGACGCTGACCTATCAGGCGTTTCAATCGCGAAAATGGAGATTGTAGACGATGGCTGATCAGACAACACCGGCGCCGAGAAAGATCCATCGCTTCCAGATCGGACTGAACGTCATCGTTCAAATCGGACTCATTCTTTTTCTCGCTGTCATGGTCAATTACCTCGGTTTTGAGCATTACCGCCGCTGGGATTTTTCGCGGGACAAGAAGTATGCGCTCTCCGACAAGACGAAACGCTTCCTCGGAACGATCAAAGACAAGATGCGCGTGACGGTTTTCTTTTCGCCGAATAGTCCAATCGGCGGCGATGTGCAGAATTTGCTGACGGAATATCAATATGCCGCCAAAGGGAAAATCGACGTCGAGAACATTGACCCGGAGCGAAACCTTTCCCGCGCCAAGGAAGCTTTCGACAAGTACAAAGTGGTCAGCGACGAGAGTCTGCTGATTCTCGATTACAACGGCCGCAACAAGACGGTGAAGGCTTCGGAAATGGCGGAGGTCGATGCCGGCAATGCCATGTTTGGCGAACAACCAAAAGTCACTGCTTTCAAAGGCGAGCAGGCTATCACCAGCGCGATGATGGACTTGGTGGAAGGCAAGAAAAATACCATCGGCTACGTGATCGGGCATAAGGAGCCGCCGTTAGGGGAAAACAGCCCGATCTCAATCGCAAAGACTTTTATCGAGAACGAGAACATCAAAATCCAGGAGCTAAATTTGTTCGAAGTGGGTGTGATTCCACCCGACTTCAAAACGATTGTGATCGACGGCCCGCAGTACGATTTCTCGGACCGGGAAATGAAATTGCTGCGCGATTACTGGGACAAGCAGGGCCGCATCTTGCTGCTCCTCGATCCTGCCGCGAAGACGCAAAAGCTCGACATCTTCCTTAACGAGCTTGGAGTCACCGTAAACGACGACCGTCTGATGGCGATGATGAAAACGGGAATTCAGGAAGTTGCGCGGGTCCGCGACGTGATCGGCCGATTCCTGCCCGGCAATCCGATCACGAAGCGTTTGGCCGACGTGCGCAGCCCGTTTCTCGGCGCCACCTGTTCCCTGACGCTTGCTCCGGACCGCGTCCGCGCGGCCAACATCAATCTGCAGCCGCTCGTTCAGGCGGAGAAAGGTTATTGGGGAGAAACGGATTACAATTCGACTGATGACGCAAAACTTGAATTTGATCCACTGCGCGACCACGGCGAGCCCCTAACGATCGCTGTTTCGATCGAGAAAGGCGGCAGCGGCGATAATCGCGTGCAGGTTAATTCCTCACGCATGGTCGTGGTCAGCAACGCCACGTTCATTCAGGATAACGCCCTCACCCAGGACCAGCAGGCGCTCGATTTTTTCTCCGCAAGCATCAACTGGCTGCTCAGCCGCGAACAGCTGATCGGCATCGCCCCGAAAGTTCCGAAGACGCTGACTTTCAGTCTCGACGATCACGCGCTTTCGAACCTCCGCTGGATCATTCTGGTTTTCTTGCCCCTCTTGCCCGCTCTGATTGGCCTTGCGGTTTGGTGGAAACGACGCGCCTGATTTGATGAAGACGAAGACAACGCTCTTCCTCCTCGCGCTGGCAGTTGCCGGCGGTCTTTACATCAAGTTCTATGAGAGCAAACTGCCGAACACGGAAGAAGCGAGACGGCAATCGCAAAACGTCATTAATTTCGATCGTCAAAAGGTCGATGGAATCGTCATTCAAAACGGCGACGACAGAATCGAAGTCCGGCGTGAAGGCAACAAGTGGCGGCTTGAAGCCCCCATCAAAGATCAGGCGGACAACGCCATCGTCGACAGTCTGCTCGCCGAACTCGAGAGCTGGCAAAAAGATTCGACCATATCTGCGCAAAGCCTTGCCGCCGAGAAAAAGACACTCGATGAATTTGGCCTAACCAGGCCGAAGCTCCGTCTCAAATTACTCGGACCGGAAAATTTGCCCGAAATCCTCTTCGGCAAAGATGCTGCCCTCGAAGGAAAGGTCTATGTGCGGTTCGCCGATTCGAACGATGCGATGATTGCTTCGCAAGCCGTCAGAAATGATGTCGCGAAAAAACCGGCTGAGTTCCGTGATAGAAAACTGACCGACCTGACCACGGCGCAGGTCTCGCGCGTGATCCTGAAGACTGCTGCCGGCGAGATGGAGCTGCAGAAGAAAGGGGATCATTGGGACATCGTGAAGCCACTGCGGGCGCGCGGTGACGATCAAAAGGTTGGCGATCTCATCGCGCAGGTCACGACAGCCCGCATCCAGACTTTCGTCGCTGATGATCGGGGCGATTTGCGCGTTTACGGACTGGCCGAACCACGCGGCTCAGTCACGCTTTTCGGACCAGACGATAAAGAAGGACGCGTGCTGCAGATCGGTGGCGTGGCAGAAAAAGAAAAGGATCAGGTCTACGTCCGTTTTTCCGCCCGCAACTTTGTTTATACGCTGCCAAGGAAAATCGAGAGCTTGCTCAATAGTAAGCCTAACGATTTTCGGGACAGACATCTGGTGCGCTTCGATCCGAACATCCTCGATCGAATCACGCTGGAGGCGCCTGGAAAAGCGAAGACGGTGCTCGCGCGCAAAGGCGAAAGTTGGACGATTGCAAACCTAAATAATGAGCCGGCCAACGCCGACGAAGTGAGGCGCCTGATCGAGATGCTGCAAAATGAGCAAGTCGCTAATTTCGCCGACGATGTCGCTTCCGACCTTGCCAAATACGGCCTCGATAAGCCGCAACTGCAATTGACACTCAGCTCATTTTCTTCCGAGAACACCGCTGAAAGCAACGCTGGGGAACATCCTTTCGCGACGATCGCATTTGGCAAAATCGAGGGCGATATCGTTTACGCGCGCCTCGGCGACGAGCCATTCATCATCGCGATGCGCCGCTCGCTTCTCGACAATCTTTTCGTCGATCCGCTCCAGTGGCAGGAGCTTGCTATCTTCAACTTCAAGCCGGCGGAAATCCATCGATTGACCGTCACGACTGACCAGCGGCAACTTTCACTCCACCGTACAGCCAAGGACCAATGGGCGTGGGTCGAGGGCAGTGGCACGATCGACCAGGTGAATGTGCGATCGCTTTTGAACACCCTCTCTTCGTTGCACGCTGTGCGCTGGGTCGGGCCGACGACGCCGCAAGACGGTTTCGATAAGCCACAGTTGGCAATCACGTTTACGACTGCGCCGGATGACAAAGCCGTGCACAAGCTTTTGATTGGAGGGACGGCCGGAAACGGCATGTGGTTGGCGCGCGTAGATGGACGTGACGGCACGTTCGTCCTGAGCAATCCCGATTTGAATGCTTTTCGCCTGTCTCTGACGAGGACGCCTGCACCAACCGCTTCCCCTGTTCCTTCGGCAAAAATGTCGCCAACCCCTGCATCGACGGCCGCGCCAAGTTCGACGCCGTAGCCCTTTAAGCCACTTCGCTACGCAAAGCAGTTTCTGCCGACGGAAATTTCTTCACGGGAAAGTCCCGCACCGGCTACAGACATTTCATTTTCTGCGCGGTGTAGATCGCCGCAATGCCCCCTGTAAGCGGGCGCGCTGACGCCGTTGCAAGTCCGCTTCCTTCAATCAGGCGCAGCATCGCATCGCCGCTCGGAAATTCTTCAATCGACGCGCCGAGATAATCGTACGCATCTTTTTGTCCAGTGACGAGCGCTGCCAGCCATGGAAGGCATCGATGCAGATAGAATCTGTAAAGTATGCTCCAAGGCGACGGCGGAATCGAAAAGTCGAGAACCAGCAGGCGCCCGCCAGGGACCAGAACCCGCGCCATTTCACGCAACGCCGCGCTCCAATCCACCATGTTGCGCAGCCCGAATGCCACGGTCACGCAATCAAACGCTCCTTCGGGAAACGGAAGATCGAGAGCGTCGGCAACCACTGTGTCGCGAAGTCCCTTGGCGCGAGCAATGGCCAGCATTTCCGCCGAGAAATCGGCGCCGGTAATGATCGCGTTAGGCAAACGCCGGGAAATGGCCAGGGCGAGATCGCCGCTTCCGGTGGCAAGATCAAGAATGCGTCCCGGTTGCCACCGCGCAACCATTTTGGCCGACTGGTAACGCCAGAAGAAATCCGCGCAGCCGCTGAGTAGATGATTCGCCAGATCATAGCGACGCGCCACCCGATCGAACATGGAACGCACGGCTTCCGGATCGCGGCAGGCCTTCCCTTCGCTGTGATCGCGGGAGCCCGCGGATTTGAGTGCGTCATTCTTCACAGCAATTCCTATTTACTCGTTAGGCCATAACAAAGAATAGTGACGAAGATTTTGATTGCCCGCCTGAAATCTCCATCGGACCGACTGCGAGCATGCCACCCTTCATTTACGCCGGCCCGCGTCAGCAGATCGCCGATCCTTATTCCAGAGGCGGCTCGATTCTCTCTTCTTCGCGGGCGATAAGCTTGTTTTTGGTGATGAGCCGGGCGCACGTATTCCAACGCAGCAGCGCATCATCGTTGCCGGGTGGACGGAGCGCTTCCGCTTTTTCGAAACAGCTCATGGCTTCGCGAAAACCATCGTGAGCGTAATGCCGGGAGCCCGGTGTCCCCTGGGCGAGTTTTGCTTTCGCACGTCGCTCTGCCAAAATGCCAGCGTAATAGAAGCGCTCGTATTCGCCTTTCACGCGTGCGAGCCACTCCCTCGCCTGGGTGTCGCTTACGCCGTAGCCTTTGCTGAAACGATCGCTCACGGCGAGCAGCAGCGTGATGATTGCCTGTTGATTTTCCGGATCGGTTTTTAGCACATCCAGACAAATGCTCTCGGCCTCCGCCGGCTCGTTCAAAAGACGGTAGCGCTCGGCTTTTTCGAGCGCCGCCGGAACTGCTTCTTTCGAGAGTGACTTGAGTTCGAACATGATTGCTTGCTGGTTTCAGCGGAGCCAACTCATCGCCTCAACTTCTTCCAAATCCATCCCAGCGGATCGTAAAATTCGTCAACGACTCTTTCTTTCAACGGAATGATCGCGTTGTCGGTGATGTGAATACTCTCCGGGCAAACCTTGGTGCAACATTTGGTAATGTTGCAATAACCGATTCCTTGCGCTTCCCGCAATTCTCCGACCCGATCCTCGGTATCGAGCGGATGCATTTCGAGCGCCGCCACGTAAGTCAAGAAGCGCGGTCCGATGAATTCGTCGTGCTTGCGATGATCGCGCAAGACATGGCAGACATCCTGGCAGAGAAAGCACTCGATGCACTTCCGGAATTCCTGCACGCGATCGATGTCTTCCTGTTGCATGCGCCACGTTCCATCCGGCGCATCCGGCGGGCGCGGCTTGAACTTCTTAATCTTCTTTTTCGCGCGAAAATTCCACGAAACGTCGGTGATAAGATCCTTGATAATTGGAAACGCCTTCATCGGTTGTACGGTAACCGGGTTTTCGAGGGGCAGATCGCTCAGTCGCGTCATGCACATCAATTTCGGCATGCCGTTGATTTCGGCTGAACACGAACCGCATTTGCCGGCCTTGCAGTTCCAGCGAGAGGCGAGGTCATTCGCCTGCGTCGCCTGAATGTGATTGACCGCATCGAGGACGACCATTCCCTCAGAAACGCCGGTTGTGTAATCGCGGAATTCGCCACCTTGCTCATTGCCGCGCCAGATTCGAAAGGTAGCCTGTTTCTGCGCGATCATTTCATTTCCTCTATGATTTGCTTCAAATAATCCGGCATTTCCGGCAGCGGCTCCAGTCGAACGTCCATCGTTCCATCTTCCGCTTTGCGAATCATCGTGTTCACTTTCGCGAAACGTTCGTCCTTTTCCGGATAATCTTCGCGAAATTGCGCACCACGACTCTCTTTTCGTTCCAGCGCGGCGCGCGTGATCGCTTCAGAAACGGTGAGCAAATTTTTCAGGTCGAGCGCAGTATGCCAGCCGGGGTTAAAATCGCGGTTGCCGGTAACGCCAACGCGAGCGGCGCGTTCCCAAAACGTTTTCAGATGATCGAGCGCAGATAGCATCTCGCTTTCGTCACGCACGATGCCGACATTATGCTGCATCACTTCCTGCAAATCCCGTTGCACCGTGTACGGATTCTCGCCCGCGCTGTTCTCGAATGGTTGCAATACCTCCCGCGCATAGACGTCGATCTTATAGTTGTCGATTTTCCCGTGTGGATTTTCCCGCGCGAATTTCGCCGCGTATTCGCCGGCGCGCTTTCCGAAGACAATGAGATCGGAGAGGGAATTGCCGCCGAGTCTATTCGCGCCATTGATTCCTGCGGCGCACTCCCCGGCGGCAAACAACCCCGGCACGTCCGACATTTGTGTGTCGGGATTCACATGCACGCCGCCCATGATGTAATGCGTCGTCGGCCCGACTTCCATCGGCTCGTTGGTAATGTCTACATCACCGAGCGCTTTGAATTGATGATACATGCTAGGCAGCTTGCGTTTGATGTGCTCTTCCGCGTTTGGCATCTTTTTCTTAATCCACGAGATGTCGAGATAGACACCACCGTGCGGTGTCCCCCGCCCTTCCTTGATCTCGCGCACAATACAACGCGCGACGTGATCGCGCGTCAGTAACTCCGGCGGCCGCCGCGCATTCTTGTCCCCTTGCGTGTAACGCCAGCCTTCTTCTTCATTGTCGGCCGTCTGCGCCTTATAGTTGTCCGGAATGAAATCGAACATGAAACGTTTGCCATCGGCGTTGGTCAGGATTCCACCTTCACCGCGCACGCCTTCGGTCACGAGCATTCCCGAAACGCTCGGTGGCCAAACCATGCCCGTGGGATGGAATTGAATGTATTCCATGTCGATCAAAGCCGCGCCCGCGTGGTAGGCGAGCGAATGTCCGTCGCCGGTGCAATCCCAGCTGTTGCTCGTGATCTTGTAGGCTTTGCCGATTCCGCCGGTAGCGAGAATGACTGCTTTCGCGTGAAAAACTTTGAACCGGCCGCGTTCGCGGTCGTAGGCGAACGCGCCAACAACACGCTCGCCATCCTTCAACAGCGCGACGATGCAAATTTCCATGTGCACGTCGATGCCTTGATGGACGCCGTGATCCTGTAACGTGCGAATCATTTCCAAACCAGTGCGGTCTCCGACGTGCGCCAGTCGTGGATACTTGTGGCCACCAAAATTTCTTTGCAGAATGCGCCCGTCCTTCGTGCGATCGAAGACCGCGCCCCACGCTTCGAGTTCGCGCACGCGATCGGGCGCTTCCTTGGCGTGCAGCTCCGCCATGCGCCACTGATTCACATACTGGCCGCCGCGCATCGTGTCCGCGAAGTGGACCTTCCAATTGTCGCGATCATCGACATTGGCGAGCGCGGCTGCGATCCCGCCTTCGGCCATCACCGTGTGCGCTTTGCCGAGCAGACATTTGCACACCATCCCGACCGAAACGCCGGTCGCCGACGCTTCAATGGCCGCGCGCAATCCCGCGCCGCCGGAGCCGATGACGAGCACGTCGTGCTCGAATGTTTCGTAGTCAGGCATCGACTAGAAGAGCCTCAGGTCGTGCCACACGCCCATCGAACAAAGCCGCACGTAAAGATCGCTGAATCCGACCCAGAACAAGCTCATCCACGCCCAGAGCATGTGCCGCTGATTGAGACAGCTAACGCAGCGATACGCGTTGTAGCAGCCCGGAGAGCGAGACAGTTGATCGCGAAATCCACCGATTAAGTGACGCAACGAATGGCACCCAAACGTGTAGCCGCCGAGAAGCACGACGTTGATCGCGAGAACAATCGTGCCGATGCCGATGCCGAACGAACTCTTCCCCGTCTCTGGGTTCGCGAACCACATCGCTTTCCAAACATCAATCGAGAGAACGATTATGAAGCTGAGCGCGAGATACATGAAATATCTGTGCACGTTTTGCATGATCAAAGGGAACGAGCGTTCGCCGAGATAAGTCTTGCGCGGTTCGCCGACCGCGCAGGCCGGCGGATCGGCCCAGAAACCTTTGTAGTAGGCGCCGCGGTAATAATAACAGGTGAAACGGAAACCGCCGGGCGCCCACAGGATCAGGAGCGCCGGCGAAAACACAATCCACGTCGGCCACCACGCCGGTTTAGGGCCAAACCAACTGTGGGGTGAGCCCCCAAAAATCTCGGGCGAATAAAACGGCGACAGGTAGTTCCCGAAATAATAGTTCGTCCCCTGGAACGCCGCCCATGTGGAATAGACCAGAAACGCGCCGAACCCGAGAAAGACGAGCAACGGTTGTGTCCACCAGACGTCCGGCCGCATGGTTTGGCCAAACGCCGGTCGCGGTGTGGTAATTTCTGCGTGAGTCATGGACGCTTTGGATTCGCCAGCTTTGATTAGCGGCGCTTTCTTTGTTTTTCAATAACAACGTAAGGTTTCGCAACGGCCCTGCACTAAATCACCACGCTGAATGACAACATTCGTTCCATCGCCGTGTGATGAGGAAATCATTCAAACTGGAGCCGCGGTGGCACCGTGCCCGCAGTCTTCCGCCCGTTGGATTTTAACGGCAACCATTCTCGCTTCGAGCATGGTTTTTATCGACGGTACCGTCGTGAACGTGGCGTTGCCGGCGTTGCAAGCGAGTTTGAATGCCAACGTCCTCGACGTTCAGTGGGTCGTCGAAAGCTACTCGCTCTTGTTCGCCTCGCTCCTGCTCGTCGGAGGCTCGTTAGGCGATCACCACGGCCGCCGCCGCATTTTCATCCTTGGCCTGGCGATCTTCGCCTCCGCTTCGCTCTGGTGCGGGTTCTCAGCAAGCATCGGACAATTGATTGCGGCGCGGGCGGCCCAGGGATTCGGTGCCGCGCTTCTCGTCCCAGGAAGTCTCGCCATTATTAGCACTTCCTTCCGTTCTCAAGACCGTGGCCGCGCCATCGGGACATGGTCGGCGTTCACTGCCATCACGACAGCGGTCGGCCCTGTGCTCGGCGGATGGCTGATCGAACATATTTCCTGGCGCGCCATTTTCTTTCTCAACCTGCCGCTGGTTCTTTGCATCGTGATTATCTCGCTCCGGCACGTCCCGGAGAGCCTCGATCAGAGCGAAAAAAGCCCTCTGGATTGGCGAGGCGCGATTTTGACTGCGCTCGGTCTCGGTTCGTTAGTTTATGGCTTGATCGAATCTTCGCGGCTGGGTTTCGCTGCCGCCCCGGTTTTCGCCAGTCTTTTCGCGGGCATTTTTTTCCTGATCGTCTTCCTGTTCTTGGAAGCTCGAATGCGCAACCCAATGTTGCCTCTCACGCTCTTTCGTTCGTCCGATTTCAGCGGCGCCAATCTCCTGACGTTCTTTCTTTACAGCGCGATCGGCGGAACGCTGTTTTTCCTGCCGTTGAATTTGATCCAGGTTCACGGTTACACCCCAACCGCCGCCGGAGCCGCGCTCCTGCCCTTTATCTTGATTATCTTTGTTCTGTCCCGCTGGGCGGGCGGACTGGTTCACAGTCACGGCGCAAGAACTCCACTTGTCATCGGATCAGTCATCGTTGCGGTCGGGCTTGCGCTGTGCGTTGTGCCTGACACCCACGGGAATTACTGGAGCAGTTTCTTTCCAGCATTAGTCGTCCTCGGTCTCGGAATGGCCATGAGCGTTGCGCCATTAACGACCACGGTGATGAATTCTGTGCCGCAAGATCGCGTCGGAACCGCCTCGGGAATCAACAACGCGGTCGCGCGTACCGGTAGTCTTTTGGCGATTGCGGTCCTTGGGATTGTTATGGTGCACACTTTCAATCGCGAGCTTGATCGTCGCGCAGCTAGATTCGAGTTGTCGAGCGAAGTGATGCAGATAATGAATGTGAACCGAACGAAACTCGCCGGCTTCCAATTGCCGGACGAGATCGAGCCGGCATTGCGCGCGTCGCTAAAACAATCGATCGATGATTCTTTCGTGGCTGGCTTCCGGCGAATCACCCTGATCGGTGTCGCGCTCACACTCGTCAGCGCGCTCAGCGCAGCCGTCTTCATCACTGGAAAGTCGCAGACAGAATCATGAAAACATTTCTCTTCCCATTCGTTTCGCTTGCCCTCGTCTGCGCCTCAGACGGCGGCGTGAATGCCGAGAGCGCCGACACGATTTTCCTGAACGGAAATATCTACACGGTCAACGAGGGGCGGCCGAACGCCGAAGCGATCGCAGTGAAAAGCGATCGAATTATTTTCGTTGGCTCTAACTCCGATGCGAGGAAGAAAAAAGGGGGTACGACGCGCATCGTCGATCTGCGTGGACAGACTGTAGTACCGGGCTTGACTGATTCCCACTATCACATTCTCGGAGTCGGCGAGCGCGAGCTTGGCCTTAACCTCGAGGGAACCGCTAGTCTCGAAGATCTCCTCGCAAAAGTGAAGGCGCGCGTCGCGAAAACCGAGCCCGGGAGATGGGTTACCGGACGCGGCTGGATCGAAACTTTTTGGAAGCCGCCGGTTTTTCCTATCCGCATCGATCTCGATGAGGTGGCGCCGGAAAATCCGGTCTTCCTCCGGCGTGCTGATGGTCACGGCGCCGTCGCAAACAGCGCCGCCATGAAGATTGCCGGCATTAACAAGGAGACGGCGAATCCGTTTGGCGGCGAGATTCTAAAGGACAAACAAACCGGCGAACCCCTTGGAATGCTGCTCGATAACGCGATGGAATTGGTCGCGAAAAACATTCCACAACCAACTCCAGCCGAGATCGAGCAAGCTTTCCTGCTCGGTGTGAAACGGAGCATCGAGCTGGGCTGGTGCGAAATCCAGAACGCCGGGAGCATCGATTCAGAAGTCGACATGATGCGAAGGCTCTACAGCGAAGGGAAGGTGAAACTCAGAATCTACAATGCGGTTTACGGCCCGGGGACACCGGCGCAACGGCTCTTGAAAGAAGGTCCGATCCTCGACGCCTACGGACACCGGTTCACCGAACGAACGATCAAGGTGGTATTCGATGGCGCGCTTGGGTCGCGCGGCGCGGCGCTGCTCGCGCCCTATTCCGATGCCGATACCACGGGATTTCTGAAAGAAAAAGAAAGCGATTTGCTTCCGATGCTCGAGGAGGCTCTGCGCCGCGGCATTCAGGTCGAAACGCACGCCATCGGTGACCGCGCGAACCGCGTTATCCTCGATCTTTACGAGCACGCTTTCGACGCTGTTCCGCCTAACGAAAGGAAAATTCGTGAGCCACGTTGGCGGGTGGAACACGCGCAGATTCTCGACCCCGCGGACCTTCCGCGCTTCGCAAAACTCGGCGTCATTCCCTCCATGCAGCCGTCGCACGCAATCAGCGATCTCTTTTTTGCGCCGAGCCGGCTGGGAATTCCGCGACTCGCGGGAGCGTACGCGTGGCAAAGTTTAATCAAGAGCGGCGTGATCATCGCAGGCGGTTCCGATGCCCCGGTCGAACGCGGCGAACCAATGATTGAATTCTATGCGGCAGTTGCGCGCAAGAGTCAGCAAGGTTTCAGCGGCGAAGGCTGGCACCCGGAACAAGCGGTCTCGCGTGAGCAAGCGCTGAAGATGTTCACTCTTTGGTCCGCCTACGCCGCGTTCCAGGAAAAAGAAAAGGGCTCGATTGAAGTCGGAAAACTTGCCGACCTGACTGTCCTTTCAAACGACATCATGAAAATTCCGGAGCGGGAGATTCTGAAGACGCGCTGCGTCATGACCGTCATCGGCGGTGAGATCGTCTATGAAAATTCGCAGCGCTGAAAGTCGCCCGGTTGCGTCCTTGCTCCGACGCGAAAAGGATTCGGCTGGTCATTACCGACTGAGCTGGTTACAACTAACCCAAATGAAACACCTGCTCCTCGCAATTTTTATCGTGGCCACCATTTCCAGCTCGAACCTCCTCGCCCAATCGCCACTCGATTTTCGAAAAGACGATACTGTTCGTTCCTTGCTGATGCGCCAGGTCGGCAAGTCGGTGGAGTTGCGAATGAGATCGGGCGAGAAAATCGCCGGCAAATTGGAAACAGTGGGCGACAAACTATTGCAGCTCTCGCAGCTCGCTGGCGCTGAATTCTACGATGCCGCGATCGAGATCGACAGCATCTCGGCCGTGGTCGTGCGCGCGAAATCGAATTAGCTCGCGACAAACGGGGAACCTGCTTCAACGCGATGTCATCCCGAGCGCAGCGAGGGATCTCACAAGCAAGATTGTTTGATCGGAGAGCGAATCTGGGTGCAGAAGTCGATTGCTGATAAAATGTCCGAGCAAGAAAAGCACAAAACGAATCCTGATCAGATCCCTTCCGACGCATGGGAACGCGAGGAGACGACCGACCTGAGAGATTCGACGCCGGACCTGCCGCGCGGACTCCCGCTTCACACTCGCATCGTCATTGGGCTCATTATCGGCGTCGGCGCGGGCATCCTGAGCTACGCGCTCTTTAGCGTGCCGGACCCGAGCGGGATCGCGGGCAAAGTCCCCCACCCGATTGCGCTTTGGATCATAAACAACATTACCGAACCGGTCGGGCAATTGTTTCTCCGTTTGCTTTTGATGACCGTGATACCGCTCGTCTTCTCGTCGCTCGTCGTCGGCGTGGCCACCATCGGCGACCCGCGCAAACTCGGGCGCGTCGGGCTGAAGTCGTTCGGTTACACGCTCGTCATCTCGGGCATTTCTGTCGTTTTGGGTTTAACGCTCGCGAACACGATCCGGCCCGGCACACGCATCGATCCGTCGACCCGCGCCCGACTCGAACAGCGTTACGGCGACGCCGCCGCCAAAGCCGTCAAACAAGCCCAGGCCGAAAGCGCCGCTGGCAGCAAATCCATCCTGACCCAGGTGGTGGAAACGATCGTGCCGAAGAATCCAATCGCCGCCGTCGCGAGCGAAACGCCAAACATGTTGCACCTCATGTTTTTTGCTCTCGTGCTCGGTCTCGCCGCCACCCTGATCCCGACGAATGTCGCCGCGCCGTTCCTGCGCGGTTTGCAAGGCCTCTACGCCATTTCCGCGAAAATCATCGATCTGATCATGAAGTTCGCGCCCTACGCGATCGCTTGCCTCCTGTTTACAAACACGGCCCGCTTCGGCCTCGATCTGCTCGTCGCGCTCGGCTGGTTCATCGCCACGGTTCTACTGGGGCTCGCGCTGCATTTGTTCGGTGTCTACTCGGTCGCGGTCTATGTCATGTCGCGCATTTCGCCGCTCGAATTTTTCCGGCGCGTCAAAACGGCGATGCTGACCGCGTTTTCCACTTCATCATCCAACGCCACGCTACCGACGGCGCTGCGGGTGGGTGAAGAAAACCTCGGCATCCCACGCGAGATCAACAGCTTTGTTCTCACAATCGGAGCGACCGCGAACCAAAACGGCTCCGCGCTCTACGAAGGAGTGACTGTGCTTTTCCTCGCGCAACTCGCCGGCTTCGACCTAACCATCATGCAGCAGCTCACGGTCGCGTATCTGGCGATGCTCGGGAGCATCGGAACGGCCGGCGTTCCGTCGGGATCGATTCCGTTCATCGTCGTCGTGCTCGCTGGAATCAGTCCTACGTTGCCGCCGCTGATCGCGATCATCATCGGCGTGGATCGCATCCTGGATATGTGCCGCACCGTGGTCAACGTCACCGGCGACCTGACGATCGCGACCTACGTCGCGCGTTCCGAGGGCTATGAGCTCCTCCGGCCACACGCACATGTACCGGCAGGTGCGAGCGAGCCAACTACACTTTAATCCCTGATCAAGAGCCTCCATCGCACCGTTAGATGGTTGGCGTGGATTCAACCTCACCGCGCTCGCTTACAACCTAAAGCGCGTTTGCAACCTGGTCGGAGTTGGCAACCTCATTGCCGCACTGAGCTAGGGGAGCCATTCCAGCGACTCTTTTTTTGCTTCCCGAGCCTAACCAAGACGGGATAGGTCAAGATCCCTTGCCTCGTTTTTCAAATAACTTTTGGCCTCTCGCCAAAAGAAACATCCCTTTCATCGTTCCTTCCGCTCCCGCCCCGCAACCGCTCAACCTCTTTCCCGACTTATCACACGGCCTCGCGATTGGTTAGACGTTTGGCGTCGCATGCTCTGGAACATCTCGAATCTCGCGCCAATACTCGTCTCGAACGTCTTCGTCGCTACTTCACGGGCGACGCAGTGGTCGAGCAAATTGCCGAGATTCACAGACCGACCCCTTCTGATCCTCTCAGATTATTTTTGGCTGCGCTCGCGGAAGATGGCCAGGATCTCGTCCGCCGTCTTCGCGGCGGCGAGGCTTTCGCGAACGCTCCGGTCGTTCAGAAATTTTGCGATGGAAGCCAGAGTGCGGAGATGGGTTGACTGGTTCTTCGGGACGATGAAAAGCAGGACGAATTCGACCGGAGCGTCATCGAGCGTGTCGAACTCGATCCCTTGCGAAGAGCGGCCAAAGGAGGCCACCACTTCCTTGATCCGGTCGGACGAAGCATGGGGAATCGCAATGCCGAAACCGATCCCGGTGCTCATCTCTTCTTCCCGTCGCTTGAGTGATGCGAGGATGCTGTCGCGATCCTCGGGCTTGATCTTGCCCTGGGCTACCAGGAGGTCGGTCAGCTCGACGATGGCGCTCCAATGCTCCGCCGCTTTCATCTCGGGAATGATTTGCTCGGCAGGGAACAGGCTGGCCAAGGACATGCAGTGCTGGCCGACTTCGGGTTGGCCGACTTCGGGTTTCAGGCCAGCCTTTTCGTTCAATGCCTGCGTAAACTCTTGGAGACTTGAGACGATTTGAGGCGCTTTCGTCAGCACCGTGCTCGCGAGTTTTTCGTAATAATCGGGGCGGCGCTGCGACATCTCAGAGAGCGCCATCATGACTGCAAGAGCGTTGTTAATGGCGTGTTTGATCTCGCTGAATTTTTTCTGCAACTCCGGGCCAGCCTTTTCGTTCAACGCCTGCGTAAACTCTTGGAGACGTGAGACGATCTGGGGCACTTTCGTCAGCACCGTGCGTGCGAATTTTTCAGATAATTCGGGGCGGCGCTGCGACATCTCAGAGAGCGCCATCATGACTGCAAGAAGGTTGTTAATGGTGGATTTTTTTTCACTGAATTTTTCCTGCAACTCAACGATTTGTTCGGGGGAGATGTTGTCCGCACTGTTACTCATGATCGGGGCAATTTGGCTGGGAAAAAGGACCTTGCTCGCATCGCTGCGACTGACTGTCCAGGCGTGGCCATTTGAACAATCGTAACAGATAATGTCTGGCCCGAAGCCAGTGAGTATCGGAGGCGAGGGACAACCCGGCTCAATACACAGGTCAATGCGTGCGCCGCATGAAAACAACTCCGATAGGGCGTCCATCGCGGCGGCTGCGTCTGGGCCTCGGGCGGTGACCCTGATGCGTGAACCAGCCTTTAGGCCGGCGTCACCGGTGACTTCTCGACTCAAAGCCCCGCGAGACAACTCCTGCAACACCATTACACCCATTATACTCTTGGCATTAACTGTCTCCTCACCGTCCGACAACCAAATCTCTGACCGAAACCGACTCGTCAGTCGAACGATTATCGCGGCAGTCCTTGCGCCGATGCGCCACTTGGTCTCGAATTCCTTCTCTACGGGTGGCGTCTTCTTTGGTCTTCCGAATATGCTCATGAGTGTGTGCAGTGGCCTAACGAGACGGAGCTCAGCCGCGGCGAGCGAGGGCGAGCGTGGCTGCGGGTTGAATAGTTTTAGTCATCTGAAAACTGAGCAGTACGACGGCTCGCCGTCGGCTGCAGCGAGAGGCTGTGTGAAAAGTATTTTCGTGTCCCGATGATGTTGATGTAGCAAAAAGTGAGTAGATCTGGCAAGAGTTGATTCGAGCATGAACTACATTGCTGGGAGTGATCGAGGCGAGGCGCTGCTTTTGCCGGAAGTGCTGGATGATTACGTCGCTCCGGAAAATCCGGTGCGCTTTATCGATGCTTTTGTCGGGCAGCTCGATTTGATCAAGGCGGGTTTTACCAACGCGCAACTCAACGAGACCGGGCGACCGCCCTATGATCCAGGGGACCTGTTGCGGCTCTATCTCTACGGTTATCTCAACCGAGTGCGTTCCAGTCGGGGGCTGGAGCGAGAAGCCTCGCGCAATCTGGAACTGATCTGGCTGTTGCGTAAACTACGGCCCGACTTCAAAACGGTGGCTGATTTTCGGCGCGACAACGGCAAGGCGATCAAGGCGGTCTGTCGTGAATTTATCCTGCTTTGCCGCAAGCTGGAGCTATTCGGGGGAGAGCTGGTGGCGATTGATTCGACTAAGATCAAGGCGCAAAACTCCAAGGGACGCAATTACAACGAAGCAAAACTCAAAGCTCTGTTGGCCGAGATCGAGAAGAAGGTAATCGCCTACTTGCAGGAGTTAGACCAGAGCGACAGGAAAGAGGAAGAAAGTCGCGCTGGCTCGGAGGCGGAGCGACTAAGTGCGGGAGAGTTAAAGGAAAAGATCGCGCAGCTAAAAGAGCGCAAGAAGGAGTTGCACGCTCTGGCCCAAGATCTGGAACGAAGCGGCGCGACCCAGGTGTCGGTGACTGATCCCGACAGCCGCGCCATGAGCATGGGACGCGGGTCCACGGTGGGATACAACGTCCAGGCAGCGGTGGACGCCAGGCACAGCTTGATCGTGGAGACGGAAGTGACCAACACGACGAGCGACCTGGGCGCATTGGGAATCATGGCGATCAAAACGCAGGAAGCTTTGGCAGCTAAGAACCTGAGCGTGGTGGCCGACAAAGGCTACTACAACGGGAAGGAGGTGCTGGTCTGCGACACGATCGGCGTTACGGCCTATGTCGCCAAACCTTTGACCAGCGCCAACACCGCGCTCGGTCTCTACGGGAAGGAGAGCTTTAAATACGACGCCGAGAAGAACTGTTACATCTGCCCCGCCGGTCAGACGCTAACCTACCGTTTTGCCACGAACGAAAAAGGGCGCGCCATTTACTACTATCGGGCGAGCGGGTGCAAGAGTTGCCCACTCAAGGCCAGGTGTACGCGCAATAAAGAGAATCGCACCATCACCCGATTAGCGGCCGAAGAAGTGCAGGAGAAAATGGCCGAGCGCGTGGCCAAGAACCCCCAGATCATGCGGCGGCGCAAGGCCATCATCGAACACTGCTTTGGCACGATCAAGCGTTCGTTCGGCTACGACTACTTCCTTTGCCGCGGGATGAGCAATGTCACCACCGAGATCAACCTCACCGCGCTCGCTTACAATTTAAAGCGCGTTTGCAATCTGGTGGGAGTTGGCAACCTCATTGCCGCACTCAGCTAGGGGAGCCATTCCAGCGACTCTTTTTCCTTCCCCGAGCCTAACCAAGACGGGATACGTCAAGATCTTTTGCGACGCTATCCCGCGTTTTTCGCTTCTCGTCACAAGAAACATTTCCTTTTTCGCCCCACTCCCGCCTCGTCAAGCGATCTCTCCTCTTCTTTCCCGACTTTTCACACGGCCTCCTGACTGGTTAGATCGTTGTTCCATCTCGGAGTGATAATCGCCAAGCTCGGATAACCCAAGCCAAACACCAAAGAAACGAGAGGACGATAATGTAAAGAACGACGTTGATGCCGATGCTGTAGCCGAGAATGCCGAGAGCTTCGGCACTCCGACCCATGCTCTCGGTAGCCATCAGCATGATAGAACTGGGCCAAACGCAGAGCAGCCAGCTTCCAGCCGGCGTCGGGAACACGCGTAATTCAAATCCCGCCACGGCGACCAGTGGAATGAATATACCGAGAATAATGGCCACCAGCACGGTGTAACGAAACTTCGGGAGACGCATGAGATCTAACGAGAATAAGATGAGCGACGGCGGACGAGGGCGAGCGTCGCTCGGAATGAGAGCGTGGAAGTCATATCAAATGTGGATCAAGAGCGGTCCGCCGTTCGCTCCATCGCGAGGCTGTGTGAAAAGTATTTTCGCGTTCCGATGATGTTGATGTAGCAAAAAGTGAGTGAGTCTGGCAAGAGTCGATTCCAGCATGAACTACATTGCTGGGAGTGATCGGGGCGAGGCGCTGCTTTTGCCGGAAGTCCTGGATGATTACGTCGCTCCGGAAAATCCGGTGCGCTTTATCGATGCTTTTGTTGGGCAGCTCGATTTGATCAAGGCGGGTTTTACCAACGCGCAACTCAACGAGACCGGGCGACCGCCCTATGATCCAGGGGACCTGTTGCGGCTCTATCTCTACGGTTATCTCAACCGAGTGCGTTCCAGTCGGGGGCTGGAGCGAGAAGCCTCGCGCAATCTGGAACTGATCTGGCTGTTGCGTAAACTACGGCCCGACTTCAAAACGGTGGCTGATTTTCGGCGCGACAACGGCAAGGCGATCAAGGCGGTCTGTCGTGAATTTATCCTGCTTTGCCGCAAGCTGGAGCTATTCGGGGGAGAGCTGGTGGCGATTGATTCGACTAAGATCAAGGCGCAAAACTCCAAGGGACGCAATTACAACGAAGCAAAACTCAAAGCTCTGTTGGCCGAGATCGAGAAGAAGGTAAGCGCCTACTTGCAGGAGTTAGACCAGAGCGACAGGAAAGAGGAAGAAAGTCGCGCTGGCTCGGAGGCGGAGCGACTAAGTGCGGGAGAGTTAAAGGAAAAGATCGCGCAGCTAAAAGAGCGCAAGAAGGAGTTGCACGCTCTGGCCCAAGATCTGGAACGAAGCGGCGCGACCCAGGTGTCGGTGACTGATCCCGACAGTCGCGCCATGAGCATGGGACGCGGGTCCACGGTGGGATACAACGTCCAGGCAGCGGTGGACGCCAGGCACAGCTTGATCGTGGAGACGGAAGTGACCAATACGACGAGCGACCTGGGCGCATTGGGAATCATGGCGATCAAAACGCAGGAAGCTTTGGCCGCTAAGAACCTGAGCGTGGTTGCCGACAAAGGCTACTACAACGGGAAGGAGGTGCTGGTCTGCGACACGATCGGCGTTACGGCCTATGTCGCCAAACCTTTGACCAGCGCCAACACCGCGCTCGGTCTCTACGGGAAGGAGAGCTTTAAATATGATGCCGAGAAGAACTGTTACATCTGCCCCGCCGGTCAGACGCTAACCTACCGTTTTGCCACGAACGAAAAAGGGCGCGCGAT
The DNA here is from genome assembly GCA_963763995.1 of uncultured Verrucomicrobiae bacterium. Lineage (GTDB taxonomy): Bacteria > Verrucomicrobiota > Verrucomicrobiia > Chthoniobacterales > UBA10450 > CAVTTH01. The sequence continues at coordinate 329,255 of CAVXQL010000002.1, read as the reverse complement.
TTACTACTATCGGGCGAGCGGGTGCAAGAGTTGCCCACTCAAGGCCAAGTGTACGCGCAATAAAGAGAATCGCACCATCACCCGATTAGCGGCCGAAGAAGTGCAGGAGAAAATGGCCGAGCGCGTGGCCAAGAACCCCCAGATCATGCGGCGGCGCAAGGCCATCATCGAACACTGCTTTGGCACGATCAAGCGTTCGTTCGGCTACGACTACTTCCTTTGCCGCGGGATGAGCAATGTCACCACCGAGATCAACCTCACCGCGCTCGCTTACAATTTAAAGCGCGTTTGCAATCTGGTCGGAGTTGGCAACCTCATTGCCGCACTCAGCTAGGGGAGCCATTCCAGCGACTCTTTTTCCTTCCCCGAGCCTAACCAAGACGGGATACGTCAAGATCTTTTGCGACGCTATCCCGCGTTTTTCGCTTCTCGTCACAAGAAACATTTCCTTTTTCGCCCCACTCCCGCCTCGTCAAGCGATCTCTCCTCTTCTTTCCCGACTTTTCACACGGCCTCTCGCCTGGTTAGGCGTGAGGGGAGTCTGCAATAACAATAACTTTGCATCCTCCATCGCATCTGCAACGAAGAAGGGGCAATTCTGGGACAGTGCTGATGGGGAATGCTTTGCCGTCGGCCGCTCTGCAGGTGCAACAGTCGCTGGGTAACCTAGCTGCAAGTAGCTTTACCCGGGAAATGCCGGCGTGTCGGAAGGCTTGTAACGAGCGTAAAGAGCTCGCATGTGACAGCAGCATGTGAGCAACCGTCGCTCTGTCCAGCCGGTAATCCCACATGTCCGCGGCGCTCGTAACCTCCTTCAGCCTGTTTGTCCCCCAGAGTTCCATCATCGCGGCGGCGATTCGGGCGGGTTCCAGCGCGTGCTGCGGACAATCGGCCAGGGCCTTCGGTGTGCGACCGAGAGCGAATTCAATCGTGCAACAAACTGAATCGTCGAAGGTCCCGCTGGACTGGCCGTATTCGCGGTTGCGAGCCCGCAGCGCTCCTGCGACATCGCGTGCTTGCAGCGCGGCGGTCGTCGCAGCGATTGCTTCTGGAGAGATTTGCGCCATGCGCGGGAAACGCCTAACGAGACCTAAGATCAGCGACCGCTGGCGAGTGCGCGTGTGGCTGCTGGTTGAATATGCAGGTTATCGAAAGTGGGAACGCGGAGCGGCCAGCGGTTCGCTGAATCGGCTGGTTAGACGACGGTTGCATCACTCGAAGTGTTTTACCTCGCTCGGTGTCTTTGCAAGGTATCCAAAGACCTCGCGTCGCACTAGCCTGCCGTTGCGGAAATAGAAGTTGCACGTGTAGCCTCCAGCCGCGTCACCGCCGTGGAGCAAGACATGAATCTCGCCGGACTCGGCTAGCCATGGCCCACTTGGAATGTCTGTGTCGCCAAGATCGCTAAACGCCGCGCGTGGAATGGACATCGCTCGCTTGCCGAGCATGAACCGCAGGTCGGAGACGACGGTAGTGGGACGAAATCCTGGTGAATCTCCACCCCAGAAGTGGGTGATGCCGTGTCCTATCGCTGGCGAATACGGCGAACAACGGATGGCGAGCTCGAAGCGCTCGCCGTGCTCGCGAATGCGACCGGTGATCTCGACGCGGTTGTATAGCTGCGCTGCCGCGATGACCGGTGTCAGAGATAAGCCAAGTAATAGGAGCCGCGTTTGGTTCACGTGTGGCGTAGTCGTCTAACGAGAAAGAAGTGAGCTACCGCCACCGAGGGCGAGCTTGGCTCGAAGTGGAAGTGGTTTAGTCACACAAAACGTGAACGCAGAGCGGGTGGCGGTTAGCTCCACTGATTGGTTAGATCGTTCGTGGAAGTTGTCACCTCGATGGTAGCCAGTCGATCACTTTTCCTTGCTTCAAGCCCACTTGAAATCCCGTGAAGCGACTGTCGCCAGCGTGTCGGTCCCAATCCTGGATTGGCAGAGAGTAGTAAATGATCTCGTCGACATCATGAGTGCCGTCCTCAAACCGTGGGTTCTTCTCCACCTGGGTTGGCTCGCCGAATCGCTTTACGATCGCTTCGCGCGGCATGCCTGGCTTCACGAACTCGCGCACCTCGTCTTCGGTATACGAGGTGGAAGTACGAGCACAGCCGACTAAAACCAACGCCGCAGTCAGTGCCATCGCTCTCACGATCTAACGAGAAAAGAAGTGAGCTACCGCCACCGAGGGCGAGCGCGGCTCGAAGTGAAAGCGTATTGGTCATCTCAAACGTGGACTTGCGACGGGTGGCGGTTAGCTCCACTGACTGGTTAGATGGTTGACGTGGCATCATCCTCGGCTCTTCGAACGTGCGAAGCTAAGTGCAAACAACAAAACCCCGACGGCAACGATAATCAAGATGGCATTGGAGATGCGAAAGCTCCAAGCATCGCCTACTGCGCGAGTCGTAAACAACCAGAATGTGGTCTCATGGGGCGGCACCGCTGAATGAGAAAACAGAATGCCAGACATCGCTTACTCCCCAGATACCTCCTACGCAGAGCAAAACTACTCCACCGATACGTAGGCTAGATCTCAACTTCGGATTCATCGCGGCCGGGAATACCATCTAACGAGAAAAAGATAAGCTACCACCACTGGAGGCCGAGGTGTGCAGAAAAGAGAGGTAACTAGCGTGGAGAAAATGTCGCCAACTCATCGGAACGGTGGTGGTTAGCTTCATCGTCTGGTTAGATGTAGCGGTCGAGTGCTCTTGTGCGATCTCAAGGCGAGCAATGTCTGAACCGCGATAATGAATGCGCACGTGCAGTCCGGACCGCATCGGTCCACCTCGATAGTTTGTCTGATGAAACCCGGGTGTGATGATGAAATCAGAGTAAGTGAAGCGGACGTCGTTCACGGAGAAAGACTCATGCCCCTTACCATTAGCGGGCATAGGATGAAAGTCTGTAACGACGCCTTCAGCCACGGTGCAATCGCCGCGCTGCAGAGCTGAGCGCAGAGAATAGTAGGCGGGCAATGTGGCGGCGATCCAACCGACGAGCCAAAGCAGGCTAAGTGGCACGAATGCGCAGGGTATCCAACGACGACTCGCGGGACGGAGCAAGCGACGAAAGCGGCAAAACGTCGCCGCCGCAATGCCGAAGGTGAGTCCACCGAACACGCCGATCCACCCCGGGTATCCATAACGAGCGACATCGTAGACTACGTCGTAATGCATAGACGCGAGCTGCATCTAACGAGAACAAGATGAGCCACGCCGCCGAGAGCGCGAGCTGGCTGCAAGTGAGGATTGAACTGCAAGAAAGCTCATAATCAAGTCGGGCGGCGTTGGCTCCATCGCATGGTTAGACCTATTTGGACTTCGGCGTCTGCTCAACTTTATATCCAGGCACCGTATCGTCCGGCCCAATGATAATCTTGCTACCTTCGGGCAACTCATCCGGGTCGGATGGCAAATGCAGTTTCCAAGTGATGAACTCGACGCTCGGCGTTTTGGGATCCTTCGCACCCGGAATGGGAACGAGAACGCCATACAAGCGGAGTCGCATATGTTTTTCAGCGGCCTTCATATACGCGGGTCCAAGAAAATTAATCGTCTGCTTTGTAGCGCCGAGCAGAACGACATTCCCGCCCGTGTTGCCCTGCACGGTTTTGTCGGCCCGAAACATCAGTTGTCCGTCCTGCATGATCGGGTCGCCCGGTGATCCATATTGCATACTTTGCTGGATCATCGGCTGCGAACACGGCGATGCTGCGGGCGACAAGCAACAAGACAATCAGGAAACAGCGCATGGGTCTAACGAGAACAAGCTGAGCTACGGCCGCCGACAGCGGGCGTCAGATGCGGTGAAAGGAAAGTAGTTATCGTAGAATGTGGACATGGAACGGGCGGACAGCGTTAGCTCCAGCGCATGGTTAGACCTCTGGCGTACCAGGGCAAGGAGATAACGAATAGAGCATGGCTGCGACTGCGGAATCTGCTACGCCGCGAGCTTTTAGGGAGCAAGTGTAAGTGACAAGAAGCATCGACTCTCCAGCGCTAGCCACAGCTTGCGTGAGAAGAACTGGTTGTCGGTGGATGCGTTCTCGAAGCCGCTGAAGTGTGGAAGGGATACGGGCGTGAGCGGGACTCCGTCGGCGAATTCGCGCAAATCGTCGTCGCTAACCTCGCTGCCTTTGCGATATGCACTCACCTGAAGGGCGCTGTCGCGTGTCGCAGGCTCGAATCGTGATGCACTCGGCGTCTTCGGTGGGTCTCCAGCCGTCTGGAAGCTCGATCAGCCAATCAGTGGAGGAGTAGCGCATTCGGCACAGGTCTAACGAGAACAAGATGAGCGACGGCGGACGAGAACGCGCGCCGCTCGGGGTGGAAATGTGGAAGTCATCTCAAAATGTGGACGCGGAGCGGTCCGCCGTTCGCTCCATCGCATGGTTAGATCGTTAAGGCTTCAACATCGGCGATATACACTTCTGCCAAAACGGCCTGAGACCAAGAGCAATGATCGCGCCGGCGCCTACGTATAGCCCATCGTGCGAGCGTATGTCCAACTTGACTTGAAGCATCGAACTACGTCCTGCCGCTCTGATCCGCCGACCAGGCACCATACAGGAACACAAGCCCACCAAGAACGACGACAATGCCGAGCGTCAATGTGCCTTTATGCGGCGACTCCGGCTCACGCTGCGGTTGCATCTAACGACGAATAAGATCAGCCACCGCTGGCGAGAGCGAGCATGGCGCGAGAATGTGGTGTTGAAGTCGATGGGAAAACTAGATCTGATCGGCGTGGCCAGCGGTTGGCTCCATCGACTGGCTAGAAGCTCATCGAGCCTGCGCAGCCATCAGCGTGAAAGCCAGAAATATGAGTGGCGGAATGAGGCAGATACCGCCAATGACCCAGTGAAGCCGCTCCGTGATTCCGGCTGTCTCATAATTGTGCGGGTTGATCTCGATGCTTCAAGCTCGGATGCGCGTCTTCTGGAATGAGCGGATTTTCGTCCCAGGTGCCGGCAGGCTTGTGATCACGCGCTGACGGCCTGCCCATACCGATCAATGTGCAATGCGAGGTGATACAATCTGCCGGGCTTCGCGTTGAACGTGGCAAAACGCCTAACGCAAAAGCCATGCGAGCCACATACTGTGTTCCGCTTCTGAAATGGTCACTTTGACGGGCGCTCCAGCGGTTATACGCTCGTCATAGCATCAGCTCTGCAGCGCGGATCTGCGAGACCAGTTGCCAGGAAGCGTCGAGTCAGAGTCCAAGAGCACGAATCCAGCAAGCGAGATGCGAACGAACGAGTCAACTGTGAACTGCCGGAGGCTTGCCAGCCGCAGATGCGCGATACGCGCAGCGCTGAAGACTGCAGCACGCCAGTCTAAATCGACGAGGCCAGCACCAAATGCCGATCCATCCCGCGTAGCCATCTCGCGCGAACGTCATTAGCGACGTTCATATTGCATGGTGCGAGTACATCTAACGAGAATAAGATGAGCGACGGCGGACGAGGGCGCGCGTCGCTCGGAGTGGAAGTGTGGAAGTCATCTCAAAGTGGAGCGCACAGCGGTCCGCCGTTCGCTCCATCGCATGGTTAGGCCTTGTCAGTGTTGCAGGCGGCTGCAAGCATCCTCTGCTCATAAATGGTCCCTCGATGTGATATGGCGCTAGGATCGTCAGATGCGTCTGCGAACTAGCTGCCGCGATCGCCCCATAGTGAGCTGACGGACTCAGCAGACATTCCCTGATTCGTCGCGCTCCTTGACGCGCGTCAATGCGCTCTCGAACGCGCGAAGGCGATCTCGAGTGCCCGACTGCAGTGCGAGCCGATAAATATACTCGCAAGGAGTCCCGTCCGCAGATACGACCGATGCCTTCTTCTTGTGTGAGCTTCGCTCTGGCGCTGCCTCCTGCGCGGAACTTGCTGTGGCCGCTTGCGCAGGACCTGCAAATGCGCAAACTGCGCTGGCCGCGACTCGCGATGCACGAACAAGCGACCTCATGGGCCTAACGAGAATTAGACGAATGTTCGTCTTTAAAGGCGAACATTTTTTCGTCTATCACGACCGCACCTGTGCTGATCATTGGTCGACCGGGCTGCGGACGCTCAGGCCCGGTTTGTTGCAGACATGGGTGTAAATCATTGTCGTGGAGATATCTTTGTGTCCGAGCAGCTCTTGAACGGTCCGGATATCGTAGCCGCTTTCCAGCAAATGGGTAGCAAAACTATGCCGAAAGGTATGGCAACTGGCAGCCTTGGCTATACCCGCTGCGCGGATCGCTTTCTTGACGGCGTTTTGCAGATTTTTCTCCGCAACGTGGTGCCGGCGTTTCTCGCAGCTACGCGGATCGACGGAGATTTTATCGGCCGGGAAGACGTACTGCCACGGCCATTCGCGGGCGGCGTTTGGATACTTGCGATGCAGGGCTGAGGGTAGGTAAACCGCGCCACCGCCGCGCGTGAGGTCGTGCTGGTGCAATTGTTTGATCCGCGCCAAATGCGCCTGCAGGGGCCGGCTCAGGCGTTCGGGCAGGAGCGTGACGCGCTCTCGCATTCCCTTGCCTTCACGCACGGTGATTTGCCGATAGCCAAAATCGATATCCTTCACGCGCAACCGGAGGCACTCGAGAAGCCGCAGCCCGCTGCCATAGAGCAGATGAGCCATGAGGCGGTAGTCGCCTTTGAGATGGGCGAGGACGGCTCTGGCCTCGGCACGGGTGAAAACAACCGGCAGCTTGGGCGGGCGGTGCACACGCTCTACGCCTGCGACGTAATCGAGCTTCCGATCGAGGACCTGCTGGTAGAGGAACAGCAGAGCGCTGAAAGCCTGGTTTTGCGTGGAGGCGGCAACGCCCTGGTCAGTGGCGAGATAGCTGAGGAAGGCAGCGATTTCTTCTTCGGCCATGTCGCCGGGATGGCGTTTTCCATGGAAGAGGATGTAGCGGCGAATCCAATCGACGTAAGCCTGCTCGGTACGGATGCTGTAGTGTTTGACGCGCAGATGCCAGCGGACGCGGTCGAGCAGTTTGGGAGGGTGCGCAGGTGAGGCTGAGCGCGGAGCAGCGGGCGTTGCCGTAGGGAGTGCAGTGGCTGGGCGCACGGAGAGAGGTTTTCAGGATTGGGCCGCGAAAGCAAGAGCAGGCATTCGGCGCCTGGTTCGCTCGAGGGACCTCAGGGGGAAAATGTGGTCAGCCGTGGAACTCCGGCCGGAGCCCGCTGGACTGAAAGCGATCGAGAGTGGCCGGTTAAATGTTGAGGCAGATGTTTTTCCCATCAGATGTCGCGGATTTCTGATTGGATTTTCTCGATTTCCAATCAGCATTCCGGTAAAGCGCATACGCTTTCCAGGATTTCCTATTGGCATCGGAGCAATGCGTATACGCTTTGCCGGATTTCTAACCAGCTTTCCGGCTTTGCCGATACGCTTTCGAGCTTTGCTGATTGTCTTTGCCGCGTTTCCAATCAGCATTCCGGTAAAGCGCATACGCTTTCCAGGATTTCCTATCAGCATCGGGGTAATGCGTATACGCCTGGCCGCGTTTCCAATCGGCATTCCGGTCAAGGCAATACGCTTTCCAGGATTTCTGATTGTCTTTTCGGCTTTTCTTGTTCGCATTTTTGCGAATCAGGCCGGCTTTTTCGCAAGTCCGATAGTCTTTTCCTAACAAGTCCGACGCCAGAAATTAAGTTTTGGAGTGGAAATCCTAACGACTGGCAGGTTTCGCAGTTCGTCGTATGCCAAACTCCCCTAACGATCTAACTCTAATTTTTTTACGTGATAAGTATTTTATCGTCAATCACTTATGACTTACGATTAGTTTCGCCTGGCATGTCCATAGCTCTATTCACGGGCACGGAGACACGGCCCATGGTGGGCTGGAAAATCCCACGCGATAGAAAGCGCGTTGTAGTGAAAAAATATGAGCACAATTGACAATGGCCTTTACCCCCGCGTCTCGCGTGGGTTCGGCAAATACTCAGTGACCCATCTGATCCTGTTCTTCCGGAACTTGATTGCGATGATCAATAGCAACCCGGCCTACCCGAAGCCAGCGCCAACCATTGAGGTGTTTACCACCGCGGTGAACGATCTGGATGTGAAGGCGCAGACGGCGATGAACGGCGGCAAGGTGGAGATCGCGGCCCGGCGGGCCTCGCAGGCAGCGGCGCTCTCGCTCGCGCGGCAGCTTGCCAATTATGTGGAAGGGAATTGTGGCAACGACATCGAAACGCTGCTCAGCTCCGGCTTCGATGCGATCAAGGCGCCGACTCCGCCAGTGACTCCAGTGACACCGGGCAATCCCCGCCTGGAGTACAACGGGACCAGCGGCACGCTCGTCTTCCGTTTCACCCGCGGGCGCAACGTGAAGAACTTCTCCGTGCAACACTCGGAGAATGTGGATGGTCCGTGGACGGATCACCCGCTCTCGACGAGCACGCGCGTGCGCCTGGAGGAGCTGACGCCAGGCAAAACGTACTGGGCGCGCTCTCGCGCCAATGGCACCGCCGGTTCGAGCGACTGGACAGTGCCGACCTCGAAGATGGCGATCTAGAGGAGAATGGTTGAGGGTTGTTGGTTGAGTGTTTAGGGATCGCAGTGGGGGTTCTTCATTCTCTCAACCTTCAACTCTCAGCCCCTCAACACTCAATCTGCGTTTGTGTGAACCGCGGGAGCGCGATGTAGCGGTGCTTGTGTCAAGCACCGAAGGTGTGGTTAGGCGGACGAGCCAGCGGCTCGCCCCTACCGTGACCCTGACGCCGCACCGGGTCGAAGCACAATGAGATGCGCAGGTCGCGGGCGAGGGCTCCGCTTCCGATGGGGGCGCGGGCGTTTCGGCGGGCCGCCGAAATGAGCACGCGAGCCGCATGTGCTCCCCAGAGCTTTCGATTCCGCACGCATGTCCCGTGCGCTCGCAGCACTATCACGTGCGCCAGCGAGAGGCTTGAGCTACCGTCAATTCGCTGATGAACTCTCACGTTGCCAGAATCTGTTCGGTCGCCGTCGTTTCGGCGTTCGGCATCGCGTCGTTAGTCCAGGCGGCGGATGCGTCGGTGACAATTCCGCCGATCAATTTTACTCATCAGACGCTGGAGAACGGGCTTCAGGTTTACACAGCCGAAGATCATTCCAGCCCAACGGTCGCAGTGCAGGTTTGGTATCACGTCGGGTCGAAGGACGATCCGAACGGGCGGAGCGGGTTCGCGCATTTGTTCGAGCACATGATGTTCAAGGGCAATGAGCATTTGAGACCGGAGACGTTTGATAATCTGACGGAGAATATCGGCGGCGAGAATAACGCCTACACGGCGGACGACGTGACGGTTTATTACGAGAGCGTGCCGTCGAATTATCTGGAACCGATTCTGTGGGCGGAAGCGGAACGGATGTCGGCGCTGGCGTTGAACGAGGCCAATTTCGCCTCGGAGCGGGATGTGGTGAAGGAGGAATACCGGCAGCGAATTCTGGCAAATCCTTACGGTGAATTCTACCTCGATATGACAAAGAAATCGTTCGCCGTTCATCCGTACAAGCGGCCCGGGATCGGCAATATCGCGGAACTGGACGCCTCGAAACTACCGGAGGTGCGGGCATTTCACTCCACCTTCTACCGGCCGGATAATGCGACGCTGATTGTGGTTGGCGATTTCAAACAGGCCGAGCTCGACAGCTGGATAAGGAAATATTTTGGATCGATCAAGAAGCCGGCCGGGAAAATTCCACGCGTGACGACGAAGGAGCCGCCGCGCCAGCGGGATGAACTTTATGTTTCGTACAGCCCGAAAGCGCCGCTCCCGGCATTGGCGGTGACGTACCTGGGACCGTCGATTCGCGGTCAGGATACGGCTGCGCTTTCTCTGGCAGATGAAATTCTTTCCGGGGGCGCTTCCTCGCGACTCTATCAATCGATGGTTTACGAGCAACAGATCGCGCAACGCGCTTCGTTCAACGCCGATCTGCGCGAAGACCTGGGACTCATTTCTTTTGGCATCGTCCTCGCCAGCGGAAAGTCGATTGCAGCGGCGGAGAAATCATTGGATGACCAAGTTCAAAAGGTGCTGAAGGATGGCGTGACGGAAGCGGAATTGGATAAAGCGAAGAACCAGGTGCTGACCTCGAAGCTGCTCGAGCGTGAAACCAACAACGGCAAGGCGGGCGCGCTCGGTCAATTCGCCGTAGTTTACGGTGACGCCAGCCGCGTGAATACCGACCTGGCGGAATTGCAGGCAGTGACGGCAACGCAAATCAAAGATGTGCTGAACAAATACATCGCGGGGAAAAAGAAAGTGGTGATCGAGTTTCTGCCGGAGGCAATGAAGCCGAAAGGGAAGGAGAAGAAATCGTGATGAGAGCCCGGCTGGCGCTGAGCGTCGGATTTTTAATGGCGACATCGTTCCGCTCGGCACTGGCGATCGGCGGAATGGATACGCCCCCGGCCCCATCGGCAACGCACGAGATTAGTTTTCCGGAACCGAAGGAAGCGAAGCTGGATAACGGATTGCGCGTCATCATGGTGGAGCGCCCCGGTCTGCCTCTGCTCGCCGCGCATTTGCTTGTGCGGAGCGGTTCCGAAGTCGATCCCGGAAACCTGGCGGGCACCGCGAGCATGACCGGTTCCTTGTTAACGAAGGGGACCGAGAAAAGGACCGCCCCGGAGATCGCGAACGCGATCGAATCGCTCGGCGGCTCGATTGAGTCCGGAGCGCGCTGGGATTCGTCGGGCGCAACGGTCGTCGTGATGTCCGACAAAGCGGACGCGGCCCTGGAGATTCTGTCGGACGTGGTGCTGCACCCGACTTTTAAGCCGGAGGAAATCGGCCGGCTGAAGAATCAGACGCTCGATGGTTTACGCGTGGCGTTGCAGGAACCGGGTGCGCTCGCGCGTTTCGCAACGGCGCGCGTTGTCTTCGGCGCGGGTGAATATGGACACGCGGCCAGCGGTACGCCGGAAACGGTACAGGCGATCCAGCGTGATGACATTGTGAAGTTGTACAAGACCTATTACCGGCCAAACAACGCCGCTCTGATTTTGGTTGGAAATATCACGGTCGAACAAGGGAAGGCTTACGCGGAGAAATATTTTGGCGCATGGAAAGGCGATCAAACGGCAATCGCGAAGCCGGGCGACGCCTACGCGCCCGACATGAAACCGAGAAACGTCGTCATCGACATGCCGCAGGCGGGCCAGGCCGCGGTCACGGTGGGCAAGCCGGCGATCAAGCGCAATTCACCGGATTACTATGCCGGGCTGGTGACGAACGCGGCGCTCGGCACTGGATTCGTTTCGCGGCTGAACAGCGAGATCCGGATCAAGCGCGGCTTGAGCTATGGCGCGCGCAGCGCGATCGATGCGCGGCGCGAGGTCGGACCGTTCGTTGCTTCGGCGCAAACGAAAAACGAATCCGCCGCCGAAGTCGCGATGCTGCTGCAATCTGAATTGAAACGGCTGGTGACGGAGCCGGTGCAAGGAGAGGAATTGAAATCGCGTCAGGCAGTGTTGATCGGGGGATATGCCCGGAGCCTGGAAACCAATGCGGGCTACATCGCCCAGGTCGCAGGTTTGGCAACGTACGATCTTCCCCTCGACACCCTCGGGAAATTCATTCCAACGATCAGCGCGATGACGACGGAGGATGTGACGGCGTTCGCGAAGAAATATTTCGGGACGCCGCCGAGCCTGATCATTGTCGGCAAAGCCGCCGAGTTTCTCGAAGCGCTAAAGAAAAATTTCGCCGACGTGACCGTGATCGAGCAAAGCAATCTCGATCTGAATCGTCCCGACCTGACGAAACCGAAATAAACGGCTAGGTCAGGGACGCCGCGCCGCGGCGTCCGCGCGACTGCGTAGCGGTTTTTGCAGGGCCCCCGGGAGATGATGACGCGGCTCGGGCAGCGCAGCGCGCTATCCCTACCAAAAATCGCAACGCTTACGCGACGACTCGCTCCTAGGTTTCGGGCGCAGCGAAGGCCGCGGCGGTAGCCGTTTCGTCAGACGCCGCCCGGAGTTCAGCCAGGGCGCGCTGGGCGGCCAGAATTTTTTCGTTAGGCACGCGCCGAAGATTCCGGGTCAGACCGAGCTTTGAGAACGTCCAGATGATCCACTTGGTCGGATCGAATTCCCACGGCTTCACGCCATTGCGGTAATCGTGCTGAAATTCGTGGTGATAATTGTGATAGCCCTCGCCAAAGGTGAAGAGCGCCATGATGAAAGAGTCGCGCGCGCTGCACTTTTCCGAATAAGGCTGGCGGCCAAAATAATGGCAGGCGCTGTTAATAAAAAAAGTGCAGTGCTGCAAGACGACGATGCGCGCGACACCAGCGATCAAGAAGGCTCCGAGCGCGCCTGCCCAGCCATTCCAGAGAAATCCGAGAATTGGCGTTAAGATGAAACTGATCGCAACGGCGATATGCTGGACATAGCGATCCTGCCAGACCACGAGGCGGTCTTTCTGGAGATCCGCCACATTATCGTAAGGCCCCTCGGGATCGAGTTTGAAAAGGAGCCAGCCAATGTGGGCAAAGAAAAACCCTTTTGAGATGCAGTACGGATCATCATCGTGATCGACGTGTTTGTGATGTTTGCGATGTTCGCTGCACCACATCAGGACGGAATTCTCAAAGGCGGCGGCGCCGAAAATCAAAGTGAACAGCCGCACCGGCCAAATGGCCTGAAAGGTAATATGCGAGAAAAGGCGATGATAGCCGAGGCTAATGCTAAAGCCGCAGGCAAAAAACAGAGCGAAGAAAAGCGCGACCTGGAACCAGTCGAGGCCAAAGAACCAGAGGTAGAGAGGGACAGCGGTGAGAGTGAGAAACAGCGTTCCGCAGAGGAACGAGCTGGTGACCCAATTAATGCGATCGGCAGGTAAACGAAAAAACATTTTGATTAGATTCTGGTGATTTCAGCGGAACGGCAGGAGACGGAGCTGAGAGAAGTTTGAAGGAGCCGGCCGTTAGTGGCTATGAAGACGTTCTATGTAACCCAGCATACGGCGGGCCGCCAGGACTGATTGTTTTTTATTCATGCTGGTTTGCGATACTGATTCGGTCGGCTCGATGTTTCATCCGCACCTTCGTGCATATTTGTTCGTCGCCACAGGGTCGATCGCGTCGCCGGATCCCCATCGGTTCTCCAAATGCGCTTCCTCCTGAGAAATCTGCGCAGTCTTAAACCGCAGCCGGACGGTTGCGCCGTTGTCACAGCCCTTACTTTCCGTTTCGAAGGCGCCGCCCTGCGCTTCAGCCAGACTCTTGGAGATCGAGAGCCCCAGGCCTAACCCGCCGAAGCGCCGACGGATCGACGCAACGCCTTGTTCAAACGGAGAGAGAATGCGGGACAGCGAGCCTGCGTTGATCCTCATTCCGTCATCGGAAATTTCTATTACGAGATCATCGTCGGACGCGTTCGTTGTCGTGACATGAATCTTGCCTTTCGCTGGCGTGAACTTGATCGCATTGCCGATCAAGCTGCTGATGATCTGGCGAAGTCTGGCCCCATCTGCCTGGATGTGGCGAAATTCCGCCCGGAGATTGACGCGCAAATCAATTCGCTTCTCTTTGATCTTTGCCGCCGCCTCGCGCAGCGCGTCACCGATCGCCTGGTGCGCATCCATCGTCGCCAGCTCTACTTGAATATCACCGCGCGAGATTTGCGTCAGATCGAGCAGCTGATCCACGACACCGGCCAGAGTCTGAACATTGCGGCGAATGAACGCGAGGCCGGAGTCATCCAATTCCGGCACGGCCTGAGAATCCGACATCTTGACCAGTTTGTGTTCCAATTCCAACGCGTCCAGCATCGACGAGATATCCGTGAGCGGAGTTCGTAATTCGTGCGAAAGCGCGGCCAGAATCCCGTCCCTCGTCGTGCTCGTCATCTCGAGGGCGGTCAAATACGTTCGCGAAGTCTCGTCCCCTTTCGCGCGCGCACTGATGTCACGGAGATTGCATTGAATCATGTTCTGGCCATCGACCTGATAAACGCTGCTGACTAACTCGATCGGTATCTTCTCGCCGTTTCCAGTACTCAGTGAAATGCTGTCATCGCAAAGATACATTTTCTCCCGCAACTTTTTGAAAGCCTGTTTGCTGGCAGCGATGTCTTTGAACCGGCCGATTTCCCAAAGCTTGAATCCGATGAGATCCCGAAAGTGATAATGCAAGAGATCGAGCAGAAACGGATTTGCATCGATGATCTCGCCCGTCTCGCCGTCGAGAATCAGGATTCCGTGCTGGGCCGACTCGAATAACCGGCGATAGCGCCGCTCGGAAGTATACAGGGCGAGTTCTTTCAGATTCACATGACCGTTCCCGTTCGTTGCACCGGCGGTCTTGGCTGTTCCTCTTTTCATACGTCGAGATGGGCGTTCATGGAGATGGTGGTGTTAAGCAACCGCGCAATCGGACACTTTGTTTTCGCCGCCAAAGCGGCATCGATGAAATGATCCTGCGTGGCGCGCGGCACCTTTGCCCGAACGTCGAGCTGAATGCGCGTGAGTGTCCAACCAGCCGCGAGTTCTTCCAGGGTGACCGTGGTGGTGGTATCGATGCGATCGGGACGCAGTCCGGAAAGCCCTAGCTCACTTGTGAGCGCCATGGAAAAACAGCCACCGAGCGAGGCGGCAATGAGTTCGTCCGGGTTGGTTCCGATTCCTTCGTCAAAACGCGTCCGAAACGAGTACCGGGTATTGAACAACACGCCACTTTCCGTGCTCATGGTACCCGTTCCTTCCCGAAGATTTCCTTCCCAAACAACCGAGGCAGCTCGGTTCAATTTGAGTGTGGAGTGCATAACAAACTTGGTTCGGCCAACGCGTAAAGTTACGGCGCGCGCTTTCAGCAGACCAATACCTTGTACCTTCCAGGGTGATAGCCAAAGGGCATGGAAGGAGCCCACCCCAGCAACTTGATTTTCCTCGCAAATGTCGTTTAGAGTTAGTGTCTCTCCAAGAATCGGGATCGCAGTATGGAGCTTCGACATTTGAGGTATTTTGTCGCTGTAGCGGAAGCTCTCAGTTTCACAAAGGGCGCTCAGAAGCTGCATATCGCGCAGCCCTCGCTGACGCGACAAATAAGAGATTTGGAGGAAGAGATCGGCGTCCGCCTGCTTGATCGAACAAGACAAAAGGTCCGCCTAACCGACGAGGGTCGCTCGTTTCTCGCGGACGCGAAACGTGTCCTCAACCTCGCCAGAGAGATCGTCGAATCTGTGCAAAGCTTGGGTCGGCGTGAAACCACTGCGCTCAACATTGGATATGTGGCAAATCTTTTTTACGATCTGCTTCCAGTGACCCTCGCTTCGTTCCAACGTGCGTACCCGACCGTTTCAATCAACCTCTTCGATATGACATGCGGTGATCAGTTTCGCGCAATCGAAGATGGCAGAATTGATCTGGGTTTCGTCGGATTGCGGGAGGCCGTCGCGGAACGCAATCTTCAGTTTCGTCCGATCGCCTCCTACCCAGTAGTCGCCGCTTTGCCAAAAGATAATCCCGTGGCGGGCAAGCCAGTGGTCAGACTGAAAGAGCTCGAGCCAATGTTTTTCATCGGCATGTCGGAATCGAGCTACCCGGGCTACCGCGGCTGGCTGACCGGGACATGCGAGCGCGCCGGCTTCAGCCCCCGAGTGCTTCAGGACGTAGATATCGAACGGACCGTGATTCAATCGGTCGCCGCCGGTCTGGGCGTCGCGCTTCTGCCCGAACAGGTGAAGAAACTCCCGCACGAACGAGTTGTCTTCCGACCATTGAAACCGGCCGTGCGCACAGAATCGTGCATCGCATGGAAAACCGGGAATCCGTCGACTGCGCTGAAGGCCTATGTGCGGATCGTGAGCGAGTCGGCAGAAGTGTAAGGTGAAAGGCACCGCTACGCGCGAGTTGATTCGCGTGGTGGTGCGAGCAGGAAACCAACCACCAGTCCGGTGGCCAGGCCGCTCAAGTGCGCGGTCATGCTTACCTGCGGAGTCAACAAATCGAAGACGGTTTGTATGACAACAATAATAAGGATATTGCGCAAGCGACGGCCGGCTGCTGGCAGATGCCGGTGGCGAAGAAGCAACCCGGCCCACGCTCCAACCACGCCCATGACTGCTCCAGACGCACCGACGACCAGATCGGTCGATGTGATCGAAACGTAACGCAACATAACGACACCGGCGCCCGACCCGATTCCGGAGATCAGATAGCACGCGGCGAAACGAATCGGACCGATCGAATTCTCAAGTGGTGGTCCGAGAATATAGAGGGCATAGAGATTGACTAACAAATGGAGCGCGCCGTAGTGGAGGAACAACGCCGTGAGCAGCCGCCAATGTTCCCCCCGAAAAATCACGAACGCGGGTTCGAGGGCACCGAGCCGGTGCAAAGTTAGTTCGTTTGTCGACCCCCCGAGTGCGGATTCGACGAGAAACATCGCCACGTTGAGAACAATGAGAATGAGGACGACCGGTGTCGTGCGAGTGGTTTGAGAAAGAAAGAACGAGTGTTTCCTCGAAGCGCTCTCCAGCTGCGGGACCAGCTTTTCGTTCCAAGGGACCAGAGCAGCCCGAAAGTTTTCGTCCACGTCGTCCAAGCGCCGGGTGCTCTCGAGGCGAATGACCGCATCGCAATTCGCATCCAAGAGCTTTTTCAGGCGCGCTCGCGCCGTGGCATATTCCCCGGCGGCTAGCTCGCTCGTTCCGATCCAAAATTCTTTTGCGGCCCGAGGCAATTTGGACAGCTGCCCTTCAAGAAGACGAGTCAGCGCGAGCGTGCGACCGCAAAATGCGAGCACGGAGAGGAGAGAAAAATCCAAGACCACGCCGGCTTGAGGAAAATGTCCCAGCGTTTGCGCGCGTGCGATGTATTGCGAAACCAGATCGTCGAGTGCATGCGTTTCGCCCAAGACGCGGAAGTAAAGCGGGAGAAGCGCATGATCCCGGCGAAATATCTCCGGTGGAAGCGAACGGAACCATGCGAGCAATCCATTCCAATCGCCCTTCAGCCGAAAGATTTGCGCCGTCGCTTGTCTTCCGCCTGGAGTCTCATCTGATCGCAGGATCGAAAAGCCGGCGATGGCCGCTTCGATTTCCCCGAGCTGTGCCAATTCAAGCGCTCGCACGAGCTGCGCCAGTTCCCGTACCTCCTGGGTCGGATGGAGAAATCGAAGGAGATTGATGATGTGCCGCGCGGCGGAGTAGCGCTGCCATGCAACGAAATCAGCGACCCGACGCATGCCGATGGCTGGCACGAAAAGAAATGCCAGCCAAAAGCCGCCGCCGATGTAACCAGCGAATGAAGGAACGAGAACAAAGGATACCAGCGTGACGAACAACACGACGGTGGAAGCAATGCGCCAGCCGTGCTTCCGCTCCGCCCCGCGCAACCGCAAGAGAACGATGACTGGCGAAGCAATCACAATGAAGAGCAGGAGGTGATTGAGATCCATCTGTGTCGGATGAGGAGCTGGGAATGTTCGCACGTTAGGTGCGGATTTCGAATGCAGCGCTCCCCGGCCACATTGCCGCAATCGGGAATTCTGCGAATCTGGGGCAATGCGACTTACAATCACTAATTATCTCGACGTCATCTCTTCCTGGTGCTTTTGGGCCGAGCCAACGTGGCAGGAACTGAAGAAACGCTATGCCGGCCGCATAGATTTCGATTGGAAAATCGCGCTCATGGAAGCATCCGGCTTTCCGAAAACGCGTGAGCAGGCGGAATGGTTCTACCGGAGAAGCGGGATGATGATGCGCTCTCCCTTCATGCTCAAGCCCGGTTGGTTTGAACCGAATCTAAAGGAATGTCTGGCCCCAAATCTAATCGCGGAAGCCGCTCGAGATCTGGGCGTAACGGATGATCGGGTTCGACTCGCGCTGGCCAACGCGACGCTGCGCGAAGGGCGCCCAACTGGTCAATGGGACGTTGCCGGAGAAATCGGAGCCAGAGCGGGAGGTCTAGAACAGGCGAAACTGATCGAATGCGCACGCTCGCCCGAAATTGAAGCTCGAGCCCGTGCCAGCACGGCGATGTTTCATGCTCTTCAGGTGACACAGCGTCCGACGTTCGTCCTCGATAGCGACATCGGCGACCGCGCGGTTTTTTCTGGCTTCGCCTCTCTCCTGCCGCTGGCGACAACGCTTGATTCCATGCTGGACGACATCTCCGCCTATGAGGCGCATGCCGCTCATTTTGGCGCGCCGCCGGTGTAACAGCGCCTGTTTCGAGCGCCAAACCGAAAAAATCAGGCGACTGGCACAAGCGTCGCTATATAGATTCGCCTTGCGACTTAGCAAATGTTGCTTACAACTTCCCTCGACTCGCGCGTACCGCGGGTCCTTTGCCCCGGTCCTCGCAGCCGTGGCGACGATGAAGTGCTGAGAAAGTTGCGAGTGAAAAATTACGGCGTTGCGGTGCACTTCCCACTTCGCCGGCTTGGAGCTTTGACTTAATCTGCAACCACAAATTCGCGTCAACGGTCGGATTCGCGCCCGCGAAGTCCGGGTCATTTTAGGATCCAGTGGTGAACAGATGGGGGTCATGAAGTTGTCGGAGGCCCTGCGCAAAGCTCAGGAACTCGGCCTCGACGTGGTGGAGGTATCACCGAACGCGCAACCGCCGGTCTGCAAGATTGTCGATTTCGGAAAGTTCCGTTACGACATCTCGAAACAGGAGAAAGAAAAAAAGACTGCTGCGACGAAGCTGAAGGAGATCAAGTTTCGGGTAAACATCGACGATCACGATTACTTTACGAAGATTCGTCACGGCGAAGAGTTTCTCGACAAAGGAAACAAGGTGCGCGTGCAGCTGCAATTCCGCGGCCGGGAAATGGCCCATCAGGAATTCGGCATGGAACTCATGCACAAAGTGAAAGATGACCTGGCGGGAATGTCGCAGGTCGAAATGGAGCCGAAGATTGCCGGGCGCAACATCACGATGACGCTTTCGCCGTTGCCGGCGAGTCGGCGGAAACGCCGCTTTGCTCCCGTGGCGGAAGAAGACATGCCGTCCGAAAACGGCGCTCAGGCGCCGAGCAACTAGGAATGTTCCCACATCTTAGGGTGATTTCGGCCGAGGAGTTGCCTTGGCTGGGGGATGCGGATGCGCCCTGACGGGTATTCCAGGAGTCGGCGTGACCAGACTTTGCTTTAGCAGAAGCCGTTTCTTCCTGCTCGCAGCATCTTCGTTAGTCGGGTCCAATGCCAGCACCTTGTCGGAATCCGCGATCCCATTTGCGAAATCGTTTTGCGCTTCATAGACATAATCCCGCCCCAGATAAGCTTCGATGTCCTTCGGATTGGCCTTGATGATTTCCGTGTAGTCTGCAATCGACCGGTCGTATTCCTTCAGTTGCATCAGAACGTAGGCGCGACGAATCAGCGGCTCGCGCTCGTTCTGCTTTCCCTTGAGCAGGGCGTCGTAATCCTCCAGAGCAAGTTTCCAATCCTGCTTTCGGAGGTAGGCAAAACCGCGATAACGATGCGCCAGCGCATTGTTCGGATCCAGCTTGAGCACTTCGGTCGTATCGGCGATCGCGAGGTCATATTTCTCGAGCGCGAGATAACTGGACCCACGCTGCAAATAGCCGTCCACATCTTTCGGTGAAGCCTCGATGGCCTTGGTGAAGCTGTTGATCGCTTCCTCTTTATTGCCGGCACTGCGGTAAGCCAATCCAAGGTAGATATAATTCTTTCCATCCGGATCCGCTTCCACCAGCTTCTTGTAATTCTCGATCGCCGTGGGCCAGTCCTTCTTCTTCGCTGCCTCGAGTCCCTGACGCCCATAACGAGCAGCCTCGTTTGATTGAGTTTTCGGAGTGGCCGAGCCGGTGCTTAGCGCGAGCGCGATGATGGCAGTGCAAAATTTCGAGGATGTGTTCATAAAATTGGGGCCGCGTTCGTAAAGGCGACCGATAGATTGTCCGCAAGATTATGTGCTCGCAAGCAGAATGCTCGGGGTCGTCGCTGGATGGTGAAATTCAGATGGTTTGTTGAGTCTCTGATCAGTATTCGTGCCACGAAATCGCCGTTGCGAGCAGCGGGCAGACAAATTGGTGGGAATTGGCCGGCATGGCGTCGTCGAAGAAACAGGGCGACCGACTCAAAGCCTCTCTGTCAGCCAGCCTGGCTGCGCGATTGTACTTCGGCTAATCCGGCTGTCGCGAATGCTCCACTTTCGTCGATCCGGGTAATGCGCATGGCGCGCCCACTCTTTTCGTCAACCTCGAGCAAAGCCCCGCGCAGCCGCACCTCCCCGCTCGCGACCGGGAATGCCGCCGGCAGATTCGTGACAAACCGGTTCATGATCGGTTCAATCTCGCGCCCAAGAATGGAATGAATCGGGCCACACATTCCGGCATCGCAGAGGAACGCCGTCCCGCCCGGAAAAATCTGCTCGTCCGCAGTCTGGACATGGGTGTGCGTGCCGATAACGGCGGAAACTTTCCCGTCCAGAAATCGCCCCATCGCAATTTTTTCACTGGTCGTTTCACCGTGAATATCCACAACGATGATTGGAGTTTCTTCCCGTATGTGGGCGACGGCCTTGTCGATCACCGGAAATGGATTCTCCAAAATCGGGAGCATGAAAGTTCGCGCCTGGACGTTGATCACGCCCACCTTTCCCTTGGGGGTTTCGAGGACGATCGCGCCGCTTCCCGGTGCACCCTCCGGGTAATTGAGCGGTCGCAAGAGCCGCGGTTCGGTATCGATGAACGGCGCAAGATCTCGTTGATCCCAGATATGATCGCCTGTCGTGATGACAGAAACGCCCGCGCGCAGAAGATCGATGGTAATCTTCGGAGAGATCCCGCGACCTCCGGCGGCGTTTTCGCCATTTACGATCACGAAATCAAACGCCAGCTTCTCTTTCAGTTCCGGCAAACGCGCAATCACCGCCGAACGGCCTGGCTCGCCAACGATATCGCCGAGAAAAAGTATCGTTAGCATCCCGCGAGCATCGTATTAAAAAGACCGGATTCCAAACCGCGATGTTTTCTCTTTTTCTGCGCCCAATTTTGAGCGCCTTCGCGGTGATGATCGCCCCCTTCGTCCCGCATGAGATTTTCGCTGCGGGAAACCTTAGCCCGCTGGGAACAGCTCCGGATTGGGAAGCGCTCGAAAGATATCAGGAAACAATCACACGCCAGGATTTCACTCAACTGCTCGAAAGCGTTTACTGCACGCGTGGCGTGTCAAAGGAACTGATCGAGGTCGGCGACAAGTCGGTCCGGATCGTAACAGGGAAATCTCCGCCGAACTATTTCACGCTGCGTTTCGCGGAAAATGAAATGACGCGCCGACCGCTCGTGCGCACTTGGTCCACGGCGCAATCGCTTCCGCCGAAGAAATCATCCGGTCCTCTTTCCGACATCCACATCGCTCTCGATCCCGGACACATCGGAGGGCAATGGGCAAAAATGGAAGAGCGATGGTTTCAAGTGGATGACAGCCCGCCTGTCCAGGAAGGCGACATGACCTTGCGCGTCGCGCAAATCCTCGCCCGGCGTTTGCAGGAACTCGGAGCCAGCGTCAGTCTGGTGCGCACCAAGCTGGAACCCGTCACGCCGAATCGGCCCGGCGATTTCGAGGAGCTCGCGAAAGATCTTTTGAAGAAAGGCGGCTTCGCTCATCCGCGCGAGGATTTTGAGGGCCCGGCCGACCCGGAAAAGGAACACACCATCCGCTGGCAAAGCGAAATTCTTTTCTATCGCAACAGCGAAATACGTCATCGAGCGGAGATCGTGAACAGCAAGCTGCGGCCTGATCTCGTCCTCTGCCTCCACTTCAACGCCGAAGCCTGGGGTGATCCCAAAAAGCCCGAGCTGGTCGAGAAAAACCATCTGCACGCGCTGGTCAACGGCGCCTATCTGCAGCCGGAACTCGAGTTCGATGACGACGCGGTTTGAGATGATTCGCCGACTGCTCAGTCGAGCGTATCACGAGGAATTGCCCTGGCCGAAAAGCTGACCGGGAAGTTGGCGGCCAGAACCGGGCTGCCCCCTTACGAATACGTTACCGATAATGTTACCAAGATCGGCACGAGTGGTTATGTCTACGCGCGCAACCTCATGGCGACTCGCCTTTATGCGTGCCCCGTTGTTTATCTGGAGCCGTACGTGATGAACAGCCGCGAAGTTTTCGCGCGCGTGCAGGCGGGGGATTATGAAGGCGCGCGAAAGATCGAAGGGAAGGAGAGGCCGAGTATCTTTCGCGAATACGCAGACGGCGTGGTGGACGGATTGCTCGATTATTACAAAGCCCGACCGTAGTTTGTGGCGGCGGTCTCCGACCGTCGCTTTCGAGATTGCGCTCGGAGAGCGCAGCTACAACTGCGCGACCGCTTCGTGAATATCTTCCATCGTCACATCAGTCGAGAGTCGTGCCGATCCAATCTTCGGTGTCACCACAAAACGGACACGGCCTCCTTCAAATTTTTTGTCAAGCGGCAGCGCTTTACTGATTTTCTCACGCGGAAAATCTGCCGGTAACTTCGTCGGCAACTCGAACGCGCGCAAAAGATCGACGATCGCATCTCGCTGCTCTTTTGGCAGACCGGCTCGCTTGAATGAGATCCCGCAAGCCGCGACAATCCCGAGACTGACTGCTTCGCCGTGGAGGATATCGCGATAATCAGCTGCGTATTCAATCGCGTGCCCGACCGTGTGGCCGAAATTCAGCAGAGCGCGTTCGCCGGTCGTATCCTTCTCATCCAACGCCACGAATTCCGACTTGATCTCGATGTTACGCCTAATGAGTGACATCAGATCATCTCCGCGTCTGAAATTTTTCACAGTCTCGAGTAACGACGAGTCACGAATGATCGCGTGCTTGATGATCTCCGCAAAACCCTGATTGAACTCGCGTGCCGGCAGCATTTTGAGCGCTTCAATGTCGGCAACCACCAGCACTGGCTGATGCACCGCCCCGATCAGGTTTTTCCCCGCCGACGTGTTCACGCCGGTTTTTCCGCCGATACAGCTGTCGACTTGGGCCAGCAACGTCGTTGGCACGTTGACCCATGGAATACCACGGTGAAAGATCGCGGCCACGAATCCCGCAAGGTCGCCAATCACGCCGCCGCCCAGAGCAATGACAAACGATGATCGATCCAGCCCCGCGGCGATCATCTGATCACAAATCGCGCCGACCTGCTTAAGCGATTTCGCGTTCTCGCCAGCAGCAACGCAAATCAGCGTCGGCTCGAAGCCTGCGCGTTTTAGATCTGCACTGGCAGGCTGTGCGAATCGCGGCGCAACATTTTCGTCCGAAATGACGACGCATCGACCGACGAGCCCCTGATCGCGACAATAGTCGCCGATTCGCGGCAACAAGCGCTCGCCAACCAGAACGGGACGGCTGCGCTCACCAACCGAAACCCAAATCACGCCATCGGGCATTTTTACTTCGTCGGATCCCAATGCTTCTGACCGAGCGGATCTGATGTCGCGTCCTGGAATGAGCCCGGCGCGGAACTCGGGCCGAATTTCAAGCTCTCAATATGCGAATCGCAAAACAGCGCGTTGATTTGGCCGCCGTTGGCGTGGGTGCCCTTTGTCCCCGCTCCGCCTACCGGCAAGGAAGCCGGGGTTGTCGCGGTTCCCACCCACGCCGTCCTGTTTTCGGGGTCATTAGTGTAAGCCGGAGCCATCAAGATGGTAGAAGTCGGAGAGACGACGCTCGCCATATTGCCATCCACTCCTCCCGTACCGGTGGCATACATTTTCACATTAATGCCATAGCTGACTGGGGCTGTGTCGGTTTCGGAGCTGGCCCTGCCATCAAAGGGAGATTGGAAAATTTTTCGCGTCGAAATGTATTTTGGATACAAGCCCGGGACATTCGTTATGCCTGGCCACGTGGTCGCGGCGGGTAGACTGTTATCGTTGTCATTCAGATAAACGAGCAGTGAGATGCCAACCTGCCGGAGATTATTTGCATCTTGCGTCGCACGGGCCCGCTTTTGAATCCCATTGAAAACTGGCAACGCGATGCTGACGAGGACGGCGATGATCGCGATGACAACGAGCAGTTCGATGAGGGTAAATGCGCATCGAAAATTCCTGAGCAACGAAGCTTGCATCGGATCGAGAGCGTAGATGCTTCCATTTCGGCGCGAAAGCGAAAACGCGGCGCCCTCGGAGTTCGCTTGACAACGCACCATGAAAGTCCGTCTAAATAGGCATGCCCGATCCCGTTGAACCGACGCCTCCCGCGCCCCCTCCGATCCCCGGGCCAGAGGCACCGGGAAAGTCCTCTTCCACCGGCCTGCCTTCCAACGTGGCCGCTGCTCTCGCTTGTTTTCCGCTCATCGGCGGAATCATTTTTTATATCATCGAGAAAACCGATCGCTTCGTCCGCTTCTACGCGATGCAGTCGATCATTTTTGGCGGGGCGTGGTTTGTTTTCGGCTTCATCTGGCGTCTGCTCTACGGAATCCTGGCCCACATTCCGGCGCTCGGCTGGGTATTCGCTTTTGTGTTATGGGCGATGTACGCGGTGGTCCACATCGGAGCAATTGCCATCTGGATCATTACGATGATCAAAGCTTTTAGCGGCGTCCGCTGGGATATCCCCTACATCGGCCCGATCGCGCGCAAGCAGGTCGACGACGCGACGACCTAGAATGTGGGAGAAACCTTAGCGTCCCGACGGTCGCGGCATTGAGGCCGTGCCCACCTTGTTAGTCCCGAGCAGCTTTACCACGATCTCGGTCAGGATCAGTTCGTGATCGAGCTGTGAAGTAACGATTTGCACGTTCGCCTGCAGACACGCCTCCAGTCCCGCGATCAATTGCGAGACCTCGAACCGGTGAGCATGCTGCGCGGCGATACCGAGCGCGAAACCGTTGATCGTCCCATCTTTCTTGCGCGGCAAATGCTCCGTCGCGTCTTCCGGCAGTCGATTAAGTGCCGAGATGAAGGAAAATGGCGCGGCCGGTCGCGCCAGTCGATGACGCTGCATCAGATCTTTGGCGAGCAGAAGATTGCGAATGGTCGGCACGATCGCCACCAGTAGAATGCCGATGGCGGATTCGCCTTGATCGAGCAATCCCCTAACGAGTTTGAGTGCGCGATCGAGATCACCGGCCGCAAGTGCATTCCCTAGCTCAAAAATCACTCCGGCGCGTGAGAGCGGCACCAGGGCGCGGACCTGCTCGATTGTCACCGTACGATCGGCGTCGAGATAAAGATCGATCTTATCGAGTTCGTTCGTGATCTGCCGCGTCTCGCCACCCGTTAACAGAACGAAGAGTTCGAGCGCCCCCTCATCGAACTGCAAACGCCGCTCGCGCGCCAACCTTCGCACGAGATCGCTCGCGGCTTCTTCCCAACCAGTCCGACTCGCATCGAGCTTGTCGATCACTTGCGTTTCCGCGTGCTTCGCGAGCGTCTTGTAAAATGAGCGTCGCTTGTCCACCTCCGCTGCGCTAACGAGGAATTTTACTTCCGATCCGAAATCGGCCGCGAGCACCGCGGCAAGTTCTTCGAGCGCCTCCTGGACGCTGGCGGAACGCCCGAGAGTATTATCACCCAGGAAATTGGCATTTTTCAGCCAGACCAGTTTCCCCATTCCGAAGAACGGCATCGTCTGCAACGCCTCGATCGCCGACCGAATGCGCGCCGCGGCCTGCTCCGCGTTATCAGCCGTGCCGTCCACGATCTCCAGCCCGAAGTCCCCCGCATCGGCTGGCGTCAACTTCACCGCGAGCTCCGCGGCGACGCGTTTCACTTCGCTTTCATCCGAGCCGACAACAGCATGGATGTTCGAAAGGGATGCTGCAGTTTTCGCTTTTGCTTTCGGCATCTCGAAACTGTAGCCGGAGTCGCGAACCCCGGCTGCCCAAAAATTCGAAACCCGACCCGTGGATGCAATCGGTAGGGACGGCGCGCGGCGACGTCGCTACAAACCTCCGGCTTGCTGCAGGGTCGAGCCCTCATCTTTCGACGCGTATTCGCGGAATTTTTCCTCAAGCACAGACGAGTTCGGGAACGCTCCTGCGTAAATGCGAGGAAGCGCAGTCTCGAACGGCTGATGCCGGCCGAGCGCATCGAGAAATGCGAGGAAATTTCGCTTATCAGTAGAGGCAAGAAAGCGCACGAGCCGCTCCGACTCATCGTAAAAAGTAATTACGCGATCGGAAGGTGGATGAGTGATGGCAACGAGCGCCGCCAGTGGAATGATGTCGTTCTCAGCGACGGCCTCGGAGTGCGGCTTGGCAATGTAACCGCGAGCGCGCTGATAACTGGCCCGCGCTCCCTTGGATATGTATTGCGCCAATCCTTCATCCAGCCAGCACGGAATACCGTCCGGATAGAATCGGTGCATGACGAGATGAACGATTTCGTGCCCGAGGGTGTTGTCGGAAAATTTGAACTTCGGATTGCGCTGAATAAAAAGGCTGCCTGCGGAATGAATTCCGCCGGTCCACTTTTCCAGATTGCCGAACATCTGAAATTGCAGCCAATCCTCCGCGTTTTCAAAAATGTAGACATGCGACTTCGTATCTCCCGGCGGCTGGTCGCGTTCCAGTTCCCTGGTCACGACGCGATAGTAGAATTCTGCTTCCACCGAAACTGGCGTGGCCACGTAACCGTGAACGAAGTGATAAATGAAATGCTCGGTTTCGCCGTGTTTCCATTGCTCCGGATGAATGGCCAGCGCTTTTTCCCCGAGCGGATTGGGATCGCGTTGGCTGAGCTGCGAGAAATCAACTTCAGGGAGGCTGCTCAGTCCCGGAGTAACCTGATCTTGTGCCGCCAACGGCAGGATCAGCATCGTAAGGAGGAAGAACGTGCAGGCGAATCGCACCCAATATAGCAGAGCTAGTTTTGTGCGAGCGGACCTAGACGCGGGAGCGGCGGCGGCCGGAGTTGCGGGTGTATTTCACCGGCTTCCGTTTCGGCTCAATCTTGGTCAAGCCGGTC
The DNA here is from genome assembly GCA_963763995.1 of uncultured Verrucomicrobiae bacterium. Classification (GTDB taxonomy): domain Bacteria; phylum Verrucomicrobiota; class Verrucomicrobiia; order Chthoniobacterales; family UBA10450; genus CAVTTH01. The sequence continues at coordinate 302,395 of CAVXQL010000002.1, read as the reverse complement.
CCGCTTTTTACTTCCATGATTTGATCGCGTAACAAGGCGGCACGCTCGAATTCCAGATTGGCTGAGGCCCGTTGCATATCGTCTTCGAGTTCGCGCAGAAGCTCAGTGAGATTGAAATCACCACCGGCTTCTTGAATGACCGATGCCGCAATCTCGCGACCGCGCAAAATGGTGTGCAAACTTTCCTGGACCGCGCGGCGCACGGTCTGCGGTGTAATCCCATGCTTCTCGTTGTACTCCATCTGCTTCGTGCGCCGATAATCAGAGATCGAGATCAGCGCCTGCATGCTTTGCGTGACCGTGTCGGCAAACAAAACGACTTCGCCGTTAATGTGACGCGCCGCGCGACCGGCGGTTTGAATAAGGGAGGTTTGGCTGCGGAGGAAACCTTCCTTATCGGCGTCGAGAATGCAGACGAGCGAGACTTCCGGAAGATCGAGTCCTTCTCGAAGCAGATTGATCCCGACGAGAATGTCGAAGTCCGCTGCGCGCAATCCGCGCAAGATTTCCACGCGTTCGATCGTATCGATGTCGCTGTGCAGATAACGCACCTTCAACCCCACATCGCGCAAATAATCCGAAAGATCTTCGGCCGTTCGTTTGGTTAGTGTAGTGACGAGAACGCGCTCCTGTTTCTCTACCCGTTCGCGGCAGAGCTCGATTGTGTCATCAATCTGATGTTGCAAAGGCTTGAGCGTGATCTTCGGATCGAGCAATCCGGTAGGCCGAATGATCTGTTCGACGACAAGAGGCGCGCCCGGAGTATGCACATCGAATTGCTCCGGCGGTTGATCGGTGCGGGAGAGCTGTAGCGGCGCTTTCTGAGCGCCGTCGTATTGAACACCTCCGAGGAGGCGACGGTCAGAGACCGCCGCTACAGCCTCGCCTGCCACCAGCGCCGGCACCAGCTCTTCCTCACCGATACGCGCGCGCTTGTGCGGAAAGTATCCGGAGTTGCCGACGATGCTGTTCTTGATCTCGAACTCCGCCGGCGTTGCGCTGACATAGACGATCTGGTTCGTCATGCCCATGAACTCGGAAAAATTGAGCGGACGGTTGTCGAGCGCGCTTGGCAGCCGAAATCCGTATTCCACCAAGACGGTCTTCCGCGACTTGTCGCCCTCGTACATGCCGCCGATCTGCGGGATGGTGGCGTGCGACTCGTCGATCACGAGCAGGAAATCTTTCGGGAAAAAATCGAGCAGTGTGAACGGCTTCGAACCCGGCGGTCGCCCGGAAAGATGACGCGAGTAATTTTCGATTCCACTGCAGAAACCCATCTCCTGCAACATCTCGAGATCGTATTCCGTGCGCATCTTCAGACGCTGCGCCTCGAGTAACCTGCTTTGCGATTCCAAGAGCTTGATTCGGTCGTCGAGTTCGGCGCGGATTGTGGTCAGAGCGCGATTCAACTTGTCCGCCGGGGTCACGAACTGCTTCGCCGGATAGAACGTCATCACGCCTAACGACTCATGAGCATGACCGGTCAGCGGATCGAACCGCGTGATGGCGTCGATTTCATCGCCAAAAAACTCCAGCCGGATCGCTTCTTCGTCAGCTGTCGCTGGATAAACTTCCACCACATCGCCGCGGACCCGGAACTTGCCGCGCGAGAAACTCACGTCGTTCCGCTCGTACAGCATATCGACCAGCCGGCCGAGAACTGCTTCGCGAGAAATCTGCTGATTACGTTTCACCGTCAGCAGCATGCGCAGGTAATCTTCCGGCGAAGTGACGCCGTAGATACAGGAGACGCTCGCGACTACGATCGTGTCGCGGCGCGAAAGCAGCGCGCTGGTTGCGGCGAGCCGCAGCCGTTCGATCTCTTCATTGATCGAGGAATCCTTCTCGATGTAGGTATCCGATCGCGGAATGTAGGCTTCCGGCTGGTAGTAATCGAAATAGCTGACGAAATATTCGACCGCGTTGCGCGGAAAGAATTGCTTGAACTCGGAGTAAAGCTGCGCGGCGAGCGTCTTGTTGTGCGAAATGATCAGCGCCGGTCGATCCAGCTCGCGAATAACATTCGCGATTGTGAAAGTTTTGCCGGAACCAGTGACGCCGAGGAGCGTTTGGTGCCGGTTGCCGGCCTCGACGGATTTGATCAGCTTCGCAATCGCCTGCCCCTGGTCGCCACGCGGGGTGTAATTCGATTCGAGCTGAAACGGCATCGGTCAATATGCCTCAAGCCACTTGAGGCACAACGCGTTGAACCGCGGCCGACCGTTAATCTCGCGCGAGCAACGCGTGAATCTTCACCAGCTGTTGCTTGCCTTTGACGGAAACTTCGCCCAGCACCCTGGTTCGAAACGATTTCGTGCTCTCCGCCAGCGTCTCAGCACTCACAATGATGTCGGTATCATAATCGGGCTGACGGGTCAGCGCCTCCAGACGCGATGCCACATTCACACCGTCGCCGATCACAGTGTAGTTATAACGCTCGGGTGAACCGATGTTGCCCGCGACGACAACCGCAGTGTGAATGCCAATGCCAAGGCGCAGGGCGCGGCCGTCGCCGTGGAAGAGCCGCTGATTTAATTCCTTGAGCGCCACAGCCATCTCGAGGGCTGTCTCAATCGCTTGTGAAGCCTGGTCGGACATTTCCAATGGCGCGCCAAACAACGCCATCACGGCATCGCCGATGTACTTGTCAACGACCCCACCGTGCGCATCGACGATTTGACTCATAGTAGTGAAATAAGCGTTGAGCACTTCCAGCAATTGAGCCGGCGTCAGTTGCTCGCTCAGCGGAGTGAAGTCGCGCAGATCACAGAACAGGATCGTGACTTTTTTTTCCTCGCCACCGAGCGTGAGTTGCCGGCGCGTTAGCTCGGCCGCGATGGCGGGTGAGGTCACTTTCCCAAGGAGATCGCGAACCCTGTCGCGCTCTGCGAGCCCAGCGGTCATCGTTTGAAAGGAGCGGGCGAGCTGGCCGAGTTCATCGCGACGGCTGAGTTCCCCACTGGGCTGGGACGTATAGTCGCCGCTTTCGACGCGATGCGCATTCTTGACCAGCCGCAAAACAGGCTGACTCAGTGAGTCAGCGATTCCCCCTACCGCCAGAACAGATAACAACAGACCCGCTAAACCGATGATGATCAAAAGCGTTTCCAGGGAGCGAAACGGTGCCAGTTCTTCTTTGAGGTTCCGTTGCAAGGCCACTGCCGCTTTTCCGTTGCGAACATCGAGCTTTTCCAAAAGGGTTACGAACGGCGTCTTTCCCATCTCAACCTGAGTTGGCCGATCCGTCGTTTTCACTTTCTCAAGCGCGGCCAGCAGCTGCTTCCGCTCCGGCATATCGAAAGTCGAGGCCAGAATTCTCCAGGGGGGCGGCCCAGCGTTTTGGTCGAGAAATGACACCGCCTGGTTCGTTAGGCTACCAAGCTCGCTTGCAAACGCATCGTCGACCCGGAAACCGAGACAGATCCAGGCAATCGGCTCAGGCGCGAGCAACGGGACGACGACGACAGCATAGAGTTTTCCATCGCGCAGCGCGAGCCCGCGCGACTCGAGGGTCTCGTTTCCTTCCGCTGCAGCGATCAAGTCCGGCAAGTCGAAGGCTGCGCGGTCGCGCCGCGGCTCATCGCTATCGTAGAGCGTGCGTTTCTTGAGCGAGACCAGGACCATAAAACTTGCCTTGATGCGATCCCGCCAGTTCTGCATCGCAAGGCGAATCGTGGCGGGATCGTCGGCGCTGCTGCTGAAGGCCTGCTTGAATCCGTAATCGTATGCCAGCAAGCGCGCCTGTCCGTTCAATTCATCCAATCGCCTCGCGGTCAACGTCGCAAAAATGCGTGAGCCGCCACGAAGATTATTTTCGATTTGCTGCAAGGCGTGGCGCCGGTTTGCTTGCAGCACGATCAGAAAACTCGCGGACAGTACGAGAGCGATGAGAGAGAGGAAAAAGAAAGCGAGTCGTCCGCGAAAGGTACGGAATCGCAATTGCAGCACGGATTTCACCATTCGCGAAGATCGACGCTCAATGATAGCCGACGCCGGAATCCGCGGGGCTGCGGCGCAACCGAAAGTCCGGTTTCAAGTCCAACTGAAAGCTGATATTTGCATCCGCAGTCGCGCGCTGGTGCGGTCGGAACGAAGGATCTCTCAGTCGCGGTTGCCAGATCTCCACATTGTAGGTACCCGCGGGTAAATCGTGCAGCTTCCCCTCACCGTCGGCGCCGGTCACAGTGAACCAGGGCGTCGGCACGACCATGATGTATCCAATCATCCAGTCGTGAATGTTGCACCCGAGCGTCACGAGTCCTGGCTTGTCGAACACGATCGGATTGGGTGGTGTCCCAGAGTAAAGAGGCAGCTCGAACTTCTTTGCCGGCGAGAAAGAGTAGAGGTGATGCTTGACGCTATCCTGATTCGGAAACTGGACCTGACTGCCAACCTGAATTGCGCTGACGTAGGGAACGAATTGTTTATCGCGCTGAGCAACCACTGCATGCGCCTTTGTACCCGGTGGCTTTCCCGAAACAGGCATTGCGTAAACCACGGCGTCCTTCACTGGTGCGCCATCATTATCCCGGACCGCAACCACAATGTTTCCTGCGTCGGCCCTCGCCATGGCATACAGCACGAGCAGCGCGCGCAAGCAGCCACCAAGACGAGACCCGCGGCGTGGCGCGACGGTGCTGCGATTTTCAAAAACTCGCATGGATGGAGACGCGCACAACGTTATCGACATACGAAATCTGGTCGCGTGAAGTTCCCTGCCATTCGTAACGAAGGTTGATCGAGACCGACTGCGTGAGAGCCCGACTAATCCCAAAAGCGAATACGTTGGTCGTCGCATTCAGGTTATACGCTTCATAGAGCGGACCGAAGGTGTAGACCAATTGATCGGCGTTTGACAGGGCCCGCAGATCCGGACGCGGCGGGACCGCATAGGAGACGACCTCGCCATCTCGAAACTCGTAAGCTGCTGTCAGCTGCATCGCCGCTGTGAGGTCGAACGAGGCAGTTAGTGCGAAAACGTTTGCGCGTCGATCGAATACGCGAACGCGGGCTCCAATGTCTTCGAAAGCATAGGAGGCGTCGATCGCCAGCCGCTCAGTGATTCGTTTCCCGACTGTGATTCCAGCTCGATAACGCCAGCCATCCTGGAGATTCTGCTCGAAATTTGCGTAACCGCCGCTCGCATCTATGCGGATGAACGGGGCCATCGCGCCAAGTCCGAATCGATAGCGCAACGATGCGGAGGAAGCCAGAAGGACGCGGTTAAAATCCTGGTACTCCGCATACGCTCGAGCGTCGAGGTCCGCCGTTATTGTCAGCAGCAGATGATCGGTCAGTTCCCCGAAGCGTCCGAAACGCGCCTGCGCTGCAAAAGCAAAGTCTCCCTTCTGATCCGCCTCCCGGTCCGAGTTCGACAGATTGTCATCGTAGGATACCTCACCGCGCAAATCCCGAATCCAATCGGCCCGCGCCTGGCCAGCACCGGTCATCAGTAGAACGAACGCAATCGATGCGTTCCAAAGTGAAAAGCTTAGGCGCTTCACGGCAGAAGCTTTACACGGTGGCCCGGCGCCGCGCTATCTGAATCCAAAAAACCCCCGGTCAAAGGCCGAACCGGCCTCGGTTTACCATTAGTGCGACAGATAATTCCCTGATAGTTTTGGCCCCATGTCTGCCGAAGACCAAGCCGACCCGCAAATCGAGATCGGTCATGTGCTGTCCATGGATGTCGTGGGCTACTCGAAATTGCTCATTCGCGAGCAGACTGAACTGCTGCGGCGCCTGAGTGAAATCGTGCGCGGCACCGCTCAGTTTCGGGCGGCGGAAGCAGAGGGGAACCTGATTCGATTGCCGACCGGGGATGGAATGACACTGGTGTTTTTCGGCGATACAAAGGCGCCGATCGAATGCGCGACAGAGATTGCCACTGCGTTAAAGAATGAGCCTGGGATTCCGCTGCGCATCGGGATTCATAGCGGACCCATCAATCGTGTGCCGGATGTAAACGAACGAGCCAATGTCGCCGGCGCCGGGATCGATCTCGCCCAACGAGTGATGGATAGCGGTGATGCCGGCCATATTCTCCTCTCGAAGAGGGTGGCGGATGATCTTGCACCCTACTCGCGCTGGAACCCGCATCTTCATGAACTGGGCGAATGCGAGGTGAAACACGGCCGGAAAATCGCGCTGGTTAATTTCTACACGGACGAGATCGGCAATTCACAAAGACCGCGAAAATTGCAGGTTAGGAAAACAGCGAGAGGCAAACTCGCGGTTATTGCGATTGCCGTGTTTTGCCTCGCCATAGCGGTAGCTGGAGGATTGTTTTTCGTGCCGCGATGGCGGCATGCCGTCGGCATTGCTACTACGGTGTCCGACAGCAAATCGATCGCCGTGCTTCCGTTTGAAAATCTAAGTCGTGATCCGGACAACGCGTTCTTCGCCGATGGAATTCAAGACGATCTTCTGACCAGCTTGAGCAAAATCAGTGGGCTGAAAGTGATCAGCCGGACGTCAGTCTTGCAATATCGCGACGACAAAGCGCCGCAGAACCTTCGCGAGATCGGTCTGGCACTCGATGTTGCGAACGTGCTGGAGGGCAGTGTGCGGCGGGACGGCAATCGTGTTGTCGTAAATGTGCAGTTGATCGACGCACTCAATGATCATCATCTCTGGGCCGAGCGTTTCGACCGTACCCTGGAGGATTCACTCGGACTGCAAGGCGAGCTTGCCACCGAAATTGCGGGGAAATTGCGCGCGAAACTGAGCCCGGAAGAGAAGGCGCGGGTCGAGAGCAAGCCCACCGGGAACACCGATGCTTACGTGCTCTACCTCAAGGCCCGCGGCTTCGAAAATACGCCTAACCGATCGCTCCAGGACTACAAGGTCGCAGAAAAGCTCTACCTCGAAGCAATCGACAATGATCCGACTTTCGCGCTGGCCTATGCGCGACTTTCGGCCACGATTGCGAGAATTTATCATTGGTTCGAACCGACCGAAGCACGGAAAGAACGCATCAAAGCGACGGCGGAGGAAGCCCTGCGACTCAAGCCGGATCTGGGTGAAGCCCATCTCGCGCTCGGTCTCTATTATTATTGGACGGAAGGCGACTACGAGCGGGCTCTCCGCGAATTTGATCTCGCTTCCGAGGTTTTACCTAACAACAGTGACATCGGTTATTTCGTCGCGGCGATACGCCGCCGTCAGGGCCGCTGGGATGAAAATCTCGATCTGCTTCGCAAAAGTCAGACGCTGGATCCGGTAAACGCAAATATCGTGGAAGAGATCGTCTATACCTATTGCTTCCGCCGTGATTGGGCGGCGGCCGCGCAAAGTCAGGACCGCGTTCTGGCGCTCGCTCCCGGTTCGGTCAACGAAAAAATCAATCGCGCATACATCGATTTCTGGGCCACCGGAAAAACCGCGATGCTGGACGAGATCCTGGTCGGTATTCCAACGGGGATTGATCCGGACGGACTGATCACGCTCGCACATTGGGATCGCGACATGATCGAGCGCGATTTTACCGCTGCCGCCCAAACTCTTGCGTCTTCTCCACTCGAAGCGTTTCCAGTCAATGGCCAGGTCATTCCAAAGAGTTTCTTTGCCGGCTGCACCGCCCTCGCGCAGGGGGATGGAGCGCGAGCGCAGACAAGATTTGAAGTGGCGAGGCCGCAATTCGAAAGCGCCGTGCAGGAAGCGCCGGAAAGCGCTCTTCGCCACGCCAATCTCGGATTGCTCTACGCCTTCATGGGCCGGAAGCAGGATGCGGTGCGCGAAGGACTGCTCAGCGTCGAACTTGCGCCTGAATCGAAAGACGCCGTGATCGGCCCGTGGATGTCCGGTTATCTGGCGATGATCTACACGCGCGTGGGCGAGATCGACCTCGCGATTCCGCTGCTTGAACATCTGCTGTCAGTTCCCGGGCAGGTCGATCGACCAAACTGCAGCATTACGCTGAGCGACCTGCGTCGCCGCTGGCAGTGGGATCCGCTGCGAAACGATCCTCGCTTCCAGAAACTCGTTAGTCAGCCTCCGACGATTCCCAAGTCATAATGTCTCGCGATCGCAGTAACGTCGGCGACGTTTAGTGCCAGGGCCGCGTTCACAATTTCACCTTTAATTGTAGCGACGACGCCCAGTTGCGGTGAGCATGTAAGGTAAGTTGCGAGGCTCGCACGCTCATGAATCTTCGAAAATTTTTTGCCGAGCAGAAACCACGCACCACGCTAACAGCCCTGGTCGTTGTTATCGCAGCGGCGGCGGCCGGATTAACGGTCTCCCGAATCTTGCACTCGCAACCAAGCGTCGAAGATGGGAAGCAAGCGCCACTCGCGAGGGAAATCGACAGCAAATCGATTGCGGTCCTTCCATTTGAAAATCTGAGCGGGGACGAGACCAACGCGTATTTCGTGAGCGGCATGCGGGATGAAATCCTGACGAAACTCGCGCGGTTGCGCGATTTGAAGGTGACGTCGCGCACTTCAACCGAGAAATATCAAAGTCATCCCGAAAACCTGCGAGCGGTCAGCCGCGAACTGAGTGTCGCAACTGTGCTCGAGGGCAGCGTGCAGAAAGCCGGCGACGACGTCTTGATTAACTTGCAGCTAATCGATGGGCGGGACGACAGGCATCTTTGGGCGCAAAGCTACCGGCGCAATATCAAGGACGTTTTCAGCGTGGAAGGCGAAGTTGCGCAGAAGGTGGCCGACGCCCTGGCGATAAAACTCGAGCCGACCCAGGAGCAGCTGCTGGTTGCGCCTGCGACAACCAGCGCGAGGGCTCACGATCTTTTCCTGCGTGCGCACGCGTTGGGAGCGCATTCTGATGAGCGGAGTCTTGCGGGGAAAATCGCGTTCTTACAGGAAGCCGTCGCCGAGGATCCGCAGTATTTCCACCTCTTCGCTCCGATCGTCGATCATTGACTGCGAAGCCGTTGCAACCGACGCTTTGCCATAACACGCGTGTCGAAGCGCGCTTGCTTCGATGTGGTTCGTCCCGACAGGGTGCCCGAGCGCCCGGGCGAGCTTCCTTTCACCAAAAACCAAGAAAGAGAACTCATGATGAAATCAATTACCGTAAGCATACTTGCTATGACCGTGCTCAGTCTTTGCGCCACCCCTCTTGTGCGTGCTCAAACGTCGAGCGGGGTAGAAGCGAAACTTAAGTCGATGGAAGACGCCTGGGCCAAGGCGGAGATGGACGCGGATCATGGAGCAGCGGTTGTCGCAGGCTTGCTGGCTGCGGATTATGCCGGAGTCAATTCCAAAGGAGAAGTGCAGAGCAAAGCCCAAAGGCTGGAGAAGATGAAGGCTGAGACCGACACCTACACGTCGTCAGTTAACGACAGCATGGAAGTCCATTTTTATGGCTCCAACGTCGCAACAGTGTGCGGCACCTCGACCGAAAAGGGCAAAGACAAAGATGGGAAAGAGTTCGCTCGTTCCTATGGATGGGTTGATACGTGGATGGAGCGTGATGGAAAATGGGAGTGCATCGCCGGCTCCGGAACGCTACTGCCCAAGAAATAAGGCGACGCGCGGCATCGCGCAAAAGTGAGACAAACACCGTCCGTTGTCATTCGATGGCGGGCGGTGTTTCACGTCGGCCATCGAGCCGGATTCATGACTAAGAGGGCTGAACGTCTCGGCAAATGGCAACTGAAATCTTGAGCGTTTGAGGTAGAGCTGCGAGATCCATACGCCCGTGAATCTTCGACTCTGTTCTTACTGGACTCAAAGCGACTTAGCAAAACGGCGAATGAAAGTCTATTCATGATGCTTCCACTGCCCCCGCAGCGTCTCTCGCGAAACCTGCTAAGTTCCAAGAGACGCTGTTTGGCTTTTTTCATGCTATTGGCGATCAGGACTAGTCATAGCATTACGGCGCTGGCGGCGGATACTGCGCCTCAGGAGTTAGCAAAACGGCGCGCACACTGCCGTCGCGCATATCGTAGGCGGTGCCCACGATCTGCCCATTCTCATTGATTGCTGTAGCGGAGAAGACCAGGTAGTTTTTTCCTTCCCCGTAGAGCAGCATGTTTAGGTTGATCATTTGCCCGCCGCCGTTCGAAGTTCGGCGCCAGAGAAACGCCACTTGCTGGATGGGCATTTCGCCGACCGCCGGGAGATAGGTATATCCAACAACTTGGTCGAAATTGTTGATACCCAGAGCTACGCTGACGTCTGAACCCCACCGATTTCCGTTTCCGCCAAGCGATCCGAGATCGATCATGCTCTTGCCATCATGCAAGAATGCATGAACGCGCTCGTCGTTGGTTTTGATCGTGGAATAGCCGGCGACATGATTGTAGCTGTTGATGGCCATGCCATAACTGGAGAGGCCGCCCAGCACACACGAGGTCGCGCATTGGTCGATTGATCGGCGACATGCTCGGCGACAATGGCTGATACAGGAAGGCGTGGGTCGTCACCATTGGACCCCAGCCTTGCGTTTGAGACGCGCCCGTTACGAACCCACTGTCGTTGACCGCATTTGCCTGTGCATATGCACCGCCAAGCGTGCCAATGTCGATCATGCCGGTTTGGCTGGTCCACATAAAGGCACGGCTGTCGTTGCTATCTCGAGTTAAACCGGAGAACCCAACTACCTGACCCATAGCATTAATGCCATTGGCTCGGCTATACACCTGGCCTTTCAAGACCCCGAGGTTAATCGGGATTCCCCCTTTGAAAAGGGCAGCGTGGCTAGCTCGCATTGGGCCCATGGTCTCGAAGAAGGCGTCCCCCACGACGAAATTCGTGGAGCTGATACCAAATCCGCGGCTGTTTAGCCCACCGGCATCCTCCATGAGTTTCTAAATGTAGTCGTAATGGAAGGCGCATGTCTCCTCTCCTTGGTAAGCTGTGCCCGCTACCTGCCCCTGATTATTAATCGCGGCAGCATCGCTGGCTTCCATGCCTTTGACGACTCCCATGTCCTCGAGGCTATACATTACTTGTCCCCGTGACGTTGATACCCCGACGGCGATGCACGCGGCCAAGGCAATTGAACCAAGGACGGTGCTGAGATAGTGTTTAGTATTCATATAGATTTGTTCTTTCTTGTTGATAGGTTTTTTCTGTGTTGGTTTGTTTACTCGTTTCGAACGAATATTTGGTTTCATTTTCTTCATTTTCCTTTGTTGGTTGATTGTTTGCTTTGCTCACGCAGTACGCTCACTACTCGACCGCAAAGCGCTGGGCGGTGGTTGGCATTCACTAATCGAAAATTGGGTAACGCATTTATTACCCTCGCCGCTAAACAACCATGGCCTAACGACCGGCGTCGCTTCACCTCTGGTTAGCGGTGCTGAATTAGATCATCCTTTGCCGCGATCGCCTCCGGAACGGTCCTCACAGCGAACAAGAAACGCACAACGTTTGACAACTGCGGATGAGCCAGACTCACGTTGTGGCGTCAGGTTTCTCGCATGAGAACTCAACCGCTGCCGGCTCAATCGAAATCGGAGATCTTGGCCATAAAGAAAACTCTGGTGCCATCAGATTTCTCGCCCACCTCGGATAACTCGCGATGGAAAGGAGCTACTCCCAGCATCCGGTCGCGTCGGCACATGGTTGGTCCGCGGGGCATCATAAGCCGCTCATTCCAGTCGAACGTTCCCGCGCCCTCCTGCGGGACAGCCGGTGACACAGCGAAAAAGGAGGGAACGATGGTGAAAGCCGTTGAGAAAATGGCGGCAATTGGCGAGGGCATGGCGACCCGGGTCGCTCGGCATCCTTTTCTCATCGGAATGAATCCAGGGCATCTGGCCTTGCTGACGCGCTGCGCGATGGTTGTTCGATTCGAAAAGGGACAGGTGATTTTCCGTGAAGGCGAACTCGCAACCCGGTTTTATTTGATCGAGACCGGAAAGGTAGCCTTGGAATCGAGCGACGGACTGGGCGATTCACTATTGGGGTGGTCGTGGATGTTCCCACCTCATACTTGGAGCTTTACGGCGCGTGCCGTCGAGGCGGTCGCTGCCATCTCCTTTGACGCGGCGATCTTGCGCGAGTATTGCGAAAAGGATTACTCCTTCGGGTACGAGTTCTTGAAACGCATGAGCTTGATGATGTATAGACGCATGCAAGCGACACGGAAGAAGATGGCGACTGTCCATCCTCGCAGCGATACCCTTTAACCGAACGGAGCCGCCGCGGTTTGCGGAGCGGGTACCGATGTGCTCGACAACGTCCGGGTGTGAAGCATCAGACCTTTAGCGAACGATTCGCGCACTAACAACCCATACGGGCGACGACCGCGGCGATAACGAACGCGACAAGACAGCGCCTCGGGCCGGCTCCTTTGGACGACCGATAAATCGAGCACTATGCCCTCCTGAAATCGATTGCCATTTCAGGAATTGATGCGGGATTGATCGCTACCACTTCGAGTCGATACTGCGAGGCTATGCAGAACGGCTCCACTCAACACGACCACAAGAGGGTAACGACGTTGCCGCCTTTCGTTTGGCTGATTCTCAAAGATCAAGCCGACGTCGTAGGTGGTCCCACCGCCTCCCGAACCCGGCAGCCAGGAAGCGACATTGGACGCGCGTTGCCACAATGAATCTAAGGCCGTTTTTCGCTGAGCTGAAGCGACGCAATGTTTACCGTGCGGCGGTCGCGTATGGCGCTGTCAGTTGGCTGCTAATCCAAGTCGCGACGCAGGTCTTTCCGTTCTTCGACATTCCGAACTCGACTGTGCGGTTTGTTGTCGTTGCGCTTGGTTTCGGATTTCCCATCGCCATGCTGGTGGCCTGGCTCTACGAATTGACACCGGGAGGATTCGTTCGCGAGGAGAACGTCGATCCGGTCACGCGCAAAGGTCTCGGCCGGAAAATGGACTTCGCCATTATCGGCGTGCTTCTGCTCGTGATCGCGATGTTGGTTTACCAGCGGCTTCCGTTTCACAGTCTTGCTGGAGAAACGATCCCACAGAAAAGCATCGCCGTTCTTCCGTTCGAAAATCTGAGCGACAACAAAGAGAACGCATTTTTTGCGGACGGAATTCAGGACGATATCCTGACTAATCTGGCGCAGATCGAGGGCCTGCGCGTGATTAGTCGCACGAGCGTGATGGGATATCGAGGCGGAAAGGAGTCGCATAACCTGCGCGCCATCGGCAAGGAATTGAACGTGGCCAGCGTTTTGGAGGGAAGCGTCCGGCGGGAAGGCAATCGCGTGGTAGTGAATGTGCAATTAATTGATGCCGTGCACGACCGACACCTTTGGGCGAATCGCTACGACCGGACGCTCGAAGATTCACTCGGCTTGGAGGGCGAGCTGGCCGCTGAAATCGCCGACGCCCTTCGCGTCACGATGAGTGCCGACGAAAAGGCGCGCGTGGAAAAGAAGCCGACGGCCAGCGCAGACGCTTATGTCGTCTATTTGCAGGCTAATCAGATCGAGCGCAATCCCGATACACTTTTGGAAGATTACAAAGCGGCCGAGCAGTTATACGAGCAGGCCATCGCACTCGATCCGAAATTTGCCCTGGCTCACGCGCGGCTTGCCTCAATTCGAGCGGCGATTTTTCATTACTATGAGCCGACCGAGAGCTGGAAAACGAAGGCGCACGCCGAAGCTGAAATCGCATTGCAGCTGCAGCCGAATCTGGCGGAAGCACACTTCGCGCTCGGACACTGCATCTACTGGATGGATCAGGATTATGGCCGCGCGCTCGAGCAATTCGAGATCGCTTCTCGTTTATCGCCGAGCAACGGAGATATCGCGCGTTTGATTGCGGCAATCGAACGCCGCCAGGGCAAGTGGGAACAATCGCTCAAGGAATACCAAAGGGTGGCGAGGCTGGATCCGCAAAATCCAAATACCGTCCGCGAACTCATCTTTATCAACACTGCGATGCGCCGCTGGCCAGAAGCGGCAGAGTGGGCAGAGCGCATGCGGGCGATGGCTCCGGCGTCGACTGTTGCGAAAATTCAGAGTGGGTACGTCGATTTTTGGTGGAAGGGCGATACCCACCTGCTGAAGTCACTCCTCGAGAACGTTCCGGCTGCAAACGATCCAGATGGCTCCGCCGTTGCCTGCCGATGGGACGTCGCGATGATTCAACGTGATTTCGCCGCGGCAAAACAGGCCTTGGAGACCTCGTCGCTCAGCGAGTTCTCGTACACTAACGCTGGCGCGACGCCGAGAAGTTTTTTCGAAGGCTGCATTTATCTCGCACGGGGCGATCATGTGAATGCGCAGAAGGCATTCGAACTGGCGAGGCCCGCTTTTGAAGCGGCGGTGAAGGAGGCGCCGGCAAGCGCCTATCGACACGCGAATCTCGGGTGGCTTTACGGCTTTATGGGGCGAAAAGACGACGCAATCCGCGAGGGACAACGCGCGGTCGAACTCAAACCGGAGTCGAAGGATGCCGTCGACGGCGCCCTCATGAATTGCTATCTCGCGTTGATCTATGCGCGTGTCGGGGAGACAAAGCTGGCTATTCCGTTGATTGAGCGCCTTCTCAAAACACCCGGCGCGGTAGACAGCGTCGATTACAGCATTACGATCAACGATTTGAAATACCGCTGGGAATGGGACCCGATTCGTTCCGATCCGCGATTCGAGCAGCTTCTGCACCGGTAACGCAATGACGCCAACGGGCCTAACCATACGACGCTGGAGCTGTCTGCGAGTCGGCTTAAGTGAGGAATCAGCTTTCCATGACTTCCTGCTTCAACCCCAGTCACCCAGACCCTTGCCCGCGCTGTGCCGTGTGCTTTGTTTACGCCAGGTCGTCGGTCTTGTGTCTCGTTAGGCGACCCAGAACGCCATCCCACGAGATGAGAATACAGAATAATTCCGGCGCAGCCCGCACGAACCTTCCATGTCGTGAACATCCAGCGTTGTGCGTTAGTTTATTTACGTTCATGTTCGTGCCGGCTATCGCCGGGGAAGTCGCTCTTGGTCGATTGCTGACGCAACTCATCCCGCATCCTGGATTGTTCGCCATACTAGGTTTGGCGCCAGCGTTTGTCGTTCTGTTCGTGATCGGAATGCTGTTCGGAGCGACTATCTGGCTCTTGCTTCTAAAGCGCTTTGTTCCTCGGAATGTTCTGGCGACATTCTTTCTTGCCGGTCCAAACGTGCCAGGCTTCTCGAAGATTTGTGCTAAAATATTTGCCTGGAGTTATTCCGAGAACAGCCCGGGGCCCGAGCCCTGATACCTCATCCGTCGCATTCATGATCTTATTCGTGTTCCGCGCCAAGTGGCGCGCATGAAGAATCAAGCCATCATGGCAAAAAAAACATGGCATCTATCTTAATCACCGGCACGAGCAAAGGCATCGGCCTGGCGACCGCGCTAGTCCTGGGTCGCGCCGGACATACCGTCTACGCGACGATGCGCAACCCGGGTGGTGCTCGAGAGCTGGCCGAGACTGCGCAAAAGGAAGGACTGCCTGTTCACGTCTCCGCCATGGATGTCGACTCCGACGTTTCCGTCATCGAGGCTATCCGCGCGATTGAAAAGGCCGAAGGTCCTCTCGATGTCCTGATCAACAATGCCGGGATCGAGCGGAAAGGCCCCACCGAAGAACTCGACCTGGCCGAGTTCCGGGCCGTGATCGAAACGAATTATTTCGGGGCGCTCCGCTGCATCAAGGCCGTGTTACCGCAGATGCGCATCCGCCGCAGCGGCTGCATTATCAATGTCACCTCGATCTCCGGTCGAATCTCCTCGTCGCCGTTAGGCGCCTACGCGGCGTCGAAATTTGCCCTGGAAGGGCTGAGCGAGGCGCTCGCACAGGAGGCAAAAATGTTCAACATCCGGGTCGCCATTGTCCAACCGGGGCTTATTGACACCGCCATGGCCCGCCGCATCTCGGAGCAGTCCGTCGCTTCGCTCTATCCGCACACGCGCCGCATGGCGGGTCTCTTCAGCGCCTCGCTCCAAACCCCCACCTCACCAGTTGAAGTCGCACAAAAGATTCGCGAGATCGTCGAGAGTGGCACCTGGCAACTGCGGCATCCCGTCGGGCCAGATGCCGAGCCCTTCCTGAAATGGCGCGCCGCCATGACTGACGAACAATGGGTCGACTGGGGTGCGGCCGACGATGCCACTTGGTACCAAAGCGTTGAACGCGATTTCGGTCTGGACGCCCGTCCACCGAAGTGAGCTGCGGCGCGTAGCTTGGATACCTGGCGTCGTCTCCTGACTCGGGTTTCGTTAGGCGCATCGCCTCGGCGAGAAGTGAAACTGCTTCGCGGTCATTCTCCTTCATTTTTCCGGCTGCTTCGGGCTCCAGAGATGAAACGTGTAGCTGAAAACGATGTAGCCGAGGACCCGACCAGGGTGGTAGTTCGGGAAGTAGATGGCGGGGTTTACCTGAAAATTCGGAGTGATACTCCAGGTAAAACCGAATGTGGATGAGTTCCCTGAGCCGCTTTGGAAATCGGCCTGCACCCGCCACGTCTGGTTGAAATCGTAGGCGTAACCGAGGATCGCCTCGTTCTTATTTCCAGCGTGGATCGCGCCGAAGCTGACCTTCTGGTGTTCGGTGTAATAGCCCCCTTCGAGGAACGGCTGGGGATCGACCCCGTTTTGCGGCGACCAGTTGATGAAGCCCGTGGAAAGGAGAAACGGCTCCTTCCTCAGCAAACCGATTTCCGTGCCGAAGATGAACTCGTTCGGTTTGAAACCTCGGAAGATGGCAACTTCGGCGAAGTTTGTCAGGCCGAGTTCGGCCTGGGCTTCATACGGATTACCAATGTGCAAACTCTGCGCCTGCAAGCTGAGCGAGAGATCGCCCACGGGCTGCAAATCAGGCGTGACGATCTGATTTAAGCCCTTGGTTGTCGCCTCCAAGGTCGGTGATCCAAGCCCAAACGTGAGAATGAAAGCAAGCGAAGCCAGACGGCGCACGCCCGGAAGAGTGCCGTCAACTTCCGTATCCGACAAGGCGATTGTGCCCTCACGGATTCATTCAGCCGCATGAGGGCGTTACGTTCGTCCCAAGTCGGAGAAAGCGGCGCCGAGATGGGCGAGAAGATCGCGCGGGAGTAACGATTCCTGACTCGCGTTTCCGTTAAAGATCGCCATCTCGGCAGCGCGTCCGCACACCCACGCGCCGACACGCGCGGCATCGTAAGACGACAAACCCTGTCCGATGAGCGCCGCGCAAACGCCAGTCAGCACGTCGCCCATTCCACCAGTCGCCATGCCCGGGCTTCCGGTGATGTTGTAACTTTGCGGGCGGTTTCGCTCGCCCACGATGGTGCGGCTGCCTTTGAGCAAGAGTGTGATCGGATATTTCTCACAAAACGCTGCGACCGTTTCCGCGCGCGACATGTCGGTGGCGGGAAAGAGACGGTTCATTTCGCCCGGATGCGGCGTAAGCAGCCGGGGACCGGCGCATCGCGATAGGGTTTCCGGCTGGTCGGCGACAATATTCAGTCCATCCGCGTCGACCACCATCGGCTTTTCCGCGCGCGCGATCAGCTCGAGTAACTCCGCAGCGTGACTTTTTCCCAGACCGGGGCCAACAGCCCATACATCCACCGGGTCGTCGAGCAGAGTTCGATACGAAGCGATGGACTTGACCATTGCTTCCGGCGCAGCCGCAGCCGCGACGATCGGATAGATTTCCTCCAGCACGAATACTTCCACTAATCCGGCACCGCCACGAAGCGCGCCTAACGAGCACATGAGCGCGGCGCCGGTGAAGCCTTTCGAGCCGGCGACAACGCCGATGCGCCCAAATTGGTTTTTGTGCACGTCAAAATCGCGCGGAGGAAGCAAGCCGCGCAGCGAGCTCGCCGCCGCTATGATGCCGGGCGGCACGGGGGTCTGGTCAGCTGGAGTTTCGCCGTCGCCTGAAAGTTCGAGGAGTTCAATAACTTCGAGTCGTCCGACATGATTCGTCGCGCGATCGGCGACCAGACCTCTCTTGGCAAAGCCGATTGAGATTGTGAAATCCGCCATCAAACAATCGGCATCCATTTCGCCGGAGTCGCCATCCATGCCGGTGGGAAGATCGACCGCGAAGACAAATGCCCCTTCTTCCCGACGAAGACGATCGATCTCGCGGCAGGCACTGCGGATCGGTTCGCGCAATGGCGGTTTCGAGCCGAGACCGAGCAGGCCGTCGAGGATAATGGTGGAAGAATGTGGGAGGGACCTCGGTGTCGCGACCACCGGGGTACTGAGGCCCCTCCCACTTTCCGGTTTACGCAGGCTCTCCAATTTCTTGCGCATGAGATCGCCCGATTCACTCTCCGGGAAAGTCAGACGCACATCGACATCCCATCCCGCCCGCTTCAGGTGCGCTGCCGCAACCAGCGCGTCGCCCCCGTTATTTCCCTTCCCGCAGTAAACGATACAGTGCGCCGGGTTCGGAAAAAATTGTTGAACCGTCGCCGCAATTCCGGCGCCCGCCTGATTCATCAAGGCTTCCGCCGTGATGCCGCGCGCGAAAGCCGCTTCTTCGGCTGTGCGCATCCGCGCTGAACTCACAAGGGGCGAGTTCAAATCAATCCTCCGACTTCTTCTTCTTTTTCGTCGTCTTGTGGTGAGAGGATTTCGAGGCTTTGCGTTTCTTCGAGGATCTGGAGTGGTAACTCGATCGCTCGCGCACCGCATCGGCCCGCACGAAGTCCCGCACTACCGTGCTCTCACCATTAAACTCCTGAGGCCCTGCCAGACCGGCCGCGGAGAGACTGGGCGTCAACGGACGAATAAAAGGAGCGGGAAGACCTCGAATTCCGCGTGCGATTTCCTGCGCCAGCTTTTCCCGATAAGAAGCTGAGAGGCAAAGACGCGCTTCCTCCGGATTGGTCAGGAAACCGCATTCCACCAAAACGGACGGAATGCTGGTCTTGCGCAAAACCCAAAATGCGCGCCGGCGAATCCCACGATTTTCCGTAGGCGCGCCCGCCACCACATTGCGATGAATATTGGCAGCAAGTCCCGCGCTGTCGCTCCGGTAATAGTAGGTCTCAATGCCATTTGCCCCAGAGCGGGTGGAGGAATTGAAATGGATGCAAACGAAGATCGCTCCGCGATATGAATTCCCGATCGTAACCCGCGTCGGGAGCGGGACAAAAACGTCGCTGTCCCGAGTCATGATCACGCGGTAACCGTCCTTCTTGAGCTGGCGCCGGAGCCGCTCGGCGACGTCGAGCGTCAGATTTTTTTCCCCGACGCGCTGCCCCGGTATGCCGCCCCGATCATAACCGCCGTGACCGGCGTCGATCACAACCGTGGCGGAGCGGACCTGCGCGATGGCGGAAAAAGAAATGGCCATGACTGCAACAGACAGAACCGTCAATCCTGCGGTCCGGCTTCGTCTTTTCTTCCTGGAAAGGAGCGCAACCCTCATTCGTCGTTAGGCGTTTCTCCCGGCCGTGACGAAAGTTTCGGCGCTGCGCCGCGCGGCGATTGCGCGGTCGCGCTCTCGCTCATTCCTCCTCGGACGGCGATCATCCCGTCAGCCGTGCGATACAAATGGGGACGCGATTTGGTTTCCATGAAAACGTCGTGCTTGAGGAGTTGGCCATTCAAGCCGATGCGCGAATAAGCCCAACTTCGCGGGCTCTCGCAATGGAGCACGTGCAGTTGATTGCCGCGATCGAATTCAGCTTGCGGGTCATCCGAAGCAATAATGCGGCCCAGGGAGAACGTCGAGTAGACCACGCCGCTATCCTTGTCCTCAACCCGCACGTACAGAGAAGTATGATCTGGGAACCGGTTCGAGAGCAGCGAAAAGGTGCGCACGTTTCCGCCGCCACCGACACCGTCCGGCAAGCCGACCGTTTTCCGCCAGATCGGGCGGGCATCGCCAACCCGGAAAACCTTGGCGCTCGAATAAAAAAACTTGTTCATGTCGGCGAAGTAGACATTCGCGCGAACGTGATACGTCCCGAAATCGTGGACCGGATAGACCGGCTCGATATTAATTTTGCGGGTAACCGTTTTGCCGGTTTCGATCCGTAATGGCGGTTCCGGCGCCTCTCCTCTCACCGGTGCGATCGGCCGGCCTTCGTCGGCAGTCACTTCGAATCCGAACCAGTGCTGGCCATCGGCATCACGCAACATGACGTTGCGCCCGGCGAGATTCGTGATGCTCAGGGTCGCGATCACTGGTTCGTAGGCAACGTACTGCAATCGCTTCAATTTCAATTCAACCTGTATTTGCGCCTGTGTGGAAGCGACCACGAAAAACAGAAGGCCGAAGAAAATGATCCACCGCACAGTGCCGAGAATAACGCAACTGGGGCTAGATGAAAACGAGGAAGACATTTTCTCAGGATGGAAAAAAGCGAGCTGATTCCTAATGCGCCCGGTGTTGTCGGGAGGGGCCGGTCGCGGGAATCTCCGCGCCGGCCCGGCGCTTGCGGTTCCCGACGGCTTCGATCAACACCTCGTCCCACCGACCAGAAATCGTTTCCGCGGCCGGGCGCAAGGAGCTGTCGTAGGCAAACTCGACATACTCCCATGTGATGATTTCCAGAAGCGCAGCGTGGCCTCGTAATCCATCTGTTTCCGCGTGGGTGAGCTTCCCCTTTCGGAGAAACACCAACCCACTGCGTCCCGAGAAAACCATTTGGAGAGCGCCGCTCTTTCGGCTCAGACAACACATCTGCAAAATATCCACCGGATGAAATACGTCCCGGCCCTCCAATTCCGGCGCTTCCGCGCGCTGCAGCATTTCCAATAGACGCTCGCCATCAATCGGCTCCGGAAAAATTTTTGAATCGCGGATGTCGAGACGTTGATCAGAGGCCCGATAGGAAGGGAAAAATGCGGTCTGCAATCTCGGGAAACGCTCACTCAGGCTGCCGCCGAGGGCGAACCCGTCAATCGCGTCCGCCTCCAATTGCGCGAGCAAGAAATTGCAATGCGGATTCGCTTCTGCCCACGCGAATGCTTCGGCGTCGGTCCGAACCAGCTCGCACTCATGTGCCGTGTACGCTTTCACCATTTGCACCAGCTGCGCGCCGATCTCGACGTCGCGGTGCACGATCAGTATTTGCATTACTGCGGCGATGGCGACGGTGCGGTAAAGGGCGGTGGGAAAAGATTCAGCAGCTTGTTCGGATCAGCCCGCACCGACTGAAGTTGATCCTTGTAATAAACACGGACGATATAGCCGAGATATTTGCGCTGACCCAGCCCGTCCACCGGACCCTCCGCGGGAGGTGTTTCGTTTCGCGAACGGCTCTTTCTTCCAGTACCGGAGGAGGGAGTCACGGCCGCCGCCGCGGCAGACAATGCAGCCTCGGAGGAAAGCGTGTCTTTCTTCGGTCGCAGATAAGTCACTGCCAGAATCTCCGGATTCGTGCTCGACCAATTATGATCGGGCGTGAGCCACTCGTAACTCACATCGGCATCCGTCAAAACCACCTTATCGTTGTCCAGCACGTCGTAAAAGAAGACCTGAATTTTCACCTTCGTGTAGTCGAACTCGCTATTGGGTCGAGCTTTCACTCCAACCTTTAAAACGAGATGGGTCTCGGCGTCAGGGTCGATGGTTTGCACGGGAGTGGCTTCGGTAATACCGAACGTCGAACCTTCGGAAATTCCATCGCCTTCGGCCTGGGCAGTCGCGGTGCCGGGCGACGAAACGCCGTTCGATATTGTTCCTGGAGTTGGACTCGCCGGCACCCCAAATTTCAATTTCAGGTCGGCCAGGTCATATAGAAGGCCGGCGGACGGTCCAAGTTCCTGGACCTTGCGCCAGGTCTCATTCGAGCGATCGAACGATTGCATCGATTCGTAGGTCTTGGCCATCTCGGCAAGCACCATGGCATTCTTCGGATCCTGTTGAGCTGCTTCTTGCATCAAAGCCAAAGCATTGGTCGTATCGCCTTTGTCGCGAAGCGCCCTCGCCTGTTCCAACAAGCGGTCCGCTGCGGAAACCGAAGCGATGGTGGCTGGAGGCTGCACGAGCGAATTCGAATTGATCGGCGACGCCGACGCTTCATGCTCTGCTGCGGTGCTCTTCGATGCACGAGGCGCCGCACCGGATGACTTCGCCGCCGACGCGGTGATGCTCGGAGCTGCCGGACTCTTCGCCATATGAGCACGTCCGACATAATGGAATGCGACGGCACCGATCTGCGCCACCCCGAACAAAACTAGGACGGTCCAGGCCGTGGCGATCGTCTTGTCCGAGCGCAGAGCAGATGGGAAAAAGCCGGCTTGCATGAATTCCAGTGGACTCTGTAAACGACAGTCCGCAGAGCTGTCAATTGCTGTTCTTTATCCTGCTCTATCCACAAGGCAAGAGGTTGTCAGAGTGTGGAAGGAAGAGGAGGAGGAGAAACAGTATAGGTCAAAAAGGCGAGCTTGCCACTCTCTCCGGCCAATCTTGCGTCCCGTCCACCTGGATAACGGGCGTGTATGGTAACTTGGTACTGCTCATTGCCCGGGAGGAAAATAAACGTTATGCCCGTCTCTGGCAGAGCAGCAAGGGCTGCACTGTTCCAAGGGTCGGGCGCGTAGACGACCGGCACATAGGAGCCCCGCAAGTAGCGCGTTAGTTCGCGATCGTATGGCGCAGTGGCCTTTCCCACTATCACCACCTCGTAACCTGTGCCTAGCGATGCTACATAGCGGCTCATTGCTACCTCGGTGTCGTAGGAACTCTGTGCTGCCCTATACCCCTGGGACCTCAGCGTGTCAGGGTCAGCGTGATAACTGCCGAAGTAATAGGTCAAATTGAGCCCCGCCAATAGTGCCAAACCCGCAAATAACCCAACGGGCTTAACCCAATCTACGCGCCAAGGTAGCCCGACCCATTTTGCTTCCAGCCAGAGACCGACTGGTATGGCCAGGGTGCAATAGAAGACAGGAAACGCGGGGGTCCAATGGTTAATCAGCGGGGGAACGCTATTCGGATAAAAGACAAGCGACCCGCCCACAAGGAGTACGCCCAGCCCTGAAAGCAGCAAAAGAAAGGCAGCGGGATGCTTCCACTTCCAGACCAGGAGTCCTACGCCAAGCATCAGCAGCGCCGCTTCAGGAACTCTGAGCAGAGACCCAAAATAGATTATGTCCTGCGAAGAGTCGGTGCTTATTCCCAATAAATTCTCAGAAAGAATCGGTCCCAGGACACCCGTCATCCGCCCAACATCCTCCAGATTGGTCGGAACGTGGTTCCAAACCAACATCCGAGAACCTTTACCAAAATAGAGACCAGGGTGCATCAAGAAGTAAGCGAGAAGCGGTCCCATCCCGACCAGGTAGCCGAACGCCATAAGTGTATGGTGAGTGACGTACTGCTTTGCTTGCCGCCAATGCACTAGGAGCAGATAGACAAAAAATCCAGCCAAGATGAAAGGCAGCAAGCGGGTGCCGTAGTAAAAATGCTCGCTGAGGCCGGCGAATAGTCCCGCTAAGGTCCAATCTACAAGTCGCTTGTCTCGCAACCCGCGTAGCAAAAACAGGAAGCAGGCTACCCAGAAGAACTGCGTGGTGATATTGTTGAGGCCCAGCCGGCTGTAATGCACATTGGAGGAGCTGAAAGCCAGGATCGACGCTCCTGTTATGGCAGCCACCCTCCCCCAAATCCCCCGAACCAGCAGGTAGAAGGGCACAACTGTGGCTGCGCCGAATAGGGCAGCCGGTAGGCGAAGCACGTTCAACAGGGTCCCGCCTATCTTCAAGAATATTGACACGATCAGGAACCACAGCGCGGGCAACTCTACATCACTCCACACTGTGCTGAACACAGATACGGGTTTCTCAACCCAGAAGGACTGGATGGCATAAGTGCCGGTCAATATCTCGTCAGGGTAAACGTTATTAGGATAGTCGCGCAGGCTCCAGACTCTGACTGCAAAGGCCAGGAGCACGATGAAAGCAAATATCGCCTTCTCCCAACCCACCCAGGACGGCTTGTCCCTCGGTTGCAAGCGTTGCTGACAGGACCAAAGGGAAGTCCAGGCTAGCAGAGCGCCCATGCAGATCAGCCACAACCATCCCGCCAAGCCGAAAACATCGGATGGATTGCGAGCTTGGTAAACATTTGCACCCAGGAGGACCAAGGCTATTGCCCCAATCCACGCCAAACAAACTATTCGCTTTTGTGGGAGAGAGACTGAGAGTTCAGTCGGCGCGAATGGCGCAGACCATTCCACCCGACCCCACAGGATCACCGCCGAGATCCCCGCCGCAACTAGCAGCAAAGCACCGTATGGACGCGCCTGCGCGATGCCCAGCAGCAACGTACCGAGTAGCGACAAGATGTAAGCCAAGATGCCAGGCCAGATTCTTGAATAGCCGCTGTCAGGCATCGAGTGTGTTTTGTGATCCTAATGCCACATTACGCACGCCGCAGACTTCGCGGACCCCTGTTACCGCGAGATATCGGCTTGACTGAGAATCTTGAATCCTTCACCGAGCAGGACGGAAGTGGCGCACTCCGTGTCGTCCACGTGCAATGCCAGCGCCGCCAGCCCGCGCGGACGCGTCAGCAACGGATACGTAAAATGAATATTCACTTCAGCCATAAGGAGCGCGCCCAGCAGTTTGGCCAACTGCGTCGCCACCTCTTGCATCTCCACTACCACCATCTCACAAACGCCGAACGCGACATCGTTTTCGCGAAAAAGCTGTTCCACCTGTTCGGGGTCACTTACGACGATCCGTGCGATCGCCGAGTCGGTCGATTCGGAGATGCTCAGGGCAACGACGTGCGTGTGATGTGCATGCAGCAGCTTCACGATATCGAGCATCGCGCCGACTCGATTCGGGAGAAAAACGGAGAATTGTTTGACGAGCGGTCCGTCAATTTTCGAGGTGGTTTCAGGTAAATCGAGAGGCATGTGGTGGCCGCGGTGGGGGGTTGGTTTCGAAAAAAGCCCTGGTAGAACGATCCAGTCAGGCCCGGACTATGTCATCGCCCGGGCGTCGATTGCAAACGAATATTGGCAGCAACGCTGAGACGGCCGGCCACGCATTCTGCTCGTGTCATCCCGCGCCGCCACAGACCGCGCGAGATCTTCCACAGACAGGTTCGCGTTCCACGCGGAGGAATTACAAATCGCAATTGCGAGGTCGCTCGGCGTCTCCACGCTGCCGAATGACAACCGATTCGCACTGTTCATTTCCAATCAACGCTTTAGACTCGGCGCCGAAGATGGAAGATGAAAATAACCTGATCGCGCAGCGGCGGGCGAAGTTGGAGGCGTTGCGCGCGAAGCGTGTCGCGCCATTTGGCGCGGGCTTCGAGACAGCGGGCTCGATCGCCGAGGTGCGAGAGAAGTTTGCCGAAGGCAAGACGCTGCGCGCTGCCGGACGGATCACGGCCCATCGCGACATGGGCAAAAGCCACTTCGTCGACCTGCGCGACGCCACCGGCCGCGTCCAGATTTACATCCATGCCAAGGAAGTCGGCCCCGAAATGATCGAAATCTTTAATCTGCTCGATCTCGGTGACTTCATCGGCGTCGAGGGCAGCTGCTTTCTCACCAAGACCGGCGAGAAAACTCTGAAGGTTCACTCGTTTCAAGTGCTGGCAAAGTCGCTGCGACCGCTTCCAGAAAAGTGGCATGGTCTGCAGGATGTGGAGGCGCGCTATCGCCAGCGCTACCTCGATCTTCTGACTAACGAGCAATCGAGAAATGTTTTCGAAAAGCGCATCGCGATCGTGCGCGAAACGCGCCGGTTCATGGAGGAGCGCGGCTTTCTCGAAGTCGAAACACCGATGTTGCAGGCGGTCGCGGGCGGAGCGGCGGCGGAGCCATTTCGCACGCATCACAAAGCCCTCGGGCTCGATCTTTATCTCCGAATTGCGCCGGAACTTTATCTCAAGCGGTTGCTTGTCGGCGGCTTCAATAAGGTCTTCGAGTTGAACCGCAATTTTCGGAACGAAGGAATTTCGAGAAAACACAATCCAGAGTTCACCATGCTCGAAGCCTACTGGGCCTACGCCGACTTCGAGAAGATCGCGAACCTGGTCGAAGAGCTCATCTGCCAATTGGCGCAGACATTGGAGGGACGGGCTCCGTCGCGTCCGAGAATCGATTCGGGGACGGGGCAGAGCCCGTCCCTCCAGATCGAACATCGCGACGCCGATGGAAACGTTACGCGCACGATCAACCTCACACGACCATGGCGCCGCGCCCGCTATCGCGATTTGATTCGCGAAATCGATCCGCAGTGGTTCGATTATTCAAGCGAGAAGCGGCGCGAGCGGTGTACCGATCTGGGCGTTGAGATCAATCCCCGCATGGCCGATTACGAAGTGACGCAGCAGATTTTCGAAAAATTAGTCGAAGAAAAAACCTTCGATCCGCTTTTCGTGACGCATTGCCCGAAAGAGCTGGTGCCGCTCGCAAAACAAAACATCGAAGATGATTCCCTCGTCGATGTGTACGAATTGATCATTAACGGCCAGGAAATTTCACCCGGTTATACCGAGCTGAACGATCCGGTCGTGCAGCGGCAACGTTTGCTCGAACAAGCCGGCGAAGAAACGCAGAGTCTCGATGAGGAATTCCTCATCGCGCTCGAGCACGGCATGCCGCCGGCAGGCGGCTTCGGCCTCGGGATCGATCGCCTAACGATGCTCCTGACCGGCGCCGAATCAATCCGTGACGTGATCTTGTTTCCGCTGTTGAAACCGAAACAAGGCTGAGGAAATGCTCCGGCCGAATGGCGCGGTCTGTGAAACCAATTTGTTTACCGATCCTCGGACGAATTTCGCAGCATAAAGAGGCAATCTTCACCCGAACGTGTATTACGAGAGATCGGTATCTCATCGAGACAATGTCGTCGGGCACTATTAGCGCTCTATGAAACACTCCATCGCCTTAAAGATCTTCGCCTTGGCCGTGGGGATCCTCGTCATCACTGTCGCCATTGCCGTCCTGACGAATTTCGAGGTGATCAGGCTGGGCAAGGATGTGTCGATCGTCGCAAGGCAAACCGTCCCGCTGGCGAAGGAAGCGTCCGAACTGGACGAGTGCTGTCTAGAACGGCGGATTGCCTACCAAACGCTCTATTGTCAGTACACCGAACCGAAACCGGACAACAAGGTGATTGAGAACGAACAGAAGAATTTTGAGGAATCGACCAAATGCTTTTACGAAAACATTGGGGACCTTCGAAAAGTCCTCGCGGTCCTTCCCGACGATCCCCAGGAAAGAAATCTCTATGCCAGAGCTCGTGAGCTGGTCGGCCAGATGGAGACCGCCTTTACTTCGGAAACCGGGATGGCAAGAATGATTCTGAAGCATCGCCAGGATGGGAACCTGGAGAAAGCAGAAGAGCTGAATGTTTTCGACAACCAATCCGAAGCGCTTCTGGACGTCCAAGGAGACAAACTCCGCCAGGTCGCGATGGACCTTGCGGAAATCTCCGCCCAACGAGCCAAGAGCCGCGAAATTTGGGTCCTTTGGAGCAGCACCGCAACGACGTTGTTCGCCGTCCTCACCGGGTTGGTAGTGGCCTGGCTGATCTCCAGAAATCTGGCCAGGCCGATCGCGCAACTATTGCAGACAACCCGGGCTGTGCAGGCCGGCGATCTCTCAACTCACCTCGGAAAGCTGCCGGAGGATGAGATCGGTCAACTTGGCGAAAGCTTTAATTCGATGGTGCACGAGTTGCGCCGGAAACAGGAGATGCAGAAGGCTATTGGCTCCTACATCGATCCCCGGATTGTCGAGAAAGTGATCTTAGCGGGTCGGAAAGAAGATATGGCCGGACAGAAGCGGGTCATGACGATCCTCTTCACCGATCTGGTCGGCTTCACGACCCTCGGAGAGCATCTTACTCCCGGCGGGCTGGTAAATGTGCTCAACCGTTACTTCACTCTCATGTCGGAGTGCGTCCAGGCGGAGAACGGCATCATCGATAAATTTATCGGGGACGCGATCATGGCCTACTGGGGTCCGCCTTTTGTTGATGAAGAGGAGGAGGCTGCGGCAGCGTGCAGAGCAGCTCTCCGTCAGTTGGAGGCGCTCACTCAATTTCAGGCCGAGCTGCCTGAACTGATGGGTCTGCGCAAGAATCTGCCGGAGATCAAAATTCGCATCGGCCTGGCCACCGGAGAGGTCGTGGTCGGGAACATTGGAAGCGAAAAGGCACGCAACTATACCGTGATGGGGGACATCGTGAACGTGGCATCACGAATGGAGTCGGCCAACAATGTTTACGGGACTCGGATCCTGATCTCGGAGGAGACGCGGCGGATGGCGGACCGCGTTATCCAGGCGCGAGAGATCGATTTGATTGCGGTCAAGGGCAAGTCCGAGCCAGTGCAGGTCTATGAATTGATTTCGATCGCGAGCGAACTTTCGCCGGAGTGGGAGGAAAGGCGGACGCGATTCGGCGAAGGACTCGAGGCCTACCGAAGACAGGATTGGCCAGCGGCGGAGATGATCTTCGAGGAGCTGGCGGAGAAATTTCAGGATCGTCCAGCCCGCGCGTTTTTGGAAAGGGTCAAGATTCTGCGCCAGAATCCACCGGGGCCTGACTGGGACGGAGTCTGGCGGATGGCCACCAAGTAATCTGATTTGCAACTGCTACTCAGACCAAATCGCAGGTCTGGAAACCTCGATTGTTTGCGGCAGTCCGCCTAACGATGCTGCTGAATCAATCAATGACATGTGTGACATGACACTGTTTCCGTTTCTGAAACCGAAACGGACTGGCCGCCAAGGTGGTTCGGAGTTCTGTTTCCAGGTCTATCCCTTCTTTGGTTGACCAGATTTCGTTGTCGTCGAGGGAAGAGATTTTGCACGCGCGGCCGCACTATTCGCCTCGGCAGACTTACCCATCGCACGATATTCGTCTGCCAAATGCTGCCAGGCTGGACGATATCGGGGAGCGATCCGACTAGCTTTTTCAAAGGCTTTCACCGCATCGGAATGTTGGCCCTGCTTTTGGTATGCGAGGCCGAGATGTTCCCACACCGGGGCGTAGTTGGATGCCAGTTGGGTTCCTTTGCGCAAATGATCAATCGCTGACTGCGTCTGGCCGGCCACGAGCAATGAATATCCAAGCTGTGACTGGATAAGGAAATCCCGCGGCGCGAGCTGCGCCGCTCGTTGCAGCGGACGTACCGCCTCACTAGAGCGATTTAGGTTAATATAGGTGAAACCAACGGCCGCAAGCAGCGTTGCATTGTCGGGAGACAGTTCGGCCGCACGACTCATCGCCATTAGAGTGTCGGCTTGATGACCGAGCGCCTCCTCCGTTCGCGCCAGTTGAATCCACGCCTCAACCATTGAAGGAGCGACCTTCGTGGCACGTCTGGCGTGCTCGGCCGCTTCCTGTTTGCGGCCCAGCTTTGCCTCGCATGCGCTGAGGAAAAACCAGCTGATCATCGAGTTCGGTTCGAGCTCTGCCAGCTTCTGAAAATGCGGCAGCGCCGCCGCGAAACGCCCCTGCGAAGCCTCAATGTTGCCCAAACAATAATGCGCCAGGGAATACCTCGGTTGAATAATGAGAGCTTTGCGGAACGCCGCGGAGGCCTCGGCATTTTGGTGAAGCGCCAGGGCTAACGCGCCGCGTAGTCCAGCTGCTCCTGCGCTCTTCGGATAGTGATCGGAAAGTTTACGGACCAAATCCAGTGCGCGTCGGAAATTCCGTGCCTTAATGGCCGCGTCTATTTCTTTTCCGATTGGATCATCAAGCGCTGCGTCGGTTTGTCGAAGGGCCCGGTCGATGGGAGACTTGGCGAATTTTTGTGGAGGCGGCAGCTTCTTGAGTAACTGATCGATGGAAGCATCCTGGGCAAGCGCCGTAAGATCCAGAAAACAGAAGAAGAGGGCCGACGCTACCGATATTCGGAGGAAGACGCAGCCCCATGACTTGAGTTCTAGATAGTCGTTCACAACTTCCAAGCAAAATAGTATTACCAGTGAGCTTGCCGCATTGAACCATGACTGGTAAAGCGACGCAGTGTCTTCCATGTTCTCAATACGCGGCTCGATCCTTGCCTGCGCTCTGATCATCGCCTGGATCGCTCCGCGCACCGAGGTGGCCGCAGCCTCTGTCTGGAAAGTATCCGACCTGAAGGGAGGCACCCTTTATTTGGGTGGCTCAGTTCACGCCTTGCGCAGCACTGATTATCCGCTGCCCTCCGCGTATAACCGCGCTTTCGATGCGTCAGCTCGCCTTGTTTTCGAAGAAGATCCTGCCATCTCCCAAGGGACACTGAAGAGTTTTTTCAAAGCGGGCGAATATCCCAAGGGAGACAGCCTGAAAAACCACGTCGATCCGCGGACGTACGATTATCTCCGGCGCGTGTTCTCTCTCTGGGGAATTCCGGAAGCAAAACTCGCAGCGATTAGACCGTGGTTTCTGGTGCTTCAGCTCTCGTCGCCCGAACTGCATGGACTTTCCAATGAATTAGGCGTGGAGACTTTTCTCGAGAAGCGGGCTCATGCAAATTCGAAGCCGATCTCAGGTTTGGAGTCTTTCCGCGAACATATGGACGTCTATTCCGGATTGACCGATCACCAATGCGAAGTGCTCATTCTGCTGACATTCATTCCGCAGCAGAATGACAGCACCTCGGGCACGCGTCTCATGAATGCCTGGCGTCAGGGAGATGCTGACACGCTCGCGCGCCTCGCGCATGATTCACTCCGAAATTTTCCATCCTTCGCTGAACGAGTACTTGACGTCCGCAATCGCAACTGGCTGCCAAAAATCGAGAGCTATCTGCGCAGCGGACGGATCTACTTCGTTGTTGTCGGCGCAGGTCACATGGGAGGACCGAACGGTTTGCTAACTTTGCTCAAGGCTCGCGGCTACCAGATCGTAAAAGTCTAGTTCCGCGACACGCCGCATCAGACCAAATCACACGCGTCGGCCGGCATCCAGTGCGCGTCCTTGCCTTCCCACTTCACGTTGCATCCGATGGGATTGGTGACCGGCTCCGCAACTGGTTTCCCGGAAAGATGATCTTCCAGCGCTCGCGCGAGTTCATTCGTCTTCGCTTTCTCGGCCTGGCGAGGATTATCGACCGCTCGTCCGGTGTAGATCAGCTTCCGATCGCGATCGAAGACGTAGAAATGCGGCGTCCGTAACGCACCATAAGCGCGCGCGATCTCTTGCGTTGCATCGTGCAAATAAATCCAGGGAAACTTCTGTTCCCGCATCCGCTCAACCATGTGAGGAAAATCATCTTCCGCATAGGTGTTCGCGCTATTTGAATTGATCGCGACGAAGCGGACATCGCGATCGGCATACTTTTCTGCGGTACGACGTGTCGATTCGTCAGAGCCAATTACGTACGGACAGTGATTGCAGGTGAAGAAGATGACCAACACCGGATCGCCCGCAAAATCCGACAGCGTATAAGTCTTTCCGTCCGTCGCCGGCAGCCGGAAATCCGGCGCGCGATCTCCAATCTGCAAAGTAAAGCTCATGATCCTTCTACCACTGAATTGAACTCGTTCGGTGTCAAAGGCCATTTTGGATTGCAATATCATTTCCGAAACCGGGAACCTATGAGTGTTATTCTGCAAGATCTGGCGCGGAGCGGCCTGTCCAGAGCGATTTTCTTTTTGCCTTAAATGGACATCCCGAGGGCCATTCATGAGAAAGGATTTGAACGACTCGCCTTTTTGCGTAATCGAATAAACATCTTGAGTCGTCGCATCAACAAGCTCAGCCGGATGGTAACCGTCCTGTTGACGCTGCTGGCGTGGTTTTCGATTTCGAATCATTGCCTCTTCGGCGCAATGCTGGCTACCGGGCAGTCAGCCATGGCATCGATGCATTGTCACGGCGATCCGTCGTCGCCATCGAAGAGCGGTGATGGCAAGGACCGACTGCCATGCTGCAAGGTGCTGCGTGCGACAATCACGAGCCAGGTGAAGCTTGCTCCGGCGACGGGCGAGGATTTGTATCTCTCTTCGAGTTCGATTCTGGCGGAATCAATCCGGACGAATGACGCGCAATTCCATCGCGCACCCCTCCATCCGGATGCTGGGCCACCATTAGCCGTTTCTTTCGCGGAGTCCGTGCTGCAGCAGAGCATCTTCGCGCACGCTCCGCCTTTCTTGAGCTAACGACCTGAATTGCTCGCCAGCGCGAGCTGCTTCCGGGTCGCTGCGTCCGTCGCGCCATGGCACAGGCCATTGGTCCGCACACTCCTTCTTTCTGCTCCAATCCATTCCCATAATGCATCCCAATTTCATATCCCGAAGCACTTCGATCCTGGCTACGGTCGCGTTTATCGCGACTGGCTGTGCCACGCCGAAAGCATCGCTCGATCGCGTGCAGTCGACAGTGGCGGAGCGGACGGGCCAGCGGGTTCATTGGAATCGCGGCGGCCCGGAAGATGCGCAGATCGAGCGGGGTGTGCAAACGCTGACGCGCAGCAACCTGACCGCCGAGCGCGCGACGCAAATCGCCCTCCTCAATAATCGCGAGCTACAAGCGCGATTCGAAGAAATCGGCATCGCGCAGGCCGACTTGATCCAGGCCGGATTGCTAAGCAACCCAAATTTCGCAGCGAGCTTTCGATTTCCCAATCGTCCGCCCCCGGGTACGGACATCGAATATTCGATTGCACAGAATTTCCTCGAGCTGCTGGTGATGCCGTTGCGCAAACGGATTGCCGCGGCGCAACTAGCACAGACCGAAACACGCGTTGCCGATGAAGTACTGAAGTTGGTCGCGGAAGTGAAGATCGCGTTCTATACCGTCCAGGCGCGACAGCAATTACTCGACCGGTTGCGCGTGATTTCGGAAACCAACGAGACCGCGGCGGAATTTACCAAGCGTCTGCATGACGCCGGCAACACCAGTGATCTGGAGCTGGCCAATCAACAAGGAAGCTATGAGCAATCGCACCTGGAAGTGGCGCAAACGGAGTTGCAAGTCAGGCGTGATCGGGAGCGGCTCAATCGTCTCCTCGGATTGTGGGGGACGAACACAAATTGGACACTGGGCAATCATCTGCCGGAGTTACCGCGACAGGAAGGTTCTCTGAGGGATCTGGAATCTCGCGCCATCGCGCAACGGCTCGATCTGCAGGCCCGCCGGATGGAACGGGATCTCATCGGGCAGTCCCTCGCCCTACGCACGAAGACGCGCTATGTCCCGGCTGAGATCAAGATCGGCGTCGATACCGAACGCGAGTCAGATGGACAGCGGGTAACCGGCCCCATCCTTGACTTGGAGTTGCCGATCTTTAATCAAGGTCAGGGCGAAATCGTGAAACTAACGGCACAATATCGCCAGGCGCAGCACGAGCTTGAAGCGTTGACGGTGAATGTGCGTTCCGAAGTACGCGAAGCCCGTGACCAACTGATTGCGGCCCGCGATCTCACTTCCGACATCGGGAAACGACTTCTACCAACGCAGCAAAAGGCACTCAACCTCACTCTGCAGCAGTATAACTTCATGCTCAAAGGCGCCTACGACCTGTTACTGGCCAAGCAAAACGAAGTCTCGGCCGAGCGCAGTTACATCGAAGCCTGGCGCGATTACTGGATCGCGCGCGCGGAATTGGAACGCGCAGTGGGCGGAAGCTTAACCGGAAAAACCTATCTCGATCGAACCAAGCGCTGACAACAACACCATGATCACACGACGTAAATTCTTCTCGGGCACCGCGGCTTTAGTCGGTGCGTCGGCTCTCGCCCCACGCCTTGCCGGCGGAACCAAATTGCTTGCCGCCCAGACTTCGGGAACGCCATCGCCCGGCGGCAAGATCAACTATCACCCGGTTGCCACCCCTAACGGATTTTCCCTCCCGTGGATGATGAAGAATGGGGCAAAGGAATTTCACCTCATCGCCGAACCGCTGAAGCGCGAATTTGCGCCCGGCATGATGGTCAACTGCTGGGGCTACAACGGCCAAACTCCGGGCCCGACGATCGAAGCAGTGGAAGGCGATCGCGTCCGCATTTTGGTGACTAACAAGTTGTCCGAGCCAACCACGGTCCATTGGCACGGTTTCATTCTGCCTAACGGAATGGACGGGGTCGGCGGCCTGACCCAAAAGCACATTCCGCCGGGCGAAACCTATGCCTACGAATTCACGCTTCGGCAGCACGGTGCGCAAATGTATCACCCGCACTCAGACGAGATGACGCAAATGGCGATGGGCATGGAGGGCTTCTTCATCATTCATCCCAAGGAGGGATATCCGGTCCCGGTCGATCGCCATTTTGCGATCTTCCTCCAGGAATGGGCGATCCCGCCGGGCACTTTCACGCCCAATCCGAATGTGATGACCGACTTTAATATCTTCACTTTTAACAGCCGCGTCTGGCCGGGAACCGACCCGCTCGTGGTAAAGTTAGGTGACCGTGTTCGCGTCAGTTTCGCCAACCTCAGTATGGACAGTCATCCGATTCATTTCCATGGTCATCGTTGGTGGATCGTTGAAACTGACGGAGGGCAAATTCCCAGGGAAGGCTGGTGGCCGGAAGCGACCGTGAACGTTCCTCCCGGCACGACGCGGACGGTCGAGTTCGTCGCGGACAATCCCGGCGACTGGCCCTTGCACTGCCACAAAAATCACCACGCCATGAACGCGATGAGCCACAATATTCCCAACGTCATCGGCGCCAATCAGAAGGGCGTGGCCGAGAGGATCGGCCAGCTGGTCCCGGGCTACATGGCGATGGGCGAAGCCGGCATGCACGAAATGTCGGAAATGGCCGAGGCGATGCCCGGACCACGGAACACGCTGCCAATGATGACCGGCACCGGCCAATTCGGTCCGATCGAGATGGGCGGTATGTTCACCATCCTGAAAGTGCGCGACGCTATCACCAGTTACGAGGATCCGGGTTGGTATCAAAATCCTCCCGGCACCGTCGCGTCCCAGACTCAGTTACCCAGTTGATCGACGAAAAACAAAAATAAGACGAAATAGAATGGATTGGTTTTAGACGAGTTGTATCACGCCCTGGCAATGCTCTGGACGACGTTTTGGGCGTCGTGCTCGGCTTCGGAATCTCGGCGGCGTTGTTCCAGCGAGTGCCATTGCTATTACTTTTGGGGGAACTTGAAGATCGGAATCAAAACCCAGTGATCACAACAACCAAGCAAGAAGGCTCACAATGACGGAACATATTGCAGCGACGGTTCCGTCGACGCCGAAAAAGGAATACTTCTGCCCAATGTGCGAAGGCGTGGAAAGCGTCAAGCCGGGAAGTTGTCCGAAATGCGGCATGGCGCTGGAGCGCAACTCGCTTTATCGCGAGAAGACGATTTACACGTGCCCGATGCACCCGCAGATCGAGCAGGATCATCCCGGCGATTGCCCGATCTGCGGAATGAAACTCGAGCCGAAAACGGCCGGCGGCGAAGACTCCGCAGAAGAAGAGGAAATTCGCTCACTCGCTCGCAAGTTCTGGATCGCGCTCGCGCTCGCCCTGCCGGTGCTCTTCATCGCGATGGGGCATTGGATTCCCGGTCTCAACCTCGAAGCCCTGATTCCAAAGAACGTCTCAAAATGGATTGAGTTTGCGTTAACCACGCCGGTTGTGCTTTGGGCGGGCGGGATGTTTTTCGCCAAAGGCTGGCGCTCCGTCGTCAACCGCAGCCTCAATATGTTTACCCTCATCGCCGTCGGCGTTGGTGCGGCCTATTTTTACAGCGCGGTGGCCGTACTCGTGCCGGGCATTTTCCCGGCCTCGTTCCGGCGCGGCGGCGAGGTCGGGCTGTATTTCGAAGCAGCGGCGGTCATCACCGTGCTGGTCCTTCTCGGGCAATTGCTCGAAGCCAAGGCGCGCAGCCGCACCGGGCAGGCGATCAAGGCGCTGCTTGGTCTAGCCGCCAAGACCGCGCATCGCGTCGTCGATGGCAGAGAAGAGGACGTGCCGGTGGATGAAGTGCAAAAGAGCGATGTGCTCCGGGTCCGGCCCGGCGAGAAAGTGCCGATCGACGGCCAGATTATCGAAGGCAAAAGCAATCTCGACGAATCGATGATCACCGGCGAACCGATGCCGGTAGAGAAAGGTGACGGCGACGAGGTCATCGGCGCGACCGTCAACCAGACCGGCACCTTTCTCATGCGCGCGGAGAAGATCGGCTCCGAGACTCTTCTCTCGCAGATCGTCCACATGGTCGCGGAGGCGCAACGCAGCCGCGCACCGATCCAAAAGCTCGCCGATACCGTGGCGGGCTGGTTCGTCCCTGTCGTGATCGGAACCGCGGTCATTACCTTCATCATCTGGGCGATCTTTGGGCCTGCCCCCGCGATGGCCTACGCGATGGTCAACGCGGTCTCGGTGCTCATCATCGCGTGCCCGTGCGCGCTCGGTCTCGCGACCCCGATGTCGATCATGGTCGGCGTGGGCCGCGCCGCACAAAGCGGTATTCTGGTCAAGAACGCCGAGGCTATCGAGACAACGGAAAAGGTCACCCACCTCGTGACCGACAAGACCGGCACACTCACCGCGGGCAAACCGCGGGTGACCAATCGCAAAGCCATCTCAGGTGGCAACGAAGATCGTCTGCTCCAGATCGCCGCCTCGATCGAGCAGAACAGCGAACATCCCCTAGCGCGCGCGATCGTCGATGAGGCGAAGGAGCAAAAGCTTGACCTGCTCGCGGTGAAAGATTTCCAATCCACCACGGCCGGCGGCGTGACTGGAAACGTGGACGGAAATATCGTGCGCGTTGGCAAAGAAAAGTTCCTGGCTGACTCGGGCGTGAGCATCCCCGAGGACCTTAAGCGCGACGCTCAGCAGTGGCAGGAAAATGCGAACACAGTTGTCTGGGTGGCTTCGGGCGATAGCGCCGCCGGCATTCTCGCCGTTGCCGATCCGATCAAGGAAAGCACGCCACAGGCGATCAAAGCGCTGCATGCACTCGGATTGAAAGTCATCATGTGCACCGGCGACAACCGCAAGACCGCCGAAGCGGTCGCGCGCGAGCTGGGGATCGACGAAGTGCACGCCGAAGTGATGCCGCGCGAGAAGATCGAGATTATCCGCAACCTGAAAAGCCAGGGTGCTGTCGTGGCGATGGCCGGCGATGGCATCAATGACGCGCCTGCATTGGCCGAGGCCAACGTCGGAATTGCGATGGGCACCGGCACCGACGTGGCGATCGAGAGCGCCGGGGTCACTCTGGTCAAAGGCGACCTCATGGGCATTACTAAAGCCATCCACGTCAGCCGGGCCGTGATGCGCAACATCCGGCAAAACCTCTTTTTCGCCTTCGTCTACAACTCGTTAGGGGTGCCGATCGCCGCAGGCATTCTCTATCCGTTCTTCGGACTCCTGCTCAGCCCGATGATCGCCGGCGCGGCAATGAGCTTCAGTTCCGTTTCGGTAATCGCGAACGCGCTTCGATTGAGGACCGTCAAGCTGTAACGAATTGACCGGCGGCAGCGCTCTCCCACAAAGAGTGCAAACAAAACTTCATCGATCCACGTGTTTGCGAGACGCAAATCCTAGCGGGTTCTCGACTAGCTATGTTCTCCTTCCAGCTCCAATTTCAATGCCAGAAACTTCAGCAGATCTTTCAGCGAGAGAATTCCAGCGAGCTTGCCGTTCTCCACGACAAGCAAACGGCTGGCGCCGGCCCGATTCATGATCGAAAAGGCGCGCACAGCGTCGGTGTCCGGCGTAACGGTATTTCCATTATCACAGGAACGCGCAAGCTCTCCCACGGTCCTCCGGTCCCAGTCATGGGTGGGCACTTCTTTGATGCGAGCCAGCGTAATACAGCCGGTGAGTTTTCCGTCATCCACGACGGGGAACAATTTGAAGTGGTGTCTGTAAATGTAGTTTTCGACCAGCTCCCGGATCGTCGTCGATGACGGAACGGTGACGGCATCTTTGCGCATGAAATGCCGCACCGGTTCGCCCTTGAGCATTTCCCGCAATAGCATTTGCTGGAAGGCCGTTTGCGAAGCGCCGCGAATAAACATGCCGAGAACGAACCACCAGATGCCTCCGATGACGTTGCCGGTGAAGAAGCTCACGACACCGAGCACGACGAGCAGGATGCCGAAGCCGCTGCCAATCGCCGACGAAATGCGTGTCGCCCAATGCAGGTTTCCTTTCATGCCCCAGAGGATCGAGCGAAGCACGCGTCCGCCGTCGAGCGGGAAGGCCGGCACCATGTTGAAGGCCACGAGCAGAAGATTGATCCAGGCCAGATAAGAGAACACCCCGATCAAGGGCAACGGCCATCCAGTCTTCTCCGCCAGTTGAGCTAGGACAAAAAAACAGCCAGCGGCAATCACGCTCGAGATTGGACCCGCGATTGCCATCAGAAATTCCGATTTCGGATTTGGCGGTTCCTTGCTCATTTCGGCGACACCGCCAAAAATGAAAAGAGTAATGCCCTTCATCGGGATGCCGTAGCGGCGCGCGACGATGGAGTGTGCGAATTCGTGGAACACGATCGAGGCAAAGAGACCGACCGCGCCGGCCACTCCCATCCACCAGTAGATCGGGACAGCGAGATTCTTGTAGTGCATTGGAAAATATCCCACCGCCAGAGTCCAAGTGACTAGGAACGCCAGAATGAGCCAGCTGAGGTCGACATGGACCTCGAAGCCGAGGAGCTTGAACAGTGTTATGCGTTTTCCAAACACGGCAAAGAGTGTTCGTTGCTGCTGAAAGAATTACGCATGATAACGCGAGAACGGCTTGGAATTTCTTCAGAAAGTTCCGGCTGCGTCATTCGGATACTGCGGCAAGCCAAATCGATCGGCGACGTACCGGCGCATCAGCCAATCGCCTACGATTGAAATCGAAGCCGCGCGCAGAACAACATCGCGCACGACAAGACCGAAGCGAGTCCCGGGCGCAAACGCAGTGGCGAACTGCTCGGCCCCGCGCTGCTTTCGCTCAATGAACGCACGGAACTGTTGCTCGTACCCGCGAAAAGCCTGCTCATGATCGCCATTCGCGCGCTGCAACTCTCCGGCTAGTATGTACGCGCCGGCCATCGCAAAAGCGGAGCCTTCTCCTGCCAGGAGCGACGGACAATATGCGGCGTCGCCGACGAGGACAGTCCGCCCTCGCGACCATGACGACATGCGGATTTGACTGACCGAATCGAAGTAGAGATCATCGCATTCTTCCATCCGTTTCAGAATCTCGGGAATCTCGATCCACCGATCATCGCCGAAAGTCTCACGCACGATCGCCTTGGGATCATCGCGATGTTGTGATTGCTTTCGCGCGAAGACAAAAAGGAAGGCGGTGCGATTGCCGCGCAGTGCATAACGACTGATCTGGCGCGCCGGCGCAGCGTAGCTCAAATAGCAATGCTCATCGCGATCTGGATAATTAGTCGTTAGGAAAGACGCCACGCAGTAGCCGAGATATTTTTCGAATTGCTGTTCCGGACCGAAAGCAGCTTGCCGCACGACGGAATGCAGACCGTCGCAGCCCGCGACGAGATCGAATCGTCGCGGCGCGGATCGTTCGAATGAAACTTCGACGCCCGAGGAATCTTCGCGGATGGCGGTTACGCTTTCATCGAAAATAACTTCAGCGTTTCCGGCGATCGTATCGAAAATTACCTTGGCCAGATCACCCCGCGGCAGACTGATAAAACAG
The DNA here is from genome assembly GCA_963763995.1 of uncultured Verrucomicrobiae bacterium. Classification (GTDB taxonomy): domain Bacteria; phylum Verrucomicrobiota; class Verrucomicrobiia; order Chthoniobacterales; family UBA10450; genus CAVTTH01. The sequence continues at coordinate 262,973 of CAVXQL010000002.1, read as the reverse complement.
TCGCCAATGATGCGGCGAAGCACGTTGCCACCCAACTGGCTTCTGGTACGGCTCTTCTCATCCACGAATTTTATTCGATCGATGACGTAACCCACTTCGCGCAGTCGCGGAATAAGGTCCATCCGCTCGGCGACGTCGAACCCAACGCCCCAGAAGTCGATCATGTAACCGCCTTCGCGAAATTGCGGGGCTCGTTCGACCAGTGTTGGCGCAAATCCGCCGCGCCAAAGCCAGTAAGCTAGCGTCGGGCCGGCGATACCGGCTCCCGAGATCAGGACCGATTTTTGTTTCACGTCTTCAGCTTTGGGGAATTTCGTATTCCCGTCTCCAATCAGGAGAATAATCTGGGCAGGACGTTGCCGACGAAATCCACAAGGAAATGCCCAATCATGTTGGCGACCAAATCACGGCGCAAGAGGTAGAAACCGGCCAGGATCGCGCCCAGGACAAAAGCGATGAGGATGTTGGCCGCACCTCCTGTCCAATGCGCGGTTGCAAAAATCACCAGCGGAATGCCGGCCGACAAAAAGCGACTGAGCCCCAGCGCTTGCAAGCGCTCGATGGGGAAGCCGCGATAGAAGAATTCCTCAACCACTCCAGCCCGCACCACGATCATGGCGACTAGTCCAAGAGGAAGTTTTTCGAATGTTTTGGAGCCCGGGCCGTGGCCATAGCCGGTAACGTGAGCCAGCACGACGGCGGCGAGGCCGCATATTACTGCGATGACAAATCCCCAGAGAATCGATTTCCACCAGGGCGACGTCCCGATTCCCACTGAGGTCAAAGGCAACCGCTCACCTTTTCGGATAAGAACGAGCAGAGCCACGGCGCATATCCAATAGAGAGCTTCTCTCACGCTGACCGACGCGACCGTCGCCTCCGGCGCAAAATACAAAGCCACTTGTCGGACCAACAACACTCCGAAGAGTGATAGAAACAAACCGATCCAAGTGGCGTTGGAAAGTCTGGACCCAGGAGCAGATTCGTTAGTCATGACCTCCAACGACGATGCGTAACTGCCGACCGTAATTCAATAATTTTCCGCGGTCCGGCATCGGTAAATGCCAGTGCGACGAAATTCTTCCAGCAGATGGCAGCGGCTACAGGATCAACTCGCAAAACTTCTTCAGATCAACGTTGCCGCCAGAGACGATTGCCACGATGGGACCTTTCCCGGCTTTTCCGGTCAGGGCCGCAGCGAGTGGCAATGCACCTGCGCCCTCGGAAATAATTCGCACTTTTTCCGCCATCAAACGCATCGCTTTCTTCGTTTCTTCCAGCGTGACGACAATGCAATCATCAACGACCGGTTTCATTCGTTCCCACATGCGCGGGAAGACACTGCGACCGCCGGCGCCATCCACGAATGAGGCTTTCCAGTCGTCGAAAACCTGAGGTGCTCCCTTCGCGAACGAGAGGGCAGCAGGAGCGGCTGTCTCCGGTTCAGCACCCCAAATCTTGATCTCCGGCCTAAGGGCCTTGAGCGCGCTGCCAACGCCAGTGATGAGCCCTCCGCCGCCGATACTCGCGATGACGGCCGCAGTCTCGGGCGCGTCTTCAAGAATTTCGAGACCCATCGTGGCATGACCGGCGATAAAATTGTGGTCGTCGAATGGGTGCACGAATGTGCCATCGACTCCGGGAAAGGATCGATCTTCAAGGGCTCGCCAGGCGATTTCGTACGGAACCGGCAGTAGTTTCGCGCCGAGAGCGCGCATTCGCTCGATCTTTGATTCCGGTGCTGTCTCAATCACAACTACAGTGCATGGGACACCAGCTTGTTTCGCCGCGTATGCCACCCCCTGCCCCGCGTTTCCAGCGCTGATCGTCCAGACACCGCGCTGGCGTTCGGACTCTGGTAACATGGCCACGGCGTTGGCGGCCCCGCGCAGCTTGTAAGCGTTGATCGGCTGCAGGTTCTCTAGCTTCAAGCGGATGTCGGGATATTCTGGCCCCAATTCAAGGCGAACCAACGGAGTGCGTACAATTGTGCCCGCGATTCGTTCTCGCGCTTCTCGTATCTCGCGCAGTTCGATTGGACGGACAGCTGCAAGCGTCGTGGTCATTTTCAATTTCCTTCCGAAGCGTGATCGGCTTCGTTTTCCGCTACGTGCCAGAAGAAGGAGGTCAATGGAAATCGCAGGAGCGGGCTCACTCGCGGCCGCCCTGGACGCTCAACTCCCATCGGTAGCCATCTGGATCATGGAACCAGAGGCCCATGTGCTTCGAACCAGGACCTTCCGGGCCGATTTCGTCGCCGGGATCTTCGACGTTGACCTCATTCTTTTTCAGATGCGCAAGCGCCTTTCGCAATATCGTCATATTCCGCAGATGAAAAGACATGTGACCGATGGTTCCGGGCGAGGGTTTGCCCTTGTGCAGCGCGATGGTGATGTTCTTGTTGCCGACGGCGATGCCATCTTCGAATTCGAACTCAGTTTTCAATCCGAGAACGCGCTCGAACCATTTCGCGCTTTTTTTCGGATCGCGAACCGCCAGCCCAAAGTGACCGACGACGCCGAGATTGAAGGGAATCTTGCGAGTGCTCACATGATTCATTCGAGTGAACGCGATCAACTACCTGTAGGCGCTAACAGCGCTCGTGGCAAAATCCAATACCGACGTGAGCGCCCACGGATGGAATAGGCCGTCAATTCGTGGCGAAACCTTTCTTTCTTTTCGCTCCCGGCGCAGGTGCGCCATCCTCGCATCCGTGGATGCAACGCTGGAAAGATCGGTTATCCACGATTGGCCGCGTGGCGCTCTTCGACTATTCCTACATGCTGGAACATCGGAAGCGGCCCGACCGCCTGCCGCAGCTCATGGCGGCCCATCGTCGGGCGCTGGCCGCCGCGCGGAGGGAAGCGGAGGGTCCGATAATTCTGATCGGCAAGAGCATGGGCGGCCGCATCGGATGCCATGTTGCATTGGAAGAAAAGGTGGACGCCCTCGTTTGCCTTGGATACCCGCTTTGCGCGGCAGGCGATCGAGCAAAACTTCGAGACGAGGTTCTGCGCGCTTTGCAGACCCCAATCCTGTTCGTCCAAGGAACGCGCGATCCGCTTTGTCCATTGGATCTTCTTGAGCGCGTACGCGGCGAAATGCAGGCTCCGACGGTTCTCCACACCGTTGTGGAAGGAGATCATTCGTTAGGGGTGACGAAACGCCAGCTGCGCGAAGCAAATGAAACGCAGGAGGATGTCGATCAACGGATCCTGAGAGACATCGCGGGATTCGTCGAAGAATTCGGAAACCGTTGATTTGAACGAACGGCGAAACGAATTGTAAAGCGGCTCCTCAACGATCAATCTGCATCTTCTCCACTTCCCAGAACGTCTGCCATGCAAAAACGAAAATCATCGAAAAAGAAGACAACGACGAAAAAAGCACCACGCTCCGTTGCCAAACCACTGACCAAGGCTGACATCACGCGCAGCGCCTATTTCCGAGAAGCCGCGCTAACGGCAAAATCTTATGCGAAAGACCCGGAACAGCTGCGAAATTTGTTCGAGCAAGCCAGACGCAAAATCCGCGACATGCCGCGCGGTCCGTTTTCCGATATGTGGGCATATCTTCTGGCGATGATCCGTCTGATTCGCGCTTATCACGCGGGCACCTACCGTGATATTCCAGCGCCACGTCTGCTGATCGTCGTCAGTGCAATGATCTACTTTGTCAGTCCATTGGACGTAATTCCGGATTGGATTCCCGTCCTCGGCTATATCGACGACGCAATAATTGTGGGCCTCGCGCTAAAAACGGTCAGAGACGATCTCGACGCGTTCATGGAGTGGGAAACCGCAGAAATATAGAGCGAGCAAAGAATAGCTCCCGGCTGAAAGCTTTGCTCCGCTTTCCGCTATGAGCATGATCTCGACATCGCGCTGGCTCGCGCGCAATTACTCGGCGCGCAGCGCGATCATCGGGTTGACGCGAGTCGCGCGACGCGCGGGAACGAAACACGAAGCGGCCGCGACCGCCGTGAGCAATCCAGCGACGGCGAAATAAATAAACGGATCGAGCGCGTTCACTTTGAACAGGATGTTTTGCAATGCAGCGGCGGCGAGGACTCCGAGAAGCAGCGCGGCCCCGCCCACGCCGAGAACAAGGCCAACGACTAGCTGCCACGCGCCTTGCGTCATCACCAATCGAAAAATTCTCGCTGCATCCGCGCCCAACGCCATGCGGATGCCAAATTCCTGCGTCCTTTGGTTGACCGAAAAACTCATTACCCCATAGAGACCGACCGCCGACAAAACAAACGCGACGGCGCCAAAGATAGTGAACAGCGTGGCGGTGATGCGATTCACTCCGAGAATTTCATCATGCAATCGCGCAGGCGTTCCGGCGAAATAAGTCGGCAGGTTGGGATCGAGAGCAGCCACGGCCCGGCTGAGGGCAGGGCCAAGCGTTTCGGCACGTTGCCCCGGGCGTGGCCGAACAATGATGGTGCAGAACTGCGGCGCTGGCGACGCTCCGAGCAACGGAACGTAAAATCCAGCACTATCTGTCTGCTGATTGAATGGCCCTTGCATGAGCATGTCGGGCGCGACGCCAACAATCGTGCGCCAGGGCCGCGGCTGGGCCGGATTGAACTGGCGGACCCGGCGCCCCAGCGGACTCGCCTGACCAAAATATTTTCGGGCGAAGCTCGCGTTCACGATCGCGACCGGTTGTTTGTCGTCCAAGTCCTCAAGAGTGAAATCGCGGCCCTCCAAGATTTTCAGACCGAGGGCGGAGAAATAATTGTCGGAAACGGATTCGGAATTGCCCTGGGGCCGGTCCCGGTCGGTTACGTAGGTTTGGCCATCGACTTCGTACTGGCCAAAGTTCGCGAAGGTCATGCGAAAACGATCGGACATGGCTGCGCTTTCGAAGGCGGGGTTCGTCCGAAGAGCACGCACCGCCCGAATAAAGAACTGCCGGCGCGCTTCCGGCGTAGGATAATCGCCTTCGAATAAACCCATGCGCGCGCTATAAACGCTGTTTTCGTCATACCCGTAGTTGAGCGTGGTCTGGTTGCGGATCGATTTGATTTGCAGTGTCGCCGCAATCAACAAGGCGGCGGTCAACGCGATTTGGCCCACCACGAGCACGCGAGTAATGACATTGGCCAGACGATTGCTATTCCCCCGCCCGCCTTCCTTCATTACTTCCGCAGTGTTGGATCGCACACTGAGCAGGGCGGGTATGAGACCGGACGCAAGCGTAGCCAGTAAAGCCATTCCTACCGTGAACGCCAAGACCCGCGCGTCGATCGTAAATGAAACCCAATAGGGCAACGGAAACGGCAGCGCGTTCGTGGCTCGAACAAGTAAGTCGACAGCCCAGTACGCCATCAGCACACCAACAACTGCTCCAATCGAGGCGACGAGCAGACTCTCAGTTAGCATCTGCCGCACCAGTCGCCAGTGCGACGCGCCCAACGCGCCGCGAATCGCAAGTTCCTTCGCCCGCAGAGCCGCCCGGCCAAATTGCATGTTCATCACATTCACGCAGGCAATCAGCAAGACAACGATGACTGCTCCGAGCATCGCGTAGATGATCTGGCGCAGCTGCGGACCTGTAAAAGCGTTGATGAGCGGTTGCACGCTGGCGGAGACTAACTGCCCGTTTGCTTTCGGATTATCCTTCGCCATCCGTTTTGCCAGTCCGACAAACTCGGCGTTGACCTGATCGAGACTCACACCCGGTTTGAGCCGGCCCATAATGGAGGGACCAATGCTACCGGGATCGCCACGTGGCTTGATCGGAAACTCATTGTAGAGCGGAACCCAAAGCTGCTCGGAAACGGGGAACTTAAAGCCCGCCGGCATCACGCCGATGATGGTAGCGGCGCGACCATTGATCCTCACCGTCTGCCCGACGATCTTGGGATCGGCATTAAAATCCCTCTGCCAGATTTCGTGACCGAGAATGGTCACCTTTTCCGCCCCAGGTTTGTTGTCCTCGGCGGTGAAATCACGGCCCATGATGGGCGATACGCCGACGATCTTAAACAAATCCTCCGTTACATAACCGCCGGTATAACGTTGCGGACTGTTGTGATAGGTCACGTTAATCGTCGATCCGTTTAGGTAGCCGGCCATCATGGCAAAGGACCGCTGGGCCGCGCGCATATCCTCGTAATCTTGTGCCGACGGAATGATGCCCGCGCCAAAGTTATTGTTTTGCGGCGTGGCCTGCGGATCGATCAATCCCACGCTCATTAATTGCTCGGGATGCGGGAACGAAAATCCGCGCAGGACGAAGGCGTTGACCAAAGTAAATTGCGTGGTCACCCCGCAGATGCCGAGCGCAAGCACCAGGACAGCGAGGAAAAAAAATGATTTCTCCTTCAGCAGGAGACGTAAACCGATACGGACGTCTTGAAAGAAGGAGTCAAACATATTGATATGGGATGGGTTAGGCGGCTGAGCGTATTGCAAAGGTCGTGCCAAGGCGGCGCTGGCGCATATAAGCGGTTAACATCGAGCGGCTTGAGTTGACTGCATCACATTAGGTTCGCGAGGGATTCTTCCGCTTTCGGGAATCTTGCGTCCCGGTCTTGGGATTGAGGCGTGCATCACTTCAGTGTTAGGATGCGCGATCGGACAATTTGGATTCAAGAATCGCATTTCTCACCCGTCCTCTACGGAAAGACAGACGCCGCCGCCACGGTTCTTTGTCTATCGATTCTCCTTGGTAGTGATCGACAAAACGGAAAGCTGATCAGTCTCGAAACAGCTGCAGGTGAGCGACCCCGTTAGGGTTCTCTGTCCGGTTGTTGGCTGTTATGCTACTCTTAATCGCCTTTGGGGATGGTATGCAAAATTGATGTTTGCTGGGCCTCAAAGTAGCTCTTCGAAAAAAAGACCGACCTTATCCCAATGTTTTCACTAAATCGCAAAGTTGAACCGGCAGCGCCTGCACCAGTTCCATCAACGCCGCTGAATGGCACAACGCCTTTGCCTTCTTCGCGAGCGGTCCTTTCCAGCGGTGTGTCCATCAAAGGCTCAGTGAAGTTTAGAACTGAAATGGTGATTGATGGAAACGTCGAAGGCACGGTCGATTCCGTGGGCCTGCTCACCGTGGGAAAGAACGGTTGTATCCGCGGCGAGATAAGGACCCGCTCGGTGGTGGTGCATGGAACCGTGGATGGCAACGTCACCGCTGGCGAACGCTGCGAGCTGAGGTCCGGTTGCACGTTGCACGGTGACATCGAAGCGCCGCAACTGGTTGTCGACGACAACACCACCTTTGTCGGTAGCGCGAGGATCGCGACCCAGGATCAACTTTTCGCCGCTTCACGAGTTCGCTAACCGGCGGGCCGAGAATCGGAATTCAGCCAGCAGCATTTTGAATTTGGTCATGCCGATTTCATGATCGAGCACTTGGTTCGCGTAGTGGTTGCCTGCAGAACCCGTTCGGTTTTTTAGATGCAATGACTAAAGGACGATTAGAAGCGTTCAGCGATGGAGCCTTCGTCATCATCATCACGATCATGGTTCTGGACTGAAGGTGCGGCATGAAAGCGATTTCGCGGCCCTGGCACCTCTGCTCCCCAAATTCCTGAGCGACGTGCCGAGTTTCGTTTTCCTCGGCATTTATTGGAACAGTCATCATCACTCGCTGCACACTACGCCGTACATCGATGGACGGATTCTTTGGGCCAACCTGCATCTTCTTTTTTGGTTGTCGCTGATTCCGTTCGTGACTGGTCGGATGGGCGAGAACCATTTCGTATCGTGGCCGGTCGCGCTCTACGGGACGGTGCTCCTGCTCGCAGCCCGTGCACACACTCTACTCACATGGAGTCTCATCGCAGAGCACGAACGTCAATCCACTCTTGCGAAGGTCCTCGGCAAAGACTTCAAAGGCAAAGCGTCAATCATGATCTACGTCCTCGCCGTCTGCCTGGCATTCGTTAGGCTATGGCTGTCGTGCGCACTCTACGTGGCCGTCGCAATCATATGGCTGATCGCCGACCGCCGCATCGAACGAGAACTGGTGGTTCATTCGTTGAAGAGAGAAACAATCTGGCCTATGGGAGTGACTAGGCCCCCGAAAATCATTGAAAAAGCTTGCCGGCAAGGATGAACTGATCGGTCTCGACCATATTGATGCCATTCCCTCCTACGCTAGGACCCTCAACCCTGAAGAAGTTTGTATTGAAGGGGCTTCCCGTAATGGTGTGGAGGACGGCCCCGCTACCCAGATAGCCGGCTGGCGCTGCTGGGGCGACCGCGGGATCCCATTTCAGAAACCGGCTAATCTGACCATCCTGAGCGGCGCGGAAATCACAGGGCGATGTGCCGCAGCCGATATCTTCGGTCATGTCAATTTGGGCCCCACCATGACTGGCCGGGATGGAATTCGCACCACCCGCGGCGGGGACGGCTGAAACCCGATTCAATGGCAGAGTAACTGCGATGTTGCCAGTCGCGCCCGCAATGGCAGTTACGACGCCAAAGGGATGGGTAATTCTGTAGGTCGCACCGGGCGTCAATTGATCGAGGATTATGCGGACTCGCTCAAAAGTGATCTGTTTCCCCACGGCCGCTCCCGCGGTTGTGAAGGCACCTTCCTTGGCGATGACCAGGCGCCTTACTCCACCGCTGCCATTCGTGATGCGCGCGTCAGCGTACCAATAGAACGCTTCCTCTGGAAAATTGACAGACGCAGAGGTGACGGAAGCAGGCAGATTCGGATCGAAACCGGCTGGGAACGCCACGCAATACCCACTGTTATCGAGACACATCGTGAGGCGCACGCCCAATTCATCCTGATACCAGCGTGGGAACCCAATCCGCGGATCCACAGGTCCCAGTGCTTTGTTAGGCAAAGCGGGGTCAAGACCCGTGCCGGTGAGTGGAACCAGGTGCTGGCTGCCAGGCGCGGTGTCCGTTACCGTAAGATTCGCGTTGCGAACGCCGACAAGAAGCGGACTAAAACTGACGGTCGCGGTACACGTCTGACCGGCTCCGAGCGTCGCATTATTGCAGGTGGTTGCGGTCAAAGTGAAATCGCCCGCGTTGGCACCGGTAATGGTGACGTTAGAGATAGTGACGCTGGCGACACCGGTAGTAACGGCAATGCTATCGGTCGAGATGGTAATGACCGTTTCGGGCGAGACAGCCCCAACGTTGAACCTTCCGAAATTGAACAAACTAACGTTGCTATTCAAAGTCAGATTGGGTGTCCCTTGGCCGAATGCAATACCGCAAAAAATGAATGCGACGAAGAGGGACATAAGTAATCGCCAAAACGGAGTAGGAAGCGTCTGTTTCATAGTGCATGCTTCGCCGCGTCGCGCATGCGGCGCAACGCGACAAAAGTTACACGTCTGTTACTTTCCGCAGCGGCACCGCTGACCATGGCCATGGTGTATTCGCGCCCGTGCGCACCACTGCAGCGTGAAGAAAATAATCGACACGCGCGATTCAGAACTCAATTCAGCAAAGCAAAAAGGGGCAGGTCTTGCGACCCACCCCTTTTCGTTTCTGAGCGAGGCTTCTCCTAGCTTTTGCTCGTTGAAACTATTTCGTTGAGTTTGAAGATCGGCAGGAACATCGCAATCACGATGCCGCCAACGATGACGCCGAGGAAAACGATGAGCAACGGCTCGATCAAAGAGGTCAGCGCGTCGAGCATGGCCTCGATCTCTTCGTCCCAGAAATCGGCCATCTTCTCAAGCATCGTGTCTATTTTACCGGTACTCTCACCAGCGGCTACCATCCGCAGGAGCATCGGCGGGAAGATTGCCTTTTTGGACATGGCGACGGATAGGTTATCTCCCTTTTCGACGTCGCCGCTAACAGCTTTGATGCTTTCCTCGACAACATGATTACCGGCGGTTCCGCCGACGATGTCGAGCACTTCAAGAATCGGGACACCGCTGCGGATAAGCTGCGCAAACGTCCGCGCGAAACGTGACATCGCGATCTTGGTCATTAGCGGCCCGAAGATCGGCAGCTTCAATTTCCAGCGATCAGCCAGCTGCTTGCCGCGCTTCGAGCGCAGGAAGTAGCGGAAGGCGAAGATCGTACCGCCGATACCGAGGACGAGGAAGTACCATTCGGAACGAATAAAATCGCTAACGTCGATGAGGAACTGGGTCGGCGCCGGAAGCTTCGCACCGAAGTCTTTAAAGATTTCTCCAAAAATCGGAACAACCTTTACGATCAGGAACGTTGTAATGGCAAAGGCGATGCAAACGACAATGACCGGGTAAGTCATCGCTGATTTTACCTTCTTGCGCAGTCGCGCGGTTGCTTCGAGGAAGCCCGCGAGACGATCCAGAATTTCAGCGAGCAAACCACCGGCTTCACCCGCTTTCACCATGCTCACGTAGAGCCGGTTGAAGACACGCGGGTGCTTCGCGATGGATTCATTGAAGGTTTCGCCACTTTGGACACGAGCGATTACATCGCTGATGACGTAACGCATGCTGCGCTGGCGCTTCGGATCGCATTGTTCATAAAGCGCGGTGAGAGCCTGGACGAGCGAAATGCCTGCCTCGATCATCGTAGCAAGCTGACGGGTGAAAAGAACAAGGTCCGTCTCCTTGACCTTCCATACCTTGTTTCGCGAACGAGACGCCGTTGCCTTTTGTTGGAGGGAAAGGACCATTAGTCCGCGCCCCATCAGGCTGTTTATTGCATTGTCTTCGTTTAGTGCTTCTTGAATGCCGGAAACAATCTTTCCAGAAACATCTCGAGCTTGATAGGAGAAGGTATTCATATTCTAGTAATTCTACTCCATATAGCAACTGTGGTGCCAACCAGCGCTGCGCACCGCTTGAGGCCGGTCATCTCTCAGCTCATAATCATTTTCGGATGTTGCCAGCAACCGAGATAAATCAAATCCGGCCGGGTCTTTTTGTCTGGCAAAATTACGATTCGAGCGTGAAGGCGGACCTTTCTTCAAGCGCGATCGAAACCGGCTGCGGCTTGTTCCTAATCGATCCAATTCCGCTGGTGCCGGAAGCATTCAACGAGCTCGCCGGCTCGCGACAACTGGCTGGCGTAATCGTCACAAATGCGAACCATCATCGGGATTCGATTCGCCAGGCCAATTGCCTTTCGTTGCCGCTCTTCGCGCGTCAGGACGCCGCGGTGCTTCCGGAGGCGCAGTTGTTTCGGAGCCTCGAACAAAGCGGCGATTTAGCGCGCGGCGAATTGCTTGCCCTCGCGATCGAAGGGGCCGCTCCTGGAGAAATTGTTCTATATCACCGGCTCGACGGCGGGACGATGGTCATGGGCGACGCGTTGATTAACTTCGAACCTCACGGCTTCAGTTTCCTCCCGGCCAAATATTGTTCGAATGTGAAACAGATGCGCCGATCGCTCAATCAGCTCTTGGATTTTGAATTTGACCGAATGCTCTTTGCGCACGGCACGCCGCTGCTCAGATCCGCGCGCCGGCAACTTGAACAACTGCTGAGTTCGGGCGGCTGATATCTGTAGTGATGTCGTCAAACTCAATGTCAGTGTCAACGTCCGAAGAGAGCGCCATCGCGCGATTCCTTCGACTGATCCGATTTTCGCACACGATTTTTGCGCTCCCTTTCGCGTTGGGCGCACTCTTGGTCGCGGCGCATGGACGACCTTCACTCCGCACGTTGTCGCTCGTGTTGCTCTGTATGATCTTCGCCAGGACCGCTGCCATGCTCTTCAACCGGATCGCCGATTGGTCGCTCGACCAGCGAAATCCACGAACGGCGGCGCGCCACCTCCTCGTTTCAAAGCGCGCCGCTGTTGCGCTTCTGGTTGTGAGCGGAATCGCTTTTGTCGCCGCCGCTGTTGCGATCAATCCGATGACAGCAATTCTATCGCCGGTCGCTCTGGTAATCGTTTTTTCCTATTCTCTTACCAAACGATTTACGAACGCGACGCATTTCTTTCTCGGTTTCGCCCTCGCAGCAGCGCCAGTAGGAGCATGGATCGCACAAACTGGCCGACTTGATTTTCCCCCTCTGATTCTCGGAGCCGGCGTCATCTGCTGGGTCGCCGGTTTTGACTTGATCTATGCCACGCAAGATTACGATTTTGACCGGCGCGAAGGATTGCGTTCGCTGGTTGTTCGCGTTGGCATCTCGCAGAGTCTGCGGCTGGCCCAGTTGCTTCACCTCGCGATGTTCGTCGCATTGTTCTTTTTTGGCCTCGCCGCAAAACTTGGCGTCATCTATTTTTCCTTCCTGCCATTGATGGCCGGAGCGCTTCTTTACGAACATCGCGTCGCAAAGAAGCTCGATCTCACCGGGATCAATCGCGCTTTTTTCCAAAGCAACGCTTTCGTCAGCGCCGTCTTTGTTTGCGCAATTTGTGCCGACCTTTGGCTTGGTCGTTAGGTCGGATCGAGCTGCGCGATTCGAGCGGCGTGCCGTCCGCCTTCGAATGGCGTGGTCAGCCAGACGCGCACGATCCGCAGCGCAAGATCTTCCGGGATCAACCGCTCCCCTAACGATAGAACATTGGCGTCGTTATGCTGGCGCGAAAGTCGGGCACTGTCTTCACTCCAGCAGAGCGCGCACCGTACACCGCGGACCTTATTGGCCGCCATTGCCTCACCGTTCCCGGAACCGCCAAAGACAATTCCGCGATCGCATTCACCGCGCGCCACGGCCTCAGCCGCCGGCCGAATGAAAAGCGGATAGTCGACCGGCTCCTCGCTGAACGTCCCGAAGTCCTTCACCTCATGGCCAAGCGTGCCCAGAAGTTCCTTCACCTTTTCCTTGAGACGAAATCCAGCGTGGTCGGTTCCGAGCGCAATCTTCATGACGAAGAGTTGTTACAAAGCCGCGCCACTGTCGAGCAAACAAGCGAGATCAGGTGCCGCCATGCAGCTCCGCCAGCTGCTTCCAGATTTCGCGTTCGCGCTCAGTCAATTTTTTCGGGACCTGGATTTGGATGGTGACGTAAAGATTTCCACGGCTGCCACTGGCCGAGGAAAGCCCTCGTTCTCGTATCCGGAATCGCTGACCACCTTGGGTGCCGGGTGGAATTTTCAACCGAACGGTGCCTTCGAGAGTTGGAACTTCCAGCTGACCACCCATGACAACTTTCCACGGTTCTATCCTGGCCTCATAAATCAGGTCACTGCCTTCGACGGTAAAATCCGGGTGTCGCGCCAGACGAACGCGCAAGAACAAGTCGCCACTTTTTCCGCCACCCGCCCCGGCTTCGCCTTGCCCAGCGAGCCGAATGCGTTGCCCTTCGTGCACGCCGCGGGGAATTTTTACCTGATACGTTTCCACCTTATCGGAGCCACTCCGCCGCAGCGAAACCTGGCGCTTTGACCCATGGAGCGCTTCCTCCAGCGTCACCATGATATCCGCCTCCACGTCGCTGCCTCGTTCAGCCGACGGCGGCCTGCGACCGAAGCCGCCGCCGCCAAAAGCAGATTGCCCGCGACCGCCGCCGAAGAAAGCCTCGAAGAAGTCGCTAAAGCCCGTTCCGCCAAATTCGAACTCGACCCCACCGTCTGTACCGTAACGCTGGAATCCGCCGCCCGGCTGTGGTCCCCATCCCGGAGGCGGTTGGCCACCACCCGGCTGATTCCAGTTCGCGCCCAGCTGATCGTACTTCCGTCGTTTTTCTGGATCGCCCAGAACTTCGTATGCTTCGTTGATCTGCTTGAATTTTTCTTCCGCCGTCGCCTTGTCCTTCGCCTTCGCCATATCGGGATGAAATTTCCGCGCAAGCTTGCGGAAGGCGCTTTTGATTTCGTCATCGTTCGCCGTCTTGGAAACGCCGAGCGTTTCGTAATAATCTCGGAATTGGACTGCCATCGGATTGGCCTCGAACTTCTTCGCATCAGGCACAATGCGCAACCTGACCAATTCTTTTCGTATTCCGGCAGAGACGAGATAATTTCGTTTGATGCCGGAACTCGGAAAACTGCTCGTCATCTTTGGCGGCCTGACCGCACTGATCGGTTTCGCTCTCTGGAGTGGCCTCGGCACCGGCTGGCTGGGACGATTGCCAGGGGATATTCGGATCGAGCGCGGCAACTCCGTCTTCTACTTCCCGATTGTTACGTGCATCATCCTCAGCATTGTGCTGAGTCTGATCTTTTCGATCTTTCGTCGTTAGGCCCACTGCAAATGCCGAAACCATCACGACGGCAAACACTGCTTGACGATCATGTCATCCGGCTGCGGCAATGTCGCCGTTGCTCCCAAATGCATCCGCCGCCCGTTTCCGGCGGACCGATCGTTAGTCGCGTCATGATTATTGGCCAGGCACCCGGGGTAAAGGAGCCGGTTCTCGGTCGTCCCTTCGCCTGGACTGCCGGCAAGACCTTATTCGGTTGGTTCGAGAAATTCTGCGGCCTTAGTGAAGCGGATGTGCGAGAGCGGATCTACTTCGCCGCCGTCTGCCGTTGCTTCCCGGGCAAGACTTCCGCCGGTGGCGATCGTGTTCCCGCGTCCGACGAAGTCCGCAACTGCGCAAGTTGGATGAACCACGAATTTGAGATTCTCCGGCCGCGCCTCGTTATCCCCGTTGGCAAATTGGCCATCGCGCAATTCCTTCCCGTCAAAAAACTCGACCAAATCATCGGCCGGACCTTCAGGATGAAGCACGGGCGCCAATGTTATGATCTCATTCCGTTGCCGCATCCCTCCGGCGCCTCGCCCTGGCACCGTATTGCGCCTGGAAAAGACTTGTTAGGGAAAGCAATGCGCTTGATCGTCCGACATCCAGACTTCCCGGCCAGACTCGACTAATCTGGCTGACCTCCCACCTCTTTTTTCCGCACCGGCGTAATTCTGTGTTGATCTGTGGCAAAACAAATTCGACTGCTCTTTCGGCATGAGCACACCACACGTCCCGACACGCGCTGAAATTCCGGAACAGGACAAATGGGATCTGACACATTTGTTCGGCGACGCCGGAAAATGGCTGGAGGCCTTTGAAGATCTGCAACGTACCTATCCTGAGATCTTGCGCTGGAAAGGACGCGTCGGCGAATCGGCTGAAACGCTCGCCGCCTGCCTGGAATTCGATAAGACGCTCGATCTAAAAATCGAACGCGTTCATCACTACGCCTCGCTCCAGCTCTCTGAAGACAGCGCGAATCCTGAATATCTCGCGCGCATGGGACAGCTGGACAATTTGCTCACCAAGATCGGCGAAGCAGCGGCGTTTCTCCTTCCGGAAATCCAGGCGATCGGCGACGAAACCTTCGCGCGCCTTCTCGACGATCCGGCCCTTGCCGCGTGGCGCATAAAGCTCCGCAAGGTCCGGCGAATGAAACCGCATGTCCTGCCGGAACCGGAAGAGCGCCTGCTTGCGCTTGGCAGCTCCGCTCTCGATGGCTATGACGACGCGTTCTCGCAGCTGACGAACGTCGACATGAAATTCGGCGTGCTGGCAGACGACGAAGGCCAGGCTCAGGCGCTCACGCAAAGTTCCTTTGGCTCATTCCTTGTGAAACGGGATCACGAGCTGCGCAAACGCGCCTTCCACCAATTTTACAACGAGTTTGCGGATCATCAGTTTACGCTTGCTTCTTCGCTCGCCTATTCGGTCAAGGCGGATATTTTTCGGGCGCGGGCGAGAAATTATCCTTCCGCCCTGGAGGCGTCTCTCTTCCGTGATGATATTCCGATTAGGGTTTACGACGGATTGATCGCGTCCGTGCGCGCGCATCTCGCGCCACTTTTTCGCTACTACGAATTGCGACGCCGGGTGCTCGATCTCGAAGAGTTACATGCTTACGACACTTATGTGCCCCTCGTCCCAGAGATTGAGACGCACGTCACTTTCGACAAAGCGATCGAGAAAGTGCTTGCCGCTCTTCAGCCGCTCGGCGCGAGTTATGTGGAAACGTTGGCCGGAGGATTACGCGGCCGGTGGTGCGATCGCTACGAAACGAAAGGCAAGCGCAGCGGGGCGTTTTCTTCAGGCGGCTATGGCTTCCCACCCTACATCCTGATGAATTACAAGAGCGACGTTTTCTCCGACGTGTACACACTCGCGCATGAAGCCGGTCACTCCATGCACACGTGGTTTGCGCAGAAAACTCAAGCGTTTCAGGATTACGACTACCCGATTTTTCTCGCCGAAGTCGCGTCCACCTTTAACGAAGAACTGCTCACGCATCATTTACTCGAACAGACTGTCGATCCAAAAATGCGCGCCTACATTATTAATCGCCAGATCGACGACATTCGCGGCACGCTCTTCCGGCAGACGATGTTTGCCGAGTTCGAGAAAATCATTCACGCGATCGAAGAGCGCGGCGACGCACTCACGCTCGATGTTTTCAAAAGCGAATACCGGAAATTGCTCGACGCCTACTTCGCGGAAAATTTTGTCATCGATTCGCAGTTGGAGCTGGAATGTCTGCGCATTCCGCATTTCTACAGCGCATTCTATGTTTACAAATATGCGACCGGGATTTCCGCCGCAGTCGCATTGTCGGAGCGCGTCCTCGCCAACGTGCCGGGCAGCGTGGACGCCTATCTCGATTTTCTCCGGTCAGGTGGATCCAAATTTCCGCTCGAGACATTGCAAGCAGCTGGTGTCGATATGACGACTTCCGCTCCGATCGAAAGCACCTTGCGGCTGTTTGAGCGGCGGCTGACAGAACTCGAGTCGCTCCTGTAGGCGCGCGTGTCGCGATTTTCTCGCGTCACGTTAAGCCCGTAAACGTGCATTCCGGTTGCGAGCGAGGCGCGGGATTTGCTGAATCAATAGCACGTGGCCTTTGCACATCAGTTACTCGCCGCCTGCGGATATGCCGAGCTTGGCATGACGCGGCAATCGCTCGCGGAATTGAACGCGATCGAGCGCGCGTTCCAGCATCGGCCCGAAGTCTTGCAGTTGCGCCTGCATCATCTCATGCGGAAACGCGATTGGGCCGGCGCTCTTGTGGTTAGTCGGAAACTTTGTCGGGTCGCGCCGGATTCCAGCATCGGTTTTCTGCATGCCGGTTTCTGTTTGCATGAACTAGGCAAGACGGCGCAGGCGAAACGTGTGCTCCTGCGCGGGCCGGATGCTCTGCGCAAGGAACCAATTTATCATTACAACATGGGATGCTACGAAGCGCTCCTGGGCAATCCCCATGACGCGCGCGTCCATTTGCAAATCAGCTTCAAAATGGATGCCACGTTCCGCGAACTCGCCAGCCGGGATCCGGATCTGCAGTCGATGCAGGCGCTGATTTAAGACGACTCTATCGGCTCAATTCCCCTGCGGTAGAGTCGATTTTCAAAAGCGGCGTGCTGTTCGCGCGACTAATCGCCAAGGCAACTGAGGTCAATCAGCCTATCTTGGGAACGAGATGAAATTGAGCGCCAGCAGGCTGCGAAACACCATCACGCCGCTCTTCGAAGAAAATTTTGACCGGTTCGGTGAACTAGGTGCCTCGGTTTCAATCTGGCAAAACGGAAAACCTTTGCTCGACTTGCACGGCGGGTTCCGTGACGCGCGCCGCGAAACGCCGTGGGACGCCGGAACCATTGTGCTTTTTTGGTCGGCCACGAAAGGACTGGGCAGCGCGTGTTTGCTCCACGTCTTGCAGGAACAGAAAATCGATCTCTCACGATGCGTCGCGGACTTCTGGCCAGAATTTGCGCACGCAGGCAAACGGGAAATTACGCTCGCCCACCTGCTCTCGCATCAGGCTGGCCTGGCGGCTCTCGACGCCAGCGTTGATGTGCTGGATTACGCGGCCGTGATTGCCGCTCTCGAAAAACAATCGCCGCTCTGGCCACCAGGCTCGGCGCACGGTTATCACGCGCGGACTTTCGGCTTTCTGCTCGATGAACTTGTCCGGCGCATTGCGGGAAAAACGCTCAGCGCATATTGGCGAGAATTTTTTGGAGCGCCCCTCGCGCTCGACATCTGGATCGGTCTTCCCGAATCGGAGCACGCGCGTGCCGCGGCAATCTATGCGGCCAGGGCGGGACGCGCTCCAGAACCGGCGAAATTCTACCGCGACCTGGCAACCCGCGGCACTTTTGCGCGCAAAGCTTTCACTTCTCCTCGCGGCCTCCACAGCGTCAGCGAGATGAACAGCGCAGCGGCACGCTCGATGTCACTGGTTTCGCTCGGCGGAATTGGAAGCGCGTCGTCGCTCGCCAAATTTTACGCAATGCTGGCTGACGACGGCGAAATGAATGGCCGCCGCTATTTCAAAAGCGAGACCATCGCGCAGATGACCACCACACTGACCTCGGGGATGGATCGTGTCTTCCAAATCCCGACTGCGTTCTCCGCCGGTTTCATGAAAGATGCTCCGAGCGCTGTGCGCCGGATGTTTGGTCCGTCTCCCCTTGCCTTCGGCCATCCGGGAGCCGGCGGCAGTCACGCCTTCGCCGATCCGGAAAACGGAATTGCGTTCGCCTACGTCATGAATCAGATGGAGCAATCGGTCTTGCCTAACGATAAATCGCTCAGATTGGTCGATGCGATGTACGCGCTTTTGTAGCGGCGATCTCTGATCGCCGACAACCTTCCTCTGGGCATTTGGGGCCGATTCGACTGCCCCCGTTCGACGGTCGGAGACCGCCGCTACAACTATTCGCCCATCAGCGTGACAATAATTTTTCGCGTGTGCCCGGCGCGGCGATGCTCGAACAGAAAGATCCCCTGCCACGTCCCGAGTTGCATCTGACCGTTAACAATTGGGACGACCTCGCTCGTCCGCGTCAACGCCATCCGGATATGTGACGGCATGTCGTCGCCACCTTCATCGTTGTGTTGGAAATAGGGCGTGTCTTCCGGCACGAGATGGTCGAAAAACTTCTCGAGATCACGCCGCGCGTCGGGCGCCGCATTTTCCATGATGACCAGACTGCAACTAGTGTGGCGCGCGAAAATAGTCGCCGTCCCGTTTTCGATCTCGCTGGCAGCAACGACATTCTCCACGTCACGGGTTATTTCGTAGGTTCCTTTGCCGTGCGTCTGCACTTCGATGTTCGCGGTATGAACGCGCATCTGACGACTGAAACCGAATGCTTCCGAAATGCGAAAAATAACTCGCGCGTTGATCTTTCGGCGGCGAAGACCTAATCAATTGCGATGCTGGACGATCTCGAGCGGGTCTTGTTTGACGAGCAGACCATTCTGAAACGGTTGGATGAAATTGCCGCGCAGATTTCTCAAGACTACCGCGATCGTGAATTGACCGTCATTGCGGTCCTGAACGGCAGCCTGATTTTTATGGCCGATCTCCTTCGGCGGATTCCGCTTCCGCTGAAACTCGATTGCTTGAGCGTGGCCAGTTATCACGGCGGCACGAAGACGAGCGGAGAACTTGTTTTCCGGCAGGTCGCGCTTCCCGATGTGGCGGGGCGGCATATCCTGGTCCTCGACGATATTCTCGACAGCGGCGTCACGCTTGCTGCCATCGGCCAAAAGCTCGCGACCGAGCAGCCATTAAGCGTGAAGATTTGCGTCCTTTTACGGAAAGACAAGGCGCGCTTACGCCACGTCGAGGCAGATTACGTCGGCTTCGAAATCGCCGATGAATTCGTTGTCGGCTATGGACTCGATTATTTGGAACGCTATCGGAATCTCTCCTGTATCGGCGTGCTCCGAAAGGAATTGATTGTGGAAACGGTCGGATGACGATGGAGATTCACGTGCAATTTTTTGCGCACCTCCGGGACGCCGCCGGGATATCTGACCTGGATCTCGAGTTACCCGTCGGCAGCACCGCGGGCGATTTGTTGGCAACGATCTACGAGCGCGTTCCGGCTCTGCGTGGTTGGGACAACAGCATCCTGATCGGCGCCGGAGTCGAATTTGTCGGACGAGATCACATCCTTCAGCCTAACGAGACAATTGCGATCATGCCACCGGTGCAGGGAGGATAAATTTTAGAGGAACGAATGAATCAATCCCGGAAATTCTTGAATGCGGTCGCGACCCCGAAATCGCGCCCGCGAACGAACGCAATCACCTCCTGAAGGTCGTCCCGTTTTTTTCCAGTCACGCGAATCTGCCGTTCCTGGAGCTGGCTCTGCACTTTGAAACCCTGGCCCTTGATCGCCTGGATGATTTCCTTGGCTTTGTCTCCCTCCAGCCCCTGCTGGATCTTCAATTCCTGCCGCGCGTGCCCCAGAGGGGAAATTGCGGGATCGACCTGCTCGACATTGCGCAGATCCACGCCGCGCTTGGAAAGTTTCCCGATAACGATCTCGCGCAGCCCGCGTAATCGCGCCCCATCCTCTGCTGTCAGTGTGATTTTATCCTTCTCGTGAAGGATTTCCGCCACAGTGCCCTTGAAATCGAAACGCGTGGCGAGTTCCTTGCGGGCTTGATTCAGCGCGTTATCGAGCTCCTGCTTATCAACTTCAGAAACGATGTCGAATGATGGCATGAGGAAGAATTGGCAATTTCGGATTTCTGATTCTCGATTGGCGGAGACAATCACCCTCCGGCGGAATTCATTGTCGGCAATTCATGCCCCTCGGCCAATGCATTTTTTGAACTACGTCTTGCTCGTTTTCGTAGTCGCGCTGGCTTTTCCAGCCTGCCATCACCGAGCCTCGACCGAGGAAAAGAAAATTCGGAACGATTTGCAGGCGGCACTGCGCGAACACTCCTACGAAAGGGCAGAACAGCTCGCCCATCGCGCGCTTGAGTTCACGCCTGACAACAACAGCGCGTGGGATCGGCTAGCGCAAGCGCAGTTCGGGCGTCGTGATTTAAAGAAAGTCAAACAAACGCTCGCGGCGTGGCGCCACGCCGTTCCGCATCCTTCCGCCAAAGTCGACGAGTACAGCGGAGATGCCGCCTACGACGAGCATGAGGTGCCGATCGCGCTGCAATTCTGGAAAGTAGCGTTGCAGGCTGATCCGCAAAACACTCGCATCATCGAGAAAGTCGCTCGCGCGCACGAAGCCCAACGACAATGGCGCGAAAGCGAAGCAGCGTGGACAACGTTCTTGCGCGCGAAAGAAACCGCGACGGCTCTTGTGCATCGCGGTATTGCCCGCCGTCACCTTCATCATTGGACTGAAGCCCAGGCAGACGTACGCCGGGCCGCAGAACTTGCGCCGAATGACCCGGAGGTTCGCAGTTGGTCGAAGCACTTCGCGAAACTGAGCAAATTCATCGCCGAAATTCGCGACCTTGACGCGCAGCTGGCCGTTTCGCCTAAAGACGCCGCTTTGCTCGGCGATCGCGCCCTGCTTTTTCTACGGGGTGAAGACTTTGAACTGGCCCTCGAAGATTGTCAGGCCGCTGAGGTCCTGGCGCCGTGGGCGATGCGTCCAAGGCTGTTTAGCGGTATCGCGTTGATTGAACTGGGGCGCGCGAATGAGGCGATCAGAATACCGGTAAGGAAGACGCTTCGGCTCGAATCGCTCACTCCGGAATTCTTGGAGACGATCAGTCGTCTCGATTCCGAAATCTCGGCGGAGCGCAAGAATGCGGAGCTTTACTCCGCGCGAGCCTGGCAACTAAACGAGATTGGTGAACCGGCGCTGGCTCTGGAAGACGCGGGAACCGCGGCGAAGCTGGACGCCAGTTCGGCGTCTGCACGCGCAGAAGAAAGTTATGCTCTGATGAAACTTGGACGGGCCGATGATGCGTTCGCGCAAATTAAGCGCGCGACCGAACTCGACCCGAACTTTGCCGCTGCCTGGAACTACCGTGGAGAGTTGGAAATGACACGCCAGGAGTATGACGCCGCGATCGAATCATTCACGCGCGCGCTTTCAATTAACAAATCGGCCGAAGCCCTGGAACAGCGCGCTGAGTGCTATCTCCGCCTTGGCCTAACGGCGAAAGCCGATGCCGACCGCCGCGAGCTTGAGAAATTGGGCGCGCGCGACGTGAAATGATTCTGGGCGCGTCCCCGCGATTTCCCGCTAGACAACGGATATGTTCATAGGAACATGTGTGTAACATCACCATTCGCTCACTTGCATCTACCGATTCCATCTCAATCTCCGGAAGGCGCCCGGCTCGCGCTGACAGGGCGCGGTGCCTCGATCAATCCGGCAAATCGCTTTGAAGCCCTCCATGTCGAACCAGCCGATCCCGATTGGCCGGAAGAAGAACGCCCCGCACTTCGCACAAAATTCTACCGCGATTTTTCGCAAACCATCATCGCCCGGAACGACAGCCCGGACGTTGGTTTCGAGACCAGCATCAATCCATACCGCGGCTGCGAGCATGGCTGTATTTATTGCTACGCGCGGCCGACCCACGAGTTTCTCGGGTTCTCGGCTGGACTGGATTTCGAAAGCAAAATCATGGTCAAAACCAATGCGCCCGAACTGCTCGAGGCGGAACTCGCATCGCCACGCTGGAAACCGCAGGTAATCGTGATGAGCGGCGTAACCGATCCGTATCAGCCGGTCGAGCGGAGGCTTGAAAATCACGCGCGGTTGTCTGCGGGTGCTGGCGAAATTTCGGAACCCCGTCGCGATCATCACGAAAAATCGACTGGTAACTCGTGATGTTGATTTGTTAGGCGACTCTCGCTTCACACCAGGCCGCGGCGGTGAATGTTTCCGTCACCTCGCTCGATCCAGCGTTGCAGCGCGCCCTGGAACCGCGAACGTCCTCGCCGGCGGCACGTCTGGAGACGATTGCGCGCTTGCGTTCCGCCGGAATCCCGGTCGGCGTGATGGTCGCTCCGGTCATTCCAGGGTTAACCGACCACGAAATGCCCTCCATTCTGGCCGCCTGCGCAAAAGCGGGTGCGCAATTTGCCGGCTACATCGTGGTGCGCCTGCCGTGGGCGGTGGCGCCTCTTTTCGCACGCTGGCTCGAAGAGCATTTCCCAGATCGAAAAGAAAAGGTGCTGGGGCGCATCCGGCATCTGCGTGGCGGAGAGCGCCTGAATAACTCGCAGTGGCACGCGCGTATGACTGGCGATGGGATTTTCGCGGAGCAGATCGCGTCTCTGTTCGAAATCGGATGCCGGCGCGCTGGTATCGGCGAGCGGCCGAAGCTTTCGACAGGAGCGTTTCGTCGGCCGGGAGAGCAATTACACTTGTTCCAAGAGCACTTCCCCTAACGATCCGGCTTTGTCAGCGTTATCCGACCTAAAATTGTCAGCATCAGGAAACCGCCGATAAGCCCAAAGGGCGCCATGAAATAAAAATAGCTGTTCCAGCTCTTATCGAGGAGCGCTCCGAGGAAAAGGCCGGCCAAGCTGCCCCCAAAGTATTGAAAAGAATCGATCACGCCCGAAGCGAAGCCGGCCATCTTCGCGCCACCGATGTCCATCGCAGCCGCGGTGCCGAGTATGGAATGCGTCGCGTTGGCGGTAAAAGAAATAAGGATGAGAAAAAGCACAGCCATATTGGCGGTGTGAAATTGTGCCGCGGTTAGGATGATGAGGGTTTCGAGGAAATAGAGGCCGGCGGCAACTGGCGCGCGCCGGCCTTTGAAGATGGTGTCGGACACATAACCGGAAAGGAGCGATCCGGCCGAGGCGACAAACGGGATGAGGAAGCCGAGGAATTGAAACTGGGCCGAGGTGTAATCAACATTGTAGACCTCGCTCATGAACCGCGGAAACCACTGATCGATCCCCTGGCGGACGGCGCCGGTACAGGCGTAGGCGCATGCGATGATCCAAACGACCGGGTTTGAAAGAATGGTGGTCAAAACCTGCCAGGCCGAGGTGCGGACTCCGCCGCCCGCGGTCTCATGTGGATTAGGACTCGGAAAGCCCGCCTCTTCCGGCGTGTCCTTGACGAAAATCGCCAGGCCGATTGCAACAATTGTCGCGAGGCCGGCCGGCGCATAAAAGAGCCAGCGCCAGTGGAGTGGCGGAATCCGCCATATCCCAAGAAAGACGAAACCGGCGAGGAGCGCGGGCCGAGTTTGAAAATCCCGAACCGGCCAAGATTAATCATGAAACCGAAAATGCCGGCAAAACGTCCGCGTTCGCGATGTCCAAACCACGCGGCATTAATCTTCACCATTCCTGGCGCGCCGAACGCCTGCATGTAGCCGTCGATTCCGCGAATCACCACGAAGAGCCAGAGCAATCCCCAGAAGGAAGCGACGCCGAACAGGACATTCATCGCCACCGTGCCGACTGCGCCGATGAGCATGGCGCGCTTGCCGCCGAGTCGGTCGGCCAGCAGACCGTTGATGATCTGTCCGCACGCGTAGGCAAGTAGCGCGGTGGTAATAATCGTCCCCATCTGCGCCTTCGAAAAACCGAACTCACTGCTGATCGCGCCGTTCGCGATCGAAAGATTGTATCGGCACATGTAAAACGACGTGTAGAGCAGGCCGATGAATGCCCAGTTCAATCCGCGACGCGGACGGAATCCGGGTGGATAAGCGGCGATGACGTCAGCTGCCATGGAACGAATCGACAGGATGAGGGGAAGCGAGCGAACGAGACAACCCTAAATGGCGGTCTGTTTCTCCCTTGCAGATCGTTCAACCCCTCCGACCATCCATTCATGCCTCTCGCCACCGCGGATCTTCACATCGGGATGAAAGTGCGCCATCCGCGCTACGGCGTCGGCGCGATCAAAGCGCTAACCGAACATACAGCGGAAATTTCCTTCGACGACGCGCCGCGCACGGTCGCGCCCGAGTCAAGCGAACTAACGCTGGCGGAACCAGCAGCGTTGGTGACTGAACTTCAGGTGCCGCTCGATTCGCTCATCCGCCAGACCGCGCAGGCAGTTGTCGATGCGCTCGGTTTTGAAAAAGCCGAAGAAATTGTGGAGGGACTGGCCAATCGCTGGCAAAACGGAAATCTGATTTTGCAACCGGCGGACAAGTCGTTGCAGCCGAAAGAAGTTCCGCTGGAAACTTTTTTCCACAAGATCGTGATGATTCGGAACAACCTGCGCGTGCTCGAGCAAAAGGTGAATGCAAGCGAGAAGCTGACCGAAGCTGAGAAGTTCGATCTCCACCAATATATCACTCGCTGCTACGGTTCGCTGACCACGTTCAACGTGCTCTTCAAGACTAAGGAAGATCAATTTTCCACCAGCAGCTGATTGCCCCGCGCCCTATCTTGTCATCCTGAGCCGCGCCTCGCCTGGCTTCGGATGACATGCTGCGAACGTATCGTTAGGCTACGACCACCGTCTTGACATTCACAAACTCGCGGATGCCTTCCTCGCCAAGCTCGCGACCGTAACCCGATCGCTTTATACCGCCGAATGGCAGTCGCGGATCAGACGCCACCATCCCGTTGATGAAAACCATCCCGGCTTCGAGTTCAGAAGCGAAAAGCTCCTGCTCCTTGCGATCATTTGTCCAGGCGCTCGCGCCGAGCCCGAAGAGTGTGCTATTGGCGATTTCGATCGCGTCGGCCGCATCGCGCGCCCGGAAAATCGACGCGACCGGCCCGAACACTTCTTCATTGGATGCGGGCGACTCGCCCGGGATCTCGGCCAGGACCGTGGGCTCGTAGAAAAATCCGGCGCGGCTGATCCGATTGCCGCCGGTTAGGAGTTTCGCGCCGAGGCCGACGGTCTTTTGCACCTGCTGATCGACTCCGTGCAAAATCGCCTCCGTCGCGAGCGGTCCGATCTCCGTCGTTTCGTCGAGCGGATCGCCAACGCGGAGCGAGCGAACTCGCTCAACGAACTCTTGGACAAATTTGTCGTAAATCTTTTCGTGCACGATGAAACGTTTCGCCGCGATGCACGATTGTCCGGTGTTGATCATCCGCGCCCTGACGCCAGTCACGACCGCGGTTTCCAAATCCGCCGTCGGCATAACGACGAATGGATCGCTTCCGCCAAGCTCGAGGACGGATTTCTTAATCTGACGCGCAGCAGCACTGGCGACCTCAATCCCGGCTCGCTCGCTGCCGGTCAGCGTCACCGCTTTCACGCGCGAATCTTCGATTAGGGCTCGCGTCTGTTCAGCCTCGATCAGTAGCGTTTGAAAGATGCCTTCGTCGAAACCGGCGCGCCTAAGGATATCTTCGATCGCAAGCGCGCATTGCGGCACGTTCGCCGCATGTTTCAAGAGGGCGACGTTTCCCGCCATCAGCGCTGGCGCGGCAAAGCGGAAGACCTGCCAGAAGGGAAAATTCCAAGGCATGATCGCGAGCACCGCGCCAATTGGCTGGAAACGAATATAGCTTCGCGCGGCACCTGTTTGCGCGGGCTGATCGTTGAGAAAGCGCTCGGCATTTTCCGCGTAGAATTGACACGCGAGGGCGCACTTCACAATCTCATCCACGGAGGTTTTGATCAGCTTTCCCATTTCGAGGGTGATGATGCGTCCGAGCCGATCTTTCTCCTCCTTCAGAAGTGATGCCGCCTTGGTCAGGAATTGCGCGCGTTCTGGAAACGGAGTTCGGCGATACGTCTGAAAAGCGCGATCAGTCGCAGCGAGCTTCTTTTCGATTTGATCGCCAATTAGCGCATCGAATGTTTTCAGCGTCTCGCCAGTGGCAGGATTAGTGGACTTGATGGCCATCGCAATTCGGTCGTCGGCAAATTAGAGCACCTGACAGTGCTTACAAACGCAGTCCCTTTGGAATCAGAATGTGGTCGAGCAGATCGAACAGCCATTGAACGAGAAGCGCGAGCAGCGCGGCGGGGATCGCGCCCTCCAAGATCGTGGCATGATCATTCAAATTCAGTCCGCTTAGAATCGGCTCGCCCAATCCGCCGGCACCAATGAGCGCGGCGAGCGTGGCCGTGCCAATGTTGATTACCGCACTGGTCTTAATTCCTGCGAGGATGGTGCGCGACGCGATCGGCAGGTAAATTTGGCGGAGGCGTGCACCGGATTCGAGACCCAGAGCGATGGCGGAATCACGTAAGGGCTGCGCGATGTCCTGCAAACCGGCGGCTGTGTTACGGACGATCGGAAGGAGGCCATAAAGAAAAAGTGCCGCGATCGCGGTACGCACACTGATTCCGAAGAATGGCACGGGCACGAGCAGCGCCAGAAGCGCCAGTGACGGGATGGTTTGCAAGATGCCTGTCCCACCGAGGATGATATGTCCAATCGTACCCCCGCGGCTGGCTACGATTCCAAGTGGAACGCCCACGATAACGGCGAGAAGAAGCGAAAACCCGGCGAGCTCCAAATGCCGCGTCGTCCAACGCAGAAGTTTGTGCGCGAGGGACTCGGCCACGAAATTCTTTCCGCCGAAATACAATGAAGCGGCTTGCGCATAGTTTTTCGTCCGCTCGGCTTCCGCATTTAGATGAATCATGCGCGCCTCGTTAATCGTGCCTTCGAGCTTGCGCACGGCCGCGAGAGCCGAAGGCGGAATATCCAGGCGATAAAGGAAGACCGCTTTGTATTGCGGAAAGAAACGAAGATCGTCTTCCAGCGCGACCAGATCGTTCTCGCCGATTTTTGCGTCGGTCGAATATGCATCCTTCACGTCGATTGAGTTGCTTTGCAACGCCGCATAACCAAGGCCGTGATCGATCCCGGAAACGTTGCGCACCGGAAGCTGGTAACGCTCGCTCAGTTGCCTCCAGCCATCGTTTCGATCGAGAAATTCGTGCGTCAGCCCAAACTTGAGATCGGGGTGTTTCTTGAGATCGCTGATCGTGCGAATTCCAAGACGTTCTGCTTCCGCCCGACGCATCACGAGCGCATAGGTATTGTTGAATCCGAGTTCACCCGAGATGCCGATTCCCATCTTCGCAAGTTCATCGTCGAGAGCGGCGGTCGAAAAAATCTGCGGTTGTTTGAGAATCTCCTCTGCGATGGTGCCGGTATATTCCGGATAGAGGGAAATTTGTCCCGCGCGAAGCGCTTCCCACAAGATGATCGTGCCGCCCATTCCCTGGCGGTGCTCGGCCGCAAGACCCGCATTCTCGATCGCGTGCTTCGCGATCTCCGCCAGCACATACGACTCCGTGAATTTCTTCGAACCGACGATGACCGGATCGGCACATAACGCAACCGTGCTCCATAGAATGAGAATCAATGGTAGGGACAGCACACTGCGCTTTCCGCGGACGCCGCAGCGCGGCGTCCCTTCCTGAGGCAGAGAAATCTTCATGCCAATGCGAGATCCCTTTGCGCGTTGATGAACTCGGTTACAAAATCGTCGGCTGGCTTGGCGCGCAGATCTTGCAGCGTTCCGATCTGGACGATACGGCCCTCATTCATGAGCACGATCTTGTCACCCAGATAGGCCGCTTCGGCGAGATCGTGCGTGACGAGAACTGCGGTTTGTTGCAAACGCGCGAAGATTTCCTTCAACTCTTTCTGCAATGCCGCGCGCACGAGCGGATCAAGAGCGCCGAGCGGTTCATCCAATAGGAGCAACTCGGGCGAGAGCATGAGCGCCCGCATGAGACTGACGCGCTGGCGTTGACCGCCCGACAACTCGATCGGGTAGCGCGCCAGCATTTCCGGTTGAAAACGAGTGAGCGAACAAAGTTCAGATAAACGCGCCTGGGTTTCGCGTTCGGACTTCCGGAGGTGACGAGCCATGAGCAAGATGTTGGCACGCGCGGTGAGATGCGGAAACAATCCACCCTCCTGAATGACATAACCGATTCGACGGCGCAGGTTCAAAATGTTCGCTGAAGTAACCGCTTCCTCGTCGAACTGAATTGCGCCACCATCGGGTTCGAGAAGCCCAATAATCAACCGGAGCAAAGTCGACTTGCCGCAGCCGCTTGGGCCAATGAGCGCGGTAGTCTTGCCCCGTTCGAAATCGAGATCAGTCGGATGAAGCGCGATGGTGTCGCCGAATGCTTTGCGGACCGTGGTCAGTCGGACGAGGGCGCTCACAGTTAGCTACTAACCAAGCTTCCAAAGTGCGCGAATGATAATTGCGCGGCGAAAGGACGTTGTAACTACGGCCTGACGCGAAAATGGAAAACGCCGAACAATTCTTCATCGTCAGCCCAGAGCCGCCGGAATTCGAATCCCGCCGTAGCCGCCAGTCTGATGAAACTTTCACGCGAATGTTTATAGGAAAACTCCGTCGTGATTTTTTCTCCGGCCGCAAAATGAAACTCACGATCAGCGATGCACACGATCTGTTCTGCCTCGCTGATCAGATACATCTCGATGCGACTTTCCTCGGAATTGAAGACGGCTCGATGCCGCCAGCGTGATAGCCGGAAATTTGCTCCCAGCTCGCGATTAGCCCTAACGAGCAAATTGAGATTGAAATCGGCGGTTACCCCCGCGCTGTCGTTGTAAGCAGGCTCGATAGTGCCGGGCGACTTCTTGAGATCGACTCCGATGAGCATGCCGCCGTGTGGAGCGCAGAGACGCGCGACTCGCCCCAGAAAAGCCCGGGCCACCTCGGGCTCGAGATTGCCGATGGTAGAACCCGGAAAATAGACCGCGGTACGATCGGGCTGCCGCGAAGGTGTCGGCAGCCGCAGCTCCTGGAGATAGTCGGCGCAAACGGGGAGAATTTCGAGCGCGGGCATCGCGCGACTCAACTCCTCCGCGGACTCAAGCAGGCGCTGCTTGGAAATATCGACCGGCACATACGCGATCGGATTCTCGAGCTCCTCGAGAAGCATCCTGGTTTTGATGCCAGCCCCGGTTCCGAATCCGATCAACTCGCAGTTGGGCGCGAGAGCTGCGGCCATTTCGCGTCCGTAGCGGGCGAGGATCTGGGTCTCGGCCCGGGTAATGTAATATTCGGGAAGCTCGCAAATTTTCTGAAACAACTCCGCGCCGCGTTCGTCATAAAAGAACTTGCATGGCAACGTCCGTGGAGAGCTGGTGAGACCAGCCAGGACTTCGCCCAGAAAATCTGAACTGGCCGGCTCGAGGTCGAGGACCGCCACGCTGCCAGCGTCATAGTTCATGTCAGATCACGCGCGAGCCGGATGCCGGTAAACTGCCAGCGTTTCTCTGGCTGAAAAAAATTGCGATACGTGCGGCGAATATGCGACCGCGAAGTCCCACATGACCCGCCACGCAGCACCATCTGGTTGCTCATGAATTTTCCGTTGTACTCGCCAAGGGCGCCGGGGGCGGCGCGGTATCCGGGGTAAGGCAGATAGGCGCTCCGGGTCCATTCCCACACATCGCCGAACATCTGTTGCAAGCTGTTCGCGCCCGACACTGTCCGAGCCGGGCTGGGGTGAAAGCGCTCCTCGTCAACGAAGTTGCCCTCCAGCGGCGAACTCTCTGCTGCGTATTCCCATTCGAACTCAGTCGGCAGGCGCGCGCCATCCCAATTCGCATACGCGTCGGCTTCGAAATGGCTGACATGGGTGACCGGTTCCGATTCGTTGATCGGACGGAAACCGGAAAGGGTGAAATTCCACCACGTTCCGTCGCGCTTCTCCCAATATAGAGGCGCCTGCCAGCGTTGCTCGTTTACCGTAGTCCAGCCGAGCGCCAGCCAAAATTCCGGACGCGCGTAACCACCTGCTTCGATGAATGCGAGATATTCCCCATTCGTGACGAGGCGCGATGCAAGTGAAAACGCGGGGATGAGTTCGCGATGGCGCGGCCCCTCATTGTCGTACGAAAAACCGTCGCCCCCGTGGCCGATCAAAGCCGTCACCTCATCGAATTCGACGAAATTCAGAGGTGCGACCTTCGGTGTTTCGATTTCCTTCGCTTCGCGGAACACGGGATGAAGCGGATTCTGGGCGAAGACATGCTTGATATCGGTAACGAGCAATTCCTGATGCTGTTGCTCGTGGTGCAGGCCGAGCACGAGAACCGGTTCCATTTCCGCGAGAAGCGAATCGTCAGCGTTTTCCACCAACTCGCAGACGGCTTGATCGATCGACGCCCGAAACCGAAAAGTTTCTTCTACCGTCGGACGTGAAATCAGTCCGCGAAGGTCGCGTCGATGCATGTCACCCGCGGCATTGTAGTAGGAATTAAAAAGATAGGCATATTGCGGAACCTCCGAGCGGTAGCCCGGCATCCATACTTTCAAAACGAACGTTTCGAAAAACCAACTGGTGTGCGCGAGATGCCATTTGGTGGGGCTCACGTCCGGCATCGATTGCACGACGTAATCCTCCGGCGAGAGCGTCTCGCACAGCCGCTGCGAAAAATTCCGCACTTCCCGAAAGCGTTCGAGTAAACGCGAGCGAATGTCACGCGAGGAGACATCGCGGCGGATTTGACCTCCGGCGCCGTCGACCGATTCGGCAACTGCAAGTGCGTCAGGCATCACTGGCGGTTTTCTTCTTCCAATTCCTCCTTACGCGCTTCGAGCATTTGATCGTGCGTCGCTTCTTCGAGACCGTCCGCAACCAATTGTTCTCCAAGATTTTCGTCATCATCGAATCCCTCCCGTGGCGCGCGATGTCCGGCCGACGGCGCGACCATCTCCCATTCTTCGACGACCTCGGCATTTTGCGTCGTTTCTTCCGGAGGAGTTGGGATCGCGGCGCCGTGAAGCTCACGCCGGGCCTGATCCCAATCCGCGTCGGTAAAATCGTCCGGATTGCGCTCTTCGATCATGGCTATTTCGCGAGCGCGTTTTTCTACTTGCTCGGGCGAGGGCGCGCCCAGCCCGTCGCCGTGCACGGAAATCTTGCCGGTTCCCGGTTGTGAGTAGTCGCTCATAATAAATAATACGGAATGTAGGTGCTGCTTGTCCTTATCTTACTCTTGATCGCTAAATGATAAACGCTCGCGGCAGAATCATCCAACTGGAAAACGGAGGACATGTAACGCTCGACGAGTATGGCGATCCCCAAGGCCGGCCCGTCATTTTTTGCCACGGCTGGCCCAGCTCGCGAACGATGGCGGAATTGACCGACGATGCCGCGCGCGCCGTTGGGGTTCGAATGATTTCGCCAGACCGGCCGGGAATCAGGCAATCGACGCCTCAGATCGGACGCCGGCTGCTCGACTGGCCGCCGCTCCTGCATGAGCTCGCCGCGAAACTCGAGATTAATAAATTTCGCATGCTGGCAATCTCGGGTGGAGCCCCCTACGCCTATGCGGCGGCGTGGGCGATGCCGGATCAGGTGCAAGCCATCGCGGTCGTTAGCGGCGCACCTCCTATCGACGAACTGCCCGATCAGAGCGGATTACTGGCGTTGTATCGCTGGATGCTCGCGCTTCATCGAACCCGGCCCGAACTTCTGCGCGCGCTTTTTCATGCCGCGCGACCATTCGCTTCGGTGCGGATACCTCTTCGCTTGCGACCAATGTTGCTCAAGATTTTGCAGCCCTGCGATGAAGCTGTCTTGCGTGATTCACGCGCCTTTGCGGCGTGCTTCGAAAGTCAGCGACAAGCCTGGCGCGCTTCGGCAGAAGGCGTGATGGCGGATGCGGAAATCTATGCCCGGCCCTGGGGATTTCCCCTGGAGCAAGTCCAAATTCCAGTACGGCTTTGGCATGGGAAGTCGGATCGCAGTTTCTCATTTCGTTTGGCTGAGCTAGTGGCAGCACGATTGCCGAATTGCGAAACTCACTTTGTCGAAAACGCCGGCCATTACTCTCTTCCGATTCGACGCATGCACGAGATTCTCGCGAACTTGATCAGCCAGACCGCGCCAGGAATCGAAACCCCGGCCGTTCACCACAAAATTTAGTGGTGTGCAACATGCTTAATGCGTAGAGACTCCATGGTGGAAGATTTTACAGCGGGCGCAATTCAGAGTCAGTCCCCCCGGCGCCAATCGACGCTCGGCGAAGAGTGGGACGAGCGTATCCGCGAACTCGTGGCCGACTGGGGGACGGAGAAGTCGCCCGAGTTGATCGAGGAGTTGATTGTCACGGCGCTGAAAATGGCACGTGACAAAATGGGCACGGGGGACTTGAAGCTCATGAATCGGTCGCTCAAGGAGATGCGTTATGCGGCGAAAGTGTTTTCCGGTTATCGTCAAATCCGGAAGGTTTGCGTCTTCGGCTCAGCCCGCACGGCGCCGAGTGAACCGCAGTATAAGGTCGCGGAAGATTTCGCCCGCGAAATGGTGGCTCAGAACTACATGGTCATCACTGGCGGTGGAGACGGGATCATGGGCGCGGCCCAGCGCGGCGCAGGTCGCGAGAACAGTTTCGGTCTCAATATCCGGTTGCCTTTTGAACAGCGCGCTAACGAAACGATCCACGGCGATTCCAAGCTGATTAACTTCAACTACTTTTTCACTCGCAAACTCAACTTCGTGAAAGAGACGCACGCTTTTGCGCTTTTCCCCGGTGGCTTTGGCACGATGGACGAAGGCTTCGAGGCGCTGACACTGATGCAGACCGGAAAAGCGCGGATCATTCCCGTCGTATTGCTCGACAAACCGGGCGGGACCTATTGGGAGACGTGGATGAAATTTCTGACCGAGCACCTTCTCAAACTCAATTATGTCAACGAGGAAGATTTCAAACTTTTCAAGATCGTCCCGAACGTGGCCGAGGCTGTTCGAGAAATCTGCCACTTCTACAGCGTCTACCAATCCTCGCGTTGGGTTGGGGAACAACTGGTCGTTCGCCTTCGCACGAAGCTCTCGCGCGCCGCTCTCGCCCAGCTAAACAAGAACTTTGCCGATATCGTCTGCAATGGAACGATCGTACAAGGCAGCGCCCTGCGGCAGGAAAAAAACGAGCCCGAAATCTGGGATTTGCCCCGTCTCATCCTGACGCCACATCGCCGCAGCTTCGGCCGCTTCCGCCAGTTGATCGACGAGATTAATTCGGCTCAGATCGAATCGAATTAGTAAATAATCATCCGGCGAGACGGATGACGAAGCAGATGATGTTTCGCAGAATGTGTTCGTCGCGAGACGAATCGATTCGTTGCGACACAGCGACGAATCACTACGTTTCGGGCGGTGAAATTTCCCGCCCATTTTCTCTTGCGAATCGCGGTGCTGGTGAGTCTTCTCAGCGGACAGCACACCTTTTCTCAAAGCGTACCCGACGCTGCCGCATCTCCTACTTCTTCGCTTTCGCCGGATACCAATGCTCCCTCCGAATCCCCGACGCCGCAGCCCACTCCGGCTAGACAGCTCACAGTCGATACCGTCGCGACGATTCCGTTCGAAGAGAATCGGGACTCGCTAAAAACTCTGGGGTCGAAAGAAAAAGCGAAGCTCGCACAGCAAATCCGCGAATTACCACCGGGCGGTCCGTCTAATGCGAAGATCAACGCATTTTATAGAGCCTGGGGTGCGGCCGAACCGGAGGCAGCATTCACTAGTGCAGCAGCGCTGAAAACCCAGGACGCCAGAAGAGTCGCGGTCGAAGCGCTCGTCAACGGCATGTCGCCGGTGTCAGCTGAGAAGATCGCGCGATCGCTGAAAGAGCAATCGCCGGAAACGCTCTCCGCCGAAACGAAAGACCGGCTTCTCGGCCTTGCAATTGTCAAATGGAGCCAGGCGAATCCTGCCGCAGCCGCGCAATTCCTGTCCCAACTTTATCCCGACGCGGCGAAGCGATTAGCAAAGAGAGGCCCCGTCGACGGAGTCTTGCTTCAGACCACTCGGGCAGTCGCGGAAAACTGGGGCGGGACCGATCCCCAAGCAGCAATTGCCTGGTTTCAACATCACCCTGACCTGGAACTCGCATCCGGAATGGAATGTGTGCTGAGCGGTTGGTGGCGAAAAGATTCAGCCGCAGCCGCGGCCTATGTGGGCGCGCATCTCACCACGGCAGCCGATCGTCAGCTCGCTGGAGAAATGGCGAGCCGAATGGCATTGATAGATCCGCACGCGGCAGCAGCGTGGGTGGAGTGGTTGGAAGAAGGAAAGGTGCGACGGCGCG
Source organism: uncultured Verrucomicrobiae bacterium (assembly GCA_963763995.1). Taxonomy (GTDB): domain Bacteria; phylum Verrucomicrobiota; class Verrucomicrobiia; order Chthoniobacterales; family UBA10450; genus CAVTTH01. The sequence continues at coordinate 228,411 of CAVXQL010000002.1, read as the reverse complement.
CCGAACTCGAAATTGCGGCCGTCTGGGCATCGAACGATCCGAAAGCGGCCAGCGAATGGGCCGCGCACAAGACAGATCCTGGCCGGAATCCCGTCATTGGCATCGTCGCCGCCACTTGGGCCGTCATTGATCCGACAGCGGCCGGGAAATGGATGGACTCGTTGCAGGGTGCGTCGCGAGATGCGGCCATCGTGAGTTATTGTGGGGCACTCGAACGGCGGGATCCGCCTATCGCGCTGAGTTGGGCAATCAAGATCGAAGAATCGAAATCGCGGCAGCGAAATGTCGATCGCATTGCCGGTCGTTGGTTAGCGCAACAGCCGGTGGACGCCAAAGCCTGGATTCAGCGCAGCACACTCGGCGCTGAAGAGAAGACGCGTTTGATTGGTCAGACGCCTGCGTCTGCCGGGCGCTGACGCGCCCGAATGGCGAATTCCGCCAGCGAAAGGTCGGCCGGATAAGTTATCTTGAAATTGTATTCTTCGTTAGGGACAAGGACTACTTTGCAACCGAGATATTCGAGCGCGGAAACTTCGTCTGTGATCGATATTTTTGCCGCCACAATTGCCCCGTACGCTTGATCGAGGAGCGCGCGCGAAAAAACTTGCGGCGTTTGCATTGCGTAAAGCTGATCGCGATCGATTGAGGCACAGACAAAGCATTCTTCCGTGGCGCGTTTGACCGTATCGGTAATCGGCTCTGCCAGGGCCGCGCCGCCGTGCTTGCGGCAGAGATCAAAGACGCGCTCGATTTGCTCCGGAGTTATCAGTGGACGCGCTGCATCGTGCACGGCCACGTACTGGGCACTATCGCTTGCACGGGCCAGACCAGCGCGCACGGAATCTTGCCGGTGCACTCCGCCCGCCACGATCTCCCTCACCTTCTTCCATTGGTGCATCCGAACAATTTCCTCCAATTCGTCCAGCCGATCTTGCCGCCCAACGACTATGATTTCACTGACCGACTCCGTCCGTTCAAACGCGTCTATCGAATGGAAGAAAACAGGCTTCCCGTCGAGCAAAGCAAACAGCTTGTCGAAACCCATGCGCTGGCTGCTTCCCGCCGCCACGATGATCGCCGTCAGCATCGGAATATTACACAGTTCGACTCACGACAGCTGGCGTTGCACTTCCTGGCTCAAGCTCTTTCCATCAGCGCGTCCCGCCACTTTCGTCTGTAGAGATTTCATGACCGCGCCCATCTGCGCCTTCGAAGTCGCGCCAATTTCCGCGATCGTTTCGCGAACGATCTTCGCCAGCTCCTCTGGCGCCATCGCCTTCGGCAGGTACGCGCCAAGAATCGTTAGCTCCGCCTTCTCTTTTTCCGCAAGCTCCGCGCGCCCGCCTTTTTCAAAACTTTCGATCGAATCCTGACGCTGCTTGACTTGCCTGCGGATGACTTGCGTCGCTTCGGCATCATCCAGCTTTCCGTTCGTCCCGGCCTTTTCGATCGCGGAATATTTGAGCGCGGATTTGAGCATTCGCAGGACGCTCAGTTTCACCGCGTCTTTCGCGCGCATCGCCTCCTTCAAATCAGAATCAATCCGTTCCTCGAGCGTCATGCACTGAGGCTAAAGCAACGATCAACGAGCGCAACACCAAGCGAAAACGCGCGATATGTTCTCAACGGAGAGCCCGCAGGGTTTCGGCGCAGATTTGCACCGTCTCGGCATCACTCACGCTCACCACCTCCACGTTCTTGCTCGTGCGCCGCAATAAACCAGCGAGAACGCCACCAGGCCCGAGCTCGATAAACAAATCGCAACCGCGTTCGATCAGTGCCTCCATGCAATCCGTCCACCGCACCGTCGAAGTCACCTGATCTTGCAGGGTCCGACGGATTTCATCTCCCTTCTTTACCGGTTGTCCGGTTACGTTACTCATCACGGTAAAACGCGGAGATCGCAAAACGACGCCGAGAAGGGCATCACCAAGTTGCAGATAAGCGCTGTTCATCAGGCGGGAATGGTATGCCCCGGCGACATTCAATAGCGACGCGCGACGAATGCCATGCTCGCGCGCGAGACTCACCGCGAGTTCGACCTTCGCCGCCTCGCCGCTAATCACGATCTGCCCCGGCGCGTTCAGGTTCGCAATATCTACATGTGTATCCGCTGCCAGAGCGCGCACGGCTGTCTCATCCGCTCCGATCATCGCGGCCATCGCGCCCGAAGTTGCTTCACAAGCTGCTTCCATCAGCTGGCCACGCTTCTCCACCAGTTTAAGGCCAGTCGCAAAATCAAACGTGCCGGCTGCGGCATGAGCGGTCCATTCGCCTAACGACAACCCTGCCGCCGCCTCGATCGCAAAATTGCCAGCCACTTCCCGTAGTGCCGCCAGGCAAGCCAGCCCGTGAACATACAAGGCCGGCTGGCAATTCGACGTCCTGGTGAGTTCTTCGATCGGTCCGCTCCAGGCGATCGCACTCAACGGACGGCCAAGAATTTCATCCGCCTCCCGAAAGAGTTTTGCGGAAACTGGAAATTCAGTGCTCAACTCCAGGCCCATCCCAACGGTTTGCGCGCCCTGGCCGGCAAATAGTAACGCGATTTTTCTCGGCATGCGCTGTAGGTAACTTCTTTCTCTGCCCGGCGCGAGCAGGAACTGAGCGGACGACTTGCCACACGGCTAAGCGGCGTTTAGATCTGCGCATGGGTCGTCAATGGCTTCACGCGAAACGCGAAGTGGCTGGTCTCAAGAAAGGCCAGATCGTCGGCAAACTCGTGAAGGAAATCATGGTCGCGGCAAAAATGGGCGGGGCTGATCCGGCTGGGAATGCCCGGCTCGCTGCGGTAATCGAGAAAGCGCGCAAGCAAAGCGTCACCCGTGAGGCCATTGAACGAGCGATCAAAAAAGGCGCTGGCATCGGTGGCGACAAACTTGAGTTGGAGCTTGTCGTTTTCGAAGGTTATGCACCCCACAAAATCCCGGTGATCGTAGAAGTACTGACTGACAACAAGAACCGGACCGCGCCGGAAATCCGCGTGCTGTTCAAGCGCGGACAGCTCGGCGCGCCGGGCAGCAACAAATTTCTCTTCGAGCACGTCGGTCTCGTGGAGGCGCATCATCCCGACGCCAGCACTGACGTCGAAGCGGCTGCGATCGAAGCCGGTGCGCAAGATTTCGAACCGCTCACGCATACTGATGATGCCGAGATTCCAGAGGGTGCCGCCGGCTCTCGCTTTATCACCGCGTCGACCGATTTGCACACCGTCTCACAATGGTTAAGCGACAACGGCTGGACGGTGATAACGAGCGAACTTGGCTACATCGCGAAAATTTTTCCGGAACTGAACGAAGACGAGCGCATGGAAGTAAGCGAATTTCTACAAGCACTCGAGGACCACGGCGACGTGCATCGCGTGTGGGCGGCGGTGAAATAGCACGTCGTCAGGCGATGGCTCGGTTCAAAACTTGAAGTAGATGAATGGCACATACTGTGCCGGTATGAAAAGCAAAACGACGGCCCAGCCGGCGCCGTAGGCCGCAGCAAAAACTGGATCCGGCAAGCGACGCCACCAAGTGGCAAACACTTTCTTGTAATTTAACCAGTGCACAAACGCCAGCCCACCCAAAAGCCACCACAGTCGCAGGTCCAGCGTTTTGGGACCGTGACCTCTAAGGAGGACGAAACGGCGCACGATAATCACGGCCGTGTGGAGTTCGATGGAGCGAAAGAAAATCCAGCAGACGCAGACAAAATAGAAAGTAAGCGCCACGGCAACGAGATGATAAATCGACCGGGCCACCTGCGGCGCATTCTCAAAGACGGGAACCAATCTTGCCCGCAATTGCAACCACTGACGGTGCACGATCAAACCCAAACCATGCAGTCCTCCCCAGAGGACAAAAACCCACGACGCGCCATGCCAGAGCCCGCCGAGGAGCATCGTAAGTAAGATGTTACGATAGGTGAACATGAGCGAACCCCGATTCCCGCCTAACGGGATATAAAGGTAATCACGCAACCAGCTCGACAGGCTGATGTGCCACCGGTGCCAAAAATCGGCAATTGATGAGGCAAAGTAGGGAAAGTTAAAATTGATCGTTAGGGAGTAGCCGAGGAGCCGGGCCACTGCGATCGCCATGTCGGTGTAACCCGAGAAATCACAATAGATTTGAACCGCATAAAGCAGGACGCCGATCCACGCACTCGCCACTCCGTAACTTCGCGGACTGGCAAAGTATTGGTCGACAAACGGGGCCACGCTGTCGGCTACGCAGGCTTTCTTGACGAAACCGCCCAGGAAAAGAACAAGCGCACCCCGAGCATCGACCTGGGACCATTGCGGCCGGCTTTTCGTTTGCGGCAGAAAATGCATGGCCCGGACGATTGGCCCTGCCACCAGTGGAGGAAAAAAGGAGATGAAAAACGCCAGATCGAGAAAACTGCGTTCGGCGCGAAGATGCCGTCGATAGACTTCAACCGTATAGCTGATCGATTGGAAGGTGTAGAAACTGACCGCGTAGGGAAGAATAATGCGGAGGGTGTGAATTGAAGCCGGGAATCCGAGCCAGGCGAGAAATTGCCCCGCCGAACTGATGAAAAAGTTCAGGTATTTGAAAATACACAAGGTCCCGAGATTCCCGGCGAGACTAACGAGCAATAAACCGCGGCGTCGAGCGTTGCTGGAGGCATCTTCGATCTTGAGGCCGACGAAATAGTCGACGCAAGTCGAACCGAGCAGGACAAAGGGAAACCACCAGCCGGGAGGGAGCGCAGCCCATTGCCCCGCCATCAAGTGCGAGAAAAAAGGAACGGGAGCGCCAACAAAAAAGCAGGCATAAAAGAAATAGCTGCAAGTAAGGACGAAGGCTTTCCGGGCGGTATTCGACCGCAGCGCCCAGGTCACGCCGAAGACGATCGCAAAGAAAAAAAGGAAACGAGACTCGACGAAGAGCACAGGAAAAAAACTATCGAGATGACCTAACGAACCGCCGGCTCGAGCGAGCGGACAAACTCCTGCGCCAGAGCTCGACTGAAGATCTCCGCGCCCCTGGCATTCAGATGTTCAGCGTCCAGCCGGTTTTCTTCTTCGTAAAACTGCGGATAGCGAATGAGGTCGTCATAAGAAAAGATCCGGCTGCCGGGGGGAACATGAGCTCCGCAACCCCGGCCCGCCCCAAGCGAAGGTGGAACCATAAAAACAGCCACGATATTTTTGGTGATCAGCTCTTGCGCAAACCGCCTCAGCTCGCTGCGCATCATAGGTCTCGGCGCCTGCTGAACCGGATGATCCTGTGCACGGACAAGGGCCTTGCGGTAGGTCGCGAGCGTTTCGCCAGACATGGGCTCCGACATGGCATAGTAACCATCCCAGTTCGACGGCAAATCAGGCTCCTCGGGATTTCGCTGGAGAAGCGGCGGCCGGGGAGGAAGCGTGTCAACCGCGCTTTGCAGGATTTTCATTCCGACTCCAACATTCGTTACGTTCCGTATCCAAAGGCGCACATTTGCGAAGAGGAGCGACCCGAGATCTTGCCAGCGTCTGCGGGAAAAAGGACGCCCTGGGACAGCACTACTCGGCTCGCTCAGGCCCATGGCAAAAATCCTGAAGCCGGACAAGAGTGACTCCCAGTCCCGCCAATAAACGTCCCGCTCTGTCACCTTGCTTTCGTCTGTCGGAGTGCCCGCCGCAATCACGGACTGCGCTTCGAAGAAAACGTATTTCAGTTTCCGTGGATGCAGCGCGAGCAGCCGCCTTACCATGGCGAAACCTTCGGCCGTGGTCATTCCATCCATCGCGACGTTGAAAGATCTCCATTGGTGACCGCTGGCAAGCAACGTTTGGTCGAAAACCTTTGGAGCAATTCCATGGAAAATCCTGCTCGATCCGACAAAGATGATATCGACGTCATCCTTCTCCTCGGTAAACCGATGCACTTTGAGCGAAATCACGCTCACCGGCCGCGGAAAGAAGTGGTTGATGCCGGCGCAAACGAGGACAAAAACGAGCAGGCCAACTCAACCAGTCGAACACGTATCGGGACGGGGACTTCATCGCGGTCGCCGACACCGGGGCTTCGCAAGAAAGTGCTGTCCTCACTCTTGCCCTGACTCAAGAAAAGAGCGCGCCTTCGTCAACGCCTCTCCAATTTTCGCGAGATCAGTGCCGCCACCTTGAGCCAGCTCGGGCCGCCCGCCGCCGCGTCCTCCAACGATGGGCGCAATCTCTTGAATCAATTTTCCCGCCTGAAATTTCGACGTCAGTTCTTTCGGAACTGCTGCGATCAACGCCACGCGTCCATCCACTGCCCCCGCCAAAAAAACGGGACCGGCGAACTTTGTTTTCAACGCATCCACCACCGCTTGCAGCAATTTGCCATCGGCCTCTCGCACCAGAGCTACACAAGCGCTTTTCCCAGCATGCGACTCCGCCAGTCCATTCGCGATCGTACTCGCGCGACTTTGCATTTCAGCTCCTGCCGCCTTTGCGCTTTGCTTTTCCCATTCACGAACTCCGGCTTCCAGCTTTTCGAGGTGCGCGATCCGCGCATCCACGCTCTCCAGCATTTCCTTCGTTTCGAGTTCGATCGAAAACGCGGGCAACGCGGCGACATCGGGTTTCCTGCGCTTCAGTGCCTCAAATCTTTCCTGCTGCTTTGCCGCTTCCTGTTGTGCCCAATTGCGCGCGGCATCCCCTGCCACCGCTTCGATTCGACGAATACCGGCCGCGATTGCTTCTTCCTCTGACGATGCGGAATAGGCCGATCTCACCAGTTGCACGCACATGCGTCCCGCCGCAAAGTTCCATTGAGTAACCGTTCAAGGCTTGCGGTTCGCCGCCGATTTGCAGCACCCGTACCGTGTCGCCGTATTTGTCACCAAAGAATTGAACGATGTCTGCGCGCTTCTTCGCCTCTGCGTACGGAATTTCCTTCCACGAAACCGGAGCATTCTCTGTGATCTTTTCGTTCACGAGTGTTTCGACTTCGCGCTTTTGCTGCGGCGTGAGTGGGGCGCTCGAAAAATCGAAGGTCAGCTTCTCCGACCCAACGTAACTCCCCTTCTGCGCCACATCGCGCGACACGACTTCATGCAATGCCCAGTGCAGGAGATGCGTGACCGTGTGGTGCCCCTGGATCGCGCGGCGTCGGGCAGTATCGACGGCAATGCGCACAGCTTCGCCCGACCTCAGGCGCGCGGCCCTCGGCGATCTTAGTGCGATGGATGAACAACGTCGCCGCTCTTCTGCGTGTCGAGCACGGTCAATCGCCCGACTTCGGTGCGATCATGGCCGGGCACGTGCAGCAAGCCCATGATCACCGACCTGGCCGCCCATCTCGGCGTAGCACGCGGTGCGGTCGAGCACGACGTTCAACTCGCCTTCGTTCTTGCCCGGCGTGACGGCTTCAACGACCGCTTCGGTTTCGAGAAAATCGTAGCCGAGAAATTTCGTCGGCTCGAGCTGGAGGTTGTCGTCGGAAACAGTGATGGCCTCCTTTTTCTGCGCGGCGCGAGCGCGGGCGCGTTGTTCGTCCATCAGTTTTTCAAAACCGGTGACATCGACAGTCGAGTCCGCGTTCGCGGGCCATCAACTCGGTCAGATCGAGCGGAAAGCCATAGGTGTCGTAGAGCTCGAATGCTAACTCGCCTGTTAAATCTGGTTCTTCTCGGAGATGAATTCGAATGTGCCGGTAAAGATTACGTGCGAGCCAATCAGAAAGCCTGCTCCCGAGGCGGTCTTTGTGTCCCAAGATTTGTGACGACAGTGGCAATCGATCGAGTTTCTGTGCGACAAGCTGCTCGATTTTCTCCTCCGACAAAACGAAGCGATTCTGAAGGTTCAAGCCCGCACAGTCGTATTTGTTGAACAGCATTCGTCGTATCAACAGCCTTCGCTCCAAAGCGCGATCATCTGAACCCAAAATGCTATCGACGAATGCCTCAATTCCGCGATCCAACGTCGAGCGTCCTGTTGAACGCCTCCTCCTCGCGCTGCAGCACGTCCTCGATATGCTTTTGCTTGGCGGAGATTTCGGGGAACACGTCGCCCATCGTGCGCGCGAGCACGTCCACGAGTTTGTAGAAAAACGCATCGTGGAAACCGAGCGTGCGGCCGTAGCGGACGGCGCGGCGCAGGATTCGGCGCAACACGTAACCGCGGCCTTCGTTCGCCGGGCTGATTCCATCCGCAATCGCGAAACTCAGCGTGCGGATGTGATCGGCGATGACGCGGAAGGCGATGTCGATTTTTTCTTGTTCCGGATCCGGGGAGCGCACGCCGCTGGCGTGCCCCTCGCGGCGGCCCGCCGCGAGGTCGTCCTTCCGCAGAAGTTCGCGACGGCGAGCCGCCGTCGCCAGCACCCGAGCCGGGTGCGCTCCCCAATCCCGGGAGCGTCGATCCGTAGCGCTTGCCGCTGAGCTTTTCGATCTCGTCGAAGATCGGACGAAAAATATCCGTCTCGTAATTCGAGATCGTGCCGGAAAAATCGGTGAAGTTGTTCGTTCCCTGAATCATTGCGGTCACCCGCTCGAATCCCATGCCGGTATCGACGTGACGCTGCGGAAGCGGTGAAAACGTTCCGTCCGCATTCGCGTTGAATTGGATGAAGACCAGATTCCAAATCTCGATGCAACGCGCATCGCCGGCGTTAACGAGCGATCCGCGCGTATCGCCCGCCGGGGTGAGATCGACGTGCAATTCGGAACACGGACCGCACGGGCCGGTATCGCCCATCATCCAGAAGTTGTCCGCCTTGTTCCCGTTCACGACATGAATCGCCGGATCGAGATCGGCTTCGCGAAACAATCGCGCCCAATGATCGTGCGCTTCCTGATCGAACTCGCTCGGCTCGCCCGGACCCGGTTTGTAAACGGTCGCGTAAAGTCGTTGCGGCGGAAGTTTCCAACGATCGACCACCAGTTCCCACGCCCACTCGATCGCTTCCTTCTTGAAATAATCGCCGAAGCTCCAGTTGCCGAGCATCTCGAAAAACGTGTGGTGATAGGTGTCGAGGCCGACGTCCTCGAGGTCGTTATGCTTGCCGCCGGCGCGAATGCATTTCTGCGTGTCGGCCACGCGCGGCGGATTCCACGGGGGCTTCTGCTGCCCCAGAAAAATCGGCACGAACTGATTCATGCCTGCGTTCGTGAAAAGCAGATTCGGCGAATCCGGCAAAAGCGATGACGACGGCACGATGCTGTGCTGCTTCTCGCAAAAGAAATCGAGAAAGGATTGGCGGATTTCGGCTGAGGTCATGGGCGAATGAGAGGTTAGCGCGAATCGCGAAGTTTTCATCCGCGCAGGTCCGCGCAAGCGACCGCTAAAAGTTGGCAATCCAACGACAGCACGCCACCGCGACGCCTGTTATGAGTTCTGCCGGTGACGATATTCCATCATCGATCGGCGCACACGGCGGTCGCTGCGGCACTTCTCTTCTGGGCTGCGTCCACGACGCGCGCGGACGAACAGCTCTTCGGTTTCGTGCGCGGAGCCGAGACGCTGCCGGCGAAGCGTTCGGAGTTCTACCAGTTTTTCATCCTGCACGAAGGGAAGGCCGAGGGAACCTACTACGGCTCCGATTTCGAGTCGGAATTCGAATATGGTTTTACCGATCGTTTCCAGGCCAGCATCGCCATCGATCAGCATTATTTTTACAACAAAGGTGTCGATGGCGACCGCGATGCGCTCGACAACACCAACGCTTATCGCTTCGGTGGCGTGCTGCTCTCCGGCAAATATCGGCTGCTCAGTCCCTTCAAAGATCCGATTGGCTTCGCCCTTCGTCTGGAGAGCGGCTACCTCTGGAATGACGAAGTCGACGGTTTGCCGCAGAGCGAGTTTCTCATCAAACCGGAACTCGATTTTCAAAAGGATTTTCGCGACGACACGATCATCCTCGCGCTCAATGTCGCAGCCGAATGGGCCTGGGGGAAGCAACCGGCAGAGGGATATCCCAGAGAATTTTCCTACGAGGTCGCGCTCGCGGGCGCCTATCGTTTCGCGCCAAACTGGTTCATCGGTCTGGAGAGCCACATGCGCGCGGAGTATCCGCTCTTCGACCTTTATTTCTTCGAGCACCGAGTGGTCTACGCTGGCCCGAGCCTGCACTACGCCCAGAAAAATTGGTGGGCGACGCTGACGTGGAACCGTCAGGTCTTTGGCAAAGGCGTGGGCGAACCTTCCGACCACCTGACTTTTGCGGAGGAAGCGCGAAACCTTTTCCAACTGAAGATCGGGATAAACTTTTGAATAAATCGCAATTTTTCTTCACCGCGTTGCCGTTGACCGCACTCGTAGCGCCGACTTTCGCGGTCACTTATCTCTCGACCGAACAGGCGCAGAAGGAGATTTTTCCCGGCAAGACCTTTACGGCCATGCCGCTCACGCTGAACGCGGAGCAACGGCGAACGATTGAACAACAAAGTCGCGTGCGACTCTTGCGCGATGAGCAGCGCATATGGCGCGTGAGCGGCGGCGGCTGGTTCATTGTCGATGAGGTAATCGGCAAACATGAATACATCACCTATGCCGTGGGCCTAAGCGCAGACGGGGCCGTGCGCGGACTTGAGATCATGGAATATCGCGAGAGCTACGGGGGCGAAGTTCAGAATCCAAAATGGCGAGCTCAATTCACCGGAAAAACAAAATCGGCGCCGCTCCAACTCGATAAGGACATTCAGAATATCAGCGGCGCGACGCTCTCGTCCCGCCACATCGCCGACGGCGTGCGGCGCTTGCTTGCTTTGTACGATGTCGCGCTTCATTGAATTACGCCGCGCGCGCCCGTTGCTCGGCACGTATGTGGAGATTCGAGCTTGGGCGCGGGATGAAGTCTGCGCGAGGCGTGGCGTGCACGCCGGCTTTGCCGCGATTATCGAGGTGCAGCGGTTGATGAGCTTTCACGACGCGTCGAGCGACGTGAGCCGGTTGAATCGAGAGGCGTTTCGCAAACCGGTCCGTGTTCACAAATGGACGTGGCAAGTGCTAACGCGGGCTCAGGAATTCTCAGTGCGAAGTGGCGGCGAATTCGATATCACGATTGCGCCGCTCCTGAGCAAGTGGGGCTATCTGCCGGGCGGTTATTCCAGCGGGGCCGCGGCAACTTTTCGCGATATCATCCTCGGACCCGATTGCACGATTCGTTTCGCGCGGCCGCTCTCGATCGATCTCGGCGGCATCGCGAAGGGTTTTGCTGTCGACTGTGCGGTAAGCTCTCTGCTGGCAGCAGGAATCAAAAGCGGAATTGTTAATGCCGGCGGCGATCTCCGGGTTTTCGGAGCAGAACCGCACCAGGTATATCTGCGTGATCCGGCCAAGCCTGAGCGACGCGGCAGGAATCGTTCGTTTGCAAAACCGAGCGATCGCCACGTCTGGAATTTATTTCAGCAGGAAAACGCGCGGCGGCGTTGCCGTAAGTCCTCTCATCGATGGAACAACCCGCCGGCCGCTCGTCGATAACATCAGCGTCGCAGTCAGCGCTTCGGATTGCTTGACAGCCGATGCGCTGACGAAAATTGTGCTCGCGCGCGGTGAAGCGATCTTGCGCACTTCTGCGCTCATACGACGCGGACGCCGTTATTCTCAAACGGGGAAAAACGCCTCGCGTCCTTGGCAATCATGCGCCGGAACTCGGCTAAGCTTAGCGGCCAGCACAAGGTCTGGCTCTATGGCGTGACGTTCCTCGTTTATGTAACCGGGGCGGCCTGGGCATGGCTGCATTATTTCGGCGCTCGAGCGGATGAGCTTGCCTCGCGTTCTGCCGCCGAGCCATGGATGATGAGACTTCACGGCGCCGGAGCGATGGTCATTCTCGTTATTCTTGGAACCCTGCTTCCAAGCCACATTCGCTTTGCCTGGCACGCGCGCCGGAATCGCCCAAACGGCATCGCTCTCGTCCTCTTCTTTGTCTTTCTCGTCGTGAGCGGATACGGACTTTACTATTTCAGCAATGAGCACCTGCGATCATGGACGGGCTGGTCGCATCTCGCGGTCGGCCTCGCGCTTCCCGCGATGATCATCCTCCACATTTGGTCAGGCCGTCGAAGCTCGGTGCAGAAGGTTCGCAGCTCGATGGTGGAAACGAAGGCAGGCGCGATGTTGCCGCCTTCTTGAGACTACTTCTTCTCTTCGTCGAGCTTCGCTTTCACCGCGGTCTCGATTTCCTCGTAGAGCGCGGGATCGTTTTTTAGAGCTTCTTTCCCGGCATCACGTCCTTGGGCGAGCTGCGTCCCTTTGTAGCTGAGCCATGAGCCTCGCTTCTCGATGATCTGTTGTTCCAGCGCGAGATCGAGCAACGCACCGGTCGATGAAATGCCTTCGTTATACATGATATCGAACTCGGCTTCGGTGAAAGGCGGCGCGACTTTGTTTTTTACGATCTTCACGCGTGTCCGATTACCGGTAACGACGCCATCGGTTTGTTTGATCGCGCCAATGCGGCGGATGTCCACCCGGACGCTGGCGTAAAACTTCAACGCTTTCCCACCGGGGGTTGTTTCCGGATTGCCGAACATTACGCCGATCTTTTCCCGAATCTGATTTGTGAAAACGCAGCACGTTCGCGCCTTTGAAATCAGCGAGGTGAGCTTGCGCAGCGCAGCGCTCATCAGCCGCGCCTGGGCGCCAACTGTAACATCGCCAATTTCACCTTCGAGTTCCGCCTTGGTCACGAGCGCCGCGACGGAATCGACCACAATGACATCAAGCGCGTTCGAACGGACCAGCGTTTCGCAAATGCGCAGGGCTTCTTCCCCGGAACTCGGTTGCGAGACGAGAAGATCGTCCAAATTAACCCCGAGCCTCCTGGCATACTGAGGATCGAGGGCGTGCTCCACATCGATGAAAGCGGCGAGCCCGCCGCGCTTTTGGGCCTGCGCAATCACGGTAAGCGTGAGCGTCGTCTTGCCGGAAGATTCCGGTCCGAAAACTTCTACGACCCGGCCGCGAGGGAAACCGCCCACACCAAGCGCACGATCAATCAAAATATTGCCGGTCGGAATGACATCGATATCTACGATCTTATCGTCACCAAGGCGCATGATCGCGCCATCCCCGTAATCCTTGGCAATCTGCTGAATCGCAAGGTCGAGGTTCTTGTTGCGCGCGGTCGTGAGTTTGTCCTTCTCGCTAATTTTTTCTTCGGTTTTGGTGGCCATATCGGATTCTCTGTTTAGTACGTCCGGGCCGCAGGTTCGCCAAGCAGAAAAGGAGCTTGATTTTTCCCGCCGCCTCGAAAAGCAAAAGGTCGCAGGCCGAAAGACCTGCGACCCGAGCGAGTCGGAATCTGTTTGCGATTAGGAGACAGCTATTTTGCGCGGTTTCACTTGCTCAGCTTTTGGCAGAGTCAGAGTGGCGATGCCTTGATCGATTCTGGCAACGATCTTCCCAGTATCGATGGAAGGATCCATCTCGAACGTGCGCCGGAAATTGTCCGAACGCGATTCGCGGTGGATCAGCGATCCTTCGACAGCCGACTTCGAGCGCCGACCAACGATCGTCAGCTCATTGTTTTCGACCGAGATTTCAAGGCCCTCTTTGTTTACTCCCGGCATTTCGACCTGAAGTGTGTACCCGTCACCATTTTCTTTGACGCTAGCAGCCGGCGTAACAAACTGCTCGCTCTGACGGCCATTTTGGTTTTCTCGAACTAAAGTGTTCATAATGTTTCTTTCAATTTTGCGAGCAGAACGAGTCTGCTCAAACTGCAATTAGTTTACGTTGACTTGAATTTGCTTCGGCTTCGCATCCTCGGCTTTCGGTAGAGTGACCGTCAGGATTCCATCCCGGTAGGTCGCATTGACCTTGTCCGATTCGACGCGCGTCGGCAGTGTAACTGTACGGCGGAATTTTCCCGCGACCCGCTCGGTGCGTTCGGATTTTTCGCCTTCCACACTTTCGCTCTTTCGTTCGCCGCTAATGGTAAGAGTGCCGTCGTGCAGGGAGATCTCGATCTCTTCCTTCCGCATTCCGGGCAATTCAACAACCGCGACAACGTTGTCGGCGTTTTGGTAAAGATCGAGAGCGGGAGACCAACCGTTGAAGAGCTGCGACTGGCGACCTAAAGTCGACCAGAACGGCAACTCCAACATCGTATCGATCTCGTCTCGAAGGTTGGCCCAGCGACTCGGCGAGGACCAGGCTGATAGATCAGGAGTTTGAAAACGAATTATACTCATAGTGGGCTTCGTATTAGCTAGCTGGATACCAGATGAATTTCTTTTGCAGAGTCACATAATAACCTATATATAATGAGCTCTTTATGACTAAGAAACAAAATTGTCCAGCTCCATAAAGAGTAGCATCTTGTCGCACTATCGAAACCGAAGCACTGGGTGACTATGCGACACAATTGCGCAACTAAATCTCATCGCCACCGGATCGAAATGAAGGTTTGCCGCAGGCCGCAGCCGTGGGAAGTTCTTTCCAAATGCCGCCAGCACTGGAACATCAACGCTTCATGAGAATCGCACTTAAGGAAGCGCGAAAAGGATTAGGATTCACGAGCCCCAATCCAGCGGTCGGAGCGATATTGGTAGTGGGGAAGAAGGTTATTGCAAAAGGACATCACCACCGGGTTGGAGATCCACACGCCGAGATCAAGTGCTTGCGATCCTTGGGGAAAAAGGTGCCGAAGGGGGCGACCATGTACGTGACGCTGGAGCCGTGCTCGACGACGGGTCGAACGCCGCCCTGCACGCAGTCTATTGTCGATGCGGGGATCGCCAGGATCGTCTTTGGCGCTTTCGATCCCAATCCAAAGCACCAGGGCCGCGCCTGCGCTTTGCTTCGACAATCCGGGATCGCAGTGGAGGCGGGTGTGCTGGCAGAAGAATGTTCACTTCTTAACGAGGGTTACAACAAATGGATTCGCACGCGCCAACCCTTTGTCATCGCCAAGTGCGGGATGAGTCTGGACGGTCGACTGACTCGACCTCAGCGCGAACCCCGATGGTTGACAAGTTCTGTGTCACGGACGCGCGCTCAGGATTTGCGGGCACGCGTCGATGCGATCCTAGTCGGGGCGAAGACAGTGCGCTCAGATAATCCGCGCCTCACAGTGCGCGGAGCGGAAAATTTGCCACAACCATGGCGCGTCGTGTTAACGCGCTCAGGAAAATTGCCGAGGACCGCGAATCTTTTTACGGATCGATGGGCCAATCGCACTTTGATCTATCGCAATCAGGAATTGAAGGCCGTGTTGCAGGATTTAGGAAAACGCGAAGTGACGAGCGTCCTCATTGAAGGCGGCGGCGATGTCCTTGGCCAGGCGCTCGACGCGGGACTGATCGACAAAGTGCAACTCTATTTGGCGCCCCTCTTGACTGGTGGAGGGGTACTGGCCTTCGCAGGCAAAGGCGCGGCCTCAACCAAAACAGCGCTGCGACTCACACGAATGAACTTCGAAAAAATCGGCGACGATCTTTGCATGACCGGCTATCCAAAAGATGGGATGGCGACTGAATAGTTTGAAATCTGGTTCGTCAGAGATATAGTTAATCCTGAAATTTGGTAATAATGGAGGTTTAGAATGAATTGGAAGAAACTGCTCGTAATCGCAATCGCAGCCGCGGGGTTCGCCTTTGCGTCGACATCATCGTCCCAGGCCGGAGTCTCAGTTGGAATTGGAATCGGCCTGCCAGTCGGCTTCGGATATTATTCCGGATACCCGGGTTGTTATCCTTACGGACCTTATGGCTACGGCTACGGTTATCCGTACGGATACGGCTATGGTTATCGAAGCTATTACCGGCCGGCATATTACCGGGCCGGCTACGCTCGGCCCTACTACCGGCGTAACGGTCACCGCGTTTATTACGGTCGCGTAGCGCGTTACCGGTAATCTGACCGCCGCAAAAGTTTGAGCTGGCTGGAGGCGAACCTCAGCCAGCTTTTCTTTTTCCGGCCCGGGCCTTGCGACTGTGCAGCAGGACATCGTCGAGCAGGTTCTCGATTCGTTTCGCGACTTCCGGATTCTTGATCGCATCCTTCTCGAAATCTTCGCCTGTTGCGTAAACAAATCGCGGCGCGATCCAACAACGGAAATCAAGCATCAGCGAATTGGCGAAAGCGAGGACGGACATGTAGGAACTTCGACCTCCCGCAGCGCAGATGAATCCGATCGTCTTGTCCTCGAAAACATCACTGCCCATCAATTCAACAAGATTCTTAGCCGCCGCGTTGACATCAAAGTTGTAAATCGCTACCGCAAACACGATATGCGAGGCCCGCTTGAGGATTTTTCGTATGCGCTCGGCATCAGCGCTCTCCCAACCAGCCGCCGTTCCGCAAAGTGGAATATCGAATTTTCGCAAATCAACGAGCGTGGCTGAGATGTCCCGCCGTTCGGCGGCGTCGAAAGCAGAGCGCGCCAGAAGTTGCGAGCGCGAATCGGGATCGAGACTCGTCGCAATGATCGCCACGTTCGGTTTCATCTCGTTAGGCCTCGAACGGGCAGCGCGATGGCTGGATTTCGCCTAGACCTCGGCGGCCTCGAGAAAGCCTTCCAACTGGCGAATCCGAGTAGGGTGCCGCATTTTGCGAAGAGCTTTGGCTTCGATCTGCCGGATGCGCTCTCGAGTCACCCGAAATTGACGTCCTACTTCTTCGAGTGTGCGGCTATAGCCATCCACCAAACCGAATCGCTGCTCGAGCACCTGGCGTTCTCGCTCGGTCAAAGTTTCAAGCACGTCCTTTATTTTTTCTTTCAACAGAACGATCGCGGTCATGTCGCTCGGATTTTCGGCCCCTTTGTCCTCGATGAAATCACCGAAGTTCGTTTCCTCACTTTCGCCCACGGGCGATTGCAAAGAGATCGGCTGTTGCGCCATTTTCAAAACGGCGCGGACGCGATCGACCGGCAAGAGAATCTCCTCAGCCACTTCCTCCGGCGTCGGCTCGCGGCCATATTCCTGGACGAGCTGCTTTTGCACACGCATGAGCTTGTTGATCGTCTCGATCATGTGCACCGGAATGCGAATGGTGCGCGCCTGATCCGCAATCGAGCGAGTAATCGCCTGCCGGATCCACCAGGTCGCATACGTCGAAAACTTATAGCCGCGGCGGTACTCAAATTTCTCCACTGCTTTCATCAGGCCCATGTTGCCCTCCTGGATGAGATCGAGAAACGAGAGGCCGCGATTCGTATATTTTTTCGCGATGGAGATAACGAGTCGCAGATTTGCTTCCACCATCTCGGTCTTTGCCCGCAATGCTTTTCGTAACCAGCCTTTGAGCGCCTGATATTGTTGCGTGTACTCCTCGAACGAAAGCCAGAGGGCGCACTCCAACTCGGTTGCCTTGATCCCGAGAGGAGAGCGCGCTCCGTTTTCACGGGGATGTTTGGCCATCTCCCTTTGGAGCAGAGTCAAAGCCAGGTATCGCTCGTCGGCCAGATGCACGAATTCCTCCGTGACCTTCTGCTTAAAATAGAACTTCGGGTAAAGTTTCTGAAGCGATGCAGCCGCTTTCTGAAAGACTTTCTCCTTTTTTAGATCCCGTTTCGCTCCGTTCTTGACTAACTGCGCATACTGCTGGTCGATGGTTTCGCTCAACTTCGCGACCTGTTTACAAAGGCGCGGCAGCATCTTCATATATCGCTCGCGGCTCTCAATTTTCTTGTCCAGGATTACCCGATCGAATCGCTCGCCACCCTCCGTCAGTTTTTCGGCCAGATCGAGATGCGCGCGCGCGATAAAACCAAAGCGGTGAACGTGTCGCTGCACCATGATCTCGGCTTCCTCGATTCGCTTCGAGATTTCCACTTCCTGTTCCCGGGTCAGAAGCGGGACCTGGCCCATTTGCTTGAGATACATGCGAACCGGATCATCGAGAATATCGAGCTTCGTTTCGGCCTTTTCCTCTTCCTCCTCCTCCGGATCTTTTTTTCCGTCTTTGTAACGGTCAACCTCGGAAGCCTCGATGATATCGATCTCCATCCGGCGCAGGCGCGTCAGAATCGCATCCAACTCATCTGCGTCTGTGATTCCTTCGGGCAGCGCTTCATTTAGATCGTCGAATGTCAGGTGACCCTGCTCCTTCGCCAGCTTGATCAGCTCCCGAATACGCGTTTGCAGGTCCGTCGTGTTTGTCGGTTGCACCACAAAATCAGCGAGCACCGACGACTCCTCCCTTATCGGATTTTTTTTCGACGATGTTTTCCTAACGGGCTCTTTCGTCGTGCGGGATCGAAGCGTTTTTCGCAATCGCACGCTGCCATTCGTTTGCCTCCCGAGCGATCCGAGAAGCTTGACGGACCGCAGGGCGCCGCGCTTTAGCTTCGACGTCTTGCCCGTAACCTTCGGAGGCGATTTCTTGCGTTTCGAATTTTTTTTGACCAAGAGGTTGTGCTGTTGAGGAAATTCCCGACGTTTTCCGTCGCGTCATCGCGCGATCTCCGCCCCCTCAGCGACAATTCAAGAGTCGAGCACGCGGGCAGACGAAAACTGCGAAATTTCGCGGAGCTGTTCTCTCAGGTCAAGGATTTGTTTCTGCAAGCTCACTACTTCGCCAGAAGTCAATTGCGGGAGCTTGATCCGCCCTTCCGCCACCTGGAGGTGGCGGCGCAAAACAGCCTGCTGCAAGCCATTCCACCAATCCTTTGCGACCGCGATCGGGTTGTCCGGTTTCTTTCTCATTAGCCATGAAGAGACCAGCGCCTCGTCTCCCGGGGCGAGCCCGGACATGAAGGCATTGAGGGAGGCCGGATCATTCGGTCGAAGATCGCTTTCGAGAATCCGGACAAGCAACTCTGTTTCAGGCGTCTCGGCCAGAATATCCTTCCAATCTCGGGCGAGAAGATACTCCCGCGCCTCATCATCTCGCAAGGCAAGGAGGCAAAGCATTGCCACATCGTGCCGGGGTGCCGCAGTCGCCGTGGGCACCGGGCGATCCGCCTCAGAAGAACGTGGACGAAAATTCCTCGGAACAAGACCTTCAAGATCGGCAGGCGGCACACCCAGCCGGGCGCTCGCTTTGCTGATTACCTGCCCGCGCGTCAGCGGATCCCTCACTCGCCCGATCGTTTCAGCGAGGCTTCTGGCAAGCTGTGTTTTCGCCCCTAACGAATTCAGATTTGTGGATGCCGCTTCGCGTTCAATCCAGTAATCGAAGAAATCCTGCGCGTTCTCGACGCGCTTTTCAAAATCCTCTCGCCCCTTCCCGCGCACCATTGAATCAGGATCTTCTCCCGGTGGCATCTCAGCAACGCGCACGATCAAATCGTTCTCCAAAAGCGCATCGAGCGATCGTTCTGCCGCTTTCTGGCCCGCAGCGTCGGCGTCGAAGCAAAGCACCACCTCGCTCACAAATCGTTTTAGGACGCGTGCCTGCTGTTCGGTAAACGCAGTCCCTTGCGGCGCCACCACGTTCGTGATCCCCGCTTCAAAGAGGGTGATCAAATCAAGTTGCCCTTCGCAAATAATGGCACGCCCAGCCTCAATCAAAGCTCGCTTGGTTCTGTGCAGACCGAAAAGAATATTCCCTTTCCGGAAGAGCGGCGTCTCCGGAGAATTCAGATACTTTGCTCCCTCGGCATCATTTTTTAGAATGCGACCACTGAAGGCGACCACTTCGCCCACGTCGTTGCAAATCGGAAACATGATGCGGCCACGAAAGCGATCGTATACCTCGCCATCGGCGCGATCTTCATCCTTCAACTTCACCAATCCGCTCTGCAAAATCTGCGGCCGCCGATATCCGCGATCGAGCGCCCACTTCAAAGTGGCATCCCAACTCTCCAGCGCATAACCGATCTGCCAATTCACCGCCACGCCACGATCGATTCCACGTTTCTTCAAATATTGACGAGCCGGCCCTCCAAGCTCCCGCTTCAACAAATTTTCATTAAACCATTCCGCAGCCTCAGCGTGCAACTTTAGCAACGTCCGTCGCGTTTCGTGCCGACGATCGTCATCCTCATCGCTCGCTGCGCCTTCTACGATTACCGGAATACCGGCGCGCGCAGCGAGCTTGTGAACTGCGGAAGGAAAATCGAGATGCTCATAATCCATCACGAACCGGAAGACGCTTCCGCCCACTCCGCAGCCAAAGCAGTGAAACGTCTGCCGCTGCGGACTCACTGTGAACGACGGCGTTTTCTCCTGATGAAATGGGCAGAGCGCTTTGAAATTCGAGCCGGCCCGCCGAAGCGGAAAATACGAGCCGATGACTTCGACGATGTCATTCGCCGCAGCGATTTGCTCTATGTTCTGCGATGGAATCGTTCCCATGAGGCCGTCCATTTTTCGCTCGTTCAGCGAGGCGGACGATGGCAAACTAACTCAGCGTCAATCCGCTTCCAACCGATGAAAATTATTCGCTCTTTCGTATTGATCGCCGGCCTTCTTCTCCCGCTCGCTCCTCTGGAAGCGGCAAACGGCATTCGCAACGGCGATGTTGTCGTCGTTCCCCTGCACGGCCAAGTTTCCGAGTCCCTCGTCTTGTTTCTGCGACGCGCTTTGAAAACCGCGGAAAGCGACGGCGCCTCCGCCATCATCCTTGACATGAACACGTATGGCGGCCGGCTCGATTCCGCCGAGGAAATCACCAGCATTCTCAATCACGCGACTGTTCCGACCTACACGTTCATCAACACCAATGCCGGATCCGCTGGAGCCCTGATCGCGTTGGCTACCAAGCACATTTATATGGCACCCGTCAGCGCAATCGGCGCAGCCGCCCCCGTGCTCTCAAGCGGCGAAGACCTCCCGCCTACCGAACGGGACAAGACAATCTCCTATTGGTCCGCTTTGATCCGCGGTTCCGCCATTCGCAACGGACACAACCCAGATATCGGCGAAGCGTTCATGAACAAGGACAAAGAGGTGAAAATCGGCGAGCGGATCGTGCATCCCAAAGGGAGTCTCCTCAGCCTCAACGCCCAGGAAGCGACCGAGCAAATCAACGGCAAACCGCTTTTCGCAGAGGGCGTAGTGGATTCCGTGGCCGAGCTGATGCGTAAAGCGGGCTTGAAAGGCGAGGCCATTACCTTCAATCCGAGTGGATTCGAACAACTCGCGTTTTGGATCACCGCGCTCGCGCCGCTTCTTTTGTTAGGCGGAATCATCGGCGCGTACATTGAATTCAAAATTCCGGGGTTCGGATTGGCCGGGACCATCTCCGCGATCTGCTTCGCGCTCTTTTTTCTCGGGCATTATCTCGCGGGCCTCGCGGGCTGGGAGGTCGTCGCCCTCTTTGTCCTCGGGATCTTGTTGGTTCTGGTCGAAATCTTCTTTTTCGCGCACTCCACAATTGTGTTCGGCATCGTCGGCATCTTCTTGATCCTCGCGTCGCTCCTCTGGGCAATGATCGATCGCTATCCAAGCCAGACATTTTTCCCAACCGGTGGAATGCTCGCCGTACCCCTGCGAAATCTTTTCCTCGCTCTGGCCGGCGCAGTAGTCGCGATCTTCGTCCTCGCCCGCTATCTGCCGAAGACGAGCCTCTATCGCAAATTCGCGTTGATGACGGCGAATCCATCCGGCCCGTCGTTAACCGGCGCGCCGCGGGAATTCGCGAATGCGCTTGCGATTTCACCCGGAATGACAGGAACCTCGCTCACGACCTTAAGACCCAGCGGCAAGGCCCGTTTTGGCGACCACGTCGTCGACGTCGTGACAGAGGGCGAATTTATCCCACCGGAAACTTCGCTTTCTGTTATTCAAACCGACGGAATGCGCGTTGTCGTAAAGCGAGGCAGCGCCGCTCCCAACCCCGTAGGCTGATAGAGGAAGTTCCGGATGTTCGGAATCCACGATTTCGCCTTATTCCTAACGACGGGAATCTTGCTCAATCTCGCGCCGGGGCCTGATACGGCTTACATTCTCGGTCGCAGCGTTGCTCAAGGTCGCTCCGCCGGAATTGCTTCCGCTCTCGGAATTAGTGCCGGCAGTGTTGTCCACACGACGGCTGCGGCTCTCGGGCTCTCGGCGTTTCTTGCCACCTCCGCATGGGCATTTCATGCGGTAAGACTGATTGGAGCGGCTTACCTTGTCTTCCTTGGAATTCGGGCATTCTTACAACGCAGCGGGAACCTGCTGCTCCCGCGGCATTTCGCCAAAGCGCAGACCGCGGCGACATTTCGCCAAGGCGTTCTCACCAACCTCCTTAACCCAAAGGTAGGGCTTTTCTTTCTCGCCTTCCTTCCTCAGTTCATTGATCCTGCCTCAACGGCGAAAGTGCCGGCGTTTCTGACGCTCGGTTTCACGTTTGTCGCCACTGGCACTCTCTGGTGCTTGATTCTGGCATGGTTCGCCTCGGCCTTCAGCGAACGGCTTCGTGGAAGCAACACAATCTCCGCTGTCCTGAATCGCGCAGTCGGTTCGCTCTTTATTTTCTTGGGCGTGCGGCTTGCGATATTAAAGTAAATGCGTCACCTAAGCATCGTCCCGTCTGGCAATCACCCCGGAGCTGCAAAGCGATCCTTGCTCAAAGGATAAGCACCACTCCGCCGAAACCAAGGCAGCGAATACCGCCAACTCTGCCGCAGGACCCGAGGCCTCGATTTCAGGGATCTATCTGACCTAACGATTCCGTTATTTCTGGACCGCGCGCACGATCGGCATTTCGCCGAGGATGTTCATCGGCGTGGTTGTGCTCGCGATACCATTGACGACGTAATTGCATGGCTGCGCGAAACTGGTGTTTGACAAGTTCAAGTAGCAGATTTTCCGGGCGGTACGATGCCCGGCCTTAGTGTAAATCGCCGAAGCCTCCTTGTTCGAGCCAGCAAAGGCCGATCCGCAAAACACAACGGTAACTGCCACTATTCCGCATCGCACGCAGCGAGCACTTAGGTGGTGGAGCATGTTTCTTGTTTTCATACGAAAATCGTGCGCCCAACTCTGTTCCGCTGCAATACTTTAATACGGACATTCTTACCACCATTTCGGTCTTTCATTCAAACGCTCCGTTGAGGCCTATTGCTACCCCAATGATAATAACGCTCAGTGGAACTTGGTGCGCCCTTCACGTAGACTAACAACTTCACAGGCTCTCTTGGCTCGTCACAGATGCCAATGCAGCAGCGGCCGAACCCTTGGGGCTCGGCCGCTGAGATGATCAACCGTTTGCTTGGAGATTGTTCTAGAACTTCTTGGAGATCTCGAAGTAAACGAACCGGCCAAACGGGTCGTAGATCGACAGGTCCGTATTGCTATTTGCGCCATCGACGAAAGGCGGCTGCTCGTTGCCGACGTTATTGCATCCGACCGCAACCGTCAGACCATCCAGAAGCTTCTCCTTCCAGTTACACCCGGTCACGACAGGCGTCGCAACATTCTTTCCGTCTTTGGCGTCTTTGGCATCGACCACTGGAGCGGGTTGCGTCTTTTGGATCTGAAACTCATACGCCAGACGCAGATCGACGGAAAAGTAGGACGGGATCACATCGAAGGTAGATTGATCTTCGTTTTCCGGATCGCGCCCAACCGCATTTTTCATCTCCGGAACGTAGTTCGCATTGGCTGAAAACGTCAGCCCCTTCCAGCCATATTGGACGAGGAAGTTGATCTTGTAGTCGGGGTTGGCACCACCAAACTCCGGGAAGTCGAGACCCAGACCGTTATAGTAGTGGCTAAACGGCGTCGTCTTGAAATCGTACTCGGTGAAAACAACTGCGGTCACACCAAGCTGCAACTGACCATAGGTGTGCAGATCCCAGGTGTAATTCGCACTGAGATCGAATCCGGCCGCGCGTTGCGCACCAAGGTTGCGCAGGGTATCGATATAATAGGTCGAAGCCAGATTTCCGTCTAACTGGTGCGGAGCGGTGACTGGTTGAGCGCCTGGCAGGCCTGGGAAATTATTGAAGGCAACCAGGTCGGCATAGGGTGAAGCCGGTCCGAGTGCCTCAACGCTCCCAAGGATCGTGGCGCCTCCCAGGATACCCACAATCAGTTGCTGGAGCGTGTTGAAATAATCGCAGGTAATGGTCAAACCCGGGACATACTTGGGACTATAGACCATCCCCACCGTCCAGGATTGAGCCGTAGAGGGGATAAGATCGGGGTTCGACCCGGTCTCAACCTGCGCTTGATCCTGAACATTACCGTTGAGTGTAATGGTCGTCGAAAACCCGGTGGCTGTCGGCCCATAGAGTTGAAACAGGTTCGGTGCGATAAATGAGTTCGAGAAAGTTGAACGAATGGTCAGATCCGGGATCGGTTGATATCGCAGGCTAACTTTGGGAACCAGCGCGTTCTTGCTAACCCCTTCGTAGTGGTCGTAACGTCCCGCCAGATCTAATTCCAGGTTATAGATGCCCGGAACTTTCATCTCCGAACTCACGATCGGGACGCTTACTTCGGCGAAAATAGAGCTGACATCCCGACGGACGTCGATTTGTCCGATCGGAACCGAGCCAATGAAGATCTCGGGGGAGTCCAGAACCTTGAACCCTTCGACAATATATGAGCCACCGACGGAAACACCAACTTTGCCGCCGGGAAGGCTAAACGGAAATCCGACAAGCTTGGCATCGAACGCCCTTTGGAAGGAGGTTAAATCGCGGAAGTTCGAGCCGAAAATCGTATCGAATTGCGCCGCGGTAACTTGTCCGGGACCGTTTCCCACCGGGTTCCGCGCAAAAAAGTCCAACGCGGGAATGGGATTGCCATCGTTGTCGACGGCCGTGCCCGCGATCATGGCGTTGAGCTGGGGCGCAAAAACGAGATTCTGGTTAACGAATTGAATATTATACTGGCTGTAATAGGCCGCCGTTTCAAAGTTCCAATTCTCGTTGATCTGCGACCGGAGACCGATCAAACCTCGATAGAAATTCGCGTCCTGCGTGAAAATGCGAGGATGGGTTTGATAACGTTGATTTGCGAATAGACGATCGTTGCCGCTCAAAGTCGACGAATCGATCTGGAGCTGGAACGGATTCCAAATCGTGTTGGTCACGCCGGGAATGTAGTCCGGACTAGTCACGTCATCGTTGGTGCCAACCCGGCCCGGCGGAATAACCACCCCGGTGCCGTTACTCAGCGGCTGAGCGTTTAGAAAGCTTTCGCTGTGGTTGTAATCGTAAAGGAAATTTCCGAAAAGCTCCAATTGCTTCCCGCAGATTTGATGATCCCACGATGCCGCGAAATTGGTTCGCGCTTGATCCAGAGTGCTGTTCGGCACCTTGGCGATGTCAAAGGAAAGGACCTCAGTTTGCGAAACCTGGTGGTAAGCCTGCGGCGACCCTGCCAGGGGCCCCAGCTGGTAGTACTGCCCGGGATTTGCGGTGCCCGAATCTGGCGGTGGTGGCGCGATTCCTCCCGGCACTACTCCTGCAACATCGAAAGGCGAATTCAGTGTGATGTGGTTGTAATTTGACGGATCCGTCCCATTCAACAGGTAAAATGAGGTGCCGCCGCCGAAATTATCTCGGCCTACGCCGCCATAGGTCGTAGTCAGATTAATCGCAGGACTGGAGTAAGCACGCTGGCGCTGGTAAAGTGGGTCAATTTCATAATATTGCGCGCCGACTGTGATCTGCGTCGTGTCGTTGCCGATGCCTGCAATCACGTAGCCCAGACGTTCGGCGACCGCGCCTTCAACAGTGGTTCCATAGCGAAAACCAACTTGGGCACCTTGAAAATTATCCTTGAGAAAGACGTTGACCACGCCGCCGACCGCTTCCGATCCATACAGAGCAGAGGCACCGTCTTTTAGAACCTCGATCCGACTAACCAACGAAGCGGGAAAAATATTTACGTCGGTAAACTGAAGACCGCCCACGGCGATGGCCGACGAGTCCGCGATGCGCCGGCCCTCGTAAAGCACCAACGTCGGGAAGCCACGAATTTGAATGGATGAGCCTCCGAGACTACCGCCGGCTGCGACATTGGCGTTCGTTTGACCGATGTTGTTGGCCCCGACGAAATCTGGAAGGCGTTTCTGCAGGACGGTCAAGACGTCTATCGAGCCGGAGGCACGGACGTCCGTAGGACTTAGCGTATTAACCGGCGATGCGGTCACTTCCTCGGCCGTCGGAATATATGAGCCGGTCACGATGACGCGTTCACCGGTTGCCTCGCCAGCGGCGGCAGGCTCTTGCGCGGATGCGCTCGCAGCTATCAGGAAAGGAATTCCA
Source organism: uncultured Verrucomicrobiae bacterium (assembly GCA_963763995.1). Classification (GTDB taxonomy): domain Bacteria; phylum Verrucomicrobiota; class Verrucomicrobiia; order Chthoniobacterales; family UBA10450; genus CAVTTH01. The sequence continues at coordinate 202,387 of CAVXQL010000002.1, read as the reverse complement.
GCGGCGGCCACAAGGGTCGCGCGAAGGGATCCAAACAGTCTTGTTACGTTTGTTATCATTGGTTTCTCCATGAGTTAAGGTTAATCAATTGCGGCGACACACTTATCGCCGCCCGTTCAAATCTCGTTAGGACTTAAAACAGACGAATTCGGACGCGGCCAAAAACTCGACTTCTACTTTGGGCGCTTAGAGATGAAGCGGCAGTAGTTAGGCGCTACTGCGCTGATGTTCCAGCGGCAGGTTTTTACCCAAAGAGGCCTAACAATTGATAACAGTGCGCCAACCGGCCGTCAGTCCCCGGTCGCCAGGGGCGACGCAGACTCGGTCAGAATACGATCGAAGCGGGGATCGTCTCGAAGATCATCCCACATCGGATTCAATTTCAAATCGCCGTAGTTCACACCAAACGGGACCTTGACGAGTTTACCCAAGGTCTCAAGTGCGCTATCGCGATCGCCATTCGAAGCCAGTACCTGCACAAGACGCACCTGGCACATCGGACCAATCAGCGCATCCACGCTCGGCGGGAGCATCTCGGTAGCGCGATGCGCCTGCTGAAGAGCCTCCGCCTTTCGACCGAGACCCGCCTCCGCGACCGCGAGGTCCCCGAGGAGCTCCGCGCTCCTGCAAGGTCGCGACGAACGGTTGTCCGGCCGCAACGCGAGCGCGGCCAGAGCTGCGCGCTTCGCCTCCGCGTTGGCCTGGCGCGCTTCGCCGACCTCGCCTTCCACACGAGCGATGGTCGCGAGTGTAAGCCAGAAAGTCGGCATCTTTTTCACCTCTTCGCCAGCCGCCGCGTCAATGGATTTGGCCGCGCTGTAATCCTTTTCGAGCAGAGAAAACCAGAGCCGCGCCATCTGGAAATCCATGCCTTTCGCATTCCGGACAGCGTCGAGTGCTGCACGCGCCTCTTCAACATTCCCGGTCCCGAGTGCCGCCTCGAACTTCACCAGCCACACTCGTTCCGGAGCTGTGCCACGCAGACGGGCAATGGCCTCGTTCGCCACGCGCTCGGAATCGCCAAATCGTCTCAGTCCCGAATAGGTCTGGATGAGACTGACGGCGAGCTCCGCGTCTTGTGGATCAAGCTCAATCGCCTTTTCTCCATCGCGAATCGATGCTGCCCATTGTCCAAGGCGCCGTTCAACCAGCGAAGCCAGAGTAAGAAACTCAACCCCACGCGGCACGGAAGAGGGGATTTTTGATAACTCCTGCTCCGTCCGGGCGTAATCGCTCAAACCATGATAATAATATCGAGCAAGGGCCAGGCGTGCTTCCTGCGAATTTGGCTCAAGCCGCAGCGCTGTCTCCGCTGCTTCTTTCGCGGCCGCGAGATTCAGTGGCGAATGATCCGCTCCAAAGCGGTATAATAGAACCTGACACTGACTCAGAAAACAGTAGGCCAGGGTGAATTTTGAATCACGTGCAACCGCTTCGTTGAGAAGATTGATTGCTTCGTTCCAACTCGGAGTTGGGTTAAGTCCTCCCCCCATTCTGTGCCAAATGTCGCGGGCGCGGAGATAAAGATCGTAAGCTTGCAAATCCTGCGTCGGTTGTCTCCAAATTTCGGCCTTCTCCCCGCTTGAAAGGGTTGCTTTGAGTTGTGCAGCGATCGTTTGCGCCAACTCGCTCTGGAGCGCGAAGATGTCCTCCACCTTTCGATCGGTACTGCTCGGCCCAAATCTGTGTGTCCGTCTGAGTGTCGATGAGTTGAGCGTTAATCCGGACGCGGTCGCCGAAAACTTGAACGCTGCCTTCCAGCACATTCGCAACGCTCAGATCGCGACCGATCTGCTTGATATTTCTGTTCTTCCCCCGGTAGGCCGCGACACCACTTCGACTGATGACCTTTAAATCCCCGACTTTGCCGAGATCGGTCAGAATGTTGTCTTGCACGCCATCGGCGAAATACGACGGAGGGTTGTTATTACCCAGGCTTTCGAAAGGCAGAACTGCGATACTTTTCCGGGTCTCTGAATTAGGCGTGCCGCTTTTCTGCATCGGCACGCCCGCCGTTTCGCCGGCGCTTCGTTGCGAGCGAACCCAAAGCGCGAACAAAACCCCTGCCATCAGAATTACGATAGCCGCGACGCCAACGAGACGCGGTCTCGTTCGCATCGCCAAGCACCTCGCGCGGTAACTGAGAGTCGGGCGACGCGCGACGACCGGCTCGTGTGCGAGATGGCGGCGAATGTCGGCCGCGAGATCGGCCACTGTCGCGTATCGCATCTCGGGCAGCTTATGCATCGCGAAGAGGACAATTGCATCGAGATCGCCGCGCAAGAGCCGCGCGGTTCCCGCTTCGGAAACAGTTTCGCTGGGCGGAGGCGGAGCTTGTTCACCTACGACCAAGGCCAGTTCCTCACGCGTGGGACGGGCCACGGAAAAACGGTGCGGCTTTTGATTGCTCAGCAATTCATAGAGCAATGTGCCTAACGAATAAATATCGGTCGCGACCGTAATCGGGTTTCCTTTTACTTGCTCGGGCGAAGCGCAGATTGGCGTCAGCTGTTGCTCCATGTTCGGAGTCAATTGTGTCGCGTCATCCTCAACGGCCAGCAGCTTGGCGATTCCAAAATCGAGCAGCTTCGGCTCCCCTTCGGCGTTCACCAGAATGTTACTGGGTTTGATGTCTCGATGAACAATGAGATTTCGGTGCGCAAATTCGACCGCGGCACAGATCTTCAAGAACAATTCAAGACGTTGACGCGTGGACAGCCCCTGCGTGATCGCAAACCGGGTGACCGGGACGCCGATGATATGATCCATGATGAAGTACGGGAGACCATCTTCAGTTGTCCCCGCGTCGAGCAACCGCGCAATATTCGGGTGGTCTAGCTTTGCGAGTATCTGACGTTCCGCTCGGAACCGGCGCAGGATCTCAGCCGTGTCAGCGCCGCGATTCAGTATCTTGATCGCAACTTGCTTTTCAAACTGGCCATCAGCCCGCTCCGCCAAAAAAACCGTGCCCATCCCGCCGCGGCCGAGTTCGCGGACAATGATATATGCGCCGACTCGTTGCCCGCCGCGTGGTGGCTCTTCCTGCCAGAATGTTGCGGCTGCGTTTTGCGCACAATCCTCAAAGCTGTCGGTCGGTTCCTCCCGAAGAGCTTCCGCGGCGGCTAGAAGCGACTCCGCCTCTTCGAGCAAGTCCGTGTCCTGCCCGCAGCATTTCTCGACCAGGGCAATTCGATCGGCGGATGAATCTTGCTCCAATGCATCGCCCAAAATTGTCTTCAAGCGATCCCAGCGCTGCGGATCGATTTTTCCCAGCCGGGTGGTCTTCGTTGTCATTTAAGAGTTTGACTTTCTAATTCGTAGTTAGTTCCCGGCGAAGCCAAATCTTCGCCAATGTCCAGTCCCGCTTCACCGTGGCCGGCGAAATTTCAAGCAACTCCGCTGTCTCTTCGACAGTCAGGCCGCCAAAAAAGCGCAGTTCGACAATCCGCGCCTGCCGCTCATCCAAGGCTTCCAGCGCCTGCAATGCCAGGTCGAGCGCGGTCACATCAATCTTACGGCTATCGTAAAATTCAAGGGTGAGTTTGAGTGGATCGGAGCCGCCGCGTTTTAATCGATGTCTCGCAACCGCGTAGTTGGTCAGCGTCTGTCGCATGACGCGCGCAAACATTCCAATGAAGTGACTTCTGTTCTGCCAGACGAGATTCTCCTGGCCTATCAGGCGAAGGAAAGCTTCGTGCACGAGAGCAGTCCGTTGAAGGGTATGGGCAGTTCGCTCGCCGCGCAGAAAGCATTCAGCCAGCCGACGCAGGTCTTCGTAGACTTCCGGCATCATCTCGGCGATGGCACCATCGTTGCGCTCGACCGGGTTCACTTCGCCCACGGGAGGAAGCGTCAACGCAGCCGAGGGTGACTTCGTTAGCCTCTCGCCGTGAATCGCTGCCATTGCGGGAAAGTCTAATGCATGGGAAGCCGAAGCGTCCAGCCAAGCTCATCAGATTCCCATGCCAACGCCCCATCGCCGCATCGGAATGTTTCAAGCATGGCCGAAATAATTTCAAAAAAGTCCGTTTTTGTGAGCCGTTTGGTCCGCCGGCGTTGCATTACTTTATGTGGAAGAGATTTTTCCAGTCCGAAATTCGACGAGCCATCGAGTGCAAGATGGCCTGGCCCTCTCCGTTGATTCTGCGTTTCGCCAATGACCATATTCTCTCATCTCGCCTCGGAAAAAAGGACGCCGAAGCTCGTTGGCTTTCTCGGATTCGACGGAATGACAACGCTTGATTTCACCGGCCCCTTGGAAGCGTTCACGATTGCGCGAATGCGTGCGGCAAAAGATGAGACGGGCGGAAGTTACCAGACGACGTTGATCGGCGTAACGAGCAAGACCTTCAAGGCCGCGTCCGGGGCGGTGCTGAAAGCGCAACACACTCTCCAGACCGCGCCGGTCCTCGATACCATCATCATTCCCGGGGGCCCGGATTTGCGGAATTCGGAAACAAGCCTCGCGATCGCAGAATGGGTGCGCAATCGCGCAGAGAGCACGCGCCGCATCGCGTCCGTCTCAGCGGGGATTTATCCACTCGCTCGCAGTGGTCTGCTCGATGGGCGGCGCGTGACGACGCACTGGAGGTTCGCGCGCGATGTCGCCCGCAGTTTTCCGCGGGTGCTGGTCCACGACGCGGCAACATTCGTCACGGACGGCGGCTTTTACACCTGCGGCGGCGGAGCGGCCGGAATCGAGATGAGCCTGGCAATGATCGAGGACGATTTTGGTTCGCAAGCGGCGCTGATCGTGGCGCGCGAGCTGGTAATGAGCCTGAGGCCGGCGGGCAGTGATCGACAGGTCGATTTGGCGCATGAACAAGCGGCGCCGGAAGAACGTCTCGCGGAGTTACCAGCGTGGATCAGCAGTCGTCTGCAAGACAATCTCTCCATCGAGGTGCTGGCTGCGAGAGCGTGCCTCTGTCCGCGACATTTTAGCCGCCTGTTCAAGCGCACCTTCAACAGCACGCCCGCCGAGTTCGTCGAGCGGCTGCGGATCAGCGAGGCAGCACGCCGTCTCGCTTCGAGGCGTCTGAGCGTGGAAGGAGTGGCGGCCGCGATCGGTTTCAAGAGCACCGAGGTTTTTCGACGCGCCTTCGAGCGCCGGTTTGGAATTACTCCGCGCAACTTCCAGAAAGCCTGCTCTGCCAGGAATAGTGAAGCCAGGGTTCCGAACTATGTCACTCGTTAGGCCACAGTAGCCAAATTCGTTCACGTAATGTCTTAGCTGCATTCGGGGAAACCTCATCCTCCCATTTAATAATGACGCCCAAACGCGTAGGAATTATCGGCTTTGACCAAGTTACCGCGTTGCATTTCGTCGGTCCCGCAGATGCCTTTTCTACTGCCGCGCTCGACGACGGATATGGCGGCCGCATTCCGTGCTACGAGGTGTGTTCGATCGGTACGACCAGGCATTTTCGGAGTGAATTCGGTCTCTCGTTCACGCCCGATTACACTCTGGAAAACGCACCCGAACTCGACACCATCATCATCGCGGGCGGGAGGGGAATTCGTCGACCTGAGATTAGTGAAGCCATCACTCGTTTTCTCCTGGAGCGAGCCGGTTGGCACGGGCGCATCGGAGCCGTTTGCAGCGGCATTTATGGCGTGGCCCCGACCGGTTTGCTGGACGGGCGCGAAGTGACAACCCATTGGAGATGCGCGCGCGACGTGGCCCAACGCTTTCCGATGCTGAAAGTGAGCCACAAGAAACCGCTCGTGCAAGATGGTCGCTTTTACACCTCCACCGGCCTTGGCGCGGGTCTCAATTTGTCGTTAGCGATGACCAAAGAGGACTACGGCCCATACATCGCAACGGCGCTCGGTCAGGACTTGCTGCTTTTCGCTGCACCGCAAGATCGGCAGGATCAACCGCCCAATCCGGCGCAGTTTGACAGCTATCGCACCGATCGCTTTGCCGACCTCATCGCATGGATCGTGCGCAATCTGCAAAGCAATCTCTCGGTCGAGATCATGGCGCGCAGAGCTTGCATGTCTCCGGAAAATTTCAGCAAAGCTTTCAAGAGCTTTTTCGGGACACCGCCGACAGATTTTGTGGAGAATCTGCGCCTGAATGAAGCACGACGACGGTTATCAAAGCGCCAGAAAACACTGCAAAGCGTTGCGACTTCGGTTGGTTTCAGAAACGCCGGCGCGTTTCAACGCGCTTTCGAGCGGAAGTTCGGATCGCGTCCCAGTAAGGTTTTTGCGGAATCGAAGGAGATCAGAAAGCCGCAGTTTCCACACATCCGCATTGAACCGTCGGCCTCGAAATCGACCAACGCTGTTGCGGTTAGCGCAACGGCTCACTGATTTCTAGCATGCCAACGCGGGATTGGTTCGCGCGCGCCCGCCTCAGCCGCCCGCAACCACGCGAATAAATTCAATCCGGTCGCCTTCCGCGAGCAATCGGTCAGGCCATTCCCGGCGATGCAATGCCACACCATTGTGCTCGATCAAGACTCCTTGCGGCGGCAATTCGTAGCGCACGACCAGCTCATCAACTGTCGCCGCTCCACGCGCATCAGCCGGAGCGCCGTTGAGCGAAACCGTCATACGCCAACCAGCGCTTGATCCCAATCTTTCCAAACCGGGTCAAACCCGGAACGCCGCAGGACACCGGCGATTTCCGACGGCGAACGCTCGTCGCAGATTTCGAACTGACCCGTCGCGATCTCATCGACACCACCTTGGAACTCGGGCGCAACGATCCGGCCGCGAACAGTCAGGTGAAGATCGTCGACGCCCTGCTTCGTATAGCCACCGGGTTCGGTGTGGCTGCCGGCGCTCATCATCGTCACGCCGATGAGCGCGAGGCGGTCGCGTAGCGCGGCCGTTTCGCGCGTGCTGAGAACGATTCCTACTTGCGGAAACGCGATGCGAAACGCGCAGATCAACTGCGCCAGCTCGCGATCGGTCATCGAAAATTGCGGATGAAATTCACCGGCCGCCGGACGCAGGCGCGGCAAACTCACCGTGATCTGCGCCTGCCAGCATCGCTTCAGCAAGTATGCAACATGGCTCGCAAGCGCGACGGCTTCGTCCCGCCATTCGGACAAACCCAAAAGCGCCCCGACGCCAATCCGTCGAAACCCGGCATCGTATCCGCGCACCGCGCTCTCGAGGCGCCAATTGAAATCACGCTTCGGACCGGACGTGTGCATCTCGGCATACACTTCGCGATTGTAGGTCTCCTGATATACGACGAGACCCTCCGCTCCAGCCGCGATGATCGGAATGTAGTCCGCCGTTTCCATCGGACCGACTTCGATGGAGATGGAAGAGAAATCTGGCAAGAGCGTACGAATACATTCCGCGAGGTAATTTTGCGTAACAAACTTCGGATGTTCGCCAGCCACGAGTAAAAGTTGCCGGAAGCCTTGCGCTGCGAGATGGCGCGCCTCGGCCATAACCTGCTCAATGCCGAGCGTGACGCGCAGGATCGGATTGTCGCGTGAAAAACCGCAGTAGCGGCAATTGTTGATGCACTCGTTAGACAGATAAAGCGGAGCAAAAAGCCGCATCGTTCGCCCGAAGTTTCGACGTGTGAGCATCTGGGCCCGACGCGCCATCGCTTCCAACTCCGCTTCGGATTTCGGCGCAAGACTCTCCTCGAAGCGCTGCAATAGCGTCGATTTTTTCAGAGGCAAATTGTCCAGGACTGCTGCAAACGACATTGTACAAAATTCGATCCGTCACCCGACTGGCGCAACTCTACAAAGGCGATCGTGCACAGACCGACAAACTCCCATAATGAGACAAGACGCCGGAAACTTTGTCGCCCATCAAGCCCGTTGCGGGACAAAGAGTTGTCAGGACTTCAATTCCGCGCCGGAACTTGCATCCGTAATCGTGAATTTTTCGTGATGATATGACGGATCCCCCCGGAAGAGGAGGCGCCCGGCATAGCGTCGCTCGAGCTCGATCAGCAATTCCTCGTCTTCCTCCTTGAGCCGTTTCAGAACGTCGGGATTCAAGATAACTCGAATCTCGTGGACGCTGTCTTGATATTTCCGCATCACGGTATTCAGCGTTCGGTGCAGCTCGACGCTCGTCGTCATGGAGGTCTTCACAACACCGCGACCCTGGCAATACGGGCAGTTTTCGTAGATCGAATCACTCAAGCTTTCCTGAGCGCGCTGCCGGGTCATTTCCATCAAGCCAAGCGCGGATAAGGGCAGGACATGGGTCTTGGCCTTGTCCCGCTTCAGCCGCTCCTTCATTAGGTTGTAAACCATCTGCTGATCTTTGCGGTTCTTCATGTCGATGAAGTCACCGATGATCAAACCGCCGACGTTTCGGAGGCGCAGTTGCCGCGCGATCTCGTCCGCTGCTTCGAGATTGGTTTGCAAGATCGTTTTCTCGACGTCGCGTCCGCCTTTGTTCCGGCCGGTGTTTACGTCGATCGCAACCAGCGCTTCGGTCTCGTCGATCACGATGTAACCACCGCACTTCAGCCAGACCTGGCGATGAAAGGCGTCGTCGATCTGTTTTTGAACGCCGAAAGTTTCGAAGATCGGAGTCGCTCCGTCATAAAAGTGAAGTCGATTCCGCGAGCGCCGGGAAATCTGACCAACCCTCTCGCTGATTCGATCCAGGGCGACCCGATCGTCGCAGACCACTTCATCGATCTCGTCGGTCAGGAAATCGCGGACTGTCCGGTCGACCAGATCGGGTTCCTCAAAAACGCGGCATGGGGCGGGTTCGTTGCGAATCAACTCTTCGACCTCTGCCCACTGTTCGACGAGATAGCTCAGATCTCGCACGAAGTAGCGTGCTCGTTGTCCTTCACCAACGGTCCGCATGATCACGCCGATGCCCTCGGGAATTTCGAGTTTGCCCAGGATCTTGCGAAGGCGTTCGCGTTCTTTCGGATCTTCGATCTTTCGTGAAATGCCGCTGCGATCGCTGTATGGCATGAAGACGAGATAACGCCCGGCAAAGCTCAGATTCGTAGTCACTCGCGGGCCTTTGCTTCCGATCGGACCTTTCGTCACTTGCACAATCACTTCGGAGCCGACCGGGTAAATGCTGGGGATGTCCTTGGCAGTGATGCGCTTTTTCGGGCGCCGATTTTTCGGCCGATCGACTTCTTCGATGCCGCTATCGAGCGCAGCGGGAATTGCGTCCCAAAAATGGAGGAAGGCGTTTTTCTCGAAGCCGATGTCCACGAACATCGCCTTCAGCCCGATCTCGATGTTCCTTACCTTACCCTTGTAGACACTGCCGACGATGTTCCGTGAGCTATTTCGCTCGACGTTATATTCTTCTAGCCGGCCGTTTTCGAGTAACGCCACGCGGCGCTCGAGTTTCTCCACACTGATCACGAGCTTGTTCCCCGTCTTGCGGGAAGAGAGCCCTAAAATTTGCCTTACTTTGTCTATCATAAATCTTGGGAAGCAAAGAGACGAGGCGCGAAATGTTGGGGTAATGCACGCGAAGTCTCCGGTTAATCTTTACCTGGTCCCCGGCCGGCGAGCCGGTCGTTGAGGTGTGGGTTGCGGCGCAGGACGTTTTGCGCCGAAAAGTCTTTCAAAAAAGCCTTGCTTCTTCGGAGGAGGCGGTACTTGCACCGGAACAGCCCGCGCCACGCGGACAGGCCGCTTCGAGACCTTCCCCTGCGCATCCGCTTCGGGTTCCACATCCGGATCTGCACCGGTCGGGGCCATCTGTGCCGCCTCCACTGTTTGTGAAGCATCTGCGTTTTCCTCATCCGCCCCACCCGTATTCGGGTTGGCGTCCTTGTAGTTAACTGCCGCGATCATTTGGAACGGGTTCGGCTTGCGCGCGGGAGCGATCCAGGCCACCTGCTGCGTGAATTTTCCTTCATCCATCGCCAGCGTTCGCTGAAGAATGCGAGCGGCGATGGGGGCCGCCACGGATCCGCCGTGTTCGCCGCCCTGGACCATCACGGCAACGGTATATCTTGGATTATCGTAGGGAGCGAAGCAGGCAAACCAGGCGATCGTGTCCTTCTTGCCGCCAGTCATGGCCTGAGCCGTGCCGGTCTTCCCCGCGACCTCCACATCCTTTAATCGCGCCTTGCCACCCGTCCCACCATCTTCGTTCACTACTTTCCAAAAACCGCGGCGCACCAGTTCGATTTGCTCCGGGGGAAAATCATTCCGTAAGTCGTAGCGGACCTTCGGCCCGGACGAAAGCACTGGCTTACCCTTCTCGTTCAACAACGGCCGGCCATCCTGCCCCACCACGTTTTGCACCAGCCTCGGATAATACGAAATTCCGCCATTCGCGACAGTGGCATAGGCCATCGCGAGTTGGAGCGGCGTAACCAGATCATAGCCTTGCCCGATCGAAACGTTGGCCGTGTAGGCCGACGACCACTTCTCACGCGGGCTGTGGACTCGCATCCAGTCTGGCCCGGGCAGGACACCGGGAGATTCGCCAGTGATTCCAATTCCAGACGCCTGCCCCAGGCCTAACGACTCGCCGGTTTGATCGATCGCATCGATTCCGGCGGCGTTCCCGTATTGATAAAAAAACGCATTGCACGAAACCTTGATTGCATCTGAAAGGCCGAGAGTGCCGTGGGCCCCGCCTTTCTCGCCGATCCAACATTTGAAGTAGTGGTCACCATAGGTGACGCCACCGCTGCAGGTCTCCTTGAGGTTGGCCAGTCCTTTGCGCAAGCCGGCGAGGGCGGTGACCACCTTGAAGGTCGAACCCGGGGGAAATGCGCTTACCGCGCGATTCACGAGAGGGTCCGCCTCATCCTTGCGCAACGCCTCCCAGTCCTTGGCCTTGATGCTGGGGATAAATGTATTGGGATTGAACGAGGGGACTGAAGCCATCGCCAGAATGTTTCCGGTGTTCGGATCGACCACGACGGCCGCACCGCGCCCGACCGCGCGCAAGGCCTCCTCCGCGATCATTTGGATCCGCGCATCAAGCGTGAGATAGACGTTCGCCCCCTGCTGCGGGGGTTCCTCACGCAAGACGCCATCGATCGTTCCCTTGGCGTTGCGGCGCAAATAACGAACGCCGGGCTTACCACGCAGGTAATCGTCCATCGACTGTTCGACGTTCGATTTTCCCTCCACGTCTCCCTGGTAAAACGTGAACTTTCTTGCTTCGTCGCGGTTGATGTCTTCCGGCGCACCGACGTACCCGAGCAAATGGGCGGCTAACGCACCATAAACATAGGAACGGACCGGCTTGATCGCGATATCAACTCCGGGAAGACCCACATCGTGCTCGGAGAATTTCGCCATCGTCGGAAAGTCAATGTCCTTGATGTAAGAGAACGGAACTTCCGTGTTGGTGCGGTAATGCTTTTGGAGCTGATTGGAATTATAATCGCGCGCCAAATCCAGACCCTCGAGGCGCGGCACGATGCCGTCGTTCACGATCTTGACAATGTCCGGCTCCTTCAGGTCCTTCGGCATGCCACTGATCGTGCCGCGATATTCAGTCAGCGGCGGCGGGCCCACGCGTTGGCGATAACCCTTCACCATTTCCGGGAGATAAAAATCCACTTCGTAGCTCGCGCGATTCTGCACCAGAGTCACGCCGTTGCGGTCGCGTATTTCGCCTCGCACCGACGGTACCCGCACCGTTACTTCTGAGCTGCCGCGAACTCTCGCAGTCCATTCCGCGCCGTGCGCCACCTGCACCCACCAGAGTTTGAGCACGAGAGATCCCAAGCCAAGGAGCATGAGCAGCGCGAGTAGTTGGATGCGGAGCCTGGGGTTGAGTCGACGCCGGTTCATCGATACTCCTCCTGCTGGGGAAGATAGGGATTGCCCGTCGCGCGACCGAGCCAATGCAAGCTCCAGAAGAGCAAAGGGGCAACCAGGAGGGCGACAACGCCGGGGCCGCCGATCTGCCACCACACCTCATTGGTGAAGAGAAGAGTGCCCCGTCTGAAAGTGATCATAAGATACTGCGCAAGCAAAATGAGCGACGTGAAGATGCCGCCAAGAATGCAATGGATCTCCCACCGCCCGCGGATAAACAAGGGCCTGAAGCCATGCATGATGCCCGCCAGCACGCCGTAAAGGAGTATTGACCATCCAAACGCGATTTCAACCCGCGGCCCGATTACTTGCACGGTCAGTGCGTCCAGCAAAAAGCCGGCGAAGAAAGCAAGCGCGAGCATGAGCGGGAACGGCAACGCCATCGCGCCGTAGAAAACGATCAAGGGGACAATCATGACATGCGCGTTGTGTAATACCTCGAGCGGCGGGATGAACAGTTCGCCGATCTGCGCGATGAAAACGAGAATGAGGAGAAAGAAAAAGAAGATCATTTGCGCCCTGTCACCACGAAAACATCCTCGAGATGCGACAAATCAACCGCCGGCGTGATCTGCGCCTGGCCATCGAGCGCGCGAACGTGAAAACTCCGCACCGTGCCGATGAGAAGACCGGATGGAAAGACTCCGCCAACCCCGGAAGTATAAACCTTTTGTCCCGGCTTGAGGTCGGCCTGCTTCGAAAGAAAATTAAGATCGAGTTCCGGAGTGATCGATCCGGTGACCCGTTCGCCAAGCACAATCCCCTGCTCCCGAGTGCCTTCAACCGAAACGGCGACGCGGCAATTTTCGTCGGAAATAAGCAGGACCACTGAAATATTCGCGCTCACGGTCGTAGTTTTCCCGACCAATCCTTCGTCCGTCAGAACGGGCATCTCGGACTCGACGCCATCCTCTTTGCCCCGATTAATGGTGACCGTACGCCACCAGGTGGACGCGTCGCGCGTGACAATTTCTGCCGGCACGAGTTTGAAAAGCGAACGCTCGCGATAATTGAGCGCGTGCCGGAGACGATTTACCTCATGCTCCACATTGCGCAATGCTTCATTCGTCGCGCGGAGGGCCCGGTTTTCCACGCGCAATGCGTTGTTGTCATTCTCCAGTTCTTCAAGCGACTTGAGTCGCGTCGGGAGCGAGGTGATTTGCTTGTTCACGCCCGAACCAGTCGAAAGAAACGGAGAAACAAGCTGGTAAAAAACGGCCTGAACCTTGCGCGTGCTCTCGGCTCCCATGCTGAAGAAATACCCCAGAACCGCGACGAAGAGCAGCAACGAGATGACGCTGGTGCGGCTCATGTCATTGCCGATTTCAGATTACAGATTGCAACGCGAGCCTTCCAGAGGGGCCCAAGAGCAAAGAAGAATCGCTGCCAACAATCTGCAATTTGAAATCTAAAATCTGAAATAATGTCACCGCCAGTTGCGATCGGCCGAGGCGACTTGACGCAAGAATTTGAGTTCATTGAGGCATTTGCCGGTTCCTTCCGCCACGGCGCTCAGCGGATCTTCTGCAACATGGACAGGTAAACCCGTCTCCTCGCTCAAAAGCTTGTCAAAACCGCGCAAGAGAGCGCCACCGCCGGCCAGCACCAAACCGCGATCGACCAAATCCGCCGAAAGCTCCGGCGGACAGCGCTCAAGTGTGATTCTCACTGAATCGACAATCGTTGAAATCGGTTCGAGCAACGCCTCGCGTACCTCCTGCGAGGTGATCATCAGTGTCTTCGGCAAACCCGCGACAAGATCGCGTCCTTTTACTTCCACCGAGGTTTCCTTTTCCGTCGGATACGCCGAACCGATCTTGATTTTGATTTCTTCTGCTGTGCGTTCGCCAATCATTAAATTGTAGGCGCGCTTCATATATTGCACGATGGCTTCGTCCAATTCGTCGCCCGCCACCCGAACGCTTCGGCTGAAAACAATTCCCGAGAGCGAAATGAGCGCGACTTCCGTCGTTCCACCGCCGATATCGATGATCATGTTGCCGGCCGGATCCTGCACCGGGAGACCGACCCCGATCGCCGCCGCCATTGGCTCTTCAATCAAGTAAACTTCCCGCGCCCCCGCATGCGCTGCGGATTCCCGGACCGCTCGCTTTTCTACTTCAGTAATTCCAGAAGGCACCGCAATGACCACTCGCGGTCTCGCCCGCACGCGACGTCCGTGCACCTTGGTAATGAAATGCCGCAGCATCGCTTCAGTCACTTCGAAGTCCGCGATCACGCCATCTTTCAGCGGCCGCACCGCCACGATATTCGATGGCGTGCGCCCGAGCATGCGTTTCGCTTCATCGCCCACCGCCAGCACCTTCATCGTCCCGGCCTGCACGGCCACGACGGAGGGTTCGCGCAAAACGATGCCCTGATCCTTCACGTAAACGAGCGTGTTCGCCGTTCCGAGGTCAATACCGATGTCGCTGGAGAACCAGCCGAAAAGTCCTTCAAACATGAAAATTAGTTTTCTAAATGGATCGCCCGCTCAGTCTGTCCAAAGGCGCATCCTCGCTTGACCATAGCAGCAACCGTGCGCTGCGCGCGATTTGACTGGCTGAAACGCGTAGTATCTAGAAACGGAGTCTTGCGTCGTCAAGGGAAACGTTGAAGCGTGGAACGTTGAAGGGTTGAAGCGCCTTAGCGAGAGAACTTGCTTATCGCTTCAGCGCCCTGGCACTTCATCGTTTCAACGCTCCATCGCCCCATCGCCTCCAACAATGCAAATCCTCGTTGCTCCCTCGATCCTGGCTGCAGATTTTTCCAACCTGGCCGCTGAAACAAAACGGGTTGAGGAAGCAGGCGCCGATTGGATTCATCTCGACATCATGGATGGGCACTTTGTCGATAACATTTCCTTCGGTCCCGCCGTCGTCGCGACCATCCGCAAACAAACGCAGCTTCCGCTCGATGTGCATTTGATGATCGAGCATCCGGATCATTACGTGCCGCGTTTTGTCGAAGCTGGCGCGAACTCGATCACGGTGCATGTCGAACCAGAGTCAAAACACGATGTCGGCAAAACCTTGCGCGACATTCGCGCGGTCGGTTGTCGGGCGGGTCTCACTTTGAATCCGGCTACGCCCTTCGAAATGCTTGAACCTCACCTAACGAGCATTGACCTGCTGCTGATCATGACGGTGCATCCAGGTTTCGGTGGTCAATCATTCCGGCCCGAGATGATGGAAAAGGTGAAGCGCGCGCGTGATTGGCAACGCTCGCACAACGCCGCTCTCGACATTGAAGTAGATGGCGGAATCAACGCGGAAACCGCCGGAGTCTCGATAGCGAATGGCGCAAATGTGCTTGTGGCCGGAACATTCATTTTTCGCGCGAAGGATTATCGCGATGCAATCAAAGCATTGCGCGGATGTTGATTCCCTAACGAATTTGTCCGAGAAAGGCTAACTCAGCACAACCGGCGTCTCGGTCGCGATGGCCTTGCCCCCGCCGTCGACTTCCGTCTCGGCCATCACTTCGTCGGTCTGGGTAACCCGAACCACTTCCTCGATCGTCGTCTTGCCCTGGGCAACCCGGCGCCAGCCGTCCTGCCGCAACGTCTCCATCCCATGCGAAATGGCGCATTGCTTCAGCTCGCCGCCGTCGCGCTTCTGCATGATCAACTTTTTGAGCGGCTCGGTCACGACGCAGATTTCATAGATGGCGAGCCGGCCCTGGTAACCGGTTTGCCGGCACTGATCGCAACCGGTGCCGCGAAGAAAACGCACGCCGAGTTCCCGCGGGAAACTGATCTCCGCCAGATATTCTTTCGGGTATGCGAACATCTTCGCGCACTCCGGACATATCGTCCGCACGAGACGTTGCGCGATAAACGCTTTTACGACCGAGGCGAGCAGAAACGGCTCGACGTCCATGTCGAGCAAACGCGTGATTCCACCCACCGCATCGTTCGTGTGCAGCGTGCTGAAAACCAGGTGACCCGTCATGGCCGCGCGAATGGAAATATCAGCCGTTTCGACATCGCGAATTTCACCGACCATGACCACATTCGGATCCTGGCGCAAAATGTGGCGAAGACCTTTCGCAAAGGTAAGATCGATTTCGGGTTTGACGTCAATCTGCGAGACGCCGGGTAACCGATATTCCACCGGCTCTTCAATCGTGATGATACGGCGTTGGACCGAGTTGATGCTGCTGAGGAAGCAATAAAGTGACGTCGACTTGCCACAACCGGTCGGGCCGGTGAGGAGAATGATGCCGTTAGGCTGGGCGAGAAGGTTGCGAATCGTGGCTGCCTGTTTCTCGCTCATGTCGAGACGATCGAACCCAAAATGCTGTTCGGTCCGACTGAGCAACCGCAAGCTGATCGACTCACCGTTCACAGTCGGAATAGTGGAGACGCGCACGTCGATGTTTTGCCCGCTGGCTTGCAAATTGATCCGGCCGTCCTGCGGCAGACGGCGCTCAGCGATGTCCATGTGCGCCATCACTTTCAAGCGCGAGATGATGGCCGACTGAAGCAGGCGCAATTGCGGAGGCACCGCGACCTCGTGCAGAATTCCGTCGATTCGATATCGGATGCGCAAATCGTTTTCCAGCGGCTCGACGTGGATATCGGTCGCGCGTTCGATGATCGCTTCCCGGATGATCTGGTTCACGAATTTGACGACGGATGCCTCAGGATCGTCGGCATTGAGATCCGTGCTCAATTCGACGTCCTGCGAAAATTCAAACGAGCGGTTGGTCTTGAGAATCTCGTCGAAGGTTTCCGCGCCGACGCCATAGACCGTCTTCATCGCTCGCAGGATTTGTCCGCGCGGCACGAGCACCCACTCGGCCGGTTTCTTCAGTAGCTGCGTGGCCAGTTGCCGGCCGACCGAATTAAAAAGATCGTAAGTGGCGAGAACGACCGCGTTCTCCTTCGCCTCAATCGGCAGAATGTGATGCTGGAAAACGAAACGGCTGGGTAAAAGCGAAAGCGTCTGACGATCGATCGCTTTCGCGTCGATCGAAGCCACCGGGACGCGGAAGTAATTTCCGATGGCGCCGAGAAACCGCTGCTCGTCCACTTTGCCCGAGTCCAGCACCTGCGTGGTCCAGGACCCGCCGTTGAGATTGGATGCGAGCTCCGTTGCTTCTTCCTGCGAGGCAACACCGCTCGCAAGCAAGAGATCGATCAACGATTGACTGACAGCTGCGCTCATTCCGAATTCTAAGGCAAATGTAGAGCCCTCCGAACGGGGATAGTGAGAGTGCCAGTCACACGCTGGGAGTAATTCTTTTGCATATGTGCGATCGCGTCGCTGACCTCGTCAGAGAAAATTCCATTGATCGGGCCACAGTAGTATCCCAGGCGACGCAAGGAAGCTTGGAGTGCACCGACGTAAGCCGGATCGGAAGATAAGCTTCGTGAAGATTCGAGATAATAGTCGAATCGACACGGGTAGCGGTGGTCGAAGTCCGTTCGATTTAACGACGACGGGCTTTGGTGCAGGAGCCCGTACTCATCCCGGGCCGCTAATGGATCCGTGGAGTGGAAGAGGAAATCAGCGCGGGCGCAAATCGGCGACACACAAAACAAAACGAACAGAGGGATCAACAAACGGTTCATGCGCGAAAGCTATTTTGACGGTGGAAGATCGGGTGGCGGTAATTGTTTCCCATCAGCCAGCGGCGGGCAATCGGGACAATCATCTTGTTCGAGTTCAGGCCCGAAATGTGTCCGGTCTTCGGTTTTTTGACGCAAACGATGCAAGTCCAATTTCGTTAGGGAGACTTCGGGCCGCATCAAGATAATCAACTCTTGTCGCATTTTACTTCTGTTTGTGCTCCGGAAAAGGGCGCCGACCACCGGGATACGACTTAGAACCGGGATTCCGGTCCGATTATCTTGCTTGTTATCCATGATCAGTCCGCCCAGGACGATCGTGGCGCCGTTCGGCGAAGATACGGTGGTGCGAATATAGCGTGTCGCGATATTCGGGATCGCATTGCCATCGACTACGGTTGAACCAGCCAAACTGTCGATCTTCTGCAGGATATCCAGCGAAACCTCCTTCTCGGAATTAATCAACGGCACGACTTCCAGTTGGAGCGCGACTTTTTTGTATTGGATATTCGATTGCTGAGCGAGGCCGGTATTGAGGATACCACCTCCGGTCGCCGATGAGATCGTATTCACGGGAACGGGGATCTCCGTTCCCGACGCGATAATCGCCTTCTTGTTATTGCTGGTGAAAACCATCGGCCGCGAAATCACCTTGAAGCGCCCGGTCGAATCGAGCGCATGCACAATGGCCGACAGGTAATTGCCGGCAGCGATATAAACGTTCGTGCCGCCACCCACGGTTTGAAGAATCCGGCTGAAGTCAACCAGCTTGCCAGGATCAAGAATTGGAGGAACAGAAGCACTGGCGGAAGCGTCTGGAGTAGGAAATGGAAGAGGCGCACCCGTGTTGCGCGAGTATCCGACAACCTTGTTCTTGTACTTGGCAAAGTAATCGACGCCGAATTCTTCGGTGTTATCCAGGGACAACTCGCCAATGACGGTACTGAGCGCAACCTGGGGCGAGCTGATATCCATTTCGTCGAGGATCTTTTCCACCTTCACGACCACTTCCCGGTTCCCAAGAATGATGATCGAGTTTGATCGCTGGTCCGCGATAATTTTTGCATTGCCGATCGTGACCGCTTTCGGCGCCGTATCGACTGGCTGTGTTGAAAGTTCCTCGGAGACATTCAGGGTACCTCCGCCGGAACTCGAGTCGTTACCGGCATACGGATTGTTCGCGGAGGTATTATTATTATTATTGCGCCGCTGCTGGTTCTGCTGCTGCTGATTTTGCTGAGGATTGGTGGCGTTGGCACCACCTCCCTCTTCACTCCCCGGCTCGGTCAACGCCTGGACCAGTACCGGGAGGACATCGTTCGCGGAAATATAGCGCAACGGCCGCGTCACCGGTTTGGCGAACTCGACGTTGGCGTCGAATTCCGCGATCAACTTCCGGATAAACGGCATGTTGACTGGCCGGGTGATGACATGGATCCGGTTCGTGCGTATGTCTGCGGCAAGCTTGATTTTTCCGACGATGACGGATTCTTCCGTAAGGGCGGTCAGCGCGCCGAGATCGTTCTCTACCTGTTGCTGGGGCACCGGAACCGGGACCCGGTTGCCACGAGCACCAGCCGGAAAGGCCGCCCCACCCGCTTGCTGCTGAGCATTTTTCTCGAAAATTTCTTTCAGCATGTCGACTACCTTTCCGGCGTCGGCCCGCTCGAGCTTGATGAATTCGCTAACGACTTCGGCCGGCGGGATGTCAACCTGGGCTACGATCTTGGCCAACTTTTTGACCACTCCGGAACTTTCGGTAACGAGTAGGCTGGAAGATTTTTGCAGCGCGAAGACCGACGCGTAGGTGTGTCCTCCGCCGAGAGTACTGGATGAGAACTTGCTGAAGCTCCACCGGATCGGCGTAATTCAGTTTGAAAAGGAAACTGATCGTTTGCTCGCCGGATGGAATGTCCATCTCGTCCGAAATGATCGGGACCGGGGCAATGCGCGGATTTTTCCCCAAGCCGATCACCTCCATGGTATCGTCGTCGACCGGGACGAGCGAAAATCCATTGAGCGCCAAATTCATTTCGATGAGCTTGATCGCTTCTTCGCGAGCAATCGGCTGGGCGATGAAAATATTGACCTTTCCCTGCACCCCGTTGTCCACCACGAGTTTCTTGCCGGTCAGTTGCTCATAAATGTGCAAGACATCCGAGACATCGCTGTTCGGATACTGAAGTTTGACGAGATCTTCTCCCGCCGATGGCGTTATCTGAGCGGGGCCGCGGGGTGTGGGACGCACGCTCGGCGGAGGCGGGGGCGCCTGGCCGAAACCGGGAATTGTCAACGCCAGGAGCAGAACCGCAAAGGACGAATTTCGGAACACGGGTTTATCTACTGGTTTACGACAGTGGGGTCAACCTGTTCCCACGGTCACACCGTAAAATTTGGATCGTATGATTTCGTCCAGGTATGAGCAGGAATCACGCGAAGTAGCCGCCGCTACCTCAAACGCAGCCGGGAGACCCAACGCATTCTCGACGCTGCTGCCGCGGGTTGCCAAGGGAAACGCATGCGCAAACCATCTTGTCCCGGCGGAGGCCCTGGCAGGGGATCACTCCTCCGGTTTCTGCTCCCCTTTGCGGTTGGAGCCACAACCGTCACGCCGTGCTTCTCCCGAACGCCGCTACTGAAATCCGCGCCGTGATGGGACATGCCGCACGGGAGATTCATATTACTCTTTCGTCGCCTGGCGAACGGACGGCGCGTCGTCCACGATCACACTTCGACCGCCACCCCCTAACGACCGGTTGGAGTGTGCCGTCGCGGAAAGAAGATTCGAAATTATCGTTCGCGTGAAATCACTTTCCCGGAGTATGGTCAGTCAAATCGGATCGCTCGGACCACTTGATAATTGGATCTTGCCGAAGTCGACTCACGCGACGAAACATTCCATGGCAATGAAGACTGAAGTATTTGTTTGTGACAAGTGCGGGATCAGAACGCGTCTGAATGAGGCGAAGCGGCATTGGTGCGAAGTTTGCGGTTCAGACGGGCCGGTTGAGATGCGGCCGGTCCGAACAAAAAAAACCGTGGGAATGGTTAGTCGTGAAACGATTTCGCGCTCGGCCGAGTTTCAAGCGCGGCGGTCCTGCCACCAGTAGCCGCCGTACCACTACAGCCGCTCGCTCTTCCGGGAAATTGGCGCTGCAAAACAAGGCAGCGATCCGCATCGCGCAATAACGGCAGCCGTGGCCCGTGTTATGCGACAACAATCAGCCCGTTATGCAGCCCGACAGAAAAGTTGCCGCGCGAAATTTTCCTGACAAGCTCTCGCCTCTGCCTCATCGCTGCCCATGCCAAATTACCAGATTTACAATGTAATTCCCACTTTGCCGGCCGAGCTGGAGCCGCTGCGCGAGATGGTTTTCAATTTGTGGTGGACGTGGGAGCCGTCCGCACGCCGCCTCTTCCGGCATCTCGATCCCGAGCTTTGGAATCGGACCAATCATAATCCGGTCCGGATGCTTCAGCTTTCGCGCCAGGCGCGTCTCGTTGAAGTCGCCAGCGACAAGAATTTCCTGCGCGAATTGAAAGACGTTTACGAAGCGTTTCGCCGTTATCTCTGGCAGGAGGGCACCTACGGAAAAACCGGCTCCGCGAGCGAGATCAAGAAACCGATCGCATATTTTTCCGCTGAGTTCGGTTTTCACGAATCGATTCCAAATTATTCCGGCGGCCTCGGCATTCTTGCGGGCGATCATTGCAAATCGGCCAGCGATCTTGATCTCAACTTTGTCGCGATCGGCTTGCTTTATCGTCACGGATATTTCAAACAACAGATCGATAAGGAAGGCACGCAACAGGCGGTCAATCTCAATCAGAATTTTCACCATCTTCCCATCCGCGAAGTGCGTCGCAACGATGCAAATTTGCTCATTTCCGTCGGCATTCTTGACCGCGAAGTGTTCGCAAAAATCTGGCAGCTCCAAGTTGGCCGCGTCAGCCTTTACCTGCTCGACACCGACATCCCCGAAAACAGCGCCGAAGATCGTTTGATCACAGCGGAACTCTACGGCGGCGATCTCGAAATGCGGATGCGCCAGGAAATGGTGCTCGGCATCGGCGGGGTGAAGGCGCTCAGCACACTCGACATCGACGCGGAAGTGTTTCATATGAACGAAGGCCACTCGGCCTTCTTGTCGCTCGAACGAATCCGGCTGGGAGTCGTGCAGCAGAATCTCGATTTTTATTCCGCGCTCCAGGTGGTGGCTGCGGCCAATGTCTTCACCACTCACACACCGGTACCGGCCGGGAACGACGCTTTCCCGCGCGAGATGATGAAGAAATATTTCGGCGATTTTGCGGCGCAATTAAAAATCCCGTTCGACGAACTTTTCCGCTTCGGTCAAACGAGTGTGGATCCGCTGGCGGCATTTAGCATGACCATTCTCGCCCTGCGCATGAGCCGTCATGCGAATGGCGTGAGCAAACTCCACGGCGAAGTCAGCCAGGCGCTCTGGAAAGACGTTTGGGCCGGCGTGCCATTGCATGAGGTCCCTATCACCAGCATCACTAACGGCATCCACACCAAGACATGGATGGCGCCGGAATTCTCCGCCCTCTACACCAAGTTCCTCGGCGATTGGGAGGAGCATCAGACCGAGCAGGAATTTTGGCGCGGTGTCATCCATATTCCCGACACTCAGCTTTGGGAGACGCACCAGAAACTCAAGCTGCGTCTCGTCCAATTTGTGCGGGAACGAGTCCGCCTTGCCCGCGAGCGCATCGGCGAATCTCCGGAATCGATCCGCAACGCCAACCGTATTCTCGATCCCGAGATTCTGACGATCGGTTTCGCGCGGCGTTTCGCGACCTACAAACGCGGCGCGCTTTTGTTCAGCGATCGCGACCGGCTTTACCGGCTGCTTAACGACACGACCCGGCCGGTGCAATTTATTTTTGCCGGGAAAGCGCATCCGCAGGACGAGGGCGGCAAGGCTCTCATCCAGCAGGTTTACAAGATGAGCCGGGACCCGGGTTTCGAAAATCGCGTTGTCTTCGTGGAAGATTACGACACCTACATTGCGCGCCGCCTCGTCCAGGGCGTTGACCTTTGGCTCAACAATCCGCTGCGTCCACTCGAAGCCAGCGGCACGAGCGGGATGAAGCTGCCACCCAACGGCGGGCTCAATCTGAGTGTTCTCGATGGCTGGTGGCGCGAAGGTTACAACGGCAATAACGGCTGGGCCATCGGAGCGGAGATCAACGATGGCACAGTGGAATTCCAGAGCGAAGTCGACGCCGGCAGCCTTTACCAGTTGCTCGAAAACCAAGTCATTCCGCTCTATTACGCAAAGCCTGACGGCAAGCTCCCTCTCGCCTGGCTGCAGCTGATGCGAGAATCGATCCACAGCGTCACGCCGGTTTTCAACACCCACCGCATGGTGAAGGAATACACCGAGCGTCTCTATCTTCCGGCCGCGAAAGCTCACGCGGAACTCGCACGGGAAGATGGCCGGGCCGCCGTGGAGCTCAGCCAATGGAAAGCACAAATGCGAAAGGATTGGCCGCAAGTGCGCATTTCCGACGTGCAAATTGGAAATCCCGATCGGCAAAACATCGCGGTCGGCGATTCACTGCAGATCAGCGCGAAAGTCCATCTCGGTGCGGTCGATCCGAAACATGTGCGGGTGGAGGCGTATCACGGCGAAGCCGACAATGGCGGAATCCGAAATCCCCTGGTTACGATTCTTGATCAGAGCAATCCGACCGACGGCCAGGGCCACTATTTTTATCAGGGCGCAGTGCCGGCCTCGGATAGTGGCACCTATGGCTTCAGCGTGCGCGTCGTTCCTACTCATCCGCATCTAATGCAGACGCACGAACTGCGGCTCATTGCCTGGTCCTAGGCGTTATCGCGCCTGTCGAGGACCTTGCTCAGACGATTTGTTACTCGAACTCGCCCAGCGCGTCGCTCAACTCGCCATAGCTCTTCGCATCACGCATCACGGCGTTGAGCCTTTCAAGGCGCGGATCACTCGATGGTTGCGGAAGGGTCACGCGACGCGCACGCGCGCCTTTCTTAAACACAATTTCATCCCATTGAATTGAAGCGATCGCTTCGTCGAAGCGCGCGACCGATCGGCCGCGAAAAAATGCCCGGGTCGTTTCCGGCGGCGAAAAGATTGCACTCTTGATGGCGTCTTCCGGCACGACGCGACGTATCGCGCCTTGCCTAACGAGATCAAAATACAACCCCTGCTCAAGGTCGATGTTATGATATTCCAGATCGATCGCTTGCAGCCACGGATCGCTCCATGCCAGTTTCTCTTCCTCCTGAAACGCCTGGAGCAAAAACTTTTTTGCAACCCAATCCACGCGATCGCGAGCGAGAGCCACGTCGCGATCGAGATCATTGAGCACGTTTTCCCACTCGTTCAGGAGCCACCTCGTTTCTTCGTCACCTGACGCAAAGCATTTTTGCGCTGCCCTTAGATAAAGGCGTTGCACATCGATCGCGGAAATCTTCCGCCCATCGCGCAGCTCGATGATCCAGTCGTAGTTTTGATCGCGGCTGATCGACTTTAGCGCCTGGACCGGCTGCGCGATTTCGAGCTGCGGGGCTTCGTCGCGCTCGATCAGGCCGAGCATCAGCGCGGTCGTTCCGATCTTCAACGCCGTCGCCCATTCGCTCATATTGGCGTCGCCGATGATGACATGAAAACGCCGATACCGATTCACATCAGCATGCGGCTCATCGCGCGTATTCACCAGCGGCCGTTTGTTCATCGTATCGATACTCACGAGCACGCTGAAGAAATCCGAGCGCTGCGAAATCTGAAAAACTCCCGGCTGAGTCACCGCGCCTTCGGCCTCAATCCCCATTTTGCCGGCGCCGGCAAAAATCTGGCGCGTCAACAGAAACGGAAGCGCGGCGCTCGCGATTCGATCCCACGGGACATCGCGACGCATCAGATAATTATCGTGGCACCCGTAACTGTGTCCGGCGAAGTCGGTGTTGTTTTTGTAAAGCCTGATCTCCTGACCAGCAGGCAGCTTCTCATTCCGGCGGCGCGCGCATTCGGCCAAAATCCGTTCGCCCGCTTTATCGTGCGCGACCAGCTCGCGGACGGTGGTGCATTCCGGCGTTGAATATTCGGGGTGCGCGTGATCGTTGTAGAAACGCGCGCCGTTCGAGAGCACGAGGTCGCTTTTTATTTCCTCAAAACTAAGCGGCCGGTTCCGGTCTATCTCGAAATAGGCCGACTCGTCAGCGTCCTGCAAAAGCTCCGATGCGCGAAACCCGCGGGCATCGCGATGCGGATCTTCCAGATTGTAATCCCACTTCATGTGGGCGCCGTGCTCGGTGTAACTGCGCACCAGCTCGATCGATTCCGTGACCACATCGACCGATTCCGCGCCCTGAACCGTGATCCCGTATTCCGTTTCGATCCCAAACACCCTCTGCATCCCGGCCAACATAACGCAGCCCGCGGCGCGTCAAAAGCGCTCTCGGCGTCGCAGCTTCGCGTTGCGATCGCGGCCTTGTTGAGAAGCTGTCAGATTCCCTGTTCAGCATCGAGATCTGGGCAGTCAGCGGCTTCCCCTACAAATCGGCTTGCCAGATCTTCGCTAGCGTTCGGAGCGCCACATCCGATACAGCACTCCGCCAAGCCAGGTGCAGGGCACAGCCGTGACCGCAATCGCGATCGGATACCAGCGTGGGCCCAAGTCCATGCCGCTCGTCGCGATTACGCCAACGACGCCCATGATGAGCCCAATGAAAGCCAAGACCCAAACATGCCGCATTGGATTGCGAGGCGCGAGCCTTGCGGTGATGTAGCCGCCTATTATCGTGTAAACAATCCGATAGGACAGCGCGAAAAGATTCAAGCCCGGATCGCGCATCGGCTCGTTCCAGGGTGGATAAACCCGGAGCAAATGAAAGATCTGATCTGTGCCGAGCGAGAGAACCACGACCGCAACAAATCCCAAGAACACCGCGGCAGGTACTTCGCCACAGATTGCGGGGATGCGAACTAGTTAGCGCGATTGCCATTGCCATCTCCAACTGATAACTGCGATTGAGTCTGTGTTGATGTTACGATTGATACCAAGAGTTCCGCGAGTCGGCTCTGTTTCGCGGCTGCTGAGAAGGCGTGGCCGGAACACCGGCGCTCAAGATCCGGATGCTGAAGAACCACCGCGACGGCGCGAAGAAAATGTTCATCACTTTTGTATTTGTGCCCTGATTCCCACGTCAGATGCACAGTTCCCTTCTTAATACCTTCATGGACGATGGCGATGAGCTCCGAATCTTCTCCAAACATTTCTGGCTTAAGTCCGGCTACGCCGAAGCTCTCGATCGTGACATCGTCGCCTTGAGGTTTGTAAGGGACAAGACGAATATCTTCACCGCGCCGTTCGGATCGGACGCCGAGGAACTCGATGAAGACGCGAAGCATGGTGCTCGCACCTTCAAAGGCTGACCGAAACAAGTCCCCGTTCCCCTGCCAAAACGCAGTATCCGATAATCTAGACACGAAGGCGAGGAGCACAGTGAGGCGATGCTCCAAGTGCAAAACAAGAAACGAGTGGCGCTCCTCCTTACTAAGATTTCGCATTATCAGTCAGCGGCAATCGTCAAACGAGAATCAGACAAACGTCTGTATTCAGTTAATTTGCGGATTGCGCGGAGAAACGAAAGCGGGCGGCGGCCCGGGCACGCGCCTTGGCCGCTTCGACTTCGCGATCACGGGGTGGCTCGTTTGTTACGAGCGAATGAAGAAGTTCGTGCGCGACGTGTGCCACCTGATCGACCGCTTTGGCGAACGCGAGTTCGTTCGCCTTGGACGGCTTGGCGAAGCCGCTCAGTTTCCGGACAAATTGCAAAGACGATGCCCGGATCTCGTCGTGCGTCGCCGGCGGCGCAAAGTTATGCAGAGTCTTGATGTTTCGACACATGATAAATCCTCCTCAAATCTAGCGTGTAGCCTGCTCGATCGCGGAAGGATCATCGAGCAAAATCCATTCGATGATCGAAACCGGTAAGCTGCCGTTCTTGATCAGATCGTCGTGGAATTTCCCCAGCCGGTAATTGGCTCCCTCTTTGTCCCGATATTTCCCGAGCAAATTCATGATCTGCCACTTGCCGACAATGTAGCTGATCTTCTGCGTGGGATCGGAGGCCGCGCCAGCCGCTTCGCCGGTGGCTGCTTCGCGATCGAGGCCGCCTGCCTCCATGAAATATTGGACGGCCTGCTCAAAGGTCCATTTGCCGGTGTGCAAATTTACGTCCACTCCGATGCGAGCCGAACGATAGCGCGAAAGCCGAAGGACCTGCGCCTGCGCGGCTGAGCCTAACGGATAAAGACCGGTGCGCATGAGCATCTCTTCGCCGTAGAGCGCCCAGCCTTCGACAAAGACGTTGTCGCCATGCTGGCGGCGAATCTCGTCGGTGAGATGATTCGCAATCGAGAGCTGAAGAAAATGTCCCGGGATGCCTTCGTGCCCGAGGATCGGTCGCGGATCTTCGATCGCCGCACGAATGTAAAAATTCTTCGACTCCGGACTGTATGTCGGAATGAAATAGAAGCCGGTGGAATCCTTGTCGTAAACGCCGGGCGGATTCATGAAGCCACCGGGACTGGTCGGCTTGAAGGCATCGGGCAATTGCCGGATTTGAAACGCCCCGAGGTAATCCGGCAGCGTGATCAGTTTGTGCTCGCGGAGAAAGGCGATCATTTCCGCTTCGCGGCTTTCGTATGCTTTCAAAAACTCGGCCTGGTTAGGCGGAATATTCGCGCTGCGCGCGGGGTCAGGATCGGCCAATGACGGATCGGGCAGGAGCGCTTCGAGCGCACGGTAACGAGCGAGCTCGGCGCGACCGAGCATTTCCACCTGACCGGCATCGAGCGGGAGCAGGAGCACATGGTGCAGGTAATAGTTGTAGTTCGCTTCGCCCATCGCTTTGAAGTCGACCATTCCCGGGAGCCGCTTCTCCAGCTGATCGGCGAAGCCATGAATGGCCGCGAGCGCGGCGTCACGCGCCTTCATTAGGTCAACGCGTTGCGCCTCCGAAAGCCCGGTCGCAAGCGTCATCAAACTGTCGTTGAAGAGGGAGTCGATCGAGCGCGCGGAAGCGATCGCCAGCTGAGAGTAGAGCTTGACCGGCGTTTTGAGATTGCTCATTCCCTGGCTCAGCATCGCCGGCATCTGCTTGAGGCGTGCAGTCGCCGCCAGAGCGCGTTTTTCCGGCGTGTCGTATTCCTTTTTCAGCAGTGAAAAAATCCCGCTGACGCATTCACTGACATAAATCTGCGGATCGCGTTCCTCCGACTTCATCACGCGGCTGCCGAAGTCCACCGCTTCGAGTTGCGAACGGAAAAGCAACCAATCAATGCGATCGTCTTTCGACCATTTCGCGGTCTGCATGTTACGCACCTGGTCGAGCAAGCTGCGCACATGTTGCGCGCGCGCCGCCATTTTCGCCGGCGAGTAATCAGTCAGTTTGTCATCCCAGGTGTGTAAGCCGGAATCGCTGCTGCGAACGGGATAATTCTCGTTCCGCCAGGCGTAGTATTCGTCGGCCAGTTTATGCAGTGTCGCCGGGTCGCGGCTCTTGCTCGCGCGCATGTTCGGGGTCGCGTTCGTGATCAAAGCTTTGTTCGAGACGTCGGGTTTATGTTCCCGCGTCGGCTGCGCTTGAATCGGCCGGACCATGCCGATGGTCACGACTGCCACGCTCAGCAAGACATCGATTGTTTTCATTGGAGCAATGCTAACCGCGCACGAGCGATGAGAAAGCTCAAAGAGCGGCGTTCTGGCCTGGGGAGCGCACGCAAAACGCGTGCTCATTTCGGCGGCTCGCCGAAATGCTTTTCGGTTTCAATAAGCCAGGAAAGCGTCCGACGAGCCTTCGAGCGTGATACGCTAGCCGCGTGCGCGCCCCCTCGGAATCAGATCACACTGTTTCCCGGTTTCGATGCCGTCTTTCCGGTCGCACGCACGGGCGCGATCTTGACCACGTTCTCCGGATCGTAATCGATCAGCTTGAGCCAATCCTCCGTAATATCGGTTGGCGGAAAGATATCGTGCTCGGTAAACTCGGCATTGAAGGCCGAACGCAGATCGTTTTCACTAATCCCTTCGGGCGATTGCATGGACTCATCTCTGCCGCGGCCTGCGATCTCCCGCTTGATCGCCATGCCTTTGGCGCGCTCCGCGATCGACGCAATGATCGCGCCGCTCAGCAAATCACCGCGGTAAAGCGTTTCCTTTCGCCCACTGCGGAGAGTCACTTCAAGAAATTTGTTCTCGTCTCGCCGCGCAAACTGCGCTTCCACGATCCTCTCTACCAACCGATCGACGGCTTCGCCGATCCCGGCGACTTCTTTTGCGAGCGCGCCGTCATACGGCAGGTCATTCGTCAGATAGATGCGGTAGATTTCTCGCGCGCCTTCTTTGTTCGGACGGCTGACCTTGATTTTTCGATCGATCCGGCCGGGCCGCAAAATCGCGGGGTCGATCAGATCGGCGCGGTTCGAGGCCAGAATAATGACGACTTCACCTAACGACTCTATTCCGTCCATCTCCGCGCAGAACATCGGAACGAGCGTGGAAAGAATGTTCG
This sequence comes from uncultured Verrucomicrobiae bacterium, assembly GCA_963763995.1. Classification (GTDB taxonomy): domain Bacteria; phylum Verrucomicrobiota; class Verrucomicrobiia; order Chthoniobacterales; family UBA10450; genus CAVTTH01. Next base: position 173,469 of record CAVXQL010000002.1, on the reverse strand, counting down.
AGTAACGCGAAGCGCGACGCGTGCCAAGAATGCTTTCGGCTTCGTCAATGAAGAGAAAAGGCAAAAAACCTTCGCGCCGTTTCTCTCGCGCCGTCGAAAAAATCTCACGCACCATTCGCTCGGATTCGCCCACCCACATGTTGAGAATTTCCGGGCCTTTCACGTGCATGAAATATTCTTTCATCTCCACGCCCGATTTTTCCCGAAGCTGCTTCGTTAAATTGTAGGCGGTCGCCTTTCCGATCAGCGTTTTGCCGCAGCCGGGCGGGCCGTAGAGAAGAAATCCTTTCGGCGTCGCGTGTTGAAATTTCTTGAACAACTCCCCGTGCAGGAGCGGCATTTCGATCGCATCCTTGATCGCTTCCAGCGCCGCCGCCTGCCCGCCGACTTTTTCCCAAGGCAATTCCGGCACCACGTCGAGGTAGTGTTCGTGCGATTTCGGGCTCGCCAACAGTTCCAACGCCATCCGGTAACTGGGATCGACGCGCACTTCGTCGCCAGCTTTTAGCTTGGTTTCTTCGAGCTCGGAAGAACGCTGCAGGACCATCGATTGCGTGCCGTGTTCCGCGCCGACGCGCAGTCGATCTTCGCCCAGCACTTCGGTGATTTTCGTGACGGGACCGGCGGTTTCGAAACCGAGATCGCCCACGATGACAAAGGCCTCGTTGACCAAAACGCGTGTCCCTTTTTTTAGCTTCGCCAGCGGAATCCGCGGATCGACGTTGCAATAATAATCCGCGCCACCGACGACGATGTGAGCAGTCTCTTTGGCTGGACTACCGAGAAAAGTCCCGATGCGGTTCGCAGGCGACGTGACCTTCTTAATGACCTCCTCGAGCTTCTCGATCATTTGGCGCGCTTCGGTCACCGTCTCTTCCTGTTCCGCGATTTCCGGCCGCAGCGCAAAAAGATCGGCGCGAGTCGGGTCGCCCGGTGGCAGCGATAAGACCATGTGGTCAAACATTTCGAGCAGGCTCGGATTTCGCCCCCCGCTTTCCCGGCCTTCGAATTCTTCCCTGCGTTCGTCGCTCATTTTTTTGGTTTGGGTCAATCCGCCGAACCGATACCGAGTATAACTTTATCGCGTTCTCTTCGCAATGTTCGACGCCGCGCGCGACGAAATGTTCAACACCTCAGCAGGTGCAAACTTCGTGCCACTTCGCGGCGCAGCAGAGAAAGATCGGCGCATCATCGGTGGCATGTCGATGCCGGAGCCAGAGCTCCAGGGAAGTAAATCGGCGCATGGTGTGGCACCGAGAAAAACAGGTTGAAGCCACCAGCGCTGCGCCCTACGCTGCTTTTCCTTTTTTCACAGGAGTCTTAGCTCAATTGGTTAGAGCGCCGCCCTGTCACGGCGGAGGTTGCGGGTTCGAGCCCCGTAGACTCCGGTTCACCAAATCCAAACACTTCTTGTCTCTCTATGCGAAGATTATCCTTCTTCTCCCGGGCAGCCTTTTCGATGTCGCTCCTGGCGACTCAATTTCTGAGCTCGCCGCTGTCCGCGGCTGACAAATCAGCCGGCGCCAAAAAGCATTCTTCCGCCATGACCAAAAATCCTTTGCTGACTGAAAGCACTCTGCCTTACCACTCGCCGCCGTTTGATCAGATCAAAGACGAGCACTACGAACCGGCCTATGCCCAGGGCATGGCGGAGGAACTGAAGGAAGTAGAAGCCATCGCAGCGAACAAAGAAAAGCCGACATTCGACAACACCATTGTCGCTCTGGAGCGATCAGGCCGTACCCTGGCGCGGGTCAACAACATCTTTTCCAACCTGACCGCCGCGAACACGAATCCGGCGATGCAGAAAATCGAAACCGCGATGGCACCGAAGCTTTCCGCGCAGCAAGATGCCATTCATTTGAACAGCGCGCTCTTCGCCCGCATTCAGTCGCTCTACGACGAGCGCGACAAGCTCGGCCTTGATCCCGAAGCGAAGTGGCTGCTCGAGCGCTACTACAAAGATTTCGTTCGCGCCGGTGCGAAGCTCTCCGACTCCGACAAGCCCAAGCTCAAAGCGATGAATGCGGAGCTGGCAACTTTACAGACCACCTTCGCGCAAAATGTGCTGAAGGAAAAAAACGCCTCCGCAATCGTCGTCGATAATCGCGCCGATTTGGCCGGCTTGTCCGAAAGCGAAATCGCCGCGGCGACCGCTGCCGCAAAGGCGGCACACAAAGAAGGCAAGTTCGTTTTCCCGCTCCTGAACACAACCGGGCAACCGTCGCTTGGCTCTTTGCAGAACCGCCCCCTGCGCGAGCGCATCATGAAAACGTCTCTCGCGCGCAACAGTCACGGCGGCGAGTTTGATAATCGGAACGTCGTGCTCCGCATTACCAAACTGCGCGCGGAACGTGCCAACCTTTTGGGTTATCCCAATCACGCCGCCTACCAACTGGAGGATCAGACCGCTCGGACGGTGGAGACGGTGAACAAATTGCTCGCCCAGCTGACACCGCCGGCCGTGGCCAACGCGCGCCGCGAAGGCGCGGACATGCAAGCTATCATCGATCAGGAGCACGGTGGGTTTCAACTGGCTTCGTGGGACTGGGATTTTTATTCGGAGAAAGTCCGCCAAGCTCGTTATGCCTTCGACGAATCGCAGCTGCGCCCGTACTTCGAACTGAATCACGTTTTGATCGACGGCGTGTTCTTCGCCGCCGGGAAACTTTACGGTCTGACCTTCAAGGAACGCCACGATCTGCCGGTCTATCAGCCGGACGTGCGCGTCTTTGAAGTCTTCGATAAGGATGGCCAGCCGCTGGCGTTGTTTTTTGTTGATTACTACGCGCGCCCATCAAAACGCGGCGGCGCCTGGATGAATGAGTATGTGGGACAGAGCGAACTCCTCGGCACGAAGCCAGTGGTCGCGAATCATCTCAACATCCCGAAACCGCCAGCAGGTCAGCCGACGCTGCTGACGTTCGACGAAGTGACAACGGCCTTTCACGAATTCGGTCACGCTCTGCACGGAATGTTTTCTCATGTGAAGTATCCGCGGTTCAGCGGAACCAATGTCCCGCGCGACTTTGTCGAGTACCCGTCGCAGGTGAATGAGATGTGGGCGGTCTGGCCCGAAGTGTTGAAGAATTACGCGAAACATTATCAAACAGGCGCGCCGATGCCGGCTGAGTTGCTCGACAAGATGCTCGCGGCCCAAAAATTCAATCAAGGCTTCAAAACGACCGAGTATCTCGGGGCGGCGCTGCTCGATCAGGCCTGGCACCAGCTCACTCCGGCGGACATTCCGACAGACGCACTTGCGTTCGAAGCGTCAGCTCTGAAAAAAGCCGGCGTTGATTTGCCGACCGTTCCGCCGCGCTATCGCACGACCTATTTCTCTCACGCTTTCGTCGGAGGATATTCCGCCGGTTATTATTCCTACATCTGGAGCGAAGTCCTGGATGCCGATAGCGTCGAATGGATGAAGCAACACGGCGGATTGAAGCGCGAAAATGGCGATCATTTCCGCGATACGCTTCTCTCGCGTGGTGGTAGCCAGGATGCGATGATCCTGTTCCGCAACTTCACCGGCGGGGAGCCCGATATCGCGCCCCTGCTGAAGCGACGCGGATTGGATCAAGCGCCGCCCGCTGAACAAAAATCCGCGCCCACGGAAGCAACATCCCCGGCGCCATCGCCGTAAACTGTAGCCACCGCTGTCTCAGCGGAGATAATTCCAGGCAACATGTTCCTTGGTGAAGATGAAGTCCGCGGACTTTTGCGGATGGAAGAACTGATTCCCGCGATGGCGGGCGCGTTGCGCGACCTTTCCGCTGGCAAGGTCGAGCAGCCGGTGCGGCTGATCCTTCCAGTGAACGAGCACAAAGGCTTCTTCGGAGTGATGCCCGCTTATGGCGGCGCGCTCGGGGCCAAACTGGTGACTTATTATCCGAATAACAAAGACGTTCATACCCATCACGCGATGATTCTCCTCTTTCGTCCGGAAACAGGTGAGCCGCTCGTGACAATGGACGGACGGCTGATTACGGAGATGCGCACTGCAGCGGTGTCCGCTGTGGCCACGGATCTGCTGGCGCGCCCAGATGCTTCGGTGCTGGCAATCCTTGGTTCGGGGGTCCAGGCGCGAAGCCATCTGGAAGCGCTGCGCGTCGTCAGAAAATTTCGCGAGGTACGAATTTGGAGTCCGCGAAACTCGAGCGAGTTCGCGAGGCGACATGATGTCTCGGCAGCAGCGTCGGCCGAGAAAGCCGTGCGCGGGGCTGATGTGATCGTGGTGGCAACGGCCGCGACGACACCAGTTTTGATGGGTGAATGGTTGTCGCCGGGAACGCACATCAACGCGGTGGGCGCGACGCGACCAAATTGGCGCGAACTGGACGACGAGATCCTCCGTAAGGCGCGAATTTATGTCGAATCGCGGGAAGCAGCGACGAAGGAATCTGGCGACATCATCGCGGCTGGAAAAATTTTCGCCGAAATCGGCGAAGTCGTAGCGGGTTCGAAAATTGGCCGAGGATCCGACGAACAGATCACACTGTTCAAATCGGTCGGGGTTGCGGTGGAAGATATCGTGGCAGCGGATCTGGTGTATCGGAAGGCTGAAGGGCGGAGAGATTGAATGCTGGCCAAGGCGCTGGTTCAGCAGACGCGTTCTGGGGAGCGCACGCGGCTCGCGTGCACATTTCGGCGGCTCGCCGAAATATCTTTGTCTTGTGACTGAGAAGGCGCCGGGCGAGCCGCCCTACGTTACGCGCGACCCGCGTGCGCTCCCCCAGACTACCTGAGGTGGAAAGGCAACTTGGCAATCCTTCATCCTTTTGTTCCGCCATTCCACCATTTGGAAAGTCGCCCCGTTGGCACTGACGGAATCGCGTGTCCGCGATCGGCATAATGTGAAGTGTCATTGAATAGCGCGAGCCGTGAGCGCACCGGATTTTTGAAGTCCACGATGTTTAACGCGGCCGGTTGCTGATCGAGACTGTCACGATATCGCCGCGGATCGAAACCTAGAATCGAACTGAGCAAGAGACGGATCGTGGCTTTGTGTGAAACAACCAGCACGCAGTTCGCCGGATGAGCGCGCACGATGTCCATCAAGACCGGCAATGCGCGCGCGGTCACCGCCAATCCACTTTCGCCGCCCACAGGTGCGAATGTGTACGGGTCCTTCTCCCACGCGGCTGCTTCGTCGGCGAATTGCTCTTCGACTTCCCGCCGCGTCAACCCCTCCCAGCGTCCATGGGAAATTTCCCGCAATCCATCCCTCGTTTGCACCTCTAGCTTGTGCGGCTCGGCCAGGATGCGAGCAGTTTCCACAGTCCGCCCGAGCGGCGAGGCGTAAATCGCGCCCACGCTCTCGTGGCTGAGGCGAATGGCCAGCCGTCGTGCCTGTTCGCGACCCTCGTCGGAAAGTTCCACGTCGGTCGCTCCGGCGAAACGATCTTCGGCCGTGAGAACCGTAGCGCCGTGCCTAACGAGAAAAATTCGAGTGCTCATTTGGCTAAAACTTCTCCACCTTCCGCTCCATAAAAGAAAACCCAGGTTGCGAAATCGTCAGAAAAATTCTCAAAACGATGTTCGATCCCAGCAGCGACGAAAATAAAATCATGCGGTGCAACTCTCCGGCTTTTCCCTTCGCTAACAAATTCGCCGCCGCCGCTGATGATGACGTAGATCTCATCACGGGAATGCGGTGTCTGCGAATCGGTTTCGCGCGGCGCATATACTTCAACCGCCAAGGTGCCGCGCTCGAAAAGCTTTGTGAACCGAACTTGCGCGGATTCCGGCACTGCCGCCAGCGCGTCCGCAACACGAATTGCGACCGACGAGTCAGCGATGTTCACCTCATTCATTCGTACGATTGAAGTTCATTCGGCGCCTATTGGCAATCCACGAGCGAAGTTCAAGAACCAAAAATTGTGACGTTGGGTAGCGAGCAAGCCATTCATCATCTTGAAACTTTGGCGCGGCCGCTGTTCTGCAGCCCTACGATTCATTTATCGGCCACAGTCACGCCGTGGACGAATGCAGCGCAATGCGGTTGCCTTCTGAATCGACAATCAGGGCACGAAAACCATGCCGCCCGATTTGTTGCTTTCCTTCCAATACTTTTCCGCCGTTGGCGTCCGTTTTTTTGACCGCATCATCGAGACGGCCTTCCACGGAAAGGTAAATGAGCGGTCCCGTTTGCGACGGCTTATTCTCGTTGCCCACACTGTCCCCGGCGACGCACAGGCAGCCCGAGGCACATTGCTCTTCGTGTGGCAACAAGCCGTACTCGAATCCTTGCTCCGACATCCTACTCACTTCAATGCCAAGAATGGCAGAGTAAAACTTGATCGCGCGGTCCATATTCGCGACCGGAATATCTGTCCAACAAAGGGTGTTCTCGCTCATGGAATCGATCCTAGCCAGTGTAGATGTGCCAGTGTCAAGCGCCGGGGTGCAATGATGCCGAGCCAAACCCAGGCAATCGGGCGGCGCAGGAAAAAAAGAGAGTTGACTCTCGAAGCTGAATGCAGACTATGTGCTTTCATGGGCTCGGCTTCCCGCTTCTTCGTCGTCATATTTGGAATGCTGATCATTTCCATCAGCGGAACTGCATTCGGGCAACTCATCACCCCACTGACCGGCACCGCTTCGACCGAACTCGGTGGACCCTTCGACCGCCTGGCCGTGCACGCGGTGGACGGGAGCGGGCTAGGCCCAGGAGACAATTTCGCTTACACACCGGATCAAACCCATAACAGTCTGGCAGGCGGCGTCACCTGGCTTTCGACCGGCCAGGGACTCGGCGGGATCGATCCGAATCCGACTTATACCGTCACTTTCGCCAATATCTATGACGTAATCGGGTTTCGTGTTTTTAATTACAATGAAGTTGGCTTCACCAGCCGCGGCGTGCAGGTGGTTAACATCGAAGTCTCTTTGGATGGCTTCACGTTTACGCCTCTGCTTAACAACATCACCTTCAGTCAGGCGCCAGGCAATGATACCTACACTGGGGAATATTTTGATTTGGTCGCGCTCACTGGCGGTGCTGTCCAAGCCGTTTCCATTCGGTTCAATATTCAGAGCGACTACGGAGACCCCCAAACCTTTTACGGCTTGTCCGAGTTACAATTCGACGGCTCGCTCATCCCTGAGCCGACATCGTCCGCTCTCATGGCGGTTGGTGGGCTTGCGCTTGTTGTGGTGCTCCATCGGCGGGGAAAACCCGGAGCTCGCGACGCTGGCTGACCGGAGACTGCGTCGGGAAGCCAGCTCGAGTCGACCAGGCAATATCAGCAGGTAGCGAATAGCCTGGGCCGGAACACGGAAGAAAACGACCGAGAACCGGAAAGAAAATCCGCCGAGCGGCTGGCCAGACCGGGTTAAGCCTCGGCGGTTTTCATTACAGAAGCACTGCGCCCACGACCACTCCCTCGCGATAAAGAGTGGGCCGAAACGAGACCTGTTCTAAAGAAATCGGGGCAGCAGCAGGAGCATCATCGCCGCTGTCGTCGTCCATGTCGTTGTCGTTATCGTTATCATTATCGCTGGCGTCGTTATCGTTATCGTCAACATCGTTGCCGTCGTAGTTGTAGCCATAGGCGCCCATGTGCGGGGCGGGAGCGGGCTCTGGAGCCGCCAAATCCTTTTGTTCGAGCTTGTCGAAGCGCTTCCGGACATCGGCCGGAATCTTGTCGAGATCTTCCTTCTTCTCGATCGGTCCGCTGAATAACAAGCGGCCCTGCGGATCCTTCGCTGTCAGCATCTTCTTGCCATCGACAGTTTCGACTCGCAGCTCGCCCTCCGCATCGGAGTAAACAATCTGCGCCTTGTCCAAATCGATTCTGGTTCGCCGTAGCACACCCCCGTCGCGTGTTGTTATCCGAAATTCCTCGGCAGCGCGGCGCGCCGCAGCGCGCGCTTCCCGGCCTGCGCGAAGGGCCTCCTGGCGAGCGCGCTGGACGGCTTCACGGATCATTCCTTGTCTGGCGCCCAGTTCTTCCTCGATGTTGTTCTTCATTTCGTCGCCGAGCGCTCCGAAATCCTGATCGAAGTGCCACTGTCTGCCGTGGTCTCCCATCCAGTGCCCCATCGGAACGTCGCGCTTCGCCAACTTGATCGTGAGCTTGGTTTCGGCGCCTTTCCGCAGAACGGTCAGAGTAACCGTTGTTCCTTCGGGAAAACTGCGCACGAGCTTCCCGAGCTGTCCGGGGTCGGTCAGAATCTGATCGTTCAACATTTTCAAGATGTCGTTCTGTTGAACGCCACCCGCCGCGGCGGGGCCGTCCTTCACCACATAATCAACGACCAGACCAAAGCCTTTGGCTAAACCCAACTGCTCGCTGACCACATTGGGAACCTCAGAGGTCTCCACGCCCAGATAGGTCACGGCCACTTTGGGTCTTTTGTCCCGGGGAGGGTTTGGCGGACCGGGAGGCCCGTTCTGACCGGGTGGAGGAGTGGGTGGCGGCGGTGGCGGGCTCTGGGCGAAGCCGGCGAGGGGAAGAAGCGTCGCGGTCGCAAGAGTGATGATCGATTTTGTTTTCATTGGTTGTGTTTGTTTGTTTTGGAAATGAATTCTATTGGCCCGACACGGGCGTCAGCACGACTTCTTCGCTCGGGTAGGAGACGCGGAGTGAAGCGCCCGTTTCCGGTTGCCGCCATTGGAGCGTCTCGCGAGTTCGATAACGCATTCGGCGAATTGGGCGATCTGAGCCGGCGGCAAAGATCAAGCCTTCGTCGCGCGTGCGGTAAACAACCTGCGTCATTCCAGTGGGAATAAATTTGCCCGTGCTCGCGGTTACACTGCGTGACGGCGTCGGCGTCATCGAAGCAACTCGTTCCTGTTTTTCCACAGGATGATTGTTACCGACTCTGGCCAAGAGCATCAGCGCGGTGGCAAAAGCGAGCCCCAACCCGAGAACACGCCAATTGATTTGGAAAGGCTTGCGCCGCGACATGACCCCTGATGTGGGAGTGGAGATCGACGGTTGCTCGGAAAGAGCGCGCTCGATCCCTGCCGCCAGTCCGTCGGACACCGCGGCCGGTCGCAGTTTTTTCAATTCCGTTTCGAGCTCGGAGAAATCATTCATGGGGAACCAGATTCTTTTTCAGGGCAGAAAGCGCGTAGCGATAACGCGACGCGGCGGTGTTCTGCGAAATCTCCAGAACGGCGCCGATCTCAGCGAACGTAAGTTCATTCCAAATTTTCATGACAACGACCTCACGCTGTTCGCAGGGCAAACGCGCGACCGCTTCGGCGAGCGCTTGCTGGGATTCGTCATCGATATCAAAAGCTGGAGCATCCGTTTGCTCGGCCTCGAGGCATGCAGTCGCTTCACGTCGAGCGCGTCGCGAGTCCCGCCTGAGTAGGTCGAGGGCAATGGAGCGGACGGTCGCGAAAAGGAGAGGGCGGTTTTCGGGAGAATGCTGTTTCCGCCAGAAACGAACAAATGCTTCCTGGACAATGTCCTCGGCGTCCGCCGGGGTGCGGACCCATTGCCTGGCGAAAAGCACGAGGCCGGGGGCGTGCTGGCAAAAACAGGCTTTCCAATCTTCATGAGTGACGACATTCTCCATGACCTCTGAACGGTCTTTTATAATCAGGACGACGCCAAATGCGGATTTTGTCTAAACCAAAGGTTTTTTTTCTCCTCGTTATGCTGGGGGCAGCGCCACTATGCGCGCAGACCGCCGTCCCAACAGACTATCAATCGCTGGCCGGCGCCGAAGCCGCCTTCGCGCAAATGGCGACGGAAAAAGGAACGCGGGACGCTTTTCTTGCCAACCTGGCTGACAACGCGGTGGTCTTCGAACCGGGTCCGGTGAGCGGAAGAAAGACCTGGGAGAAACGGAAGCCAGGAACAGGCCTGCTCACATGGCGCCAGGATTTTCTTGCGGTCTCAAAGAGTGGCGACATGGGCTACACGACGGGCCCATGGGAGTATAAGAAAAGCCCGACCGACGAAGCACCCAAGGCCTACGGTCGGTTTCTATCCGTCTGGAAAAAGCAGAAAGATGGCGCCTGGAAAGTAGTCCTCGACGCCGGCGTGGAAACCCCGAAACCGACGGGACAACCCGCGTCCGCGCAGATATCGGCCACGCCCACCCCTGGCAAAACAAAGATCGAGAAAGTCGATTTGGAGGCCGCCCGCAAGGACATACGGAAAGTCGAACGCCGTTTTGCTGATGCCTCCGCCAAAGATACCGGCGGAGCAATCATTGCTTTTGCCAGCGACGACATTCGCGTGCTTCGAGAAGGAGTTGCTCCGGCCGTGGGTGACGCCGCCGCGCAGCTCATGCTCAATTCCGATCACGACAAGACGACGTTCAAGCCTGCTGGCCGAGATATCAGCCGGTCGGGTGATCTTGCGTATGAATATGGCAAATATGTGACCGCGCGGGGAGAGGGTCCGGAACGCGGTTACTACGTGATGATTTGGAAAAAAAACGTGCGTGGAACGTGGCGGCTCTCCGTCGATCGCCGGCAGCCGCAGCCGCCGGCCGAAACAAAGTAGAAGGAATGGGGTTCCAATACCTATCATTCTGAGCGCTATGCGGGATTCTCTCCCACCGATTGGTCTTCAGTGACCGAGTCGCGCGATCGTCACGATGGATTGGCCTAACGAGTCACTCTCGCGGCGATAGATTTCGGGCACGACCCGCATCTCCAATCCGCCAATTGCAAATTCGGCGAGAATCTTGAGCGAACGTTTTGAGGTAGTATAATCCGTGATGCGGATTCTGTTGATCGAAGACGAAAAAAAGACGGTGGCTTTCCTGACGCGAGGCCTGCGCGAAGCCGGCTTCGAAGTGGAGATGGCAAGAGATGGTGAGAAGGGATTAGAGCTTGCTCTGGCGACCCGATACGATCTTCTCGTCATCGATGTGATGCTGCCGAAGAAAGACGGTTGGGCGCTCGTCAAGGAACTGCGAAGCAGAAAAATTCATACCCCGATTCTTTTTCTCACCGCCCGGGATGGCGTGCGCGATCGAGTCAAAGGACTCGAGCTGGGAGCGGACGACTACCTGGTCAAGCCGTTTGCATTCTCTGAATTGCTCGCTCGCGTTCGTTCCCTGCTCCGCCGCGCGACGTCGCAACAGTCTGAGAAATTGCGCATCGAAGATTTGGAAATCGACACCAGGCGGCATCGGGCGATTCGTGCCGGTGTCGCCCTCGATCTCACGGCCAAGGAATTTCTCCTTCTTGCTCAGCTGGCTCGTTCTGCCGGTGAAGTCGTTTCCCGCCGCGAAATCGTGGAGCAGGTCTGGAACATCAACTTCGGGACAGAGACGAATGTAGTGGATGTGATGGTGCGCCGATTGCGGGCGAAAGTGGACGATCCGTTCCGGACAAAACTCGTCCACACGATTCGCGGCGTGGGATATGTTCTGAAAGCGGAATCGGGATCAAATGGCGAAGCTGTAAAAGCTTCTCCATAAAACCCGCGTAGTCTTACGGACCCGGCTCGCTAGTCACAAAGCCATTCAGCCCACGCAACGCAGCCCGGTGTCCTCTAATATGCTGTGATTGATTACGGTAACGAGTGCCCGGCGCTCGCCTTGACCTGAGCCGTATCGCCAGCATTGATGGTTCCGTTCGCATTGACGTCATTGCGGAAGTTCGCTCCAGTCACTGCGACACCCGACTGCCCCTTGGTTTGCGCGACGTCACCGGCATTGACTGTCTTATTACCGTTGGTATCACCGACTAGCATGTTCGCGCTTACAGGCGTATCGGCCAGAACGTGGGCGGATGCATCAGTCACACCGGTCAAGGTAACGGTGATCATCTGCACATCGGTGACCCCGGTCAGGTTCACCGTCATCGTGTTCGTAGCAAATGTAGGAGTGCCCGAGACGCTTCCCGTTCCAGCTGTGACGCTGGCATTGCCGCTCACGACGTCATTGCTGAACGTGAAAACAAACGTGTGGTTGCCGCCAGTGCTGCGGCATTCCACCCCGGGCGTGCCCGTTAGCGGCAAATTGACATCGAAAGTTCCCGCGCCTCCCTGAGTCTTGCGTGAAACCGCGCTATTCAACGAGAACGCCGGGACATCGGTCAACGTCGTCAGCACGATGTCGTTTCCATCACCACCGTTATACGTAATCATGAACTGCTGCCCGTTGTTGGCGGTAACAGTGGTGCCTTGAGCAAAAGTTCCCGTGATCGCATCCGCGCCGTCGTTGCTCACAATCAGGAACGTGCTCCCGATAATTGGTTCGAACCCCATGGGCAGACTCACTTCCAGAGTACTGCCTGTGACATCCATCGTTCCGGTCAGGCTGATCTGGCTCATGGTCGACACCGTTGTTAGGTTCACATGAAAGATCGCCCCCGTTTTGACGTTCACCGTGGACGTGTACCCCCCGCTGGCAACCGTCTGTGTTCCGGTGATGTGCATAATCCCCCCGCCCGTCGGAGTGGAACCAGGTGAAAGGATTGCGCCGCTGTTAATATCCACTCTGTTCGACCCGACGTTAACGAAGGCCGTCGTGCCGCCGTTGATTCCGCCAAGGAGGCGTCCTCCTGAATTGATCGTTACGCCCCCAGTGCCGGTCGCGGATCCAGTCGTGTTGCTAAGGAAAAGAGTACCACTGTTTACCGTCGTTCCGCCGTCATAAGTGCTCGCGCCGCCCAGGCCCAGACTGCCCGTCGCGCCGCTGGCAGCAACAATGGTCAGTCCTGTTCCCGCGCTTCCGGACATGATCCCTCCGAATGTGTAGGTAGCGTTCGAGCCGATCGTGATCGCGCGAGTGACGGCTCCGAGGGCCACATTGTCGGCAAAGGTGATATTCGCCGTTGCGCTCCCATTGCCGCTCGGAACCCCCGTCGTCACCGCGCCGATGGTGAAGTCGCCGCCGATGTTGATGCCCGAATATCTGGTTGTGACGTTCCGAGTCGCGCTGGCCGCGATCGTTCCGCCGTTGATGTTCAGGGCGGCGCCACCGCCGCCCATTGCATTAACGCCGCCCATGATGATCGTCCCGCTATTGAGCGTAAAGCCGCCGGTGTATTGGTTTCCGTTTGCGCTGAAATAGATTCCCGCACCGTTCTTGATGAATCCGTTCCCTGCCGCCGTGGAAATGTTTTGACTGGCGTAATCCAAAATCGAGCCGGTACCGACGTCGAGCGTCCGAACGTTGCCGCCATTGCTATAAGTGCCCGCTGCCGTCAGGGCCACGGTCACGCCGTCAGCCACCGTCACATTTCCAACTTGGGTATTGGTCACAAAGGTAATCAGGGAGGCGGCGTTAAAGACAGCGTCCGAATTATTCGTCCAGCCCACGTTGAAGGGGCCACCCGGAGACGTCCCCCAGTTTGCTGCCGTCCACATGTTGGTAACACCGTTGGTGTTCCAGTAAAGTTGCGCATGCGCGTTTTGGGCGACGCCAAGAGCGGTGATCAGGATGGCAGCGGCAGTGATTAACAGTCGTTTCACATTTCTTTCCTCCGGGGGTTTGATACTGACGCCGCCAGATTTGCAGGATCGCGCGGGCAAAACAATCCTTTTCTGAGATTTCTTTGTCACAAATTCGTGACGGAAAAAAGTGAAACGGTTGCGCACAACGAAACGCATTTCCCGGTGAAGACCGGGCTCGCTCCCGGGCTCTGCCTGTTTCGTCAGGGCAAGGTATGCCCGACGTTGCCTTTCACCTGGGCCGTGTCCCCCGCGTTGACGGTTCCGTTGGCATTGACGTCCTCGCGGAAGTTGCCCGCAGTCACCGCCGCACCCGATTGCCCTTTGGTCTGCGCGACGTCTCCGGCATTCACGGTTTTGTTCCCATTGGTATCGCCGATCAGCATGTTCACGCTCACCGCGGTATCTGGCAGCACCTGAGCGAAGCTGTCGGTTACATTACTCAAAGACACTGTGATCGTCTGAACGTCGCCGACGCCTGTCAGCTCTACTGCCATGGTATTCCCGGCAAAGGTCGGACTTCCGGAAACGCTGCCCGTCCCTGTGGTCACACTGGCGTTGCCGCTAACGAGATTGTTACTTGCCGTGAACACTAACGTGTAAGCGCCACCTCCATTCCGGCATTCCACGCCAGGCTCCCCGGTGAGAGGCAAAGGAATATCGAAAGTCCCCGCGCCACCATGGGTCTTGCGTGAAGCGGCAGCTGTAAGTTGTAATGCTCCAATAAAAACATTCCGGACCGATTCCGTAATGCTCCGCGAGCCGTTGTTCTGGCCGCTGCGATAATAACCGCGGGCACGAATGTACAAGTTCTGTTCAGTAGGAAGACTTAAACCCGTCAATGTCCAATTGCTGCCCGCCGCCAAACCGTCCCCCAGGAACGTGTACTTCACATTGTCGGTTGAACCTTCAAAGGTAACTCGCGCGAATTGAGGGCATGAGCCACCGCGCGTCCACGTCACGGTGGTTTGCGTTACCGTCAGGTCTTGCTGCGCAGCAGTGTCGTTAGTCAAACGAGCGAAATAATTGCGTGTCTGCCCGCCGACGCTGTTGGCTCCATTGAAAACGCCGCCCGCAAGGATCTTACCGTCGGCCTGCATTGCGATTGCAAAGACAAGATTGTTTGCGTTCGGATCGAACGAATCGGCCAACCCGGTCGCGCCGTCGAGCCGTGCGATGCGGTTGCGCGTTTGTCCGCCGATGCTGTTCGTTCCGTTAAAAGAACCGCCCACAAGGACCCTGCCGTCCGCCTGCACCGCTATTGAAGAGATCGTTCCGTTTGCGTTCGGGTCGAACAAATCCGCCATGCCGGTAATGGCGTCCAATCGAGCGACGCGGTTGCGCGTTTGCCCGCCGATGCTGTTCGCTCCGCTAAAGGAACCGCCCGCCAGAATCTTGCCGTCCGGCTGCACCGCAATCGACGAAATAGTTCCGTTTGCGTTGGGGTCGAACGAATCTGCCAATCCGGTGGTGGCATCGAGCCGGGCAATGCGATTGCGCGTTTGCCCGCCGATGCTGTTCGCGCCATTGAAATCGCCAGCAGCCAGGATCTTGCCATCCGTCTGGACTGCGATCGAAAAGACAGTTCCAGTTGCGTTTGGATCGAACGAATCGGCCTGTCCAGTGGTTGCATCCAGCCGGGCAATGCGATTGCGCGGCTGTCCACCGATGGTCGTAAAGTAGCCGCCCACAACGACCTTGCCATTTGTCTGCACACCGATTGAGCGCACAATATTATTCGCGCTTGGGTCGAACGAATCGGCCTGTCCGGTGGTGGCATCCAGCCGGGCAATGTAGTTACGGCTCTGTCCGCCGATGCTGTTCGTCCCATTAAAAAAACCACCCACCAAAATCTTGCCATCCGCCTGCACCGCGATCGCATTCACTTCACTGGTGGCGTTCGGGTTGAAAGCAGTGTCGAGTGTGCCATCTGCATTAAGGCGCGCAATGTTGCCACGCGGCACCCCAAGAACGCTGTTAAAGTTACCGCCGATCAAAAACTTCGCGTCCGGCTGAACGGCTATGGCGTTAACGTAGCTCGTAAGAAGGCCAGCGACGTTGAGATCAAGGCTCCGATCAGCTCCACCGTCCGTTTCCAGGCGGGCGATGCGGTTGCGCGTGATCGACGTCCCGCCGTTCGGCGTAAGCGTGGTGAAACTACCACCCACCAAAATCTTCCCGTCCGACTGCTGCGCGATGGATCGAACTGCGTTGTTCCCGCTCGGGTCGAAGGAGTCGGCAAGGCCGGTCGTGGGATCGAGTCGGGCGATCTGGTGGCGCTGCTGCCCACCGATTCCGAAGAAATCGCCGCCCACCAGGATCTTGCCGTCCGCCTGTACCGCCATCGCGAAAACGCCATTGTTCGCGTTCGGATTAAAGGAGTCGGCCGCGCCAGTCGTGGGATCGAGCCGGGCAATGCTGTTGCGTGATTGTCCGCCGATGATGGTGAAAAAGCCGCCCGCCAGAACCTTGCCGTCCGCCTGCACCGCGATGCAATGGACTTCATCGCTCGCGTTCGGAGCGAATGAATCCGCCAGGCCTGTCGTAGGATCGAGCCGGGCGAGATTGCTGCGGGTCTGTCCGCCGATCATGGCGAAAAAACCACCCGCCAAAATCTTGCTATCCGACTGCACCGTGATTGCAAAGATCTCACTAGCGGTCCCGCTCAGGTTCGCGTCGAACGAATCCGCGAGACCGGTCGTCGGATCGAGCCGGGCGATGCGGTTGCGGGGTTGTCCACCAACGCCGCCGAAAAAACCACCCGTTAGTATCTTACCGTCCGCCTGCACCGCGATGGCAAAGACAGTGCTGTTCGCGTTCGGGTCGAACGAATCGGCGAGGCCGCTCGTGGCGTCGAGCCGGGCGATATTGTTGCGCATCTGTCCGCCGATATTGTTGAAAGAACCGCCCGCCAAAACCTGGCCATCCGCCTGCACCGCGATGGCATTAACCGTAGTGTTAATGCCGGTCGCGTTCGGATTGAAGGCGGTGTCGAGCGTGCCGTCCGGGTTCAGCCGGGCAATGCGGTTGCGGGTAACCGAAGCTCCGCCGTTAGGCGCGAGCGAGGTAAAATCTCCGCCGATCAGAATCTTGCCGTCCGGCTGCACCACGACGGCGCGAATCGTGCCATTCGCGTTCGGGTCGAAACCATCGAGCGCGGATTGCCCGCGCACCGCCGCCGCACCGCCCACCAGGAGCGCGGCAACGGAAAACAGGAGGAGCTTTTTTATGCTGACCGCTTTCATTCCTCCACCGGGAGTGTGGAACCGGAAATGTCGGTAGCGAAAGCGTCCGGGAGGTTCCATTGAGCATTGATCCTAGAGCCGTCGGCTTATGAAAGTCGAGCGTCACCTGAGTTTAGCCTTCGCAGTCGCCACAACTTCAGAGTCATGCCGAAAGGCGGCACGGGATTCACCGATGATTTCTTCGCGCTTGGACCAAGATGCACCGCGGAGGGCGCAGTGAACGCAGAGGTTTGAGAAGTTGATTGCAAGAACCTCTGCGGCCGCCGCGGTGAAATGGTGCAACCAACGCCTCGTTAGCCAACAAAGAAGAATTGTAGAGCCGCTTGTGTCAGGGGCCGTGCCTTGTCTGTCTCAGCCGGTGCTTGACACAAGCACCGCTACACCAGAAAAGGGTGGGCGCGTTCCGTGGATTCCACTGCGCGCCTCAGTGTTCATGAAAGGGAGGTGTAAGGAAAGTTCCTAACCTTGCACCTCTCTCTTCGCCCCGTCGGCTCTCACGGCTCACCTTTCGATGGGTGAAGAGTGCTATGGCGCCGTTAAGAAAAGCATCAGCGATGCCAGAGCGGTAGAGACACTTGTGTCAGGCGCAGTGTTCTGGCTCGCGCGGCCGGTGCTTGACACAAGCACCGCTACACTAACCACGGCTTCGGCGGCGATGCAGGCGCTTTACCTTTGTCAGAACCATTCAGGATCGATTGATCGAAAAAGGCCAGACCCGCCTCGGAATTCCCCACATGATCGCGCACAAAAAAATGCCTCTCCGGCGAAGGAGAGGCGTTTTCGAGAGAGGCTGAGAACTTAGCTCGTCTTGCGGCGGAGGCGCTGCATCCCGAGCAATCCCGCACCGACAAACATTATCGCGTAGGCGGCAGGCTCGGGAATGGCGTTTAATCTCACCGGAAGAAATGATAGAAAAATTATCGATACCAATTGTGTCACGACTGCCAGCCGCCGCTTGATCCGGTCATATGCGACAACGCGAAAATACGCTTTGGTTCCGATTATGCCAACTTGGTCCCGAAAAGTGTGCCGTTAATGTATATGTCGGCAGTCTTGCTCGCCATGTCACTCCACTGGAATTTACGGTGCTTAACGAATTGTTGAATACGATTTGAATATCATCGATTCGATCTTGCGTCACGGGCGACCGACATTGACAAAAGATGAATCAAGCGGGTCTGGACGCTGACATCACCCGCGAATCGAAATCCGCCTAATAAATCACCGGTCGAAAAGTAGTGTTGTTTGTAAATGTCCGTTCCCGATCCCCAAACGCCGCTGTTTGTCGAAGTCCCAAGGCGCTATGGTCGCTGGCGTGTGCATCGCCGTGGAATGTGCCAACGTCAAAAGGAGTCCTGATGCCACTTGTCACTCCAAGACCGCTCAGACCGTATTTGCCGCGGATGAGTAGTGCCGGCAGTTTCAACATAAGTGCTCCCGGGTTGCCCAACACGGTTGTGCGCCTGTGGAAATGAGCGCCAGTGACAGCTCTATTCGACATTGTAATCGTCTGCCGTCGGCAAGATTGTCAAAATCTTCGGTAAATAACACCGCGCCCGTAACGCCTGCGGTCAAGGAGAGCACAAAATGCCAACAGTGAGCAGTGATAGAATTGTTTTCATTTCTTTGCGTTTGATTGGCGAACTCTTTTCAGCTCGTGCCGCGATTTCTCAAAACACTTAATGCTGGCAATACTTTTGTTTGATTTCTTTGCAGGCAACTCGATGGAGAAAATAATGACCGAAATTCGGCGGCTCGAAATACTTGCTTTTTGTGACCTGACGCGATGGCCAGTCAATCCGTTGGAGGTATTTAGGCCCAGAACAAAAGCGAGAGTCGGCACAACCGTCGTGTTGTGATCCGCCTCAATTTCGGTCGTTATCCCTTGGCTCATGTCAAGCTTAGACGCGTGGTAGTTCATGAAGAACCATCGCTCTCTCGAGTAATCCGCCATACAATGTGAATGTTGTGTGACAAAGCACCTTCTGCGTTTTCGGATCTAGTATGTCCTCTGTCCCTTCGATAATCAGCTGTCAGCGCTGCTGGAGGCTTCACGACTCTAACCGAGACCCCATAGTAGAAAATATATGAAGGAGGAGAGGCGATGCGCGGGCAGCTCTTTGACTTTTGCCACCAACTGATCAGTGGCTTTGATTCGCAGATCGGTGTCGGTTCTTTCCGCGTCCGACTTTCGAGGGGCAGTCGGAGTTGGCACTTCCGGGCGCCGATCAGAGAATGCGACAATCAGATAGAGAGCGATCACTACGGCGGCAGCCACCCCACATGCAATTGCTATCGTTAGGGCGGTCGGACGCCGAAAGGTCGGAGGCGGGGCGACCGGCTCGACTGCGTCGGAGGCGACGGGATTTGAAAGCGAAACCACAGGCCTGGGCTCCCACGGCTCGGAGTCAATGAGGTCGCCGACAAGCCCCCACTCTTTCATGCCTTCGCGCCAGTAGTGATCGGTGCGGAGGACTTCCCCCGTTTGAACAAGCTGATCGATCTCGTCGCCGCGGCATTCGCGAATCTCGACTCCGTCGCGTGCAACCGAGAACCAGGCCCGTTGCATGGCAGATGTCCAAGCCCCGGGGTCGAGGAGATCGGACAACAGCTGCCAATCCTCCATGCCTTCGTGCCAGTAATGATCGGTGCGGAGCACCTGGCCCTCGCGCGCGAGCTGCTCGAGGTCTGCGCGATCGCATTCGCCGATCTCGACTCCGTCGCGCGCGATTCTAATATTCACCGCATCGATTGGTAGCGATTGCGGAGGGCGAAAGCAAACCTCTGTACGCCGCTTCACTGCCGAGATAACTCGGTCTTTTCCGTGCCGGGTTCGTCCGCCCGCATTCCGCACCATTTTCATCTCGACGCAAAGAAGCTGCCCGGCGATTCTATTGCGCATGAAATTGCAATTACTCACGCTCTGCGCTCTCGCCGCCGTTACACTGCTCGTGACGGGCTGCGCTTCCAATAAAGAGACGATAACTCAGACCCCTGACACGAGTTCCGCAACCGCCCCCACCTCCGGTGCCCGGCCGAGCCAGGGTCTCACCGGCGGACACTATTAGGATCCCTCGCAAAAGGCCGGCCTCTGGTCGGTCGGGAAGTCGCGAACCGCGATCAGCGACGGGCGTGGAAAGTATGGGAACTTGGGAGCCTTAACAGAATGAGCTTGCCGTAAAGCGGGTGTCTGTTCTTTAATTGAGTCATGAAAAGACCTCTCACCAGTTTCCTTGCTCTCGCTGCGGCTGCACTTCTCATGGGTGGTTGCGCCTCGCAATCGGAGATGACGGCCGGCAATACCTGGCCAGCGCCTCCCGCCGAAGGTCCGGATGCCCAACCCCAGTTAATGCCTCTGACCGCCGGAGCACGACCGAGTGGAGTGCCCCTCGTCGCCGGGGGTTACCAGCAGCCCTACTAGAGGCGGGTTTCTTCGCCACGTCGGAGTGCCCGGTTTCGCGCACACCGGGATGCTCGCTTTTGCCGCGAGGGCACGGCACATAAAGAAAGTCTTGCCTTCCGCCAGCGGGATGGACATTCTTCCCGCCCAGCCTCAATGGCATGGCATTTATGAAACCTCTCAAAAGCGCGCTCATTTTTGGGTTCGTCTTTGCCCTTGTCGCCGGTATCGCTTGCGCCCGGACGACCGGAGGACTTGAAACTTTTCCCGCGCCCGCAGCCACCATGACGTTGGGCGGCGGGGCCGACTCTTTGCGGATCGCCGCGGACGCACTCGAAACTCCGGATCTCCAGACGAGCGACACGCCCCTGTTCTCCCGGATCGATCTGACGGAGATTCCCGAGCCGCCAGTTTACATGCTACTGGGCCTCGGGTTGCTGGTTTGCGTCCAACGCGTGATGCGTCGCCGCCGAGCATCCCGGTAGCCGAGAAATTCCGGCGGACCGGAATTCCGTTATCGCTCGAGCCTGACCCGCCCGGGATCTACCCGTTAGGCGAGCAATTCGTAAGACAAAATACTCAGGCAGTAAATCGCAGCGGTTTCCGACGCGAAGGATGATCGGCCCAAGGGTGATCGGGCGGCAACCGTGACTGCGCGCGAGCGAGAGTTCCGCCGGCGTGAAATCGCCTTCCGGGCCGATGACGATAAGAACGCGAGTTGGACGCTCGGAATGCTCGTTCGAGTATTCGGCAAGAACTTTCTTGAGGTGCACGGCATCGGATTGAAGTGAACCGATCAGCTGTAAGGGCGCGCGCGTGTCTCCCGGCTCGGCAGCTGGCACAACCATCGCCGGATCTGAATCGCGAAAAAAATCCTTGAGCTTGCGCGGCGTCCGTACTTCCGGCAGCCAGTTCTGACCGCACTGCTTGGCGGCTTCGATCGCGATCTGTTGCCATTTCGCCTGCTTTTGCGCGGCCTCTTTCGGATCGAGAGCGACAATGGTTCGTTCGGAAACGAGCGGCGCGATTTCGGCGGCGCCGATCTCAACGGCCTTTTGCACGATCAAGTCCATGTTCTTCCCCTTCGGGATGGCCTGGGCAAGCGTGATGTGACAACGCAAAGGCGGTGTTTCCGCTTCGTGCAATTTGCGGAGGCGAATTTGTGCACCATCGATGGAAACAATCTCCGCGGTCATCTCGCGGCCGCGGCCGTTAAAGAGAACAGCCTTCTCTCCCGGCTGCATCCGCAGGACCTTGCTCGCATGACGCGCCTCGGCCCCGCCAAGCGACGGCGAGCCGGGATTCCAGTCGTTAGGCGGAATGTAAAAGCGGTGCATGGGAAACTTGATCGCGAATTTGAGCGGACGCCCGGCCCAACGGTGGCGACTTCTTCCCCGTTCGTCGCATGCCGCGAAGCGCTACTTAAAGAATTCTTTCGCGCGGTTAAAGAAGCTCTTATGCAGCGGCGTGTTTTCTTCGTCGCACAAGGCCGAAAATTCTTCCAGCTTCTGCCGCTGTTCGCTGTTCAATTTCGTGGGCACTTCCACCAGCACGCGCGCGACCAAATCACCGCGATCGCGCCCGTTCAGGCCTCTGATCCCTTTGCCGCGCAATTTGAAAACCTGGCCGCTTTGCGTTCCAGCCGGAATCTTCGCATAGGCCTTGCCCAGGAGTGTAGGAACCGCCACTTCCCCACCAAGCGCGGCGACCGTGAAGGAAATCGGGACTTCGCAGTAGAGGTTGTCTTCTTCGCGCTGAAAAATTTCATGCTCTTTCACATGGATGACGACGTAGAGGTCGCCTGCTCCACCGCCGCGGATCCCAGCTTCGCCGTTGCGCGAAGAACGCAAACGTGAGCCGTCGCCGACACCGGGCGGGATTTTTATGTTGATCCGGCTTTCTTTTTCCATGCGGCCTTCACCGCCGCAGACCTTGCACGGTTTCTCGATCACCTGTCCGGCGCCGCGACAGCGCGGGCACGTTTGCGAGACCTGAAAAAAGCCGCGCGAACTGATCACCTGCCCCCGACCGCCGCAGGTCGGGCAATGAATTGCCCGCGAGCCCGGTTCTGCGCCGCTCCCTTTGCATTTTTCGCAGCTATCGAATTTGCGAACTTCGATTTCCTTCTCCACGCCGAAGGCCGCTTCCTCGAGCGTAATTTGCATGTCGTAACGCAAATCGGATCCGCGCTGACGGCCTTCGCGATCGGTCGTCGCCGCCGGGCCGCCACCACCGAAAAACGCCTCGAAGATTCCGCCGGCATTCCCGGTAGCGCCGCCGAAAACTTCGCGGAAAATATCGAAAGGATCGTGGAACCCGCCGCCGAAGCCAGCTGTGCCCTGCGCGAACGCGGCATGACCATAGCGGTCGTAGGCGGCGCGTTTATTATCGTCCATCAAGACATCATAGGCTTCGCCCAGCTCTTTGAATTTTTCCTCCGCGTGTGCGTCGCCCGGATTCTTGTCGGGATGCAACTTGACCGCGAACTTGCGATAGGCACGCTTGACTTCCTCGTTCGAAGCGTTCCGCTCCACGCCCAAAATTTCGTAGTAATCGCGCTTCGTGGTCATGCCATCTCGCCGTTAGGAAATCTTCCTCGTGCTTTTACGAGTGATGGACTCCAGCATTCCGCGTTCCGATTCAGTCACTTGGTCGGGCCGCTGGAAACGACGACGGCCGATGGGCGGAGCAACCGATCCTTCATTCGATAACCGCGACGCGTCTGCCGGATGACGGCCCCTTCCGGAACTTCATCGCTCGCTTCGTGCGCAATTGCTTCGTGCAGGTTCGGATCGAACTTTTGTCCTTCGGCGTCGATCGGCCGAAGCCCGTTGTCGGTCAGAAAATCGGTGAGTTGTTTGAGCACCATTTGCATCCCGGAAAACACGGGCGATTTCTCGCCTTCGTCCCGCGCCGCCGAAAGACCGAGTTCGAAGTTATCCACGATCGAAATAAGACGCTCGAGCAGCGAGCCGTTGGCATATTTGATCGCTTCCTCCTTCTCGCGCGTCGTCCGCTTTTTGTAGTTCTCAAAATCGGCCTGGGTGCGCAGGGCGAGATCGCGAAATCGATCAAGGTCGGCCTGCAACCCGGCGGTTCCGTCATCAGAGTCGTTCTGCCCGGTCGTCGTTTCATCAGGATCGGCTAACGGCCGCGCCGCTTCCGGTTCGCCGGACGATTGAGTGATTGGAATTTTTTTCATGTCTTACGGATGGCAATCAAAGTGATGTCGTCGTTCTGAGGATGCGAGCCGACGAAGTTTCGCAAATCTTCGATCAACTGTGTGATCATCGCGGGAGCGCCGTTCTTTGCGCTCATCCGAATGGACTCTATCATTCGCTCCGCGCCGAACTCGTTCTCCTCCGCATCCAGCGCCTCCGTGATTCCGTCCGTGTAAAAAACCAGACAATCATCACGTCCGAGCTGGACTGGAAAGTCGCGCGTTATCCTATCGAACACGTCGCCACTGTCAATTCCCACAGCCATGCCGGGCGGCTTCAACGCCGTGACACTTTGGTCGGCGTGGCGGTAAACCAGAGGTGCATCGTGCCCGGCCCGTGCGAGCATGATTGAATCGTGCGCGTGATCCAGAATCACGTAGGCCATGCTAATAAACATATCTTCCTTGATGTCGGGATAAAGCTGCCGGTTCACTTTGCTGAGGACGTCGGATGGGGAAGCATTGCCGGGGGCCTGGCTGCGCAAGACGCTCCGGCAGATCGCCATGATGATCGACGCCGGCACGCCTTTGCCGGAAACGTCGGCGATGGCAACGCCCAGACGATCGTCATCCACCTTGAGGTAGTCGAAATAGTCGCCGCTGACCTGGCGGGCAGGAATGTTCAGGCCCGCGACTTCAAAACCTGGCACGACCGGCGCCTCGGCCGGGAGAAGAATGCGCTGAATATCGCGGGCGATTTTCAGATCGTGATCGAGGCGTTTCTTCTCGTTGGCTTCCGAGTAGATGATCGCGTTGTAAAGCGCGAAGGCAGATTGCTCGGCGATCGATTTAAAGACCACGAAGTCGCTCTGCGTAAAAGGCGCGCTCTTCGGGCCATTGCCGAGCGCAAGCACGCCCATGTTTTGTTTGCCGTAAAGCAACTGGGTCGCCATGACCGACGACGCGCCGAACGAAGTGCCGCGCAATTGCGCCAGCTCCGGCGCGGCTGCCAGATCGGTCAAACAAATCGGCTCGCCGGTTTGCCAGACCCGGCCGACCACCCCCTCGCCCGGACCGGTGGTACGAAGACGCAAGTAGTTAGTGAGAGCAGTCGGCGAAGTCGCGGCTTGCTGCAAAACATGGGGAGGCACTTCCACCAGGGGCGGGCAGCCTTTTGAAATATATGCCGGCACCAGCCGGGCCCCGGTGCGATCGGCCATGTAGAGCGCGCCGCCGTGCGCATCGAGAATGCGAGTCGCGCCTTCCACGATCAAGCGGTGCAGATCCGCTGCTTTAATTGTTTCCGTAAAAGCTTCGCCGAGCCCGTGGAGAAAATCGAAGACAAGCGACTCTTCGATCTGCACCTCCTCCTTCGCGCGCTCGATCTGACGGACGCGGCTATAAAGCCACAGCGCAGTGAGAATCCAGCCGACGAGCGACGCAATCAGCAACCCAAAGAGTAAGGATGGCCACATGACGCGGAGGCCAAACTACTTCGCCGCGATCTCGTGCTGAAGGTCCTGTTTGAGATAATCGAGAACGTCTTTGAACCGCAACAAATTCTCCGGAGCTGCTTCACAAAGTGCTTCGTGTGCCTCGATCATCTCTTTTTTCTGTTCGCTTTTTTGCTCCACAGGAGAGGTCGATTCCGAAGGTTGCAGGATCTTGCAGGCGGGCGGCGGCGAACCGTTCGATTGAATGCTGAATATTTGATCGAGACCAAGACCAGAGAGCAATTCGTGGCTGCGTGGCGGACAATGGACGACGCGAAGATGACCGCGCCCGAGCTCTTTCAAACGCAGGGCCACGCCAGCCATCGTGCCCATGAAAGTGGAATCCATGGTGGCACATTCATTGAGGTCGACGATGAACTCCCGGTAGCCGCGCTCGACCATTTCGTGGGCAAACTCTTTGAAATTGCCGCTATTAAGAAAGCTGCCTTTGCCCAGAACCTTCACCCAAACGGCCGAGCCATTTACCCCTACTTGAATCGACGACTCCACAGATTTGTAAAAATATAAGATCGGGCCGTGGGGTGTCAAACCTCCATACTCTCAAGCAGCTTCCAATCCAACGGGAACCCTACCATCTCTCATTCCCAAAGATAAGAGCGGTTTTCCGCCACGATGTGGCCATTTTCGATTAACAAGCAACGCCAGGCGATGACCCGCCCGTCATCGAAATAATCATCCCCGATAATCTTGAACTCCGTTTTCATGTTGCCACGCGCCTGCGGATAGTGGACTTCGCGTGCCTGGATGAAGGAATGGAGGTTTTCCTGTTGGTATTCCAGACGAACCGTCACGTCCGCGGTCCGCTTGGCGCGCCAGAAAAAATCGAAATAATCACCGAAGCGCTGACGTTGATCCAACCGTGTGACCGCACCAAAAAGCCGATATTTCCGCTCGAAAGTGACGGACCTGTTAGCGAGCGCCGCCTTCGGTCCGGCCCCGACCTGGCTTAGCTTTTCGATCTTGTGCTGGACGCCCTTCTTTGCGGTCGTTCTCGCATAACCAGAGCCACTCTCACTCAAGAAATACAGTTTCGTCTTTCGAAACTGGAAATCACTGTTCAGCGCAGTTGGCAGGGGATTTACCGTGACCAACTGCTTCGCTTGCTCCGCCCCCCGCACCGCACCCGCGAACAAGAGCAAGACAGCGATCACTCTCCAGACAGAAATCATTCGGCCTATGAAAAGGTCTACCGCTTGGCATGTCAATGCGTCCACCTAAACAGTCTGGACCGCATCTGGATCGCGCATACCCGGTTTCGCTTGCTTCGTTCCGCGCCTAAATTTTCCTGTGATCGAGGTCCGATACCAGCGCGGGATCTTTTTGCCAGAGCAAAATCTCTGGCTGGATCCGCGGGACGCGAAGCCGCTGGCTTTCGTTTCACATGCGCACAGCGACCATATCGCGCCACATGCGGAGATCATCGTCTCCGAACGGACGGCGCGGCTCATGCAGGCGCGGATGCCGGGAAAACGACGCGAGCACGTCGTCCCTTTCAGCCAACGCGTGACGGTCCACGGGATGGAGGTCGTGCTTCTGCCGGCCGGCCACATCTTCGGTTCCGCACAGTTTTTTCTGGAAGCGGAAGGCGGCTCGTTGCTTTACACGGGCGATTTCAAGTTGCGCCGCGGGCAATCGGCGGAGCCAGCGGAGTGGAGGCAAGCGGACACGTTAATCATGGAGACGACCTACGGTCTGCCACGTTATCGAATGCCGCCGACCGAAGAAGTGATCGCCCGGATCGCGGCTTTTTGCCGCGACGCCCTGGAAGATGACGCCGTGCCGGTCCTGCTAGGTTATTCGTTAGGCAAAGCACAGGAAATATTGTGTTCGCTCTCCGGTGCCGGTCTGACGCCGATGCTCCACGGCTCGATTTACCGCATGACGAAAATTTACGAACAACTCGGACAAACGTTTTGCAACTACGAGCGCTACAACGCGCAAGACGTCGCCGGGAAAGTTCTGATCTGTCCGCCGAGTGCGAACCGATCCCGAATGCTGGAAAAAATTCGTCGCAAACAGGTGGCGATGATCAGCGGCTGGGCGTTGGATCCAAATGCAATCTATCGCTACCAGGTTGATGCGGCGTTCCCGCTTTCCGATCACGCGGACTACACGGATTTGTTGCGCTATGTCGAGCTGGTCCAGCCAAAACGCGTGCTCACGTTGCATGGCTTCGCGGCCGAGTTTGCCCGCGATTTGCGCGACCGCGGCCTGGAAGCCTGGGCGTTGAGTGAGGAAAATCAGCTGGAGCTGCGGCTGCGAAATTCGGTTCCGGGGAGCGCACGCGGCTTGCGTGCATCGTTCGCCGGGCCGGCGAACGAATTGCTTCCAGCGGACATCCCCAATTCTGAATTCGCGATCTTCGCCGGCCTCGGCGAAACGATCGCGGCCACGCCGGCGAAGCTGGAAAAAGTGCGAGTGCTCGTCGAATACTTGCGAATGCTCACGCCGGAGCAGCTTCGGATCGCGGCAACTTATTTTACCGGCAACGCCTTTCCACAAAGCGATCTCCGAACGCTCCATGTGGGTTGGGCCGTAATTTATCGCGCGCTCGCAGCAGTCACAAAACTGAGTGATGTAGAACTTCGCCACATCGCGAGGGCTCACGGTGACGCTGGCAAGTCAGCCTTCGACGCGCTTGCTGGCCGGACGGCCCCGGAGCCGTTTTCTCTTATCGAATCTCGCGCCTTCTTCGAGAGTCTGCACAAAGCGCGAGGACCAATCGCGAAGACCGAGTTGCTGCAAGATCTCTTCGCGAAGCTGTCGGCCCGCGAGGGCCAATATGTTGTAAAAATTCTCACCGGCGATCTGCGAATCGGGTTGCGAGAAGGTCTCGTCGAAGAAGCGATCGCCGTCGCTTTCGAGGCGCAGCTCGACGACGTGAAGGAAGCGAACATGCTTCTTGGCGACGTTGGGCAGGTTGCGCTCCTCGCATCGAAGTCTGAACTGTATCGCGCGGAATTGACGCTTTTCCGGCCGATCAAGAGCATGCTTGCGAGTCCCGAGCCGACGGCCAAGGCAATCTGGGACCGCTTCGTCGAGTCTCCCATTCCTGTTGTAGCTGAAACGACCGTATACGTGGAAGACAAGTTCGATGGCATTCGCGCACAGCTTCATCGCGGCCGGACGCGAGCGGAAATCTTCTCTCGCGACCTCCGCCAAATAACCGGGCAGTTTCCTGAGATCGCGGAACAAGCGGCAAAGTTCTCCGACGAACTAATTTTCGACGGCGAGATCATGGCTTTCGAGCACGGGAAAAAGCTGACCTTTTTCGATTTGCAAAAACGCCTCGGTCGCAAGAACGAAGGCGCTGATTTGTTTGCTGCGGCTTCGGCCAACGTGCCCGTGGTCTTTGTTGCCTTCGATCTTCTTTGGCTCAATGGCCGATCGCTCCTGAAGACTCCCTTGCGGGAACGGCGCGAGCTTCTCCGCGGACTCAATCCGCCCGCTCAGTTTCAAATCGCCGATGTTTCGCCGGCGCATTCCGCCGAAGAAATCGAACAGGCATTTCAACGCGCGAGACGCCGCTCGAACGAAGGGCTTATGGTCAAGGATCCGCGAAGTTTCTACTCGCCTGGCCGGCGCGGCATGTCCTGGTTCAAATTGAAGAAGGAGTTCGCTACGCTCGATGTTGTCGTTGTCGCCGCAGAACTTGGGCATGGCAAACGCAATCGCGTGCTGAGTGACTACACATTCGCAGTGCGCGATGATGTGAGCGGCGAGCTGCTTCCGATCGGCAAAGCATACACTGGCCTAACGGATGTTGAGATCGCAGAGCTGACCGAACACTTCAAAGAAAACACGGTCACCAATCACGGTCGGTATCGCGAAGTAAAACCGAACATCGTGCTCGAGGTGGCTTTCGATTCGATTCAACCGAGCGCCCGACACGCGAGCGGCCTCGCGCTTCGCTTCCCACGGATCAAGGCAATCCGGCGTGATAAAACGGTCGATACCATCGACACCTTGGGGTATGCGCGTCGCCTCGCCGGGCAAGCGGCTGGGGGGACCAACGCGATTGAGTAATGGCGAAATCTACCGCAGCCGATGCGCGTAAAGCTTTTCGTAAACTTCCTGACACTGCTCGTAGATCGCGCGCAACCGTTCGGGAACTTTCTCCTGCTTCGCCTGGTAGGGGCGAAATGAAGTGGACGCCTCCACTTCCGGATACCAATATTTCGCCCAGACACCATCGGTCTCGCGCGGGCCCGGTGGCCAGGAAAGCATCGCTTCAGTAAACTCCACGCCGACCGCCTGGCAGAGCAACCGCAAAATTCGCTCCGGGTTCTCGAGCACATCCCTGGCATCGATCGCGGCGGGCAGAGACGCTCCCTCTGCCAATTGATTTTGGCACACCCAATCAAAAATCTCGGCCTGTTGAAGAAACCCAAGATCGTTGAGAACCGGATCGCGGTTCTTCCTGATGTACGAGGTAATCACCTCGCGCGGATCGCGAATCAAAAAGCAATTCGTCATCTCTCCAAGCCAGCTGCGATCGATGTCCGGTAAGAGATGATGTGTCATCTGCTTCTGATAAAAGATATGTTTCCCCGGGGGTGCGGCGCCCGTCAGCTGCGCAACGACTTTGCGCCAATCAGTTTCACCACTTGCGATAACTTCATTCGCCCCCGGATGATCGTAACCGGTTGCTTGCAGGTAATGGGCATACAGTGGCTCGTCGCACACGACCGTATCCGGCCGGTTGCCCCATGAGCGCATCATCGCAGTCGAGATGTTTCGCGGCCCGGACCACATCGCAATGCGGATCGGAGCGACGTTTTCACGCATGAATTGAAACCTACCCGGAAGCGGCAGGACGACTCAAGTTCTCCCGGCTTTCCGAAGTGTTGGTCGGTTGCCGCTATTACTTCGCGTAAACCGCCAGCAACGGATACCGGCACCGGTTTTTCGAGCGAAAATCGCTGACGAAACCGTCACGCGTTCGGATTTCGACATGACCCGCGCCTTTGCTGCCGTGGGAATAGACCAGCACCGCGCCGACTGGAGCCGCGTAAGGATCACGCACCGCCAGGCGTTTGAACCCGTAGTCACGCATCAACTCCTCACCGGCCTGACACGCGTTCGATGTCTTGGGATAGGTCGTAATCGTGCCGGACGCGAGAAGCGCCTGCTTCACGTAACGCCAGCAACGCGCCTTGGTGGAAGCATTGGCACGTTCTTCCGCGATAGTTGCCGCGCGCCGGAGTCTTGGATCGAGACGGGGATCGATGTTTGCAAAAGGGTGAACAATGGGGACTCGCTGGTACTCATGGATAACCGCTGCGGATCGGACGGTTCCCTTAGAGTCCTTATAATAGAAACGCGAATTCGAGGGGCCAGAACTCTCAGCGTGGACGACCGTCGCCGAAACAGCGATCAATCCAACGCAAAGAAAAGAGATAACGACATGTTTTCGCACGAGCGGCCTTTTTGAATGCAAGTTGCATTCCCCGCAAACATTTTTCCGCGGATGATCAAACCTGAGAAGCGATGCGCCTCGGAAGCGGGCAATCGGCAGATTTGCAGAATCGCATACGTCACCGCGGAACGGGCGTTCCGTAAGCGCGCTGCGGTGCCGTTGCGACCAACGAAATGAGACTCGGAGCGTAAGACCGCTGAGCTCAGCCTACCGCGTCGCGATTAGGTCAGATCTTTGCGTAGACGCCGATCAGTGGACGATGCGACGGAGTCTTCGCGCGGAAATCGCTGACGAAGCCGGTTGTCGTTCGGATCTCCACGTGCCCGGCAGCGCGGCCCGATCCGTAAACCAGCACCGCACCCAATGGCGCCTTGTAGGGATCGCGCACCGCCAGTTTCTTGAAGCCGTAGCTGCGCACTAATTCGTCACCGGCCTGCCTTGCCAAAGCCGTTTTGGGGTAGGAAGGGATCACGCCCGAGGCGAGCAACGCTTCTTTCACGTACCGCCAGCAAGCCGATCGCGAATGGGCGTGGGCGCGTTCCTCGGCGATCGTGGCAGCGCGTCGCAGTTTCGGATCAATATGCTTATCGATCTTTGCAAACGGAGCCACGATTCGATCCTTTCGAAAGTGATCGACGATCGGCGCGGAGGCGACTTTCCCATTCTGGTCTTTGTAGCCAAAGCGCAGTTTCGATGGCGCCAGTCCTTCCGCGTGCAGGGTCGAGACCGAGAACGCGACACAGCCGCCGCAAACGAAGGTAAGAAGAAAAAGTCGTCGCACGAGCGTTCTTAATGCCTGCAATCGGCCCCCCGTGCAACTCTTTTTTCGCCTCCGGATAGGAATCTGGTGGTGGGAACCGGCTAATCCCCGTCTATAGAGAAACAGCTTCGATCATCCGTTGCCGCATCTTTCCATCCGGCAAACGGCCAATGCCAGCCTGCATATTGTCCTCCAAATGTTGTGCGTTGCTGGTCGCCGGAATTGCGCAGGTGACGGCCGAATTCGCGAGGATCCACTTGAGAAGAAATTGCGCCCATGATTTGCAGTCGAACTCGGCAGCCCAGTCGGGCAACGGTTTGGCGCGCAGGCTTGGAAAGAGATCGCCTCTGGCAAATGGGCGATTGATCAGGACAGCGACGCCACGCTCTCGCGCCAGCGGGAGGATTCGCTCCTCCGCTTCGCGTTCGAGGATGGAGTAATTGATCTGGAGAAAATCGAGCTTTTCGCGGCGGAGGATCTTTTCTACTTCCGGAAACGAGGAATTAACGTAGTGAGTGATGCCGAGATAACGGATGCGCCCCTGCTCCTTCCAGGCACGCAAAGTGGCGAGCTGGGTATCGAGATCGACCAGGTTATGCACCTGCATGAGGTCGAGACGCTTGGTTCGCAAACGCGCGAGCGAGCGCTCCATCGAGTCGATCCCCGCTTGTCTGCCTGTCGTCCAGACTTTCGTGGCAAGAAAAAGCGAATCGCGCAGATCCAGTTCGCTTGTTAGGTCGCCGATCACGCTTTCGGCGCGGCCGTACATCGGCGAGGTGTCGATCACTTTTCCGCCAAGTTGGACGAAGCGGTGGAGCACTTCCTTGAGCGGAGCGCGCTCGTCAGGCGCATCACCCACGTCGAAGGTCCGCGAAGTACCGAGGCCAATGGCGGGAATCTTTTCGCCCGTGGTCGGAATCGAGCGCATCAGGATCGAAGAGGCGGTCTTTTCCGCTGCGATCATTGATTCCGGCAGGAAAGCAGCCGCCGTAGCGCCACCTATTAACCGTGTCGCCTGACGTCGAGTCATGTCAGTACCGTTCATGTTCGAAAATACTTGCCCAGATCACCCTTGCACCAAAATTGCTCGTTATGAATCCAACAACCAGAGTTTGCCGACTTGTGCTCACGCTGGCTGTTGCGCTTGCGGAAGTAGAAGTCGCCAGTGCAAAGGAGCCAATTTTTAACGGTCTTGGCTCATATTCGCGCAAGGTCACGACCGATTCGCCAAAAGCACAGCGCTATTTCAATCAGGGCCTCGCCTTTTACCACGGGTTCAATCACGGCGCGGCCATTCGTTCATTCCAGGAAGCAGCCCGGCTCGACCCGAAGTGCGCGATGGCGCACTGGGGCGTCGCGCTCGCCTATGGTCCGCACATTAATTTGCCGATCGTGCCGCCGCCCGTCGCAGAGCAGGCGTGGAAAGAACTGGCGCTTGCGCAAGAAAACGCCGATCACGCTTCGCCGGTCGAGCGCGATCTGATCGAGGCGCTTAGTCATCGTTACGCAAATCCGCAGCCGGAAGATCGCGCCCCGCTCGACCAGGCGTACGCGGACGCGATGCGCATGGTTTGGCAGGCTTATCCTAATGATCAGGACGTCGGCGCCCTCTTCGCCGAGGCCATGATGGACTTGCGCCCCTGGAATCAATGGAACCCGGAAGGTCAGCCGAACCCCGGCACGGAAGAAATTCTTGCGACTCTCGACGCGGTGCTGAAACTGAACCCGAAGCATCCGTTTGCGAATCACCTTTACATCCACGCTGTCGAAGCTTCGCCGCATCCCGAACGCGCTGACGCTGCCGCCGAGCGGATGCGCACTCTGCAACCCGGCCTCGCTCACAACGTTCATATGCCGTCGCATATCGATATTCGCCGTGGCCGCTGGCAACAGGCAATCGACACCAATCTCAATGCAATCGAAGCCGATCGCCGTTACCGGCAAATCGTGGGCACACCGAAAGGTCTGATTCCGCTTTACGCCGCACACAATCGCCACATGCTCGCCTACGCCGCGATGATGACCGGCCAGCGCAGGCTCGCGATGGAACAGATTCGCGCCATGGTGACGGAATTCCCCCGGGATTTCCTGAGGGAAAACGACATGCTGGCGGAGGGATACATCGCCATGCCGCTCGAAGTGCTCGTCCGCTTTGGGCGCTGGGATGAAATCCTCGCCGAGCCGGATCAATATGCCGATTACATGTTCTTTACGCGCGCGTTCCATCACGCGGCCCGCGCCATCGCCTCCGCGGCCAAGGGTGATGCAAAGAACGCACGAAAGGCACAGACCATCTACCTCGAGCGGGCGACGCTTGTGCCGAAGGATGATTTCATCTGGGGCAACAACAGTTGCGAAGCGATCCTCGGCGTAGCCACGCCGATGGTCGAAGGCGAAATCCTGGTCGCGGAAGGAAAGATCGATGAGGGCATCGCTCAATTGCATGCCGCAGTGGCAGCGGAAGACGGCCTCAAATACGATGAGCCGCCGGGCTGGCTGATCCCCGTTCGGCATTCGTTAGGCGCGGTCCTGATGCGCAACGCTCGTTATACCGAAGCGGAGCAGATTTATCGCGATGATCTCGCCCGGCTGCCGGGCAATGGCTGGTCTCTTTACGGCCTGGCGGAAAGTCTCAGCGCACAGAAGAAGAACCCCGCCGAAGCCAAAGCAACCCAGGTGCAGTTCAAAAAGATGTGGGCCAAAGCCGACACAAAGATCACCAGCTCCTGCCTCTGCCAGCCCGGCCCAATCGCCGAGAACTAGACATCCGCCGTTCCCTCCCGAGCGGTATTTCTTGCCAGCGAGCGAGGCGCCTGCCCTACCGAAACAATCTTCTATGGCTCGTCCGTGATCTCGCGGTTGTGCACTTCGGAGCGCATCGGACCGGCCACTTTCAAGTTGACCCGCTGACCGTTCAAGATTTGTGCGACCGTTATCGCCATCTGCCCATCCATCACCGTTTCGAGGTCGATCAATTTGTCGAGCGAACGATAGGCGGTGCTGTGACCACCGAATTCCACCTCCGCTTCCTGCCCGTTGAAGAGCACTTTGAAGCTGGCGTTGATACTGAGGGTGATGACAGCGCACTTTTGTCCGCGATGTGCCTCCACTTTTTCGAAAGTGCAAAGGGCGTCGCCCTTGATCGAAAGCGCGGTGGGGAGGAAGTGGGCGAGATGCTGATCTTTCACTTCCCAGCTGTAGCCCGGTACCACTTTCTCCTTCGGGTAAATGTCGTCCGGATTCGTGAAATTTTGCTCATCGAGCGCCGCTTGCTGCTCGGTTGTCGGTTGTTTTCCCATCAACGTTTTGCGGGTCTGTCCGTTTTGCATTTCCAACAAGACCGTCTCGCCGATGAGGGGACCTTTTTGCTCGTTCTTGTTCGGCTGCTGCTGCCCTTGCAGTTTCATTTCAAAAACTCGATCGTCCGACTCCCACGTTAGGCGGACGACGCTCGGCTCGCCGTCGCGCATGGCCACGATCTCTGTTCTAACGGTCGATTTGCTGTTCCAATTTCCCGTTGCTGTCGCATTCTTTTCGCCGACCTGGACGGTGATGACGGCGTTGGACAATTTCTGCACCCAATCGGAGCGAAAAACCTGGCCGACCTGCAGGGCGCCGCGCAGGGCATAACCCGGCGGCCCGGATGGCGTCGCGGTGGGCGCCGGCGTGGCGCTCTGCTCTGATTTGGCGGGTTTCGGTTCAGCAGGCGTTTCCTTGCTTGCTCCGAGTTGAAGAAAAATACCGACCGCGAGAAGGAAGAGGCCGAGACCGGCAGCATAAGCTCGCTGCAAACCTTTCGTTGAAAAACGCGCCCCCAGCTGCCCACCAACGGCAAGAAAGAGAAAAACCACGCCCGCGATTACCAGGATCGTGGGCAAAGGAGTCTTGGCGACCGCGTCGATCAGATCCTTCATATTTGGTTTCGTGCTGATTCAAAGACAGCGTGGCCCGCGCGACAAGGTTAGAATTACAGCCGTAACCCCCAACGGCTCGGTTTCGTCACTACAAACGAAATGCGGCTTGCTGTTCCTTAATTCCCATTCCGAACTTGAGTGTGTGGCTTGCGGAGGAAACCGGAAGCAATTAGGGGTGCGTAACCAAATAAACTCAAAAGGAGATTAACATATGGCAGAACGAAAAGGCTCGGCGGTTTGGGAAGGCACATTGAAACAAGGCAAAGGCACGATGAAGCTGGGGAGCGGCGCTTATGAAGGGGCCTATTCCTTCTCGTCGCGT
Source organism: uncultured Verrucomicrobiae bacterium (assembly GCA_963763995.1). GTDB lineage: Bacteria > Verrucomicrobiota > Verrucomicrobiia > Chthoniobacterales > UBA10450 > CAVTTH01. The sequence goes on along the minus strand of CAVXQL010000002.1, from coordinate 138,359 downwards.
TTCGAAAACGGCACCGGGACAAATCCGGAAGAACTAATCGGCGCGGCGGAAGCAGGCTGCTTCTCCATGGCCTTGTCCGCCAATCTGGAAAAAGCCGGCCATCCCGCGAAGCGCATCAGCACCACCGCAAACGTGAAGCTCGAGATGCTCGCCGATGGTCCGAAGATCACGACGATCGACCTGCAAGTCGAAGCCAGCGTCCCGGGCATCGACGACAAGGCATTTCAGGAACAGGCCGAGAAAACGAAAAAGACCTGTCCCGTCTCGAAGGCCCTAACCGGCACCGAGATCAGGCTGACCGCGAAGCTCGTCTAGCGCTGCGCTACTTCGCCAGTTCGTAGAGATATTCGACAAACGACATTACTGCGCCGTCGAATCCCTGAATCTTCGGATTTGTCGATTCGATCACGTAATACTCGTCCGGCGCGTGCGCCCCGCTGCCGTGGCCGAGCCCGAAATGCCCCGATGCCAGACTGAGCGGCGGATTCGTAAAAACGTAGCCGGGATATGAGCCGGCGTTCCACGGCCACATCACTGGATCAATCCCCGCGCTCTTCAGGACCGCCACCTCCGCTTGAATCAACGGCGCGCTGGCCGGCGTGGTCGTCGGATCGTAGCCGCCCGTCATGTTCACATCGATATCGCCGAAACCATGTTTCGCCAGATGCGTTTTGAGCGCCGCCAGCGCCGCGTCCGCCTTCATCCCCGGCACCAAACGCAGGTCCAGTTTCGCGATGGTCTGATGCGGCAGAATCGTCTTCCCGCCGGGCCCGGTGTAACCGCCAACCAATCCCTCGATGTTCACCGTCGGCTGCGATTCGAGCCGCTCCTGCGCCTGTTCCCATGGGAGATCGTTGATCCAATGCTGCACACCGAGCTGCTTCTTTCGCTGCGCTTCATCCTGCCGCTTCGATGCGTTCGCGATCATCGCTTTCTCCTCCGCCGTGAGCGGCCGCGGCTTTGGATAATTTTCGATCGTGATGTCGTTCCCGTCCGCCGAGACGAGCGTGTTCAGCGCATGCACCAAATGCCATGCCGGACTGTCGACCATCGCTTTGAGCGACGAATGAATGTCCTTCGCCGGGCCCCGCCCCCATTTCTCCCCGCTCGAAGTCAGCTCGCATTCGATCACACCTTTCGCACCAAGACTCACCGTCACCACGCCATCCAAACCCTGCGACGCCGACGGCATGAAAACGCCAACCGTTTTCGCCAATGCCGCCTGCACTTCCGGCTTGTGCACGATCTGGCCAATGTGCGGCGAACCAATCTCCTCCTCGCCTTCCGCCACCATTACCAGGTTCACCGGCATCTTTTTCCCCGCGCCCTTGATCGCGTGCAGCGCAGCGAGAAATGCCGCTTCCGGTCCTTTCTGATTCACCGCTCCGCGACCGACGATTGCTTTGCCGAGTCCCGGCTTATCCACCAGCGCCGCATCGAGCGGCGGCGACGACCATTCCTTCGGATCGAATTGCTTCACGTCGTACATGAAATAAAGCCCCACCGTTTTCTTCGCGCCTGCATCGAGCGTCGCAAACACGCCGGGCTTCCCATCCGTCTGCACCACCGTCGCCTGCTGAAAGCCCGCATCCTTCGCCATCTTCGCCATCAATTCCGCGCCCGCGGGATAGTTAAGATTCTCCGCCGCGATCGACGGCAGCTTGATCCAATCCTGCAATCGCTTCACCGCCTCATCATGCCTCTTCGCAACTTCAGCTTTGATGTCGGCGAGATCGTTCCCGGCTGAGTAGGTTCGACTCGGGGTCGTCGTAAGGATGCCCAGTGTGGCGAGCGCCGCGGCGTATCGGGTGATTTTCATGAAATTCTTCATCGCGCGTTGTTGGCTTGGTTCAACTGCAAAGGCGCAGATGTCTATTCGCTGTGTTCGGTAACTCGCAGTCCCCTCACCTTTGTCCAGACGATAGATTCTTCTCGCCCGAATAGGACCGCAATCAATAAAACGACTAGTTTCCAACGACAGCCAGCCGTCGCGGAGTGGTTTGACTAAGTGCTCCGAGAAGTTCTGGCGTGAGCTTGCGGAGTTCTTCAAGCTTGTTTGATCGCGACCGCATCAGCACGACAGCTAGGTCGAACCGCCACAGGTCTTGTTGTTCACCGAGCTTCTTGTCAACTGTTACGAACACATCAAATTCCTTCTCCGCTAGCGCCAGCAAATCACCGTTCTTGACGCCCGCCCAACCGCGTCGAGGAACCGTTGTCACTATGTGACCTGTAAGAAATCCCGCCAATCGAGCAGGCACGCACTCGTCGAGCAGAACATTCACTCGATCTGTGCCAAAACACTCGTCTTAGCCTCTTCTAGGAATGAGACGATCTGTTCGCGGGAAACGGTCGGAAAATCTTCGAGAAATTCGTCGATCGAATCACCGCCTTCCAGGTAATCCATGAGGTGCTGAATGGGAACTCGAGTTCCAGCGAAACACGGGGCACCGCTCATGATCTCAGGATCAATTTTTACGACTGATCGGATGACGCTCACCAATCAATGTTAACTCCTGCTTCGGCAAGTGTCGAGAACCCCACTCGATCTCGAGAAGTTGCCGGCCGGACAGGCGCAGTGGAGATGTCGACAAATCTCTTACCAACTCATCCAGCCTCGCGACGTAGTCGAGGTTCGCGAGTCGAAAGCGCTCCTCGTCGAACGCCATTCCGGAGGGGAGTCCTATGCAACACATGACAATTCGCGATTTCACCAGACTGGAAAATCGAGCGGAATGACACAACTTGTGCAGAACCACATGAATACTTTCACGACGCGCCGTCACTTCATCAAACTCGCTGCCGCAGCGGGAACCGCGATTAGCACGAGGCGCTTGTTTGCCGAGAAAACGGACAAGCCTCTGAGCATCCTGATCCTCGGCGGTACCGGATTCATCGGACCGTATGAGGTTCGTTATGCACTCGAGCGCGGACACAAAGTGACCGTTTTCAATCGCGGCAAAACGCACCCGGGCGAGGTGCCAAAGGAAGTCGAGCAACTGATCGGTGATCGCAACGGCCAGCTCGACGCGTTGAAAGGAAGGAAGTGGGACGTTGTCATCGATAATCCTACGTCGGTGCCGGTGTGGGTCCGCGACGTGGCGCAAATCCTAAAGGGCAACGTGGGGCTTTACGTTTTCATCTCCACGATTTCGGTTTACGCCGACACGAGCAAGCCCGGCACGGACGAGAGCGCGCCGCTCGCCAAATACAATGGCCCGGACGCGATGAAAGAATCGCGTGACAGCATCATTGCATCGAAATTCGCGCTTTACGGCCCGCTCAAGGCGCTCTCGGAACAGGAAGCGGAAAAATGGTTTCCGAAGAAAACATTGATCATTCGTCCGGGATTGATCGTCGGCCCCGGCGACGAATCAGACCGGTTCACTTACTGGCCGGTTCGAATCGATCGCGGCGGCGAGGTTCTGGCGCCGGGCGATCCAAAAGATCCGGTGCAATTCATCGATGCGCGCGACCTGGCGGAGTGGACCATCCGCATGGTCGAGAAAAGCGAGACTGGAATTTACAACGCGGACGGCCCGGCCCGGCCGCTCGGGATCGGTGGAATGCTCGACGGAATCAAAGCGGCTGAGGATTCGAAGGCAACGTTTACCTGGGTCAACGCGGATTTTCTCGAAGCGCAGAAAGTCGCGCCGTGGTCGGACATGCCGGTTTGGATTCCGCCGCGCGGAGAAGAAGCGGGCGGCAATCAAATCAACATCCAGCGCGCGCTCGACAAAGGACTGACCTTCCGTCCGCTTGCAGTGACGGCGCGCGATACATTAGGGTGGTTCAAATCGCAGCCGGCGGCGCGGCAGGCGAAGCTCAAAGCGGGCCTTTCACCCGAGCGCGAAGCGGAAGTGCTCGCGGCCTGGCACAAGCAAAGCAAATGATGAAGCACGAATGACGAATGTCGAACGTTGGCTCGGCGGCGTTTGGTTATTCCATTTCGACATTCCTTCGGGATTCGGCATTCATCCTTCGTCATCTTAGTCAGCGATGAAGCGCCTTCTCGAAAAAGCGGTCGATGTTCGGCCTAACGAAATCCGGGCACTCCTCCTCGGATTCTTTTTTCATTTCCTCATTCTCACCGGCTACTACATCATGCGGCCGATTCGCGACAGCATCGCGGCCGGCAGCAGACTCGAGACGTTGCCCTGGATGTTTACGGCCACGCTCATCGCGATGTTGATCGCCAACGCCCTCTTCGCCGCCATCGTGGCGCGCATGTCGCGACGTCGATTTATCCCGCTCGCCTACGGATTTTTCGTTTTCAATCTCGCGCTCTTTTTCATCCTGATGCGGACCTGTCCACCAGCCCAACAGGTTTGGATCGGCCGCGCGCTCTACGTTTGGGTCAGCGTCTTCAATCTGTTCAATACCGCCATCTTTTGGGCCTTCATGACGGATCTCTTCACCGTTGAGCAGGGAAAGCGCCTCTACGGCTTCATTGCCGTCGGGGGATCGCTCGGCGGGATCCTCGGACCGTTCATTACCAAGCATTACGTGCAGCAAATTGGACCAGCCAATCTTCTCGCCATCTCCGCACTGATCTTCGCGGTGGCGATCTTTCTGGTACGATTTTTCCCGAGCGGCTTCACGGACACCAAAAAGGTGGCTTCGGAAAATGAGAAACCGATCGGCGGCTCAATCTGGTCTGGTCTGATCCATATCGGACGTTCGCCATACCTTCTTGGACTGGCCGCGTCCATGCTGCTTTACACGACCACTTCCACGTGGGCGTATTTTCAACAGTCCGATTTGACGCGCGAGACTTTGAGCAACAGCGGAGCACGCACGGTCTTTCTCGCGAATCTCGACATCTGGGTAAATTCGATCACCGTCGTCATCCAAATCTTCGCCACCGCCCGTCTGTTGAAATGGTTCGGCATCGGATTCACCCTCGTCGCCATGCCGTTCCTAAGTTTGGTTGGTTTTACGGCAATGGGGATTGCTCCAAGTCTGGCCTTGCTCGCCATTTTTCAAATCGTGCGCCGGGCAGCGGCGTACGCGCTGATGCGGCCGTCCCGCGAACTCTTGTTCACGGTCTTGCGACGTGAAGACAAATATAAGGTCAAGAGCGTGACAGACACGCTCGGCTACCGCGTCGGCGACCAGTTAGGCGCGTGGTCTTACGGCGGTTTGCATGCGCTGGGCCTGGAACTTTCAAGCATCAGCTTCGTCGCGGTGCCGATCGTGGCCGGCTGGTGCGGCCTAAGCATCTGGCTCGGGAGGAAGCAGGTAGCCATGGCGCAGGCGCAAGCTAGCGCAGCCACTCGAGAAAGTTGAATCCAACCGTGACCGTCGCCGCATCTCATTTGACGGAAACCGTAACCGCGCGTGTCGGCGCCGCCGCGCGCGCAAACCAATTGGAAGAACATTATGGGAACACTTCTGCAGGATATTCGCTACGGCTGGCGCCAATTGCTCAAACATCCTGGCTTCACCGCGCTCGCGATCCTTTCGATGGCGCTCGGGATCGGCGCGAACACCGCCATCTTTAGCCTCGTCGACACCGTTTTGTTGCGGCCGCTGCCGGTGAAGGAGCCGTCGCAACTGATCGCCGTCGATGGCCAACTGCGAAACGGCACCGATTTCACTCTGCAATCGTATCCGAATTACAAAGACTATCGCGACCGCAACACGGTTTTCTCCGGCCTGCTCGCGTATCGTTTTGTTGTCACGAGCCTGAGCCACAACGGCATGAACGAGCGGGTGTGGGGCTTTGATGTTTCGGGCAATTACTTCGATGTCCTCGGCGTGAAGCCGGTCCTCGGTCGCGGTTTCCTGCCGGAAGAAGATCAGACCCCGGGTTCGCATCCGGTTGTCATCCTGAGTTATACCTCCTGGCAGAAACGATTCGCCGCAGACCCAGGCATCATTGGAAAGACCATCCTGATCAATACTCACCCCTTCACGGTTGTCGGAATTGCGCCGAAAGGCTTTATCGGAACCGAAGTCGCGTTCGCCCCGGAATTCTGGGCACCGATGATGATGGCGAAACAAATCGAGCCGGGCAGCACCTGGCTCGACTCCCGCGCGAGCGACAATCTTTTCACGATTGGGCGCCTCAAGCCCGGGGTCACGCTGGCGCAAGCCAAGGCGGATCTCGATGATATCACTCTGCAGCTGGCAAAAGAGTATCCCGCGGAAAATGCAGGACGCCGCGTGCTCTTGATGCCGCCGGGATTATTTATTCCCGACATTCGCAACTCGATCTTTGCTTTCTCCGGATTGCTCGCAGTAGTCGGTGCGCTGGTCCTATTGCTGGCCTGTGTGAATCTCGCCAATCTGTTGCTCGCGCGCGCCACCGAGCGCCGAAAGGAGATTGGAATTCGTCTCGCGGTCGGCGCCAGCCGCGCAAGACTCGTTAGGCAATTGCTCACCGAAAGTGTCCTGCTCTCGGTCGCGGGCGGCGCTGTTGGTTTACTCCTAGCGACCTGGACCAATCATCTGGTCAGCTCGATCAGGCTGCCGACTGATATTGCGCTGTTATTCGATCTCCGGATCGACTGGCGCGTCCTCATTTTCACTCTCGCGCTCTCGATCGTGACCGGGATGGTCTTCAGCCTGATTCCTGCGCTGCAGTCCTCCAGACCGGAACTCGTTCCGGCGCTGAAAGACGAAAGCTCGATGGCTGGCTTTCGCCGGTCGCGCCTGCGCAATGCGCTCGTCGTCGCGCAAGTCTCGCTCTCGCTCGTCCTGCTCATCAGCGCGGGCTTGATTCTGCGCAGTCTCCAGGCCGCGCAACGGATGCGGCCCGGATTCAATCCGCAAAACGCGGTGGCTCTTTCCTTCGATGTCGGTTTGCAAGGCTATGACGATGCCAAAGGCCGCACTTTTTATCGGCGGGTCATGGAACGCGCCGCAGCAATCCCGGGTGTGCGTTCGGTCGCAGCCACGGACGTTCTTCCGCTCAGTTTGGATTACAGCTCCAACGTGATTTACATCGAAGGCCAGCCGGTCACGAGCAAGAGCGATATGCCCCTTGCGATTCCATATTCGGTCAGCCCAAAATATTTTGAAACAATGGGAATACCGTTACGAGGTCGCGATTTTCTCCCGACCGAGGACAAAAAGGAGTCGCGCATCGCAATTGTGAACGAAACTTTCGCCCGCCGCTTCTTCAAAGGGCAGGACGCCATCGGGAAACGTTATAATCATACCGGGCCTAACGATCCATTTTGGGAAATCATCGGCGTTGTTCCGGACGGCAAGTACAACACACTGGGAGAAGAGCCGAAGGCAGTGGTTTATCGGCCGTTGCGTTATTTTGATTCCACCTTCGTTCTCGTCGCGCGCACCGAAGGCGACCCGCGGGCGGTGCTGGCAACCTTGCGCCGGGAAGTGCAGCAGCTTGATCCGACGTTGCCGATCTACGATGTCAAGACGCTGACCGAGCACATGAACATCCCGCTTTTTCCGGCGAAAATGGCGGCAGGAGTATTGGCGTGCTTCGGCGCGCTCGCGCTCATGCTGGCCGCAGTCGGCATTTATGGCGTGATGTCTTATGTCGTCGCCGGGCGAACGCGCGAGATCGGGCTCCGCATGGCCCTCGGTGCGCAATCCGCCGATATTCTCCGTCTGATCATGCGGCAGGGAATGTTGCTCGCCGTCATCGGGACCGCGATCGGCCTAACGATTGGTTTCGGCGGAACCCGATTGTTGAAAACTTTGCTCTACGGTGTGAGTGCGTCCGATCCGATTACATTCGCGGCGGTTACTCTGCTGCTCGGATCGGTGGCGCTGCTGGCCTGTTGGTTGCCGGCGCACCGCGCGACCCGCGTCGATCCAATGATCGCGTTACGCTCTGAATAGTGCCCAGCGTTGTGCTACTTCGTCGGCGTTGCCATCGGAATCAAATCGGGCTTTGATTCGATGACTCGATAGCGGTGATCCAGCGACACGTTTTCGAATCGCTGGTGAGTCCCGGAGGTCGGCCACGTCACTTCCACACCGATGATGCGTTTGGCGTCACCTAGTCCGATCTCTTGCGCGAGAGTGGACCCACCGAAACTGCCTCCGCTGGAAACCGCCGCGTGAATCGTGCGCGTCCCGTACGGAGCCTCCACTTCCAATGAAATGCGCGCGCCGATTGCACTTCGATTCGTTTTTGTGCCTTCGAGTTGCAGCGTGAGCCAGTGATTTGTGTTCCCCGGATTAATAAAGAGCGCGCGAGGAAAAATGTCGCCGGGATACTCGCCTCCCAGCACCTGAAGAATGTCCTCGTCGCCGTCGCCATCGATGTCGCCCACGGCGACCGCGCTCCCTTTTTGCAAATGCGCGATGCCAGCGCTGCTCGAGACATCTTCGAAGCGCTTGCCGTCGAGATTACGGAGGAGGCGCTTCGGCACCACGGAACGATAGTCGGCCGCGCCCGTGGATAAATAGAGATCGGGCCAGCCATCGTTATCAAGATCGCCGACGGTGCAACCGGCTGTGATGAAAACGCGATCGAGATGCGCGATGGCGGTGACATCGCGCAATGGCGCGTCGCCCGGGTGCGCGCCCTCGTTGTGGTAAAGGTGAGAAAGCTCGGCGGTGTGCGGTTGGCCGAGCATGTCGGCTGCGACCTGTCCTGCCGCGTAGAAGGAACCGATCTTCGAAAATCCGCCGACGAATAGATCCAGCCAGCCGTCCTGATCGTAATCGAAGAAAACGACAGACGAACTGCGCCCGGGTTCGAGCTCGATCGGCGCAGCGAAATGTCGCTTCGATTTCGCATCTGCCTGGTTACGGAAAAGAAGAGCGGGCCCGTACGATTGCGCGATGGCGAGATCGGGGAAGCCATCGTTATCGATGTCGCCCCAGACCGCGCCCTTCACGTAACCTGTGAGATTGAGCCCGGTCGCGGCAGCGACATCAGTAAAGGTGCCGTCCCCGTTATTGTGAAAGAGTTTGCAGGGACGCGGAGGACGCATCGCCAACTCCTGATAAAGCGGAATGTCGTAGCCGGGAACCGTGCTGGATTCAATCCCGACGAAAAGGTCGAGGAGCCCATCATTATCAAAGTCGCCCCATGCTCCGGCCTGTGTAGGGGCGAAAAAGAGAAGGCCCGCCTTTTCCGTTACGTCCTCGAAGGTGCCGTCGCCGCGATTACGGAGAAGAGAAGGCGGTTGGTCGCCGAGGTCGCCAAGAAATCCGGCGCCGCGCAACACCAGCACGTCGAGGTGTCCATCGTTATCGTAATCGGCCTGGAGCAAATTCATTCCGCCGGTCAAGCCTTCGAGCCCGGCCTCTTTCGTGCGTTCGACGAATTTTCCGTGGCCATCATTTTCGAAATAGCGCAATTGATCGCGTTTCGGATCGAGCCCGGAAGAACTGATGAGGAGGTCGGGCCGGCCATCGCCGTTGAAATCATCCATGACTACGCCGCCTGCCAGCGCGGGCGGACCAAGATTGAGCGAAGGCGCGACGTTAACGAAGCGCGGAAATACGCCCTCCGAGGCAAATTTCTCCGCCGGGATGAGCCACTTCTTCGGCACTTTCTCCGGATGTTCGCCCAGCGTCATGTAGGCGAGATTGAGAAGCCAGCGGGAGGTTAGATCGCCCGGGTTGCTCTCAAGCAGCTCAAGATATTCGCGAATGGCCTTGCGCGATCCTTCCTTGTCCTGATGAATGCCTGACCCCTGAATCGGCAGAAGGCAGGATTGCGCGCCATACATGTTGCAACAATTCGCCTGCTCACCGAGACGCAGATACGAAACCGCCAGATAGCCACGGATGATCGGCAGAAAATTGGAATCAAACTCAGCCGGATGAGCGAGGATCGAGTCCTTCACTTTCTGAAAACCTTCCGCCGCGGCGCGGCTGTCGCCGGCCAGGAGAAGCTCGTAGGCTTTTTGCGCTTCGAGAAAGGCCCGCGTTCGGACGTCGACCGCCTTTGTCACGTGCCGCAAATACCGCGCGAAGTTTGGATCCGGACGCTGCGCGATGACACGTCGATCGTAATCCTTCCCGATCTTTGCCAGTCGCTCCGCCATGCGACGATTGCTTGTCGGTTGCTCAGCCGCGCCAACGTGCACAGCAATCAGCAAACAAAGCGCGGTCGCCAGCAGGCAAAGCGTCTGACCTAACGAGCGGCCCACGCTACGGCTGGACCGTGAAGTTGAACATCATCGCGTGATCCTCGTGCTCGATCTTATGACAGTGCGAGATGTAAGCGCCGACATAGTCAGTGAACGTGCCGATCACGCGCACCCGGCCGCCGCCGTTCGGGACGAGGACGGTGTCTTTCATTCCATCATCACCGGGGGCCGGCGGGACCCCGTTGATATCAAGAATCTGGAACTGGATGTCGTGAATATGCATCGGATGCGTTTCACCCGAATTATTTTGAAACGTCCAAATCTCGGTCGCATTCAGTTGCGGCATCGCGTCCACGCGGTCCGGATCGTAGAGCAGTCCGTTGATTGTCCAAAGGTAGCGTCCCTTTTCGAGAGTTTGCTGCATCGTAAAGCTCCGGTCCATCGTGGCGGAACTTTCCGCGATTCGGCGCAATGGGCGAAGCTTTTTTGGAATGGAACTCGTGTCGACTTCGTCGCGCACCACGTCGAAGCGCATAATATCGGGAATCGCAGGACTGGTAGTATCCAGATTCTTTAAAATCACGCTGGCGCCGAGCTGGTACTGCGCAAAATCAATCACTACCTCGATCCGTTCGCCCGATCCAATAGTGATCGAATCTCGGGAGACCGGAGCGCTAAGGAGCCCGCCATCCGAGGCAATTTGCACCAGCGGGTCGCCCGTGCTCAAGGCCAGTTTGTAGGTGCGCGCGTTCGATCCGTTCAATATGCGAAAACGCACTTTGCGTCGAGCCACCTGGAAGTAAGGCTGGATCGCGCCATTCACCAGGAGTGTGTCGCCGATCACCCCCGTCCGAATGGTAGCGTCGGTCAGCGGATAATTCAGGGAGCCGTCGGTGTTAAAGAGTCGATCCTGAATCAGGAGGGCAACATCGTTTTCGGTCGACGGCAGTGGCAGAATGCTTGATGCCTCATCCGAGATCAAATAGAAGCCCGCAAGGCCCATGAAAATATGCCGCCCGGTCGTGTCGATGGCATGATCGTGATACCAGAGGGTCGCGGCCGGCTGGTTGTTCGGGTACTTGTAAGCTTTCGTCGCTCCCGGTCCGATCAGATCGGTTGGCAGACCGTCCGACACCGAAGGAGTATGTCCGCCGTGCAGATGGACCGACATACTCTCGGGCAGATTGTTCACTTGCCGGATGACGACGGTGCGCCCGCGCTGCGCCCTGATAGTGGGACCGGGATATATGCCGTTGTATCCCCAGATCGTCGTCAAAGTGCCGGGAATGATCTCCTTCTGTCCCACCCGCATCACCACGTCGTAATAGTCGGTCGTAGCGTCGGACGAAGTCGGGGCCAGCGTGGGCACAATCGGCAAAGGGACAGAGAAAGCGGCCAGCACATGTGGTTTTCGAGTGCGCAGCGCACCGTTATCGTAACCAGAGCTGGCACCGGCCAGCGAGAGAAAGACGATACAGCAAAGAAGACGCGTCACAGGTTTCATGAGCGGGGAATAGAGATTCTAGCAAAGGTGCGCAAAAAAAACAGCAAATATGTAATTGTCTCCTATTGACATTCTATATGAGCGTGGCAAGATTGCTCTTACAGACAGTCTATATGAAACAAGATGAAGGAAAAGAAAGCTGACCTCCTGCAGGGAACTCTTCACCTTCTGGTGTTGAAGGCGCTGGCACCGCAATCGCTCCACGGTCTCGGCGTTTCGAATCGAATCAATCAGATTACCAAGGGGACATTCCATGTGAAGCCGGGCTCGCTTTTCCCGGCCCTGCACCGGATGGAAGAGGCCGGCTGGCTGAAGTCGTCCTGGGGCGATTCGGAGAACAATCGGCGGGCAAAGTATTACACGCTGACGAAATCCGGTCGGCGCCAGCTCGAAGCCGAGACGGAAGACTGGCTCCTCATTTCCGTCGGGATTACGAACGCGTTGCGCTCAACATAGGAAGTTAACATCATCATGCCGTTCTTTTCTCGGATCGCGAATCTGTGGCGGAACCTTGCGCGAAGACGTGAGGTGGAAACCGAACTCGCCGAGGAGGTCGGCTCCTACGTGGAATTGGCGACGCGCTCGAAGATGCAGGACGGACTCGCCGAAGCTGACGCGCGACGTGAGGCGCTCGTGGAATGCGGCGGCGTCGAACAGGTCAAGGAGCAAGTGCGGGAAGTGCGGGCGGGGCATTTTCTCGAAACATTCTTTCGAGATTTGCAATTTGGCTTACGTTCGTTAGGGAACAGTCCTGGGTTTACGACTATCGCCCTACTAACGCTCGCGCTCGGAATCGGTGCGAACACCGCGATCTTCAGCATTATCAACGCCGTGGTGTTGCAACCCCTCCCCTACCGCTCACCGGATCGGCTGGTCAAGATCTGGCCGGCGAGTGCTGCCACGTCGGTCTCGAAGCAAGATTATGTCGATATCAAAAATGCCGCCGCTTCTTTCGATGACATTGCCGCCTATAGCGGCTGGGATTTTACGATTACGGGTAGTGATGCAGCGGCGAAGCTCGACGGCGCACGCACAACCGCTACGCTATTTTCTCTCCTCGACGTCAACGCCGTCGCTGGACGCACCTTTCTCCCCGATGAAGATCAAGCGGGCCACGACAAGGTCGCGCTGATCAGTTATGGCCTTTGGCAAAGCCGTTTCGGATCGGATTCCCAAATCATCGGGCAACCAATAACCATCAACGGCGAGAATCACACTATCATTGGTGTGATGCCGAAGGGCTTCAATTTTCCCGGAGGCAGGCAGTGCGATCTGTGGCTGCCGGCAACGCTTGATCCCCGAAATAACGACGACTTCTCCTCCGGCTATTTGATGCTGGTTGGTCGCCTGAAACCAGGCGTGACAATCGAACGGGCACAATCGGAAATCACGGAAATTTCACGGCACATTCGTCAGCAGCGCCCCAACCTGCCCGCTGACTACGGTGATGGCGCGCGGGTTATTTCGCTCCAGAGGGAAATGGTGGGCGACAAGCAGACGACGCTTTTCATTCTTCTCGGCGCCGTCGGACTGCTCCTGCTCATTGCCTGCGCCAACGTCGCCAATCTGCAACTTGCCCGAACGAGCACCCGCCAACGCGAGCTCGCGATCCGCGCGGCTTTGGGAGCGAGTCGCGCTCGTTTGGTTAGGCAACTTCTGACGGAAAGTTGCCTGCTCTATTTTATCGGCGGTCTGGCCGGGATCGCGATCGCGTGGATCGGTCTTGATCTCTTGCTCGCACTTGTTCCCGCGGATACGCCGCGATTGGGCGAGATCGCGATCAGCCGCCCGGTTTTTTTCTTCGCGTTAGGTATCTCACTCCTGTCAGGCGTGCTCTTCGGACTCGCACCTGCCATTCAAATTTCAAAACCAGATCTGCAGGCGCCTCTCAAGGAAGGGGGCCGCGTCTCATCGGATGGCGTTGGTGGACGCCGGTTGCGTTCGTTACTTGTCGTCTCGGAAATCGCGCTGGCACTCATGCTCGTCACCAGCGCTGCTCTATTGATCAAAAGTTTTTGGCGACTGGAGCATGTCGATCCAGGCTTCGATCCGGACCAGGTCCTCTCGTTTCAGCTCTCACCCCCGGATTTTGCGGAAGGGGATTCCGCCGCTGCCGCCCGGGAACGAACGTATTACCGTCAAGTGCTGGAGCGTCTGGCAGCTCTACCCGATGTCCAGTCAGTCGGCGGCATTCACCTTTTGCCGATGGGCGATAGTAATTGGGATCCGGGGTTGAGGATCGAAGACCGCCCCCTGCCTGCCGGCAGTTCGCATGGAAGCGTAAACTGGCGTCTGGTCACGCCAGATTATTTCCGGGCGATGAAGATCCCACTGCTGCGAGGCCGTTTCTTCACCGCAAGCGACAATGAATCCGCAGAAAAGGTGGCAATCATCAATGCGACGCTTGCCCGCAAATACTGGCCTGGCGAAAATCCGATTGGAAGGCGAATCGGCAGCGGCTTCGAAGGAAAAGGTAACTGGGTCACCGTGGTGGGGGTAGTCGGAGACATCAAGCAGCATGGTTTGGGAGTTGAGACGAGGCCCGAGATGTACCGGCCCTACTTCCAGTACGCGTCCATGCCGTCGATGACACTGATGGTGCGCACAACCTCAACACCGGCAGCTTTGGCCGCATCGATTCGGAGCGCGGTTGGGTCGATCGACAAGAACGTCCCCATCACTGATCTCCAGCCGATGACGGACGTCGTTGCCCGATCGATTTCGCAGCCTCGGTCGACAATGCTGCTCCTTTCCGTTTTCGCCAGCATTGGGGTGACGCTGGGGATTATCGGAATCTACGGCGTCATCTCCTATTCGGTCGCACAACGCACACAGGAAATTGGTGTGCGCATGGCGCTCGGTGCGCGCACGCTTGATGTGCTTCGACTTGTCGTTGGCCAGGGTCTCAAACTCACCTTGTTTGGCATCGTCGCAGGCGTTGGTGGTGCGCTCGCTGTTACGCGTCTCATGTCCAGTTTGCTATTCGGCGTGAGCGCGACCGATCCAGAAACGTTCGCTATCATCGCTGTGCTTCTGGCCGGAGTCGCGCTCCTGGCCTGTTACGTTCCCGCACGCCGAGCGACGAAGATCAACCCGATGGTCGCCCTTCGCTACGAGTAAGAAGTCCCTCGAACGCTGAATCTCGTGCTAACGTCCGCTACAATGCCAAATCCGTCTGAGCGGGATCTGGCTTCGACGCCTTCGGTGCGATGAAACCGGCGAATTTCTTCACCAGTTCGTCCAACTTGGCAGCGTAGTAATCAATGTTTTCATCACGCATTGCTGGATCCCAATCTGTCGCCAGCTTTGCATTTTCGTATGCCGCGACTTTCTTGCTCGCTCCGGTAATATAGTAGCTGATCTGGTCGCCCGGACGATACGCGCGGCCACTCGTTAGGGCCAGTTCGTAGGCCGCGGCACGATTGCGCGCGGAACCAGCGATCTTTTGTCGATATTTTTCCAGCGAATCCTGAAGCGTGTCGGTCTTCATCAGCATTTCGACCGGCCATTCGCGATCGCGGATCTTTTGCTCGAACTGGTCGCGCAACTCACCGATTGCTTCCGGTTTTCCCAGCATGAGGAGCTTAATCATCTCCTCAAGGAAAACGCGTTGGAACTTCTCCAGTCCTCGGGACTTGAGCGCACCTCCTTTGATGACGACGTCGCCGTCGCGCGTCAGGAGCGCGTAGTTTTTTGCCTTGTAGCTGAACATGGCGTCGAATTGCTCATCGAACTCGACCTCAATGCCCGGCGGCAGTTCGGCAGCCAGGCCGCGTTGGAAATCCAAAAGGGAGGGTGAGCCTCCCGGCGAGCCGTGAATGTCGCCGTCCGGCTCAGCAGGAGCTTCGCCCTCCCATTTCACCCCGGGCGGCGGGACAAAATAAATTCCGTCGGTATCGACCTCTATGACCTGCGCGCCATGGGCATTCAGCCAGTCGATCATCTTCTTCAACAAATCACGGCCGATCTGCGTCACGCGTGCCGCCGCTTCAAAATCAGCGAAATGTCCCTGGGCGAAACCAAGGTAGCCATAGAAGCTGTTGATCAGAATTTTGAAGGTGTTCTGAAGTGCGTGAAAATATTGCTGACGCGCGCGATCGTCCGCCGCCGCGCGCATGCTCGCCTTCGCTTCGAGCCGAAACGTGCGCAGGTCGGTCAGCAAATGCCGGAAGATTTGCAGCTGGTCCGTGACGGGAAAGCAATCGAACTGGAGCATGATCGACGGATAGAGCGAGGCGATGTCGCAATGCCAGACATTCCGTGCGATGCCAGTGAAGAAAATCGCGGTGTAGCCGCCTTCGAAGCCGCGCACCATCGGCATTTCGGGAATGGAATGGCGCTGCCGGAAATATTCCCGCAGAAAGAGCGCGTTGATGCGAGTGGCGTTGCCGCGCACGATCACCTCCTGGTAGTTGTAGGGAAAAATCTGCGCCTGAATGAAGTAGCTCGGACTCAGGAGATCGGCGACCGCGCGAGTTTCGCGCACCGCGCATAACGCCCGCGCACGAAATCGCTCGCTCTCTTCTAGGTAGGCGCGCTGCAATTCCTTCCCGCCAAAAGCCGATATTTCCTCCTCATCACACAATCCGAAATGCTTTGCGACATCGGACCGTTCGAAACCAGACAGATTGCGCATCCCCACGTCGTAAAAGAGCGAGAGCAGATACGTGTCGACGAAATGCCGGCCTTCGATGCTAAACTTCGGATAGTCGATCGTGCGCTCGGCGATTTGCAATCGCGACGGACGCGAGCGCAGAAATCCGCCGCTCCGGCCCCAATCCAGCTTCGTCTTCGATTTCCGGGCTCGCGCAACCAACGTCGGCAGATCGAATTTGAAGAGATTGTGACCTTCGATCACGTCCGGGTCGCGTTCTTTGATCAAGCTCGTTAGACGTTTGATCGCCGCATGCTCGGATTCGGCGATGTTCTTCGGATCAACGAGGATCAATTCCTCCCAGCCGCTGTTATCGGCGACGGTAATGCTGGCGATATGATCCTCGGCGGCGGCATCGATATCGCCTCCTGCAAACGACAGCACTTCAATCTGCATGCGCTTCAATTCTTCAAACGGAAGTTGTTTGAAAAGCGTCCGGCCAGTGTGTGTGAGGTAATGTTGAACGGGATCGCTCAACGCGAAGAAACTGCGGCCTGCGTTCTTCAGTCCGTTGCGAAGCGCGATCAACTCCTTCCAGCTGTTCACGCTGATGCGCCAGCCGAACTTCAGATCACCCCCGAGCTTTTCTGCTTCGATCCCAAGATCGACCGCATCGGAATCGCACCAGACGAAAGGATGAAATTCTTCAATGTCGCAGGTGGTGCCGCCGTTCTTTTCGCGACGATAAACCTTTACGGTGCCGGTCTCGCCGAGTTCGATCGCGACAATGCGCGCCGTCGGGTCAGAGCCAAAGAGCAGCTGATTATCCTCGAAAGCCATCGCCTCAACGATGGCACAGCTTGGCGGTCATTCCGAACCCCACAGACGGCGAGGAGCCTCGCGGGCTCAGAACGCGCTTGACCAGGCTACGTCGCCAAAAGCCTTCGCTCCTGCGCGTAGGGAAAAATCTCCGGCAGTTCGCCGGCGCGAAGTTTTTGCTGCACCAGCCGCCAGAAATCGGCTCGGAACAAATCGGCGTGCTGCTCCATCAGGGCCGCGCGCGCCGCTTCCGGGAAGGCGAGAAAGTTTGGAAACTCTTCCGGAAAGATATCGTTCTCGCGGACGGAGAACCACGGCTCGACCGAAATCTCTTCCTCGTAACTCCTCGCCTGCGGCATCTCGCGAAAATTGCAATCGGTCAGAAAACAGAGCTCGTCATAGTCGTAGAAAACCACCCGATCGTGGCGGGTCAGGCCGAAGTTCTTCGTTAAAAGATCGCCCGGAAAAATGTTCGAGGCGGCGAGATCCTTGATCGCATGACCGTAGTCGCAGGCGGCGTTCACCGCTCGATCCGGATCACATTCGTGGAAGAAGAGATTGAGCGGGCGAACGCGCCGTTCCACGTACGCCTGCGCGATCACTACATCGCCCCCTTCGATCCGCACGATCGCGCTGGCATCGCGGAGTAGCTCATCGAGCAATGCTCGCTCAAACCGATCGCGCGCGATGCGCAAGTGCTCGAACTCGTGCGCTTCGACCAGACGCCCGGCGCGATCGTGTTCGAACACAATCCGGTAGCTCCGCATGACATCGGCCCGCTCGCACTCCTTCGGGAGATCAAAGCGATCGCGGATCAGCTTAAAGACAACGTCGTAGCTGGGGAGCGTAAAAACCAGCATCACCATTCCGCGCGTGCCTTCGGCGTCGATGAAGCAATCACGCGAGTTTTGAAGGTGCCGAACGAAGTCGCGGTAGAATTCGGTTTTGGCGTGCCGATTGTAGCCGATCGCGTTGTAGAGATCGGCCAGCCGCTTGCGTGGCATCAATTGCCGCAACCATCGCACCAGATCGAATGGACATGGCGCGTCGATTCGAAAATATGCGCGCGTGTAGGAGAAAAGGATCGCGAGATCTGATTCTCCGATGAGCACAGCATCGAGCGTGATGCCGCGTTCATCGGGATGCCGCAGGCAGAACACGATCGGCGTGGGCGCACCATCCGCTTCACCGTGTTTCGCGCGACCAACAATGTATGCCCCGTGTCCGCGATAAAATATCGCACTAACGATTTCGATCTTCAGTCCGGCCGCGCCGGAGAATTCTGCGCTCAGCCGCTCCGCCGCCAGTTTCACCAACGCCGGAAGATTGTTCCAGCACTTCTCGCCAAAACCTCCGATCGATTCGTCGGTCAGCACACGAGCCACCACCTCCGGCCAACGATTACCGGAATAACAGCGATAGACATCGGCGGCGGCGGTCGCCGGCGGCGCATCGAAATCGGTGTCAACGAACTCGATCGCCTGATCAACGCCTTCCGTGACGAAGACGCGACGCGTTAACGAGTTGAAAAAGCTTTCGCCGATTTCCCATCGAATCGACTTCGCGATGAGTGAAGAGTAGACAGCCTTGATCGCCGCCCAAACCGAATGTTCGCGCAGGCGCGCACTCATCAGCTCGCGC
The DNA here is from genome assembly GCA_963763995.1 of uncultured Verrucomicrobiae bacterium. GTDB lineage: Bacteria > Verrucomicrobiota > Verrucomicrobiia > Chthoniobacterales > UBA10450 > CAVTTH01. The sequence goes on along the minus strand of CAVXQL010000002.1, from coordinate 119,773 downwards.
ACGTCGCCGGTCAAATCATCAAGCACGCGCGAGTAAAGACGGAGCCGCTCGGCTGCATCGTGATCGCTGCCGCGCCAGTCGCGGGCGAGAAAGCAGTCGCGCGCGCGCAATGTGATCTGGCGGAAACGCGCTTCGAAATCCAGAAACGCGTCCCGAGCTGCTTCCGCACACAGAGTCGCCAGCCGGCTATCGGTCAACGTCGGCGAAGCAGGCACGGGCGGCTCGTTCAATGAAATTGCTCTTGCTCCGTCGATCCGCGCAGCGCAGTCGTCGAGCTTTCGCCGCCGGCGATGACTTGCGCAACTTCGTCGAAGTAGCCGGTGCCGACTTCGCGTTGATGTTTCGTTGCGGTATAGCCGTCTGCTTCGGCTGCAAACTCTGCTTCCTGCAATTCCGAGTAGGCAGCCATTCCATTGTCGCGATAGCCGCGCGCGAGTTTGAACATGCTGTAGTTGAGCGCGTGGAATCCGGCCAGCGTAACGAATTGAAATTTGTAGCCCATCGCGCCGAGCTCGCGCTGAAATTTCGCGATCGTCCCGCTGTCCAGCTTCTTCTTCCAGTTGAATGAAGGCGAGCAGTTGTAGGCGAGTAGCTTGCCCGGAAATCTCGCTTTCACGGTTTCGGCGAAGCGTTTCGCTTCACATAGATTTGGCTCGCTCGTCTCGCACCAAACCATGTCCGCGTAGGCGGCATAGCTCAGACCGCGCGCAATTGCCTGATCGAGTCCAGCGCGCACTCGATGGAATCCTTCTGCTGTACGCTCGCCGGTGAGGAATGGATGGTCACGTTCGTCCACGTCGTTAGTAAGGAGCGCAGCCGCGTTCGCGTCGGTTCGTGCGACGATGAGCGTGGGCACATTCGAAACATCGGCAGCCAGGCGCGCGGCAATCAGATTGGAAATGGCGGCACGCGTGGGAATCAGCACCTTGCCACCCATGTGTCCACATTTCTTCTCGCTCGCGAGCTGATCTTCGAGGTGCACGCCGGCCGCGCCCGCTTCGATCATTGCTTTGATGAGTTCAAAGACGTTCAGCGGACCGCCGAACCCGGCCTCGGCATCGGCGATGATCGGCGCAAACCAATCAATCTCGTCGCTGCCCTCGGCATGAGAAATCTGGTCGGCGCGCTGCAAAGCCTGGTTGATGCGCTTAACGACCGCCGGCACGCTATTTGCCGGATAGAGACTCTGATCGGGATACATCTGGCCTGCGAGATTCGCGTCGGCGGCAACCTGCCAGCCGCTCAGATAAATGGCCTTCAGTCCCGCCTTCACCTGCTGCACCGCTTGATTGCCAGTGAGCGCGCCGAGCGTCGGGACGAAATCTTCAGTATGCAAAAGCGACCAGAGTTTCTCGGCGCCGCGACGCGCGAGGGCGTGCTCAATGACGACACTGCCCTGCAATCGCTCTACATCGGCTAACGAGTAATTGCGCTCGACTCCATTCCAGCGCGAATCGTTTTTCCAGTCGCCGGCGTCCTTATTCTTCATGGCTTGGCCTTCTAATCCAGCTTTTCATAACCCGGCAGCGTCAGGAACTCCGCGAATTCGTCATCGGTTGTGATGCGATCAAAGAGCTCGCGCGCGACGCTGAACTTGCTGGCAGCATAACGCTGCGCACCGATCTGCGTCTTCACTTTGCCGAGCTCTTCGTCGAGCACATTACGAAAGAGTTCTTTCGTCACTTTGCGGCCGTCGTTCAAAATCCCGCCGGGATGACGAATCCATTGCCAGACTTGGGCGCGCGAAATTTCCGCCGTGGCCGCATCTTCCATCAGATTGAACAACGGCACCGCACCATGACCGCGCAGCCAGGCTTCGAGATACTGCACGCCTACGCTCACGTTCGTGCGCAAACCTTGTTCTGTGATCGGCCCGCTCGGTCCGAAATCAAGCAGGTCGCGCGCACTCACCTCCACATCATCCCGCTTGCGATCGATCTGATTCGGCTGCGGCATGACCGCGTCAAAAGCGTCAAGAGCCAGTTGCACCATCCCAGGGTGAGCTACCCACGTGCCATCGTGGCCATCCCGGGCCTCCCTTTCCTTGTCCGCACGCACTTTTCCGAACGCCTCCTCGTTAGCCGCCGGATCGCTTTTGACCGGAATCTGCGCCGCCATCCCGCCCATCGCGAAAGTGTCCCGTCGATGACAAGTCCTGATGCAAAGGAGCGAATACGAATGCATGAAATGCGTCGTCATCGTGATAAGCGCGCGATCGGCCAGAAGAAAATCGCGCTTGTCCCGGAACTTCTTGATGCAGGAAAAAATGTAATCCCAGCGCCCGCAATTCAGTCCGGCTGAATGCTCCCGCAGCTCGTACAGAATCTCGTCCATCTCGAACGCCGCCGGAATCGTCTCGATCAGCACCGTCGCTCGAATCGTTCCCTGCGGAATTCCGAGTTCGTCCTGCGCGAGCTTGAAGGCATCGTTCCAAATACGCGCCTCGAGATGGCTCTCTATTTTTGGCAGATAAAAATACGGGCCGCTTCCGCGCGCGATCAGCTCTTTCGCGTTATGAAAAAAGAAGAGGCCGAAATCGAAAAGCCCGCCGGTCACTGGCTCGCCATCGACCAGAACGTGCTTTTCAACCAGATGCCAGCCACGCGGCCTAACAAATAGGACCGCGAGTTTTTCATTGAGCTTGTATTCCTTGCCGTCTGGGTTTGTGAAACGTGATCGTGCGACGGATCGCGTCCCGCAGATTGATCTGGCCTTCGACCATGTTCGCCCACGTCGGCGAGTTCGCGTCCTCGAAGTCCGCCATAAAGATCTTCGCGCCGGAGTTGAGCGCGTTGATAACCATCTTGCGATCGGTCGGCCCGGTGATCTCGACGCGTCGGTCCTGAATGTCGGCCGGAATAGGCGCGCATTTCCAATCGCCGTCGCGGACCTGTTTTGTTTCTGACAAAAAGTCGAATGTCGCACCGCGGTCGAGCGCTTCCTGACGTTCGTGACGCCGCGCCAGACATTCCGCGCGTCGCGCTGCGAAAGCGCGTTGCAATGTCGCGACAAAGCCGAGCGCTGCCGGCGTCAGTATCTCGGCAAACGCCGGCGCCATTTCACCACGGACTTCCACGCCCGGCGGCATACTGTGGCTTCGGGGATCGTTCACTCTTGCAGGATTCCGCCATGGAATCGCGCAAGCAATCTTTTTCGCATGCGCCCGATCGAAAACCAACGACCGAGAGATGCTTCGACTTGGCTTCGTATGACGGCTATAGAACTGAAATGAATCTTCGCCTGTTCCTTTCGCTCTCTTTTTGCGCACCCATTTGTGCATTCGCCCAACAAACACCCAAATCTCTGGCCGATGCCGAACTACCGTCCCTGCTGACGATTTACAAAGACGTTCACGCTCATCCGGAATTATCGACGCAGGAGGAACGCACCTCAGCTTTGGTGGCAAAGGAATTGAAAGCCGTCGGATGCGAGGTAACCGAGCACGTCGGCAAATATCAGAATCCGCAACAAAAAGGCTTCGGCGTCGTGGGCGTAATGAAGAACGGCGATGGCCCGGTCGTGCTCGTGCGCACGGACATGGATGCATTGCCAGGTACAGGAGGAAACTGGCCTGCCCTACGCCAGCAAGGTAGTGACGAAGAACGAAAAAGGCGACGAAGTGCATGTCATGCACGCCTGCGGCCACGATGTCCACATCGCAACGTTCATCGGCGTAGCGCGGGCGCTGGCGAAGCTGAAGGATGAATGGCACGGCACGATTATCTTCGTCGCGCAGCCGGCCGAGGAACTCGGCACGGGAGCACGCGCCATGTTGAAGGACGGCCTCTACACGCGCTGGCCCAAACCAAACTTCGCGCTCGGTTTTCACGACAACGCACAAATGCAAACCGGGCACATCGGCGTAACCGAGGGATACACCTACGCCAATGTCGATTCAGTGGACGTGACGGTGCACGGCGTCGGCGGCCACGGCGCCTACCCACACAAAACGAAGGACCCGATTGTCCTCTCGGCAGAAATTATTAACATGTGGCAGACGATCGCGAGCCGGGAAAACAATCCGCTTGATCCAATCGTGGTAACGGTTGGCTCGATCCACGGTGGGACGAAACACAATATCATCTCGAACGAAGTGAAAATGCAGCTCACTGTCCGCACCTATAAGACCGACGTGCGCGAGCGCGTCCTCGCCGCGATCGAACGGATCGCCAAGGGGTGCGCCACCGCTGCCGGGTTTCCGCCGGACAAAATGCCTGACGTGATTGTGCGCCGCGACGAATTTACCCCCGCAACCTACAACAATCCCGAGCTGACCAAACGCCTTGTCGGTGTGTGGAAAACATCGTTAGGCGAACCAAATGTCGAAATGGTGGATCCGACAATGGGCGGCGAAGATTTTGCTGAATTCAGTCTGCCCGATCACTCGATTCCGGCGGTTGATTTCCACGTTGGGGCGGTCGCTCCGGAGAAAATCGCCGAGCTTCGAAAAAGCCAGGTGCGCCGCCGTTGCCGAGTTTGCATTCGAGCAAGTTTGCTCCTGTGCCGGAGCCGACCATCCGCATTGGCGTGATCGCGATGACCAGTGCGGTGCTCGACTTGATGAAGAAGTGACGCCCTCCCGAGCGAAGCCGAGGGATCGCGCGCTTCAACATTGTCATCCTGAGCCGCGTAGACGGCGAAGGACCTCACGAATGGAGCAACAGCGCTCGTGCATCCCCGCCAGTGTTTTTGCGGCTAACTTCGCTCATGGCGATAGCGGAGAGAACTATCGCGAGATCCTCATCGGCGGCCTCTTTGCCAGCGTTATGGGCGGCGTGACGCGCAATAGCATCGCTCGACTGAACACAGACGGCACGCTCGACACCGCTTTCGACCCGAACGCGAACAGTTCCGTTTTTACCATCGCGGTGCAGGCGGACGGCAAGATCTTTGCGGGCGGCAATTTCTCCTCCACCGGCTCACAACCGCGCAACCTTTTCGCGCGTTTGGCCAACGACACCGTCGCGCTGCAAAATCTGGCCGTAACGCAAACCACCATTACCTGGACGCGCGGCGGCTCGAGCCCCAACTCACGCGCGTCACCTTCGAGTCCTCGAGCGATAACGTGACCTACACGTTACTCGGCAACGCCACCGCCTCCGGAAGCAACTGGGCCCTGACAGGATTGAGCCTGCCAACCGTACAGAACATCTACATCCGCGCGCGCGGTTATTATCACGGCGGCCAATGCAACGGCTCTGAGAGCATCACGGAATCAGTGCGCAATGCTTTTCTTGCTGCGCCATTGCAACTCACGAGTGCCGTTTCACGAAAGATGCATGGCGGCGCGGGAACTTTCGATATTAGTTTGCCGCTCAGCGGTGAACCTGGCGTGGAATGCCGCAGCAGCGGCGGTAATCACACGCTCGTGTTCACGGCAAGCAACAATCTCGTTAGCGGCAACGCCAGCGTAACGACAGGGACAGGCAGCGTCTCCGGAAGTCCCACCTTCGCCGGCAACACCATGACGGTGAACCTAAGCGGTGTCACGGATGTGCAGAGAATCACGGTGACTTTGAGCGGCGTAACCGACAGCCTCGCTCAGGTCCTGCCGGACACGGCAGTGAGCATGAACATGCTGATCGGTGATACCAACGGAAACAAATCCGTGAATGCGGGTGACGTCGCGCAGACCAAGGGGCAGTCGGGCGCGCCAGTGACCGCTTCCAACTTCCGCAATGACGTCAATGCCAACGAAACCGTGAATGCCGGAGATACCGCCCAGGTTAAGGCAAACGCCGGGCACGCTTTGCCCTAACTACTTCTCCCAGATTCGATCTAGGCCGCACGGATTGCGAAGGATGACAAGGTGATGCCACGGGATCCCTCGACTTCGCTCGGGGTGACCGTTCTTGCACGTCTCGCGATTACTTCACCCGCACGTTCTTGCGCAGAAAAGTCGGCACGTCGAGGTCCTGACCTTCGATGATGGTCGGTTCGCTTTTTTCGAACCGCCCGCGCGTGACTGGCTCAAATTGCAAAACTTCCTGCCGGGCCTGCACCGGTTTTTCAACCATGGGTTTTCCTTCCTTGGCCGGCATAGGCTTTTTCTTTGGCAGAATCAATCGTGGTTCTTCTTCTTTCGTTTCAATCTCGACGGGAGGTTCGGGTACCTCTGATTCCCGTGCCACATTTGCCTCCTCGGTGAGCAGCTCGCTCTCAAGAGCCGGAGGCTCGCTCATCTGTGGTTCAACCGGCGCAGGCACTTCCGCAGCCGGTTCTTCCTGCTGTTCCCAAATGGGTGGAACCGGCGCAGGAGGTGGAATCGCCCGGAGTTTGGTCGCAGCTTTCTTCGCTGGAATCGGCGGAATGCCGGCCGTGGAGAACGAGCTGATCAGTGTCACGCTCAGACGATTTCCCATCCGGTTATCGACGGCCGTTCCAAAAAGAATCTGCGTTTCGTCATTGATATGCCGCCCGAGTTCCTGCATCAAAATCTCGACTTCCGATAGAGTCATGTCGGACCCGCCAGCCACTTGAACCAGGACGTGACTCGCGCTTTCAAGCGTGCGACCGCGATCCATCAGCGGATTCTTCAGCGCCTTCGTTAGCGCATCATGAGCGCGATTGTCGGAATCGGATTCACCGAAGCCGAAAACGCAGCGGCCGTCGCGGCTGCGCAACGCCGTGATCAGATCGTCAAACCCGATCCGAATAAGTCCGGGGCGTTGAATCAAACTCACGATTGAGCGGACGCTTTGACTGATCGTCGTGTCGGCGACGGCGAACGCCTGGTGAATTCCCGCTTTCGGCGCAACGATGTCGCCCATCCGGTCGTTCTCGAAACAAATCACAGCGTCCGCGATTTCACGCAAACGAGCGAGCGCCTCTTCCGCCTGAGCAGTCCGACGTTTTCCTTCGAAGGAAAACGGCATGGTTGCGAATACGACTACGAGCGAACCGGCGTCCCGCGCCAGCTGCGCGACCATCGGTGCGGCACCCGAGCCGGTCCCACCGCCGAGGCCCGCGCAAACAAACACCATCCGCGCACCAACCAGTGCCTCACGAATTTCGTTCTCCGATTCCACCGCGGCCTCGTAGCCAAGCTCGGGATCACCGCCGGCGCCAAGGCCACGCGTCATGGAACGGCCAAGCTGCACCTTGTGCGCCGCAACCGAACTGGCGAGCGATTGCACATCGGTATTGATCGCGATGAGCTGGGCCTTTTCCAAGCCATCAAGAACGATGCGGTCGAGCGCATTCGAGCCGGCGCCTCCGACGCCGATGACTTTGATTTGGATTTCTTCCTCCGCCTTTTCGGGCAGACTGTAGTTGCGGCTAAGCTGGATCATAAGAATAGGTTACTCGTTAGGGACGGTTGAAAGTTCTGTTTCACCGGATTCCGTTGAAAAGTTTTCCAAAAAGTCGGCCGAACCTGCCGCGTGGCCGATGATCGGCCTGGACCGCCTGCGCATATTTGATCAACCCGATCGCGGTGGAAAATTGCGGGTTCTCGAACGCGGAGGTCAATCCCGACATGGTCTGGGCATGGGCCACGCGAGCGGGAAGCTCGAAGATTTCTTCCGCCAGATTATCGATGCCGCGGAGATGACTGCAGCCGCCGGTGATGAAAATTCCTTCGCCGATATAATTGATGAACGGTTCCTCTTCCAGTTGGCGCTTGAGCAATTCGAACGTCTCGCGCAGGCGCAAATGAATGATGGTGTTGAGGGTCTCGCGCTCGATCTCTTTCCCGGCGAAACCAGAATCGTCCTTCAGAAGAACCGTTTCGCCGGGCAGACAATTGCCAAGTGTGACGCCGCCTTCCTCAATCTTGAGCTTTTCCGCCCGCGCCATGGGAATGCGCAACCCCATCGAAATGTCGTTCGTGATGTGATCGCCGCCGACTGCGAGGACGCCGCTTTGTTTTACCGCCCCATCGACGTAAAGAATGTAATCGGTGGTGCCGCCGCCAATATCGATGACGAGCGCACCGAGACTTTTTTGGTGCGGGGTGAGCACCACCTGAGCGGAAGCGAGCGCGGTAAAGACGACATCTTCCACCTCGAGTGGCAGCTCCTTCACGCAACGGATGGTGTTTTGGATCCGCGTCCGCACGCCGTGGATAATGTGAAAATCCGCTTCCAATTTTTCGCCAAGCATCCCGATCGGATTCAGGACGCCGTCCTGACCGTCGACGTGGTAATGCTGAATGATCGAGTGCAAGAATGCATTCTGCGCCGGAATGCTTACCTCCCGCGCATTGATCTTTACGTCCTCGATGTCTTGCTCATCGATTTCCTCGCGATCCTCTGGAACCAAAACGCAACCGCGATTGTTGAAGCTTTGAATATGCGATCCGGCGGCGCCGACGTAGACGCTACGAATCATGACGTCGCTTTTCGTTTCTGCATCCACGACCGCTTCATGCACGCATTTCATCGCCGTTTCGAAATCGACAATTTCGCCCTTGCGCACGCCGCGCGAAGGCGCCTGGCCAACGCCCAGAATCTTGATCGTGCCATCGGGCCGACCTTCGCCAACCACGACACAAATCTTCGATGTCCCAATTTCGAGGCCAACCAATAGATCGCTGCTCGCCATTCGCCTTAGTCCTTTCTCCCGTGGTGAACCGGTATCGCCTTTCGCACCCGCACTGGCGCCGGCGTCGCACGCGTTTTCTTCGCAGCGGACGATGGCGTCGATTCAGGCAAGGGATGCACCGGTATCGCTTTCAAAATTCTGGGTTCCGAACCCTCCGGATCGATCGTGTCGTTAATGACCTCGGCGGCTGGTTTCGCGAACGTGACCGGAATATTTCGTTGCACGATCAGGTTCACGGTTTCCAATTCGCGCTTCGAATCTTCCGAATAGACCAGGAGGTGTTCGAGGCGCTGCAACTGGCGTTCGAAATTATCAAACCCGAACACGACCCGGGTGTGGTTTTTGTCCGTCACGAGCAGGCAGTAGCCCTTGGAAAGATCAATCTCCCGAATTTGAAAACGGGTCTGCATGAAACTTCGCGTGCTCAGGCGCAGAAGCTCGAGCGCAGCTTCGGCATCGTACGATTCAACCGTTTTCCCCGGCTCGAGGGATTGACTGGTGCAGCCTACAATGAGTGGCAATCCAAGGTATTCCGGCAGCAATTTCTTTTCCTTCATCAGAACCCCCCGCGCATCGACCAGAAACGCGGCCTCTGAAGCGAACGGATCCGAAACCTGTTGATCGCGTGTGATCCAGGCGATCGGTTTCCTTTCCACGATGTGAATATCGATCTCCGCCGGCATCTTGCGCTCCACCTGGACCTCGTCGACCTGCGGAAGCTGCTGCAAGCGATCATGCACCTCCGCGAGATTGACGCGGAAAATATTTTCTCCTTCGCGCAGTTGGGCGATTTTCAAAACCTGCTCCCGCTGCAACGTGCCGTCAGTCTGCACGTCGATCTGATTTATGCTGTAATCGGGGTTTTCAAAAAAAAGACGTTTCACGCCTTCGCGAACGCCGACCACAACGCCGGTGCAAACAAGTCCGGCGAGCGCGACTTTTGAAACCAGTACCATGATCCGGCGATTGCGGAGCTGTGCGACGGTGCGCGATCGCACTTTGACATCGAGCAGGTGCTGCTGGCGACGCTGCCGCAAATTCGAGACGCGCTGATTTCGCACGCGCGGTTTTGGTTTCACCTTTGTCCGTTTCATCTTCCGGGACGCGCCGTTTGTGAAAGTTCAATGATCCGGGCGCACAGCTCCGCATACCCAATCCCCGCGACTCGCGCGGCGTCCGGGAGCAAGCTCACCTCGGTCATGCCAGGAATGGTGTTGGCCTCCAGGACTGACGGCTCACCGCTTTCCGGCAGAATGATGTCGACCCGCGAATAGACTTTTAGACCGAGTGAGCGATGTGCGCGAAGAGCGAGATCCCGAATCGCCCGCGCATCCTCGTCCGGAATCGGAGCCGGACAGATGTGCTGCGCACTCCCGCCCGCACTCGGATTCAAGAACGGATACTTGTTCTTAAAATCGTAGAAACCGCCTTTGGGAATGATCTCAAGGATCGGGAGAGCGAGATCGCCGAGAATTCCGATGGTCAACTCTCGGCCGGCTATGAACTTCTCGACCAGCAATTCCTCATCATATTCGGCGGCTTTGGCGAGGGCCTCGTCGATCTCTTTCTCTTCCTTGATGATGTAAACGCCGACAGTCGAACCCTGGCGCGGCGGCTTGATGACAAACGGAAGCGAAAGCGATGGACGCTGGCCCGCCGTCAAGATCTCCCAGTCCGGTGTCGGCACCTGTTGCAATTCGAATCTTTCTTTCGAAAGAATTTTATCGAAGGCGATGCGGCTCTCCTCGACACCTTCCCCGGTGTAGGCGACACCGCGGCCCTCCAGGATCTTCTGGACCTGGCCGTCTTCCCCGAATGTTCCATGCAGCGCGATAAAGGCGAGATCGATATCCGCGGGGAGAACGAAGTCAGCATCCCGCACGTCCACTTCGGTCACTTGCGCGCCTAACGAATGGAGCGCTTTCGCCACGCCCGCACCGGTCGCAAGCGAAACGTCGCGCTCGGCGCTGGGACCACCCATCAGCACCGCGATGTGCTGACCGGAAAGATCTTTCACGCTTCCTCCCCCACAATTTGAACTTCGGTTTCCAGTTCCACTCCGCGCTTCTCGCGCGCGATGCGCTGAATTCTTTCGATCAATTCCAAGACTTCAGCGGCCGTGGCGCCACCGTCGTTGACAATAAAATTGCCGTGCACTTTCGAAACGCGCGCGTGACCGACGCTGCAGTTTTTTAATCCCAGTTCGTCGATCAACTTTCCGGCCGGACAGCTCCTGGGGTTCTTGAAAATACAGCCCGCGCTCTTGGCTGCCGGTTGCGACGTGCGGCGCTTTTCCTGCGATTCTTCGAGACGCCGGACAATTTCCCGCGCATTCGTCGGGATTCCGCGGAAAACCGCCGAGATCGCGTAGTTCCGATCCAAGGACGGGACATGCCGGTAATTTATTTCTAATTCGTTAGGCGTTTTCGTTTGCGGATCTCCCATCGCATCGAGAAAGCGGATCCGCACGACGTTGTCGAAAGTCTGCGATCCCATCGCTCCGGCATTCATGCGCAATCCGCCGCCGACCTCGCCGGGAATTCCTTCCATCCACTCGAAGCCGCCAAGACCGGCCGCTTTACCCGCGTAAGCAACTTCCTTCAGCTTCACGCCGGCTCCTGCGGTAATCTCATTACCGCCGACCTCCACCTTGTCGAAATCGCCCCCCGACGGATGAACGACCACGCCACGAATTCCGCCATCGCGCACGAGGAGATTGGAACCTCGGCCGATGACAAACAGCGGCAGATTTTCCCGCCGGCAAAATCGAATCACGTCTGCAAACGCCGCCTCCGTTCGCGGCTCGACCCAAAACTGCGCCGGTCCGCCAACTCGCAGCGTCGTGTGCTTCGCTAGCGGTTCGTAAAGGCGCACCTCACCTTCTTCGCCGACGATGGCTTTTAACTTTTCCACGATCACCAGATCGGCGGCGAGCAACGAAAGCTGATCGTGAATATTGCCGGCTCCAAGACTGAGGACCAGATCGCCGGAATCAATCATGTTCCCGACGTCGCAATGAACGCGGTCGAGACGGGGTTGATAGGTTACCCCGCGATGCCCGTGCCGGATGATTTCATCAGCGATCGTCTGGCCGCTGATACCGGGAATAGGCGCCTCGCTCGCTGCGTATACATCCGTTACGACCACGCGATCGGAATCGTCGAAGGCGCGACCGAATTCCTTGCGCAATGCCTTCGTTCGCGTGAAACGATGCGGCTGGAACATGGTCAGGATGCGCTTTCTGCGCGATGACTTGGCGGTCGCGAGAGTGGCCCGAATTTCCGTGGGATGATGCGCGTAATCATCTACCAGGAGAAATCGATCGCTCGCATACTTGATCTCGAATCGGCGTCGCGCATGCTCGAATTTGCGCAGCGAGCTCGATATTTTCTCGAATGGAATCCCCAGTTCGGTCGCAATCGCGATTACGCCAAGAGCATTCTGGACATTGTGTTGGCCGGGCACGTTGAGCACTGCTTCGCCGAGGCGTTCGCCGCGCCGAACCACACAAAAAGTCGAAGCGATATCGCGCAGCTCGATGTCTGTGCCGCGGTAATCGGCCCCGGAGGACAACCCGTATGAGATCGTTTTTTTGCGCGACTGACAAAGGCGAACGGTATTCGCATCATCAGCGTTAAAGAAAATGCTGCCGCTGGTTTGATCGAGCAATTGCGAGAAGACCGCCTCAATCGCAGAGAGATCGGCATAAAAATCGAGATGCTCTTCCTCGACGTTCAGGAGAAGAGCGTGTTCGGGATGGAAGTAGCGCAACGTGCCGTCGCTTTCATCGCCTTCAGCGACGAAATACTGGCCGCGCGGATCCCAATGTGCATTCGTGCCGAGAATCGGAATCTCGGCCCCGACATAATGCGACGGATGCAATCCGCCTTCGCGGAGAACATGCGCCATCATCGCGGAGGTCGTGGTTTTCCCATGCATTCCTGCGATCACAATTCCGCGCTTTCCGCGCATGATGGCAGCGAGGGCTTCCGCGCGACGGATGCTCGGCCTACCGACGGCTCGTGTGTTAATCAGAATTGGATTGTCCTCCTTGATCGCGGAGGAATAGACGACGAACTCGGCGTCGCGCGCGTCTCCGGCATCGTGTTTCCCGTGAAAGTTCAGTCCGAGCCGTTGGAGACGATCGGTTTCCAGCGTGCCCACTTTATCCGAACCACTCACTTCGTGTCCGAGTTCGAGCAGCAAGGCGGCGATACCGCTCATCCCGCTGCCGGCGACACCGAGCAGATGAATCTTGTGCCGTTCGCAGGTGAGCTGCTGGGCGAGGTCAAATGCCGGAGCGCTGATCATGACTTGGAGGAAGTGTATTTTTCCATCGCCTCGACAACGAGGCTGGCTGCATTTGTCGGAGCGAGCCGCGCACAGCTCTCGGACATTCGACGAACCCGCGGCGCATCCTCCATCAGTTCCCGAATCCTTCGCGCAAGCAAATCGAGGGAGAGATCTGATTCCTTGAGCATGATCGCCGCTTCGGCCCGCACAAAAACTTCCGCGTTTCGCGTTTGATGATCATCGGCTGCGTAAGGAAACGGGATCAAAACAGCGGGCAAAGCAAAGGCCGCCAGTTCGGCAAGGCTGGCCGCACCGGACCGGGCCACGGTCAAATCCGCGGCACTGTAGACTTCCTCCATTTGATGGTGAAATGCGGCCACGTAGGCGGGAATATTTTCGCGCTGATAATTATCCGCGACCAGACGTTCGTCACGGGCGCCGGAAAGATGAATCACCTGCCAGGGCAAATCGCGCAGCGAAGGCAACGCTTTGATCACGGCTTGGTTGATGCCGGTCGCGCCCTGACTTCCACCCATTACCAGCAGCGTATTTAAGTCAGCCCGAAGCCCCAGTTTTTCCCGCGCCAAACGCTGATCGATCGGCTTGAGCGCCGCGCGAATCGGTGTGCCGGTCACTTCCGTCTTCACCTTCGGAAAAAACGCGGCGCATTCTTTGAACCCGAGCAAAACCGCGCGCACCATTCGCGCCGTCATCCGATTCGCCTTTCCCGGAACGGCGTTTGATTCGTGGACAAACGTGGCGATCCCCCGCATGCGTCCCGCCAAGACCGGCGCAGTGGAAGTAAAGCCGCCCATCCCTAAAATCACGTGCGGCTTGAAGGTTCGATAAATCCCGCGGCAGCGCGACAAGCTTTCGTTAAACCGCCGGGCGAAACCGAGAATCGCTGGCGAAAATGGTGAGGGCAAACCAACCGTCGGCAATTTTTCAAAACGAAATTCATCGCGGCCAGAAATCGCTTTCGAATCGATCTCCTTTTCGGAAATGAACAGCAGCACCTCGTGCCCGCGGGCGCGAAGCACCTCGGCCACCGCCAAACCTGGAAACAAATGGCCGCCCGTTCCTCCACATGCAATTACAGCGTTCATGCGATCAGATTCTCGGTGTCATCCGCGCCTGCATCATTGTTCGTTTCTGGTTCGTGGGTTCGAACACACCCTGCCGATAAATGCTCAGCAGTAAACCGATGCCGAAGAGACAGGCAATCAAATTGGAACCGCCGTAGCTGATGAAAGGCAGCGGCAGACCTTTGTTAGGTAAAAGCGAAGTGGTCACGCCGATATTGACCGCGGCTTGCAATGACAGAAGCGAAACAATGCCGCACCCGAGAAGCAGGCCGAATCGATCTTTCGCATGCAGCGCAATGATCGTCCCGCAGACGATGATGACGACGAAAAGGAAAACCACGAGCAAACTGACTCGCAGTCCGAGCTCTTCCCCGATCATGGGGAAAATAAAATCGGTGTGTGCGTAGGGCAGGTAGAGCATTTTTTGACGGCCGTTGCCCAGACCGAGACCGTCGATTCCTCCGCTCCCCCAAGCGATCAGCGCCTGCATTTGCTGGAGCCCGGCGTCCTGCTTGAACTTCTCCGGATCCATGAAGGCCGCCAGCCGGCTCATGCGTTCGGACATGTGCGTGGCGATAAACAAGATTCCGCCCAGGCCGGTTAGGGAAAGCAATCCGAGAAACGCCGGATTTGCTCCTGCGACAAACATGATAACGAAAGTTGTCGCGCCGATGAGTCCGGTCGTACCCAGATCTACTTCGGTGACAATGAGCGAAATGAGCACGCCGATAATGGCAAGCGGAACAATGAATCCGCGAAGGAGCTGGTTGCTCGATTTTTCGTAGCGCGTGTACCAAAACGCGAGGAAGAAGACAGCCGCGACCTTCGCCATCTCCGACGGTTGAAATGAAACGGAGTGATAGCCGACCCAACGACGCGAGCCATTCCTGAGGATTCCGATGTGCGGCACGAAACAGAAAGCCAGAGCGATGACCACGAGACCAAACCAAATCCACCAGGTGCGCAACCAAAAGTGGTAATCGACTAACGCGGCAAAGACGCAGCCGACCAGACCAACTCCGAGCCAGAGCGCCTGCCGTTTTACGAAAAAGTAGACGTCGCCGTGACTGTCGCGCGCAAATGCACTCGTGCTAAAGAGCATGACGATACCGATCACCAGCATGCCGAGTACGGCCAGAAACAAAAAGTAGGCGCTCTTACGGTGCATCGTTAGGTCGATTTGGACCTCGAGGACGGACGCGACGCGCGCGTCGGCCAGGGCGATCTCGTGATTGCGAACCTCTCTTTCGCCCAAGATCGAAGGTCTCCAGGCACGTTGCGGAGAAACGTCGCAACCAGCGCGCGAGCCGCATGTGCTCGCCAGAATCGATCGTCACGCCGTAAATCATTCGTTCGTCTTCTTTGACTTGGAGGTTTTGTTCGGAATCATCAGCTTCTGCCCGATCTGCAATTTGCGCGGGTCATCGATGTGATTGAGCGAGATCAGGTCGTCATAAGGCACCTTTAGTCTGCGTGCGATGGTGACCGGATTGTCCCCTTTCACGACGACGTAAATTTTTCCTGAATCTGTTACCTCTTCGCTGTCATTTTTCTTCGTGTGTTCCGTCTTCACAGTCGTTTTCGAGTTCGAATGTGAAACCTTGGTCGTTTCGCTTTTGGAAGCCTCGGTGCTCGTGCTCGTAGGTAGGTTGCTAGAAACGCTCTTGCTCACGGCTGCGGCAGAAGCAATCGGCGAGAGCGACCCCTGTCGCGTTTTGATGGTGTTAAAAGCCACAATTCCGGCGACCGCTACGACGTGGAGCAGGAGAACAATGAGCAACGCACGCGACAACTTCATGTTCGGCTCGGACATTTCTTCGTAATCCAGATCGGGATTTGTGAGCGAGCGGCGCGCGGTACTCGCGCGAAGTTTCTTTCGTCGAAGGAGCTTGGGCATTTTCATGGTGTCATTTCGGCAGGGCCTGGACGAGGGCACGAAATTGATCGCCGCGATCAGCGTAGCTTTTGAACATGTCGAAAGAAGAAGTGCCGGGAGAAAAAAGGACTGTTTCGCCCGGCTTGGCCAAAGTGTGGGCACGTTCGACCGCGTCGGCCAAAGAATCTGCTATTTCACACGGAATGGCATCGCTCCAATCGCGGCAAATCCGTTCCGCCATTTCGCCGATCAGGACGGCGGCGCGCGCCTTTTCCGCGACGAGCGGCTTGAGTGAATCGAAAGTGAAACCCTTGTCTTTTCCGCCCGCGATCAAGATCACCGGCTTGCTTTGCGCGAGGAGTGCTTTCTCCACCGCATCGAGATTGGTCGCCTTCGAGTCGTTCACATAATCGACTCCGCCCACCTCGCGGATAAATTCACAGCGATGCGGTCGCGGCTCATACGCGCTGAGCGACGGCATCATTTCCGCAAACGACAACCCGCGCGTCATGCCGACGGCGAGAGCGGCCATCAAGTTTTCGATGTTGTGCAGGCCTCGAAGTTTCGTCTCGGCTAGACGCAGGACCGGCTGATTTTGATAAACGATCGCGCCGCCAGCCAAACGAAAATCCGCCTGATCGGTGTATGCACTGAAGGTCAAAGTTCGCGCGGCGATGGACGGAAGATCTTCGTTCGCATTTACAATCGCGACGTCATCGGCAGTCTGATATTCGAAGATGCGCAGTTTCGCCGCGCGGTACTCCGCCACGGAGGAATAACGATCGAGATGATCGGGCGCGAAATTGAGCCAAAGGCTGATCGATGGCCGAAACGAACGAATCGTTTCGAGCTGAAATGAACTCACTTCAACGGTAAGCACATCGAACTCGCTTTGCTCGCGCACCACTTCGCATAGTGGCTCGCCGATATTTCCGCATGCTATGGTCCGTTGTCCGCAAGCGTTGAGCATCTGCGCGACCAGCTCCGTTGTGGTCGTCTTGCCATTGGTTCCGGTGATGGCGATGACCGGAATACGGCACGCCCGCCAACCCAGTTCGAGCTCACCGATCGTCTCAATGTTCCGGGACGAAAAATTCTGGGCGAGGCGCGAATCCGGATCGATGCCTGGACTCAAGACGACGAGATCGTAGGAAGCAGTTTCCGTCTCGGCCTCAGGCCCACAAATCACACGCACGCCATTAGCGCGAAGATTTTCGATGGTCGATTTCAACAGCTTTTGCTCATCGGCACTATCGAGGACGGCAACGTTCGCGCCTTCGGCAACAAGTAGGAGTGCGGCGGCGGTTCCGCTCAGACCGGCGCCTAACACTGCGACATTCTTGTTTTCGTAGCCGTCCATTTCCTACCTCAACTTCAAAGTTGCGATCCCGAGTAGCGCGAAGATCCCGGAGAGGATCCAAAAGCGCACGATGACGGTGTTTTCCTTCCAGCCGCTCAATTCAAAATGATGATGAATAGGCGACATTGCGAAGATGCGCTTACCGGTCAGCTTGAAACTGAGCACCTGGAGAATGACAGAGACTGCTTCAATGACGAACACGCCGCCGACGACCACGAGCAGAAGCTCCTGCTTGCAACAGATCGCGACTACGCCAATCAAGCCGCCGATGGCGAGCGAACCGGTATCGCCCATGAAAATCTTCGCCGGGTGACAGTTGAACCAAAGAAATCCGAGACTGGCCCCGACCAACGCGGAACAAACCACCGCCAGCTCTCCCGTGAACGGATAAAACGGCACCTGCAAATATTCCGCGATCCGGAAATTGCCGGCGGCGTAGGAAAATAGCGTGTAGGCAAACGCGACCGTAACTGTGCAGCCGATGGCGAGACCGTCGAGACCGTCGGTGAGATTGACGGCGTTGGATGAGCCGACAACCACGAGCGCAAAGAAGACAAAGGTAAACCAGCTCATGTTCGTGATCACCGGCGCCTTGAAGAAAGGCACATAAAGTGAACGCGCTTGGACTTCGAGCAGCGGACTCGTTAGGAAAACAATCGTCACTACAGCCGCCAGTCCGAGTTGAATGAGCAGTTTCAGCCGTCCGCTGATGCCGTCGGATTTTTTTTTCGTGACCTTTAAATAATCGTCAACGAACCCGAGTGCGCCGAGGTAGAGCATGCTGAAGAGCGCAAGCCAGACGAACCGATTGTCGTTACGCGCCCACATCACGCTGGAAACGAAGACGGAGCCGATGACGAGCACGCCACCCATCGTGGGAGTGCCTTTTTTCCCGCCATGCAATTCCGCAAGATGACGAACTTCCGCAGCGGTGCGGATAGGTTGACCCACCTTGAGGGAAATCAATTTTCGGATGACGAAGTTCCCGAAAATGAGCGAGAGAGCGAAGGCGGTGATCGCTGCCGCGACAGCGCGGAACGTGACGTAAAAGAAAACGTTGAATCCGCCAAACTCTCCGCTCAAGAGATGGAGGTAATACATCATTGCGCGATCCCCTCTGCCGGCTGGTGCTTCGCAAATTCTTCGAGGACGAGTTCTGTCCGGGCTGAGCGGCTTCCCTTGACCAGGACCAGATCGCCGGGTCGCGCAATCTCGCTTAACAAGTTTGCGGCTTCAGTTGTAGATTTGGCGGCTGAGATTTTTTCCAGGCCGGCATCGCGCGCTGCTTGCGCAATAAGCTCACCCATTTCGCCGATGGCGATAAGGTGATCGATGTGCAAGGTCGCCGCTGCTTCGCCGACTTCGCGATGGCCGCGCTCCGATTCCGCGCCAAGCTCACCCATCTTGCCCAGCACCGCGATGCGCCGGCCTCCTGTTTCCAATTCCACCAGCGTCGCCAACGCTGCTTTCATCGATTCGGGATTCGCGTTGTAGCTGTCATCGAGGAATTGCACGCCGTGGATATTCTTGATTTGCAGACGCGCTTTCGTGAGGGGAGCGGAGGCCAGACCGGCCGCGCAATCTTCGATCGACATACCGAAAACGCGGCCGGCGGCGATGGCGAGCAATGCGTTCTGAACCATGTGCAAGCCCGGCACCGGCAGTTGCGCACGACACCGGTGCGCGCCCTCCAAAATTGTAAACTCGGAACCGCTCGCGCTCTGGCTAATGTCCGTAGCGCGAAGGCTGCCGCCATTCGTTCCAGCCAGAACAACCTTCGCGCGTGTGTGTTTCGCGATGGCGGGGCTAAACGGATCGTCGGCATTGAGAATGACGGTCCCTTCCGGTCCGATCGCCTCGGCCAGAGAACCTTTTTCGCGGGCGATCGCTTCGCGAGTTCCCATGAACTCGATATGTGCAACGCCAACGTTCGTAATCACTGCCGCGTCCGGCGCGGCCAGAGCCGCGAGCGTTGCGATCTCGCCGGGATGGTTCATGCCGATTTCCCAAACTGCGATTTCGTCCTCGGTCGTTGCCTCCAGCATCGTCCGCGGCAAGCCGACATGATTATTGAAATTCCCTTCTGTCTTGGTGACGTGAAATCGCCGGCCGAGTGCGGCGGCGAGGAAATCCTTTGTGCTCGTTTTGCCGTTGCTCCCGGTGATCGCGATCACCTTGAGCGGCAGTGAACGTCGATAGCCTGCGGCGATCCTCTGATAAGCGGCAAGCGTATCATCCACGCGAATGACAGGAAGAGCAGGAGGAACATCACCGCTCCAGCCGCGCTCCACCAAGACCGCGGCCGCACCGCGTTTGACCGCGCTTTCGACAAAGCCGTGGCCATCGAAATTCTCGCCTCGCAATGCCACGAAAAGGTCGCCTTTTTGCAGAGTGCGCGAGTCGGTGTTTATACGGCTGATCTCAGCCGCGCCCTTTCCAGTCAGCGTTCCCTCCGCAAAAGCAGCGAGTTGAGTGAGTGTGGTCGGGCTCATCAAAATTCCATCGGGTGATCTTCGACGGCGCGCCGCGCAACCTGCACGTCGTCGAAGGGGACGGTGTGATCGGCAAATTCCTGATACGCCTCGTGCCCCTTGCCCGCGATCAAGACAATGTCGTGCGGTTGCGCCACTGCGATGGCGCGGGCAATCGCTTCTGCGCGGTCGGGAATTTTTTCATAGCGATCGGATTGAAATCCTTTCTCGACCTCCGCGATGATCGCGTCGGGATTCTCTTTCCGCGGATTGTCGGAAGTGATGATGCTGAAGTCGGCATTTTGATCCGCAACGCGACCCATCAACGGCCGCTTCTGGCGATCGCGATCGCCGCCGCAACCGAAGACTACAATCAATCGGCGCGGCCCTAGGTCACGCAAAGTCTTGAGAACATTGAGCAACGCATCATCGCTATGCGCGTAATCGACGAAGATCTGAAACTGTCGCTTTGCCGGAACCGCTTCGAGCCGGCCCGGAACCTGGGGAGATTTTCCAAGGCTGAGGATGGCCTCGCGCAAACTGATGCCGAGGGCGTTCGCCGCCGCCAGAGCGGCAACGGAGTTGGCGACATTGAAGCGACCAATAAGCGGCACCCTAACAAGATAAACCTTACCCCTCGCATCGAGCTGGTAGGAGGTGCCACCAAATTCCATTCGGTAGCTCGAGGCGCGAAAATCCGCGCGGGCACTCATTCCGTACGTAATCAACGGAATTCTTTTTTCCAGGCGTGTGACCAACTTTTCACCGTAACGATCGTCGATATTGATCACCGCAACCGGCTTTGTCTTCGCCTTCTGCTCCGCCAGCTCGGTGAACAATTTCGCTTTCGCTTCGAAGTAATTTTCCATCGTCCCATGAAAATCGAGATGATCCTGGGTGAGATTGGTGAACACCGCCACATCCCACTCGAGACCGCGCGTCCGCTCCTGCGCCAGAGCGTGGGATGAAACTTCCATCGCGACTGCTTTGCATCCCGCGTTCGAAATCTGCGCAAGCAATTCCTGAAGATCGAGCGATTCCGGGGTCGTGCGGACAGCCGGCAACACCCGCTCACCAATCTCGTAACGAACGGTTCCAATCAAGCCGCAACGCAATCCTGCTTTCTCGCAGATATGTTTGATCAGGAATGTGGTCGTTGTCTTGCCGTTGGTCCCAGTCACACCAGCCAGTTTCAACTTCCGGGCCGGCCGTTCGTAGAACGCAGCGGCGAGATCCGCCAGCGCGTCGCGCGTGTTATCCACTACGAGGCAGGTCGCCCGCGGTTTTTTTTCCTCCCGCTCCGTCACAATGACGGAAGCGCCTTTCTCAATCGCCTGGTCGATGAACTGATGCCCGTCGCTCTTCTCGCCGGTTAGCGCGACGAAGAGACCGTTTTTCCCCACGCGCCGCGAATCGTAGGCGATGCTTTCAACCGAGCGATCAAGAGATCCGATGACCTGCCGGGGCGCGATGGCAGCAGCGAGAATTTTGAGCTGCATGAGGTATGGGCACGCGAGCGCAGGGTGCTCAGCGATGTGACGCATCGGTTAAGGCAACACGTTCCGCCGTCATCGGTTTGCCAACCTCCTCATGCGGCTCAAGATCGAGATAGCGAGCAGCTTTTTCCGCCACTCGCGAAAAGATGGGTCCGGCGACAAGGCCACCGTAATTCAGATTGGGATCGGCCGTGTGCGCATCGTCCAGAACGACGAGGCCGACGAACTGAGGATTTTCCGAAGGCAGATAGCCGCTAAAGGAAACGACATACTTATTTTTTTCGTACCCGCCTTTGGGATCAACCTTCTGCGCCGTGCCCGTCTTGCCAGAAATCGTGAAACCGGGCACCGCCGCCGCAGCCGCTGTCCCTCGATCGCTCACGACTCCGCGCAGCGCTTTGCCAATTTGTGCGGCGGTTTCCGGTGAGATGACCTGACGCAGGACGGTGGGAGAAAATGTACTAATGGTTTTGCCATCCTCGGTCGTGATTGACTTTACGATCCGCGGCATCATCAACTTGCCACCGTTTGCGATCGTGGCCATCGCCATCGTCATCTGCAACGGCGTAACCCCAATTCCCTGACCCATCGGAATACGTGTGATGGAAATCTTGCTCCAGCTCTGTGGGGGATGAACCATGCCTCTAATTTCGCCGGGCAACTCGATGCCCGTCCGATCCCCGAAACCGAAGCGACGAATGTATTCGTAGAATTTTTGCTCGCCCAGATTTACCGCGAGTTTGGCCGCGCCAATGTTGCTCGAGTGCACCAGAATATCCTGCACGCATAAGTCGCCATATCCGTGACCATGATCGTGCAGCACGCTACCGCCGAAATTCCACTTCCCGTTCTCACAAAAGACCATCGTGTCGAGCCGGACTTTGTGCTCGTTCAGAGCGGCCGCTGCCGTTACGATCTTGAAGGTTGAACCCGGCTCCATCATGTCGATCACCGCGCGGTTCTTCATTTGTTCAGGCTTTGCCTCAGCTCGGAGATTGAGGTCGAAATTCGGACGGTTCGCCATCGCGAGAATCTCACCGGTTTGCGGACGCATCAGAATGATTGTGGCTTTGGTGGGCCGATACTCACGCATCGCGGCGTCGATTTCATTTTCGACGATGTTCTGAAGATTGAGATCAATGGTTAGGCGAATCTGATATCCGTTGCGCGCCTCCCTCTCCTGGCCGCGGTAGAGGACGATTTCTTTCCCCGCGCGATTACGTTCAATGTGGCGATAACCATCCTGGCCATGCAGATATTGCTCCATCGAGGCTTCCACGCCTTGAATGCCGTGATGATTGAAATCGGTAAACCCGATGACGTGGCAAAGCATTGGTCCATTGGGATAGACACGCGTCGAATCCCGGTCGAAGTAAATACCGCGGATGTCCTGTTTGTGCAGCTTGTCACGCAACGCCGTCGCAACATTTTCCGGCACCTCGCGCTGGACGACAATGTAGCGACGGTTGGACGCGAGTTTTTCCGCGAGTGCGCTCGCCGGTATTTTCAGCGCTTCGTTAAGCAACCGGACCGCGACATCCCGATTCTTCACCAGGGAAGCATCCGCCACGATCGTTTCGACGGGAACGTTAAGAGCGAGAATCTCGCCATTGACATCGGCGATCGCGCCCCGCTCGGCGTAGATCGTCTGCCGATGACCATTTCGTTCCGCGGCCAATTCGGCGTATTCGTCATGCTTAATGATCTGCAGATAAACAAGTCGGAATGAAAAGACGCTGAATATCGCGATGAACACCACGCAAACGAGCATGCAGCGAGTTCGGCCGTTCCACTTCATTTGCCGGCGTGCTGGTTGGCGACCGGTTGAATGGCGTCGTCTTCCGGCGCGCTCAACCGCACGATGTTGCGTTCGGCTATCGGAATCATCTTAATGTATCCTTCCTTCAAACGCCGCTGCAGGGCCGAGCGGGAAGTCAATGCCGCGATCTGATCGCTGGCCACGTCTCTCTCTTTTCGCACGCTGATAAGCTCTTTCTCGAGCCGGTCTTTTTCCGTGGCGAGATCGTGCAGCTGGATCGTGCGATAGACGTAGATCAATCCGGCCAGGGCGAAGAAAATTGTGATCACGATCCAGCGAGCCAGCGAGGCCGCATCGATCGCATTGAATTTTTTTCGGCGGGAACGATTCATGTGATTTTTTCAGCGACGCGCAGTTTGGCGCTGCGCGACCGCGGATTGTTGCGCTGCTCGGTTTCCGCGGGTTCAACCGGCTTAATGGTGATCAGCTGCAAATCACATTGCGGATTGCGCCTCGGTTCCGGCCACTCGGGCCGGTCAAGCCATTCACGGCTGCGATCACGGAAGAAATTTTTCACGATCCGGTCTTCCAGCGAATGGAAGGTGATGACCGCGATCCGAGCCCCGGGTTCAAGCCGCGCCGTCAGAACCCGCAGACCTTCTTCCAGCGCGCCGAGTTCGTCATTCACGGCCATGCGCAAGGCTTGAAAAACCTGCGTGGCAGGGTGACGCCGTCCGTGTCTGCCGACAATTTTTTCGATGACATGAGCCAGCGCGAGAGTTTCTCGAAAGGGCGCGCTCTTGCGCAGTTTCACTACCTGACTGGCAATCCGTCGCGCTGCTGGCTCTTCGCCCAGATCGCGGAACAGATGAGTCAATTCCTCTTCGCTGTAATGATTGATGATGTCGGCGGCGGTGAGTTCGCGTCGCGGATCCATCCGCATGTCGAGCGGGCCATTGCGCATGAGACTAAAACCGCGCTCGGCGCTTTCGAGTTGACGCGATGAAACACCGATATCAAGCAGGGCACCCCCGATCCGAGCGATGCCAAATTCATCGAGAATTTTATCCGCCTCGCGGAAATTGCATTGTCGCAAAGTGACGCGACCGCCGAATTCGTGAAGCCGATCGCCAGCGTATTGAATGGCCTCCGGATCTTGATCGAGGGCGAGAACATCTGCGCCCGCGCGAAGGATCGCTTCAGTGTGCCCGCCGCCGCCGCAGGTCGCGTCGACAATCAAAGCGCCGGGCCGGGGAGCAAGCAGTTCGATCGCCTCGGCCGCCAGCACGGGCCGATGATAAATGAAATCTTCCATTTCCTGCGCCTCCTCTTCAAACGCGAGCGGATCAGTGCCGAACCAGATGGGGCGCTCAAACAGTAATGCATTCATCGTTTTTCGGCTCTGATCGCTACAAACCAATTACGTTGGCGACATGCTGGTAGGTGGGAGTCTCTTCCTCGTGAGCCCGCTTCCAGCGTTGCAAATTCCAAATTTCAAAACGTCCGCGACCACCGACGAGCGCCACCTCGCCCTTCAAGCCGAGTTGTTTGCAGAGCTCTTCCGGCAGAACGAGGCGGCCCTGTTTGTCCGATACGCCGTGCTGAGCGTGGGAATGAAGCTGCCGAAGAAAAACGCGGCGATCACGTGCGGAAACGGTTGGTTCGATGGCGGCGTGCGAACTCATCCGGGCGAATTCCTCCGGCGACATGACGAGGAGATACTGATGCTGCGCCTCGGGCAGGATGATGAGATCTTCGCCTTCAGCACGCCGCCAACGGGAGGGAATCGTGATGCGATTTTTTTCGTCAATCGAATGACGAAATTCTCCGGCGTAGAAACGCTGTTGATGAGTATCGGGATCCATGGCCGGGTGGAGAGTTAATCCATTTTCATCCACTTCCCCCCACTGTAAACCACCTTCCGTACCCAGGGTCAATAAAAATTAACTGATGTTTGCACCTCTTCTCACCTCTCTTAAACTGCGCAATCACAATCAGATTTCTTACTTGGTATTGGGCCCTCGTCGCCGTTGCGAACACTGCGCTGCCCACTTCTTCCCGAAGTCAGGTGCCCGACGGCGCTTCCGGGGACGCGGTGCGTGTAACAATTTCCATTAACGAGGATGGTTCGCGCACGACTTACGAATTTGACGCCCCAAATCACAAGGCAACCGCAACCACTCGCGGCCGAGACGGAAAATTGCGCGAGCGGATTCGCTACGTCCTCGACGCCGCGGGGCGATTCGTTAGCGGCGAAGTTTTCGGTCCCGATGAGCAGTTGCGCTTCAAGACTCTATATAAGTACGACGGCGCCGGTCGATTGCTGGAAGAGAGCCAGCTCGGCAAGGACGATTCCGTGCGGCACAAGATTGTGTACGGATACGATCAGGCCGGAAAGCAGACCGGATATTCTGTTTACGATGCGAAAGGAAAGTTGATTAGCCGGACCGCAGCCCAGCCCCCAAATCGCCAGACAAGAAAAAGCCACGGTAGATTGGAATGGATTCATCAATACCTTTTAGCCCCTTGCTAGTCGGCACAAAGGAGTCTAAGAAACCAAAATGATCGACTACATCCAAAAGGGTGGTCTGCTCATCTGGCCTATCTTGATCTGCAGCATCATCTCGATCGGCGTCTTCGCTGAACGACTGTTTTATTTTCATCGTGCGACGATCCACGTGGGCGAATTCCTGCAAGGGCTTTCCAATCTCTTGCAACGGCGCAATTTCGCAGAAGCCTTGCACGAATCTGCCGGCACGCCAGGCCCGGTGGCGCGCGTGATTCATGCCGCGATCATCCGGCATGACGCTCCGCGCGCGGAGCTGCGCGACATCGTCCAGGAGGCCGGCCAATTGGAGGTGCCGAAACTCGAACGATTCCTGGGTGTGCTCGCAACTCTCGCTTTCCTCGCTCCGCTCATCGGACTCCTCGGCACCGTCACTGGAATGCTCGAGGCGTTTGGGACCATCACTTCCAACGGTGGTTACGCGACGGTCACCGATCTTTCCAGTGGGGTTTACAAAAGTCTGCTCACCACTGCGGCGGGCCTGGTCGTGGCGACCCCTACCTTCGTCGCCTATAGCTACCTTTCTTCACGCGTAAACACGCTCATGCACGACATGGAGCGCGCCGGGATTGAAGTAGTCCACATGTTGACGGATCGGCCGCCCACAACGGACATCATCACCTTTCAACAGCCGAGTGATGCCCGACAAGCCGATCTCGATCGCTAACCGCGTGACTTGGATTCAGTGCTCGCCGTGAAATGAAACTCACGCGCACAACGAATTATCACTTCGGGTGGCTTGGCATCATTTCCCTGGTCGACATCACTTTTCTCCTCCTCTTTTTCTTCCTCCTGAGTTCCACCTTCGTATTGCAGCCTGGGATTTCGGTGTCGCTCCCGTTTTCCCGATTCACCCTCGGGCCACAGGTGAACCAGCAAATCATCAGCATCACCGGCGGTGCCGCGCCCGTGATCTATTTTCGCGACCAGAAAGTTACGCTCGATCAGCTTGGTCCGCTGCTGGACAAGGCAAAAGGAGAAGGCCGACCGATTATCATCAAGGCCGATCGTTTTACGCCCTACGAGCTCGTCGTTACGGTAACGAATGCCGCGTTGGAACACGGTATCTCATCCGTCGCGCTCGCGACGACATTACCCAAGTGAACGACTCCGCTTTGGCGTCGAACAGCGGCCTGATTTTCGAATGGGAAGCGCCCCAGACTCGCCGGCTGGCTATCGCCGGCTTTCTCGCCGCGTCGATCGCCGGACATGCCTTTTGCTTCTACATGTTTCAGATCATCTATCCGCCAGCTGTGGATCTGCTACCACCCCCGGCTCACATCACCGTTATCACCTCGAACACCGACGAAGGTCGCACGCTCCTGCGGTGGATTGAGGCGGAAGATCCCGCCCTTGCCTCCATTACTCAACGTCCGCCAGAAGCGAAAACAGCCGCGTTGCCGGTGTTGCAGCATGTGCCGTCGTATCTGAACCCGGAATTCGCGTTGAAAAAATTGCCCCCTGTCATTCCCGACTTGGGTGTGCCCAGCTCGCAACCGCCCGCGCCGGTACCGATGCCGCTCGCACGAACGGCGCCGGAAACGCTCAGCATTCGGACCAGCGTGACTTTTTCAAGCGAACTCGCCATCCTGGGTGCTCCGCAAGAACCTCAGATCAAATGGAGCGCGTCAACGCGCGAGCCGCCGCAGAGCGCCGAATTCCGGGTGGCGGTGACTGATGGCGGACTCTTGCGTTACTGTTTTCTGGAAAGCTCTTCCGGTGACGCGGCACTGGATGAGCAGGCTCAGGAATTTCTCGCGCATTGCCGGTTTGCGAAGAAGGCAGGCGAAGAATCGACGGCGCAAGATCACCTTACCTGGGCGATTGCCACGATCGAATGGGGGAATGATATTGCGCGCCCGCCCTCCCTGCCCGCGGAGACTCCGGCGCCGTGATTCGTGTCAGCCTCGCGCTGCTGGTCACCATCTATTTGTTGGTTTTCCTTGCCGCAGTATTTCTCCTCTGGATAGTTGGGGAGTGGAACCGCCGCCGGCGCGAACGCCGCGCTTTGCGTTATCGGCTGCGATGCGTGATTTGCGCATTCGAATTTGAAGATCGAACGTCGACTTTGCTTCCCCGATGTCCACGCTGCGGGAGCTTAAACGAAAGATTTAAACTGGAGCGAATTTAGAAATGGGAATGTGGATTGGCCGCAATCGGAAGGCTCGAGTCACTTATGGCTTCGACGAAATCGCGCTCGTGCCCGGGCGCCTAACGATTAATCCGAACGAAGTCGACATCACCTGGCGACTGCCCTGCAAGAGCGCGGGACCAATCGAATTCAAGATTCCGATTCTGGCCAGCGCCATGGATGGCGTGGTCGACGTCAAGTTCGCTTCGGCGATGAGCAATCTCGGCGGTCTTGCCGTGCTGAATCTGGAAGGCGTGCAAACGCGCTACAAAAACCCGGAGGAAGTGTTGCGAAAAATTGTCGACGCCGATAAAGACGAAATCACCGCGTTGCTGCAAAAAATTTATCAGGAACCGGTCCAGGAAGATTTGATCTCGGCCCGCATCCGGCAAATAAAAGACTCCGGTGCGACTGCCGCCGTCAGTTCCATTCCGCAACGCGCTCAGGAGTTCGGAGCGATTGCGCAGGAGGCAGGCGCGGATGTCTTCGTCGTGCAAAGCACGGTCTCGACTGTCAAACACATTTCCTCGGAGTATCAGTCGCTCGATCTCGCAAGATTCTGCCGCGAGATGCGCATCCCGGTCATTGTCGGAAACACGGTCGGCTACGACGTCACGCTCGAGATCATGGAATGCGGTCCGGCGGCCGTGCTCATCGGCGTCGGCCCCGGGGCGGCATGCACTTCGCGCGGAGTTCTCGGATTGGGAGTGCCGCAGGTTACCGCGACAGTGGATTGCGCGGCCGCACGCGATGCCTACTTCAAGAAAACGTCGCGTTACGTTCCGATCATTACCGATGGCGGGATGAGCAAGGGTGGCGATGTGTGTAAAGCGCTCGCCTGCGGAGCCGATGCCGTGATGGTCGGCAGCGCATTTGCCAAGGCGTACGAGGCTCCTGGCGCCGGGTACCATTGGGGCATGGCCACGCCGCACGCCAACCTGCCACGTGGCACACGGATCAAGGTCGGCGCCACCGGCTCCTTGAAACAAATTCTCTTCGGGCCGGCCGAGGTCGATGACGGAAGCCAGAACCTGGTCGGCGCGATCACAACGTGCATGGGCAACGTCGGAGCGCGGACGATCACCGAATTCCAACAAACCGAAATCATCATTGCGCCATCGATCAAGACCGAAGGCAAACTCTTCCAAACCCTGCAGAGCGTCGGGATGGGAACCAGATGAAGAAAGTGACAAGTGGCGGGCGATGAGCAATAGCTGATGCTCTCACCGCAGAGCGCCTCTGATCACTCCTCATTCATTACTCAACACTTTCCTTCATGAACGATCGACGAGTTGTCATCACCGGGATGGGCGTGGTTACGCCTGTGGGTAATGACTTGGAAACATTTTGGACCAGTTTGAAGAACGGCGTCAGCGGAATTCGTACACTGGAAAGATTCGATCCCAGTGCTTACGACTGTCGGATCGGCGGAGACGTTCAAGATTTCGATCCTAGGAATTTCTTCAATAATCCAAAAGATGTTCGTCGTACCGATCGCTTCACTCATCTGGCCATGGGCGCAGCCAAGCAGGCAATGCAGGATGGAGGGATCGACCTCGACAAAGTTAGACGCGATCGCTTTGGGGTCATCGTCAGCAGCGGAATCGGCGGCCTGAAAACGCTCGAAGATCAGCACGCGATTCTGCTGAGCAAAGGACCGTCCCGCGTTTCCCCGTTCACCATTCCCATGTTGATCACCAACATGGGTAGCGGCGTCGTCTCGATGGAATTCGGACTGCAGGGACCGAACCTGTGCATCGTCACAGCCTGCGCCACTTCCAATAACGCGATCGGCGAGTCCTGGCGCATCATTAAATTTGGCGACGCCGATATTTTCCTCGCCGGCGGCGCGGAAGCCTCGCTCCTGCCCATCGGCCTGGCAGGATTTTCCGCCATGAAAGCGCTCAGCACCCGCAATGACGATCCGCCCCGAGCATCGCGGCCGTGGGATCGCGATCGCGATGGTTTCGTCATGAGCGAAGGAGCAGGCGTAGTGATCGTCGAGGAGCTGGAACATGCCAAAGCTCGCGGCGCGAAGATCTACTGCGAACTGGCAGGATACGGATGTTCCGCCGACGCCTATCACATGACGGCGCCGCCCCCGGACGGCGAAGGAGCGGTGCGCGCAATGAAAATGGCACTGGATCACGCGCGGATCACGCCGGATAAAGTCGATTATGTAAATGCCCACGCCACCTCCACCGGCCTGGGAGACCTCTGTGAAACACGAGCAATCAAGACCCTTTTCGGCGAGCACGCTCGAAAAGGGCTTTCGATCAGTTCCACGAAATCAATGACCGGGCATTTGTTAGGCGGGGCAGGTGCGATCGAGATGGCTGCCTGCGCGCTGTCCATGCGCGACTCTGTCATCCCGCCAACGATCAACCTCGAAAATCCAGACGTGGAATGTGATCTCGATTACACGGCCAACGTCGCCAGGGAAAAGAAAGTACGCATTGCCTTGAACAATTCATTCGGATTCGGCGGTCATAACGCCACCCTGGTCGCGACTGAATTTATCGGATAGGGACGCCGCGCAGCGCGCCCGCCAACGCTAGATGCTTTGGGCGAAAGCGCTGAGGGGGACCTGCAGATGAGCTTCCGCCTCGAACACTGTGGGGCTGGCAGTATCCAGATTTTTCTTGGTCATGAAATCATCGACTATTCGTTCGGCCACCAGTTGCCAATCGACCCGGACCATGTCGACCGGAATGTCCGGCACCTTTGCGAATGGCGTGCTTACCGGACCGTCGATAAAAGCAGTCCGGCAATTCTTTGGGATCGAGGTTAGCGCTTCGGGGGCGCGCGTTACGAATAGCGACGCTCCTGAACAAGGGAACATGATTCCCTGCCGCTCACTCGTGCCCAGAGATTTGAGAAAAGTGTCAATCGATTGAGGCCCGAGCCTTGCGAATCCAAAGGAAATGTTGGCTTCTTCGAGCAATTGTTCGAGGGCGTCTTCGTCGGCGGCCGATCTCCGGGCACTGCTGACGATAGCTACGCGGGTAATCTTGTCAGACTTCCAGTCCTCCAGGATTGTTCTTATTGCGGCCGCGCGGTGAACTTCGGTACTGGCAACGGATTCCCGGCACGCCGCCATCACTCACGGCGATCACGCGAATACCGAGGTCTCGAAGTCGAAATGCCACTTCCCTGGTAGAAATATTTGGCAAGTACCACAGGACGGTGTCGACGTTGCAGTCTGTGATGTTCCGAAATAACTCGTCGGGTTTTCTGCTGCGATCGGAAAAGAAAACGCTCGAAGTTACGAAGCCCCGCTTTCGAAATTCGCGGCGAGTTCGCATGAAGAACACGCGGTAGTCCTGAAGTGTCAAGAAGCACGACAGCGACGCCGGCATCGCGATTAAGCCGCGCACGCTGATTCGTCGGGCCGAGCTCAGACCCTGTAGAACGGTTTTGGAACCGCGAACGCGGTTTAGAATGCCTTCTATTTCGAGCCGGCGATAAACTCGAGCGGCTGTCGAGACCGGAACTTCAAAGCGCAGGGCGACATCTCTCAGCGGATAGAAGACTTTGGGTTCCTCTTCCTGATTGCTCACCGCAATGCCTCGAAGAATTTCAAGAAGCCGTTCGGCCTTATGATCTTTAACGCGAAGAAGCGGACCCTTTGGCAAAGGCGGGAGGCGATGAAGATTCTTTTTGCGGGCCATAGTCTGAGGTCCCAGGGCTGCCTCGCTCAATTCTGTTCTGAATCTGTTCTAAACTGTTCTCAATCTGTTTGTCTAGCTTTGAGTGCCTGCCGCGCTTAAAGCGAGCCCGCCCGAGCCTTAGAACACTCCCGCAAACCTCACATCTCATGAACGCTTTGAATATATGAAGAATAGATTGCTCCTTCTCACGCTCCTTGTCGCCAGCCCGCTCTTCGCCCTCCGTGCCGAAGTGGAATCAGGCGATGACAATCCCACCGGCGTCTCCGGCCAATTCAACGGCAACGTCACCACGGGTGGTTCATACGATCCCTATACGGGCAATGCCTTTCGGCCGATCACGGATATCGTGGTGCCCGGAGGCGTGGGGGCGTATCCGCTGGCGTTCACGCGGACACTGAATACCCGCCTCTGGGCATACAGCGCTCCGGGAGCGGGGGTTGCTGAATTCGGAAAATCGGGCGGCTGGCGCCATTCCTACCAATGGACGATTGGTAGATTCATCATTAATGGACACCCGAACGAATCGGACCGGCCCACGACCTACACCATATTTTATCCGGATGGCCGACAGGTAACTTTCGCCCAGGATGGCAGTGCAATTACCCCAGGAATTACCGAACGATTCCTGCCGCTGGACTCTAATGACAACTGCTATGTTTTGTTACCAGATGGCGGGAAGGTAAAGTTTCAGGCGACCATCACCCCGCAGTATGACTCGGGAGGCGAGGGGCTTCTTATCTCGCTGACGTTTGACTATTCGCTCGTGGCCATCATCGATCCTCACGGCCAGACGACTTCCATTTATGGTGCTTTCGCGGGCACTTTCGCTTCCGGCTACAATTTTCGAGTTAGCAAAATCGTGGAACCGGCCGGGCGCCAGCTCATCATCACCTACGCGACTGGCGGCCCGATCCAGACGGTGACCGAGCGCGCTTATGAGGGCGCGCCTAACGGGAGAACCGTCACGTACAACTATATTACGTTTACCTCCGCTGGCCAGCAATTCACGACACTAGATCACGTCGATTATTTCGGCGATGTGAATCTAACCGCGAGCTACACCTACCAGGATAGCAACTACTACCCCGGCGTCTATGCACCGGTTGTTGCGAAGTGCGATGATTCCATGTTCGCGGGCCCAATGAGCCGGATCGCTTACGCCTATGTGCCGGGTGGCGCCCAAGGCCAAATAAGTGCGGAAAAGAACTACAATGGCACCACTGTGGTCTCTAGTCTGGCCATCAGCGGGAACACTCGGACAGAGACGCGCGGGGATGGTCACTCCCGTACCTTCACCTACACCGGTGGTTATCTAACGAGTTGGACGGATTTCAATGGAATCCAATCCTCGCAACAGCTTTCCGCGGGCTTTGTCGCTCATTCGACAGATGGGAATAGCCATACGACAGACTTCGGCCGGAATGCATTGACTGGAAAAGTTACGTCGATCACCTATCCGCAGACCTTGTCGGACACTGCTCCTGGGATTATTGCAATCGCATATAACTCCGGCAACAATCCCTATTATGTAACGAGCGTCACGGATGAGCGATCCAACACGACCCAATATGTGCGACCGAACAGCACTACTCAGCAGGTGTCGGACATCAATTACCCAGATTCCGCGCACGAAGGTTTTGTGTATAATTCTCTTGGTCAGATCACGCGTCATCAGCGAAAAAACGGCTACTTTGAGCACTTCGAGTATGATACGAGGGGCAGACTCATTCACTCCTGGAACCCTGTGGCGAGTGCGACCCAACCAACCGGCAATGAACCCAAGACGACTATCACCTACTATCCCATCGGTGCCGGCGACCCTTGGCAGGATCGGGTGCAATCAGTGACCGATCCTCTTGGAAACGTAACAACATACGCATACGAATCCAACGGCGGAACCCACCTTGGAGGACGCGGCCTGGTTTCCAAGATCACTTTCCCTGGCGGAGCATTTCGAAGCTTTGTTTACGATCGCAACGGCCGCAAAACAAGCGAAGTGGATGAGTCATATCCATATCGACCAACCAATTACGTTTACGACGAGTACGGCCGCGTCACCCAGCGACGGACCTGGCATCCCTTGGAAACCGATCCGACCCACGCAAACGGGTGGGAAGTTCTTCAATATGACTACACTCCGCCCACAGGAGATCCACTCAAACTGACGGCGTCCGCCCCGACGACGATCACGAGCGCGGCGGGCTTGGTGACGCAGAACGTCTATGATGCCAATCTAAGACTTTCTACCAGCACCCACCTAAATCCGGGAGGTCAGAACGCCGTGACCATGTATCATTACGACCACGCCGGAAATCAGGATTCGGTCACTGATCCGAACGGGCAAATAACAACGACGACCTACGACGCTCGCAATCGCAAAAATACGGTCA
Organism: uncultured Verrucomicrobiae bacterium; assembly: GCA_963763995.1. Lineage (GTDB taxonomy): Bacteria > Verrucomicrobiota > Verrucomicrobiia > Chthoniobacterales > UBA10450 > CAVTTH01. Next base: position 86,131 of record CAVXQL010000002.1, on the reverse strand, counting down.
CCACGCCTCCGGTTGATGTCTCAGGAACCACTGGCAAGGTCCCGCTCGTTACCCAGTGGTATTACGATCCGGCGGGTAACGTTCGGCGAATCATCCAACCAGATACTCAGGAGCAACTGATGACCTACGACGCGCTCAATCGTGTTTTGACCGAGACGCATCCGATGAGCCGAGTTACCACCTATACCTATTTCCCTTCCGGTATGCTAAAGACGGTCGAGGACCCGAACCACCACGTTACAAGCTTTACTTACAATGAGCGTGATCTGAAGAAAAACATGACCTACCCCGTAAATCAGGGCGTGAGCACCACCGTCGGCGATTGGAGTTACGATGCCAACGGCAACATGACGGAACGTCCGACCACCGGCGGTCCAATACAGCTTTTCACCTACGATAACCGGAACCGGCTGACCGCGATGCGTTGGAGCAATGGGATCGACTTCAGCGATTTCGCATATGATGATTCCGGCCGGCTGACATCAGCAATTAATCCTTACTCCGCCATCACCCGCCAGTACGATGTCGCAGGCCGGATGATGCTTGACCGCCAGTTTCTCGCAGCCAGTTTCAACACGGCCGCAACGGCGGTGGTACCGCAAAGCGTGGTCTCGCGCCAGACCCACGGCTCGGCCGGCAGCTTTGATATCCCTTTGCCTTTTACGGCCGGGAGCACTCCAGGGATCGAATGCCGCAGCACATCCGGCAACTACTCGCTTGTTTTCACGTTTGCCACTCCCGTGACGGTAGGGGGTGCCACCGTGAATTTCGGAATTGGCAGTGTCGCCAGCTTCAGCGGAAGCGGCACTACGGTAGTGACCGTGAATTTGACAGGTGTCAGCGACGCGCAACGGATGACGGTGAAACTCTTCGGTTTATCCGACGGTACGAACACGGGCGAGGTGACCATTCCGATGCAGGTGCTAGTTGGTGACACGAATGGCAGCGGCAGCGTGAGCGCTGGTGATGTGACCCAAACGCAAAGCCGCAGCGGGCAGAATACGGACGCAACCAACTTCCGCTCCGACGTGAACGTCAGTGGCAGCATCAGCGCTGGGGACGTTGGTCTCGTCAGCACGCGCTCCGGCGATATTTTGCCCGACCCGCCGCTAGCCGCGCCGCAGGTTGATGTCTCCTACACTTACGACGCGGACGGAAGAATGCACCGACTCTTTGTGCCACAAACAACCTATGATTTTACCTACGGCTATGATGGGATGAGGCGATTGGAGAAGCTTTTTCAAGGGACAAATAATAATCCCTACTACCAATACTACTACGACAAGTCGTCGAATGTGACGCAGAGACAGAGCTTGCTCAATTCGACCTCTCAGTTTTTCACCGTCGATGAAATCAACCGGGTGACGGAACGCCGCATCAGTGCTAGATATCAGGATGGGGCCGGCCAATGGCAAGCCTACAATTTTTCGATCGAAGACTACGGCTACGACCGGATGAGCCGGCTGATCACGACAGACCGCACCCTTACTGCCCCGGGTGCCAGCCCCGCTCAGGATATCAAGCGCGATGTTTTTGGCTACAATAATGCCGGCGAGTTGATTTCTGCCCAATATGACCTCGCACCTAATGGGCAGGGCGGTTTCGGTCCGCCGGCGCGGGCGGTTGGTTATGGGCTGGACAACGGCGGCAATCGGACAAGTGTAAACGATAGTGTGAATGGCAACACCGGCTACACCTCGAACAACCTGAACCAATACGACCAGACCAGCAATGGCACTCAACATGAGATCAGCGGCTATTCTAACGTGAGTTACGGCTATCTGGCTGACACGTATCTAGCGACAGTCAGTTCCGCGGCTGGAACCTACACCTTGGGCTATGACGCGTTGGGCCGCTGCGTGAAGCGCACCACCAATGACGCGCCTCCAATGTACTATGCCTATGATGGCGTCCGGGCGATCCTTGCCTACAAGCTGGCGACCGACGTGTTCACGGTTTCTGAAACGACTCTGTATGGGCTGGGAGTAGATGAAATTATCGCGCGAGGCAACAACGGTACTGCGCAATTTCCGCTTCAGGATCGGCTTGGGAGCACGAGCGCGGTGACCGGCATTAACGGCGATGTGATCGAGCAATATCGCTACGACGCCTTTGGGACACCGGAGGTCCACGGTCCGCCGGTCCCGGGGGACCCGCGGGGGGGACAGCAGCCCCTTGACCACACCATGATCAACAACCGGTATCTCTTTGCCGGCCGGGAATGGGTTGCCGATTTCGGCTTCTACGAGAATCGCGCCCGGGCCTATCATCCCGGCCTGGGTCGCTTCATGAGCGAAGACCCGATGGGTTTCGCCGCGGGTGATACCAATCTGTTCCGCTACTGCGACAACGATCCGGTGAATGGGAGTGATCCGAGTGGCACCGATGCAGTTTTCCATGAAGACGGCGGCTACTACGGCTACGTTGTGCATGGTGGAGTAAACTACATTGGCGGTTTTGTAAACGCCGCTGGGATCCGATTCCATGTCCAAGATGGCAGTGATTGGCTACAGTGCGCAGGCGCGGGCGAATATTTAGCGGGTGGCTATCAGAGCAACGGGAGTTACTACGATGTTCCAAATACGCCAAACTGGTTCCAGGGAGCATCTCTCACTATCGCCACAGAGCAAGGCACCCTAGTGGCGAGAGGCTGGGAAAATGGCGGGTATCAAAGCCACTCCGTCAGATACTATCAAGAACACCCTGGAACGATCAATCACACTGCGATTTTCGTTGGCTTTGATAGTCAGGGCAACGCGATTCTTTATAGCCAGAATCCGAACGGCGATCTTCACATGACAACTGTCTCCCCGAACGATCAATGGCAATGGAACGAAGTTTACGTTGGCAAGGGCGACGGCCCGTATGCCAATAAGCCGAGTACAGCCGTGATTTCCGGATATGATCCTTACACGGGCCAGGCCATTTACGGGGGGCGTCCTGTGAGCTCAGGAGGGCTGGGCTCATGGGGCTTTCATAATGCGGTGGTCGCGTACATATTCTGGGGTGGGTCAACTCAATCGCGTATCCCATTCCGACCACATTAAATGGCTAGTATGCTCTACACACCCCGCTTTAGTCGTTGCGACGAGCGGGCAGTCGCTTCTGAACGGGGCACGACTGCGTTTTTCGCATCGTCACAAGTTCGCTCAACGTTGCTCCCCAGATTGGCAGATAAAATGTCAATTTTCCCGACGTTCATGCTCGAAGGAATCTTGCGGCGTGGTTTTATCATCGATCGCCTAAAACTTCGGAAGGTTTGCGGCAGATGGAGAGTGCTAGGATCGCTTATAGCAGGCGCGCTTACTCAACTAATCTGCTCCTCTTTATACGCAGGCGAATACAGCTTGTGGCCAGGTCCCAGCGGTTTTGATGGCGCTCGGGGGGACGTCAGGGTACTGGTGAGCACGCCCGGCGGCTGGGAAGGCGGGCCGAAGGACGTCGACCAATCTGGAGTCGGCTTCGGTCTCAAGAAGAACAACGGCTATTCATCCCTTGAAGTCGAGGCGAGGCATATCGGCCGGCTTGGTCCATCAAAGGTATCGCCAAAAAACTGCTACGTGGTGGTCAACCTCAAATATGACGGGGACATCACAGAATTCAAGGCGGTCGAATCGTTCGATGCTGGCGCAAATGGGAAACTCACCATTTGGCGAATCCGCAGCACAGGCGATGATTACTTTCTTGTGCTTATCGTCCGAAAGCAGACTCAGGTTAATGTCTATCTTAGAGGACACGACGCAGATAAACTAAAGCCTTACCTAGAGAGTCTGAAAGAGGTGGTTCGCTCAGTTCGATTTGAACCTAAATAATGATGGCGTCCGGGCGATCCTTGCCTGCAAGCTGGCGACCGACGTGTTCACGGTTTCTGAAACGACTCTGTATGGGCTGGGAGTGGATGAAATTATCGCGCGAGGCAACAACGGTACTGCGCAATTTCCGCTTCAGGATCGGCTTGGGAGCACGAGCGCGGTGACAGGCATTAACGGTAATGTGATCGAGCAATATCGCTACGATGCCTTTGGCACACCGGAGGTCCACGGGCCGCCGGTCCCGGGTGATCCGCGGGGGGGAGCGGCCCTTGGCAACACCATGATCAACAACCGGTATCTCTTCGCCGGCCGGGAGTGGGTTGCCGATTTCGGCTTCTACGAGAATCGCGCCCGGGCCTATCATCCCGGCCTGGGCCGCTTCATGAGCGAAGACCCAATGGGTTTTGCTGCGGGCGACAGCAACTTCTTCCGTTACTGCGGTGGTGATCCGGTGAACAAGACGGATCCGAATGGAATGACTGAGCGGGTTTGGCCTCTGAACGGCTCGGCCACTAATTGGTCCAATACCCCCGCGGAAGTCTTTACTGACACAAACCACTCCTTGCTTGCGCCTTGGACTTCTACGCCTAACGTACCTTGGAACTGGATAGACGTAGATTCGGTAGTGTATCGAGGTACCGGGTATACGGTGCAAGACACCCAGCATCTCATTATCCTTCCGGGTGGGCTAGTGGCGCTTCAATACTGCTGGCCCTTAGCGCCAGCTCTCATAGGACCGCCGTTGCACGCAAAACCGGGCGAGCGTAGTATACCTTCTGATTACAAAATGTTATATCTTTCTTCCCTTGCCTATGGCGCCCCTACGGCCAACGAGTGGTCAATTGGTGTCCCAATTCCGGACCAAGGAAACTGGGTCTATGGAGGGAGAGACGCGCCCGCGGGTAGCATAGTGGGGGAGATTAACGGAAGACCTATCTATGCCGCGGGTGGCGGTCAAAACGCTGGTTCGGGAGGTGGCGCAAGTCTTTCCGACTTCAGTTACGCGGCAACCGGGGGGAATTTCGGATACGCTCCAGGAGGAGGCGGTCGCATTTCCGATCTGATACTGGGTAGACTTTTGGGCAATTAAAACGGAGAGCGAATTGTATGACCAACCAGGTACGCCTTTTCATGTCTCGCCGACCACTCCAACAAGAGATCGAACAACGGTCATTTAGATGAGGGTTTTTCACAGAAGACGAGGACGACAGGGAACGGGCGAACCTGGACAATTCACAGGGGTTTACCGGCGGCTATTACGGTTTACGTTTATTATCTTGCTTGGTTTGTCGAATTATCTATCTGGCTGCGATAACAAACCAAGCGCTGTTAGGGAGGATCAATTGGCTTTCCTAAAGGAACAACAAAAGCCCTTATTTCTCGAGGATGTTATCAAACGCCTTGGACCCACAGAGCCTGGCCCCGGTGAGCCATATTACCGCTACGAGATTGGGAGCACCAAAATTGACTTTTGGTTCTTTGATACGCCGGCAGAGCGATACAAAGGTTTAAAAAATATGGCCCCCATCCCGACGGAAATTTCCATGGTCGTCGAAGCACCTGAGGACTCAAAGGCTCATATTATATGGCCCGGCGATCTAGTAGGAGCAGATATCAGGTCGGTACTAGTATCGACTTGGCCAAAGATGTATCAACCGAAGAGAAGCCCCTGACGCCGCAATATGCGAACGATCCTCAGTCCTTTGGCCATAGCCTCCCTTTTCTTGTTTTTGACTCACTCTTCGATCTGCGCCGAGGAGTTTACTTTATCACCGGCTGTCGGCAGGGGCCCCTACCCAGTTGAGCAAGACGTGTCGGTGCGACTGACTACGCCGCGCGGCTGGCACCGCGAGCCGGGAAGTTGGGAAAGTGATAAGTACATTACGTTCTCGCCTATCATCAATACCAATGAACGGCCTATTGTCGAGCTTACGGTTTCGCCTTTCCTCGAAGGTAATGTTAGTATCCAAGGGACCGAGTTTCACCAAGATCCAAGGAAAGATCCAAGGAACTCGGAATGTGCGGTCCACCTCAGGCAAGCCGCGAACATCACGAAGGTAAAGAAGGTCGAATCTTTTGACGGCGGAGAAAACGGTAAGTTGTCGGTATGGCGCCTTCATACGATCGCATGTGATGTTTATGTTGTCTTGATCGTTAAAGGTCACGTGGAGGTAGACATCTGTTTAAGATGCGAGGACGCTAGTCGGCTCAAGCCGTATTTGGCGGACTTAAAGCAAGTCGCGCGTTCCGTCCGTATCCTAAAAGCGAGCGAGTAGCCGGATCGTGGCAACAGATCAGGTATGACCACTAAGCAAGTAGTAAAATCATGTCTCAAGCGAGAATCAATCTCGCTTCGCGAAAGCGCCTTACAAAAAGGCGCTACCCGCTTTCGTCGCTTGATGATCCCGCGTTCCCCGCATCAACTCTCGGTGGCCATCGCTCATCCTATTTTCGTTAGGGTCAGTCGATGTGACCGGACGGGCGCAACGCGCCGTCGCTACCAAATCCAGCATTAGTTGTCGGCAAAGATCGGCGCCGTGGCGATATCCGAAGGATCAAAGGAAAAGCCGGACTCGTTACCCTGCAATGATTTCAGAAGCGTGGCCACGTGCTGTGCCGTGCTGGCGGCAAAAAAACGAACGAGCCCCACCGTCGTCCGGCGCCCGAAAACGGTGATCATGATCGTATCTTCGTCGACAGAATTCATGAAAATGTGACTCCCATTTCCCTGATGATAAAGGGCATTGAATTCCACCTCCCCGATACGACGCGCCAGCTCCTTCGTCGCCGCAAACGAGCCGGCGGCCAGAGCCGCGACAATCGTGACATCTATCACTGCCATGTCCCCGCATTGAGAGATGACGTTGCCGCCGCGATCGATGACGACCGTCAATTCGGCTTCGGCTTTCTTCAAAAAGCCTGCCAGCACCCCATCGAGTGTCGCCACATCCTCGATGGTCAGCACCGGAATAGCGCTCATAGCGAAGCACTCTCCCGTTGCGGCACAGAGGATGGCTCGACCGCGACCGCTACCGGCGCCTCATTCCTGGGTGAATCGCTCTGTTTACTGAATTTGTGGAGAAGGATCTGGGAGACGGCGTTGAGCGAGGCGAAGACGTTCTGTCCGGTGCTGGAGACGACTTCAAAACTTTGCACGCGCCGCTTCCGATTATTCAGCACGTATTCAAGATAATTGATCGGCGCGATGTTCGGCAGGTCGCGCTTGTTGTACCTGCAGAACGTACGGAATTTCGTCGATCGAAATGTTTTGCTTGGCCAGGTTGTCGCTCAGGTTCTTGAAGCTCTCGACATTCTCCTCCATTTTTTCCCACTGCGAATCGGCCACAAAAACTACTCCGTCGACGCTGCGCAAAACGAGCTGTCGGGTCGCATTGTAGATGACCTGGCCGGGAACAGTGTAGAGCTGGAACTTGGTCACGAACCCTTTGATGACCACGGCATTGACCGGGAGGAAATCGAAAAATAGAGTTCGATCCGCGGCCGTCGCGAGTGAGACCAGATCGCCGCGGTTGTCCGGGCTGATCCGTTGGTGGATATAGCCAAGGTTTGTCGTTTTTCCGCAGAGCGCAGGACCGTAATAGACGATCTTGAATTGAATCTCGCGGCTGGCGTAATTAATGATCGACATGGGAAACCTCCGATTGCGAATATATCTGGGATAGCTCTTCCACCATCCGCCCAAGCTGGTCACGAATCTCGCTGGTGAGCCCCTCCATCGAGTGCAATGCCGAGAGGCAGATATTGCCGTGCATAAAGAAAGTGATGGGAGACTTGCTGCAGTGCAGGGTCATCGCCTTGAGTCCGCCGAGTTTCGTGTCAACCATGTAGTCTTCGACCCTGTGAAGCAGCGATGGTGCCATCGCGCAAAGACCTTCCGCACCGACACCCTCGGGCAAATTACCCGCGAGGCTCAATCCATCGGAAAAAGTGACCGCACAGCCGCTGACGCCCGGCAACTCAATCGCCCGAGCCACCGCGATCTTCGCGTCGAATTTTGTTTCTACCGCTGGGGTCGCGTCGGGCAATGGTTCCGCTTTCGGCGCAACCTTCACTTTTGACGCCTTCGCTTTCGCTTTCGGCGCGGCCTTCGGAGATGGTTTCTCGATCGGACCAAGATTAACCTGGAACCGTTTCGCATCTTCTTCCGCCTTCCTCGAAAATGGCGTGTCTAAATTCAAGCCTGCGTCCACTACTTCTTGATCGTCACGCATGCGCAACGATGTCTCCGGCAGATTCTTTAAGACTTCTTCCAAAGGCAGCGCGACCGGGGCATTTGGTTCGCTTCCATTAAAAAGGTGCCGGTATTGCTGGGGCAGCATCTCCTCGAAGACTTTCGGAGCCAGAGCGACCCGGCCAGAGCCCAGCTGTGGTTCAATCAGTGAGAACGGAAATTCCAACCCGACGTCCTCCGGAATGTCCTTCACGTCGCCACTAAGTTGAAAGGCTGGCAGACCCAGCAGGATCGGCTTGAGTTTAAGGGTGATTTTTACCGGCGCAACTTCCGGTCCGCTCGCTCCGTCTCCTTCTGCCAGGACTTGGTCCGCAACGGAGGCCCAATCTGGTTCCGGCGGCGGTTTGGGTTTTCGTCTCAGAGTATCCGACGGTGGGCCAACCTTGAACGGAATTCGTGCTGGCCCGTTTCGGGAAGGCCCGGCCGGGGCTGGGATTCGTTCGGAGGGGGGAGCGCTTGTTCCATTGGTTGGAAGATTAGATGGAATTTTCGAGTGCCCGCCATTCTTTGCTGGCGGGAAATCTTCCTCCCGTAGTGGCTCCTCCTCCCGCATTCGAAGTGGCGTAGACGGTACCGGCGTAACAGTGGGAATGAAACGATTACTCGTTTCCGGTTCCGCGGCCGCAATCGACTGCGCAGTTGCCAATTCGACGCGCACCGGAGGCGTTTCACACGTTTGCAGTGGCTCGAAGGCGATGCCAAAAGTCTCACTATCTTCGAGAGTCGCTTTCAAGAACGGCGTTTCGACCTGCGGAACCCCCATGTTGCGTTCCTGGTCGCGGCGCACCCGCAGATTTTGAAAACCCTCGAGCACTTTCTCAAAAGGCAGCGTCACCGGCTTGGTTTCCGACAGGGGCACGGTGTGAAGAAAGATTTCAGGAACTTGCTGGTAAATGCTCGCCAGCGACACGCTCGGCTGGCCCGTCGACATTCCTTTTTCCAGTTCAGCCGCTTTGAGCAGGACTTTCGCCGTCCTATCAAAACTCTCTGCCGGCTTCAGGAATCCGTCTGGTATTTGGCCGATGATATCCGAGAGCTCGATCGCAACGACGCGTTCGACGTCGGGTTCCAACGCAAAGGCCACCGCGGGCGGTAAATCCCCCGGGCGGACAGCGGGAGCGGTCGAACCCGGCGTGTACGAGACCATTCGTAATCCAGCTTGCGATGGATCAACCGCACCCGGCATCGACGACTCCAGTGCTTGCGGGGGATCTTGAGAAGAAACTATTCGCGTCGAATTCGGCACGACCGTCTTGCTCATGCGCTCATTGGAGGGCTTCTCAATGCGTACCGGGAGTGGCGGAGGGATCGGCTCCGACTGCATGCGGATTTTCTTGAAAAGATTAATGAATGGAATCGTCATCGCTTTAGTGATCCTCCGCTGTCACGCGCCAGACTTCTTCCAGTGTTGTGACGCCTTCGAGTGCCTTGTCTATCCCTGCCATTCGAAGCGTTTTCATCCCTTCGGTGACGGCCTGGCTCTTGATCACCGCGGCTGAGGCGCGTTTGATGACGAGCCGGCGAATCGCTTCGGTCACCGGCAGCGCTTCAATGATCGCGACCCGTCCGAGATAGCCACGGTTCTTGCAACGAGGGCAGCCAGCACCGTGATAGAAGGTCGTCTCCGAGGTCTCGGTGATTCCCAGTTTTTCGAAAACCTCGGGCTCGGGCACGAACTCCTCGCGGCAATTCGTGCAAACGCGCCGCACGAGACGTTGCGCGCATGTCATGATGATGGAGCTGGAGATCAGGAACGGCTCGATCCCCATATCGTCGAGACGTGTGATGGCGCCCGCGGCATCGTTCGTGTGCAGCGTACTCAAGACCTGGTGACCAGTGAGCGCAGCTTTGACCGCGATATCGGCGGTTTCGTTATCACGAATTTCACCGATCATCACGATATCCGGATCCTGACGCAGGATCGAACGCAACGCGGAGGCGAAATCGAGCCCGATATCCGGGCGCGCCGCAACCTGGTTGATACCGGCGAGCTCGTATTCGATCGGGTCTTCCACCGTCACGATGTTGTAGAGCGGACTGTTTAATTCCTGCAGTACGGAATAGAGCGTGGTCGTTTTACCGGAACCGGTTGGACCGGTCACCAGGATCATCCCGTGCGGCGCATCGATCGCCTTCTTAAATTTATTCAGCGTTGCCTCATCCATCCCCATCTGATCGATGGTTCCGTTGAGCGCCGACTTATCGAGGATACGAATCACGATCTTTTCGCCGTACGCGGTCGGCAGAATGGAAATACGAAGGTCGACTTCTTTGCCGACCACTTTGATGCGGAAACGTCCGTCCTGAGGCAGACGCCGCTCTGCGATATTCAAACCGGCGAGAATTTTGATGCGCGATGTGATTGCCAGCTGCAGCCCTTTCGGTGGAGATTCTACCTGGACGAGTTCGCCATCGATACGGTAACGCAACCGCAACGTCCGTTGAAACGGTTCGATGTGAATGTCGGAAGCCTTCTCCTTGATCGCCTGCACCAGGACCAGGTTCACGATCTTGATTACTGGCGCGTCTTCGCTATCTATTGCCAATCGGTCGAGATCGATCTCTTCACGGCTCGCGGATTGTACTTCCACGCCCTGAGCTGCTTCGTCCGCAGCCTGCTTGATCACCTCGCTCATGTTTGCGCCGGCCTGGTGCACGCCGCTGAGCGCGTCCATCACCGATCGCTCGGTCGCGATCATCGGCACGATCTCGAGCTGAACCCGGCGCTTCAAGTCGTCGGTCGCGATCACGTTTGTCGGATCGGCCATCGCCACAAAGAGCTTCCCGTCCAGGCGCGCCACCGGCGCGAGCTTGTGCGCTTTTGCCATGTCGCGCGGCACCAGATTCATGATTTCCTCGGGCACCCGGATCTTCGAAAGATTGATCGGCGGCGTCTTCAGACAACGGCCCATGCTGAAGGCCATGTCTTGATCGGTGACGAGTTGTTTGTCGGTCAGAATCCGGAGCAGCCGGCCACCTTCTTTTTTCTGCAGTTCCACCGCTTCGTCGAGCTGCGAGGGAAGGAGGAGTCCGTCCTCGATCAGGATATCTGCGATGCGTTCTCCGAAAGATTTTGCCCTCATGTTCGTGAACGCCTAGACATGGGCATCGAGCCGGTAACTTTCCTGCAACACTCGGATCAGCGCGGAGGGGCGCGCCAGATACCACGTCACGTTATAATCGAGAGATTGCTGCACGGCTTCCCGGCCTGCGGCATCAAATGGATTGCTCAGCGCCACCATGATCGTGCGGCTAATCAAATCGAAAGGCACGATCAGGCGACCGAGCGTGAGATTCTCCGGCAGCATCCGGACGACGTGCCGGTCGATGTCGTAATGCTCGAGCGGCACGTAGGCGAATTTCGCCCGATCAAGCAGCGCTGAGAGCACCTTTTCCAGCTTCGGCTCATCCTCCCGGCAGAGATGCTCGAGAAGCGATGCAGCCAGCGCTTGCCCGCTCAAGTCTTTGTTCAACTGGTTGACCGCTGTCAGCGCGCCCGCGACGTCTTCCACGGAGAAGAGCTGCTGCACGATCAAAAACTTTGCCAACTGGTCGTCACCGCGCTCGTGGAGTTGAGGTGCTTCGCGCCTGCCTCTCAACGCCGAATTTCGGCCTGCGACTTCGATCAGCGAACCACCGTCACCGTTTGACCCGTAATGGGGCAATGCCGTCAATCCGGTGTTGGCAGGCGAAGTCGCAAGCGAATGACCGGAGGCCTGCAAACGCGATTCGATCTCGCCCAGCATCGCGAGAATGTCCGGCGCGTTTGGTTCGTTCAGTAAAATGACTTCGCACTCCTGCATCGCCTGCGTGAGACAGCCGACGTTGAAATACGCTTCCGCCAGGCGGCGTGAAATTCGGATCGATTCTTCCTTCCGGCCGATCTTGAAATACGCCTCCTTCAGAATTTCCAGCGACTGATAATCATCCGGCTGCGTTTGAGTAATGACCTCAAACATCTCGATCGTCTGGAGGATTTGACTATGCTCTTCCTCGGATAGCGTGTGTTCCACCACAACGGCCCTAAAAGCTAGAACTATGCCTGTATACTCGCTGCAGCGGCTTTAAAAACCCTGCGGGACTGACGATGCGCCCGGTCAATCCAAAATCTCGAACAAACGATTGCGGATCACGCCGATTTCATGCGATCCAGAAAAACGAATCGTCACTCTCCTGCTACGCTCAAACCGAGCGAAGGCGGGTCACCCGCCCCGGAAAAGGCGAGTTCCGACGGGGCGAATGCTCGCCACTCTGCACTCGTCACTTTTTCATTAAAGTGATAGTTTCCACTTCCGAAAAGATCTGTGAACCCTCGCTCGACTCCTCTTCCTCCTTTTGCGTTCCGATTCGCTCGCCCGCTACGCCGAAATCAGGCGAAGGAAGGTTTTTCATCCCTCATTCCTCCCGCTTCATCCTTCCGCCTTCATCCTTCCGCCTTCACATCGCCCCGCTCTTTTTCTCGCCGCCCGTCACTCGTCACTCGTCACTCAGCGTTCACGCTGTTGGAACTCCTCGTTGTCATCGGCATCATCTCGCTCCTGCTCGTTGCTGTGATTCCGGCGGTGAATTCGCTGTCGAAATCCAGCGGCGGCAAATCGGCGGTCAGCGGCTTGATGAATTCACTCGAACAGGCGCGGGCCCTGGCTCTGAGCAGCGGGTCGGCGACGTATGTTGTCTTCGCTGATCAGACGACGCCGGAGAATTATCGCTGCAAAGCCTACATTGTCTTTCAGGAAAAGAATTTCATCGCTACCGCGGTAACAAAATGGAACTTTCTTCCTACTGGCATTTCTTTCCTTCCAGCGACGGGTTTGTTAAGTCCACCCACGCCGGCAATCGCGTTCGATTGTCCGGGCACAATTGGTGCAACCCCGGCCCTCCCCTACATAAAATACGATTCAAATGGGATGGTCGCCGCGCCCACTGTCACGGCAAACCTATTCGTAAATTTTTTCTCGGGATTTGTCGACCAGGGAGGGACGCCGACCTACACCGACAAGAAGCAAGAGACAGCACAGCGATTTGACCAAATCAAAGTCGCTCCATTCACGGGCAATGCCCAGTATGTCGATCCTTATCCCACGAGTTAGGGCGCGAGGGGCGAAAAGCTTTTCGCTCGTCGAGGTTGTTCTGGCGCTCGGGGTGATCTCGTTCGCGCTCGTGGCCATCCTGGGAGTTTTTCCAATAGGTCTTGCCGCGAATCGAACCAGCATCAGCGACACTCGCGCTGCTCAACTGGTGAATACGGTCGTCTCTACGATCGACGCGCAATGCGCGTCATTCAGCAGCGTAACCTGTTTTGGACTCCCGTTGGACCTGGCAACGCTGAACACTGCGACCAATGATCCCCCACAAAAGCTTTACGTGAGTTATCCGTCTCCCAATCAACCGAGCATTAGCAGCACACCGGATGCAAACTCGATCTACACCATCGAGCTGCGATTCGACAACGATCCGGCAATTGCTCCTGATCCGGCACCGAACGGCACTCATCTCGGCCCGGGTAAATTGAATCAGATCAAGTTTCGAATCAGTGGAAAATCTGCCGCCTCAGGTTATTTGGAATTCTCTTATCTCGCACGCCAGCGAAACTGAAAAATGTCGCTTACGCACAAGTCGTATGCTTTCACTCTCGCCGAGGTCCTGATTGCGACCGCAATCACACTGCTGATTGTGACACTGCTCTTCGGTGTTTTCTCCTCAGTCGTTAGTCAATGGAGAAGTTCCGACCAACGCATCGACGCGTTCCGCGATGCCAGAGCAGCGCTGTTGTTGATCACGCGCGATTTGGGCCGCGCTCACGTGAACGGGGACAGACAAATGATCACTCTCCTCGATGACACCGGCACGTACGCGAAAGAGGCCTATATGGTGACTCCGATTCCGAATGCCGGGAAAAGTGAGCTTTGCGCCGTCGGTTATTACTGCGCTTGGGACAGCGCCACAAAAACTTTCACGCTCAAGCGGCTCTTTAGGGACAGCGACGCCACGGTCATAAGCCTCCAGGGGCCAAGCGTTAATTTTAGCGCACTCTACTCGAAGGTTGCCGCAAACGAGGAGGACCTTGCCCCTTGTGTCTGGGATCTGCAATTCGCACCGGGGGTTGATGCTGATCCGGAGGCGCCGTCTTTGAATCCGTCCACGAAATGGCATTGGATCGAAGTTCGATTCAAATCGATGGGCCCGACGGCCGCACGCAAATTGCGCAATCTTGCCGTGTCGGAGAGCACGTGGGCGACTCCAAGTTCGGATCCAACGCTCTATCGAAACACCATCCTTCCTTACGAACAGCAATTCGTTTCCAGAGTGATGATACAGGAAAATCAGTGATGAATCGATTGGGCTTGCCATCTCCAGGACGCGCCGGCTTCGCGCTCGTGATTACACTGATCATGATCACGCTTTTGGCGATCATGGCGCTGGCGTTCCTCTTCAGCAGCAGTTTGGATCAATCAACCTCCCGCGCGCTTGCCAATAAAACGAAAGCCGATCTCGCCGCTAGGTCTGCAGTAAATACCGCGATCGCTCGCCTAACGGATAATCTTTCGAACTACCCGGACTCAGCGACGACTTGGGAAGCCGTGAATCAAGCTGGCGGCGCCACGGTGCAGTATCAGGGCACGACTCTGTACTATCGTGAACAACCTCCCGAAGCGACCGCTGCTGGGACACCTTCGCCGTTGCACGCGCTGCCTTTGATCTCCGGCGCTCAAGCCGTTCAGATCCCCTACGGTCCGCAAAACGCCGCCGCCCGCGAGGCGACATTGCGTGGTGCGCTACCCGTTCTCGATGATACAAATTCCTTCGACCTGAATCACGCCCGGTCATCGAACGACGCGCAGGGTTGGATTGGCGCGCCCCCGAACGCGCCTAACCGGCCTGTATTCCGTGGCCAGTGGATCGAGCAGAAAGATTCAGACGGGAAGGTCACCAGCCGGTTCGCGTACTGGGTCGAAGACGAAAGTTTCAAGATGAACGCTAATCTCATGGGAAAAACCGTGCGCGGTGCAACCACTCTTGGGAATGCGCCTTCGCAAATCCCACTACAAGGCCTCTTGAAGGTTGTGTTGCCGAGCTCCGACGCTGACGCCGTTGCCAATGATGTCTTTACCGAACGCGCGCAATTTCCTGGCTCGCTTTTCTTCGAATATCGAGCTCTCAATCAAACAAATGGTCAACCAACGATTGCTGATACCGCAAAGTTTGAAGCCACCATTTTTTCAGGCACTTCAAACCTCTCTCGCAGTGGCTGCAAAGCGCGTCGATCTAAATAGGGCAGTGGCGGACTCCACAGATCCCACTGAAATCCGCACAGCAGCTCGATCAGATAACGAAAACGATTGAAAACTTGCTCGCCGAATTTCGGAGAAGCGATTTTACCGACAACGGTAGTTTCGCCAACGAATTACACGATTCGTCTTGATGCTCTCCGGTACGTGCGCACATCCGTCTAACCGCACAATCTATTTGAACAAGATCGCAGCTAACATTCGCGACTACATTGATACCGATTCCCAACCCACGATCATCAACAACAACTCGGGAATGACGGTAAGAATAGGTTCTCCGCCAACCAACGCGATAGTTAGCAGTGGTGGCGGAACGGCGGGTCCGAACGAGGTAATCGCGATTGGCAAGGAGCGTGTTCCGCTCATTCAGGAATATGCTCTTCGCGTTCGCGAAATTCAGTTTGGTCCGCGAACGGGTGCTTTCGCCAATTACCAAATAAGCATCGATCACTACCTGGAATTCTGGAATACTACGAATCGAGATATTGCTCTAGCGGATCTGGGTCCAAATCCTTTTTTGCTTATTGCCAATCAACCGGGCTGGGATGCCGGCACACTCGATAGTATCCCGGAAGGTCAGTCGCGCGACATTCATATCCCGCTCACCGGTGGGATCACTTTTCCGGCAGGCTCCGTCACAGTCATCACCACCGACGCAACCCTTCTGCCAGCGCTTACACCGGCTGGAACGCGCGTCTACCAAGTTACCATTCCAGACAATTTAAGGACATACTCCGGTCGCACCGATCGCAAAAGCGGGAGCAACCTGAGGCTTAACATGGTCGATCGGACGACATCCAGCAGTGACTACGAAACAGAAATTGCACTTGGAAATGATTTAGGAATTCTCGAATCCGCGTGGGGATCGGAGGTGCTATTGGTTCGGCGATATCAGTTAACATCGATGGCCCCGAAAATCGCCTCGACGACACGAAATATCACTTCAGAGGAGCATCGCTTAAAGGGAACTCAGTGCGACGGTCTCCGAACGCGACGACCGGCGATCCGCGCACGAATGCCGAGCAGCTAAGATTTGACCTGAACGGATCTTCCGCAAATAACGATAAGACCCGCTACTTCAGCAGTGGCCTTCAAGCGATAACAATATTCCTGGCACCTGCCCTTCTTTCCACATTGGCGCGTCAAGTAATTCCAACTTCGTTATTCCAGCGAATTGGCCGGATTATTCCAGCAGTACGCAATCAGCTAGTGCCGCTCCAGCTGTGATTGCCAACGCGAATCTGACTTCTATTGGACAATTGGGCGACATTTTCGATCCAGTTCGGACGATGGGCGACAGTAATGATATTACTTTAAGCCGAAGCGGCGGTCGCACGCTGAAAATCGGTCAACCCGATCGATACGATCCAACCTCAAACCCTTTGGCCTTTGGGACGGCAACAGCAACTCAGCCAGTCGCGAATGGACAGCGTGGCGATTAGTCGACGTTTTCTCGACTTCTGATTCCGTTCAGCTCGATGGGCGAATCAACATCAATGGGGTTAATCGCGATAATGGGACAGCATTGAAAACAGCTCTTTATGGTTACGCCTTTCAGCCAGTCCCGGACGCCGATCCCATTCTCGCCGGCAGGCCATTTGATGCTGATCCCTCCGATCCGAATGATAAGGTCAACGTTCTCATCAGTCAGTTGCAAGCACGCTTGATTAACGATCAAGCAGCTTTCAACAACGCGTTCTCGAATACATCTGGTCCACTTGAGGAACGGGGGGAGCTTTCCGAAATGCCCATTTTCAATACCGGCAGCGATCTGGCCGCGGGTGTGAACACTCCCAATACTAACGACCGGGGACGGGAGGAGCTCTTTCGTCGCTTGGTGGAACTCACGACCACGCGCGGGAACATCTTTACCGTTTATGCCGTCGGCCAGTCCCTCATTCCACCACAACCCGGCGGAACCGTTCCCATCGTCACGTCAACCGCGCAGCTGAGGGTGACGTTCCGCATCGATCCGGTATGGAATGGCGGCACCCCCACCGATCCATTTGATCCGAGCTCGACTTCAACTGTAACAGCTCGTTTAAGAAAGCCCGACAAATATGCGATCAAGATTCTTTACGCTGGCGACTAGCTTAGCATCTGCGTTCTTCGCCATCCATCTTGCAACTGCGCAAGATTCGAACCCTGCAACGTTCGAAGGACAAGTTCGGATACGTCCGATTTTGGAACATGCTGCCACCTGTCAATGGAACGTTTGATCTTCGGAAACTCGGAGGTGAACCGTCCGAGGCAAATCTTTTCGCGAAGGCTCCATCTTATCGGTACTCCAGTTACAGGGAGTTAGCGCCGGCGAGATATAACCTCGCGGTATTCAAGACTGGAGATAATAGCACGCCTTTGAAGACCCTGAGCTTGGACGTCAGGCCAAACTCTTATTTCACAATCCTGGTCTCGCCCGAAGGTGGCGTACTGAACGTTCAACTAATCAACGACACTCTTGATCCCAAGGCCGCTACCGCTACGCTCATGGTGCGAAATTTTTATCCTGGATTGACTGTTTCAGTTACATCCGGAACACAGAACATCGTCAACGCACTGCCCTATGGGCAAAGCTATATTGCAAACGGCTTTCCCTTGAAGAGAACCCCTCTGACTTTACGCAGTCGTCTTCCAGATGGGACGCTAACAGAATCCGAAGCCGAAGCTGATTTCGTCGCGAGCAAGCGTGCAACGCTACTGATCATCCCGGACACCTACGGTCGTTTTCGACCACGCGTGACGATCGATGGAAAAAATCTGTAAGACACATGACGAGTTGCGCGCTTGCCCCAAAAAGTTCCCAATCGCCGGGGCCATTTACAGATCAAGAGAATCGATCCTCGGTCCAGGGGTCGGCGGTGTTGCTGTAGCCGCGCACTTCCCAGAAACCTAACTTGTCTTCGGCGGAGAACTCGATCGCGCGGACGAACTTTGCGCCTTTCCAGCCATAAAGTTTCGGAATGATGATGCGGGCCGGGCCGCCGTGATCGCGCGTGATCGGTTTGCCATCGAACTGGGTCGCGACGAGGACATCGTCATCGAGCACGTCTTCCAATCGGACGTTCGAAGAATAGCCGTCATAGCTGGTGAAGAGGACGTGCTTCACCTCCGGGCTCGGCCTAACGAGCTCGACCAGTGTGAAGAAAGCGACGCCGCGCCAGCGGCAGTCGTATTTCGTCCAGGTGGTAACGCAGTGAAAATCGGAGACGTCTTCGAATTGTGGGAGCGCGTTGAATTCTTCCCAGGTGAAGGTCTTCGGGTTCTCGACGAGGCCGCCGACTTCGAGTCGCCATTCGCTGAGCGGAATTTCGGGTTTGATACCGAGATCGAGAATGGGGAATCCGGGCGTGAGATGCTGACCGGGCGGCAGCCGATTTTCCGAACGCGTCAGCGGCTTCGCTTTCCCACTCATCTTGCGGGCCCAGCGCTCCTTTCGCTCGATGATGCTGGGATTCGGTGTGCTCACAGAAAGGAATTGCAGCCGCAGATTATGGGGATGACACGAATTCGTAAAGTTCGTTTCGGCGAGCCGGATAGAAACACGCCACGACGATCAAAGACCGCCGCGACAAAGCCTTCTGCCGGCCGGATCGAAGAGGCGGAATTTGCCCAAGCCCCATTCTCTGCAGGCGAAATTTGATCGAGGTCGCGAGAACGCCCAGGCCGTAATTCACGCTGCGACCAAAACCGATTGAGGAAGCTTCCGCAAAATATTTTGTCGGACACGATATTTCACCGATCCGGTAGTTGAAACAAATACCTTGCGCGAGGATTTCGTTATCGAACAGAAAATCATCGGAATTCTCCGCCAACGGCAGATTCTCAAGGACATTTCTGGCAAAGGCGCGATAGCCGGTGTGGTATTCCGACAGCTTGTAATTCAGTATGAGATTTTGCACCAGGGTCAGAAACCGGTTCGCGATGTACTTATAAAGCGGCATCCCTCCTTCGAGCGCGCCTGTGCCGAGGATCCGGGAGCCGAGCGCGATGTCGTACTCGCCTGACGCAATCATTCCGGCCAGCGAGACAATGAGTTTCGGCGAGTATTGATAATCGGGGTGAAGCATGACGATGATGTCGGCCCCTCGCCGCAACGCCTCCCGGTAACAGGTTTTCTGGTTCCCGCCGTATCCCAGATTTTTTTCGTGGAGGAAAACAGTCAATCCCATCTCTTGCGCGAGTGCCACAGTCGCGTCAGAGCTCTTGTCATCGACGAGCAGGACGTCATCGACAACGTCACGCGGAATCTCGCGATAGGTCTGCGCCAGCGTCCGCGCCGCGTTGAAAGCGGGCATGACAACGATGATTTTCTTGTTATTGAGCACAGCTCACACGAATTGAGGTTCGAGATGTTCTAGCGAACGCGTTATTTTTTCCGAGCGTTAATTTGCATCTGCGCGCGCTGCAAGTTGCTGTCAGCGACGGCGAGATCCGGTTTCAAACGCAGAGCCGCGGAAAAATGCGGGAGACTCTCCTCGGGCCTGCCCTGCGCCAGCAAAACAAGCCCGAGATTGTTGTGCGCTTCGGCGCTGTCCGGATTGAGCCTCAGGGCTTCGTTTAACTGATCGGTCGCTTCCGAAAGATTGCCCAGACGAGCCAGCATTAGTCCAAGATCGGTGCGAACATCTGGATCGTTAGGGGCGAGCTGTTGTGCTTCGCAAAATTGCTTCAGCGCATCATCTTTTTCTCCCTCTTTGGCAAGGACGATCCCAACCTGCATGTGCGCTTTGGCCGAGTCGGGCTCAACCGCCAGGGCCTGATTGTAATAGCCGATGGCCTCGGCTGGCCGGCCCAGTTCTGAAAGGGTCAAGCCCATATTGATCAGTGCATCGAAGAAGTCGGGTTTGACACGTACTGCTTCCGCGAAATGGGGCGCGGCTTCGTAGTATTTCCCTTCCTGGCCAAGAACATGACCGAGGTTGACCATCGGATTGTCCCAGATGTAGAGACCATCATCGAGACTGATGAATTGATGAGTGACGACCTGCGCGTAGACCGCGAGAGTGGCAATCACCAGCGCGGCCGCAATGAGGACGTCGCCCCGGCCAAAGCTTCTTCTCTGCGGGCGGGTGGGTTCAGCGCCACGCCGCTTCGCGTCCTGGCGGGCGGAGGCATGACGTTGCTTTTTCGTTCCGCCTGTTTTCCTAGCCACGGGCTCTCCGGTTTCCGGTTCCCGGTATCAAGAAAAGACGCCCGCCACTACACCTTTTTTTCCTGCAAGAGCTTGATGGCGTCGCGCAACTCGGCGGCGCGCTCGTATAGTTCGCTGGCAATGGCGATCTCCATTTCGCGCTGCATGATCTCGATTTTAGAAAGCGGCCGTTTCGAGCTGACTTCTTCCAGCCATTCTTCCAAGAACGCCAGTTCGGAACTCTTCGTCGCGAGTTCCGGGAAAGGCGATTGCTGAAAAAATTCCGTAATCCGATTCCGTCCTTGCTCGATCTCGCGCATCGCCTCCGCGAATTTACCATCGCCGAGAAGGACTGAGGCCTTGGCCCGAGTGTTCATCATCAGCACGTACGGACGAAATTGCTGGAAGCTCCAGACCAGTTCATCGCGATCGGCGTGCTCGGTGACGAAGGTGAAAAGGTCGAGATTGCGCTGGGTATCGCGAATCACGCCGGCAAAATCGTTAATCTGAAACAGGCTCAGGTAGCGATGATAATACTGAATGCCTTCCTGCTGCAGTTCGTTGCACTGCTCGGAAGTGAGTTCGTAGCTATCGCCCCGTTCCTCGGCGCGGGATGCCCGACGTTGATGATAGGAAAGAAGCGACTCGCAATTGTGCGGCCGGGTGCCGTCGGGACGGCCTTGCATCTCCATCTGGATCACCCCCAGATCGATTCGGAGCTGAAGTTTCTCGCGGCCATCCAAGCCGGTAATCTTGCGCACTTTGATTGTACCCGTCTCGTGCGGCCAATCGTTGAGCAGCGTATTGAGGTCAAGGCTCATCGATCGCCATTGTCGAAGAGTGGGGTTCCAAAGTCAATGATTCCGAGTGATCGCTTGGGTTTGGTTTCATATGGTCGGGGGAGGTTTCTGCGGCAACGAAGCTATCGCTGGATGCTCTGAAAGAAGCGATTTCGGTACCGCATCCTCACTTTACCTTGCTTCCAGCTTGCGCAGGCGCAGCAAGCTGGAAGCTTGCACTACATGGAGCAGGAGATCGATGCTTTCATCCGCTTCCTCGCGGTCGAGCGCGGTCTGTCCGATAACTATCAGCTCTCGACGCGTCGCTCGCTCACAGAATTCGCGGCCTGGTGCGCGGCGACGAAAGAGATCACACAGGCGAGAAACGTCTCCCTGCCGGTAATTAGCGCGTACCTCGCGCAAAGGAAACGGGGTGGCCTTTCTGCGTCGTCAATCAAACTGGTGGTGGTGGCGTTGAAAGTTTTCTACCGGTTTCTTGCCGGGAAAGGCGCGCTGGAGCGCGATCCGACAGAGACGCTCACGCTGCCACGGATCGAGCGTTACTTGCCGGAAACGCTCAACGAAATGCAGGTAGAACGATTGATCGAAAGCGTGGCGACAGACCAGCCGCGCGGACTGCGCGATCGCGCCATGATCGAGCTGCTCTACGCAAGCGGCCTCCGCATTTCGGAACTCGCCAATGCCCGCCTCGAGAATTTTAGCTTCGAAGAACGCATCGTACGCGTGACAGGAAAGGGAAACAAGACGCGGCTCGTCCCGGTCGGAAGAAAAGCGTGCGACGCGCTGGCGGCCTATCTTTCCATCGAGCGCCCGACTTTGGTCAAGCGACGCTCCGGCAGCGAAATATTTCTCTCTGCGCGGGGAACGAAGTTAACTACGGTGCGCATCTGGCAAATCGTGAAGGAACGGGCGCGACATTCCGGACTGGAGATGAACATCTACCCACACTTGTTGCGGCACAGCTTCGCAACCCACCTGCTCGGGAATGGCGCGGATCTGCGCATCATTCAGGAAATGCTCGGGCACGCCGACATTTCCACGACTCAAGTTTACACGCACGTCGATCAACAGCGATTGAAGGCGGTGCACCACAAGTTTCATCCGCGCGCGTGATAGGAACCAGCCAATCCCAAGCTGGCCATTTAGCGAATGACCAATACATTCGCACTCGATCGTTAATTCATCCACTCACCTGATTACCTATGAAACGATTTCTGCTGCTCGTCGTCGCAGCCGCCATGATCGCATGGGCGATTTGGTTCGGAATGCGCACTTTGCACAAGCCTTCGAGTGCGGCGGTGGCGGCACTTCTCCCACCCGAGACAGTGTTGTTTGCCCATCTGTCCGACTTCAACGCCGCACGTGCACAGTGGCATGAGACCGATCTCTATAAGCTTTGGCGCGAACCCGCCATGCTGGAGTTTCTCCGAAAACCGCTCTCGAACATTCCCCGGTCCGGCACCGCTACCCAGAAGTTGCAACAAATGGAGCGACTGGAATTGAAAGACGCATTTCTCGCCGTGACTTCAATCGCGAACGACGACGTAAAGGTGATGGGTGGCTTTCGTTTCAAAGGGAACCCTCAGGACGTGGAAAATCTCATTGCGGGTTCCCGAGCAAGATTGTTGGCCGCGTTTCCAAATGCGAAGCACGAGACAATCGATTACCACCATCGGAAGATCGAGACGTATGCGCGCGGCGCGAAAACACTCGCAACTGCTTACGACGGCGATTGGTTTCTTGCGGCAAACGATGTGGCCGCCATCAAGACACTGATGGATCGCGTGGACGACCGGTTGCAGGCAGGAGACAAAACGCTCGCAACGGACAGTGCATTCCGTTCCGCCTCCGCGCACATGCCGGCAAACCGGGCGGTGTTTTTTTATCTCCAGCCGAAACCGCTGGTGGAAAGATTAGTCGCTCTTCGCGCGGCGACGGGTAATCCGGGAACGCCCGATCAAGTTACAATGCTCGAACAGATGCAGAGCGTCTGCGGCTCTTTTGGCTTTGATGGCGGGAAGATGCGCGATGTGGTTTATGTCGCCATGCCGAAATTTCCGGGAAATCACACGCTGAATCGGTCGTCACTCGTCCTTGGAACCAAGGACACGTTTTTCTACGCCGACAAACTCGTGAGTTCGAGCCAAATGCCTGATCTAACAGACGCGAACGCCTTGAACGCTTTCCCGTCCGCGCTCAAGAGCATGGCAAACACGCTTTCAGCAGCGGGCATCACGAAGCAAGATTGGCGGAGCGCTTTCGATCCTGAAATCGGTTTGCTTGCCGATTGGGGGGCGCAGGCGCGCTGGCCTTCGGTTTTCGCGACCCTGCCCGTGAAGGATCCGGCGAAGGCGAAGCAGATCATCACGACATTAACAACCACTACCGATAACGAGGCGAACTGGGCGAAACGAGAGAACGATGGCGTCCTTTACTTTTCGATGCAGTCCGGCGGCGTGGTTTCGGTCAAGCCTGTCATTGCCGTTTCCGATCACGTGGTGATCGCGGGCCTCGACGCAGTCGTCAGTTGAGACGGCTATCGAGCGCAGCGTCAATTCGTCGTCCGAACTGGCAAACACGCAGACGTACACGAACGCCGCGCATGCGCTTCCCGAACCCGACGAGGCTTTCGGTTACATCGACACCGCGCTTCTCTACACGCGGTTTGACGCGACGTTGCGTCCGATGCTGCTGATGGGGGCCATGTTCCTTCCGAAGGTGGCAGAATATGTCGACCTGAGTAAATGGCCTCCTGCCGACGTGATAACGAAACATCTCAGCCCGGTGGTCACGTCGACATACTACAAGAGTGACGGTTACGTGACCGAATCGGTCGGACCGGTGACATTTACGCAAGCCGCCGTGGGCGTTGGTGTAATCGTCGGCGGGTCAGTAGCGGCCTATCAGCATCAGGGGCAACTGGGCGGAACGCCGCCGGCGCTGACTCAGCCCACTACACCGGCGAGCCCCATCCCCACACCCACACCCACCCCCGAAGAGACGCCGTGATCGAGTCGGTTTGGCGCGGGGCATGAGGTCTAATTTCGGTTCGGGGTTCACTCCGCTGGCGTATTCACAACGGGCAGAGAAAACTGCTGCGAAATTCTTCAAAGGTGTTATACTGCGCCACCTATGGCCATTCTCAAAAAAAATGCGTTCTCCCGCCGAGTTCCCGATCTGGTAACTGAGGAATTAGTGGCGGTTCTTTCCCGGCGTGCAACTTTCGAATTCAAACAGCTGTTTGACATTGTGCACGAAAATCTCCGGGCCCGAAACGCGGCTAGCGGGGGCGAGGAAATGTTGCGACTGCGAGCCTATGAGAAGCTCCAAAATCTCGTCGCGCGCGGCGCGGTGAAGAAGAATGCCAAAAAATACAAAGGAATTCCTTCAGCGCTCGCTGCCGCCATCGCCCCTCAGAACGGACAGTTCCCCAGCGGAGGCCGTCCGGCGACCGTCGCCAGATAATCGGTCGAATCCGGAATCAGCCTGAGTGGTTGGGGTGGCGAAATGATCAGCGAGTATCTCCCCGTTCTCCTGCAAATCATCGTAGCCGTCGGTTTCGCGGTGTCTGCGTTGATCGTGAGCCTGATCCTGGGCAAAGCAGGCCGGCGGCGCTCCGCGGTGAAAGACAGCGCCTACGAATGCGGAATGGTGCCGGTTGGCGAAACCCAGCCGCGCTTCAGTGTGAAGTTCTATCTGGTCGCGATGCTCTTCATCCTTTTCGACCTCGAAATCGTTTTCATGTATCCGTGGGCGGTCGTTTACCGCGAAGCGATCATGCACAGCAAGATGATTTTGTGGAGTATGCTCAGCTTCGTCACCATCCTGATGGTTGGATATGCCTACGCGCTGAAAAAAGGCGCACTGGACTGGAAAAACTAAGCGTCGCGACCGGCGAGCGCACCGATCTCTTCCCGCCGCTCCAGACTGATCGGTTTCGCGCTTGCACCCCGACGGTTCCCCGCATAATACCTTGAGCCCTCATGGTGCATCACATCGTCCTTTTCAAACTGAAACCCGAAGTGACTCCCGCCCGCGTAGAGGAGATGATGATGAACACGCGGATGCAGTTGCTTAAGATCCCGGAGGTGCTCAGCATCAAGTGTGGCAAGCGGATCGAGCCGGAAATGCCATGGCCATTTTTTATCGCGATCGATT
Organism: uncultured Verrucomicrobiae bacterium; assembly: GCA_963763995.1. Taxonomy (GTDB): domain Bacteria; phylum Verrucomicrobiota; class Verrucomicrobiia; order Chthoniobacterales; family UBA10450; genus CAVTTH01. Next base: position 60,689 of record CAVXQL010000002.1, on the reverse strand, counting down.
TTGAGTCGATGGACAAGTACGGAATTTTTCGTGAGGATTCGATCTATGTGAAATTCATGGAGGAGGTCATCAAGCCGAATACGGCGGAGGCGCTCACGTTGGATTTCGAAATGGATCCGGGTAAGGACGTGCAGTTTTCCTGAGAAGGGGAATCGCGCCATTGAATACCGCCGGCCGACGGCTCGAATCTTGCGGCTTGCAACTGAAATCGTGGGTCCAATGCGAATAGCTTATCTTTACTCGCGTTATCCCGTCCTCTCGCAAACGTTTTGCGACACCGAGACGATGGCGCTGGAACGACTCGGCTTTTCCATCGAAATCGGCTCGGTTCATCCGCCGCTCACCAGCCTGAGGCATGAGCACGCCGGGAGAATCAAGGCTCCCATCTATTACGCGCCGCCTCAGCAAATCCTGCGGGTTCGGGAGAAACAGGCCAGGACGGCCGGTTCATGGCCGGTCGAGATGATCCAGGAGCACGAGAAGAAATATGGCGAAGCGTTCAAGGCCGGGCAGCGGGCGCGTAACGCCCTCTATTTTGCTGATCTTTTCGCGCGACACAAAGTGGATCATTGCCATGTCCATTTCGCCAACCGAGCCGCCCATACGGCGCTATTTCTCAAGAAGATGTCCGGTCTGACCTTTAGCGTGAGCGCACACGGCCAGGATTTTATGGTCGATCTGGGCAACGAGGAACTACTAGCCGAGATTTTTCGTGAAGCCGAATTTATCGCCGCGGAAACTGATTACAGCGTGAAATTGCTTCAAGAGCGGTGCCCCGAATTCACAGACAAGATCCATCGCGTTTATAACGGAATGGATCTCGAAGCCATTCCCGGCATCCGGCCGGAACGACCGCCCGGACCGACCACGATTCTGAGCGTGGGGCGTCTTGTTCCTTTCAAGGGATTCGAAGTCCTGATCGAAGCGTGTGCAGAGCTGGACCAGCGCAACTTTGCCTTTCATTGTGAGATCGTCGGTGACGGACCACTGCGGGATGAACTGGAAGCGGCGATTGCTCATCATCGGCTGGAAAAACGGGTCCACCTTTGCGGATCTGTCTCGCAGGAGAGCGTATTCTCCAAACTGCAAGATTGCGACATCTTTGCTCTGGCGAGCGTGACCGATCAGGATGGCGCAAGCGATGTATTTCCAACCGTAATTCTGGAAGCGATGGCGTTGGCGCGACCCGTGGTTTCGACCAGACTGGCGGGCATTCCCGAGCTGGTGATCGATGGCATCACCGGGCTGCTGGTTCCGCCAGGTGACTCAACGGCTCTGGCGGACGCCCTCGATAAGTTGGTGCGAAATTCCGCCACGCGATCGACTTTTGGCGCCTCTGCGCGCAGCCGAATCGAGAAGCATTTCCAAATCGAGACGACCGTCGCGCCGCTGATAGCTTTGCTGGAGAAATGCGCTTCACCGGCTCAATCTGCCGACGATACGCCAAGCCTCGCCTCCGACGCGACCCAAGTCGCCTACCTCATTGCCGAATGGCCGGACGAAAGACTTCCTTTTCTCGAAGTGGAATTGCCCGCTATGCGCCAAAACAACCTCTCGGTCACGCCGATTGTTTTCCAGGTGCCGGACGACGTGGAGCTGACGTCGAGGCAGGAAAAACTGGTGACGGAATTGGAATTTCTTCCCGACGCGATGGTAATCGAAGCGGAATGGCAATCGAATTGCGTTTTGGCGCGAGAACTGGAAGCAGAGCGCGCAAGTCAGAAACATCGACCGCCGTCGCAGGTTTTCCTCGAACAGGCGCGTTTCGCGGTCGCGCTGCATAAAACGATTCTCGAACGCAAGATCACTCATGTGCATGCGACCAGCTCCCGGGTATTGCTGTGTGCACTCATGCTACGCAAACTGTTAGGCGTGACCGTTAGTGCCGCGATCGAACAAGAACCGGTTCTTTCGCAAAGACAATTGCAAAGCGCCCTGGATGAATGCGTGGGTGGGCGAAGCAATAACCGGGAATTGCTCGCCCGGAGAAGCACATTTCTTTTCGATACGACACTCGAAACGCCTTCGGTGAACGACATCAGACGTTGGCTCGTGAAAAAGGCCACCATCGATTGGAGCGGAGGCACCGCGTTCTGGCAGGAATGGTCGGAACTACTGGCAACCTGGGGAAAAAGAGAGTGACTAAGAAAGCCATCATCCTCGCAGGCGGCGCCGGCACCAGGCTCTATCCGCTCACCAAGATCGTCTGCAAACAACTGCTGCCGATCTATGACAAGCCGATGATATGCTATCCGCTGGCGACGCTAATGCTGGGCGGCCTTCGCGATATCCTGATTATTTCGACGCCAAAAGATCTGCCGATGTTGAAAGACTTTCTCGGCGACGGATCACACCTCGGCATTAATCTTTCCTACGCAGAGCAACCAAAACCGGAAGGAATTGCCCAGGCATTTCTGATCGGCGCCGATTTCATCGGCGATGCGGGCGCGTCGCTAATCCTGGGCGATAATATCTTCTACGGTAAGCTGGATTTTTTTCGCGAAGCGCTCGCAATCGAGCGCGGCGCCTGCGTTTTCGGATACCAGGTGCGCGACCCCGAACGATACGGCGTAGTTGAATTCGATGAGGCGGGACGCGCGATCAGTTTGGAGGAGAAACCCCGGCAACCCAAGAGTCAATTCGCCGTTCCCGGCCTCTACATTTACGACGAACGCGTCGTCGGTATTTGCAGATCGCTTCGTCCATCGAGTCGCGGCGAACTGGAGATTACGGACCTGAACTTGGTTTATCTCAAGAAGAACGAACTTCACGTCCGCATTTTGAGTCGCGGGATGGCCTGGCTGGATACTGGGACGCAAACAAGCCTGCTGGAAGCCGGCAATTACATCGCCACGATCGAGCATCGACAGGGCCTTAAAGTGGCGTGCTTGGAGGAAGTCGCTCTGAGAATGGGTTTCATCGATTCGAATCAACTCAGAACCCTCATCGATCGGCTTCCGAGGGCCGAATATCGGGATTACCTTCAGCTCGTTTGCGACGAAGGACCCGGAGCGCCGTAGAATAGCCGGCAGCGACGAATTTCGGACCGCGTGCTGAAGCTTCTTCTCCTTCTCTTAACGCTGGCCGTGGTCTTGATCGCGTTCGGGGTCTGGATGCATCGCAATTCCCGGCCGCTCGCTGCCGAAGGAAGCGCGGACCGCATCCTCGTGGAAAAGGCAGCGCGAACCCTCACCCTGTTTCGCGGAACAACGCCGCTGACGATCTATCGCGTCGCTCTCGGCCGTGAACCGGTGGGACCAAAACGCGAAGAAGGCGATCATCGAACTCCGGAGGGCTTCTACACTATCGATCGACGAAAGCCTGACAGTGATTTCCATCTTGCGTTGCACATTTCGTATCCGAACCAGGAAGACGTCGCCCAGGCTTCCGCGCGCGGCGTTTCGCCCGGGAGCGACATCATGATTCACGGCCTGCCAAATGGCTACGGCTGGATCGGGGCGCTTCATCGCCGGAAAGATTGGACCGATGGCTGCGTCGCCGTGACCGATCAGGAAATCGAAGAAATCTGGCGTGCAGTTCCCGACGGCACCGCGATCGAGATTCGACCTTGAGCAAAGTTTTTTGCCAACGTAGTTTTCCCTAACGAATTCTTCGAGCGCTTGATTGTTTCGCTTCTCTCGCGACACTGCCGGAACGCTGTGTTCCAGTCTAAAATTGCAATCAGAAATGAATTCACTTCGCGTTCCTCTCTGCTCTTTCTGTATCTCGATGGCTTTTTTTGCGACGGCGATCGCGGCGGATTTTGACGTGGCCGCAACTGTGACCAACGAATTCGGCGTGGACCTCTACCGGAAGCTCGCTGCGGGCGACGGCAATCTTTGCCTTTCGCCTTATTCCATTCAAATCGCCCTCGCCATGACATTTGCCGGTGCGGATGGAGTGACTCGCACCGAGATGGCGAAAGTTCTGCATTTCCCGAATGACGCGGAACCGCATCAGTCGTTCGCTGCGCTCCAGCGCGCATTGGATGAGATGGCGGCGAGAACCGTGCAACGCGTCGCGAACTCCAAGAAGTACGGCGGTCCCGGTGAGCCGGTTACATTGGCGATTGCCAACCGACTCTTCCCGCAAACAGGCTACGACATTCGCGAATCCTTCCTCACTCTGGTGAAGAAGGAGTACGACGCGCCGCCGGAGCCGCTCGATTTTAAGAAGGACCCGGCGGCTGCAACACAACGAATCAACGATTGGGTTGCGGAGCAGACTCGCAAACGAATTCGCGATCTGATTCCCGCGGGTGCGCTCGACGACACCATCCGTCTCGTGCTCGCGAACGCGATTTACCTCAAGGCACCCTGGGCCAAAGAATTCTACGAAAACGCGACGAAGCCGGAGCCGTTCCACGTTCGCGGCGGCGATCCAGTTGAAACGCCGACGATGGAGAGAACCGGCCATGATTTCGGCTACGCGAAACACGACGGCTTCACCGCAGTGAGCATTCCGTACGTCGGAAGTGAGCTTCAGTTTGTTGTTCTGCTTCCCGATAATGCAAACGGACTCACCGCGCTCGAATCCAAACTCACGAGTGACACTTTGAAGAAGTGCGCGAAGCTCGGGCCGCGCTTCATGCAACTTCATCTGCCGAAGTTTAAACTCGAGCCTCCGACGGTTGCCCTCGCTTCGCAGTTGGAATCGCTCGGCATGCCGAGCGCATTCGATCATCCGGAAGGCAGCGCCAACTTCGACCGCATCGCGCCGCGAAGGCCGAAAGACTACATCTACATTTCACAGGTCTTTCACAAGGCATTCATTTCGGTAGATGAGAAAGGAACCGAAGCCGCGGCCGCGACGGCGGTGGCGATGGCCGCTACCACCGCGATGATCCAGGACGAACCGATTGAAGTGAAAGTCGATCGCCCATTTTTCTACGCGATCCAACATGTCCCAAGCGGCGCATGCCTTTTCATCGGCCGCGTAACGGACCCGCGCTGAGGTGGACTTCTCGACCATTGCCAATCTGGTCAACGCCGTTGCGGTCACTGCCGGCGTGATTTTCGCGGCGACGCAGATCAAGGATTACCGCCGACAGCGCCGGCGCGATGCAATGCTCGAGCTCGTCCGCTCATTTCAGAGCCCGCCGTTTACCCGCGCACTGCATCGCATCAACTCGCTGCCCGACGGAGCCGACCGACAGAAGATTCACGAAGTTCTCGGTCCCGAAGGCGAAGATGACGTCTTTATGGTGGGCCTTACCTGGGAAAGTCTCGGTGTCCTGGCGTTTCGCGGTGAGATCACGCTCGATCTCATGGCCGACTTCTTCAGCGGCGCCATTGTCATCTCATGGCGCAAGCTGCACGTTTTCGTCGAGGAAGACCGTCGCTCATTGAACCGCGAGACTGTCTGGGAATGGTTCCAGTGGCTGGCCGAGCGGATGATCGAACGCGAAAAGAAATCACCGCGCACACCAGCCCACATCGCACATCGCGATTGGAAGTGAATTGTGGCAAATCTGCCTGATCATCTTAGGTCTTTTGATCGAAGGAAACCGCTGATAACGTCCTCAAAACGAAAGATTGGAATCACAAAAATGAACAAAATCACGATTGCTCTGCTCGGTGCACTGGCCTGTTCGGCGCTTGGCGCAAACGAAACGGAAAAACAACCAGCCGCCGGATCACCCGCGCCTGAATTCAGTTTGGTGAGCGGCGACGGCAGCTCGGTCAGCTTGAAGGATTATGGCGGCAAATGGGTTGTCCTTTATTTTTATCCCAAGGATTTCACCAGCGGCTGCACGCTGGAGGCGAAAAACTTCCAGCGCGATCTCGCGAAATACGAGCAAGACGGCGCCGTGATTCTCGGCGTGAGCGTCGATTCCGCGCAATCGCATAAAGATTTCTGCGCCAAGGAAGGACTCAACTTCAAGCTCCTGGCCGATCCGGACGCGAAAGTCTCTACCCTTTACGGATCAACCATGGAATACAAGGGCGCGACGATGGCCGCGCGCAATACCTTCATCATAAATCCAAAGGGCGAAATCGCGAAGGTCTTCGTCGGCGTCAAACCGGCCGATCACAGCGATGAAGTGCTCAAGGCGCTGGCAGAATTGAAAAAAGGTTAACGCCTCTCAATCGTTGTGCAAAAGGCAGGAACGTCTTCGACCGCACTAAAGAACCTCCAACGGATTCCCGGGATTGGATCGAGCCTTGCACAGGACCTGGTTGATCTGGGTATCCGCAGAGTGACGGCGCTACGTCGGCGCAGTCCGGAGCGACTTTACGATCGACTCTGCACGCTCCGCGGTCAGCGTCAGGATAAATGCGTTCTGTATGTTTTCCGGTGCGCTGTCTACTTCGCCACTGAACAGAGCCACGACTCGGAACGCCTCAAGTGGTGGAACTGGAAAGATCCAAAGCCCGCGACGTCTGATCGTACAACGTAACCAACCACACCACCCATGGAAAAAGCCAATAAGAATTGTCAAAGTTGCGGCATGCCGCTGAAGCGGGACGAGCAGGGAGGCGGGACCAATGCGGATGGCTCCAAGAGCATGATGTATTGCAGTCACTGTTACGAGAACGGTGCGTTTCTCCTGCCGAACATCACCGTCGAGGAAATGCAGGCCCGGGTGAAGGACAAGGTCGTAGAATTTGGTATTCCACGATTCCTCGCTGGTATTTTTACCAGAGGCATTCCGACGCTGGCGCGATGGCGGACGTCGCCCCAGGTGGATAATTCGCGACCGCATTAGGGCAACAAAGGCACGTAACCGCCCTCCGAGACGAACGGTCGCGACTATCAACGCCCGTCCATAACCTTGAGTTCGTTAGGCCACGTATGCGTTCGCTTTGCCTATTACTACCGCGTGCCGAGCGGTCGCAGCAGCAGATGGCCGAGCCAATACGGATTCGCGATTGCTTTGCGGTAAGCTTCGAGTGATTCCACCGATGAATTGACTCGAAGGTTGCTATACGATTGGTCGGCATTCTGCCACCGCTCGTTCCAGTAAATCGCGGCTTTGATCCGGGGGTGACGAGTCCGGAAGTCGTCGAAGCCCTGTTTGATCCATTCTGCTTTGTTGCCCGAATTTGGAAATTCACCCGTGGCCCATTCGGCAATCATGATCGGTTTGTCCGGATCGAGCCCACACATTTCCTGGTAAGGCCAGTCGACGAGAGGTTGGACGCTCACCCATGGCTCGTCTTTGAATTGCTGGCCGTAAACACTTAGCCCGAGCCAATCCACATAAGCGGAGCCCGGATAGTACGCCGGGGCAAAATTCCACGTGTCGAGCGGATAGGAATAATTATTCGTGTGAAACATCCACTTGATATTCTTTGCACCGCGCGCCCGAACCCGATCGACGACGTGGCGGTAGGCGGCTTTGAAACGTTCCGGCCCCTGCCATTCGTTAGGTCTTTTGTCGACACGAGCATCGGCGCCATAGTACCAGCCTGACCACGGAAACCAATCGCCGTTCATTTCGTTGCCAAACGCCACTATCATCGGTTTGCCGAAGGCGCGCGCCGCATCGGCCCAGCGGTCGATATAGGCATCCCACTTGCCTTCGATAATGGTGAGGAGACCGAATCTGTCCGGACCTTTGTTCTGATCGTAAGGCCGATCCCAGGGCGACCAGAAAAGGAGTGGAAGCGAGCCATGCCGCCAGATGACATTGAGGTTGGCAGTGGGGAAACTCTGTTCTCCCCAATAACTCGATGACGCGATGATCGCCTGATGTTTGCCGACCATCTCTTCGAAATCTTCGATCGTTTCGATCGTAACCTCATCCTCGGCGTCTCCAAAATCCATGAACGCTCCGGTGTACGCACCGTGCTGCGGAATAACGATTTCGACTGGGGCGTTCGGATCTACGCTCGCTGCGGGCTCGGATTTCTTGCAGCTAGAGCAAACGAGAAATAGGACCAAGCTGCCGACGACGGCTGAGAAGGCTCCTTTTCTCTTGGCAAGCGCGACGCTTATAGGCCGCCGCCACAAGAAAATTCCATGCTTCAAGCCCGGACCGGAACTGACGCTGTCCGCTCCAGTTTGCCCCACCCCACCAGTGCGCCTTTGATCGCGCGGAGCAGCGCTTTCCAAATGACGTAACTTAGCATCGGACGGTAAATCAATCGCATCGGGAGAATGCGCCATGCGCGCAAAACGGATTCGCGTTCCAAAATGCAGGCCATCGTCGCGAGCATGACGTCCATCGCAAGAAACGTGATCACAAATGGCAGGACGGCGCGCCAGGCGCCGAACGGAATGGAGGCGAGCAGAAGCAAATCGACCACCGGAGTGATCGCGACGAGAATAATCTGGAAGAACCAAACGCTCGGCAGACTGAACCAACCGAGCGCGCGATACTTCCAGTTGAAAATCATGTCGCGATGTTTCCAAAGGCATTGCAGGGTTCCGTAGGCCCAGCGAAACCGCTGCCGCGCGAGCGTCCGGACGGTTTCTGGCGCTTCCGTCCAGGCGGTCGCGGAAGGAACGTATACAATTCTCTGCCCTCGCCGGTGCAACATCAGCGTTAGATCGGTGTCTTCGGCAAGCGTCTCCAAACTCAGGCCGCCGGCCTGATCAAGCGCGGACCTGCGAATCGCGCTGATCGCCCCGGGAACGACCGTGATGCAATTCCAGCGCGTGTAAGCGCGCCGATCGAGGTTGAATCCCACCGTGTATTCGAGCGCCTGGCAGCGCGCGATGAACGTTCGCAAATTTCCAACCTTTGCATGGCCTGAAACAGCGCCCACTTCTTCGTCGACAAACGGTTGCACCAAAGCCCGCAGAGTGTCGCTTTGGAAATGAGTGTCCGCATCCAGAAAAACGATGATGCCGTACTGGGCCGCTGCGAGAGCACGTTGCAACGCGCACGCCTTGCCGTGATTCGGCTGGCGCAATAACCGCACGCGCGAATCCATACTCGCGATCGCTTCCACTTCGCCTCCGGTTTGATCATGCGAGCCGTCATCCACGACGATAATTTCCAATTCGCCAGTATAATCCGTGGCGAGCAAAGAGCGCAGAGTATCCGCGATCACTTTTTCTTCATTGAACGCGGCAATCACCACGCTGACCGGAGCGGTGAAATCCGGCCCAGAAATGTGTCGAAAACGCGCGGCCAGATAAATAACAATGAGCGTTCGCACGACCACGAGTGCCGTCGCCACGATCATGAAGGCCCAGAGAAACTGCTCGACCCTGTGATAAATTCGGAAACCGGTGCCGCTTACCATCCGCGAGAGTGATCCGCCGCTACGCGGCGCGGGGGGCATGAGCGCATCACGAGTAGTTCCGAGCAACGTGCTCAGAGAAACCACTGTATCTCCTCGCGTCCGGAGATAATCCAGAATCCGCGGCAGCGCTTCAATCGTTTGGGATCGATCGCCGCCCGCATCATGCAACAGGATAATGTTGCCGTCGCGCCGTTGCTGCTTGATGCGTTGGAGGATGATGTCTGCGCCGGGTTTTGCCCAATCCTGCGGGTCGATATTTTCGAGCACGACGAGGTAGCCCAGATCCTCCGCGATCTGCAACGGCGCCAATTCGCTCAACTGGGAGGGACTGGTGTCGGCCGCGTAGGGCGGTCGGAAGAGAGTGGTGGTGCGGCCGGTAATCGTCTCGATGAGAAGCTGGGTGGCATTGAGTTCGAGCCGAATATGTTCCGGCCAGCACAGCGCAAGGTTCGGGTGATAATAGGTGTGGTTCCCGATCTCGTGTCCTTCGTCGACGATTCGCCTAACGAGTCCTGGGTAATGTTCCGCGTTGACCCCGACGAGGAAGAACGCCGCCTTCACATTGGCCGCTTTCAGGATGTCGAGCACCTGCGGCGTCCACCTCGGATCCGGGCCATCATCAAAGGTGATCGCCACCTGATGCTCGCCACCCGCGCCCTGATGATAAAGCGTGGGAAACCGTGGAAACTTTACATACTGCGACGTGAGATATCCGTCCTTATCCACAGCCAGAGTGCGCCGGCCGTCGGAGCGAGTCTCATCCACGGAAACGATTTCTCCCTCGCCAACGTCGGCGATCGTTTCAGTCCCCTGCAAAATCTCGAGCGGCCGGCGCGTCGCCGCGTCCATCTTGAAATCGGATGGGAGATTGAGCGCGTCCCAGACGGCGGCGTCTTCCGCGCCTAACCGGTACAGTCCAATCCCTCCCGCCTTCTTGTCGCGAACAACTCGGAGTTGATTCGCAAAAGTCACGGCATCGAGGAACCAAACTGTGTGGCCCTTATCCGCGTCTTCATACTCAAAGGACGGGTTGTATTCGGGGGCGGTCACAGCCGCCGTCTCGACGCCGGCATAGCTCGCGCGGCTCATTGCTTCCGGCACGCTGATGAGTTCGCCCTTCTTCGCTCCTTCCATCCAATCATATCCGTAGTTACCCAGCACGATGATCCATTGCTTCGCGTCAGCGCCCTCAAGTAGCACTTGCAGCCAGCCTGCAAACCAACGTCGCGAACCGAGTGGCCCTGGGGAATCGATCTCGGACGTTTCGTCGAAAAGCATCGCAACGAAGCGGTCCACGCCTTCGGATAATGCCTCGAAGTCGATGTAATCGAGATCCTGCCCGGGTTGGACGCAGAGCCAGACCTCCTTCCCATCATCATGGAGTGCATCGATAAATCGGTTCAGGAACCTCGCAATATCCTCTTTGTACGCAGGGTCGATCTGCTCCCAATCCACCACCACTCCGGCCGCCTTGGCTTCGCCCAGCGCTTCCAAAACTTTTTGGATGAAACGGTCCTGCCTGTCCCGCGGACCGTGCGCAAGATTCTCGACCGCTTCCGGCTGCCAGGTATCGCCCACCAGATTCGTTAGGAGCGGCATGAGAGCGAGGCCCTTGCTCGCAGCCAGCTTTGGCAGACGCGTATCGGCGTCGATTTGCAGATCACCTCGACCATTGATCACCGCCATCCACTCGGGACAAACGTGAGTCAGCAGTGCCGCATGTTGCTCGAGCGAGGCGTAACTGTAGGGATCGCCATTCGTGTAAAAAGCCAGCCGCACTTCGTTATCTGGCGGTTTCTTGTGCGGACGCGCCGGAACCACCGGAGGCGGACCCGATTGCTTCTTCGACGCTATTCGCGCCGCCTGAAATTTCTCCCACAGCGGAGCATTCGCTGGTGCCTGACCAACTGCATTCGCCTTCTGCCACGATTTCAACTGGCCTTTCAATTGCCGCAGCGAGATCGGGAGATTAAGTCGCGGCGCGACGAACAACGTCTGGACAAAGAGAACGATCGCGAGAAACGACACGATCGCAGCCCCGAGCAGAATGAGGCGCAGTCTCGGCCAGCGTTTACCAGCCGGGTCGGAGAAAACGAATGGAGTAACTGTACTTTGAGTTTCCTGATCCATGAAGACCTGACATCAGGTCAACATTACATGAGCAACCGTCGCAGGGCTAAACCCAATTCGCGAGCACGCTCGCGTAACAACTCGGCTGCTCGCTTCATCGCTTCATCGGTCGCGATTGCCTGGCGTGACAACTCGTAAACCCCATCAAAAGGTGTCGAGCATCGCGAATCAGGACCAGTCTGGCCAACAATCGCGTAAGCGCGCTTCCCGTGCCGGTGGGCGAGCTGTGCGACACCCGCGGGCGCTTTTCCTTCCAGCGTTTGCAAATCGAGCCGACCCTCGCCGGTGATGATCACGTCGGCATCCTGCACTTTCTTTTCCAGACCAATCGCCTCAGCGACCACGTCAAATCCCGAGCGAAGGCGCGCTCCGCAAAAACTCATGAGTCCAAAACCAAGACCACCGGCTGCGCCCGCCCCGGCGACGTCGCTATGATCAATCTGAAGATCGCGCGCGACGATGTACGCCAGGCGCATTAGCGAGCGTTCGAGAATATCGAGCTCCTCCGCTGCCGCTCCTTTTTGCGGACCGAAAACGCGAGTCGCGCCCCGCGCGCCGAGGAGTGGATTTCGCACATCGGCGGCAGCTGTGATTTGAGCTAGTTTCAGTCTGCCCGGCCTTTCAATTCGCCCAAGCGCAGACAGGTTCGCCACCGATTCGATCACGCCACCATCAGCGCCCAGGAATCGAAAGCCGAGCGCGCGAGCCATTCCGAATCCGCCATCGTTCGTCGCGCTCCCGCCCAGGCCAACGATAATTTCCCGGGCGCCTCGCTTCACTGCGTCGAACAGCATTTCACCAACGCCGAAGGTGCCAGCGAGGAGCGGATCACGTTCAGTTTGCCGAAGTCGACGCATCCCGGCCGCTTCGCTCATTTCGAGCACGGCCAGCTTGCGTTCGTCGATCCAGGCGTAGCGGGTCTCAATTGGACGCCCGAGCGGATCATGTGCGTCACACGTCACCCACGCACCGCCAAGCGCCTCGCAGATCACTTCCGCCGTTCCCTCCCCACCATCCGCGACAGGTGCGATCTCGATGATGACGTCCGGCAAAACATCGTGCAGGCCAGCGGAGATACTTTGCGCCACTTCCGCTGCGCCTAACGAACCTTTGAATTTATCGGGCGCTATGAGAATTCGCATCTATTGCTTCGGCCCGTCATCCTGAGCCGCGCAGACGGCGAAGGACCTCGCACCTGCACATGAATACTTCTTGTCGCCGGTGTGACCTAACATGCAGCAGTGAGATCCTTCGCCGTCTGCGCGACCCAGGATGACAAAGCGCGCAAAGGTATTCACGCTTTCAACTTCCGCTCAAGAATCTCCCCCACCAACGCAGGGTTCGCCTTTCCTTTCGAAAGTTTCATAACCTGGCCCTTTAGGAAATTGAGCGAGGCGGCATGGCCCGCTCTGAAATCGGCAGCGGGTTTTGGATTCGCTGCGATCACTTCGTCGCACATCTTCTCGATCGCGCCCGCATCGCTCAGCTGCTCGATTCCCTTTTCTTTCACCAATTCCGCAGCCCCTCTTCCACTGGCAAACATATCTGCGAAAACCTCCTTACCCTGCGTGCCACTGATCTTTCCGCTCTCGATCAGGTTCACCAATTCGTCGAGCGCTCCCGGCGGGATCGGACAATCGCTAATCCTTTTTCCAGCGCCGCCGAGCGCGCTCTGCAAATCATTCAGAATCCAGTTCGCGATGTTCTTTGGTTTGCGCGCGCCTTTCGCTGCCGTCTCAAAATAGCGCGCGAGATCAAGATCGCTCGCGAGAACGCCGGCATCATACGGACTCACCTCATACTGCTCGACAAAACGCGCCCGCTTCGCCTTCGGCAATTCGGGCAGACGGGCGCGCGCCTCTGCCAGCAACGCCTCACTCTTCACCGGCACCAAATCGGGATCGGGAAAATAGCGATAATCATGCGCGAACTCTTTCGTTCGCATGAGAAAGGTTTCGCCGATTGAATCATCCCAGCCCCGCGTTTCCTGCTCCAGTTTTTCTCCGCGATCAAGCGCCGCAGTTTGCCGTTTGATTTCGTATGCGAGCGCGCGGCGCACGCCGCTGATCGAGTTCATGTTCTTGATTTCGATCTTGGCGCCGAGCTCTTCCTGGGATTCCGGCCGCACCGAGACATTGCAATCGCAGCGCAGTTGCCCTTTCTCCATATCCGCGTCGCTCACGCCGCCGTAGATGAGGATTTGTTTCAGCGCAGTAAGAAACGCGAACGCCTCTTCCGGCGAATTGATTTCCGGTCGGGTTACGATTTCCATCAGCGGCGTCCCGGCTCGATTGAAATCGATCCCTGTGCTCGATTCGAAGTGGAAACTCTTCGCCACGTCTTCCTCGAGATGAATGCGCACGAGATGCACTTCCTCATCCGGATTTGCGATGCTTTTCTGCGCGTCCTTCGGATAAGCGAGATCGTGCAACGGCACGCTTCCGTTCGCACAAAGCGGCATGTCGTACTGTGAAATCTGGTAGTTCTTTGGCATGTCCGGATAGAAATAATTCTTCCGGTCGAACTTGCTGATAGGTGCGATATCACAACCGAGCATGAGGCCAGTCAACACGGTCAGGCGCAGTGCTTCGTGATTCATCACTGGCAGCGCACCGGGCAATCCGAGACACGTCGGGCAGGTGTGCGTATTCGGCTCCGCTCCAAACTCCACCGGACAGCCGCAGAACATCTTGGAACGCGTCTTCAGCTGCACGTGAACTTCAAGGCCGATGGTCATGATGTAATTTGTCATTCGAACGGGCGGCTGATTTGTGTCTATTTCCTCTTAGTCGCGTAATCCAGCGCCTTTTGGAATTGGAACGACTCCACCTGAGCGGCGAGAGCGGGGTCATTAGCCGCATCGATCAGACGCTGATCCTGGAGCAGTTCCAGAAGCCTTCCATGTTCGATCATGTCGGTGATCTCGGGGTCCGCGCGCAGAGCCAGGATCTTCGGGTTGTCGCTCAACTCCCTCGCACCGGGATACGAGAAAAATCGCTCCGCGCTCTCCGGATTAGACGCGATCGTTCCCACTTTTCCCAACGTCTCGTAGATCGATGACGGGACAACGTCGACTGCCTTGACGAGCTGACCGATTGAACCCAGCTCAACCGAATTCTTCAAACGCGCGAGCGAAACCATAAGCGATGAATCAGATTTCTCCCCCGCGCTCGATACCCGGCGAGGCGTCGGCAGTGGGGCGAGCAATTTCTTCGCGGGAGAGTTTTTGACGGAACTATGCAGCTGAACTTCGGCGACCGCCCCTAACGAACGGATCCCGACGACAACCAGCCAAACCAAAAACGCGCCAAAAAGAAATCCAATCGCGGCTCCACTCAAACCATAAAGCAATCTAACGGTGCCCGACTCTTGCTGCGCGGTTCGTTTGAAAAGAATGGTGCCGACGGTCGTAAGGACAACATAAACGAGCAGCGCCAGCACGGCGCCCGCTACGATCGCAATGACGAAATCCGGCATCGTTAAAAACGGCCGCAGCATCGGCAGCAGCAGTTTGCCTCCAAACCAGGCAGCCGCGTACGCGGCGATGACAGCGCCGACGCGAACGAGTTGCCGCAGCAAACCCATTCGCCAGCCACGCGCGATTTCGAACAGGACGAGGAGCGCTGCGAACACGACAAAAATTGTCTGCCAAAGTGCTGAACCCGCCGCTGCATGGAACTCCGGTTTCAAAATCGGGATCAGGAACGCGCGATCGCTCGCTGGCGCAAGGCGTGATCGCAAAGAACGAGGGCGGTCATCGCTTCGACCATGGGCACCGCGCGCGGCAGAACGCATGGATCATGACGGCCCTGCGCCGCCACGGTGGTCGATTCGCCCGAAACCGTCACTGTCTCTTGCTCTCGTGAAATCGTCGCTGTCGGTTTGAATGCGACGCGAAAGATAACATTCTCACCATTCGTGATGCCGCCCTGTACGCCGCCCGAGTGATTAGTGGTCGTTCGGACTTTTCCCTCTCGCATCTCAAACGGATCGTTGTGTTCGGAACCTTTCATCCGTGTGGCTGCGAAGCCGGAACCAATCTCAAACCCTTTGGTTGCCGGCAAACTCAGCATCGCCTTAGCCAGATCGGCCTCGAGCTTATCGAATACAGGTTCGCCCAAACCGGCCGGTGTATTTCGCACGGCACACTCAATCACTCCGCCCAACGAATCTCCCTCACTGCGAATTTTCTCAATCATTGCCACCATTTTCTCAGATGCTGCCGCATCGGGACACCGAACCAGCGAGCGTTCCACGTCTTCGAACTTGACCGCATTGCGATCAATCGCCGCGGTGATTGTATGAACCTGCACGACGTAGGCAACGATCTCGAGCTGCGGAATTAGTTTCGCCAACACCTTCCTGGCGACTGCACCGGCGGCAACGCGGCCAACCGTCTCGCGCGCGGAAGCGCGTCCACCACCCTGCCAATTTCGGATGCCGTATTTCGCCTGGTAGGTGAAATCAGCATGCGAAGGCCGGAAGGTCTCTTTTATTTCCGCGTATGCTTCCGGGCGCGCATCCTTGTTGCGCACGAGAATGGAAATCGGCGTGCCGAGCGTTTGGCCTTCAAAAACGCCCGAGAGAATTTCGCAGCAGTCCGGTTCGTCGCGCTGCGTGACAATCTCGCTTTGCCCCGGGCGACGCCGGTTAAGATCGCGCTGGATATCCGCTTCGCTAACGGCTACGCCGGGCGGGCAGCCGTCGATGACGACACCGACGCCACCACCGTGCGATTCTCCCCATGTCATGATCCGGAAGAGTTGTCCGAAGCTGCTGCCCATTGAGACGGACGCTAATTCGACTTACGTCGAAACGAAAGCGGCTGGGGAGCGCACGCAGCTCGCCGGAATTTCTGGCCGCAGGTGTTCGGCGAGCCGCCGAACACTGCACGCCAGCGGCGTGCGCTCTCCAGAATCTAAATCGCGGCGAAGGCAGTGCGCAGATCGGCGATCAGGTCGTTAACGTTTTCGACACCGACCGATAAGCGCACAAGAGAGTCGGTAATGCCGAGGGATGCTCGCATTTCAGGGGGGACCGCGCCGTGCGTCATGAGCGCGGGATGATTGATCAAACTTTCGACGCCGCCTAACGATTCTGCGAGCGAGAATAAATGTGTGTTCTCGAGAAATCGGCGCGTACCGGCGAGATCGGTTTTCAAGACGATGGTAACCATTCCACCGAAGGCGCGCATCTGGCGTTTGGCTAATTCATGCTGTGGGTGCGCCTTCAAGCCAGGGTAGCTGATCGAGGCGAGCTTCGGTTCGTTTTCGAAAGCGTGCGCGATCTCGAACGCGTTTTCACAATGCCGCTCCATCCGCAAGGCGAGGGTTTTTAATCCGCGCAAGGCCAGAAAGCTGTCGAAAGGCCCCGCAATCGCACCGACAGAGTTTTGCAAGAAGGCCATTCGATCGCCGAGTTCCTGGTTGTCGCCAACGACGGCAATCCCACCGACCATGTCCGAATGCCCATTGAGATATTTCGTAGCGGAATGAACAACAATGTCGAAACCGAACTCGATCGGTCGTTGAATCCACGGTGTCGCAAACGTGTTATCGGAAACGGAAAGCGCGTTGTGAGCTCGGGCGATTTTCGCGACTGCATCGAGGTCGATCAATTTCAAGAGCGGATTGCTCGGCGTCTCGATCCAAACCATTCGCGTGTTCGGCTTCATCGCCCGCTCGATGTTGCTCACATCCGTTGCATCCACAAAGGCGAAATCGAGATTGGCGGAGCGGCGGCGGACGCGCTCGAAAAGGCGGTAGGTCCCGCCGTACATGTCATCGCTCGCGACCACGTGCGATCCGCTATCGATCAGTTCGAGCACGGTTGACATCGCAGCGAGACCCGAGGCGAAAGCCCATCCGCGCGTCCCGTTTTCGAGGTCGGCAACGCAACGCTCGTACGCGCCGCGGGTCGGATTGATCGAGCGCGAGTAATCATAGCCTTTGTGTCGTCCCGGACTCTCCTGGACGTAGGTTGATGTCGCATAGATCGGGGTCATGATCGCGCCGGTGGAAGGATCCGGGGATTGGCCGGCATGGATTACGCGAGTGGCGATGTCGTGCTGTTTTTTCATGGAAAATTTGAACCGGAGATCACAGGCCCATCCCGAGCCTGGCCGCGGGATCCCTCGACTTCGCTCGGGATGACAACTAACTCAACTCCCGTTCCGCTGGCGCGGATGATTTCGGCATCTTCAGCCGCAGATACGAAAGAAGATCTGTTCGCGTTATCAACCCGAGGAACTTGTCGCCTTCGCGCACAATCGCGACGCGACCGCGATCGAACACTTCGAGCAGGTCGCTAATGTTCGCTTTCGGCGAAAGGGTTTCGAGCCGATCCGTCATCGCCATTTTCGCGAGGCTATTAAATTGACTGGAATCGCGATGCACTTTCACGAGCAGATCAGATTCATCAAGAATCCCGATGACGCCGCCATTTTGATCGATCACTGGAACTTGCGATACCTCGGCCGAGCGCATGCGCTTGAAAGCGGTGAGCAGCGTATCCTCCGGGCCGACCGAAATGACTTCGCCGAATTCCTGCCGGTGGCTGATTAGATCACTCAAATCTCCATGCGGCGGGCGGGAGACGAACCCCTGCTCCGCCATCCAGAAGTCGTTATACATTTTCGAGAGATACTTGTTTCCCGTATCGCAAACAAAAGTGACGACGCGCTTCTTTTCTGTCTGCCGTCGGCAATAGCACAATGCGCCGGCGAGGAGCGTGCCGGTGGAAGAGCCACCCAGAATTCCTTCCTTGTGCAAAAGCTCGCGAGCCGTGGCGAAACTCTCCGCATCGTCAATCTCAAAGGCGTCGGTGACAAGTGACATATCCGCGATGTCGGGAACGAAATCCTCACCTATACCTTCGACAGCCCAGCTCCCCGCCTTGTGCAATTCGCCTGTCTTGACCCATTCGTAGAGAATGGAGCCGGTGGGATCGGCCAGAATCATTTCGATTCCGCGCCGCGGTTTAACGCGCGAGAAGAATCGGCCGAGCCCGGTCAACGTTCCGCCGGAGCCAACACCGACCACGACCGCATCAACATCATGCCGCATCTGTTCCCAGATTTCTGGCCCGGTGCTCCGCTCATGCGCGAGCGGATTGGCCGGATTGCCAAACTGATTGACGTAAAACGCGCCGGGAATTTCGGTTGCCAACTTGGCCGCGACGTCCTGATAATATTCGGGATGGCCTCGTGTCACATCCGATCGCGCGAGCCGAACCTCCGCGCCCAACGCGCGGACGTGCGCGATTTTCTCCTGCGACATCTTGTCGGGGATGATCAGAATAATGCGATAGCCTTTTGCACCCGCGATTAGCGCCAGGCCGAGCCCCGTATTCCCCGCCGTCGCTTCGATGATCGTGCCGCCGGGTTCCAGCTTTCCTTCTTCCTCCGCGGCTTCAATCATCGAGAGCGCAATTCGATCTTTGATCGATCCGGTAGGATTCTGATTCTCCAGCTTAACGAAAAGCTGACAGGGGCCGGTGTCGATCCGTGTGATCTCAACCAGCGGTGTGTCGCCGATCAAGGAAAGAATTGCCGGAGGCTTGGCCGATGTTACGGGATCTGGCGAGGAGGAAGCAGTCATGGAGGAAGCAGGGCGAGCGTTTCGTTCGGGTAGTCGATCACAACTTTGTAGAGTTTAAGAAAATTGTAGCCAATAATTCCGTCGAGTTGAGCACCGATCGAGAATGAACTCGAGCGGTCCCCGGCCATTCACATAAACCGGGACGAGCATGAGCGGTTGCGCACCTCCCGCGAGACGAAACCGCGTTCGCTGTGGCAATGGAGCTATGACTGGTTCAGAGAGCATTATTAATTGCGGTTCTTTCAGTTCTACCATTCCGAGCGGCTGTCTTCGATTAGTTGCTGCAAAACCGGGAAGCGCAGCTCGCCGTAATTCAGCGCATAACGCAAATCGCCTCCTTTGTAGACCCAAGTGGTCGGAATCCAGCTGAGCGGCAGATCGTTAAAACGCTTGATATGGTCCGCGCCGCGCGGACCGGGATCGGCCAGAATGGTAACGTTTGGTTGATCGGCGATCTCGAATTTCTTGAGCATCACGCGTCCATCTTCCCCACTATTCCAGACGGAGACGAAGAGGAAGTGGACCTGCGGATTTTCCTTAATGGTTTTGAGCCAGCCACCGCTTTTCAGTTCGGCCTGACAATTCGAACACCACGGCGCCCAGAGGTGGACAACGCTCACCTCCGGCGCTTTGACCGCCTGGGCCACTTCCTGCTCGGCGGTCGAAACGGCAAAAAGAGATGGCAACATGCCGAAGAGCACAAACGCGAGAGTGGTTATCAATCTTGTCATGACCGGTGATTCATTCAGTATGCGGAGAAATGAGAGCCGCTCAAGGTCTTGCAGTTGGGTGACAAGAATTGCCCCATGCATCATCGCTATCTCGAGCGGAGTCTATGCTCCGGTTCGCTCGGAATGACCACTGTGAGCATACCCGGGCCCGCTCGCACCTACCGGTTGACCCACCCCGGGAAAGTGGCTACTGTGCCTCCCCTTTCTTGGGGAGGAATACGCGATAACCGCCTTTCCTAACACTAACCAATCCCCCACCGCTCCAGAAGAAGCTCACGTTTATGGCACAGATGCAGGAACTACTCGCGAAATCGTATCGCGATTTTAAAGAAGGCAGCATTGTCAAAGGTCGCATCCTCGAAATGCGTCCCCGTGAGGTGCTTGTGGATATCGGTTACAAATCCGAAGGCGTTATTCCTTCCGCCGAATTTGACGACATTGAATCTCTCGAGGTGGGCGACGAAGTGGATGTGCTCCTCGAACGTCTCGAAAACGACGACGGCATGGTGGTGCTCTCGAAGGAAAAGGCCGCATATCGCCAGAATTGGAACAAGATCGCAGCCGTGTTTGCCGGCGATGGCTTGATCAAAGGCAAGGTGAAATCTGTCGTGAAGGGTGGACTGATGGTGAACATCGGCGTGGAAGCATTCCTGCCGGCATCGCAGATCGATATCATTCCGCCGAAAGATTTGCAGCAGTTTGTCGGCAACACTTACGACTTCAAAATCGTTAAGATCAATGACGACCGAAAGAACGTCGTTCTCAGCCGCCGGGAATTGATTGAACAAGAGCGGAGCGAGAAGCGGCAGAAATTCCTCGAAGGCGTGACGATCGGCGACAAGGTCCACGGCACCGTGAAAAATCTGACCGATTTCGGCGCCTTCATCGATCTCGATGGTATGGACGGACTGCTTCACATCACCGATATGACATGGGGCCGCCTCGGACATCCGAGCGAGCTGGTCAAAGTCGGACAAGAGCTCGAGGTGGTCGTGCTCGACATCAACAAAGAAAAAGAGCGCGTCTCGCTTGGTCTCAAGCAGATGCAGAAGAATCCGTGGGACCAGATTGAAGAACGGTTCCCGGCCGGTCAACGGGTCAAAGGCAAGATCACCAACCTCGTTCCATACGGCGCCTTCGTGGAGCTGGAGGAAGGCGTCGAAGGCCTCATCCACGTCTCCGAGTTGTCGTGGACGAAGCGCATCATGCGTCCGGCAGATATTCTCTCGGTCGGCCAGGAAGTGGAATCGGTTGTCCTCGGTGTGAACAAGGAAGAGCAGAAGATTTCCCTGGGATTGCGTCAGCTCGAACCGAATCCTTGGGACGAGATCGAGAAGAAATTCACCATCGGCAGTCGCGTGAAAGGACAGATCCGCAACATGACGGCCTATGGCGCGTTCGTGGAACTGGAAGATGGCATTGATGGAATGATCCATGTCTCCGACTTGAGCTGGACGCGGAAAATCAATCACCCGAGCGAAGTCTTTAAGAAGAACGACGAAGTCGAAGCCGAGGTCATCGACATCGACAAGACAAACCAGCGAATCAGCTTGGGCATCAAACAACTGAGCGACGATCCATGGAAAGAAATCGATTCAAAATACAAGATCGGGGACCTCGTCAAAGGCAGTGTGACGAAGCTGGCCAGCTTCGGTGCGTTCGTGCAGTTGCAGGATGACATCGATGGCCTCGTGCACATTTCGCAGCTGAGCGAAGATCACGTCGCCAAGGTAAAAGACGTGCTCAAAGTCGGCCAGGAAGTCGAAGCGCGCGTCATCAAGGTCGACAAAGTCGAGCGCCGGATCGGTCTCTCAATTAAGGCCGCGAATTATTCCGAAGAAGAGCTCAAACGCGAATCCGAAGCGTTCGACAGCCTGCGACCAGGTGAAGACATGGTCGGTCTCGAGAAAGCGTTCGAAGCCGCCGCGGAAGATTACCGACCCGGGGAATCGGCGAAGAAGAAGTAATTCCAGCGCCAGCTTCAGAACTTTTCCGGAATTGCGCAGCAGCTTCGGGAATATGTTCTGCCTAGAACTCTGCGCTGCCGGGAGTGCGGGCGAAAGGAATGACATCGCGGATGTTCGAGACGCCGGTCACGAACATGAGCATGCGTTCGAAGCCGAGGCCAAAACCCGCGTGTGGTACCGTTCCGTATCGCCGTAGATCCAGATACCATTTGTAATCGGCCGGATCCATCTGATGCCGCCGCATATTCGCTTCCAGCACGTCAAGACGCTCCTCGCGCTGACTTCCACCGACGATTTCTCCGATCCCGGGAACGAGAACATCCATCGCCGTGACCGTCTTGCCGTCGTCGTTCAACCGCATGTAGAAGGGCTTGATCTCCTTCGGATAATTGAAAACTGTGACCGGACATTTGAAATGTTTCTCGGTCAGCCAGCGCTCATGCTCCGATTGCAGATTCGCGCCGTCCGCGACGGGAAATTCCCATTTCTCTCCGCTCGCGACTAACAGATCGATCGCCTCGGCGTAACTAATGCGTTGGAACGGCCGCTCGAGAACAAAGTCGAGTCGCGTCAGTAATTCCTTATCGACGAACTTCGAGAACAGTTCGAGTTCGTCCGGGCAATTCGTCCGGATGTCGCGAATAAGATACTTCACCATTTCCTCCGCTACATCCATGTCGCCATTCAGATCGCAGAACGCGATCTCGGGCTCGATCATCCAGAATTCGTTGGCGTGCCGAGAAGTGTTCGAATTCTCGGCGCGGAACGTCGGACCGAAGGTGTAAACCTTCGAAAGCGCGCAGGCGAATGCTTCGGCCTCGAGCTGCCCGCTTACCGTCAGATAGGTTGAGCGAGAAAAGAAATCCCTGGCATAATCGATCGCACCGTCAGGCCTTCGCGGCGGGTTGTTCGGATCGATCGCGGTAACGCGGAACAATTCGCCCGCTCCCTCGCAGTCGCTGCCGGTGATGATCGGCGTGTGCACGTAGACGAAACCGCGCTCCTGAAGAAATTGGTGGATGGCAAACGCCAGCCGGCTGCGGACGCGAAAGACAGAGCCGAAGAGATTTGAGCGCGGACGCAGATGCGCGATCTCACGCAAAAACTCCGGCGTGTGCCCCTTCTTCTGGAGCGGATAACTGTCGTCCGACGCGCCCACAATTTCGATCTCGTCCGCCACAACTTCCCAGCTTTGTCCTTTGCCTTGGGACGCGATCAATTCGCCGTGCACCTTGATTGAAGCTCCGGTAATCAGACGCTGCACCTCGGCATAATTTGGTAGCGTGCTCTTCGCGATGATTTGCAGATTGCGCAGACACGAGCCGTCGTTCAACTCGACGAATGAAAAATCCTTTGAATCCCTCCTGGTTCGCACCCAACCCTGGACCAAAATCTGCGTGATCGGCGCGTTCCTGCTTAGGGCGTCCTTTACCGAGGTCGGTGAAAGCATGTCGCGATGGAAAGCGAGGGCTTAACTCAGCGGCAGCCAATTGCCGGGTTGCGGCGAAGGCTTAGTGCCGTTGAGGCTGAGATAGGTGTATTCCTGGAGAAGACGCTCGTAGTCGGACAGAAGTTTCATGGCGTCGTTCGGCTTGAGGAAGTCAGTTTTGATGGCGGTGTCGACTTGCGATTTTAACAAGCGCATCAGCTCGACCTTGTCCCATTGCGTCATCGCCAGCACTTCGCCGATGGTGCTCCCTTCGATCACCTCCTCGATGTACCAGCCGGATTCTTCATCGGGATCGAGGAAAACGTGCACTTCGGTAACGCGTCCAAACAAGTTATGCAGGTCGCCCATGATGTCCTGGTAAGCGCCAACCATGAAGACGCCGAGATAGTACATTTCGCCGGGAACAATCCGGTGCAACGGGAGAGTGTCGCGGACGTCCTGAAGGTCGATGAACTTCGAGACCTTCCCGTCGGAATCACAGGTGATGTCGACTAGCATACCGTTGCGATCCGGCGGCGTGGTCAGGCGATGAATCGGCATGATCGGAAACAACTGGCCGAGGGCCCAGTGATCGAGGAGCGATTGAAAGACGGAAAAGTTGCAGATGAACTGATCGGCCAACGAAGTTTCCAGTTCCTTCACTTCGTCGGGGACGTAGCGCAAGCCGCGATGCATGGTAACGATCTGCTGGGCAAGCTGCCAGTAAACGCTCTCAATCTTGGCCTTCGATTCCAGATCAAGCAGGCCAAGGTCGAACATCTGTTGCGACTCCTCTTTGATCTGCTGGATATCGTGCAGACTTTCGCGACGATTGCCGCGTTTGAGCCGCTGTTTCACCTCGAGAATATCGCGGACGAGCTTGTGATCTTTCTCACTGGCCTCCACTTTCAACTTGGGCGCGGTTTTCTCGATCGAACTGAAGGCTTCGACAACGAGCACGGAGTGATGCGCGACAATGGCGCGTCCGCTTTCGCTCACAATCGCCGGATGCGCGACGTGTTCGGAGTCACAAACATCGGCAATGTTCCAAACCACGTCGTTGGCATATTCCTGAAGCGAATAGTTGGTCGAACTATCGAAATCGCTGCGCGAGCCATCATAATCAACGCCGAGACCACCACCGACATCGAGGTAGCCGAGATCATGCCCGAGTTTCGCGATCTTCGCGTAATACCGCGCCGCTTCGCGCACCGCGCGCTTGATGGTTGAAATATCCGGCACCTGCGAGCCAACGTGGAAGTGAACGAGCTTGAGGCAATGCGCGAGACCGGCTGCCTTCAGCATCTCGCTCGCCGCGACCAAACTCGTTGTGTCGAGACCGAACTTCGCATTCTCGCCGCCGCTCGGCGCCCATTTGCCCGCGCCTTTACTGTAAAGACGAACGCGAATGCCGATGCATGGCTCAACGCCAACCTCTCGAGCAGCACGGATCGTCTGCTCGAGTTCTTCGAGTTTCTCGACAACGATAACGACGCGCTTGCCCAGCTTTCGTCCGAGCAGCGCAATCCGAATATAGGCCGGGTCTTTGTAGCCGTTGCAGATGATGAGACTCTCCGGATCCTTATGCATTGCGAGCGCGGCGATCAGCTCCGGTTTACTGCCGGCTTCAAGGCCAAAGTGAAATTGCTGGCCGGCGTCGACGATTTCTTCGATTACCTCCCGCAACTGGTTCACCTTGATCGGGAAAACGCCGCGATACTCGTTGCCGTAACCGAATTCCTTGATCGCATCTCCAAACGCGCGATTGACCGCCTCGACTCGGTGGCGAAGCAAATCCTGGAAGCGAACGACTAGCGGAAAACTTAGGCCGCGAGCGCGCGCTTCGTTTACGACTGCGAGGATATCAATCGAACCACCAAGCTCCTGCAGGGGCTTCGCCTGGACGTTCCCGGCCTCATTGACGGTGAAATAGCCACTGCCCCAGCCATCGACGTTGTAGGTGCTGATCGCCGTCTCAACGTCCCACTCGTTCTTTGTTTTTTCGGGGGCAGACACTGGAAAGGAACGCATAATCAGTCAGGGCTCGAAACATGCAAGTGCTCCTCGCGAAAATTTCGCCTTCTCCGCCGCCTCCTTGTTTTTCCTCCTCAAACGGATAACGTCAAATCGATGAACAAAACGGTCATCCAGGTGCAGGTGCGCGCTGTTTTGCCGACTAGCGGAGGATGCGCTGTTTTTCTCGGGAACAACGACAAGGTCTTCATCATTTATGTGGATCAGACAGTCGGGAGCGCGATCACCATGTTCATGCGCGACATTTCAAAAGAACGGCCACTGACACACGATCTGATGGGTCATTTAATGACTGCTCTCGGCGCGCATGTGGAAAGAATCATCATCAATGATCTGAAGAACGCGACGTATTACGCGCGAATGATCATTTGTGCGGAGAACGAATTGCAGCAGAAGAAGATCATCGAGCTGGATGCGCGTCCGAGCGATTGCATCGCGGTGGCGACGCAACAGAAGGCGCCGATCTACGTGAGCCAGGAAGTTTGGGATGAAGTCGATGACATGAGCGACGTTCTCCGCAAAATGGAAGAAGAAGGGCTCAAACCGGATCCGGAAGCAGGGTCGGGCGAGGAAGAGTAACCGCCGACTTCACCCCAGCAAATCGCCGTAGTGTTTCTGCGCCAGCTCAGTGCTCCGCGCGAGAATTTCTGGTGCAGTTTCGAGCTGGAGAACGTCTTCGACCAATTCTTCGCACTCGCCAAGCGTCAGACTCTGCACCGCGCGTTTGACTCTCGGCACCACACTCGAACTCGCGCTCAATTCGTCCACGCCAAGCCCGAGCAGGAGCGGAATCAGCGCGATATCGCCCGCCATCTCACCGCACACGCCCACCCAGATTCCGTTCGCATGCGCGCCATCGGCGATCATCTTGAGCAATCGCAAGACCGCCGGATGTGTCGGTTCGTAGAGATGCGCAATGCTTTCGTTGACCCGATCAACCGCCAGCGCGTACTGAATGAGATCGTTCGTGCCGATGCTGAAAAAATCGACTTCGCGGGCGAGCGAACGAGCCGAGATGGCGGCGCTCGGGATCTCGATCATCGCGCCAACTTCAGCGCCGTCGTCGAACGGGTGCCCCGCGCCGCGCAGCTCTTCCTTGCACTCATCGAGAACCTTTAGCGCCTGGCGAAGTTCGCCGAGACCGGAGATCATTGGAAACATGATTTTCACATTTTCAGCCACGCTCGCGCGCAAGATCGCGCGCAATTGCACTTTGAAGACCCCGGGATTGGCCAATGAATAACGGATGGCCCGGCAGCCGAGAAATGGATTCATTTCATCGGCGTCTTCAATGCCGTCCGCCAACTTGTCGCCGCCGAGATCGAAGGTGCGGATGATGAGCGGATGCGGCAGGACGCGCTGCGCCACGCGCCGGTAGGTTTCATATTGCTCTTCTTCATCCGGAAGCGTAGTGCGATTCAGGTAGAGGCATTCGGTCCGGTAGAGCCCGATTCCTTCGGCGCCGCTTTCGATGACAGAATCCACCTCGTCAGGCAGTTCGATATTAGCGGAAAGAACGATGTGCCGCCCATCACGAGTGGTCGATTTTGTTGCCCGCAACCGAGTTAACAGCTCCTCGACTTTGCCTTTGCGTGCTTCGAGTTCACCGTAGTGCCAGAGGGTTTCCGGCGTGGGGCGAACGATGAGGAGGCCGTTGTAGCCATCGAGAAGAACCTGCTCTCCGGTCTCCAGTTTTTCGGTCGCGTCATGCAGACCGACAATCGAAGGAATGTTGAGCGAGCGCGCCATGATGGCGGTGTGCGAAGTGCGGCTCCCCAAATCCGTGGCAAACCCAAGCACGCGATGGCGGTCCATCGTCGCCGTGTCCGAGGGCGTAAGATTGTGCGCCACCAGAATGTGCGGTTCGCTCACGCTGAGGAATGCCTTGGGTGCCTTGCCTTGCAAATTCCGGATCACGCGACGGGTGACATCCTGAATATCGAGAGCCCGCTCGCGCAAGTACGGGTCGTCGATCTTGCTCAGGGTTTCCGAATAGTGCTTGGCCACTTCATGAAAAACGAACTCGACGTTGCACGGATCGGCTTCGAGCTTGCGCAGCACTTCGTCGATCAAAGTGCGATCCTCCACCACCAGCAGATGCGCGTCGAAAATGCCGGCGTCTTTCGCGCCGATCGCCTCAGCGATGCGCTGCTGCATTTCCAGAATCTGCGCGCGTGTCTGGATTAACGCTCCCTCGAAGCGACTGATCTCGTGTCCGATTCGCGATCGATCGATGGGATGGCGAACGATCTCATCCAAATCCTCGCGCACAACGTGAATGCTCCCACGAGCAATGCCCGGGGAGACGCCGACGCCTTGGAAACGGACCTCGCCTTGTGCGTTCTCGCTACTCATCCGACTGGGAGAGTAATGCGGATGTCAACTCGCGAAAAGTCTCGACGTCAATCTTCGTCAAACTTCGCGGCGATCAGCTCTTCGATTTCCTGCAGCGCGCGATCCGCATCCGGGCCTTCACATCGAACATTCAGTTTCGACCCCTGCCCAGCCGCGAGCATCATCAAACCCATGATGCTTTTTCCGTTTACCTGATCGCCTTCCTCTTTCTCCACCCAGACTTCGCAGCGATACCGGCTGGCGATTCGAACGAACATGGCCGCCGGGCGCGCATGAAGTCCGAGACGATTCACGATTGTGATCTCCTTCTCGATCTTTTGCGCGTTGGCAATACCGGCCGATTTTCGGTTCAAAAGCCCCATCTAGTTTTCCTGATTGTGCATTAAATTGATCAAATTCGAGTTGAATTCTACTGCGCTATTGCAGCCCAATCCTTTCAACTTCTGATCCATCGCGGCTACTTCGATCAAGCGCGCCATGTCGCGTCCCGGTCGCACGGGAATCGTCACGTGCGGCACCTGAAGTTTGAGGATTTCGTAAAATTCCTGATCGAGTCCTATCCTATCCACTTCCTCCAGCTCCTGCCAGTCTTTTAACGTCACGACCAGGTCGAGGCGCTTCTCAATCCGAATGCTGCCAATCCCAAAGATCGCGGCCACATTGATGATGCCAAGCCCACGCACCTCCATATGATAACGAGTCAGCTCTGGCGCGGTCGCCATCAATTCGCGGCCCTCGAAGGACTTGATGCGCGAGACGTCATCTGCCACCAGACTGTGACCACGTTCGATCAAACCGAGAACGCACTCGCTCTTGCCGATGCCGCTGGCACCGCGGATCAACACGCCGACGCCAAGAATGTCGACCATGCTGCCAAACTCAGTCACGCTCGGCGCGAAATCGACTTCCAGCGCAATTGTCGCCGCGTTGATGAACTTCATGGTCACCATCGGCGTGCGAAAAATCGCGATCTCCTCTTCTTCGGCGACGGAGAGCAATTCCGGCGCGAGATGAGCGCCGCGAGAGACGATCAGGCACGGAATTTTCCGGGCACAGAGCTCGCGGAAGCGTCGAATTCTCACTCTGGCCGATAGACTCTTGAGATAAGTATTTTCCGCTGCCCCGAGAACCTGAACACGTTTTTCCGCGAAATAACTATAGAAGCCGGAGAGCGCGAGACCGGGGCGATTGATGGTGGGCTCGCGAATCTTGCGGTGAAATCCGACGCGGTTGCCCTCGAGCTTCATCTGCAGAACTTTCAGCCATGTGTCTGAAAAAAGCTCTCGACCGTGACGACCGGGATGTTTTTCCTTTGATCGCTCCCGGAGCTGATGGTCTGGGTCGCTGATCGTGGAGCCATGATGGCCTAACCTGTAGCGTCGAAAGCGGGTGATTTCCAACATCCAGTTCGCGCAACAGCGCAAACTCGACACCTGGCCGCGAAATTGTAGCTACAGTCCTGTCGCTGGCCGGGCCAGGAAACGGCTGGCCACGCGCAGGACCAAAAACGTTGCTTCAATTCGCGACTGGTTCGATCAAACCGAAATCGCCGCTCTTCCTGCGATACATGACGTTCACCCGTGAGTTCCGCGCGTTCATAAAAACCAGGAATTGACGGTGCGACATTTCCATTTGCAGGACAGCTTCATCGACAAACATCGGTTTGACCGGATAGCGCTCGGTCCGCACGACAGCGTGCTCGGCGTGTTCTTCCTCTTCGATCGGTTCAGGATTGAGAACATGCTCGTCGAGATGCTGGATCACATCCTTGCGCGGACGGTGTTTCTTCATCAACCGAGTTTTGTATTTGCGCATTTGACGCGCGATTTTGTCGATGACCGAATCGATCGCCGCGTACATGTCGTTCGTCTCAGCGCACGCTTCGATCGTGATGTGATTGGAGCAAACCAAAACGACCTCGATGGAGTGTCTGTATTTTACCACCTCCAGAATGAAGTGCGCCTCGATGATCTTCGGATAATCGAGGTGAAGGCTCTCGATCTTCTTCGTGCAATAATCATTGATCGCATCGGTGATTTGCAGGTGACGCCCGGTAACTTTGACTGGCGGATGAGCGTTGGCGGTTAACATTTTTCTCCTTTCAGTTACATATGAATCGCTCGCCGAGATGAAGCTGGCGATCGACGGGATCGTTGATAAGAAAATTCTTCGTGCCTTCGCTTTCCACGCGTCCTTCGAAATTCAAACAGGCCCGGTCCACAATTGAGAACGTCTCTCTCGTATACGTTATGGCCCGTGACCAAAATGGCCAGCCCGAATTGCGGACCCTCAATTGGTGGTGAACTCCTTCAAGAGGACCGAATCGAACTCGACGTCGATTTTCGCTCCATCGGCGGCGGCATCGTCAATCTTCAGGGTTCCAGCGAGCTTGGTCGGCTCGTCGGTCCGGGCCTTCAACGCCGACAGCTCCGCAGTTCCGGAGTACTGCACGTGGCCGCCCTTGAGAACGACCCAGTAGTTGAGTCGCGATCCGCCCGTAAGATCCAGGGTCATGCCCTCGGTCACAGCGCCATCGGTACAACTCATCTTCGCGCAGGCCTGCAGCTTCGGGCCAAGGTCGGTCGTCGACAGGACGACGCGCCTAATCTTCTGGCTGGCATCGAACGCGTCCGGGCCCTGAACGAGATATGCGAACTTCAATGCGAGAATCGTGCTCTTGAAGCTCAGCGTGCCTTTGGCCTCGCCGCCAATGGCGCGGTTCGGCCAGAAAAAACACAACGCACCTACGGCGATCACGGCAAGACAACGACGGATTACCAGCGAGCGCCAACCGTCATCTCCGCCGGCAACCACAACCGTCGCCCGCTCGAGCGGGTACTCCGCAAGGTGGCGCGCCGTGCCTTCTTGCGAGTGGCGGCCTCTTTCTTTGATTGGCGGGTGGGCATTGGTTGACATCACGCGTGTCCTTTCGTTTTACATTCGAAACCGCTCGCCGAGATAGAGCTGGCGGCTGATCGGATCGTTGATGAGAAAATCCTTTGTGCCCTCGCTTTCCACGCGTCCTTCGAAAATCAAATAAGCGCGATCGACGATGGAAAGCGTTTCCCTGACGTTGTGATCGGTGATCAAAATCGCGAGCCCAGACTTGCGCAGATTAACGACGATCTGTTGCACATCGTAAACGGCAATAGGATCCACGCCGCTGAACGGCTCGTCCAACATGAGCAAACGCGGATTTGTGACCAACGACCGCGCAATTGTGAGCCGGCGTTTTTCGCCGCCGCTCAAGGTCAGAGCGGTGTTCCTCGCGATGCGGTCGATCCCGAACTGATGCAGCAGCTGATCGCAACGCTGCCGGCGTTCGGATTTGCTCAGCGGTAGAGTCTCCAGGATCGCGAGAATGTTTTGCTCGACTGTCATTTTTCGGAAGATCGATTCTTCCTGCGGCAGGTAACCCATGCCGAGACGGGCGCGCTTATACATCGGAAAATTTGTCACATCCACGCCGGAAAAAATGACCCGGCCGCTGTTTGGCCTAACGAGTCCGACGATCATGTAGAAGCTGGTCGTTTTCCCGGCGCCGTTCGGGCCAAGGAGCCCAACGATCTCGCCGGCGCGGACGTTGATGTTGATCCCGTTGACCACCGCACGGCCGCTGTAAATTTTTACGATTTCCTCCGTCTCGAGAACATTCTCTGCCGGCACGGCATTCTCGTTCGCCGGAGCAGACGCCGAGGAGGGAAGCGTTCCGCTCATCATTGTTTGGGCGCCACCGATGGCGACGGTGACGGCGATGGTTGTTGTCGGATTTCAGTCACGCTCGGTCCTCGCGTGGTGAGCTGTCCGTTTCCAGCCAGAATCATGATCGTCTCCGGCGAGGTCGCGATGTGCATGTTGACACCTTGCTGCACGCGCGGCGTTCCTGTCATTTCAATATTCCCGTCGCTCGTCGTGTAAACAGCCTTTTCCGATCGGCCAAGGGTCCGCTCTGGCGGTCCTCCCTTCGGATCCAGCCGATCCTTCATTACTCCGACGTTCCCTTCTGCAACGGCCTTCTCCAGTCCCTGCGTTTGATCCTTACTAATGTAAACCGTCAACCTGTCCGACTGCATGATGAAGCGCGGATCATTCACCTTCACATGACCTTTGAACTTGCCGACATTCTTGGCTGAATCGAAAAATGCCTCGTCGGCAAAAACCTCGGTTGTGATGGGTTGATCTGACGAAGGTGATGCGCTCTCCACGGAAGATTTCTTGCTTTCTTTCTTTGCCGGCGAGGGTGCCGCGTGGCCCTTGGCCGTAAGGCCCTGGCCAGGCGATCTCTGAATGACTACTGCAGAAGCGAGCAGCGCGCAGACGAAGAGTTTTCTCATTCTCCTTCTGGCCGCTCCAAATGCGATCGGCCATAGAGCATCATTCTTACATCGCCAACAAGCGTTCCTTCGCGTGTGGAAGTGTTGAACTCCATTGAATTTCCGGTGAGTTGAAAATCGGCCCGTGTGACCGTGGTTCGCTCTCGCGAGCTTAGCACGTGGGTTTTCAGGTCGAGGATTGAAGTGGTCATATCGATTTCGAGATCCGGCTTCTCCTCCGGCGTGAACGTGTGCATTTTCAAATCGCGCAACTGCAGGTGATTTTCATCGATGCGTTTGGCTACCCCGGCAAGGAAACGACCGCGGATGCGTCCTTCGAGATCATAATCCGGAAGCGTGATACCTTTTGCCTCCTGTCCAATGGGGATGGGAACACTGGCCGCGCTATCGCTAACGTTCTTGTCGATTTTCGCCTTTGGCTTTTTCGTGTCCTTCGCTCTCGAAGCTGCCGCCAAACTCAAAACCGAAATTAAGATCAACGCCAAAAGCGTGCTCCCACGATGGGAGCGACCGCTACGAAACGGCAGCATGAATAGCCTTTAACACGCGAAGGTGCTTCGGCAACTGCTTTAGCGGAATCTGGTTTGCTCCATCGGAAAGAGCTCGGACCGGATTTTCATGAACCTCCATGAAGATGCCGTCACATCCCGCAGCAACCGCCGCGCGCGCCAACACCGGAGCGAGCGCGGAATCGCCCGAAGTCGCGTCCCCTGCTCCGCCAGGCCGCTGTACAGAATGCGTGGCGTCGAAAATCACGCGATAACCCGCTTCCCGCATCCAGGCGAGAGAACGCATATCGGCCACAAGATTATTGTAACCAAACGTAGTGCCGCGTTCTGTGAAGAGATATTTGTCGTTACCGAACGCTTCGAGCTTTTCGGCGATGTTCTTCACATCCCACGGCGCAAGGAATTGACCCTTCTTCACATTGATCGCGCGTTTGGTTTGTGCGGCCGCACGCAAGAGATCCGTTTGCCGGCAGAGGAACGCAGGGATTTGCAAGAGGTCGATCAAGTCGCCGGCGATTTCCGCTTCGGCCGGTGAGTGCACGTCTGTCGTCACGGGCACGCGAAGCTCGCGGGCAATTTGTGCGAGCAGTCCGCATCCTTCGCGCGCTCCAATTCCGCGATAGGACCGCACGGAAGTTCGGTTCGCCTTGTCGTAAGACGCTTTGAAAATGAACTGCACGGACTCTTCCGCGCATATATCGGAAATCCGGCGCGCCATGCGCCAGACGAATTTCTCCGATTCGATCACGCAGGGACCGAGGATGAACGCCGGTTGCCTTTCGCCGATACTGACGTTACCGATTTTAAGAGGTTTAGTTTTCACGACAAATTGAGCGCTCCCTATTGATTGTCATCCTCAGCCGCGCAGACGGCGAAGGGACGTCACAATATGTCGAAGATCACAGAAAACTGAAACACTCGTCTGCGGTGCCATCGCTTCGTCGGGCATTTTCAGTCCTTCAAATCGCTGAGTGGTAGGCGAGGCCCTTCGCTTCGCTCAGGATGACAATCAGAACCAGCATCACCTGGTTTGCTTTCGCCTGACACGTGGCCCGCCGAATTCGTTGAGCCTGCAACAAATCAGAGATGGCGAATGGAAAATAAAGTGCGCCGAAAAAAAGGAGGGCGAGGCCGTGCATCTGGAGAAGATAGAGTGGGCGCCAGTCGGACAGGTAACTCAAGAGCGAGAATGCTTCAGGTTTGTGAAGCAAAAAGCCGTAATTCACGCCGGTCGCGAAATCGATCAGGAGCGTGACGACAAAATAAACTTCCGACCACGCAAACGTCCGCACGATCGAGAAGACGTGCGGACGATAGCCGCGGGTCGCGATGAGAAAAATCACGCCCGCGACAATTCCGGAGTGTCCGATGAAAAAACTGAAGAAGCGAAAATCTGGAAATGCGAACGGCAAATTAGGGGTGATAATGGCCTGCAGCGTGCCGCCGATGCCCCAAAAATAGGCGACGTCGAACCAGCTCCGGCGACCGTTGATCAGCGCGACGATGATCACCACCATGGCCCAGTCGCACAGTTGAAAAGGCAGCACCTCCGCCCAATAAAGGTGGTGATGATGCCAAAGAAAAACAGCAGACGCGAAATAATTCACGGCCAGGCAAGCCGCCAGAGACATGGCGACGGCGCGTTCCACTAGCCGCGAATCTGAAGTACGCACGACCGCCGCCAGACTGAGCGGGACCGCGATCGTGAGAAAAATAACAATCAGATGAGCTGAACTGAAGGCGTGGAACGCTTGCTCTGGGTTCACTCGTGTCACCGAATCACCCAAAGGTTGCATGGAATCACGTCGGTCACCCATGCGATGTGCGACGGGAGGGCGGCGGCGCGCGGTTGATCCGGCGGCAATGTGATCGCCAGCAGGTTGGCTTCGACTGCCTGCACAAAATTGGACGCCGCGTAGCCGGTGTTGCCCCGGATACAACGCGCTTCGATCGGCACATCGGTCGGCCCCGCGTCCAGAATAAATTTTTCCAGCGCCTCTTCTTCCTGGGTCAGTGATCGCGCCGGTGGATGTTCATCACCATCGGCAAGATTGGCACGAAGCGTGGCACGGGCTGCGTCGAAGCTCGTATAAACTCGAATCACGAAGAGCCTTTCGCATTTTTCCCGGGCCGCCAAATGCAGTGTCTTGCGCAGCGCCAGCTGCCCGTGCTCGGAGAAATCAGCAATCAAGACGATATGGCGCAGCGGATCTGGAGGCAGCTCCGGCTTAGTAAAAAGCATTACCGAACAAGCAGCTTCCCGCACAAGCCGCCGCGCCACGTCGCCGAGGAACGGCCGAAGGACGACCTCTTTTTCCAATGCTCCGGCAATAATCAAATCGACATCGTTGGCCCGCGCCGCTTCAAGGATAGCATCCGCCGGGTCGCCTTCTTGGTAATGAATCGGAGAATCAGCCGGCAATCCCAGCTCCCTTAGAGCGTCGCAGAATTTTCCCGCAGTCTGCGCGTCGCGCTCGCCCACGTAGATCAGGCTGAGCCGGGAATCAAAACGATCGCGAATCCGTTTCGCCTCCGCAATCACTCGCAGAAAACGCGGCGAAAATGTGCTCGCTACGGCGATGGATTGATAACGGATGTCGGACACGGCGGCGCGCTAACTTGCTGGCTTTGCCGGCACTCAGCAACTTTCGGAGGCCGGGCGCAGCACCGCAGCGTCCGCAGTCACGCAGCGCGCTGACCCTGCCTTCGCTTGTGACTTTTCATTTCCAGATTCCTCTGCCATTTTGCGCGAATGCGGCGAGCAATCTATCCCGGCAGCTTCGACCCTGTAACGAATGGTCACCTCGACGTCATCGAGCGGGCTCGGAAATTATTCGACGAAGTGATCGTCGCGGTCGCGTATAACGATCAGAAAAATCCGATGTTCACACTCGACGAAAGGCTGGAATTTCTGCGTCAGACGGCGGGAAAAGCGAAAGACGTGAAGATCGCGCCTCTCGACGGCCTGTTGGTCGATTTTGCAATTGCGCAGAACGCCACCGCGGTCGTGCGCGGTTTGCGCGCGATTTCCGATTTCGAATTCGAATTCCAGATGGCCTTGATGAATCGTAAACTGGAAGCCAGGATCGAGACGATTTTCCTGATGCCGAAAGAGGAATACACTTATTTGAGCTCGCGGATCGTGAAGGAAATCGCGCGGCTCGGAGGCGACATCGGCCAGTTTGTGCCCGCGGGTGTGACCATCGCGTTGAAGAAAAGGGTAATGAAATGAAAATCCATCTTAACCAGATTCCGCACGACGGTTTGCATCTGGAGGGTGAAGAGGATTGTCCAATTCCTGAGCTGGAGGCGGAAGGCACTCGATGTACCGGCCCACTCTCCTATGCGCTCGATCTCGGGATATCTGAGGGCGCGCTTTGGGCAAACGGCACGCTGTCGCAGCCGGTCGAATTGCGCTGCGTCTCGTGCCTGGAATCATTTAGCTACACCATCGAAGTCCGTTCCTTCGCGCTGCACACCGAGTTGACCGGACCGGAATTGATCGATCTCACGCCATTCATGCGCGAAGACATCCTGCTCAATCTTCCGCCCTATCCTCATTGCGACCGTGAAGGAAACCGCGTTTGCAAAGCAGCCGAGACGGTTCCGACCAAACCGGATGACGTCATCAAGGAAGCTCCGCCGGCTTGGGACGAACTGGATAAACTAAAACTGCGCAAATGAGTTTTAGCTGCCGCCGTCGCTGGCGGCAGGGTCGTGGGATATCCTGGGCATTGGGGAGAGGCAGCTACAAGCATTTGTCTTTTCGCGATTTCCTGCTTTCCTACTCCGCTCGTATGGGAGTCCCGAAACGCAAAACATCGAAAATGCGCCTGCGCACACGCAAAGCGTCCCACCGTTGGCAGGCACCGCAGCTCAATAAATGCCCACAATGCGGCAGCGCGGTGGCGTCGCATACCGCTTGCACTTCCTGTGGTTACTACAAGGGACGCCAGGTCCTGACGGTCGACGCGAAATAATATGGGAGGGCCTCAGTGCCCGATTCCCGAGGAAGCTGTCGCGACACTGAGGCCGCTCCCACCTTCAGATTTTTCGTTTTGCATTCGGCAGACGAACTCCGCACAGTTCTCCTCCGATGAAAATCGCACTCGACGCCATGGGCGGCGATTTTGGCCCGCCGAACATTGTGGGCGGTGCTGTCATGGCATTGCGCGCGTATGCGCACGTCAAAAAGCTTTTTCTGGTCGGCGACACGCCGAAAATTGAAGCCGAGCTAAAAAAACACGCGTGCAACGATCGCCGCATCGAAATCGTTCACGCCACACAGGTCGTGGAAATGAGCGATGGCGCCGTTGCCGCGGTGCGGCGGAAGAAGGATTCTTCCGTCAGCCGCGCCGTCGATCTTGTAAAGAAAGGGGACGCGAGCGCGATCGTCAGCGCCGGACATACCGGCGCAGCGGTGGCGGCGACGACAATCAAATTGCGCACGTTGCCTGGAATCGATCGCCCCGGCATCGCGGCAGTGATTCCGACGCAAACAAACATCTTTGTCCTGATCGATGCCGGCGCCAATAGCGATGCGCGCGCGGAACACTTGCTCCAATACGGAATCATGGGCTCGGTCTATTCCCGCCACGTCCTGGGATACAAAAATCCGGAGGTCGGCCTCATGTCCATCGGTGGCGAAGACGTCAAGGGAACGGATCTGACGAAAGAGGTTTTTAAGATGCTTAAGCAGAGCAATCTGAATTTCCGCGGAAACATCGAAGGGCACGATCTGTTCGATCATCCGGTCGAAGTCGTGGTGTGCGATGGATTCGTCGGCAACGTCATTTTGAAAACATGCGAATCGATTGCCGGTGCAATTTTCAAATGGCTCAAGCATGAATTGACGCAGTCGAAGACGCGCATGGCCGGCGCTTATCTCGCGCGCCACGCATTTCTCGCGATCAAAAAGAAAACGAACTACGAGGAATACGGCGGTATGCCATTGCTCGGGGTCAACGGCATTTGTATCATCGCGCATGGAGCAAGTACGCCGCTCGCGATCAAAAACGCGCTGCGCGTCGCCGCCGAATCGATTGAACAACAGGTGAACCCGCATATCATCGAGGAAGTTCGCCGTTATAATGAAACGACAGCCTCGCTCGAGCCCGCGCTCCACTAAATCGCAGCGCACCGTCTCAATCATTGGCACCGGCAGTTACGTGCCGGAGAAAATACTTACGAACGACGACCTTTCGCGGATGGTCGATACGAGCGACGAATGGATCACGACGCGCACCGGAATTAAGGAGCGACGCGTTGCCGCCAAAGACGAAAATACCAGCGACATGGCGGCGGAAGCCGCGCTCAAGGCGATCGAGCAGGCCAACATTTCGGCGGCTGAGATCGACCTCATTCTGGTTGCGACCGCGACACCCGATATGTTGTTTCCGGCGACCGCCTGTTTTGTGCAAACGAAAATCGGGGCAAAGAACGCGGCCTGTCTCGACATTTCCGCTGCCTGCGCCGGCTTTCTTTTCGGCATTGAAATTGCGCAGCAATTCATTACTTCCCACACCTACGACACCGTGCTCGTGATCGGGGCGGACAAGCTCACCTCGATTACGAATTGGACCGATCGCAATACGTGCGTGCTTTTCGGTGATGGCGCGGGCGCTGCCGTTCTGCGACATCGCGGGAGTGATCATGGCGTCATCAGCACCCATATCGGGAGCGACGGCCAGTTCGCAGACATCCTGTTCATGCCGGGCGGCGGCTCACGCTGTCCGATCACCAAAGAAAATGCGCATCTGCATCTGCAAACGATTCACATGCTCGGGAAGGAAGTCTACAAACAGGCCGTCACCGCGATGTTGAGCGCGGCGCGCAAGGCGCTCGACCAGGCCGGCCTAACGATCAATGACATTGCGTGCATCATCCCGCATCAGGCGAATTTGAGAATCATCGAGGCAATTGCGAACCGGCTGAAGATTCCAATCGAAAGGTTTTACGTGAATCTCGATCGCTACGGAAACACCTCGGCTGCGGCGGTGGCGATTGCGCTCGATGAGGCGAATCGCAGCGGACGCATCAAGCATGGCGATTATGTCTTGATGGTCGTATTCGGCGGCGGACTGACGTGGGCCGGTAGTGTGATCGAATGGTAGCGTGAACTGCTTTCTCCAATGTTGATCGACACTCACGCACATCTTGATTACCCGGATTTCGCCGCAGATTTCGAGGCGGTCCTGCAACGGGCGGCTGACGGAGGCGTTACGCGCATTATTACGATCGGCACGTCAGTGGAAAGCAGCCGACGCGCCGTCGAACTGGCGGAAAAATATCCGAACATCTATGCTGTGATTGGTGTTCATCCGACTGCCGCTGAAGAGGCCGGCGATGATGTGATCACGCCTTTGCGCGAACTGGCGAAAAGTCCGCGCGTGGTCGCAATCGGCGAAACTGGGCTCGATTATCACGAATTGCCGGGCGCTAAAGTTGCGCGCGACAAAGGGACGCAAGTTTTCGCCCGCGCCTTGCAAACGACGATGGAAGAAGAGATCGAGGCCGGGATCCACGACGGCGCGGAAAAATCAAAGCAAGCGAGCTTGTTCGAGCAGCAGCTCGATCTGGCCGTCGAACTTGGCTTGAACGTTGTCATTCATCAACGTGACAGCTGGTCGGACACGCTCGAAATCATGCGCGAGTACGGGCGGACGTTGAGCGGCGTGTTTCATTGCTTCGGGGGTTCTTTGGAGCAGGCAAACGAAGTTCTTGCCATGGGTCATTTGGTGTCGTTCACCGGCATCGTCACTTTCAAAAATGGTGCACAGGTGCGAGAGGTCGCGGCGCAACTTTCGCCTGACGAATTCATGGTGGAAACCGATTGTCCGTATCTCGCGCCGACTCCGTTTCGCGGGAAACGCTGCGAACCGGCGCACACGCGGCTGATCGCGGAATCGATTGCAGCAGCGCGCAGCGTGGAGTTGCGCGAAATTGCGGATACCACGACTGCAACAGCCGAGGAATTTTTTCGGTTCAAGCGATGACGAGAACGTTTACGCCTCTTCTCTGTCGAGCGTTCCTGTGCGCAGCCCTGTTCCTGATCGCTTCGTGCGCAACGAAAGACACGCATCATCAACTCGTAATCAGCGTGCCAGAGCAACGAATGGCGGTACTCGAGGATGGAGCACTGCTCACCAATTACCCTATTTCCACTTCAAAGTACGGTGTCGGTGACGCGCCGGGCAGCTGCCGGACTCCGCTGGGCAATCTGGAAATCGCACAAAAAATAGGCGGCGAGGCCCCGAGCGGCGCAGTCTTTAAGGATCGGCGGCGCACCGGCGAAATCGTCCCGCCCGATGCGCCGGGGCGTGATCCGATCGTGAGCCGAATTCTCTGGCTGCGCGGGCGGGAACCCCGGAATGCGCGCGCTTTCGCTCGCACCATTTACATTCACGGAACTCCCGAGGAGCGGAACATCGGGTTGCCGGTGAGCTACGGCTGCGTGCGCATGCGCTCTCGAGATGTCATTCAACTCTACGATATCGTGGGGGAAGGCGCGCAGGTGACAATCGTCGACGTGCCGCTGGAAGGGATCGTTCCGGGCCTTGCTCCCGAGGCGACACGCGTCGCTACCGCAGCCTCCGGCCTGCCACGTTCTGCCGCTCGTTAGGTGCCTTCTTAAGGCAGCTTTCCGAGTTGCTCTTGCGCCGATTTTCCAGCGAGCAGTTTCAAATCGGCATCCACCATGAGCCGCACCAACTCGGGAAAGCGAACTTTTGGTTCCCAATCGAGCACCTTCTTTGCCTTCGACGCATCGCCGATAAGCAGGTCGACTTCCGCCGGACGCTCGTATCGACTATCGTGTTTCACGTATCTTTCCCAATCGAGGTCGGCATGGCCGAAAGCCGTCTCCACAAACTCGCGCACACTGTGGGTTTCATTCGTCCCCATCACAAAATCATCGCCTTCATCATGTTGCACGATCCGCCACATGCCCTCAACGTATTCCGGCGCGTAACCCCAGTCGCGTTTCGCGTCGAGATTTCCGAGAAATAATTCCTTTTGCAATCCGTGCTTGATCGCAGCGACGGCGCGGGAAATTTTCCGCGTGACGAACGTTTCGCCGCGCCGCGGGCTTTCGTGATTGAACAAGATTCCGTTGCTGGCGCACAAGCCGTAGCTCTCGCGATAGTTTACCGTCGCCCAATACGCGAAAACTTTCGCTACGCCGTAGGGGCTGCGCGGCCAAAAAGGCGTCTTCTCATTTTGCGGCACCGCCTGGACTTTGCCGAACATTTCGCTGCTCGATGCCTGGTAAAAACGCGAGCGGATACCGGTTTCGCGAATCGCTTCCAAAATTCGGATCGTGCCGAGACCGGTGACATCGGAAGTGTATTCGGGAATATCGAAACTCACCCGCACATGGCTTTGCGCAGCGAGATGGTAAATTTCGTCCGGCTTCAAATTGTAAATCAATTTCACCAGGTTTACCGAATCGCTCAGATCGCCGTAATGCAGGAACATGCGGACGCCATTAATGTGCGGATCGGCGTAAAGGTGATCGATGCGCGAGGTGTTGAAGGTGCTCGCCCGCCGGATGATTCCATGCACCTCGTAGCCTTTTTCCAAGAGCAGATCGGCAAGGTAACTTCCGTCTTGTCCGGTAATGCCTGTGATAAGCGCGCGTTTCATTTATTGGTAACTTGAGCGAAGCTGAGAAATCCCGCTAGCACACTTATGCAGGTTGCACCATTAGCCGCGCAAGCACCGCTCGCTGCGCCTCAATCAATTCGGCGATCCCTTTCTTGCCGAGCACGAGCATTTCGTCGAGCTGATCGTTCGCAAATGTGGTCTCTTCACCCGAACCTTGCAGCTCCACAAATTCTCCATCCTCCGTTGCGACCAGATTGAAATCGACAGTTACTGCTTTGTCCTCTTCGTAATCCAGATCGAGCACCGCCGTTCCATCGAGCACACCGGCGCTGACAGCGGCAACCAGTTTCCTGATCGGCGGCGAGGCGAGTTTTTTCTCGTCAGCTAATTTTCGGCAGGCCACTGCGACCGCGAGACTCGCGCCTGTAATCGCAGCCGTGCGGGTGCCGCCATCGGCTTGCAACACATCGCAATCGATCCACATCGTCCGCGGGCCGAGTCTTTCGAGATCGACCACCGCGCGCAGCGATCGTCCAATTAGCCGCTGGATTTCCGAGCTCCGGCCATCGAGTCGACCCTTGGAGATGTCGCGTGGCTTGCGGCTCTGCGTCGAGTACGGAAGCATCGAGTATTCCGCGGTCAGCCAACCACCGGGAACACCCTGTTCCTTCATCCAGCGCGGGACCCCCTCCTCGATCATCACGCCGCAAATGACGCGCGTGTTTCCCATTGCGACGAGCACTGACCCGCTCGCATGCGGGGCGATTCCCAACTCGAATCTGACCGGCCGCAGTTGATCATGAGCGCGTCCTTCCAAACGTTGCATCCCGCAAACTAGGTGCACTGAGCTGCCTCGTCATTCCAAGAATTTTGCGGAACGTTGCCCGCTGCTCCGCGCAACATGGCGTTGTGAAACGCATCGCCTATGATATCTACGACGGTCGCTCTTTTCCCATGCGGAGATTCTTCTATCGCCAGCTGCGCGAATATCTCGATCTCTACGTGCGTCCGGGCGATCGCATCGTCGAAATCGATGCTAAAGAGGCTGCTGAATCGCTCAACTTCCAAGGCAATGAATTGCTCATTCTCCGGAGTTCATCCCAGGAATCTGGCCATTCTCGAATCAATCTCGAGGCGCTGGCAGAATTTCGTCCCGACTACGCCTTGCTCAATGGGAACATCCATTACGAAACGGACGTCCAGGATTTTCTGGAAAGGCTCCGGACGGTGCTGCTGCCCTCGACGCGAGTTATCATCACGTTTTACAGCACGCTCTGGAAACCGTGGTTGCGCCTCGCCACCGCGCTCGGGGTACGGGGAAAACGCCGGAGGAAAATTGGATCGCAAACGAGGATGTGCAGAATCTCCTCCTCCTGGCGAATTACGAACTAGTGCGACAGGAGAGCAAATTCCTCGTTCCCATCTACATTCCGTTGGTCAGTTACCTGGCGAATCGATTCCTGGCTCCACTTCCCGGCTTCCGTCTTTTTAATTTGCTCAACATCGCGATCGCCCGGCCAATCCGCCTAACCGCACCGGATCGAAGCAAGGCTCCGTCGGTTTCCATCGTCGTGCCGGCGCGCAACGAAGCCGGCAACATCGAAGCGACCATTCTGCGCACTCCGGCGATGGGACCGGATGATGAGCTCATCTTCATCGAAGGAAATTCGACCGATAACACCTGGGAAACACTCTGCCGGATGCAGGCGAAGTATCAGGCGACGCACAACATTCAAATCGGACGGCAGGAAGGAAAAGGAAAAGGCGACGCGGTCCGCAAGGGTTTCGCTTTGGCGCAAAAGGAAATCCTGATGATCCTGGATGCGGACCTAACGGTGCCGCCGGAGGAATTGCCGCGTTTCTACGAAGCGTTAGTGAGTCAAAAGGGCGAATTCATCAACGGCAGCCGTCTGGTCTACCCGATGGAAAAGCAGGCGATGCGATTCTTCAATCTGGTCGGGAACAAATTTTTCGCCGTCATGTTTTCTTTTGTCCTTGGACAGCGTTTCAAGGACACGCTTTGCGGCACGAAAGTATTGAGCCGGGAGAATTATCTGAGGCTGGCCACACATCGAAAATACTTCGGTGAGTTCGATCCTTTCGGGGATTTCGATTTGATTTTCGGGGCGGCACGCATGGCCTTACGCATCGTGGAAGTGCCGGTTCATTATCGCGAACGCACATACGGCTCGAGCAACATTGAGCGCTGGAAACACGGCGTGGTCCTGCTTCGAATGTTGAGATTCGCCGCCGCCAGAATCAAGTTTCTCTAGGAGCGGGAAAGAGAGATGAGCCACCGCCTGCAAAACGAAATCGAGCACGGGAAATATCTTCTCGCGCACGGCGCCGGTGAAATTTGGAACTGGGAAACACCGGCGGGGCGGATGCGCTGGGCCCGCCGGGTCAAGATGCTGACCAGCCACTTGTGTCGAGACCAGAGCGTCCTCGAGCTGGGCTGCGGAACCGGATACTTCACTCGCGAATTGGCCGCCACTGGCGCACAGGTCACTGCGATAGATATCTCGCCGGAACTAATGCAAGCGGCCCAGCAGGAGTGCTCCTTCGGAAACGTTCAGTTCGAAATTCAGAACGCCTATGCCATGACTTTCCCGGATGAAACTTTCGACTCGGTCGTTGGCAGCTCAGTGTTGCATCACCTCGAGATCGAGGCCGCACTTAGGGAAATTCAGCGCGTTCTCAAGCCGGGCGGCTCAATCCATTTCACCGAACCGAATATGATGAACCCTCAAATCGCTGTCCAAAAAAATGTGCCAGCGATCAAGCAGCGTCTCGGTGATTCGCCGGATGAGACGGCATTCTTTCGCTGGACGCTGGCGCGGCGACTCGAGCAAGCCGGATTTCGCGCAGTGCAGATCAAGCCTTTCGATTTTCTTCATCCCAGGATTCCGTCGAGTTGGACTCCCACGGTTCAGAGTCTCAGCGACTTTTTGGAAAGGACGCCATTGCTCCGCGAAGTGGCGGGCTCCCTTTACATCCGAGCGCTGAAATGACGGACGCCGCCGCTCTCAAGGACCAGTATGCCGAGGATCGCGCGCTCACGTTGCGCAACCGGGCCAGCCTGAACGCGAACCGCAACCTGCTTTATTGGTATGGTGAACTATACCAACATCAGTTTCGAGATTTTCCCGATTCGCATCGCTTGAAAATTCTCGAGATCGGGAGCGGCGCATCGCCACTGCAACGCTTATATCAAAATGTCCTAACGAGTGATGTCCTGGAACTGGACTACCTCGATTATGTCTTCGATTGCCATGCCATCGACCAGTTCGAACCGATCCCGAATGAAAGCCTGGACGTGATCACAATGACGAACGTCCTCCACCACTTGAGAGATCCGATTCAATTTCTGAACAAGGCCGCTATCAAACTAAAGCGCGGCGGAAAAATCCTCGCGACCGAACCTTACTTCTCCGCGCTGTCGACGTTAATCTTCAAGTATCTGCACCATGAATCAGTCGACATGAACATCTCCGAACCGATCTTATCGGAGGTTCGAGGACCGTTGGCCTCCGCGAATATCGCCTTACCGTGGTTGATCTTTGTCAAGGACTCGAAGTGGCGTGACCGGCTGCGGGCGAATTTCCAATTTGATCCAGAAAAGTTTCAGCCCTTCAGCTCGATATCCTACATGGCGACGGGCGGCATCGCGCGGCGCCTGCCGATCCCCTGGCTAGTTTACAAGATACTTTTTCGTATCGACATGATCCTGAGCCGAATGATGCCAAAGCTTTTCGCTTCATTTTTTACCATCGAACTCACCCGGAAGTAATGTCCTTTGCCAACTTCGGTCGCCGGATAGGAAACGAGCTCTACAAGTCCGCCTTTCCAATTTATCAACCGCTCTATCGAGCTTTCAAAAGTCACGCAGACCGCGCCGAGCGCCAACTTCTGGAACGCCACCTTTCTGCGGGAGACGTCGTGGTCGATGCCGGCGCTAACAT
Organism: uncultured Verrucomicrobiae bacterium; assembly: GCA_963763995.1. Lineage (GTDB taxonomy): Bacteria > Verrucomicrobiota > Verrucomicrobiia > Chthoniobacterales > UBA10450 > CAVTTH01. Next base: position 15,839 of record CAVXQL010000002.1, on the reverse strand, counting down.
CGGTATCTACTCGAAATTCCTCGCGAAATGCGTCGGCCCGACCGGCATCGTCCACAGCTTCGAGCCCTCGCCCGACAATTTCAGGCGATTGCGCGGGGCCACCGGAGCGTGCTCCAACGTCCGTGCCAATCAATTGGCGGTGAGTGACAAGACAGGAGAGTCAATCCTCTACATCTCCGACAAGTTGAACGTAGATCATCGCGCCTATCCGACCGAGGGAGAAGCGCGAAGAACTCTTTCGATTCAATCCATCAAACTCGACGATTACTTCAAGCCGCGGGAGCGCGTCGATTTCATCAAGATGGATGTTCAGGGTTTTGAGCTGCGCGCGCTCCGTGGAGCAGAACGTGTCCTGGCGGATAATCCGAAGGCAAAGTTGCTCGTCGAACTCTGGCCCTACGGTCTTCATCAGGCCGGCGACTCCTCAGAAGCCTTGATGTCGTTCTTGATGGATCATCAGTTAGCCGCATTTGCTATCAAAGGAAGCGATTTGGTAAAATGCGATCTGTCGACGGCCAACCCTGGCGACCCGACCAGCTACGCGAATCTGTTTATCCAAAGAACAGATGCGAAGCTCTAAGAGGTGACGACAATGGATCGTTCGGCGTTGGTTCACCGCGCTGGCGTAGCTGGTGCACAGATCGCGCGTGTGAAATCGGGCCGTTGCTGATTGTCCAAAGGAACAACCGCCAGTCCGTCTACCTGGGGCCGCTGCGTTTGTTTTCCTCCCGGATCTTCCGCAGAGACGACTCCGACAAAGATAAGCGGCCGATTAGAAAAATCTGATGGGATTTTTGCCGGAATAGTGAAATCGAATTTGGGCAGGATGATCAGCGTTCGTCCATATGATTGCCGAATCGCCGGTCGATTGCGGGGAGGCAATTGGCCGGCGGGGATGTAGTAATCGTAAGGAAAACTCTGAATCTCCATTACGTACTGTCCCGCTCGAGGGCCGAGACGCTCCGTCCAGTTGACATGAACTGGCAGCTTGTCAGCGCCAGTTGAAAGCACCGCACATGGCGCCTGCTGTAATCGATGCCCGATCGCATCCCTCTCCTGCTCGGCTAGCTGCCGATCTGTTTTTGTTGGAGGATTGGAGATCGTCAGCGCGATTAACCGTGTCCCACTGGCCCCGAAAAAGACCACCAGCACGAAAAGAACCAGCCTGATTGCACGCAGCGAAAGCAAATCCAGCGCGCTTTGAAAGGGAACACTTTGTTCGCGTTCAGAGATTTGGGCAGCCCACACCGCGTCCGGCTCAGTCGCAAACCGGTTGGACCATCTCTCTGCGGGAAAGGACAGCGCGGCCAGGAAATAGAACAGGAACAGCCAGTCCGTCATCAAGATGCTGCGAAACAAAATGGGATTGGCGAAAGCCGCGCTACCAAGCACTGACATGACCAAACTTCCGAGCAGAATCACTCCGGGCACGGTACCGCGAGCGCGCCAAGACAAAATCATTCCTGCCAGGATTGGAACAAATGTGAGCCAAGCCGGAAGGCTTCGGTAAAACAAAACCAGCCCAATCGTACCGAAGAGAAAAGCCAGGCTCGATTTCGCAAAGGGCCTTTCCTGGCGCAGCATCCATACCGAGACGAGCAGGATCAGCAAGAATACGAGGAGGATGTTTTGGCTCTTTCTCGCGCCAGAAAACCACTCGGAGTACCGGTTCGAGGCCCGGCTTCGGGAGCCGAACGTATTTGCATACTCCCAGACGGCTCCGCCGATGTTGCGAAGGTAGAAGCCCGGATCGTGTTTCACATTTTCCTCGGCGCGATACATGAAATATCGATAACGATCGCCGATCGTATCGGGAATTTTGTCGGCATCGGCGTCCCGGCGAACATTTGGGGTCCATTGTTTGTAGGACGGCGAACTGGCCGAGTAGAAGGCCTCGCCGATGTTATCCGAGATGCTGAATATTCCGTACGAACGCTCCTGGTGGATCAACCACGGAAGGATGACGATGACGAAACCAAACGTCATCGCGGAAAGATGGATCAGAGCAGCCTTGATTCGGCGTTCGCGCCAGCCGAAAACGAAAATCAATCCGAGAAAAAATGGCAAAACAAAGATCGTCAGAGTGCGGGTCAAATTACTCAACCCGATAAAGAGTCCTGAGAGAAAAAAAAACGAAGCACGCTGCGTCTCACATGCGCGCAGCATGGCATAAACAGATGCGACGAAAAGGAGCAGACCCAATGGTTCTGTCCCAGCCTGCGGCGTCTGGGCAACCTGCGTCGGATCGATCGCGAAGAACAGAGCGGCACCGAGCCCACAAAATCGATTGAGAGCCCGAGCCCCGCAAAGGTAAATCAGTCCCGCCGTGAGCCCGGCTGCGACAATGTTCAGAACGGCGATCGCCTGGAGGGAAAATCCGGACCACGTATACAGGCAGGCCAACGCAATCGGATAGAACGGACGAACAGCCGGCTGTTGAAATGGAGGTATCCCATGGCCTTGGGCGATGCTCATGGCTTTGAACGTGTACGAACAACCGTCAGAGAAGGGTGCTCCCTGATAAATCAAGAACCCGTTCGCACGTGGATGTTGGAGATGGAAGAGCCATCTCACAGCGGTGGCCGTAAGAAACACCACAACAACCACGAACCATTCATTCTGCAAAACCCGCCGAATCCCGTCGCGGAGCGGACTACCAAATTCGGATGCAGTCATCAACCTCTCCGCTTGAGCCGACTTTGTCGGAGAAAAGGCATTCGCCTTCTGTTTGTGGCTTGAAGTAACTGTGGGTTGCGTTTACTCATTTCTCTCCCTTCCCTATTGAAGGCACGTTCGTAATCTCTCCGCGGTACGATCAGACAAGGGCACACAAATCGTGCGTTGCATTCAAAAGGGGGAATAACAAACTCCCTGAATCATGTCGCTCCAAGTGTTTACAGGCCTGCCCGGTTCTGGCAAATCCAGTCGACTAATCGAATTGGTTAATTCTGCCATTGCGCGCAGTCAACCAGTCTCGACCTTTGCCTGTTGCGAGTCTCCCATCCTCGCGCAGAAGGAGGGATTGCGAGTCCATCGCGTCATCGCCTGTCGCCGTGCGGGCTTGTACTGTCCGCTCCACCATTTCGTTTCAAGGCAAGAGGCGGTAGCGATTCTTTCCGGTCTTCCCGCAGGGACCATCGCCGCTTTCGAAGAGGCCCAATATTTCGATCCCGGAATCGTGCCACACTGGGTTGAAGCTTCACGAAGGGGCGTGGAGGTTTTGGTTTCAACTCCATCAGTTCCGCAGTTGCGCCTTCTCAAGGAGGAAGGGTTCACCGAAACTGTTTTTAAGATCAAATGTCAGAGATGCGGCCAATCGGAGGCCTCAACCTTCATCGTCATGCCGGAGACCAAGACGACGACGGCACTGTGTGGCCAGTGTAGCGCTGAAATGATTGAAGTCGCGCGGCGCGATTTGCTCGAACGCTTGCAGCGCCAAACGCCATATCCCGGCGAGAAAGCTCTCTACCAACCGATCGATGAACTCCCCGAATGCGCCACCTGGAGAATTGTGCGGCCCGATTCGAAAGTAAGAGTGAATATCATGTCGTACATGATCCGGGAGATGGGCCTGCCGGAAGCAGTCGCACCGAATCCCGCCACTTATCTCGATATCGGTTGCAACACCGGTTACTTTTGTGACCGAATCCGGCGTCTCGGATTTTACGCCGAAGGCGTGGATGTGGTGAAGGGAGACATCGATGTCGCTACGATTCTGGACTCCTTTTTTCGCCGGGGTCACATTCGCTATGTGACCCAGGATGCGTACACCTATCTCGAGAGCACCCAGGACCGGCTCTTTGATGTCACCTCGGCGTTCGCTGTCTTCCAGTGGCTGATGATCCAAACAACTGTCGAACGCGGGATTACTTGTCTGGAATGGCTTTTTGCCAAGACGAAATGGCTTTGCTTTCTCGAAATGGGTTACTCGGCCGAGCCTCAATATAAGGAAAAACTCAAAGCCAATATCGACCGCGAATGGGTGCGCCGGATCATGGAGGAGAAAGGCGGCTTTTCGGAAGTTCGGATGTTCGATGCGAAGGAACAGGGAATAAAATTTGGCCGGGATTTATTCGTCGGGATTAAACGTGCGTAAACCTTCGTCCTCAAACCTGCGGGAGATCCCTGGCTGCGCTCTGACTAAGAGTTCTCCGAGCTCCACGCGACCTCCGGCTGTCCTTTCATGAAACGGGATTCCTTGAACGACCCGGAGACGAACCAGTCTGCAGTTTGCATCGCAGGCGCTCATCGCTCCGGCACCTCGATGCTCACCCGGCTGCTAAGTATTTGTGGACTCGAGCTCGGGTCGGAATCTGAGTTGATGCCCGCCCAAGCCGACAATCCTGATGGATTTTGGGAACATCTGCGCTTCGTGGAGCTAAACGATGAAGTGCTGAATTCTCTTGGCGGCGCCTGGGACCTGCCGCCGCACTCGGACGAAGATTTTAGCGATGTCCGGCTCGATCCATTGCGAATGAAAGCAAGCCTGTTGGTCGAAAAATTCGCTTCCGCGCGCGTGTGGGGTTGGAAAGATCCGCGCAATAGTCTGACGATTCCGTTTTGGAAAAGCATATTGCCGGAGCTTAAGACACTCGTCGTCGTCCGTAATCCGCTCGAAGTCGCTTACTCCATGCACGAACGTAATGGGACTTCCTACTCCTTCGGCCTGCGGCTCTGGGAAATTTATCATCGCCGGTTACTCGGAGCGACGACAACCGGGGAACGTCTCGTCACGCACTATGATTTCTTTTTCGAAAATCCGGAAAAGGAATTGAGTCGGATAGCAAACTTCTTGGGGTTGCCTTCCGGTAGAGTTAATCATGCGGCCACTTTCGTGGCACAGGGCCGGCGGCATACGCATTTCACGACGGAACAACTGATCGATGCCCGCGTCTCGCCGAAGGCCGTCGACCTTTATCTCGCTTTGATCGAGGAAGCAGAGCGCGGTGCGACGAAGAAAGGGATTAGGGCAACGGAAGGGCCGTCGGTAGAAGATGCCGGCCCCAGAGAATCAGATCTTCTCCCCGGAGCAATCACTCGGTTAAACACTGCTGTTCCCGCAGGGGAGATCGTCCGGCGCACCGAGGCAGCCCATCGCACCACGATAGAGAATCTCCATCAGGAGATTCGAAAACTGACGCTGCATCTAGCGCGCCAGGATGGTCGCATCAGCGAAATGGAAAAGGAGCGCGTAGCCTACGTGGCAGAGTTGTCGGCAAGGGCGGAAAGGCTGGCGGCCAGGGTCAAAACGTCCGAGGCAGAGATCGAGAATATTCGAAAACTTTTCCAAGCCCAAAGCGTTAGCCTGGCGGAGAGCGAAGCGCGATCAGATCAGTTATTGGCCCGTCTCCGCCGGCAGTTACAGGCGACAAAAAAGTTAGCTCGACTTTTGACTGATCTTGAAAGCGCCGCCGAGCGGCTTCGCTCTTCGCGTCGGTGGCAGATTGCCAATCCGATCGCTGCCCTGAAAGAAAAGATTTCACCCGGACGTGGGTCGTTAGGATATGGCCATCTCGAAAAAATCGTCTCGGCCTATCGCAAGTGGTTGGCCACTCATCCGGAGGTGGGTGCGATTGACGACCATATTCGAATGCTGGCCTCAGGTGTCCTTCCACCCGGTCCGTTGACGTCAGCATCGGTCAACAAATTGGCTACGGCGGAACTCCCTCCCGTGCCGACCAGAGCGATTGAATTTCCAATTCACGAGCAGGTCGATATTTCGGTCATTATTCCAGTCTTCAATCAGCTGCGCTTCACCCGGGCATGCCTGGCTTCAATTCAGGAACATCCCGATACGGGGCGATTTGAAGTGATCGTGGTGGACGATTGCTCGAATGATTCCACCTCCGAGGTCATTGGCAAAATCCCGGGCATCGTGTATCTGCGCAACCCGAGCAACTCCGGTTTCACCAACTCCTGCAATCGCGGGGCTCAGGCCGCGCGCGGGTCGTATCTCCTCTTTCTTAACAACGATACGACTGTTAAGCCGGGGTGGATATCGGCGTTGCGCGAAACTTTCGACAATGAACCGAAAGCAGGTCTTGTCGGCTCCAAGCTCGTTTTTCCTGACGGACGGTTGCAGGAAGCCGGCGGAATCGTCTGGAAAGACGGATCGGGCTGGAATCGTGGGAAGTTCGATGATCCCGAGAAACCTGAGCATAATTTTCTCCGCGAAGTGGATTACTGTTCGGCCGCTTGCGTGATGATTCCAAAATCGCTGTTCGAACGCATCGGCGGTTTCGATTCGAAGTACTCACCAGCGTATTATGAAGATACGGATCTGGCCTTTAAAGTCCGCCGCGAGGGTTTCAAGGTTCTCTATCAGCCGCTCAGCGTGGTCGTGCATTACGAGGGAGCAACTGGCGGCACTGATCCAAAAACAGGCGCGAAAAAATATGAAGAAATAAATCGCTCCACCTTCGTCAGCGCCTGGGCGAACGTCCTCGCTAAAAAACCGGCGAACGGCGACCTCGCGTCCTACGACCGTCTGAAGCCGGGACAAAAGCGGATTCTCGTGGTTGATCATCACCTGCCGATGCCGGATCGGGATTCGGGTTCACTCCGCATGTTTCAAATCCTGATGATCCTGCACGACCTTGGTCACCGCGTAACTTTTCTTCCAGACAACGTGGCCAATATCGCGCCCTACGGGACCGATCTTCAGAAGCGTGGAATCGAAGTCGTCTGCCATCCCTATGCAAAAAGCATCAGGGAATATCTCGTTGCGCATGGCCCGGAATTTGATGTCGTTATCCTGAGTCGCTGCGAGTTCGCGCGCAAACATATCGCCGACGTTCGCCACTATGCGCCGCAGAGCCGGATTATTTTTGACACCGTCGACTTGCATTTTCTGCGGGATGGCCGTGAGGCGGAATTGACTCAGGATGCCGGCGCCAGGTTGATCGCGCGAGAAAGGCAGCAACAGGAATACGAAATCGTCGATCTAGCGGATGAAACCTGGGTCGTGAGCGCCGTCGAACAACAACTCCTTCGCGGTGCATGTCCCGGCAAGTCGATCGAAGTCGTTTCAAATATTGTTGACGTCCCCGGTTCCCGGACGCCCTTCTCTCTGCGCCATGACTTTCTCTTCATCGGGAGTTTTCTGCACAGACCGAACATTGATGCCGTACTTTTCTTTACAAAGGAGATCTATCCCGCAGTAAAGCGGCGCTTACCCGACGCGAAATTTTATGTCATCGGAGATAAAGCGCCGCCGGAGGTAGCAGCTCTGGCTGGCGAGAATATCATTGTCACCGGCCGGCAACCGGATGTGCAACCGTATTTTGAGAACGTCAAATTGTCGGTTGCTCCGTTGCGCTGGGGGGCCGGCGTCAAGGGCAAGGTCAATCAGAGCATGGGATTTGGAGTGCCGGTCGTGGGAACATCCATCGCCGTCGAAGGCATGAATCTGGTCGACCGCGACGACGCGCTGGTCGCAGATGAGCCAGACCAATTTGCGAATGCCGTGATCGAACTCTATGAGTCGGAGGAGCTGTGGAATCGGCTTTCGCAGAACTCCATCGCAAAGACTCGGGAGCTTTACTCGGTGAACGCCGCCCGAGAACAACTGCAAAGGCTGATCAACAATCAGCATCTTCCTTCACCATCCCAGGGATCGGAGACAGCTGCATTGCGCGAGCTCGCAACGTAATCACGACTGGTCCGTTTATGGTCGTCGTATGAATCAGCTTTCGTCGGACAAGACGGCGGGAAAGATTACGGTCAGTCCCAATCCGCTCCCGCCCGAGGCAGGCTCACCCATGACCATCCAATGGGAAGTCGACGGAGAGGAGGGCGGCGAGATCTGCGTCGTCGAAAATCACGGTCCAGAAAAACTGGTCTGTCTGGGAAAGCGTGGCTCGGTCGAGGTTGATTGGATCAAAGCCGGGACCGAATACGCTTTTCGGCTTTATACACGCGCAGAACCGCGCCGAATGATTGATGCGGTTACCGTCCAGCGAATTATTGCCGGAAGGATCACCGCGACCCCTAATCCCATTCCTTTCGGCGACGAGTCAGGCACAAGGTTGCAATGGGAAATTACTCACCCGGCGAAAGCCGAAATCTACGTTTCGGAGGCCGGAAGCGAGGAGAGACTCGTTTGTCGGGGCGCGAACGGTTCCCTGGAAATAAAGAGCCTCAAGCCCGGTGTAGACTATGTTTTTACCCTTTGCACTGCTTCCGAACCACGTCGAATGCTTGATTCGATCATTGTCCGCAATGAAGCCATTCCCTGGAGCAAGCTGCTGGAAGCTTTGCAAGCCTGCCCGAATTGGGAAGACAAATATTTCGCTGAGATCGGTAGGTTTATCGGGGAGATTGCTCCGCGGTTATTATATCATCCGAGATTCCGCGAGTTGTTTCAACTCTGGGAAAAACGGGGACTCCACGTTACGCCGGTCCATTTCTATCAGCCCGTTCCCGACACCCGCACAATTCCAGAAACAACCTGGGGCCGGCAAAGCGAGCTCGCTGGGGTGGACATGAACGACTCCGTGCAACTCGACTTGCTTCGCAACTGTTTCCCGAGATTCCGCGACGAGTACGAACAACTTCCCTCTGCGCCCACTGGCGATCCCACACAATTCCATCTCAATAACGCTCTCTTCGCCGGGACCGACGCGCTCGTGACTTACTGCATGGTTCGCCATTTTCGACCGCGCTTGATCGTCGAAGTGGGTAGCGGCTATTCCTCCTTGATTTCCGGACAGGCCGCCGCGAAAAACGGCGATTCTTCGCTCATCTGCATCGAGCCGTTTCCAGTGGAAGTGTTGGTCAAAGGATTTCCCGGACTTCGGTCGCTGATCAAGAAAAAGGTTGAGGACATCGAGTTGGAGTTCTTTTCACAGCTAAAAGCTGGAGACATTCTCTTTATCGACAGCTCCCACACCGTTAGAATCGCTGGCGACGTGAATTATCTTTTTCTGGAAGTGATCCCGCGACTAAATCCGGGCGTTATCGTTCACGTCCACGATATCATGCTCCCCTATGAATATTCCCGCGCATGGGTGATGGACGAGCTTCGGTTTTGGACTGAACAGTATTTGTTCCAGGCGTTTCTCGCCTTCAATTCTGATTTCGAGGTCCTGATGGCGAATAACTATTTGGCTGCGCGGTATCTGGATGAATTCAAGGCCACCTTCCCGCATTCACAGTGGTGGGGAGGAGGTAGCTTTTGGATACGACGAAAACCGACTCGCGCCGCCACAGCGCCGGCGGGAGACGCTTCGGCGTAATTGCGGGTCGGGTCGATTCTTGTCAAGAAACCAGGGCGGATGTGCATCCAACCGTAACCTGCCCATAACCCCGCAAAATCTTTTTTTCGGTATCGCGCGAATTTCCCGTTGACGATTCACCATCCGCCGCTATTTTCACCACCCCGCCGAAAGTGGGACTCCCGTAGCCGGAAGGCGAAATGGAGTTGGTTCTTGTACATTTGGGACTGCAAATTGGAACTCAATTTTGTCCCGGCATGATGAGCGGAAACGCGAATTATCGTCGGCGCCAGATTGAGTTTTTTTGTCGCCCGGGTGTCTTGGAATCGCTGGTTCTTTGAAATCTACATACAGGGTAGTAAGTAAGTACAACTTTAAGAGCTGAGTCTGAAAATACGACCGGAGGTTAAGATCTCTGGTCCGAGAGTTTCAGTTATCAAAAGAATCTCTGGTTCGGCGTTTGCCGGATCAGAACAGATTGATCAAGCTACAAAGAGCACATAATGGATGCCTTGGTGCCAATAGGCGATGAAGGACGTGGCTAACTGCGATAAGCCTCGGAGAGCGGTAAACACGCTTTGACCCGGGGATTTCCGAATGGGATAACCTGAGTGGGGTAACACCTGCTCGAGTTTGTGTGAATTCATAGCACAAACATCGCGACACCCGGTGAAGTGAAACATCTCAGTAACCGGAGGAAAAGAAAGCGAAAGCGATTCCGTAAGTAGTGGCGAGCGAAAGCGGAAGAGACCAAACCATCAGCTTGCTGGTGGGGTTGTAGGAGCCCGATGTGGTAGTGCAACGATTAGATGAAGCGAATGGAAAATCGCTCCAGAGAGGGTGACAGGCCCGTAATCGAAAATCCGCGCACGCCTAGGGATTTCCTGAGTAATACGATGCACGTGAAACTTCGTATGAATCCACGCCGACCACGGCGTAAGTCTAAATACTAATTGGCGACCGATAGTGAACAAGTACCGCGAGGGAAAGGTGAAAAGAACCGCTGTGAGCGGAGTGAAATAGTACCTGAAATTATGTGCTTACAAGGTGTCAAAGCCCGCAAGGGTGATGGCGTGCCTTTTGCTTAATGAGTCTGCGAGTTAGTGTCAGTGGCGAGCCTAAGGCGTTCTGCGCCGGAGGCGAAGCGAAAGCGAGTCCGAAATGGGCGACCATAGTCGCTGGCACTAGACCCGAAGCCGAGGTGATCTACCCATGAGCAGGTTGAAGATTGCTTAACCGCAATTGAAGGACCGAACCCGTGAAGGTTGAAAACTTCTGGGATGACTTGTGGGTAGGAGCGAAAGACTAATCAAACCCGGTGATAGCTGGTTCTCCCCGAAATAGCTTGAGGGCTAGCCTCGTGTGCTGACCTGCGGAGGTAGAGCACTGGATGAACTAGAGCCCATACCAGGGTATCGAATTCAATCAAACTCCGAATGCCGCAGGGTGTAACACGGGAGTCAGTGCGTGAGGGATAAGCTTCACGCGCGAGAGGCAAACATGCCAGACCAGCAGCTAAGGTGCCCAAATACCGTTCAGTGGAAAGGATGTGAGGTTGCTTAGACAGTGAGGATGTTGGCTTAGAGGCAGCCATCATTTAAACAGTGCGTAATAGCTGACTCATCGAGCGATCTCGCGCCGATAATGATTGGCGATAAGCGGTATACCGAAGCTCTGGAAGACGTTCTGGTTTCGCCAGACGGATTGGTAGGGGAGCGTTGTAGCGACATTGAAGCAGAAGCGGAAGCGACTGTGGAGTTTCTACAAGTGAGAATGCAGACATGAGTAGCGACAAGACAGGTTAAATTCCTGTCCGCCGTAAACCCAAGGTTTCCTGGGGAAGGTTCGTCCTCCCAGGGTTAGTCGGGACCTAAGTCGAGGCCGAAGGGCGTAGACGATGGACAGCAGGTTCAATATTCCTGCACCGGCTGTGGTTAAGTCTAGTTGTGACATATGAGTAGAGACAGGCCGTCGATTGAAAGTGACGGTCTGCCCGCAAGGGCAAGGACGCTGAGGCCTCGGCCAAGGTGGATCTGTTAAAACTTGTATCAAGAAAACCAACTAGATGTTCCCACGGTTGCCCGTACCGTAATCCGACACAGGTGGGTGGGTAGAGTATACCCAGGCGCGTGAGTGAAACCTCGTTAAGGAACTCGGCAATCTAGCCCCGTAACTTCGGAAGAAGGGGTGCCCTTGTTTACTCAAGGGTCGCAGTGAAATGGGTCAACCGACTGTTTAACAAAAACACAGCACTCTGCTAAGTCGAAAGACAACGTATAGGGTGTGACACGTGACCAATGCGGAAAGATTATGGCAAGAGGTTAGAGCGCAAGCTCGAAGCTTTGAACCGAAGTCCCCGTGAATGTCGGCCGTAACTATAACGGTCCTAAGGTAGCGAAATTCCTTGTCGGGTAAGTTCCGACCTGCACGAATCGTGTAACGAGTTGACCGCTGTCTCAACGAGGAGCTCAGCGAAGTTGTAGTGGCGGTGAAGATGCCGCCTACCCGCAGTAGGACGGAAAGACCCTATGCACCTTTACTACACGCTGTTACTGTTGTTTCGATTTTGATGCTTAGCGTAAGTGGAAGACTGTGATGGAGCCCTTTTGGGGGTTCCTGAGTCGCCAATGAAACACCACCCTTCGAAATTGGAATAACTAACCTTTCGCCATGATCTGGCAGAGGGACACTGGCAGCCGGCTAGTTTTACTGGGGCGGTATCCTCCCAAAGAGTAACGGAGGAGTACGAAGGTTGGCTCAACCTGGTTGGCAATCAGGTGTCGAGTATATGGATATAAGCCAGCTTAACTGTGAGACACACACGTCGAGCAGATACGAAAGTAGGTCCAAGTGATCCGGTGGTTGAATGTGGAATTGCCATCGCTCAACGGACAAAAGGTACGCTAGGGATAACAGGCTGATCCTGCCCAAGAGCTCATATCGACGGCAGGGTTTGGCACCTCGATGTCGGCTCATCACATCCTGGGGCTGGAGAAGGTCCCAAGGGTCCGGCTGTTCGCCGGTTAAAGTGGTACGCGAGCTGGGTTCAGAACGTCGCGAGACAGTTCGGTCCTTATCCACTGTGGGCGCAGGAGAATTGAGGGGTTCAGACTTTAGTACGAGAGGACCGAGTCTGACGAACCGCTGGTGTTCCAGTTGTCGTGTCAACGGCAGTGCTGGGTAGCTATGTTCGGAAAGGATAAGCGCTGAAAGCATCTAAGCGCCAAGCCTATCCCAAGATGAGTTCTCCCTGAAGAGTCGTGGTAGACCACCACGTTGATAGGTTACTGGTGTAAGCGTAGTAATACGTTCAGCTAAGTAATACTAATAACTCGTTCGGCTTGGTCATTTACTTTTCTATTAACCCGCTGCGTTGGTTGCAAGACTGATGCGGCGGCAAATAGAGGGGAATGACTTTAAACAAAACGAAGCCCTTAAAGAAGAAGCGGAAAACTTCCTGTATGTAGATTTCAGAGAATCGGCGTGGTTCTTTGGAAAAAAGATGGCAGCCGCCAGAGGTCGCCGCCGAGGGGCGGCCTGATGCGACGAGCATCGGGTCGTCACGGTTTCGGACTCTGGTGATCATAGCGCAGTGGCCCCACCCGTTCCCATTCCGAACACGGAAGTGAAACGCTGCAGCCCCGATGGTAGTGCATCTCTAGGTTGTGCGAGAGTAGGACGTTGCCAGAATTTATGCCCGGCATTTTGGAGACAAAATGCCGGGCTTTTTTCTTTGTCATCGCGCCGCCCGCAAAGGTTTCCCGTGAGGGCAACGCAAGATTTGAGGCTTCGTGCCGAGGACGGGATCGGCCAAGCGCAACCGGCACGGAGCCATGAAATCTACGGCTCCCGCCGGCGCCAGGCGCCGAGGACGATGCCGCTGATGGCGAAGGCGAGAAGTGGTCGGCCCATGTTGATGAAAATGAGCGGCCACGGATTTGTTTCAAACGCCGAGAAGACGGAGATCGTCGCGTATTGCACAAACAAGAATGCGAACCAGCAGATAAGCGCGATCTTCAACCCGGTGAGGGCGTGTGCAACATGCAATTTCGCGAATAGCCACGCCAGCGCGTAATTGACAAAGACCGCCGAGACGATCGCGATCAGGTACGGAATGAAGCTGTGCGGCTGTTCGATGTCGGTCATTGTGCGGGCGTTGTAGTTCAGCCACGCCTCGCCGAAAAGCGCGTACCATCCGAGCCCGATAAAGAAATGAATAACGACGAGAACCCAGACCGCGAGATGATGGATCTTGTGGTTCATTAAGCGAGTCGGATTATCGAGCGATCGGCATTCCCAAGGCAAGCGGATTCTGATTCAGAAAACGAAGCGCCAAGGTCGGTGCCTCCGAGGCGCCCAGCCGGACAGGGATCATCGCAGCCGCAGGGGAAGGCAAACGAAAAGCGCCACCGGAAAGGATGAGAAGGTCAACGAAGCAAAAAGAGGCGGTCACATGGTGTGATCTCGGGGTGATCGGGGAATCAGCGATCCGTCCAAAAAAACTCGCTTGAATAGAAGCCGCGGAAGCGAGTCTAATCGGGCACTATGAGAACTAATACCGCAGCCAGTTTGTTGGCAGCAGCGAGCCTCGCTCTTAGCAGCGTTGCGTTCGCTGGCACAAAAGACTACCAGGTCACCGGACCGATCCTGGAAGTGAACGAGAGCATGATCGCTGTCCAGAAAGGAAAGGATCGGTGGGAAATCGCCCGCGATTCGAGCACGAAGTCGAGCGGCGAAATGAAAGTCGGGGACAAAGTGACGGTCCATTACACGATGACCGCAACCGACATCGAGGTAAAGCCTGCCAAAGCGGACAAGGGCAAAGCCGGGGCCAGCCCTGCCAAGCCGTAGGGAAAAGCGAAAGCTGTCGCCGGGTGCGTCCGAGCGCTCCCCGGCGATCTTGACTTCGTCTGCCGCCAGTGACGGCAGCAGCTACACGCTTCGGCTAACGTCGACCACCGCCGAGGAGACCGCCCAGAATTCCGCGGACGACCTGTCGACCCATCTGGCTGCTGGCTGAGCGCACCACGCTCTTGACCATGCTCGTCGCCACCGAGTCGTGAATAGCGCCACGTGGGCCAACCGTCGGCTTAAAAACTGATTCCGCCCCACCGAGTACCTTGTTGAAGAAGGAATCCTTCGCTGCCTCCGGGACAGAAGCTCCAGGCGTCGCGGCTGGAGCACCTGCCGCTTCCACCTTCCCCGCCGCGCGGGCTTGCAACTTCTCGAAGGCGGATTCGCGGTCGATCATCTTCTCGTAATGTCCGTAGATTACCGATGATTCAATGATCTGCTTCCGCTGGTCCGGCGTAATCGCCCCGATTTGGCTGCGCGGCGGAACAATCTTGGCCCGTTGTACCACTGCCGGCGCCCCACTTTCCTCGAGCATGGAGACGAGCGCTTCGCCGACCTCAAGTTCAGTGAGCACCGTTTCTACGTTTAGCTTTGGATTCTGACGAAAGGTCTGGGCCGCTGCAGTGACCGCCTTTTGATCGCGCGGCGTGAAAGCGCGCAAAGCATGCTGCACCCGATTGCCGAGCTGCCCAAGCACAACGTCCGGAATATCGAGCGGGTTCTGGCTAACGAAATAAACGCCTACGCCCTTTGACCGAATGAGCCGCACCATCTGTTCCACCTTCTGCTGCACCGCAGGCTCGATGTCGGCAAAAAGGAGATGCGCTTCGTCGAAGAAGAAAACGAGCTTCGGTTTTTCCGGATCACCAATCTCGGGCAAGCGCCCGAAAAGTTCTGACAGCAACCAGAGCAAAAACGTCGCGTAAACTTTGGGTGACTGCTGCATCAGTTTATCCGCGGCGAGAATGTTGATGACACCGCGGCCCTTCGCATCGGTTTGAATCAAGTCGTCGAGATCGAGAGCGGGCTCGCCAAAGAACTTGTCTGCGCCTTGCGTTTCGAGCTCGAGCAGATTTCGTTGAATCGCGCCAGCGCTTGCGGCAGAAATGTTGCCGTACTGCGTCTTAAATTGGTCGGCGTTATCGGCTACGTATTGCAACATCGAGCGGAGATCTTTGAGATCGAGCAGGA
Source organism: uncultured Verrucomicrobiae bacterium (assembly GCA_963763995.1). GTDB lineage: Bacteria > Verrucomicrobiota > Verrucomicrobiia > Chthoniobacterales > UBA10450 > CAVTTH01. Next base: position 579 of record CAVXQL010000002.1, on the reverse strand, counting down.
GGAGGCCGCTCTCATCCGCGATTTTGAAAACCATGTTCAACACCCCTTCTTGCGTGTCGTTGAGAGAAAGCAGTCGTCCGAGCAGTAGCGGTCCCATTTCAGAAACGGTGGCGCGGACAGGATGCCCGTTTTCTCCGAACACATCCCAAAATACGACTGGCGACGCTTCACCGCTAAAATCGGCAATCCCGAGTTCCTTCACGCGCTGCACGATCTTGGGGTTATTTCCGCCGACCTGACTGAGACCGGCGAGATCACCTTTCACGTCCGCCATGAAAACGGCAACGCCCCGCGCGCTGAAATTCTCCGCCAACGTTTGCAGCGTCACAGTTTTTCCTGTCCCCGTCGCGCCGGCGATCAGACCGTGCCGGTTCGCCATCTTGGGCAAGAGGTAAATCGGCTGATCGCTTTTTGCGACGAGAATTGGATCGTTCATAAAGGATGAATTGATTCTCTCTCAAGGTCTATCATTGTCGAGACACCTCCTGCCTATTTTTTCTTGGAAACGAGCCGCCTGATCGCCGCCTTGCGCCGGGCATAGTCGTAGATCGGAATCGCTGGAGAACCCATCACCTTCAT
>CAVXQL010000001.1:0-75999 GCA_963763995.1 uncultured Verrucomicrobiae bacterium | reverse complement strand
CAAGGTGTGGATTGAGGTGATCATATCGTTGCAGTCTCTGATTAGAGGGGGCGAGTTTACAATGTGTAGCTCTGACCCCTCCTGACCTCCTCTCCTGACCTGGCTGAGTTATGGAAAGAAAAGGCTGAATTGGTGAGCCGCGTGGAGCGAAGCGATTTACGCGGCAAGGTATGAATTGAGGTGATCAAACTTCGCAGATTAGGATCAGCTTCCGTCCCGCTTCTTCATTCTTGCTTGTGCTATCTTCCTTTACGCACAGCCGAAAGACGGCGGGCGGAAGTCGCCTACTTCTATTGGCGACGGCCAATGGTTCGCCAGGTTGCTCTGGGAGGTCGCCGCGCCGCAATTCCAGATAAACGATCTCGGTGTTAAGAGTTTCGCCTGCTTGATTCTTGATAGAAATCACGTCGAGCGATTTTAGCTCGAGCAAATATTTCACTTCCTTTTCGTCTTTCCCCAAGAGACGCCAGATAAAGGAGGAAAAGCGGAAAAGGCGGAGCACCGAAGCCCACAAGCGATCGCGCGTGTACATCTGCCACAAAACGGAATGGCATCGGTCGAGCAAGTTTCCTATGCGCTGGCTGTAGCTATAACTGTAAGCGGCATTCAACAACTGCCGTTCCCTATCACGCAGCTGGTAGGTCCCAACGTGCGCAGCTACGGCGGTCATCTTCTCAACGATCGCCCGCGTCAGGTTGTAAGGATCGCGGGCTGTGAAAATGACTTTGTCGAGCCACTTTAGGGTTTCCTCCACTGATGTTGATTCCTTCGCTAAAGTGAGAGCTATGTTATTCGCCGAATGAGTTTGCTCTCTGTTACGTGCGTCCGATTCAAGCGAAACTAGTTCCGTCTTTAGGTCTGCGCCGGACAATGAGAGACCGGCGATTACCGCTTTTGCCTCGTAGGCCTCATCGGAATGTTGATGAACAAGATCGATCACTTTTCGCGCAGCTTTGATGGCTTCGTCGCTCTGATCGAGATCCTCATGTGCGAGCGCAAGCGTCAGAAGCATTCCCGCCTTCGCCGTATCGATTAGAATTCCCGCACCGCGCTCTAGAGCCGATTCCAAGAGCAAAACCGCGTCCGATTCTTTGCCAACCATTCGGAGGGCTCTGGCGTACATGTGAGCCGCGTCGAGGTACTCGACGGTTAGATCAGTGTCGTTCAAAAGATCAGAGATCGTTCCCGCAGCAATGACTGCATCGCGGAAGCGATCGGCCGCAAGTAGCTTGTGACATACGCCAAGCAAAGCGTCACATACCGGGTTATTTGGCGCTTGTTTCGCTGCTCCAAAGCCCGCACTGACAAGTACCGCGCCACGAGATGTTCATTACCGGGGCCCGCAATAGCACTATGCCCATATGCATTGGCCAAGACCGTTCGAAGGCGAATCCTGCCCTGAAACCATTTCGGTCCGAAAAAAAGATGCGTTGATGTTTCAAGAATTGTAGACCGTTCAATGTCGTCGATGAGGGAGTTCACGTGGTCTCGAACCTGTCGAGGCACACGCAGCAATTTTGGCACGGAAGTAGTAGCCGTCTTTCCGTAACCGATGTTTAAGTCAGCTGCCGTTTGTGAGATAGGAACGTCTTCCAGCAATCCAACCGATACTAATTCATCGACATTGGCTTGATGAAATGGAGCGCGGGGGTAAAACCGTTTGATTGATTGAAACGTTTCACCGTCACGCAGAACGGTTAATATTTTCAGCATTCGGAAGCTGCGCCGCGATTGTTCCACCTCACTAACAGCGAGTTTCAGGACTTCCTTTCTCAGCGACTCAGGAAGCGGTTCGCCTCCCTGCGAGGGGATGTCGATATCCTCATCCAGGATTTCGCGAATAGGTAGATAGCGGCTTCGGTCGAGCAATCTATCAAGGTGCACCGGCAAGCCACCGGCCCAGTTATGAATCCTCTCCAAGTGGACTGGGTCATCAATACCGACGCTGGCCTTCGGATGTGCGCGCAAATAAGAACGCGTTTCCGGAATATCCAGTGGTCGAAGAACTGTGATCGCAGACGGCTCGATGTCGCTGGGCGGAAGCCGAGTCAGACAGATCAGCCGTAAGCTTAGGCAGAAATCGAAAATCGGTCGAACCTTCTTGTCGAACTCTGCGCGTTGGCTTCCGCTAGCGATGGACGCGGACAAGTCATCAAACACAATCGACGCGAAGGGTAGCACTGCGACTGCGGCCAAGAATTCTTGAAACGACATGCCGAGTTGCGTTTCAGCTTCAATCACGAGTTGCTCGCACGTCTCGATTCCCCCGCACTGTAGCCTGAACACATCCGTAAGCCGGTCATCTCTGCCCGCCTGATGTAAGGCAGTCGCAAGGAATCCTTCTTTGCCGGCTTTCCAATCTGCCACCAGCCAGACATTACGGTGGGTTGTTATCGCTTGAGCGAAGTGTTTCTGCTCCGCCTTACGAACTGCCAGATGACGGTTCTCTACCGATAGTCGAAAGCGCGGAAGAAACTTTAGCTTTGCTCGCGCGGCGGCGACGTCCAGCGGTTTATCGACTTGGATAATCCGCGTTCCGCCAGATTCGGCTTCGATTCGATCTGCTGTTACCGACTCAAACGTTCCGTGGATTCCCGCAAACGACACTGCCTTCGAAAAGTGCCATTCGTCACCGCCCGGCGAGCACCTTGTGTCGCCCACCCAGCGTCTCTGCCGCGGATCATATCGACGCGTCCATCTTTCCAATTTAGTCGGCGAAATGCGTATCGCTTGGTACTGGTTCGAGACTTCCTCTGGGCGAGCGATAGCTTTCAGTGCTGCACTTCCCGTCGAAACGATCGGGACGTTTGAGTCCGCCCAGTTGAGGCCGTCCTCGTGAGTATGGCCGTGCAGAATGAGATTGAGTGAAGGTCCAAGAAGGCGCTTGAGTTCCGTTGCATCGCGCAAGTTCTCCTCATCATCTTTGGCGGCACGGATCACGTTGTGATGAACGACACCAATCCTTAACCAGCCCTTGTCCGCATATATCGGAAGGGCTTGGGCGAACCATCGGAGTTGTTCTTCTCCCACCAATCCATAGTGGTCAGTCTCACGATGGCTTTCGGCGATTGTTGAATTGAACCCTGCAACGTAAATGTGCAGATCTTCCATCTCGAACACGCTCCAAGGTTGCTCGTCGGAGAAATGCATGTCTGCTTCACCGGCGTAAAAGCGTTCAAAGAACCGTCGATAATTCTTCCATTTGGGTGGCAGGCGAGGGTCGACAATAATGCCTTCGCCCTCACACGTTAGCTGGTAGCCCTCGCTCAGCTTTCGGTTGATATCATGATTCCCAGGAACCATCGCCACCCGGGCCCGGACAGTTTGAGATGGTCGGTCAGCTCGCAGAGAAACTTTTCCGCATCATCGAGCTCACTCGTGGTTCCTGTCTCGGCCAAATCTCCAGATACGATCAGCACGTCCGGCCGCACGCTTTCCGCACTTAGAATCGAAAGGTCGTCAGTAAGCCGCGTAAATAACTTGTCGAACTTAGCGTCTGGATCTCCAGCTTGAAGGTTCCCAAAGCGGTGATTCCGCCCGAATTGGATATCTGACAGGTGGAGTAGGGTTACCGCGTCGCGCATATGAGTCCTTCTGGGAGATGTTGCACAGCCAAGGCAACAACGTGTGCATACTGGACAATATCCGCTAACAACAAGTTATTGGGGAGGCGGCGCGTAGGACACACAACATGCGGTGCGTAAAGCATTCTCGGCAAGCCGAAAATTGTAACATTTTTCACGAGCCATCGTTTCAGATGGGTGGAAAAGGGGTGATCCCTGATTCCCGGCATTCTCGATTACGGGCACGGCTGAGAACGGCGTCACCGCCGAATCGTCCTCTGGATCACGAATTCTTCTTTTGAAAATTGCAACGTGTGCCGCACGGTGTCGTGGATCGCGACCCGTTTATCCGGTCCGCGATAAAGCACCAAGACGGGGCCAGTGCCGATCGGGATTCGCTCCCATTTGCCTCCGCCCGCGTTAGCCCGAAGCAGAGCGGACACCTCCGACTCGAGGAACGCCGTCGGCGGACTTTTTTTATAGCTCTCTGCTAGGCAAATGCCGTTTTGGAACAGGACGAGCACACGATATCCTCGGTAGCTATATTCGCGAGAGATATTGCCAAGGAAAGAAGGGGTCAGAGCTTAATATCGGACAGTCGAATCGGACAGATTTGAGTTGTCGACAAAACTGGTATTCGTCTAACTCGCCGCCTTAGGAGCGCTCATGCTTTTATTGTAAAACCCGGACCGGTCGCCACGTAAAATCTTCGATCACGTGGCGGGACAAATAATTCTGCGATCACATTGCCGAATCTTGTCGCGATAGGCGACGGCGCGCGGTGTCCCAGGCATTAGGGAAAATGACGAAACCCGAAGCCCGAATTTTCGATTAAAACCGAAAGTTGTTATAGGCTTCGTGCGTCCCGATCCAGAACCAGGCAATCATGTCACCTTCACGCACTCCGATCGCGCGGTAGTGCTCGCCGATTCGCACCACGCAAATGCCGTTGCGCCGTTCTTCGAAGCTTAAAGACGGATGGTGTGGGTCGCTCTTCCAGAGCGCGTATTTCTCGCGCGCTAGCTTCTGCACGTTTGCGGGTAGCGCGTCGAAATGCTTCCAGAATCGACGACTGGTTTTGCCGATCACGGCAGATCCTGCAGGCGCCCAGCGCGAATGTCCTCGCGCGCTTCCTCGGCGATCGCAGATAGCCGGCCGCCTTCAGTAAAGTCGGCGTCGATTTGATTATCCCACGCACAATTCTCTCGCTCCCGGACGAACGCGGCTAGTTCCGCAAGTTCATCGGCTGAAAGCGCATCAACTGCGGTCTTGATCTCGGCGAGACTCATGAATCGAGATTAACCTCGCATATCGATCTTCACAATTGTTTCGTCTAAGTCGCAGCTTTCGGAGCGCTCAAACTTTTGCTGTAGAATCCCGACCTATCGAAACAGCAAACGCGTCGCTTCCCGGCGGCGAGCATCGAGCAGGCATTCTTGATCCGGCGCGTGCGCGTCTCTTCCTGCTTGGCGGAGGTAATCCAGTGGATCCAATCCCGGCGCGCATTGGGCGTGATGTCCGACCACGCCGTCCGCGTCTTCGGGGTGGCAGCCGCGAGAGCTTTCCGCAGATCGGCCGGGATAGTGGGTTCCGTTTCCTTTCCCGCGGGCGCGATCTCGAGCGTGACGACGTCGCCGGCGTCTGCGCCCGCAGATTTGCCTAGCTTTCGGTCAACTTTCAGCCAGTGGCTTTTCTGGCCGTCGGGCTCGAGCGCGGCTTGAAAGGGAGAGCCATTGATGGTGCCTTCGATCGGCGTGATGCCGCGCGAGGGGAGTTTCGCACTGGCGTTCTTCTGGCAGGATAAGAAAGGTCCAGCCCCGAATGCTTTCGGGGTCGCTCTCGGCCGGCCGCAGGAGTTTCGCTTTGAAACGGATCGATGCGGTTTTCGTCATTTGCCTTGTATCACTCGTAGGAATGGGAAGCGCTTTGGGGTCGGTCTGTGAAGCTTATCGTTTATGAAACGATAGTTCCAATCAACAAGGCATAACCATAAATCAGCGGGTGTTGGCAGGGTTTGGTATGGAGCTTCTAATCGTGGTCGGTAAGCCGTCTCAGGAGCGCCTTCTGTATCTCCCTCTCTATTGCCCTCTGTTTCAGGTCTTGCAGATAGAACTCTATCTCTAGCGCGAGAAACGGGAGCGAATACCCCACCGCGATTATCACAGCGGCCCAAAGATCAACGGGATCGATTTCCCTCATCTTGTTCTTCGAGAATAAACTAAGCTCAGGCGTGCCGCAATCCCTTCAATCAGAGGCCGCTGGGGTTCTCGCCACGAACTGCCACCTCTCGCAAACTTTCCGGAGAAGTTTCTTCACTGATTGGCGTTTCCCGGAAACGCCCTACACTTTTGGCAAATGAAGATCGACCTGCACACGCACATCCTTCCGCGCGATTGGCCCGATCTCGACGCCAAATACGGCTATGGCGGATTCGTCAGGCTCGATCACTATCAGCCTTGTTGCGCGCGAATGATGATCGGCGACCGCGTCTTTCGCGAGATCACCGACAATGTCTGGGATCCGGAGCGTCGTCTCGAGGAGTGCGACCACGCCGGCGTTTCCATGCAGGTGCTTTCAACCGTGCCGGTCATGTTCAGCTATTGGGCGAAGCCGATCGATGCACTCGATCTTTCACGACGCTTGAATGATCACATCGCTGAAGTCGTCCGCGCCTATCCAACGCGATTCGCCGGGCTTGGCACGATCCCGATGCAGGATCCGGATTTGGCAGCGAGCGAACTGGAGCGATGTGTGCGCGAATTGGGACTCCGCGGAGCGCAAATCGGCACCCACGTTGATGCGAACCCGCATTCTGGTCGGATCGACAGCTTGAATCTCGATAACGCATCGCTGCAACCCGTCTGGAGCGAAGCCGAGCGACTGGACGCGGCTATTTTTGTTCATCCCTGGGACATGGTCGGCAAAGAGCGCATGCCGAATTATTGGTTGCCGTGGCTCGTCGGCATGCCGGCCGAGACATCGCTCGCGATTTGCTCGATGCTATTTGGCGGCGTGTTTGAGCGCTTCCCCCAGCTTCGTGTCGGCTTCGCCCACGGCGGCGGCGCGTTTCCATTTACCATCGGGCGCATCGAGCACGCCTTTCATGTCCGGCCGGATTTGATGGCGATCGATAATCATCACAACCCAAGAAAATATCTCGCCAACGGTGACGCACCTGCGCGTTTCTTTGTTGACTCGTTAGTCCACGATCCCGACGCCCTTGGATTGCTGCTCAAACTTTTCGGAGCACAACGAGTTGCGCTCGGGTCCGATTATCCATTCCCGCTGGGTGAAGCCCATCCGGGAAAACTCATCGCATCGATGAAAGAGCTTTCTGCCAAACAAAAGACGCGGCTCCTGTCCGGGACCGCGCGGGAGTTTCTGGGGTTGAACTAGTTTGGGGACCGCAGGCTGCCGGCCGACGGGCCTCGACAGCGTTGTCCGGCGTTTGCACTCGACAGCCCGCGCAAGACCTACCTATGAATTGTCTTGTCTCATGTAACTTCAGAGGATGTCCGCCGAGGTTAAGAAAGAAATTCAGCTGGAGATCGCGTATGTCCTGTTCAGCGACATCGTTGGTTACTCGAAGCTGCTGATCAGCGACCAACGCGCGATCCGCGATACGCTTAACGAAATCGTTCGGAACACGGGAGAATTTCGACGCGCGGATGCCGCCGGACGATTGATCAAGATTCCCACTGGGGACGGAATGGCGCTGGTTTTTTTTAACAGTCCCGAAGCGCCGGTGGAATGCGCATTGGAAATCAGCCGCGCGCTGAAAGACCACCCCAATCTGCCCCTGCGCATGGGTGTGCATAGCGGACCGGTCAGTGTCGTAATCGACGTGAACGACCAGCAGGCTGTGGCCGGCGTTGGAATCAATATGGCACAACGCATCATGGATTGCGGTGATGCCGGGCACATCCTCCTCTCCAAACATGTGGCCGATGATGTCGAGCACTATCCGCAATGGCGCTCGCATCTCCATGATCTGGGTGAATGCGAAGTGAAACACGGCGTCCGTCTTTCAGTGGTGAATCTCTATACCGAGGAACTTGGTAATCCTGAGGTGCCCGAGAAATTCAAACTCGCGGCAGTCGCAGGCAAAGCCGCGCAGAAAACATCTCCATCGGCCTCCAAACCGGCTATTCCGAAGTGGGCGCTGATTGGTGCGGCGATTCTCATCGCCGGCGCGACTGCAATCGGCCTTCTCAGCTTGCGCTCGAAGCGGTCGCCACCGCAAACGGCGGGTGGTATTCCAGAAAAAAGCATCGCGGTTCTTCCATTCGAAAACTTGAGCTCGAATAAGGAAAACGCCTTTTTCACCGATGGCGTGCAGGATGAAATTCTGACCCACCTCGCCAGGATCGCAGACTTAAAAGTGATCTGCCGAACCAGCGTGATGCAATATAAGAGCGATGCCGTTCGCAACCTGCGCGAGATTGGCGAGGCGCTCGGCGTGTCCCATCTCCTCGAAGGCAGCGTCCAACGCGCCGCGAATCGTGTCCGGGTCAACACCAAACTGGTTGACGCGCGCACCGAGGCCCAGCTTTGGGCACAGACCTACGATCGCAATCTGGCCGATGTTTTTGCCATCCAAAGCGACATTGCCAAAACAATTGCCGATCAGCTGCAGGCCAGACTCTCGCCGACTGAAAAGGCCGCGATCGGCCGGGCGCCGACCAGTGATCTCGCGGCTTTTGATCTTTACACTCGCGCCAAAACGCTGCTCCTCTCGACCAGCTTTGCCGCTGACACCAAAGACAAATTCTTGCAAGCGGTTGAATTGCTTGATCAGGCGGTCGCGCGGGATCCGAAGTTTCTGCTCGCTTATTGCCACCTGGCCAACGCGAACGACCGACTTTATTTGAATTATGACCACACGCCGGCGCGACTTGCCCTGGCGGACGCTGCGGTAAAAACGGCGCTACGTCTCCGACCTGATTCGGGCGAAGCGCATCTCGCTCTCGCGGAGCACCTCTACCGGGGATACCTCGATTATGATCGCGCGCGGGCGGAGATCGCCATCGCGCGACGGACGCTGCCGAACGATCCGCTGCTCTTCGCTTTGCTCGGTTTCATCGACCGGCGTCAGGGCCGCTGGGAAGATTCCGCTCGCAACCTCGAGCGCGCGATCGAACTCGACCCGCGCAATTTTTATTACCTCTCTCAGATCTCGCTGAGCTACCAGTTCCTGCGCCGCTATGCGGACATGGCTGCCGTGCTGGATCGCGCTCTCGCGATTGTCCCAAAAGATGTGGAGACGAAGGTATTTCGCGCGACGGTCGATGTTGATTGGCGTGCTGACACCCGGCCGTTGCGCGCATCGATTGAAGCAATTCTCGCTGACGATCCTGCCGCTGCGCCCAACCTCGCTGATAGCTGGCTGAATCTTGCTCTCTATGAACGGGATTTCCCGACTGCCACCCGCGCATTGGCCGCGCTCACGGGAGATAACTTTGGAGAAGATGCCGTCCATTTAACCCGTGCTTTCGGTGAAGCGCTGGTCGCTCGTGCTCGTGGAGACAGCGCCGCTGCGCACGCCGCATTTTCCGCGGCCCGCGTTGAGCAAGAAAAATTGGTCAAGGCCCAGCCGGAGTATGGACCGGCGCTCTGTGTTCTCGGGCTGATTGATGCGGGCTTGGGACGAAAAGAGGACGCGTTGCGGGAAGGCCGGCGCGCAGTCGAGCTCCTGCCCGTTGCGAAGGATTCCATCAATGGAGTGCACATGATCGAGTTTCTCGCGATCATCGCTGCGTGGACCGGCGAAAAGGATCTCGCCTTGGAACAACTAGAAATTGCCGTGGGGCTGCCGGGTTCGCTCAGTTACGGTCAACTGAAATTGCATCCGTTCTGGGATCCGCTCCGTGGCGATTCGCGCTTTGAGAAGATTGTCGCCTCGCTTGCACCAAAAGACGCCGATTCAAAACCCTGAATTCTTGTCGAGACGAGTTTTCGTCTAGAAGCGTCCTCCGGAGGGAGAAGAAGTGGGAGCGGAAGAGTTAGCCAATGTGTCGCAGGTATTCCCGATCCCAGGCAGCGGGGATACTTTCGCGCGGTGAATACGGCCCCGGCTCGTACGCACGCGAGGTAATTCCTTGCTGACTCAACTCGCACACGTGCCAATCCTGCCTGTTGGTCATGTCCCAGAAATCGACTGCGTCGTTAGGTTGAAAATCAGCGAGATCGAACGCTTCCGGATGGAAAAACCAGTTACACCGAATCAGCGTCCGGTCCGGCGCCTGCGGCCAGAGCTGATGCACCATCACATATTCCGGATGCAGGCTCAGCAGCATGTTGGGAAAAATCGAATAATAGAAGACGCGCGCATGATCCTCCGCCTTGATATTGCCGACGGGTAACGCGCAAGCCTTTCCGCTCATGGTTAGGCTGGCACCCTTCGCGATCGCCATGAAACCGCCGAGAAACGGCCCTTCGCACAAATCGTTCTCCGCTGAATCGTAGGGCGAGACTTTCGAGAGCATCGGGTGCACGCCCGGGCAGTGATAGCACTCCGAATAATTTTCGAAGATAAGTTTCCAGTTGGCGCGGACATCGTAATCAACCCGCTTCGCCGAGCGCAACCCCGACAGATTCCAGTGAGAAAATTTGCCAGCCAACGGCGCAAACCACTCCTCCAGCGGCGTCGGCGCATCCGCCAGGTTCACGAAAGCGAACCCTTCCCACAATGCCAGCTTCACCGCGTGGAGAGAATAATCGCTCTTATCGAAATCCGGAACATCATCCATGTACGGCGCGCCGATCAATCGGCCATCGAGCCCGTAGGTCCATGCATGATACGGACATTGAATCGCGGACGCGTGTCCGCACTCATCTTCTTTGAGTCGCGTCCCGCGATGACGACAGACGTTGTGAAAACTGCGCATCTTGCCGTCCTTGTCGCGCACGACGATCAGACTTTCGTGCACCGGACTCGCAACAAAATAATCGCCTGGTTTGGGGACCTCGCTCTGATGTCCCACCAAAACCCATTGCCTTGAGAAGATTTTCGATTGTTCCTCGGCAAAAATTTCTGGCGAAACGAAATATTTCTGGGGGAGCGCTTTCGCTCCGGCCGTGAACGTCTCGACCGTCTTGCGAAATGCCGGTATTGTCGGTGGCACTGAAACACTCCATCACGCAGCCGCCCGCACGTCAACGGCGCCTTGGTGCAGTGGCGGTTGTGTCAGTCGACAGATCTGCCTGCCTCGGCCACCAGATCAACAGCCGGATCAGTGGGTTTTATGTCCTGTTCCGTTGTCGGCATTTCAGAAGAGAATGCTGCTCAAATAATGAAACACGCCATTTCCTTCGCCACGTTCTTTTCCGTTCTTGTTTTGATCGCAGGCCTCACTGCGAGAGCCGAGCAAGCTGAAGAAGCCACGCTGAAAGAGCAATTGGTGAAGCTGGAGAAGCAATCGTGGGAAGCCTGGAAAAATCGGGACGGCAAATTCTTTCAGGAATTTCTCTCGGACGATCATGTCGAAGTCGGATTCGGCGGGCTGAGCACGAAAGCGGAAGTGGTGGCCTTCGTCGGCAGCCCCGTCTGCACGGTCAAGAGTTACGAGCTCGACCATTTCGAACTGAAGATGCTGGACAAGGATACAGCGCTACTCACCTATCGCGAAGCGCAGGACACAGTCTGTCGCAATCCCGTGCCGTCGCCGTGCTGGGTCAGCTCGCTCTATATGAAGCGCGGCGAACGCTGGCTCAACGTGCTCTACCAGCAAACCCAGATTCCAAAATAGGATTGGCTAAACGTAGGGACGCGCTTCCGTGCGTTCTCGAATTGCCCGGGCCCTATTTCAAGACCGCCTGATGAAACTCGTACCAGTCGTCGAGATTATTTAGGTTCACCGCGTCGCGCGCAGCGGAAGCGTCGTCGGGAAGGCCGCACGCGCCCAGAATACCCGTGCGCGTCTCGTCATCGTGATTGTACCCGCGGACCGCGGCGTTATGTTTCTCGATCGATTCGCGATTCAGCGACTTCGCGTTCTTCTTCACCCACGCTTCGAATTGCGGATAGGTCGGCTTGTTCTGCTTGATATAATCCTTCACTGCCTGCTCATCGAGCCCGAGCGCGGCGCAGGTCATTGCATCGTAGCCTCGACCGATGCCGGGATAGCCGGGGGCAAGTTTACCTTGCGATTCGAGGGAGACTTTTTGCCAGAGGCGCGGGAGGTGAAGAACCCCGAGTGGTCCGGCCGTGCCGGAGCTGATCATTGGGACGTATGTTTCGCTCATATGGTTTTGTGTTGATGTTTCACGAATATTAGAGAGGCAGAGGCGCGAAGACAATCCGATTCAGCAAGGAACCGCGCCGAGATGGCGTGACGAGTCAGCTTGGGCATGAGAGTGCAATTATCGCGTTAAGGTTTTACCACCACAGGTGTTCCGACGTGAGCCGCATTGAAGAACTGCCGCGCTTTCCAATACGGCATTCTGATGCATCCGTGTGACGCGGGTTCACCCGGCAGGTAACCCTGATGCAATCCGTAGCCAGGCGAGAATTCAAGAAAGTACGGCATCGGCGCACCGACGAAGTGTGAATGGGGCGGTTTGCGGTCACGCCTGCTATCGACGTTGGCTTTTACAACTCTGCCTGAGGCATCAACGTAGTCGCCGTAGAGACTGGAGCGATGATTCTGGTCTTTGCGGATGACGCGAAAGTGGCCAGTCGGAGTGCGATGTCCTTCCCGGCCGCTCGATATTCGGGATGACGCAGTTTTGTTCTTTCCGCGATAGAGATAGGCCTCCTGCGCGCGCAAGTTTACGACGATCGATGACCGGCCGGCATGCTTCTCCGGCAGATTCGATGTCACCATGTCGGTCATCGTGCTGCAGCCGCTCAACAGCGTCAGGGCGGCGCCGAGTGCATAAAATTGTGTGGGACGATTCATTGTTCGCAGCTGCCGAATACAAATGCGAAATCGGTTGTCAAAGCCGTTTTGCGCGCATCGCGATTTTTCGAGGCTAATTCGCCTAACGAAAAATTGTGAGCCTGGCCACTGGGCGGGTGTCATCGCCCGCGCGCCGGCGTTGTCGTTAGAGCAGGCGAGCGCGCCGCAAGTATGCTCGTGACCTTGGCGCGGCCATCCGGCAATAATCGCGTGTGCTTCAGATTGAAAACGTTTCGAAGAAGTTTCGGGCCGGGAACTACGGCGTGCGCGATCTTTCGTTGGAAGTGAAGTCCGGCGTAATTGGGCTGCTCGGGCCGAACGGCGCAGGGAAGACGACCCTGATGCAGATGATCGCGACGATTACGAGACCGACAAGCGGCCGGATCCTGTTTCGGAGTGAGGATGTGGCGAGACGGCCGAACAAATTGCGCCGCATGCTGGGTTATTTGCCGCAGGATTTCGGCGTTTATGACAATCTGACGGCGAGCGAGTTTCTCAACTATTTCGCGGCGTTAAAGGGCGTGCGTTCGAAGAAGCGCGTCATGGAAATGCTCGAAAGTGTGAACCTGCACGGCGTGGCCAACCGGACGGTGGGCGGATTTTCCGGCGGGATGAAGCAGCGGCTCGGAATCGCGCAGGCGCTGATCAACGATCCCGAGCTCGTGATTGTGGACGAACCGACGGCTGGCCTTGATCCGGAAGAACGCGTCCGATTCCGAAATGTCCTCTCGGAGATCGGTTTCGGAAAACTGGTGATTCTCTCCACTCACATTGTCTCGGATGTAGAATCGATCGCTACTGAGATCGCGGTGATGAAGAATGGTTCGCTGCTTACGATGGCAGCGCCGGAAACGATCTTGCGCGTCTGCGAAGGCAAAGTCTGGCAAAGTGTGGTCGCTTCCGAGCAATTCGATCAACTGCGGACGACGCTCAAGATCTCGAGCGCCGTTCGCAAACCGGATGGAGTACATATCCGGTTCGTCGGTCCGTCGCCAGCGATCGCGGCCACTGCGGCCGAGCCGGAACTGGAAGATGCGTTTCTTTATTTGATGAATTTCGGCGACGCAGACCAGGCGCGGGTATGACAGCTTCGCTTTTGCGCATCATCGCGATTGTCGGCGCGGATTTCAGGATTCGGTTCCGGCGCGTCTCGACTGTCATCGTCTTTCTCTTGCTCAGCGCCTTTGCTTACGTCTGGATTCCCGCGCCCTCGACGGGTCGGGCGCTGATCCAGATCAATGGCCAACGCGCCATCAATAACTCGGGTGCGATCGGTCTCGGCACCGCATCGCTCGGCATGATGTTCGTCGGCCTTTTCGGTTACTACGTCATCTCGAACGCGATTCGCCGCGATGTGGTCACGCGCTGCGGACTCATCGCCGCTTCCACCCCGATGCGCTCCGGCGAGTACCTCCTCGGCAAGTTCCTCGGCAATCTCGTGTTTCTCGTCACCTTTCTTTGCGGCTTCATGCTGAGCTCAATGGTCATGCTCGCAGTCCGTGGCGAAGCGCGGCTCGAACCGTTGATCTTCGTCGAGCAATATCTGCTCCTCACTCCCCCAGCGATCGTCTTCGTCTCGGCTGTGGCGGTTTTGTTCGAATCGATTCCGTGGCTTTCGGGGAAGCTCGGCGATGTCGTCTATTTTTTCTTCTGGATAACGATGCTCGGTCTTGTCGTCGCGAACGAGACCAGCCACGGGCGGATAAATTGGGCGCGCTGCTTCGATTTCACCGGTTTCGGATTCATGATCGACCAGATGCAGCGAACGTTGCACACGGAGTCGGTCTCCATCGGCTCATCGTCCTTCGATCCAACGAAGCCGCCGATTGTTTTCAACGGGCTGACTTTAACGCGCGAATGGGTCGTGCCGCGACTGATCTCGATGCTGGCTCCCTTGTCGTTGTTGCCCGTCGCGGCGCTGTTTTTCCACCGCTTCGATCCTGTGCGGACTCAGCGCGTCTCCGGGAAGGGCAGCCGAAATTGGATCGGCAAGATTCAGAATCTTTTCAAACCACTGAGCCGGCGTGCGGTTGCAGTGATGATGATCCCAAGCCGGAGCGGCTCGTTCATCGGCGCGATGTGGATCGATGCCGCGCTTACGTTCACACTTTTTCCGCTGGCGTTGGTCGGGTTCGTCGCAATCGCGATCGCGACTTTTCTGGCGCCGCTCGCCGCGACCCTTCCGATTGTGTTTGCGGTGCTCGCCGTCATCGTCTCGGATGTCGCGACGCGCGATGCGCGTGCGGGAACAATGGCGAGCGTGCGATCGATCTCGCGGCTGCGCGAAAATTACGTTTGGTGGAAGCTCGGGTCCGACCTGTTTGCTTGGTCTCATTCTATGCGCCGCACCGCTCGTTCGGACGATCCCGCACGGGCGACTCGCACTCGCCGCTCTTATCTGCGGCATCGTTTTTGTCGCCTCGATGGCGACAGCCCTCGGTGTCATGACCGCGAACCCGAAGACGTTCATCGTTGGATTCCTGACCTTCTGGTATTTGGTCGTGAACGATCACGGAACGAATCCGATGTTGGATTTCGCAGGCTTTTACGGCCGCTTCACTGCGACGACTGTCATTTTTTACGCGGCCGTCAGCGTGCTGGCGATTGGAATTGCGCAGTCGTTCTATCGCGCGCGCCTTGCGCGAATGTAATCCCTAACGAGTTTTCGCATTCTTGATCACTGCGCGGATATCCACCGCCCAGGCGTCGGCATCGTCGGGCGGTCGAAACGACCAGCTCAGAGCGGATTTGCCGCTACCGGCGCGCAGACTGAGACGATCGTGATCGCGGTGGATATCGTAGTAACCAGTAGATCGGGGAGTGATCTCGACAAGCGGTTTGCCGTTTACGTGGAGGAACACGCTCTCGCGCGTGACAATGATTGAAGCCTTTTTCTCGTCCCAACCGGAGTCGCGTTGGCCCGCGGGGCGTGTGCGCCGGAAGATGAGATTATCGGCGCGGTGCAAGATTCCTTCTTTCTCGAACCGCGCTTGCAACTCCGGCGAAAGCTTCCCGGTCTTCTGACAACCGACAGCAAGCAATGCCAGAGCAAGGCAGGCGCCGAATCCGATTCTTGTGATCCTAATTCTTGTTGGCATCGCGCACTTCATTGTATCGGTCGGATAAATGGGGGGCGGGGATGAACAAACATGAAGGATGACGCGGCGCTAGTCCTCGCTGTCTTCGCCCGGCTTGGGCAAAGGCGATGCGATCTCGACCTCGGTAATCTTTGCTTTCTGGGGACGACTGGCGTGCATCCGCAGTTTTTCCCGGGGACCTTCGCGCGTGTCGAGAAAAAGAGTGATGCTCTTGTCACCGTTGCTGGTGTTCGTATTCAGAATGTGGTTGATCTTCCTATCGGCGATGGCCGCGACCCAGACCTCGCCCAATTCATCGGGCGTGAGAGTCGAGGTGCCGGTCATGACGATCCTGACCTCGTCGTCGACGATTTTTTTTGTGGGCGAAGCGGTTTGATGAAACTGCGGAGTCGCTGGTGTCCAGTTGGGTAACGCAACCGGTCCCGGAGCTTTGAGTTGTTTTTGCAAAGCGGCTTGAAGCTTTGCCTTCTCCTCTTTTTCTTCCTGTTCCTGTCGCGCTGCCTCTGCTTTGGCCTCCGCTTGCAGTTCTGCGAGCGTCTTCTTCTTCCCCGGGGCAGGCGGATTCGTTTTCTGCATGCCTTCGGCTTCCTTTTGCATTTCTTCCGCTTCCTTCAGCATCTTTTTCAAGTCCGAATCGTTCGTTTCATCTTCCTGAGCCCGAAGCAACGGCGAGAAGAGGAAGCAGATCGAAAGGAGCATAGTAAGTGCGCGACGTTTCGAATTCATCGTCGGAGAATAACAACCTGGCGCGCTATCCGGCAATCGGAATTCAGCCAATCACGTCGCGAGTTGCATCGCCGAACTCTATTGCCATCGAAGCCGGGAGTGTGGCATGACGGGATGTGAATGAGCGAGCGGTATGAGGAAATTGCGTCGGCGCTGCCGGCGGAGCTGGATTCGCTGCCTCGACTGAGAGGGTTTCGTCTGCGGGGGATGGAGATGACGCGGCTGGAAACGTTCATTGACGCAGCGTTTGCCTTCGCCATCACCATGTTGGTGATCGCGGCGCAGCAGATACCCGACGACATTGCGTCACTGCTGGGCGCGTTCAGGAATGTTCCGACGTTTATTTGCAGCATTGCCGTGATTGGAATTTTTTGGCGGGGACACTGGTTGTGGAGCCGGCGCTACGGTCTCGAAGATGGTGTGTCGATTTTCATCAGCTGGGCCATGCTCGTCACCATCCTCATCTATATTTACCCGCTGAAAGCGGTATTCGGGGCAATGTGGTATTCCCTGAGCGATGGTCAGGTAGGCCAGCGAATCGGGCGCGTCACCGAATCGCAAGGGAGAATGCTTTTCGCAATGTACGCAATCGGTTTCACCGCGATCGCCTTCGAAATCCTGTTGCTCAATCTGCGAGCGTGGCAGTTGCGCGAGCCGTTGCGACTGAATGCCCGCGAACGATTGTTGACGCGCGGGGAACTGGTGGGATGGAGCATCCCGGTGAGCGTCGGCGTCGTATCGCTGGTTCTGGCGTTGATCCTGCCCAGATCGGAGATTGGGTGGAGCGGCTGGGTTTATTTCTCGATGGTCCTTCTCGTTCCGCTCTATCGCAGACGTCGTCGGCGAACCCTGGCAAGAGCAATGCAAGATGAGAAATAGGCACGTCGATTCAGCAGCGGCTAGCGCTCGCTTATCGAAACCTGCGCGCGGAGGACGTCATGGAGAGTAACGATGGCGAGCACTTTCCCATTCGCGTGGTCGGTTAGAATGACGGTGCCGGTGGGCGACTCGATGAGCGAGGCCTGCGAATCGCGAATCGAATCAGACGGTCGGCATTCGCGCGCTTCCTGTAATCTCACCGGACGATGCTCGGCCAGGGCCGCCTCAATTTCCGCGCGCGGCGCGATGCCCTTGACCCGTCCGTTTTCGATCACTGGGAAACGCCGATACGGATGTGCCTCCAACATCGATTTTAGGGCGGGCTCACTCATATCCTGGAGGATGATGGGAGTGAAGTTGGCGATCGCGGAGATGGGAAGATTATGCCAGCTGCGGAGATCACGCGGCGGGACGACGTGTTCCATTTGGTGGCCATCTTGGAGCAGGACTTCGTCGTAAAAATTATGCCTAACGAGCTTTCGGGCGATGATCTGGCTAACCAGGCCCGCCAGCATGAGGCCCGGGACGACGGCAAACTGGTGCGTCATTTCGAAGATGATGAGAACGGCAGTGACCGGCGCTTGCACAACAGCCCCGAGGCAGGCGCTCATTCCACCGATGGCAAGAAGAAGCCCGTCGGATTGATTGAGCGCGAGGAAATGCGAAGCGATTCCAGCGACGAGGGAACCGCACATTCCGCCGAAGAAGAGATTGGGCGAAAAGATACCGCCGCACCCGCCGAGGCCGTAGCTGGCTATGGTCGCGACTAATTTGCCGACGAGAAGCAGGGCGGCGAGACGCCACGCCATGCCATGGGCGAGCGCGTCGGAGAGATCATCATAGCCGAGGGCGAAGACTCCGAGCCGACCAGTGGCGGAAAAAATCGCGATGCCCGCGATCCACGTGACGAGTCCGCCGGCGAGCGGATGAAGCGAGCGCGGGATCGGCTTGAATTTCCGCGACCTTTGTCGCAACCAAAGCGAAGCGCGTTGGAAGAAGACACCGATCAGCGCTGCCAGAGCAGCGACAATCGGCATCATGAGATAGGCGCGCCAGGTCGGCTCGTGGACGGGCGGCAATTCAAAGGCCGGCTGCGCGCCGATGAAAGCGTGCACGACAAAAGCGCCGATTACGGAAGCCAGCAGCACACTGCCGAGTGCGCGGCTATTCAAATCGCCGATGATTTCTTCGAGAACGAATGCGACCGAGGCGAGCGGCGAATTAAATGCTGCGGCCAGGCCCGCTGCAGCTCCGGCTGCGCTCGCGCCGCGCCGGTTTTGTTTCGAAACGCCAAGGAATCCGGCGAGGCTCGAGGCGAGGTTACTGCCGATCTGCACAGTCGGGCCTTCGCGCCCAAGGCTCTGCCCGCCGCCGATTCCGATGACGCCCGCGATGAACTTGATCCATGCGATCCGACGGGGCGCGAATCCGAATTCCTTCCAGTAGGCGAGCTTCACTTGCGGGATGCCGCTGCCTGCGGCTTCGGGACAAAACGAATTCAAGAGCCAGCCAACGATGAGCGAGGTGACGACAATGACGACCAGGCTGATCCATGCAAAATGCCAGAATCCGCTGACGCTGGGCGTGAGAAAGAAACGCCGGTAAAGCCAATTGATCGCCAGTTGAAAAGCGACCGCTGCCAGACTGGCGACCAAGCCATACAAGCAGGTATTAACGACGGGGCGCGATTTGCCCCGAAACTCTTGGAACTGCGCGATGAAATTTGCGATCAGTCGTTGCATCCGCGTTTGTTAACCGGAGAGGAAATGAGACAGCAAGATCGACAATGTGGCGACTATTATCACTCGGCGTAGATGAGACTGGCGTATGCGATGTGGTCCATCGTTGCAGGCGAAACCCGGCTTCAGAATGGAATCCGCAAGAAGGACATGATTGGCCCGGAGCATTCGTACGCACCAACCGGATATTCGCGAACAGCTTGATTGAATTGCGAGTTTTTCTATTGGAAGCCACCATCAAATTGCATAGAATGAACCACCATTTTACCTAAGACATATGTTTATCCCACGCCTCGCCGCTGTCATTTTTTCCTCGTCGTTTCTTCTGCTTGGTTCCGCCTTCGGCCAAAAGGCCACGATCGACGTGGGTGTGAAAGGGGTCGACGGCGCGCCAGCCAAAGGGGCTGAGATTCGCATCGAGCGCCAGGACAAAAAGGCCGCGCCGGTAATCGCAAAGACCGACCGGGGGGGCCGCGCCATCGTGAATAACTTGGAAGTGGGCTCGTATAAAGTGACGGCAACTGTCGAGGGACGAATCCTTTCGTCGCAGATCGTAAAGGCGCAGGCCGGCAAAGCACTGCCCGTGGCGTTCGATATGAGAAAAACTGTCGCCGTGACTAGCAAAGCTAAGAAAAGACACGTTTGGGTGGAGCCTCAAACCGGGTCCCACCTCGGAGGGCATTGGGAAGACCAGGACATTCCGAATGGCCCCTACGTAGGTAACCTTGATACGATGAAGGGCGAGGCAATCAATCGCTTTCAGCAGCAGCTTCCCCCACCGTCGACCGGCGCTCGATAGTCGGGCGATCAGGAAATTGCATCTAGTCGTCTACGAGCGTCTTGCTCATCGCGACCGGTTTGCTTGCGCCGCGCTCCGTTATTTCGCGACATCATCGAACAACGAAACGAACCAGCAGCAGCACGGCTATCAATATGATAGCCATGACGCTGGCGTAGACGGTGCGGTCCTGACGGCGCGCGCGACGGCCAGCTTCGGCGTAGGGGATGCGCGTAAACGTAACCATGGTGTAGAGCGGTAGATATTTCCCGGGCAGCAGGCCTTCGAGCGCATGATCAAGTTTCTTCTTTGTGCGAAACAGGCGCGAAGTGGTCTTGTCGCGCATCTCGATAAAGTTGGCGACCGCGAGATCGGCGAGAGCGTCGGCGTTTTCTTTTCTCCTAACGAAATAGTCGGCGAAAGCACGGGCGCGATCGTTAGGTGATTCGGCCAGGCACTCGTCGAGGACGACGCAATCCTCGAACGCGGCGTTCATTCCCTGGCCGTAAAACGGCACGACCGCATGGGCCGCGTCCCCGACAAGCGCGACCTTGTCTTTGTAATGCCACGGCGCGCAACGGATGGTCACGAGCGAGCCGGTTGGATTTTCCAGGAAGTCTTCGAGCAGCGCCGGCATGAGCGGGACAGCGTCGGGAAATTCTTCGTCGAAGAAGCGGCGAACATCGTCGTCGGTCTCGATCGATTCAAAGCTCCGTGGTCCTTTGAATTCCCAGAAGAGCGTGCAGGTGAACGAGCCATCGGGGTTCGGCAGCGCGATCATCATGAAACTCTTACGCGGCCAAATGTGGAGGGCGTTCTTTTCCATTCGCCACGAGCCATCCGGCGCGGGCGGAATCGTGAGCTCTTTGTAACCGTGAGCGAGATAACTCTCTTCGTACTCAAACCGACCGAGCCGCTGCTGCATCGCGTGCCGTACCGCGGAGAAGGCGCCATCGACACCGATCACGGCATCGCCCCGCGCTTCGATCACCTCATTCGTGTCCGTGTTGAGCAAATGGGCAATGGGCGTCTCGAGATCGACATCGGTACAAAGATGATTGAACATGACTCGCACGTTCCGGTAACGCTGCGCTGCCTCGATCACGACGGTGTTAAGTGCGCCACGACCGATAGAGTTGATGCATTTGTTAGGGTCCCGATCATAGGGCGAGAAATGCAGGCCGCCGGATTTGTCGTGGATCATACGGCCGGGCATCGGGATCGCGTGACGCAATACTTCCTCGGCGATGCCGAGCTGCTCGAGCGCGTGAATCCCGCGCGTTGAGAGCGCGAGGTTGATCGAGCGCCCGCCGACTGTGTTGCCCGCACGTGGGTCGGCCCGCCGTTCGTAGAGATCGACCTCGTATCCGCGCTTTCCCAGAAACGCGGCGAGCAATCCCCCGGCCAGTCCGCTGCCCACGAGAACAAACTTCGGCATGAATCAAGAATGGACGAATCAGGAAGCCAGGAAAGCAGGAAAAATATTCTCGTCGGTTTCCGAAAGTTTCCTTGGGACTATTTGATCAACCGGCATAATCACATGGGAGACAATCGTGACGATTTTATCACTGAATATTGGATTGCCGAGAGAAGTGGCTTGGCAAGGCAAGCGAGTCACCACGGGAATTTTCAAGGAGCCGGTCGACGCGCCGGTAATGTTGCGCACGTTAAACTTGGAGGGTGATCGGCAAGCCGATCTCACTGTCCACGGCGGCGTGAGCAAAGCTGTTTATGCCTATCCGTCGGAGCACTACGACTATTGGCGAACTGAACTGCCTGGAGTCGAACTGCCTCGGGGCATGTTCGGCGAGAATTTTACAACCGAGGGATTACTGGAGGAAGCCGTTTACATCGGAGACAGATTTGGAATCGGCGAAACGGAAATCATGGTTACTGAACCGCGAATGCCATGTTACAAATTGGGGATAAAGTTTGATCGCGCGGACATCATCAAGCGGTTTCTGGCCAGTCGTCGCACAGGCTTTTATTTTGCCGTGGTGCGTGAAGGAATGATCGGCGCTGGAGACGCCATGAAATTGATTGGGCGAGAGCAAAAGGAGATCACCGTTGCCGACATCACCCGTCTTTATAGTTTTGAGAGGGACGATGCAAAAACGATGCGTCGGGCGATCGAAGTCGAGGCGTTACCGGAAAGCTGGAAGGGCTATTTTCGCCATCAGCTGGAAAAGCGAGCAGATCAGTAACCGCGGATCACGGCGGTTGGGTCCAGGCTTTGGGCTGACCCGTGTATTTCCAGCATTCTGGTGACGTCGTGCAAGGTGGTCGCCCAGTTTGAGTAGCGAGCAGCGGTACAGACGGTATCGTGGCTCGCGAATGAGTTCTTTTTTCGATGAGCTGAAGAGGCGCCGGGTTTACCGCGTCGCGCTCGGCTATGGAATTTTTGCGTCAGGGATGATTCAGATCGGTGGAACTATTCTCCCGATTTTTGGTGCGCCAGGATGGACGCAGCAAGTCTTCATCGTGTTGATCGCGATCGGGTTTCCTTTGTCCCTTGTGCTGGGCTGGCTCTTTGACATTACGGCGGAAGGTATTCGGCGTACGCCTAACGCCAAGGGCCTTCACGTCTACAGCGGGCGACAACTATGGCTGCTGGGTATTGCCGGAACAAGCATCGCTGCTATCGCGCTGGGGGTCTACTTTTGGCATCCCTGGCGAAACGCGTCCGGAGAAAATCCGGAGGTAAACGCCACCGCGTCGCCTGCGAAAAGCATCGCCGTCCTGCCGTTTCAGAATTTAAGCCCGGACAACGCCGGCACTTTCTTTGCCGATGGTGTGCAAGATCAAGTCCTGACGAATCTGGCCAAGGTTTCCGACCTGAAGGTGATCAGCCATACCAGCGTACAGCAATACCGAAACGAAGGTAACCGCAACGTGCGTGAGATCGGTCGCCAACTCGGAGTGACGTACGTTCTCGAAGGCACGGTACAGCGAGCGCCAAACCGTGTGCGGGTGAATGCAAAGTTAATCGATGCTCGCACGGACTCACAGATTTGGGCCGAAAGTTATGAGCGCGACGTGGCCGATCTGTTCGTCCTTCAAAGCGATCTGGCCCAGGCGATCGTTAACCAGTTACAGGCCAAGCTTTCGCCGCAACAAAAAGCGGAAATAGAAGAGACTCCCACGCGAGATTTGGAGGCGTTCAGTCTGTATCAGCAGGGCAAGGAAATCGTCGACACATACCTGGAGGCTGAGGATACCGAGGGATCATTGCGTAAGGCGATTCGACTGCTCGATGAAGCAACCAGTCGCGACCCGAAGTTCCTCCTGGCCTATTGTTATGCAGCTCGAGCGCACGATCTGCTTTATTTTCTCGACTTCGATCCCACGCCCGAACGCAGTCTGCTGGCCGAAGCAGCCGTCGCCAACGCGCTGCAATTGCGGCCACATTCGGCGGAGGCTCATCTTGCCAAAGCAGACAATTTGTTTCGCTGCCACCGCGATTACGAAGCCGCGCAGAAAGAACTCGCGATTGCGCGACCAGGCTTGCCGAACAGTGTGTCGTTCTTCAATCTCTCCGGTTACATCAATCGACGACAAGGTCACTGGGCGGAAGCGGAAAGCGATTTCGCCACGGCGGTGAAGTTGGATCCGCGTAACCCGAATGCGGTCAACCTTCTTGTGGACACTTTCGTTCTGGAGCGTCGATTCCCCGAGGCCAGGCTGGCCTACGATCAGGCAATCGCGGCGGGAATGCGCCAACCGATCACATTGATCCGGCGGGCTCAGCTGGACTTTGAGGAGACCGGAGATCCAAAAACGCTGCGGGCTGCTTTGGCCGCGGCCCCCGGTGTCGACGTGGGTGGCGGTGAAACGCCGAGTGGAATTTTGATCGCGCTGATTGATCACAATTACAAGGAGGCACGCAGAATTCTGGCGGCCTCTCCACGCAACGAATTTCAGGATGTCGACTTTAGCTTTTACTTTCCCCGTCCCTGGTACGAAGCGTTGATCGCGCGCGCAGAGGGCGATAAGAAAAAGGCTGCCGAGGCCTTCACGGCGGCTCGGACGGTCCTCGAATCTCGATTGAAAACAAAGCCGAACGATCCGCGGACATTGGCCGTGTTAGCGCAGGTTGACGCGAATCTCGGCAACAAGGAACTCGCGTTGCAAGAAGCGCAAAGAGCTGTCGCCCTCATGCCGGTTTCAAAGGATGCTTACGACGGCCCATTGGTCTTGCAGGGCCTAGCCCAAGTTTACATCTGGACCAGCGATCACGACCGCGCCCTGGATACGCTGCAGACATTGCTCAGCCTTCCGGGCTACATTTCGTACGGCTACTTGAAAACAGATCCCGCGTGGCAGCCATTGCGCGCGAACCCGCGCTTCCAACAGCTCCTTGCCTCGCTGGTTTCCAAAAAATAGCCCGCGGGAAAGTATGGGGCGACTTATCAAGAGTTAAGATGAAACTAATCTCTCTTTTGCTTAGTCTGTTTCTCGCCGGAAACCTCTTCGCTGTCGAATTGACTGTTCACGCGGCCGCCAGTCTGATCGATGCGATGAAGGAAATCGGTGCCGCTTACGAAAAGGAGAGCGGAGATAAGCTGCAGTTCAACTTCGGCGCGTCGAGCATGCTGGCAAGGCAGATCGAAGAAGGTGCGCCCGCTGATCTCTTTTTTCCCGCCGACGACGCAAAGATGAACGCGCTGGAGAAGAAAGGCCTGGTGCTGTCCGGCACGCGACGAAGTTTGCTTTCCAATTCACTCGTTATCGTCGTAACGAAAGATGCGACCACAGTCCCGGAGTCAGCGTCTGACCTTGCGAAGCCGGAATACAAAAGGCTCGCCCTGGCTGAGCCGCAAACTGTGCCAGCCGGCATTTACGCGCGCGAATACCTTCAGAAAGCCGGGCTATGGGGTTTGGTTAGGGGGAAAGTCATGCCGACTGAAAACGTTCGGTCGGCGTTGGCCGCCGTTGAATCGGGTAATGTGGAAGCGGGCTTCGTTTACAAGACCGATTCGTTTATTTCTAAAAAGGTGAAAATCGCCGTGGAAATTCCCGCCGGAGAAGGGCCGAAGATTTCATACCCGATCGCAGTCGTGAAAACTTCGAAGGAACCTGAGCGTGCCAAGAAATTTGAGGAATATCTCGCTGGTCCAACGGCGCAATCGATCTTCGAGAAATTCGGTTTTGTTGTGACGAAATAGTGGAACGAGATGACCGGCGAAGCATGGCAGATCGTTTTCTTTACGATCAAAGTTTCGGCACTGAGCACGCTGTTGATCTTGCCATTCGGGATCGCAGTGGCCTGGTTGATCGCTCGCCGCGATTGGCCGGGAAAGGCAGCGGTGGAGACGGTCGTGATGTTGCCGTTGTTTGTGCCACCGGTTGCGACCGGGCTCGCGCTTCTCATGCTCTTTGGGCGGCACGGACCGCTCGGTTCTGTGCTGCAACAAGATCTCGGCCTGGAGATCGTATTTACCTGGCGCGCGGTGGTTCTGGCGTGCGCAGTGATGTCTTTCCCGCTGCTTGTCCGCACAGCGCAGAGCGCGTTTCAAGAAGTGAATCCGCGCTTTGAGGATATCGCGCGGACTCTTGGCGCTAACGAATGGCGCGTCTTTGGGACGATCAGCCTGCCGCTGGCGATCCGCGGCGTTGTCGCGGGAGCGGTGCTCGCCTTTGCGCGCGCGATGGGTGAATTTGGCGCCACCGCTGTCGTCGCCGGGATGATCCCGCACAAGACGATGACGATTTCGCTTTCAATCTATCAGAAGGTGCAGCTTGGTCAGGACGCCGCCGCATTGCCGCTCTTGTTCGTTTCAATTGCCATCGTTTTCGTCACTGTTTTGTGCGGGCAAATTATCTCGACACGCAAACGTTCCCGATGAGCCTGCGCCTTCAGAATATTCGGCTCCCGCTGGCCGGCTTTACCCTGGAGATCGACGCAACTTTCGATCAACCGATTGCCGGCATTTTCGGTCCATCCGGCGCCGGGAAAACTTCTCTCCTGGATTTGATTGCTGGCCTTCGCCGGCCGACCGCCGGGAGAGTGCAATTGGATGAGAAGATCCTCTTTGAAACGGCAACCTCGCTAAATCTTCCGCCGCGCCTCCGTCGTGTCGGCTACGTTCCGCAGGACCTCGCGCTCTTTCCGCACCTCAATGTCCGCTCCAACCTCGTGTACGGTTGTCAGCAGTTCGTCGCCGATAATGGGCTATTTGCGCTTGGCCACGTCGTCGAGGTGATGGAGATCGCGCCGCTTCTCGAGCGCGATGTCACAACACTTTCCGGCGGTGAACAGCAGCGCGTGGCATTTGCCCGCGCCATCCTTTCCGCGCCACGCCTTCTCTTGTTGGACGAACCGATGAGCAGTCTGGATTCGCGTCTCAAGACCCGGCTTATTCCGTTTCTTCAGCGTATTCGAGATGAATTCCGCATCCCGCTTATTTACGTCACGCATGATGCCGGTGAGCTAACCGCGCTTTGCGATGAAGTGGTCGTGCTGGAGACTGGCCGACTGATCGAACGTGGTTCGCCGACTGATGTGTTGGCTTGACTGCGTTCGCAGAGTTCACGCTCTCAAGAGCGGCGCGAAGCGATCGCGGTACGCCCAAACGAGAAAGAGCGCAAAGACGGAGATGCAGGCGGCCATTCCAAGGCCACTACGATCGAGAAAGATGTGGTAGAGCACAATATTAACAATCACAGGGCCGAGGAGAGTAAGGCCGAGCGGCACGAAGCGTCCGACAAGAAGAATCAGACCGCCGACAACCTGAAGCAGTGCGATGGCGTAAATGTAGCCGCTGCTGGCAAGTGCTCCGATGAATGCGCCGGCCGCGCCTTGCATTGGCGGCATCGGAATGAAGTGGAGGAACGCATTGGATCCGAAGACGGCGAACATGAGCCCGAGCAAGACCCGAACGATGATGATTGCGTATTTCATGGTTCTTTTTCACCTAATCCGCTGGATTTGCCGACAAAATTCTCGCCATAATTGCGACCGAGCGGATGATGCACGGGTAAACGACATTCGTACTGGTGAATCCTGACCATCGATTCTCATCCCGCGCAATCTGGAGCAAACAATCGTTTCAAGATTTCTGCCGCATTGCATTTCTGACGGTGCTCGTTTGCCTCAACTCATGCGAGGGTCCTGATACGAGGGAGATCGCTGGCGGCTATCGCTTGAAGCGAGCCGACAATCCCGACCAATTTGCTCTGACCATACCGCATGAGAACGGTGGTCTGATCATCGATGAGATTGGCTGGCACGAACCGCTCATTATTGCGAGAGGCTCAGGATCAGAATATTGGGATCTTATCAACACTGCGCGTGCTGAGCACACACGCATCAGTGATCTGCAACGAAAGTCGGACCCGGCTTATCAAGCCATTCAAATTAAGACCGTGGAAATGGCGTGGGAAGATCTCGACCGGCACAAGCGACTCTGGTAGTCCATCGGTGATAGACTGCTCGGCCGGAACTTAGGCAAAACGCAATGTGTCGGGGAAGGCGTGGTGGGGCGGCGCCGACGGACATGGATCACATTTCGTTTGCGGAAATCCCGATTGGCACCGTGACTGCTGACCCCTTTCATCGTCCATATGAAATCCAAGCCGCAACCAGACGGAACTGAGGGCAATGGAGACGCGTTCCAACTAAGGGCTATCTTGGTGGTGGATGACGACAAGCAACTCGCTTCGGCCTTGCAGTGGATCCTGGCGGAAGACAATTTTCTTGTCGACATCGCCTTTGACGGTGAGGAAGCCCTCGTCAAGGTCAAGGCTCACGAATACGATGCGGTGATTTGCGATTTGAAGATGCCGCGTATGCGGGGCGACGAGTTTTACCTCAAGGCCAGGGAAATGCGCCCAACCCTTTCCGATTCCTTCATCTTCATCACCGGCTTCGCCACTGATCCCCACATTAGGCATTTCTTCATTCGCAATGAGGTAAAGTTTCTGGTCAAACCGTTCCCCATCCCAGGTTTGATCAAGTGCGTAAAGGAACTGCTCGGTTGAGTTCCTTGGAATAGTCAACCGGGGCTTGGTATTCAAGGAAGCCAGGCCGTCTCATGGCTGTCGAGAAGGTTACCCCGCCACTGACCAACCTGGCGGTGGCGCGGCAGGTCACCGGTGCTCGGCCAGAATCTTCGCGAAACGCCAAACTTCGTGGAACGTGTTGTAGAGCGGCGTCGGTGCGGCACGGATCACGTTCGGTTCGCGGAAATCGCACTTCACGCCGGCGGCTTCGAGTTTGCCGAACAATTCCTTCGGATGTTCGTGGACAAAAATCGACAGCTGGCAGCCGCGCGCGCCCATTTCGGGTGGCGTGATGACGCTTAGTTTCGAATGCCCGGCGAACTCAATCAGGAATTGAAGATATCCAGTTAGTCTGATCGATTTCGCGCGCAGCGCTTCCATTCCGCCCGCTTCATCGAAGATCGCAAGCGACGCTCTCAGCGGTGCCATCGAAAAAATCGGCGGGTTGCTGATTTGCCAGCCGTCGGCGGACGGAACGGGAATAAACTCCGGTTCCAATTGCATCTGGAAGCGCGTGTTCGGGTCGTTTCCAAACCACCCAGCGAGACGGGGCAACTTTGTGTTGGTAGCGTGCCGTTCGTGCACGAACGTGCCCGCCACAGCGCCGGGGCCGGCGTTGAGATATTTGTATGAACACCAGACGGCGAAATCGACGTTCCAGTCATGCAGCGCCAGCGGGACATTGCCGGCTGTGTGCGCGAGATCGATTCCGACCGTGATGTCGCGTTTCTGCGCGGCGGCCGTGATTCTCTCGATATCGAATAGCTGGCCGGTAAAAAAATTCACGCCGGCGAAGAGCACTAACGCAATCTCGTCGCCGTGTTTTTCGAGTACTGCCTCGATGTCGTCCTGCCGGACTGTGAATTCGCCTTCGCGCGGTCGCGCCAATATGAGCGCTTCCTTCGGATCCAATCCATGATGAACGATCTGTGTTTTGATCGCGTAGGTGTCGGAAGGGAAGGCGGGGTCTTCCATCAGGATTTTGAAGCGCGATTTCGTTGGGCGATAAAACGTGGCCATCATCAGGTGAATGTTGACCGTCAGGCTGTTCATACAGATGATTTCGTTAGGCTGCGCGCCGACGAGTCGCGCGGTCGGTTCGCGCAACGTCTCGTGATACGAGTACCACGGTGTCACAGCCTTCAAATGGGCATCGACCGCGAGCTTTGCCCAATCATCCAACTCCTGCTCGACGATCCTCCGCGCCGCTTTCGGCATCAGACCGAGCGAATTGCCGGCAAAGTAAATGAGCGGCTTGTTATCATCGCCCAACGGCAGATGAAATTTTTCCCGGAACTGGTGAAGCGAATCGTTCGCATCAAGCTGAAGCGCGAATTGTTCTGTCGGGAGAAAACTGCATGGCAGATTACGCAGATTTCACAGATTCAAAAGAGTGACGACGAGAAGGAAACTCCTGACGCTAAAAAATCAGCGTTGATCTACGAAATCCGTGGATGAATCTGTCGTTTCATTCGGCGGCTCATTAACTGGATTGGTTTGCCATGATGCCACGCGGCGCACGCCCGACGTCCAACGCCTGATTTGGATTTTGGTTGTGATTTTTTGCGGAGCTCGCGAATCACTCGGTAACAAGATCCTTGCAAAATGATCGATCATGCCGCAGCCATGCCGTTAGCTGTCGATAAAAAGAGGTTTCTTCGTCTGATCCACGAGCATCGCGCGCCAATGATCATCTGCGCACGAACGCTCGGCCTTGCGGGCAGGGTCCAACTCATCTGCGGCGTGCTTCTCACTGCGTTCTCGGCGCGTTTTTGGATCAATCACGTCGGCGTCGCTCACCTGATGATCTATGGGCTCTCGCTCCACGTTTACGGAGTGATGTTTATCATCTTTGCGGCGCGCGACCTGTTCCTGATTCAGCGCCTTGATTACGCGGTGCCGGTGCTCGCGCTGCAGCGGCAGATTGCTGAATTGCGCAATTGGCACTTGCGCGCGGCGCTCTGGTTTGGCGTCGCGGGCTGCTTTATCTGGATTCCGCTGATGCTCGTGATTTTCTACGGCTTGGGCGCCGATGTCTGGGGCCGGAATCCTGATGTGGTGGGCTGGCTTGTCTTGAGCGGCTTTGTTTGCCTGGGGATCTTTTACGGGATCGTGCGTTGGTCACGGCGACCCGGAAAGGAGAAGTTCGCCAAGATTCTTCGATGGACAGTTCAGCCGGCTGCAGTGTAAATCGCGCGCAAGCTCTGCTAGCGGAAATTGAGCGCTTCGAGCGGGAGTGAACGCAATCTGGAAACCAGGAAGCGCGGGCAGCGACCGAGTTTCAGATTTACGGATGACTATTTTTCGACCGCGGCGATCACCTTCAGCTCAATCGCAATCGGCGTGGGCAGCGAGAGAATTCCGATCGTCGTGCGCGTCGGATTTGGCTTTCCAATACCAGCAAAATATTCGGGATAGATGCGGTTATAGGTCGGAAAATCCTTCTTCATGTTGGTCAGGAAGACCGTGACATCGATAATGTCGTTCCACTTTGCCCCGGCATCTTCCAGAACAAGCCGCACGTTCTCGAACACCGCGCGGCATTGCGTCTCGATGTCGTAATTCACGATGTTGCCCGCGGAATCGAGCGTGACACCTGGGATTTCTTTGCTACCACGCACCCGCGGTCCGATGCCGGATAGAAACAAAAGATTGCCCACGCGCTTTGCGTGAGGAAACGCGCCCACTGGTTCAGGTGCCCGCGAACTCTCAAACGATTCGCCCATTTCTGCACTCTTCTTAGCTCCAGATTCAGACGGATGAAACGCAGATTTTTGATTATTCAATTACGATCGTGTTTTAAAGGTTGTTAATTAAACATCGTTCAGTATGGTGAACAGCGTTCATGAAAGCCGAAGCCAGACGACAACGCCACCGAGAGGAGATCCGATCGGAAATCCTGGATGCCGCGCGCGAAATCTTCGTGCGTGACGGGTTCGAAGGTTTGTCGATGCGGACCCTGGCGCGGTCCGTCGGATGCTCGCCCGCTGCGATCTATCTGCACTTCCCAAGCAAGGAAGAGCTCTTCGAGGTCTTGGTGGAGGAAAGCTTCGCCCACTTGTACAACGCGCTCGCTATCCTGTTGAAAGAGCGAGGCAAGGATCCGGCGCGGCAATTAAAACGCGGCTTGCGCCTCTATGTGGAATGGGGACTGAAACATCCCAGCGAATACCAAATCGCCTTCGTCGTTCGAAATCCCACGAAAAAGCCGTACCGAACTCATCGCGCGTTCGATCTTGCGCGCGCCCTCGTGAAACTTTGTTTGGGCAATTCCAAGACCGATGGGAACGAATTGGAATTGCGTACGCAGGCGCTCTGGGCCGCCACGCACGGCATCACTTCCCTACTGACGCAGCGACCCTCTTTCCCCTGGGTCTCGAAGCAGCGCCTGATCGATCACGTGATCGACACTGCCGTGGGAGGCGCGCTCGGGCGCCAGAGATCAAAGTGAAAAATTAGACGAGTGCCATGCCAACGAAACTCGAAGCAGCTGCCGAAAAATCCCGCGCCCCATTCGCAGCCGCGGCGACAAGAATAGCATCGTGGATTCCCTTACTTGTCGCGAGTCTCCTTCTGCCGTTCGCCAACGGAGCGAACGCCATCGCGTTTGCAGCATGGCTGGCGCCACTCTTTTTGCTGCGCTTCACTCGGTCCCAGAGGATTATCGTCGGCCTTCCCCTGGTCCTGGCGGTGCAAATCGCAGCGCTCGCTGCCCAGTATCGCGGGATGGTGCCTTTTCCAACGCCTGTCTACATCGCAGTGATGTTCTTTTATGGCCTTTGTTTCACGCTGCCTTATCTGGGCGACCGTCTCCTGGCGCACCGACTCTCCGTGTTTTCGAGCACGCTCGTTTTTCCGCTGATCTGGACATCGGTCGAATATCTCTTGTCACTGGGGCCGTTCGGCAGCTGGTTTGCAACTGGCTACTCGCAGTACGGTAATCTGGCCTTGCTCCAAATCCTTTCGGTCACCGGCCTCTGGGGTGTCACGTTCCTGATCGGATGGACGGCGTCGGCCGGAAATGCCTTGTGGGAAGAGTGGACCGTTTCGCGACACGTGCCGCGGGTGGCGACGATGTGCGCTCTGCTTGTCATCATCACGATGCTGGTCGGCGGCGCGCGTCTTGCGCTCTTTCCGCCCACCGGAGAAACGGTCCGGGTGGCGACGCTTTCAGGGATCAACCGCAAATTGCATCCTGATCCGAAAGTCATTGGACGCTTCTTCCGCCACGAATCGCTCACTTCTCAGGAATTTGCGACGATTCGGGAAAACGCTGCTGCGATCGACAATGACTTGCTGAACCGGAGCGAGCGCGAGGCAAAGGCTGGAGCCCGCATCATTTTCTGGGGCGAGACGAATGCTCCAGTGCTGAAGGAAGATGAGAACGATCTAATCCGGCGCGGCGGGACCCTGGCCAAGGCGAATGGCATTTATCTTGGAATGGCGCTTGCCACGTGGCATCCGGAAACAACGCCACCTCTCGAAAACAAAATCGTTCTCGTTCAGCCTGATGGCACTCCTGCATGGGAATTTCTTAAAGCGCATCCAGTGCCGGGTGGTGAGGCGGCGATCTCCATTCGTGGCGATGGAAAGTTACGTGCACTTGATACTCCATACGGTCGGCTGAGCTCGGTTATCTGTTTTGACGCGGACTTTCCGCAACTTCTCGGGCAGGCGGGACGACTGCGAACTGACATATTGCTCGATCCGTCTAACGATTGGAAAGCGATCGATCCCTGGCATACCAGGATGGCGAGTTTCCGGGCCATCGAGCAGGGGTTCAACCTAGTCCGTCACACGAGTCAGGGTCTTTCCGCCGCTTTCGACTACCAAGGTCGGCGGCTCGCCTCGATGGATCACTACGCAACAACCGAGCGAGTTCTTGTCGGGCAGGTTCCGACTCGCGGTACGCGGACCCTCTACGCGTTGCTCGGCGACTGGTTTGCCTGGGCGTGCCTTGTTGGGCTGTCAGGTCTGTTGATCATGGGAGCAAAATCCCGCGAGCGCATCCGCGGACAAAACGAACATTCGTAAGTAGTTCCTCGGCCTACGCTTCGACCAGTACCTTAAAACCACCGCAAACCATCCGCTTAACCACCTGCAATCGCACCCATGATGAAAAAAGGCTCCGTGCCTTTCGCGATTGCATCGGGCAGCGGCGTATCCGGTGGTTCGTGCGAAACATCCTCTTCGCAGGCAAAGAATCTGACGAACGCCCGGCGCTTGAGCGTGACGTGATCGCGAATCGTCCCGCGCAACATCGGATATTTCGCCTCAAGCGCATCGAGAACGGATTGCGGCGTGGCTGAACCGTTGATATCGAGTTGCACCTCGCCATCGACTCGCGCGAGCGTGCGCAGGTGATGCGGGAGCACGACACGAATCATGGCAGCGTCTGCGCTTCGACCGAGAGAACCGCTGGAAGATCGCGAACGATCGCGTTCCACGTGTCGCCGGCATCACTTGATCCGTAAACCTGTCCACCGGTCGTGCCGAAGTAGACACCGCACGAATCGAGCGAGTCAACCGACATCGCGTCGCGCAACACGTTGACGTAGCAATCGCGTTGCGGCAGACCTTTCGTCAATTCTTCCCATTCGTTCCCACCGGTCCGGCTGCGATAGACGCGCAACTTGCCGTCGAGAGGAAAATGTTCGGAATCGCTCTTAATCGGTACGACGTAAATCGTCTCCGGCTCGTGCGCATGAATGTCGATCGGGAACCCGAAATCAGTCGGCAAATTCCCGCTTACCTCGCGCCACGAATCGCCAGCGTCATCGCTGCGCATGATGTCCCAGTGCTTTTGCATGAACAGCGTATTCGGACGCGAAGGGTGCATCGCGATATGATGCACACAGTGACCGACTTCCGCTTTCGGATCGGGGATGTATTGGGAATGCAAACCCTGATTGATTGGTTTCCACGTTTTGCCGCCATCGTCGGTGCGGAACGCGCCCGCTGCCGAGATCGCGATAAATATTCGTCCCGGATTTTTCGAATCGAGCAGAATCGAGTGCAGACACATGCCGCCCGCGCCCGGTTGCCATTTCGGTCCCGAGTCGTGACCGCGCAATCCCGCAAGTTCCTTCCAATTCTCACCGCCGTCTGTTGATTCGAACAACGCGGCATCTTCCACTCCCGCGTATACCGTGTTCACATCGGTCAACGATGGTTCGAGATGCCAGACCCGTTTGAATTCCCACGGATGCTGCGTCCCGTCGTACCACATGTGAGTCGTTAGGGGTTTGCCCGTCTCCGCGGAGGTGTCGTAAACGAATTTGTTGCTGTCGCCTTTGGGCATGCCGTCGGGCGCCGTCGTCGGTTCGCCCGGCGCTGTGCCCGGCTGTATCCAGGTTTTCCCGCCATCATCGGAGCGCTGAATGATCTGTCCGAACCACGCGCTCGTCTGCGACGCGTAGATGCGGTTCGGATCAACCGGCGAACCTTTGACGTGATAAAGTTCCCAGCCCGCAAAATGCGGCCCGTCCACCTTCCAATCTTTGCGCTTCCCGTCCGATGTCAGGACGAACGCACCCTTCCGTGTTCCAACCAGCAATCGTACTCCGCTCATGCCTTAATTTGTAGTCGCAGATTATGCGGATGAAAACGGATTTGTTCATGCTCTCAGAATTCCGTTCTCTCTTTATGGATGATCACTTCAACTTCGAGAGGCGTGTTCGGTGGAATCATGCATTCCACACCGATTTCGAGGACGAGCACTTCGAGTCATTTTGCGATGCAGACGTTCTTCGGTTCGGTGAAAAAGCGCAGCGCTTCTTCGCCGCCCTCGCGGCCGACGCCACTGGCTTTCATGCCGCCGAACGGGACGCGCAGATCGCGCACGAGCCAGCAATTTACCCAGACCGTGCCGGTGTGAATTCTTTCGGCGACGCGATGCGCGCGGCTCAG
This sequence comes from uncultured Verrucomicrobiae bacterium, assembly GCA_963763995.1. Taxonomy (GTDB): domain Bacteria; phylum Verrucomicrobiota; class Verrucomicrobiia; order Chthoniobacterales; family UBA10450; genus CAVTTH01. The sequence goes on along the minus strand of CAVXQL010000001.1, from coordinate 41,406 downwards.
GTTTTGCGTCCAGACGCTTGAGGCCAGGCCGTAGTCGGTGTCGTTGGCGTAACCGATCACTTCTTCTTCGTTGTCGAACGGCGTGATCGTGATGACGGGGCCGAAGATTTCTTCGCGATTGACTCGACATGATACCGGCAAATCGGTGATGACCGTCGGCGGAAAAAAGTAACCCGATTGGCAACGTTCGTTGATCGACTTCGGCGCTGAACCGCCAAGCGCGATTTTTCCTCCCTCTTTCTGCGCAAGATCGACGTAGAACTTCACCTTATCGAGCTGCGTCTTGCTCACGATCGCGCCTTGATCGGTTTTCTCGTCCAACGGATCGCCGCTCTTCAGTTTCGCCGCGGCGGCAACAAAGCGATCGACGAAATCATTGTAGGCGGAGCGTTCGACAAAGACACGCGATCCACACAGGCAAACCTGGCCCTGGTTCGCGAAAGAAGAGCGAACGCTGCCGGCGATGGCGGCGTCGAGATCGGCGTCGGCGAAAATGATGTTCGGATTTTTCCCGCCGAGCTCGAGCGAAACTTTCTTGAACATCGGCGCGCACGTCTCCGCCACCTTGCGGCCGGTGACTGTGCCACCGGTGAACGAGATCGTACCGATCTTCGGATGCGCCGTGATCGCGGTGCCGACATTTGGACCAGTGCCGTGAACGACGTTGAGCACGCCGTTCGGCAATCCGGCTTCACGACAAATTTCGCACAACAGAAACGCGGTCATCGGCGTCAGCTCGCTCGGCTTGGCGATGGCGGTGTTGCCGACCGCAATAGCGGGCGCAATCTTCCAGCTCAACAAATAAAGCGGCAAATTCCACGGTGAAATCAATCCAACGATACCGCGCGGCTGGCGCAGGGTGTAATTGAACGCGACGCCATCCGTCATGTGCGCTTCCGACTCGGTGTGCAGAATCGCAGTGGCGAAGAAGCGGAAGTTGGCGATCGCGCGCGGAATATCGAGCGAACGCGCGAGCGAGAGCGGCTTGCCGGTGTCGATCGATTCCGCTCGGGAGAATTTTTCGAGATCGCGCTCGATCAGATCGGCGATGCGCAGAAGAATACGCGATCGTTCCGCGGCCGAAGAGCGCGACCAATCTGCGAACGCTTTCTCCGCCGCAACGACGGCAAGATCGACATCGCGGCCGTCGCTGTCCGCCACCTGCGAGTACGGCTTTCCCGTTGCTGGCTCGATATTGTCGAGATACTTCCCGCCGACCGGCGCAACAAATTGGCCGTCGATAAAGTTGCGAATTGGAAGTGGTTCAGTTTTCACCTAACGGCGAAAGTAAAACGGCGAACGCTCAACGTCCAACGCCGAAAGCAATTCGCGAGCCGGCGTCGAACAGGAAATTGAAAAATTGTAGAGGCGCTTGTGCCAAGCGCCTGTTCAATTTGGACTCGGTGCTTGATACAGGCACCACTACACACCATGCAGATCATCGATATCTCGCGCACGCTCTCAAATGATCTGGCGCCGTGGCCGGGCGATACGGCGTTTCGTTTTGGATTGAATTGGAAAATGGCGGCCGGCGCGACGGTCAACGTCGGCAAAATGGAAATGGGCACGCACAACGGGACACATGCCGATGCGCCCTTTCATTTCGAGGCCAACGGCGAAACGATCGATCGCCTTACGTTGGAGGCATTCATTGGCCCGGCGATTGTCGCGGACCTAACAAACATTTTTCCCATCGACATGGAGCCGTGCGAGATTGGTATCGAACATCTGGAGCCGTACGCGATGAATCTGGCTGCGGTGCCGCGCCTGTTGTTGAAAACGGACTGTTGGCGGAACTCCGCCATTTTCCCGACGCGCATTCCCGTTATCGCTCGCGACGTTCCGACCTGGCTGAAGGCGAGGGGAGTGCTGTTGCTGGGATTGGATTTGCCGTCGGTCGATCCGATTGATTCGAAAGATCTGGCGAATCATCACGCGCTTGCCGAAGGCGGAATTGCGATTGTCGAAAGCCTCGATCTTTCTCGCGTAGTGGCCGGCCCATACCATTTCGCGGCCCTCCCCTTGAAAATCGCCGGCGGCGATGCCGGCCCGGTCCGCGCGATTTTGTGGCGAGAATAGTACCCGAAGAGAAAACAATGTATGTCCGATGTCTGCCAACCAGCCAATCGCGCGTTGCACAGCGAAACGGTCACCGGATTGAGTCGCGCCAAAATGCTTTCTCGACATGACCGCGCAAGCAGCCCTACGCTTGCCTGCATTTCTTAATGGATTTTCCACGATCAGAAATTGAAACGCTTTGGTGCCCATGGCGTGTCGAATATTTCGAGCGCGGGAAACCGAGCCCGGATTTTCTCCTGGAGGCCGGACGTGCTCAGGATGACGCCGAGCATCTGGTTGTCACCCGGCGCAAGAATGCATTTCTCTTGATGAACCGTTATCCCTATGCTGTCGGCCACCTCATGGCGGTGCCGTACCGAAAAACGGCCGATTTTTCTTCGTTAGGCGAAAATGAAGTGCTCGAACTCTGGGCTCTGGCTGCGCATGCTCAAACTCTTTTGCGTGAAGTGATGAAAGCGCAGGGGTTCAATATCGGTTTCAATTTGGGAGAATGCGCCGGCGCCGGCGTGGTGGACCACCTGCATTTGCACATCGTCCCGCGATGGAATGGCGATACAAACTTCATGCCCATCGTCGCAAACACACGAACAATCTCGGAGGGCTTGCGCGGTCTGTACGATAAGTTGATCACCGCGCAGGATCTGCTCGGCACGAGCGGCGCCGCTGTTTCATGAGCACCTGGATTGAACCTCCTCCGCCGCCTGCCGGGATGGGCTGCTTCGCGAAGGGATGTCTTACGCTCCTGGTGTTTGTGATATTCCTCCTGTTCGCTCTCTCTTTCGGAACCTATCTCGGTTTTCGCTATTTTCTTACCGCCGCGGCTCCAAAGCCGATCACCGAGGTATCTGTCACTCCGGATGAAGCGCAAACGCTCAGGCAGCGCTGGGATGATTTTGAGGCGGCGCGCAAGCATCATCGGCCGGCCCGGGTCGAATTCTCTGCCCGGGAGCTCAATCAACTCATCTCTGCCAACCATGAGCTCCGGGGCAAGGCTTTTGTTTCGATCGAAAATAATGTCTTTCATCTCGTCGTCAGCGCGCCTCTTCGGAAGCTGGGTTTTCGCGGACGCTACGTGAATGGAGAAATCGCTGTTCAGCCTCCTCCCGATGGTCGCCCGAGAGGGTTGGAAATCAAAAAGATCGCGTTGAGCGGGGTGGACGTTTCCGAGCGAGTTCTCGACTTTATCTCGGGCGGACATTCCCTGCGCTCGTACATTGATCAATACAGCGATGACGACGAAGTCACCAAGGTGCAGATCGAGGGAGACAAGGTTATCCTCGAGTGTCGAGGTGGGAACTGATCAGGGCTGCATGATTTCGCGGACGAAGACGTTCAGCCGGCCGTCCCCCTGTTTGCGGACATCGGTGATTTCGTAGGGACGCGCTTCATCTCGATTCACGACGGAACCCTGCGGTGGCGGCGCATACCCGGCTGGAAATTCCACGATAATTCGGGTCGACTTTGACGCGCCGCCGAAATGCAAAACGGAATCGGCGAGGTTCGCGCGCGGTCGAAGAACAGCGCGATTCGCGTCGGCGAAATTGACCACGAACTGACCGCGCAAATAGTAGCGCTCGCCGGCCAATCCGCGGTCGGCGACGCTCTTCAAATCAGATGTTTCAATGAGCCGGCCCGCCGGCATCTTGCCGGGCTCGAAAGTTCTCCAGTTTCCGCCGCCGGCAGTAGAAGCCAGTGCATTCCCGGTCTCCGCAGCGGTTGCCGGGATCGCCGGCAAGACTGTCGGCGTGGCTGGCGAAGGACCAGCCTTGGCCGGCTGAGTGGATGCAATTGACGGCAACGACGGCGCTGGTGTCGGCGGCGCAGTCTGCGCGACAACTCGCATGGAAGTAGACGGCGCGGAGGAGGGCGGTCCTTTCATGTGCTTCGCACTCTTGCCAGCGTTCGGTTCTTGAATTGGCCCGGGAGGAAGCGGCGAGCCCTTGGCTGAAACAGATGCCACCTTCGGCGCTTCCAGTGCAATCGCGGGCACAACGCGAACCAATTCATTCTCCGGCGGTTTGGTGAAAGCTGGCGCACCCGCGGCCAGCGCCGCGCCACCCTCGGCGGGAGCAAGATGCGAGCGGTAGGCGTTATATCGAATCTCCGCCTTCCGACGCATCGGGTCCTTAAAGAGCGGCCATCCCGCAGCTAAATTGAGATCATTCGGCGGCTCGAGAGTAAAGGTGCCGGTGCCCTTGGTAACGGCGTAGCTTCCGTAAAGCAAAGGAATGGTGGTAACGAGAAGACGCCCGTCCGGCAGTCGTTCCACGTGAATGATCGCGGAGATATCGTGCGAGCGTTCCAACTTGAGCTCAAGGCCCGGAACCAGTGTTTGTTCCATCAGAGGGAGGTCATGCGCATCGGCCGGGTAAATATGTTCCATCAGCAGCTCGCCACGATCAGCTGCGCGAGTGAGCGCGACCATGCCGGAAGTGAACAAATCGCCCTGGTTCAACTCGTGCGCTTCGAGCACATCGAAACGGCCCACGACATAGGGAACGAGTCCGGGCACGTGCTGAAAATTACGAATGTAATTGCGGCTCAGTTGCGCATTGGTCAGTGCCAGTTCGGCTGGCCGCATCTTGCTGTAGCGATCATAAATCTGGGTCGCGTTCAGGAACTCGCCCGCGGGCGCCGCCGTGAGCTCGAATCTCTTTGGCGGATCGATCTTGTGCAGCTTTTGCAGGATTCGGTAACTGTCCGGCCGCTCCGGCTGACCGAAGATGTAGAAACTGCCGAGCCAGGCAGCGAAAGCGAATCCCGTCAAAAGCAGAATCGCGATGGTCCAGCCGAACAGATTCGATTTCTCTCGAGGGTGTCGATAGGAATCTTCGAAGCGAAAGAGACTATTATCCATCTCAAATCGGCTCCCTGCCGACCTTGACATCTAAGCAGGGTGCGCCGGCTCGAATGAGGTGCCGCAGCCGCATGTGCGCGCCGCATTCGGATTGACAATGCGGAAACCGGCACCGGTTAAACCATCCTGAAAATCGAGGGTCGCGTCCTTCAGATACTCTGCGCTTTCTTGATCGACCAGAAAAGTGACACCATCGCGTTCGACCACCGCGTCATTCGCTTTTTTTTCGTCGAGAGACATTTCGTACTGCAAACCGGAACAGCCGCCCTTAGCGATTTGGACCCGCAACCCCTTTTGTTTGGGCGCAGCTTCATCCTTGAGCAACGTTCGAAGCTGCTCCGCGGCGCTCGCTGTGATCGTGATCATCGGTTCCCCTCGAAATTATCGCGCTCCCCAGGCAAGTCAACCAGGTGGCACCTCCACACCGGCGCGGTTTTTCTTCGCAATCCAAAATCGAAAATCTAAAGTCGGAAATTGCATGAGCCGTATCCAGCTACTTCCTGAAATTCTGGCCAGTCAGGTAGCGGCGGGCGAAGTAGTGGAACGGCCAGCGTCGATCGTTAAGGAATTGGTGGAAAACAGCATCGACGCCGGGGCGCGCAGAATCGAAACGATCATTCATCGGGGCGGTATCTCGCTCGTGCGCGTGATCGATGATGGATGCGGAATGGATCGCGACGATGCGCTGCTTTCACTCGAGCGTCACGCCACCAGCAAAATCCGAGCGGCCGCCGATCTCGCCGCGATCGCGACGCTCGGATTTCGCGGCGAAGCCCTGCCGAGTATTGCGAGCGTCTCGCGTTTTCGTTTAACGACTCGCGAGCATGATGCGATCGCGGGGACTGAGATCATCGTAAACGGCGGCCGCATCGAGACGGTGCGCGACGGCGGAGAAGCGCCGGGCACCCAGGTGGAGGCGCGCTCACTTTTTTATAACATGCCGGCGCGGCGAAAGTTCCTACGCACGGAAAATACCGAGAGCCGGCAGGTCGAGCATCAGCTCCACTTGCAAGCGATTGGGCATCCGCAAATCGCCTTCGCCTTCGTTCGCGACGAACGGATCGCTTTCCAGTTGCCTCCCGTGTCCAGCCTGCGCGATCGAATTCGTGACCTGCACGGTGAGGAACTGATCGGCCAGCTGCTCGAAGTGGAAAGGGCGCCGGGCTCGAAGATCCGGATCAGCGGTTTGATCGGCAAGGTTGGCCTGAGTCGGCAAACGCGCGGGCAGCAACTCGTCTTCGTCAACGGCCGTGCGATCGAAAGTCCGGTTGTGAATGCCGCCTTGCGCGAAGGCTACCACACTGCGCTGATGAAGGGACAATATCCGGTGACGTTCCTCTTCCTCGATCTCGATCCGGTCTCGGTTGACGTGAATGTCCATCCTGCGAAACGCGAAGTGCGCTTCCGGGATCCGGCCGCGGTGCGGGAAGCAGTCGTGGAATCGATTCGTCGGACTTTGGAAAATGAGCGAAGAAATTGGGAGCGAGGTTTCGAAGCGCCCGCCTCGCCGGTGAGATCAGTGGTTAGTCCGGTGGAGGCTCCTCGCGTTTCAACCGGAAGTCTTCCGATCAATCTGTGCGCTCCGGGCGAGGAATCGCAACAAACGTTCCCGAGCCATGTCGCGGCTTCTTCCGCCCTCCCGAGCGAGATCGGGAAATCCCGCCCATCTTCGAATGGCACGCCCGCTGAGTGCGAGCGGACGACGAAGAACACGCCGTTGCAATTCCAGATCATCGGCGTTCTTAACAAGCTTTACGTGTTGATGGAAAATTCCGACGGCCTCGTGCTGGTCGATCAGCACGCGGCGCACGAGCGAATCCTGTTTGAAGAACTGCGCCGGCGAATGGAGGACCAGGGCGTTCCGTCGCAGCGACTGCTCTTGCCTCAAACCTTTAACTTGCCGCCACGCGAGTCCGAATGGGTGGAACGAAACACCGGGACGCTGCAAAAAATGGGAATCGGGATCGAAGGTTTTGGCCAGAACACTTTTAAGATCGATAGTTTGCCGACCTTTCTTAACGCGACCGATGCCGCGAGTTTCATGCGCGAAGTGATCGACGATCTCCGCAGCGCGAGCCAAGGCAGTTCGGCGCTTCGCCTTGGAGAAGACATGATCGCAAAGACGGTCTGCCGTCATGCGGTCAAAGCCAATGATCCGCTCCGTTATCTGGAAATCGAGAAACTGATTCAGGATCTGCTCGCCTGCGATCTCCCATACTGCTGCCCGCACGGACGTCCCACGATGATTCAAATTTCGCTGGGTGAACTGGAGAAGAAATTCGGACGAAAAGTTTGATCGCACCTTTGCATTCGGCGCTAATTTTGCCTCTCGAGATGCAGATTCAAAAAGTCAACGTGCTTGGCGTCGAAATCAGCGTCCTTGATCAAGAGCGGGCGCGCGAATTTCTTTTCGCGGCTGTGCGCGAAGGTAAGCGCGGCTACGTCACCGTTACCGGTGTGCATGGCGTGAGCGAAGCCCAGGAGGACGCGGAACTAAAGCGCATCTTGAATGGTTCGTTCCTTTGCACTCCCGATGGAATGCCGATGGTTTGGATGGGGCGGTTGCAGGGCCATCATTCCATCCGGCGCGTGTATGGGCCCGACCTGATGCTGAATCTCTGCGAGCATTCCCGGCAGGCGGGACTGACCCATTTTTTTTACGGTGGAATTCCCGGCGTCGCGGAAGAGCTGAAAGAGGTTTTGGAGCGCAAGTATCCCGGGTTGCAGGTCGTCGGCACGTACTGCCCACCGTTTCGCCTTTTGAATGCAAACGAGATGGAGGAGGTGCGTGCGCGCGTTCGCGAAACACGCCCGGATTTTTTCTGGGTCGGTCTAAGCACGCCCAAGCAGGAGCGGTTCATGGCTGCGAATCTTTTCCTTCTGCCGGAAGCAGGAATTTTCATCGGGGTTGGCGCGGCCTTTGATCTCCTGACCGGCCGGATCCGGCAGGCCCCCCGATGGATGCAACGGCTCGGTTTGGAGTGGCTGTTTCGCGTAACGCAGGAGCCAAAGCGTCTTTGGAAGCGTTACTTCGTCAATAATCCCTTGTTCGTCCTGCGCGCGTGCGGCCAGTTGCTGGGATTGCGAAAGTACTTGCGAGAGTAGGGTAGGATGAGCAGCTTAACGCCCCTAAAAAGATGTCCTCGGAGAAAATCATCGTTTGCGGCGCCGGCGGGTTTATCGGCGGACACTTAGTGGCCGCTTTGCTGGAAAAGGGTGCAGACGTTCGCGCAGTCGATGTCAAACCGCTGGAGGAATGGTTTCAGCTCTTCGCCGAGGCGGAGAATTGCCAGCTCGATCTGCGTGAGAAAGGCGCATGCGAGGACGCGGTCGACGGCGCGGCCCTGGTTTACAATCTGGCCGCCGATATGGGCGGGATGGGCTTCATTGAAAGTAACAAAGCGCTCTGCATGCTGAGCGTGCTGATCAACACGCACCTTCTCATGGCTGCGAAAGACGAAGGCGTTCGCCGGTACTTCTATGCATCGTCCGCTTGCGTCTATGCGGCCGACAAACAGGTCTCGCCCGACGTGACCGCGCTCAAGGAAGAGGATGCTTACCCCGCCATGCCGGAGGATGGTTATGGTTGGGAGAAGTTATTTAGCGAGCGGATGTGCCGGCATTTTCACGAAGATTTTGGACTGATCACTCGCGTGGCGCGCTATCACAATGTTTACGGACCGCACGGTACTTACGATGGCGGTCGGGAAAAAGCGCCGGCTGCGATTTGCCGAAAGGTAATTGAGGCGAAGCTCTCGGGAAAACACGAGATCGAGATTTGGGGCGATGGCGAACAGACCCGAAGTTTTCAATGGATCGATGATTGCGTGAAGGGAACGCGGATGATCATGGAGGGCGATTACGCGGAGCCGCTTAATCTCGGCAGCAATGAGCTGGTCACAATCAACCGGCTGGTCGATTTGGCCGAGGAGATCGCCGGCTTGAAATTGAAACGCCGTTACAATCTGTCCGCTCCCAAAGGCGTGAATGGCCGCAATAGCGACAATACTCTGATACAATCCATTTTTGGGTGGGAACCTTCCACCCGGCTGCGCGACGGCCTCGAGCGGACGTACCGCTGGATCTTCGATCAGATTACGCAAGATTCTGTCCGCAACCCGGCGATGGCCGCGAAGATGTCGTGAGACATCTCTTCGAAGACCTCGTTGTCAGGCAGAGGCGGATTGCTTCCCTTGCCTCGCTCAGGTAATCTCCCGTTCGTGACTGAAGCCAAAGCAAGAATCAGCTGGTGGGAATCCACTCGGGCATGGACAGCGCGCGAACCGGCGGCTGCTTTCCTCGCCGCAGCCATTCTCGCTACGCTCGTTTATTTTTTTGGTTTCGTGAAACTTTTCACGGGAGGGCATCTCTCAGCGGCGGTGTGGGCGTGGCAGGCGTGGACCCCCGAGACAAATTACGAGCACGCGAAGGTCATTCCGTTGATCGTCGCGTTTCTGATCTGGCATTCACGCGATAAGTTGAAGGCGGCACCAGTGGGCTCATCCCGATGGGGCTGGGCTTTCATTGGGTTTGGGCTGTTCCTGTTTCTCGTCGCGGCGCGCACCTTGCAGGCGCGACTGGCCTTGACCGCGCTGCCGTTCCTTCTCTTCGGCATCGTCCTCTATTTGTGGGGGACAAGGGTGGCGCGCATCCTCCTCTTTCCGATCGCCTTTTTGTTTTTCATGGTGCCGCTGAATTTTCTCACACAGGCGACGGCGAGACTTCAATTTCTCGAAACTGGTTTCGCCAGCGCGATCTGCAACTTTCTCGGAATAGCGGTTACTACCGTGGGCACGACAGTCGCTGCGGCGAACGGAGCGTTCCATTTTGAGGTGGATGAAGGCTGTAGCGGGATTCGCTCGCTCATGGCCATCGCGATGCTGTCCGCCATTTATGGCCATCTCACGCAGGACCGCCTTTGGAAAAAGCTGCTCATCTTTGCGGCGGCACTTCTCTTCGCGATTATCGGTAACGCGGGCCGGCTCGTTTCCATTTTCGTCGTAGCCCGACTGTTCGGACAGGACTTGGCGGGTGGCCCTTACCATACGATTTCGGGTTATCTTTCTTTTCCGTTTGCCATCGCTGCGATGCTACTTTTTAGCAAACTGATCAACATCAAACCCGCGCGTGTGAAGTCCGCGGCCCTGCAGAGGGACCCGGTCTCTTATGATTACTAAGCGTCTTCTCAGTGTACTGCTGGTGCTGTTGATCGGCTTCGGCAGCGTTTTTCTTTTGCCGCATTCGAGCCAGAGCAGTCCGGCCGGAATCGCGATGACACTTCCGAATTACATTGGTGATTGGATCGGAGAGGACGGTGTTGTGACAAAGCGTGAGCGTGAAGTGCTCGCCAAAGACACGCAGTTTGCGCGGAAAACTTATACGAATTTGGCCGGAGACAAGATCTCGGTCTCGATCGTCATGTCGGGCGACGATATGACGAACAGCATCCACCGCCCTGAGCGCTGCCTGCCGGCGCAAGGCTGGACCATACAATCTTCTGAAAGAAAAGTGTTGCCGATGACGAACAGCAAGACACTTGATGTCACCAAGCTGCGCGATGTCCGTTCGGTCGAGTTGCCGGACAAATCGCGAGTGACCTTACGCAACCTGAATTACTACTGGTTTGTGGGATACAGCGATATGACGGCCTCACACCTTACGCGGACTGGATTTGATCTGCGAGACCGCCTCCTCCATGGCTATAATCAGCGTTGGGCTTACGTGACCGTGACTGCGTATGTCTCCGAGCACTTGGGGCTGGCGTTGCGGCAACCCGAGCGCACCGAGGAGCAAACCTCCACGATACTGGAGAATTTTATCCGAAAGCTCGTCCCGGAATTGAAGCGACCAGAAGGCGGCTCGTTGCTCTGATCTGTAGTCGCCGCCCTGTGGGCGGCGCAGCATCAGTTTTCATTTCAGGAAAACGCTTCGCATGGCGAAGCGCCTACGGCACAGGGCTGCATTACAGAGAAAACTGGCGCTCGTTTTCCTTCTTCGATGGAACGAACGAACTGCGCCGCGAAGTCGAGCGATTCGCCGATAACCTGATCCATGTTCAGGTACCGATATGTCCCGGGCCGGCCGAGAAAGGAGACGGACTTTTCCGTTTGAGCCAATTGCTGATACTGGCGTAGCAGCGAATCCAGCGCCAACAACCATGTACTCAGATTGTGCCATGGAATGTTTTAACAAACGTCAATACCGGAGGGAACATCAGTCATCGCAACGTCGGCGGCGATCACGCAAAAGACCAATCGTGACGTAATGGGTTGGTTTTTGCATTGCCCTTTTCTATAGTTGGGCGGTTTTTTCCATGCATGCAAACTCCAGCTCCGCTGCCCTACCGCCTCTTTGCGTGGATTTGGACGAAACATTGGTCAGGACCGACTTGCTTCATGAGACTCTCCTGATCCTGCTGAAACGAGCACCCCTTTCGCTCCTGGCAATTCCTTTCTGGCTCATTAAAGGGCGGGCCAATCTGAAACATCAGCTCGCACTCCGTACGCAAATGGAAGTCGTCCATCTACCCTATCGAACCGACCTCATTGAATTTCTAAGAGCAGAACAAGTGCGCGGTCGACGATTGGTTTTGGTCACAGCCGCGGACCGATTGCTGGCCACGGGGGTCCAGGATCATCTGCAACTTTTCAGTGAGGTAATCGCCAGCGATGGGAGCTTGAACTTGAAGGGGGCGAACAAGGCGCAATTACTGGAAGAGAGATTTGGCAAACGACAGTTCGATTATGCTGGAGATTCGCACGCGGATTTCGCTGTCTGGCGTAGCGCGCGCCGGGCTATCGTCGTATCTGACAGTAAACGTTTTGTTAGCGCAATAAGCTTGATTCTCCCCGTGGAAGCCGTCTTTCCAAAGACCACAGGTCGGTTCTGGCTTCTGTTCAAGGCATGCCGTCCCCATCAGTGGGCGAAGAACGCTCTTGTGTTTATCCCCGTCCTGACCTCGCATCGATTGACAGAAACGCATGTTATCCTCGAAGGGATGCTGGCGTTTTTCAGTTTTAGTTTCATTGCTTCGAGCGTCTATCTGCTGAACGACATGCTCGATTTGGAAGCGGATCGGGCTCACGCGATCAAGCGTTCGCGTGCGCTCGCTGCGGGTCAGGTTTTGGTGCCGATCGCAGCGGGCGTGTGCCTGCTTCTTTTCGTGGCAGGAGTCACGATCGGAATTCTGTGCGGCGCAGGCTTCCTGCTTTTCGCTGTGCTTTATCTGGGCGGCAATATTGTTTACTCGGTCTGGCTGAAACGGGTTGTGATGCTCGATGTCGTTGTTCTCGCCTGTTTTTACACGTTGCGATTACTGGCTGGCGGCGCGGCCACGGGGATAGGATGTTCCGACTGGCTCCTGGCTTTCTCCGTTTTCTTCTTCTTTTGTCTCGCGATAGTTAAGCGCTACTCCGAATTGCGCGAATTGGGAGACACCACCGCGTCGGCCGGCCGCGGTTATCTGCGGACCGATCTCGAATCAATCGGTACTTTTGGCGTTAGTAGCGGCCTCATTTCAGTGTTGGTCCTCGTCCTTTACGTAATGAGTCCGGATGTGCGCATTCTTTACCAAAGACCGACACTGCTTCTGTTGCTTTGTCCGCTGTTCTTATATTGGATCACGCGCCTTTGGTTTAAAGCGAATCGCGGCGAAGTCCCGCAGGACCCGGTCGTTTTTGCGCTGACCGATCGGACGAGCTACATCGCTGGCGTTCTTGCGGCCCTTGTCCTTTATGCGGCGACGATTTGACCTGGTGGATTGGATGCCGAGTGTTCGGGAACACGGCAAATCGCCAGAAGTTGGAGGGCACGACCGAAAAGCAAATTGAGGACGGGCGGGTAAAGATCGATCGAAGAATAAACCGCAAGCGGCGTGAGTTGATGCTTGCTAATGATGGATTCCCATTCTGGTGGGGTGTTGTAACGGTAGAGACATGCGACTCCGTAAGGCGCATTGGCCGCCCAGTCGATAAAACTCACGCGCGTCTTGGCCAGGGGGCCAACCAGCTGATGATCCTTGATAACGACGCACCGCTTGCTTGTGCGAATACATTCCCGAAGCAGCGCTTCAGGATCGTTTTCGTGGTGGAGGACATCCGCCACGATCACGACATCAAATGCCTGATCTGGAAAAGGGAACCGTCTGCCATCATAGCGGGTCACCGGAATCGGCTCATCGCCCCGCGGGAAGCGCTCCAGCCCGGAGACATGAACGTGAATTTCTTTTTGGGTCGCTCTATCCAGCAACTTGAACCCGAGTTGTCCCGATCCACAACCGACGTCCAGAATTGTATCGTTGTCGCATAGGTGAGGTAACACAAGACTGGTCAAGACGTTCAAACGCTTCCGATAAACCGGACCATGAAGTTTCGAGAGCAACCGCTTCAACACTTAAGAGACCTAGTCGAAGTCCACAAATTCGAAAGTCTGTTGGAATCAATGCCTCCGGTAGACGACAAAACCTTTTCCAGTTGCAAAGATTCGGAATCCGCTCGCCTCCAGCCAATTCAATGATTCGGGCTCCGGAACGCGGCTCCCTCGAAACCGATTCAAAGACCCGAGCAATCCGCCGGTTGCGGAGGGTTGAGGCACAGTTACTATCGCATAGCGTGCCCGCTCCAGTGCCATCCGTTGATATGGTTTGGGTGTCATGTCAGTCCAAACGAAAGTTGGACGTTCCGAATAGTATGCAAGGACTGCGTTGTAAGGGTGTTCGATCATGTCCCACCGGTGAGCCGGTCGGAACAGGATGACATCGCCGGGCTGGGTATTTGCTTTCGTCCACAGGGCAGCCGCCAGAATCTGCCGATCTTGTTTGAAGAGATATTGCCAAACCGGGATGGCGGGCAGCACCACCAGCAGGATCGCAACGGTCATGGCAATGCGACGCCATCGCAGCAGCATCTGCCATTCGAGAAGTGACGTCATCCCAATTCCAAAGAGCGCGCATAACGGCGCGAGAGCCGGCAAGTTATAGTAGTTCTGAGAGTTCGGTCCCACTCCGAACCAAAGACAATAGAAGAGCAGCAGCGAAAGCAGCCACGGCCCGAGGATTTTTTCTCGCTTTGTTTGCAGCAAGATCCAGAGCCCGTAAGCAGTGATCAAAGCCGCCGGGCCCGGAACGATAAACGCGGCCAGATACAGGCCTACCATTGCCCACGGCAGGAGGTGGAATCTACTGTTCCAGGTTCCAATATAGCCACCCAGTTTCCCTGTCGATGAATCCAAGGACAAAGGTCCAACATTTACCGCATCAATGTGGTTGCCCCAGAGTTTGAGCGCGACAATCGTCAGAGCCGCCGCGACCAAATACCGCGGTCGCACCAGCGCCTTACGCCCTTCGCGCCGGAACACCAGGAACCCAAGAATGAGGTAAAGATGCGCCGTCTCGGGCAGCTTGACCAGCAGCGCGGCCACCCCGACGGCGGCGCAAAGGCTCCATTGGAGAAGGGAAGGGTTCTCATCGTATCGAAGAACCAGCAAGACGAAAACAAACGCCAGTGCCTGCACGAGCATCTCCGGCATAAATGCCTGGCCGAAAAAGACGCTGAGCGGCGCAACCACAAAAAGCAGGTTTGCCCAGAACGTTTGTTGCGCGTTGAGAATCCGTCGCCAGATAAACTGCAAACAGACAAATGACGCCGCCCAAAGTAAAATGCTGGTGACCTTCCCGCTTACACCGAGGTTCCCGATGATCCGGTACACACCTACCACGAGATAGTTATAAATTGGCAGTTCCTGGATATAGCGGACATCGAGGTCGCCCACCCACGAAACCCGTGAGCTGAGATGAAAACCTGGCTCATCGATCAGGTCTTTTGTCGCCGACGCGGTAATACATTGGCGGAGCAGGTGTGCATCAACCAACGGTTGATTCAGGGCCACGCAGCGCAGGGCGATACCGATGATGAGAAATCCCCAAACTGAGCGGTTAAGTTTCAATAGTAACGTGAATCCTATTGCAGAGTGTCAGATTGCCTGGCTGCCAGCTTTTCAAATTCCGCCAGCGCCATCCCAACAACCTGATCCATGTTGTAGTACCGATAGGTGGCAAGGCGTCCGACAAACGACACGTTCTTCTCCGTCTGAGCCCGTTCGCGGTAACGATTGTAGAGGGCAAGAGCGTCGGGAGCAGGAATGGGATAATACGGCTCGCGCCCCGGAGCGTAATCCTCTGGATACTCCCGCACGATTGTGGTGGCGGGCAATTTCTGGCCGGTGGCATGTTTGATTTCCACGATGCGGGTAAAATCGTAGTCGTTAGGGAAATTCACCTGCATAGCGGGTTGGAAATATTCCTGTTCCAGCGTTTCCGGTTCGAATCGGAGCGAGCGATACGGCAGCGCGCCGTAACAGCAATCAAAGTATTCGTCCACCGGGCCGGTGTAGATCATGTGCTTGAACTGAACCTGGGGGAGGACGGCTCGATAGTCGGTGTTGAGCAATACCTTGATTTTCGGATTCGCCAGCATTCGCTCGAACACTCTCGTGTAACCGTCTTTCGGCAGAGCTTGGAACTTTTCCGAAAGATATCGATCGTCGCGATTGGTGCGAATCGGAATTCGTCCACACACACTCGCATCAAGTTCCTTTGGGTCGCGCCGCCATTGTTTGCGCGTGTAGTTCTTAAAAAACATCTCATACAGCTTCGGGCCCACCTGTGAGAGGATTACCTCCTCCGAATTACGCGGGTTGGCGATGGGCACGCGCCACTCAGCCAGCGCCCGTTCCATTTCTTCGGAGGTTGCCGGGCGATCGATGAGTTGTTCAAACGTATTCAGGTTGATGGGGAACTGCCAGAAGCGCCCATGCGTCCAGGAAAGGATTTTGTATTTGACCGGATGCCAGTCAGTGAACTGGCTGAGATATTCGCGGATGCGGTCGGAGTTCGTGCGAAAATAGTGCGGCCCATAGCGATGCAACAGCACGCCGGCCTTGTCGGTACAGTCGTAAGCGTTTCCGCCGATGTGACCGCGGCGCTCGACGATGAGACAGGTCCGGCCTAGTTGTGAACTCAATCGCTCGGCCAAGACACTGCCCGCGAAACCGGCGCCGACGATCAAATAATCAAACTGCCCGGGCATGAGTGTCGTGTAGCGTCAGTGCAATGTTCCGAGCTGCCGGATGAGTTGCCGGGCGCGAAAGGCAAATTGGCTGAGCGGAACCGTGGGTTGCCCGCCGTAACGGTCGCGAAAACTAATTGGCACATAGCCATGCCGCAGCCCCGACTTTCGCTTGAGCAAGACGGCCAGCGCGACATTCGCCAGGAAAAAATCCGCCGGAATTCTTTCTAGAACGGGGGGAAGGATTTCAGTGCGCATGAGACGGTAAGGGACGTTTGGATCGGCACAGAGAGTCCAGCTACGCATTGCCACCACGACCTTCAACAGTAAACTGGCCAGCATTCGTCGCCAGCCGTCATCCCGCCGGACGCGCTGGCCATACATCACATCGTAGTTGGTGCGTCGCGACCAGAGATCCTTGAAGAATCGCGGGTCGCACTGCCAATCGGAGTCAATTTGCATGACATAAGCGAAACCTTGGTCAATGGCCCAACGATAACCCTCCAAACAGGTCTGGCCATGACCGCGGTTTGCTCGCTGGATGACTTGCAGGGGAATTTCTTTGTCTAGCTGTAATTCCTCCAGCATTCTCTGAGTACCGTCAGTGGATCCATCGTTGATTACCAGCATCACAAAGTGTTTTTCCCAGCGCCTGACTTCTTTGTCCCACTCCAAGATGACCTTGGGAACGGATTCCTCCTCGTTAAAGACTGGGATCACAATCGCCAGTTCCCGCGCAATCGATATCGCCCCATCTGAGCGAATTGGATTGTCAGGCAATCCTTCGTTGGGCGCAGTCACAATTATGGTTTCTCCCAAATGGCGAAGCCTTGCAGCGTTTTGCGTTGCACGAATTGTTTCTGTTCTAAAAACGCCGTAATCGTTCCGAAGTGATCATAAACGTCAGGTCTCGAGATGACGATCACCTGCGGCTCAGCCAGACTGGTGAGGTCGGCCGCAGAAGGGCTTTGCAGGCCCTTCCAGTAAGCAGCTCCCGGTTCGTCCGCCTGCGGCAGATGATAATAAAATCCTGTCATCTTTTCAGCTGCCCACCAAACCATTCGATTCTCGCGGATCGTTCCCAAGGCGTAGGCGGCTGCCTGGCGGTAGTTCTCTTTGGCGTGCCGCGGCGCAAAACGGATCTCGAGCGAAGAGAGTAAAGACGCAGTTAGGAAGATGCCGACTGTGATTCTCGCGCCAGCAGTTTTCTTTTGCCACCATTGGTCGATACCGATGGCCAGGCCAAACAAGACAAACGGAAGAAGAGGAGTGAAATGACGACCCCATAAACGGGCGTGGCCAATCCAAGCGGCGAAAAGAGCGCAGGCTACTGGCAAGACGATTAAAACCGTTGTCCTTAGAAAAAGGTGATCTTTCTTCCAACGAGCGGTTAAAAATTTCGCCATTTCCCAGGCGATAGCCAGCAACGCAGCTGCGGCAACGCCCAAGAAAGGCACATATCGTAGAAGAGATCTAAAGTTGCCCTCGCGCAACTCGATCCGACCCGGCCCAAGACCGGTGAAGCCAAGTTGTTCGTAGACGATGAAAGTCAAATTCGCCATCCCTGTTCGGCCGTAGGTCGGGATCGCGCCTAACGATATGGTCCACAAATAGTAAACCCCCAGGCAGCAGATTGCGAAGGTCCAAATGCCACTCCAGAAAAGATTCCTTTCAATTAAACGAATGAACGGTCTTCCGCCCAGCACGAGCGCGATTCCCAGAATGGACGCCATCGCCCAGGGAACGGCAATCAAGCTGGTCGCGCAAACCATCAAGGAGCCAGCCAGTAGAATAAAGAACCAACTTCGACTCTCCAGAGAAGAAGCAGGAGAAAAGTAAGCGCGAGCCAGGCAGGCAAAAGTGATACAGCCGCCGGCAAACATCAAAATGTACGGCCGCGCTTCATTGGTATAGTACCAGACAAAGGCGTTGATTGACGCGAGCACGATGAACCAGAACTGCCATCGCGGTCGCGCTTCCAGCCCCCATACGATTGCGACGAACGCCAAAATCAGCGGTGGCACGTTGGCGGCACGCAAGGCGACCTCGGAGCTGCCGAAGATTTTCTCCCAAAGCCAGAGATAGAAATAGTGGAGTGGTAGTTGCAGATTCGAACCTCCATCAATTCGGAACGCTTGCCACCATCTGTGCAAGTTTGGCTGAATCGCCTTGACTGCAGAGGTACCCTCATCAAGCCAGAGACTTTGCCCCGAGATCGCCATCGCACCGACGGCCACGGCGATGAACGCGGCTGCGCCATAACTAACGGGCTTCCGCATCCTTGATTATTTAGGGTTAATCAAGTCGGTACGGCGAGGTTCTTGTCCCGTCTCACGCGGGAAATCCGGCGGGACGTGGACGGTAAACCCAATCGTTTGTTTCCAATAGGTCAACCGTTCTTGCGGGTGAAATATCGGACGCACATTCTTCTTCAACCCGATCACGTGAATTTTTCCGCGCCACGGAATGATCAGCGCTTTGTCCAATGGACGTCCGGTGTGCACATCCGTCACGCGAGAGCCGAAAATGCGAGCGAGCGAGAGCCCGATCGAACGGATAAACCTACGCATTATCTATCCCACAATTTCTTAACCGGATGCAATGTCCAGGCGCCTTCAGCACGCGCTCGCTCAATGTGGCTCGTCTCATCTTTTAGAACGCGAACGAAGCGATCCTGCTCGGCAAAATCTCGAACGCGAAACCCTAAATGATGCGCCAGAGTCGGCAAGTAAAGCTCCAAGTAGATCGGAAATGGTTCCGTCACGGCGGCGACCGCACAAAATGTTTCCCACTTCCAAAAGCTGCCGGTTCCGAACATGGAAAGAATCACTTCCTTATCGGTACGCCGGCTGATTCCAGACCAGAACGACGCAAATTTGTCGTTGGTTGAGTGGTAGAGAAAGTGTGGATTGCTGGTTCCGTCGACGCGATGGAGGTGGAAACCAAGCAGATCGGCGCCTTCCGAATTCAGTCGCTCGATCTGCCATTTGTTCAAATCCGAAGCGAGCGGCAAATGATCGTATTCTGCAAAGTGAATGAATCGAAATTCACGGCCTTCAGTCTTTAGCAATTCCACGGTTCCCTGGAACAATCGCGTGTAGCTTTGAAATTCGCGTTGATGATCGCGCGTTCTCAATCGCGGGTCTTCCACATAAAACTTTCTTTCGCACCGAATCGCATCGAATTCGTTTTTGGGCCCGCCGTAGGCAAGCAGGATACTCTCGCCCGGCACGTGTTCGTTCCAATAGGCCAGCATCCTTTCCACGGCAGACGCCGGCTGGTGGGACAGGAGCAAATTCAAAACAGCGGACATTCGAACGGAGGTAAACAGTTGGCAGCCATTCAGGAGAGATAAATTTCAGAGCAACTTCGTGTCGGATTTCGTTTGTTCTGCAAATCGCGCTTATCTTAGCATGGTCCGAAAGTTCACGACACTTCGAGCTAATGCGAAGTAATTGAGAAACGAATCGGATCCCCACTTGCGATATTTCCTCACCTTATCATGCGCATCTTGATCACCGGCATTTGTGGCTTCGTCGGAAATACCCTCGCCATCGGCATTCGGGAAAATTTGGAGGGCGTGGAGATTTTTGGTTTCGACAATTTTGTTCGGCCAGGAAGCGAATTGAACCGGCTTGCTTTGCAAAGAATCGGCGTCACCGTGCGCCACGCTGATCTTCGAAACGCAAGCGACATGGAGGCAATCCCCAGTGCGGACTGGGTGATTGACGCAGCGGCGAATCCCAGCGTTCTCGCTGGGGTGGACGGCCAAAGCAGCAGTCGACAGGTGGTCGAGAACAATTTGGGTGGCACGGTCAACGTCCTCGAATACTGCAAGACACATCGCGCCGGGCTCATCCTCTTGAGCACGAGTCGCGTCTATTCCATACCGCAGTTGAGTAGTTTGAAAGTCGAGGAGTGTGATGAGGCGTATCGACCGGTGGCGGATCAGAAATTCCCTCCGGGTATCAGTCTCAGCGGCGTCGCCGAAAATTACTCGACCTCGCCGCCCATATCGCTTTATGGCAGTGCGAAACTCGCTTCGGAATATCTGGCTCTCGAGTACGGGGCGGCTTTCGACTTTCCGGTTTGGATCGATCGTTGCGGGGTGCTAGCCGGCGCTGGTCAGTTTGGTCGGCCCGACCAGGGCATATTCAGCTTTTGGATCAACGCGTGGCTTCGCAATCGTCCATTGCGATACAATGGTTTCAACGGTCGCGGCGGCCAGGTTCGGGATTGCCTCGATCCGCGAGATCTCGTGCCGCTCCTCCACAAGCAGATGCGCGCGGAGTCCGCTCAACACCGAATTTGCAACGTCGGCGGCGGCGTGCCGAATAGCATGTCTCTCGCTCAGCTTAGCGCATGGTGTACCGATCGCTTCGGTCCGAGAGTTGTAGAAGCTGATGCGAGCCCGCGCCCCTTTGACATTCCATGGATGGTGCTCGATTCCACCCGGGCGATGGAAGACTGGAATTGGCGCGTCGCGAAGCCCATCGGGACTGTGCTCAAGGAAATTGCGGACCACGCCGAGTGTCATCCGGACTGGCTGGAACTGTCAGCCACATGAATGCCTCTGCGGATATTCCGCTTTCGCTTCTTTCAGTCGTGATTCCGGCTCGGGACGAAGAAGACTGCATCGCTTCCACAGTTGAGCATCTCCATATCGAACTACGTCTGCGCAATGTCCCACACGAGATCATCGTTGTGGACGATGGGAGCACCGATGGAACCTGGAAGATCCTCACTGAACTTGTCACGAAACGCCCCGAGCTGCGTCCCGTTCAGAATACCCGGCTGCGCGGCTTTGGCAGCGCGGTCGTTCTCGGCTTGGATGAAATGAAAGGTGATGCGGTCGTCATCATGATGGCCGACGAATCGGATGATTGCCGGGACGTCGTCCGCTATTGGCAGACGCTGAACGAAGGCTATGACTGCGTTTTCGGCAGTCGTTTCATGAAAGGCGGAGGCGTAATCGACTATCCACGCATCAAACTCTTTCTGAACCGGGTGGCGAATCTCTTCTTGAAGATCCTTTTCAATATCCGGTTGAACGATACGACCAACGCCTTCAAAGCTTATCGAAGGGCGGTGATAGACGGCTGCCGCCCGCTCATTTCGCCGCACTTCAATCTCACCGTAGAGTTGCCGCTAAAGGCAATCGTGCGCGGCTATTCCTGGACGGTGATCCCGGTGACCTGGCGGAATCGAAGGCACGGGGTGGCGAAGCTTAAGATCACTGAAATGGGAAGCCGGTATCTGTTCATCTGCCTTTACATCTGGCTGGAGAAGTATTTTAGCCGGGGGGATTACAAAAAGCAGTGAGTGCAAACAGTGCCGACGAGCTCCAGAGGATCTACGGTGTCCGCTTCGCTCGGAATCTTGCCTACCGGAAGAAAACCTGGAACGTCTTGATTGAATCTTTTTTTCAAAAATACGTTTCTCCCTGCGACGTCGTCCTGGATCTTGGCTGTGGTTACGGCGAATTTATCAACGCCGTTAGATGTCGCGAAAAATTCGCGATGGACCTTAATCCCGACGCGCCCAAACATCTCGATGCGGCCGTGCATTTTTTGGAACAGGATTGCTCAACGCGGTGGCGTTTGGAAGATGGTTCGCTGGATGTCGTTTTCACAAGCAACTTCTTCGAGCATCTGCCGGACAAAGTCGCCCTCGGCCGGACGCTGGATGAGATCTTTCGGTGCCTCGCGCCCGGCGGGAAACTGATCGCGATCGGGCCAAATATTAAACATCTTCCCGGGAAATATTGGGATTTCTGGGATCATCATCTGGCTCTTACCGAGACCTCTCTCAGCGAAGGCCTGACTAATCGCGGCTTCGAAATCAGACGGTGCGTTGGCAAATTTCTGCCATATACCATGGTGAATGTCCGCGAATATCCGGAACGCCTTCTTAAACTGTATCTCATGTTTCCCATCGCGTGGCGGTTTTTGGGAAAGCAATTTTTGATCGTGGCTGGCAAGGGTGCGAGGGAATCCTGTTAGCCTGTCAATGATTCAATTCCTCCGATAGACGGCAAAGCCTTTTTCCGTCGTAAGCAATCGGAATTCGTTCTTCTCCAGCCAATCCATTGGTTCCGGCTGATGAAACTCGCTTCCCCGAAACCGTTTCCACACGCCGAGCATTTCGCCGGAGGCGGGCGGTGAAGGAAGAGTTGCCACCACATAAGACGCGCGTTCCAGCGCCATCCGGCGATAAATATCCGGCGTATTTCCGGCCCACACAAACGTCGGGCGATGCGAATAATACGCCAGAACCGGATTGTTAGGGTAATCGATGGCATCCCATCGGTGATTGGGCCGGAAGAGAATGACATCTTCGGGTCGGGTGTTAGCTCGAACCCAACGTGCCGCTTCCAGGGTTTGTCGGTCGGGCTTGAAGAGATAAAACCAAACTGGGACGGAGGACAGCACTACCAGCAGGATCGCAACGACCATCGCAGGGTTCCGCCATCGCTCGACCTTGTGCCATTCGAAGAACCACGTCATGCCAATTCCAAACAGGGCGCACAGTGGGGCGAGCGCAGGCAGGTTGTAGTAGCTTTGGGAATTCGGTCCGCTACCGAACCAAAGAAGATAAAAGAAAAGCAGCGAAAGCAACCAAAGGCAGAGAATCTTCTGTGTCTTCCTCCATCGCAAGACCCAAAATCCGCAAGCGGTCGCCAGCATTGCCAGGCCAGGAACGATAAACGCGCTCACGTACAAGAATGCCATGACCCATGGCTTAAGGTGAAACCGCCCTTCCCAAGTGCCGATGAAGAGTCCTAGATTCTTCTTCGAAGTCCATTCCGGCAGGTACGCCGCGTTGACCGAATCCACATAGCCACTCCACACTTTGAGCGCCAAGAGCGTCGCTCCCGCTGCGAGTAGATAGCGAAGACGGAAGAGCGCTCTCCAGCCTTCGTGCCGAATGATGAGGAAGGCCAAAATGAGATATAGGTGGGCGATTTCTGGGAGTTTGACCAGCAACCCGACGAGCCCCACACCCGCGCACAGGCTCCATCTCAGGAGAGTCGGATTCTCGTCATATCGAAGAATTAGCAGGACAAACGCGAAGGCCAGCGCTTGCACCAGCATTTCAGGCATGAATGCCTGACCGTAAAACACGCTGAGCGGTGCGACGACGAAGAGCAGGTTTGCCCAGAACGTTTGTTGCGCATTGAGGATCGCGTCTGCCAGATGAATTGCAAACAAATAAATGACGCAGCCCATAGGAGGATGCTCGTCACCTTGCCGCTGACGTCGAGATTGCCGATGACCCACCACACGCCCATAACCAGGTAGTTATAAATGGGCAGCTCGAGGATGTAGTGAGCGTCAACGTCACCCAACCACGGGATCCTCGAACTGAGATGAAAGCCGGATTCCTCAATCAGGCTTCTGGTGGCCGCGGCGGTCTGACATTGGCGGATCAAATGCGCGTCAACCAGCGGCTGGTTCAGGGCAACGCAACGCAAGGCAACGCCGATGAGGAGAAAGATCCAAACTGAGCGGTCGAATTTCAAGGTGATGTAGCGTCAAAAACCCCCGCCGAGATGGCGAAAGTCTCGGCAAGTGCGCAACCATTTTACGGTTTCGTCTATCCCATCTTCGAGCGTGTAAGGATTTTCACCGAGGAGTTCAAAAGTTGGTTCCATCGGAGTTTCATAGTTTGTGATCATGCTCCGATATCGAGAGCTGTTGATCAGAAACGGCTTTCCGGTCATCCGGGTCGGGATGTCTCCAGCCAACGCGAGAGCGCGCATCAGCGGACGAGGGATAACGCGCACTTCGTGTCCTGTAAGCGCACGGGAAAAACCGTTTGCCCAATCGAAGAGATTGATTGGCCGATCGCCGACGTAGAGGGTCTTGCGGTTGACTTGATCGCGCGACGCTTCGAAGATTTTCTGGATTTGGCTCGCGACATTCTTCACGTAGGCGTAGGTACGAATGACCGGTTGGCGACCGGGATGGACGTAGAGACCGCGCTCCAGGACCCGCCAGAATTCGCGGCGATAACGCATGTGCCAGGGACCCCAAACATTGGTTGGCCGAATGATGGTCCAGCAGGAGGGGAGATTGGCCGCGCGTGTTAATTGTTCCGTGATGACTTTGCTTTGGCCATAAACGGTCTCGGGGAAATAATCCGTATCGCTGGTGGGTAATCGTCCCGGACCACAAACGAACTGCGTCGATGTGATGATCGTTCGGTCAACCGATGGTGTTGCGCGAATCGCCTCAAGGACATTTTTTGTTCCCTCGGTGTTCGCACGATAGCCACTCTCTACGGTCGTGTTCTCGTCGCATTCGGCGCGGGCAGCGAGGTGGAGAACGCAATTTGGTTGAAATTCCTGAAACACCGCCGCCGTTGCTTTGGCGTCGAGAATATCACCCGTTCGCCAATACGAGGTCTGCTCAGGATTGAGCGGTGGATGAAGCGAGTAGTTGAAAATGGCATGTCCCTCGCGAGAGAATGAATCGATGACATTTGTGCCGATAAATCCCGAACCGCCTGTAACCAGAAGTCTCATTGCGACTACGCCCGCGCCGCTGCTGATTCTGTCACGGTTAATAGATTTGAGACGTCGTTCATATTAAGAAATGAATTCACAAGGGGAAAGCCTCTCCTTTCAAAGAGCACGGTGGTGGCTACGGTTAGTTTTTCGAAATTCATGAGTAAGTTGCCCTGCACTGTCTGCTTCTATTGCGCCGATCAGAATCGGCACCGCGACCGAAGCAGGGGGATTACTCATTACACACACGAGTTACTCTCGCATCTTCGCGACACGAAGGCAGTGAGATTGAAAGCCCTGGTATCCAAGTCTTCTTTCGCGATCCCTGATGGAATCGAGCAGTTGAACTGGCCATTTCCGAGCGACCGCCTGCCCTGGCGACTTCTTGCTGACCACTCTCATCCGCTCCTCGCTCAACGGAACGTCGCCGACATTTGGCACTACCCGAAAGGATTCCTGCCGGTGGGGTTTCAAGTGAAGGGAAAAAGAGTGGGAACTGTCGCTGACGTGATGCTGCAGTTCGACGCCGATCATCATCCGGAGTCGCGTTCGCGACTAGCGTGGGCCTACTGGCTTGGGATGCTGAAGTATTCCATCCAGAATTTGGATTTGATCCTCACGATCTCGGAGTTTTCAAAGCGGGAAATCATTGAGTTCTGCGCCAGGCATCGCCTGAAATGTCCTCCAATCACTGTTGCTTCCCTGGGGGTGCGCGTTTCTCGACCGGAAGAGGCGCCTCCCGCCGTGAAAGAAGATTATGTGGTTCATTTGGCTTCGAGACTTCCACATAAGGCAACGATGTGGCTGCTGGAACAATGGTCTTTGCTCGGCAAGACGGCGAACGACCTGCCCATGTTGAAATTGGTGGGTGATCTGGACGGCCGCGCAATGGCATTGTTTTCAACAATGACGAATGTCAGGCTCACGCCTGCTTTGCCGAGGCCGCAGTTGGAAGAGATGATTGCGGGTGCGAGGGCTTTGTTGCTCCCTTCATGGATCGAAGGATTCGGTATCCCGGCCGTCGAAGCCTATCTCCTGGGAACGCCGGTCGCGTACGTGAAGGGAACAGCCGTCGAGGAAATTCTCGACAGCGATCCGGTTGGCGGATTCGATCGAGACTTCGATTCATTCCAAACGGCGTTGACACAAGTCCTGAATTTGGATCGCGCGGCGGTTGAAAAGAAGGGAGGGTGTTACAACTTCGCTACACCTGGGAGAATTGTGTGCGCCGAACGCTGGAGGCTTACAGCACACTCCTTTAAGCGGGCGGCTTGACGTCAGGTGGAATCCCTAGCAAGGGTCAAGGCTCCGTATGAAATCGATTGAGTCCATTTCCGTCTGCGGCCTGGGCAAACTCGGCGCTTGCATGGCCGCGACCTTTGCCGCCCGCGGCTTTCCGGTTGTCGGGAGTCGATATCGATCCCGAAAAGATTCAGAAAGTGAACGCGGGCGTACCGCCGGTGGACGAACCGTTGCTGGCCGAAACCATCGCCGAAGGCCGAGGACCGGCTTGCGCGCGACCGACGATCCTGCGGAGCGGTGCGCGACCGACGCTTCGTTTTTCATTCCGCCGTCGCCCAGTCTGCCGGACGGCAGTTTTTCCAATGAATATCTGCTCAAGGCGATGCAGCCTGTCGCGCAAGCGGTGCGCGAAGCCGGAAAAACAGGGCACATTTTCGTGTGCAGTTCGACCACCACACCGGGCGCGGTGGATGGTGTCCTGATCCCGATGTTGGAAAAAGAAACCGGGTGGAAATGCGGCG
Source organism: uncultured Verrucomicrobiae bacterium (assembly GCA_963763995.1). Lineage (GTDB taxonomy): Bacteria > Verrucomicrobiota > Verrucomicrobiia > Chthoniobacterales > UBA10450 > CAVTTH01. The sequence goes on along the minus strand of CAVXQL010000001.1, from coordinate 15,135 downwards.
CCGATTTTCAGCGTTTGTTACAATCCGGAGTTCATCGCGCTGGGCAATGTCGTCAACGGATTGCTCGAACCGGATTTGGTGCTGATCGGCGAGAGCGATCCGGAAGCCGGCGACGCGCTGGAAGCAGCTTTATCGAAAGTACACTCGCAACAAATGCCGGATCGCGCGGATGTCGATCATCAGCGCGGAGCTGACCAAGATTTCCGTGAACAGCTACATCACGATGAAGATCAGCTTCACCAATCAGCTGCGGATGATCGCCGAACAATTTCCCAAGGCCGACATCAACACGATTCTTGACGCGATCGGGACCGACACCCGCATCGGGAAGAAATATCTGCGTGCCGGCCTGAGTTTTGGCGGTCCCTGTTTTCCGCGCGACAATCGATTGCTGGCATACGCGGCGCGTCAGGTCGGGATGCAGGCGCCCCTGGCCGAAGCATCGGATAAGACAAACGAGCTAACGAAATCAAATTTGCTTGAGAAAGTGAGAAAGCTAGTTCCGGCCGGCGGCACGGTGCTGGTCCTCGGTGTTTCCTATAAGCCCGACACTTACATCACCGAGGAATCGGCCGGGCTTCATCTCGCCCAGAATTTGAAACGAGCATGGTTACCGGGTGCTCGTTCACGATTTCGCGGCGAACGCGTCGAACAACCCGGCGCTGCACGAATTCGAGGTATCTGGACGATCATCGACGGAATCTAGAAACGGGACGATATCGATCTTGCGGTAATCTGTTGTCCCTGGCCGCAGTACGCGAACCTGAAATTTTCACCTGCGACCAAAATCTTTCAGACGTGGCAGCTCTAATTGCCGCGACGTAAGTTCATAACTTATCGACCCCAATATTCGACGAGAAGGTTGTTGTCGTGCGCATGTGTTTTTTGAGAAACCATCCTCCCGGAATGAGATCGAGCCTGCCGCGATAGAATAACTTTTGAACCTGGCGCTTAACTCGCGCGAATAGCTCGAAGAGTTTGCCGGCGATGCCGCCGGGAAGACCGTGTTCCTTGCGGTTGCCAGATTTTCGCGCTGCGTATTGCGCGCCACTCGCACTCGGCAGATTGTCCATGCTCGTGCAGACGGTAGTTTACCAACAAGTGTGGAACATGCCCGACCCGCCAATTGTTTTGTCCGAGACGCAAAATGAAATCCTCATCGCAATAATTGAGAAATTTCTCGTAACGGTAAAGGCCGATGCGCTCATGGACACTCTTCTTCACGAAAAGCGTCGGATGAACAATGTAGCAGACGTTGCCGAAGCGCAGGACGTCGTAATCATACAGGGCTTCTTCCCGTCGAAAAATCGCCTTGCCCTCACCGTCGATCTAAACAACGTCGCCAAAAAGAACATCCACTTTCGGATGCGCCCAAAAACGGCCACCTGAGCGAGTGCACCCGGAAATAGCTCGTCGCAATTCAAATGACCACAATTTCGCCAGATGCCCGTCGATCCCTTTGTTCATCGCGTGATAATGCCCGCGTCCTTTTCGAAAACGCACGTACCTGCTTTTCCTTCGGAAGCCAGTCGCGTGTGCCATCGGTTGAATCCTTCGAACGATGTGTTCCCATTTCCTGTTATCCGCGACCGACGCCACGACGCTCATCGGAGCCAGGCGCTCTGATTAAACTGGGCGTAACGACCGAAATCATTGTCCCAGAAGCAACGGCCGGAGCCGATTTTTTGCATTACCGAATCACGCGGATTTCAACCGCGCGCCATTTCCAGGACCTGCTTCTGCCGGATCGACTGCGGGAGAGGGGCAGGTAACCGGCTTGGGTTGCGCCTCGCGGTACAGTTTCAAGAAGACACCTGCCAAAGCAAACTGTTGCGGTAGGAATGAGCCGAGCGTGGCTGCGCCGAACCAATAGCAGAGGAGGTTGACGGCCAGCTGCAAAGCGAGGAAACGGAGCGCGAATCCCGCGGGATTCGCCTTGTCGAAGGAAACCCGAAAGGTTCGAGAGAGAAGCTGCACGTTCCAGGCAATGAAGAAAAGCGTGCCGATAATTCCAACGGCATCGAGACTGGCGAACAGACCATTGTGGATGTTTCCAACCTCGATCGTTTGCTGATAATCGGTCGCCATCGGGTTATAAACGGAAGTCTTGGTCCATTCGCTACTGAAGCCGAAACCGCGTCCGACGAGCGGCCGTTTCGGAAAGTATTCATGCCACCACAGCCTCCAGACCCGCTGACGGAAATCGTTGGAGGCAGAGGCGTCACGAGCCATGTCGCTGTCCCACTTTCCGGGCACGAAACTGAGCGCACGCTGCATTTGTCTCGGCAGCCGAACGACATCAGAATTAATAAAGGAGAGCCCGAACAAGAGCGCCGCGATGATCGGCAGAACCGCGAGAACCCCCCAGCGAAGGTCGCGAAGGACTGCCGCCATGAAAGTGAAAAACAGGTTCGCGACTGCGGATCGAAATCCGGAATAGAGAACGGCGAGCGTTCCAATCGCTACCAGGGTAAGGCGGGACAAATGTTGCAAGCTGATGAGACGACGGACGGAAGTCGCCGCGAGGACAATGGCGACAAGGATATATCCAAAATTGCCAAAGGAACCGACGCGGCCAGTAACATCTTCCTGGCCAGTCAGGAGTTCGACTACGCCGGCGGTGCTGACGGCCGAGTAAAACGGATAAATCTTGTAGATGGAAGACGGAAATACTGTGGTCACGATCGCGACCAAGAGATCGAAGCTGGTCACAGCAAGGATCACAAAGGGAAGCTTGTTCCAAAGCGTCGATTTTACCGTGACGCTTTGGATGACGAAAAAGGCGACCAGACCGACGTAAACGTTGACGTAATTGCGGCCACCCCAAACGGAGGAACCGAGGAAGCGCATGCCGAAGCGATCGTGAATTCCGTGCAACGTCAGGATTGTCATGAAACCCGCAATGAGAAGCAGTTGCAAACGGCCGACCTTGGCAAAGGAAGCTCTCCGCATAATGACTTCCTCGACAAAAAATTTGGCGATACCGACGCCCATCAGAATTTGAAAAGGCGTAAACGATCCGCCGAGAATGGGGAATGTGCCTCCGAGATAGGACGAGGCGATGGTGATAATCCAAAACCATCGGCCCGAGGCAAACCAGAACGCGATTGCGAATACCACCACGGCGGCCAGGATCAGCATTTTGTAATCGGAGGATCCAATGAGCGAGCCGACCAGGACGGCGAGAAGGAGTCCGAAAGCTGCGATCAGGATGGGCTTTATTGTTTCGATCGAGAAACTGTTCATCGCGCAGGCATCTTTAGCGAGGAATAGGCGGGGGACAAGATGGTTCTTGGAAGACCGCTTTGTGCCTGCCCGGGCGGTGAACGCTTGTGGCGACAGGAGACGAACGATAGAGTTTCAACGCAATGGGCCATGATCTTCGCGAGCTTCCTCTCGATGTGGTGAGCGCTTGTCGGGCGGTGGATCTTGGGGTCCTTCAGATCGCGCTCGATTCTCTGCGCCGACTCATTGTTCCAGGACTTTCCACGTCTTTACTGCCCGGTCGGTTCCGCGCGCTTCCGGCGCGTCCTCGGGCCAGGGATCAATCTCATTGATGAAGACAAAGCGATTCCGGACATGACGCTCGAGGCCTTGAAAAAGATGAAATTGCCCGGCTTTCCAAAGGGAGCGGGTTGGTACTTTCAGCAGCTTCTGAAATTTTCCTTCTGCCATCGGCAGCAAGAAAATGATTATTATCTCATTTGGGACGCCTGGACACTGTTCCGACTGCGCCCGCTAGAATTTTTCAAACACGACGGACGCATGCTGTTCACCATCGCGGAGGAAGAGCATGTGCCCTATTTAGAAACTTACTCGAAAGCTCTTGAAGGAGGAGGAACCGATGCGGGAATTTTCTTTCATTTCGCAGCACATGATTGTGCAGAAATCGATCTTGCGTGAAATGCTGGGCCGAATTGAATCCAACTTCCCAGGGCCGAATCGTGGGCGTGGAAGATCGTGCGGAATCTTGAAGGCACGAGGACCGAATCTCTTTAGCGAATACGAGATGTTTGGGCATTTCGTGAAAAATCATTATCCCCTCGCGTTTCGCATCCCGCCGCCTTCCCTGGCTGCGTGCAGGGTCGCGTCGCGTCACTGGCCTGCCCCGTGCGGCCGATTTGGAAGCGCTGGCCCAAGACTACTATTTTGCCGCTTTCGAAGCTGGGCAGCGCCCGCTGCGACGGACCGTCAGGAGTTTGCGCGCCTGGTGGAAAAGGAGCCGAAGACGAGGCAATGGCTGACTAGCGGCCCTGCGAAATACGATTCCTAATATTGGTTGGGAGCAAGCCCAGAATCAGCGCGCAAAGAGGTGTCGGCAACCATCGTCCAAGCATTTCGACCGGTTCTCGTCGGAGGCTTTTTAACACTTGTGCTGCGGCTCGTTGGCTTTCTTCGGACGGCGCCATGGCGATTTTGCAAGAGCTGAACAAGCCCTCCACGCTCACGTCGTGCAACTGCGATGACCAATGATCCAGAGCAGTGAGGTATGGAACCAGCCATTTTCCTTTTCGTAGTTTGGCGTCGTGTGACAAGAGCTGGCCACCCACCGGAATGCGATCATCCAGAAGCTTGAATTCGGTGATCCGCTCCATCGGATTATCTCCTCCGTTGAGAAATGCCAGGTCCACCTTCGCGTCGGGCCGGAGGTCATGGAGCCAGCGGGGAATGACCTCTTGCGAAAGGCCAAAAAGCGGGGTGAACCTGTGCATCGCTTCGGGTGCGGCCGAACGAGTATTCTTTAACATCTGGTCGTAGATCGTCCGGTCGGCCTCGATTCCCCACAGGTATCCTTCTCCGTTTTGCTCGAGCGCCCTGAGCAAATGCAGCGTGCTGCCGCCTCCGAGCCAGGTGCCGACTTCTAGCACAATTTTCGGAGGGATCGGAGCATCGCAAACGGCGGCGACAAGAATTCGCCTCTCTTCCGCGTTCAATTGACCTGCGATTTCTGCCGGTGGCATGTCGTAGAACGCTTATCGGATCATCGCGGTTTGGAGGTCCCCAGGACCTCTGCGTAAATCTCCGCATGGCGTTTTGCAATGACCTCAGGATGGTAACGCCGCCGCATTTCGCGCGCAGCGGATTCGGGTCTTGGGCAACCTGCGCTCAGCCATTTTGCAATCGCGGCAGACAGCGCTTCCTGATCGTCCAACAGAAGCAATTCGGCACCTTCGACTCCACCGGCCACATCGGATATGCCACCGACCTTGGTGCCGAAGAATTTCAGGTTGCGCGCAAGCGCTTCGCCAACGACCAGGCCCAATGCTTCCGCTCAAGGTATGTGAACAGCAGCCGAGGCAGTGTCCAGAGAGGCGATCAACTCCGGAAGGGACTTCGTTCCGAGGTAGCGGGCAAAACCGCTACGCTCAGCGACCTCGTATCGTCGAAGGAAGGTCGCCGCGTATCCGTTCTTTGGGTTAGCTTCGCCGATGAACTGGAGCTCAAATCCGTGCCCATCGCGGTGCAATCGTTCTGCCAGTTCCAGGGAGCTCAATTTGACGTTTATGCTTCGCGATCACTCCGATGTTTAGGATCTTCGGCTTCGAAGATGTGACGGTGCTCGGAGACACGTGGTCGAAGAACTCCCGGCGCAAAGCATTTGGCACGCGCCAGGTCCTACGAGCGCGCGGCTGCACGACTGACTGCGTAAAAGCGGAATTGCAAAGCACACCCCATGTCCGCGGCAGAGTAAGATCCTCAAGTCGCGCAGCACACCATTCGAACGAGAGGGCCGGTGCGCGATTGATTTTTGCGATGGAGCACATGTTCCCATGAATTGTTACTACGTTAGGGAACCCGGAAAAGTCCGCGTAATTCCGCAGTCGCGTTCCGTGCCCTGGCCGTGAACAATGTCCGGTTGCAACGTGCGGACTTTACGTCGAACGGCGCGAATGCAACCCTGATATCCTGTGCGCATCCACCCGATTTTCGGGACATCGAGGAGATGAAACCAGATATTGTCAGACAGCTTTTCCGGAGCATGCATTGACCGCTGGTGCACGCAATCACGTGGATCTCGAATTCAGAGATCTCGGCGAGCCCTTGGAGAACGGCCTCAATCGCCGGCCCAAAATATGGGTTCGGCAGCTCGTATCTTCGATGGTGCTCGCGGTTGTCCGTCGTCAGGATCGCGTATTCGCATGAGATCAGGAACGGACCTGGTGACACTGTTCTCTCAATCGGCGGTAAATTCTTCGCGCATTACCGTTGCGTCAAACTCTGCATGGGCACATTTCAAGATTTCAGTTCGGTGCCGTGCCCAAACGTCGTTTTCAGATAGGCCCGCAAACAGCAAGAGGTCAATTTCGCTCAAGTTGGCCTCTTTGATCGCGATTCCCAACGAATATTTGCGAGCCAGTCCCGCGATCGTGGAATCTTTGTGTCCCGATGCTGATCAAGCCCAAGCCAGCAGCAAAATAACTGACCGTCTTGGTCGGAAGGCTGAAGCGATTGTAGCGAGCGTTTTCATCCGTCAATTCCATCGGCGCGAATCCCCAATCGAAGTCTTCAAGAGCAGCTTCCAGTTCTTCCGAACTAACTTCGCCATGCTCAACATCCAGGGAATTATCGAACCATGGTCTCGAGCAGTGCGAAAATGTGCCGAAAAAATGCAGCTCGATGGGTTTGACCAGGCGATCGCGCACTCGGTCAAGGCTTGCAATGAAGCAGGCAAAGGTTTGTTCGGCTATTATGGTGCGCATACACAATCTTGATCTTCTCTCGCGCGGTGGGTGTTCTGTTCTGCAGACGCTCGAATTGCTTGTGTTCTAGACCCGCGTGTAAAATCTGCTCGGCGGGTCGCCCTGTTTTTCCGTGGAGATCATCCCATTTGATGCCAGATGACGTCCCTTGTCTTTGCCCGCCGATAAAGATCGTGGGTTCGCGTAACAAAGCGCAGTGCAATCTCTCTGCCCACTTTTTTCTCCGGATGATGCGCGTCAGGAAAATCGTGGATCGAGACGTGATAAGGTATTCCTGTCGATGGAAGCGCGGCCGCGAGCGGCAAGATTGACCATTGATGCGGTATCGCCCAAATCACATTGGGTCGCAGTTGCCCAATTGTCGCGCGGAGGTGCGTTGCTGCCAACGCGACCATAGCCGATTGAGAAGCCAGGCCTTTAAATGGGTCGCTTTTCTATGCGGGTATAGCTTGTGCGGAATCGTTGCAGTGACATGCCTTCTGACAGGCCACTTAGGCCTGTTTTCCATTTCGGGAAGACAACTCCACCAATCAATTTTATCAACTGGCCATTCTCTCAACATTTGCCGAATAATAGCAGGGCCTCCACCTGGAGCGTTCGGTGGAAATTCCGTGGCAACGAGCAAACGGGGAAACTCTCCATCATTCGGACCTGCTCGCGGTTTGCTTTTCCGTTTGCGCGTTCTTCTGCAAACGGCGCATTCCCCAGTATTCGAGACAAATCAGCGCGTGATGAACCGAGCCGTTGATTGCCGCAGATGGAAAAATTCGCCCTTCAATTCTCCATTGATTTCGAAGTGTGCGCAGCATCTCAACGAGGAGCCGCGAAAAGAACGTTCGCACAGGTCGCGTTCGAATTTCTTCCCAACGGCTTGGCCAGGCAGGCGAATCCCACCTCCAGCAAGGCAAGTCAGTGGGCGCATTCATTAGGGATTGGGCAATGGCGCGGCGCCAATGATAGGCTTGCCTGCGAAACAAGACGTTGCGAAACCCGTGGGACCTGCGCGGCGGTTGATGATGCAGAGAAATCGAGCGCTTCGTAGTTGCCGTCTGGAATGGGCGTCTGCTCGATCATACCGAAGAACCGGACGCGATTCTTGTTAAATAGAAAAATTCGTCCCGCAGGCCATTTGTTTGTGATCGCGCGTCGGCCATCCCACAATGGCCAGATGCACGTGTAGCCGGAAATCTCTGCCGCCGGTTCAGGCGCCGCGCAGAATTTGCGCAACCACACTCGCAATTCGTCGCTTGGAAATTCATCGGCGTCGAGTCGAAGAATCCAGTCATGATTTGCTTGTCTCCAAGCAAATGGGCTCTGACCTTCCAAAGATCCGACGCGATCACCTTCGAAGAAGCGCCCCTTAAAACACCGGGCGACGTGGGCGACATCGGAAATATCTGGTCCGTCATGGACGACTACGAGATCATCATAACAACCCTCCGACTCCTGCAGCAGACGCTGCAAGAGAAAGCCTTGCTGGTAGACACAAACGACAAGAGATACCATTGGCATTAGCGAACCATACCTCGGTGTTTCCTTTTTTCTTCGGTCGAATTGTGCCGTCGAAGGCCCATGAGAATCCTAGATATTCCCGAGCCATTTACGCTTCCATTCCACAAGCTTGGCTTGGAGCGACAATGGAAGAAATCCAATTGTCGCTGCGTATAAACGGTGCCTGGCTAGCCGCTTGTCCTCAGTTATCATGCGAGCCGGCGTCAAAAGGCTTTTATCGCCTCTCCTCGCGTACCAGTTGTTCCATCCCGCGTGAAGAAAACAACGATAACCTTGCGAACGGAGGTCAGGGACGAACTGCCGGATCATTATCCTCGATCACCAAGACCTTTGGTCGCCACCGATCTAAGTCGAAGCCTTTAAGAACATCTAATTCCGCTCCTTCTACATCAATGCTGGCGAAGTCCAAACGCGAAACTCCCGCTTCCTCGAGCGCGTCGTCCACGCGCATCATGGGCACCCTTATTTTCTCGATCTCTGCGCCATCCTGCAAAATTCTGCGGATGTGCTGAGCGGTCGGATTCGTGGTCGAGAGATAGTCTGCGCCTCTCGCGAGCACGAGATCAGTCGTTCCCGACATTTTCCCCGCCGCACACGAAAAGATACGCGCGCGTCGGAGCGTTTTGGCTTTTGCTGCGAGTTCGGGATTGGCTTCGATAAGAATGCACGACCAACCCTTTTCTTCAAAATGAAGAGTGACGCTGTCCCGGACTCCATCCAAGGCCCCAACCTCGAGGCATGTGCCGTTTTCTTGTCCCGCAAAAAGGGTTGCCAGAATGACGTCTTCTCCATCCTGAGCATAGAACTGAGTGGTCATTGGGAACTCAGATATCTCTGCTCTTCCCCGTCATGCAACACGATAAGATCGTCAAAGCGGACCTCGATTTCTTCAGGAACAAATCGAGTCCGTCGTAAGAAGCAGACGACGAGAGAGAGAGCCGGAACTTGTAAGGGTATCCAGGGAGGCGGAGTAGGCGCTCTGGCGTCATCTGCGCTAGGGGATCGGCGGGCTACTTTGAGGCCCTCGGATCCAAAGCGCGTTGCCACTGTAATTCCAGCCATCCGTTCCAAGTCCGACGCACAGAAATCCAAAATCATGCAGCGTCGCGCTGATCTCCGGGAAGAGGGTGGTGCCCCGGGTCCGGGGAATCCACTAATGCGACTTCTAGGAAAATTGCTGCAACGCGCCGTAGCGTCTCGGTTCCCCCCTTTAAGACGTTCCCTTCGTTGCCTTGGACATCAATCCAGAGAAGATCGATCTTATCCAGTTTTTCCGCTTCTTTATCGAGGGTGCTCACATGAACGCGAAAAGATGTAACTTCCTTTTCGTCGCATTTGTTCGATTCGGACCAGCGAGTCACATCGGGCGACAGGAGGGAACCATTTCCAGCCAGCGGCAACTCATGAAAAATTGCAATGCCGACGGATTCGCTAAGAGCCAGTTCTCGGCTTTCAACATAATCGGCTTCTCCGAAATTCTCCGTCAACTTCTTGAACCACTTTGGCGACGGCTCGAAGCACAGGAAGCGACTGTAGGGATAAGTGTGGCGAATTCGCCAAATCTCCTCTCCGTTATTTGCACCAATAATCAGAACTTGTTTGATTGCATCGGGAGACACATGCAAATAGCAGTGTAATCGACGCTCGACTTCGAGCTGGATTGCCTCATAGGCGGGCGGCAACTCCATTTCTGGGTGTTCAAAATAGTTTCGGCCCAGTCTTCGCCGAACGGCTTTGGTCAGCGGCCGGTGGAAGGGGCGCACGGCGTCCCAGAACGTCTTTCTTATGTAGTCGATTTTCATGTCAATGCTGCGAAAGAGAGGGTTATTTCCGGATTGCGTCGGTTTTGCCGAAGCGTGAAAGAATCGTTTTTCGCCATTCATGAAAACGCGCTCGATAATAGAATGGCCGGAGCGCAACTTGTTCGCGCAATGAGTGCCCGAATTGTTCCTTATCGAGATAATTCGCAGCAGCCTGTGCGCGCGCGACATCGTCATCGGCGTTCGGGTTATTCTCGCCCGACGCGGTCGCCTTTAAGGTCTCTTCTAGGCGGTGAATTGACTGTGTCGGATTGGCGATCGCGCGAATCTGCATTTTGGCATTCTGTCCCAATCTCGTACGAAGATCGACATTGTCCGCTAATTTCAGGATAGCCGTACCGATTGTTTGCGGCGTGCTGGCGACGAATCCGCACTCCCCATGCCTGACCAATTCGATCTGCGCCTGATCAAGCCACGGCGTAGAGTTCACGATCACCGGCTTGCCGAAATTCATCGGCTCGGCGATGCCGTATCCAAAGCTCTCACCCATGATTGATGTGTGTAGGACTACATCGAGGCTTGCCATGGTTAGCGCCAACTCGGCAGCGTCGGTTGTGGCGGGCAGAACAACAAAGCGATCACGATCGGGTGCGCCCGCCAAAGCTTGGGCCACATCAGGTGGCGGCTCGCGCAGCAAAAGCCTAATTCGCGAATCCCGCCTGGCCGCGATGCGGAAGGCTTGAATCGGTAGGTTGGTCCATTTGTTCGGGTCCGGCCGCGACAACCGGCCAAACAGAATATTCTCTCTTGTTAATCCAAGCTTATCCCGAAAGCGTTCGGTGTCCGACTGGCTTGGCCCATCATCCGGATCGAGCGGATAAATGGTAACGCTCGACCGACGGAAAAAATCTTCGTCGAGCCGTCGAAAGGAACGGCGCGCAGCTTGGACACAACTTGTCCAGGAAATGAAAAGACGGAAATCTGTCCACAAATTTTCGCGCGGGTTCTTGAACTGACCAAAGACATTCGTTTGCACAACTGGAATCTTCGGAATTCCAGCAACCGCTTCTCCCAGAATGTCGCCTTGATGCGGATGCCCTGGAACATGAGCATGAATCACTTCCGGTTTGAGATCCGTGAGTTGTTGTCTGATCGACTTCGGCTCGGCCACGGAAATTCGCACCTCGATATTGGAGGCCTCTAGCTCGATGCGACGGGGCCCATCGCACAGGGTTAGCACGTGAATGTCGTGTCCAAGTTCCGACAGTCCGCGCGCCCATCGACAAGCCGCTTTCTCGGTCCCGCCGATGCCAAGCTGATTCAGAAAGACGATGATCGTCACATGCGGTGTCTCAGAAAAATGGCGCGATCAGTTGACCGGTTTGCGTGCAAGGACATAGCGATTATTGCGGAGAAGGAGCGGGTCTATGTCGCGAAGAGCTCGCGATGTTGTTTCAATAGTAGCACGACGGCATTCAAGCCACCAAGCGAGGTCTTTAGGCTCGCAAAATGCGGATTGCGATGAATCCGCTTGGCTCGCACAAAACTCCGCGGCGGTTCCGCGAGAAGAGGTTAATGATCTCATAATAGGAATCGTTGGGATTAGAATACTTTCACGCGCCTCAATCGAAGCGAACATATCTCCGCCGATGTCAGATCAGCGAATTCGTTAGTCCTAATGCTCATGATGACCGGACTCTCCGAAGGCGCCACTCGCCTAGATACTTTTGAGGGGGACTTCTGCGCGTATCCTACGAAAAGCGGTTTGTATTGGATGGCGTAATATCCAGGCGGAAAGCACGCCGCCATGTAAAGAGGCTGGAATAAGTTGCCAGAGGGAAGTGCGAGGACCAAGAAACGCCGTTGAGAAAAAGGCGCAGCCCACTCCGATTTGAAACAAAAGATGCTTCCAGGTTCTTGCTGCCAGCCATCCGCCCGCATCTACGAGGCGAATCACATATAGGTCTTGAATTACAAAGACGATTCGACTGAAAAGAAAAGCCCAAGCTACTCCGACGACACCGTGCCATCGCCAGCCCAAACAGACTCCCGCAACCAGGAGAATGCCAGCGATCACGTTGAAGATTAACTCCGTCCCGACGCGGTCGAGTGGGCCGAGTTGAGCGCCCGACACGTTGCTGATCGCCATTAGACAGCAGCCAACGACCAAAGGCGCGAGAATCGGCGCCACATGTGCGCCGAGCTCGGTTCCGAGCCAAAGGCGCAGCAGAACCGGATGCCAAATGATAACCCATATCGAAGCCAGAGCGTACCAGGGAAACGTGAAATCGAAGATTTCGTTGTAGACCCGGGCGATTGCAGCGCGACTCCCGCCGCCAACAGCCCGGCTTGTGTTGTGAAAGACCGGACCCATGACAGCGCCCCCTAATCCGAGAATCCTGGCGCCGGCGTTGGAAGAGATCGAATAGCTTGTAAACGTTGCCGGCGGTGCAAGTTTTCCCAAGACCAAGCGATCTGCTGTGCTGGCGACCGCGCCTACGATTAGATTAGCGAAAGTCTTGGTTGTATAGGCCGCCATTTCCCAGGCGCGATGGCGGCCTGCGTGAGCAAAATTGAAGGTAAGAGAATAGGATTTTTTCGCATGCCAGATGAAGATCGACAGCTGCAGCGCTCCGACCGCGACGCCCCACGCAATCAATACGAGCGGATTTCGCGTTGCCCAGGCCAATCCAATCGCCGGCACTACCTGCAATACATTCATGACTGTTCGGAGAATGGAAATGAACTTAAAGTCGAGGTGGGCTTGAGAAAGAATCAGCCAAAACTGAGCATAATAGGATAGAAATAATCCCACACCACCGGCAACAAACGACCAACGCAGCAGACGAACGAGCGATGGATCGACGTTGAACCACTTCGGGCCGAACAACACTCCGATGACAGCGAAGATTAGTCCCATCACGGCCAGTAGCGGGATAGCAATGGCATTGCCCGTGCCCCAATATTCGCGGACCGCCTGCTGGTCATTTTTCGCCAAGCGCCACACCAATATATCGTCCAACCGCGACCCCCAACCCAAGATCCATGAAGCCGAACGCGCCAGTGAAAGTGAGGACGTAAAACCAGAGTGCATACAACACTGGACCTAGAAACCGATAGAACAGTGGCACCGAAACAATGTTGATCGCGGTGATCACGAGCAGCGGGACGATGCTCCAGAGAGTTTGTTTCTTTAAGCTCATCGATGGGCGGAACGAATCGCCTCAGAAAGCGATTGCCACGCCGGTTGTGGGTAGTTCTCCGCTGGTTCTTCGCAGGCGCCGATGGTGGTCTTCTCTTTCCCGCGCGCGTGCCCAAAAAAATCGTGATCGGCGTCTGGAAATGGTTTACCGACGGCAAGCGCTGCGCTGTTCGGAAAGACGCGGAAATCTTCCATAGCGGCGAGCGCAAATCGTGGATCAGCATCGACGGAATGCGCATCCTGGCCGCTGATCTTCTGCCAGTCAGGGAGGGACAGAGCAGGGGAGCCTTCCCAACCGTCCTTGGTCAATATGGCGCCGAGCGCAAAAAGGAGGTTGTGATCGGACACGACAGTCTTCTGCGAGTTTTCCGCCGGATGAATAGTGAGCTGGGAACCTTTGTTAAAAACGATAATGTTGTTAGCGACCGTTTCGTCGCGTGTCGCCCATGTGATAGCTCCGTCCACGCGCGGGGGGCCCTCCACGCAAATGCCTTCGCCCTCATTCAGGTAAATAGTGTTGTGCAAGACGCGTGTTCCCGGAGAGGAAGATATGTAAATGCCGCGACCGTCACCCGCGTGGTAGATCTTCAAGAAGCGCGAGGGCGCGACGCGCGGTTCGCTCAAAAGTATTTCCTTTGCGACCCCTGTCTCGTCGCGATAAGGACCGGAAAGGTTATTGCGATTCGCGTAACAAATATTGTTCAGCACCAGATTGCCTCGTGAGATCTCGACCATGATGCCAGCTCCTTCGTTGTCATGCGCCAGATTTCCGTCGATGACATTCTCGTCGCAGCCGCTGTCGAGCCAAAGTCCAGGCCCGAAGTTATGCGCGAATTCGTTATGGCGGATCAAGCCGTGGCGAAAGTTTGGAATTAGTTTCGCCCCGCCGGCATGCCATTCGGGGGTGTAGCGGTCGACGTCATTATAGACGACGCGACAACCTTCGATGGTATGTCGTTCGCCGGTCCCGGCGACGCCGGAGTCTCCGTTGCAAGCAATTAGACAGTTCCGCAACCGGTTGCCGTTCCCGCTCATGCTGATGCCGACGAAATCGCCCCAGCTGATCACGCAATTTTCTATTGTGATGCCATCTCCGTAGAGATTGCAGGCAGGCCAATTGGCCAGGGCGGTCGTGCTGGCGTGACGCATCTGGATTCCTCGCACGACGATATGGCTGCCAAAAACATTGAGCCACGCTCCACGCACCGAGGCTTCCGGTGGATGTTCGACGGGGGACGCCGAATCTGGAAGCCAGACGTAAAGAATGGAGGCTGCGGCATCGCAGAAGAACGTGCCCTCCTTCATGGCGTCTCGCTTTTTCACGCGTAACAAACGTCGCGCGTCGAAAAGTGTTCCGTCGTGGACGAAGACCTGCCGGACGTCGTTGGTATTCCAATATGCGGGGTCCTTGCCAGAAACTCCGCGCGGCGGAAGACGCTTCAGCACGGCTTTCCAAACTGGCCCGCTTTCGCGTTCCCAGCCGGTGATAATATCGGAACCTTTGATGACCGGCGTCTCGCCGGGAGCAGCTTCGAAAATGATTGGCGCTTTTTCGGTTCCGGAAGCAGTCACGATGACCACTTCGCGGTAATCACCGCCGTGCACGATCACTTTGTCGCCAGCCTTCACTTTGGACACGGCGGCAGAGATCGTTTTGAACGGCTTGCCCCGGCTGCCCGGATTCGCATCGGAGGCGCCCGCATCGTGCTGATTGACTACGAATTCTCTCGCCGGAGCGAGCTTTGGAACCACTAGGAAAGCAATCAAGCAGGAAATGATGAGACGACGCATGAGTTGAAACTTGAAGGGCGATTTGCGCCGAATACTTCAGCGTTTCGCGTTCAGGATTTTGCGTGCGAGTCTAGCCGGACTCTCGCAAAGCACAATGAGATCGCAGGCGGTCCGCCGAATTGAGCGGCAGAGGAAGAGAATTTTTGGCAGCGCGTACGGGGATCGAACC